>CANHGS010000004.1 GCA_947460595.1 Bacteroidota bacterium | reverse complement strand
AATACCAATCCACTCATGGCGCAAGCGCCCCATTTTGCTCCAAAGGCAAAATCAGTGATCTATCTGCACATGGCTGGCGCCCCTTCTCAATTAGAATTATTTGACTATAAACCAGACTTGCAAAAATTGGATGGACAGGATTGTCCGCAGTCTTTATTAGAAGGAAAGAAGTTTGCATTTATCAGAGGTGTACCCAAGATGATGGGACCTCAGGCCAATTTTAAACAAAGGGGCCAATCCGGTGCTTGGATCTCTGACCACTTACCGCATTTAGCCACTGTTGCAGATGAATTGGCTTTTTTAAAAGCGGTACAAACAGACCAATTCAATCATGGTCCTGCACAACTTTTAATGCACACGGGTTCGGCTAGATTGGGCAGGCCTAGTATTGGAGCCTGGGCCACTTATGGATTGGGTTCAGAAAATAGCAACCTTCCTGGATTTGTGGTACTCACTTCTGGAGGTAAGTTTCCTGATGCTGGGAAAAGTGTTTGGGGTAGTGGATTTTTACCATCGGTTTACCAAGGCGTACAGTGTAGGAGTGAGGGTGATCCCGTTCTATTTATCAAAGACCCTGCGGGGATGAATCGGGATTTACGAAAAGCCTCTATTGACGCTATTAATGAAGCCAATAGACAAACTTATGAAGAGTTCAAAGACCCTGAAACCATTGCTAGGATTGCGCAATACGAGATGGCTTATCGCATGCAAATAGCGGTACCAGATGTGATGAATATCAATGATGAGCCACAGTCTATTCATGACATGTACGGAACACAACCAGGCAAATCTTGCTTTGCTAATAATGTGTTATTGGCCAGAAAACTGGTAGAGAAAGGCGTACGTTTTGTACAGTTATTTGACTGGGGTTGGGATAGTCATGGAACGGATGAAGACCTAGCCATTGACTACGGTTTTGTGAATAAATGTAGGAGCACGGACAAGCCCGTAACCGCCCTTTTATTAGATTTGAAACAACGTGGCCTATTAGATGAAACCTTGGTAGTATGGGGAGGAGAATTTGGTAGAACGCCCATGCAAGAAAACAGAGACGGAAAGAAAATGCCATTTAAAGGAAGAGACCACCATACAGAAGCATTCACCATTTGGATGGCGGGTGGAGGCATTCAAAAAGGCGTGAGTTTTGGAGAGACCGATGAGATTGGATATAGTGCCATAAGTGGTAAGGTAGACGCTTATGATATTCAAGCCACCATCTTGAATCAATTGGGTTTTGATCATGAAAAATTGGTTTATCCTTTTCAGGGAAGACCATTTAGATTAACCGATGTACACGGAAGAGTCATTAATGAAATAGTAGCCTAAAACAACAACACATGAGCCTAAACAGAAGAAAATTCTTGAGCATGGCAGGGTCAATGGCAGCAGTGGCGGCAACGCCATTTGAATCCTTGATGGCTGCTCAGCCTGCTTTTCATTTACCCGCCAATTTCTCTATCAAAATCTTGGCTACCAATTGGGGCTTTGATGGAAGTGTGGATCAATTTTGCGCCAAAGCCAAGCAAGCCGGTTATGACGGGATTGAAATGTGGTGGCCTGGAACCAAATTAGGTCAGGATGAACTATTTGACGCTTTGAAAAAACACCAATTAGAATTGGGGCTATTGTGCGGGGTTGGTGAAACGGATCCTGGTAAACACGTAGATGCATTTAAAGCCATGATTAATGCAGCAGCCAAGCAAGACAGACAAAGACCCCTCTATATTAATTGCCATTCAGGTAAGGATTATTTTCCTGTTGATTCCAACAATGATATGATAGAGCATACCATTTCTCTGGCAAAAAAAACAGGGATTACTATTTGTCATGAAACACATCGATCTCGCATTTTATTTGCGGCGCATGTGGCCAAACAGTATCTAGATAAAAACCCGCAAATGCGCGTAACGCTTGATATTTCTCACTGGTGTAATGTGCATGAATCTTTGTTGTATGACCAAGAAGAAACCGTACAAGCGGTGCTCAAAAGAGTTGATCATATTCACACCCGAGTAGGGCATCCACAAGGTCCGCAAGTGAATGATCCGCGTGCTCCTGAATGGGAGAATGCCTTAAAAAGACATTTGGGTTGGTGGGATAAAGTAGTGGAATTAAAAATTGCATCCGGTGCCAAACACTTAACCATGCTCACCGAATTTGGTCCTCCAGATTATATGCCAACCCTGCCCTATACCAGACAGGCATTGGCAGACCAGTGGGGTATTAATGTGCACATGATGCAGCTATTGCGCAAAAGGTATCAAGGATAATTGGTTCAATTAAATAGTAGCTCAAGTTTAAAATGCTCAGATGTTCTTATTTGCTTTTACAGATTTTGTTGGAAGGTTTCACCCGCTCTTGGTACACTTGCCTATTGGTATACTTTTGTTTACGATACTATTGCAATGGTTGAGTACAAAAGAAAAATGGGCAGCATTACAATCTGTGATTCCATTGGGTTATTTATTGGGCGCTGGTTGCGCAATAGCTTCTTGTATCACGGGCTATTTGTTGGGTTCTGCAGGTGAATATGATGAGACCGTTTTGAACCTGCACCAATGGATGGGTATACTAACTGCATTTACTTCTATTGCAGGATATCTATTTTCTCAGAACAACAAAAACCTAAAATATATTGCTTGGTCCTTATTAGCCTTAATAAGTATTACAGGTCATTTGGGCGGAACACTCACGCATGGAGAAGGCTATTTAACCAAGGCTTTTACAAGTGCTAACGCTGATAGTCTGGCCATTAAAAAATCTTTGACCAATGCACAGGAAGCTCTAGTTTATGCGGATGTGATTGAACCCATACTAAAAGAAAAATGTTATTCCTGCCATGCAGCCAGCAAACAAAAAGGGGGCCTGCGTTTAGACAACCCTGACTGGGTTTTAAAGGGTGGTAAGAATGGTGCCGTTTTAAAACCAGGCAATGCACTAGGTAGTGAATTATACCATCGTATACTGCTGGACCCCATTGAAGAAAAACACATGCCACCAAAGGGCAAGCTACAGGTTACTGAAAAAGAAAGAATTTTATTGGAATGGTGGATTGCAAAAGGCGGTGATTTTAAGAAACAGATCAAGCAATTAGAACAAAGCCCTGCCATAAAACAAGCATTGGCGTCTTTGGAACAGGAGCCAATTAAACTGAATTCAGACCTACCCAAAGAGGAAGTGGCAGCAGCACCAATAGCTAGTTTGAATCTATTACAAAGCAAGGGGGTTACTATTTTGCCAGTAGCCAAGGGTAGCAATTATTTAACCGCCAATTTTGTAAATCTAACAAGTTTAGATGCCACTGTATTTGAAGCATTACTTGCTTTGAAAGAACAGTTGATTTGGTTGAAAATGCCCAAGATGCAAATGGCTGGCGCGGATTGGAAAAGACTGAGTGCTTTAATTAATTTGAGAAAGTTGGATCTTTCTTATAGCAATCTGGATCAGGAATCCATTCCAATTGTTGGTGCTTTGAAACAGTTGGTGTATTTGAATTTGGTGGGAACCAAAGTCAATGGAACTGCATTGATGTCTTTGAAAGATTTGCCAGAATTACGCGAACTCTTTTTGAGCGGCACCAAGATTGCTACAGCAGATATTGAAACCCTGAAAAAAATCCTAACAAAAACCACTATTGATACAGGCGGCTACCAAGTAATAACATTAGCATCTGATACCACGCTCATTAAAAAACTAACTACTGTTAAATAATAATCCCGGCTACCTCAGGCAACCGGAATTATTTTCTTCTTCCACTCTTCACTTTTCACTCTTCATTCTTATCTTTTCACTTTCTTCTTCTTCACTCTTCACTCTTCACTCTTCACTCTTCATTCTTCACTTTCTTCTTCTTCACTCTTCACTTAATTTCCCCCACCATTTCCGAAGGAACAACCCATTGGTCAAATTCTTCAGGGGTAACATAGCCCAGTTTCACAGCCATTTCTTTTAGGGTGGTTCCTTCCTTGTGTGCTGTTTGAGCAATCTCAGCTGCTTTGTAATAACCAATCTTGGTATTCAAAGAAGTCACCAACATCAAGCTATTGTCAACGTGCTTTTTAATATTGGCTTCAATAGGAGCTAGGCCTACCGCACACTTATCATTAAAGCTCACACAACCATCCCCAATTAAACGCGCTGAGTGTAAAAAATTATAGATCATCACAGGTTTGAACACATTGAGTTCAAAATGTCCGGTGGCTCCTCCAATATTAATGGCCACATCGTTGCCCAATACCTGAGCGGCAATCATGGTCAGTGCCTCACACTGAGTAGGGTTAACCTTTCCCGGCATGATAGAAGAACCTGGTTCGTTGTCAGGAATATGTAATTCGCCAATACCACTTCTTGGACCAGAAGACAACATACGAATATCATTGGCAATCTTCATCAAGCTCACTGCCACTGTTTTCAATGCGCCATGGGCCTCTACAATTGCATCGTGCGCAGCCAGGGCTTCAAACTTATTTTCAGCGGTAATAAATGGCAAACCAGTAAGGTTAGCAATATGGTTGGCTACGTTTACATCATAACCTTTAGGGGTGTTGATACCAGTACCTACGGCAGTTCCGCCAAGGGCTAGTTCACTCAAATGCGCTAGGGTATTGTTAATGGCTTTTAGTCCGTGGTTTAATTGAGACACATACCCACTAATTTCTTGACCCAAAGTAAGTGGAGTAGCGTCCATAAAATGGGTTCTACCAATTTTAACCACGTGCATAAAATCCTTGCTTTTTTGAGCTAGGGTATCGCGCAGCTTTGTAATGCCTGGGATAGTTGTTTCCAATAAAATTTTATATGCCGCAATGTGCATGGCTGTTGGAAAAGTATCGTTGGATGACTGTGATTTATTCACGTCATCATTTGGATGCAAGAACTTGTCTTTATCAGTAAGAGAACCACCTTTAATTACGTGTCCACGGTACGCCACTACTTCATTTACGTTCATATTACTTTGGGTACCAGAACCTGTTTGCCAAACTACTAGTGGAAACTGATTGTCCAATTTGCCTTCTAAAATTTCATCACAAACCTGGCCAATCAAATCCGCTTTTTCTTTAGCCAAAACGCCAGCATCAAAGTTGGTCAAAGCAGCTGCTTTTTTCAAGTAGGCAAATGCTTTGATAATTTCCTTGGGCATTTTATTAATGTCCTGGGCAATTTGAAAATTCTCAATACTGCGTTGGGTTTGTGCGCCCCAATAAACATCGGAAGGTACTTTTACCTCACCCATGGTGTCCTTTTCTATACGATATGACATAGTTAAGATTTTTTAAAGTTAGAATTGCCCCGCAAAGGTAGTATAACGCAGAATTTAAACGCTATCATTTTCCTGTAAAAACAGCTTTGCGTTTCTCTAAAAACGCAGTGGTGCCTTCTATTCTATCCGCCGTATCAAAGCTTTTTCCAAAGCCAGCAACTTCTACTGCATAACCATTCTTGGTTTCATCAAAAACGGCGTTGGCGGCTTCTATGCATTGTGCTACAGCAATGGGTGCTTTTGTTTGAATGAGGCTTAAGATTTCAAAGGCTTTGCCAATCAATTGATCTGCTGGAACTACATGGTTTACCAAGCCGTATTGTAGCGCAGTTGCTGCGTCTATCATATTGGCGGTCATGAGTAGTTCCATGGCCCTTCCCTTGCCAATCAATTGCACCAAACGTTGTGTGCCTCCATAGCCTGGAATTAAACCCAGGTTCACTTCTGGTTGGCCAAATTTGGCGTTCTCTGCGGCAATTCTAAAATGGCAACTCATGGCTAATTCACAACCCCCACCTAGTGCAAAACCATTCACACAAGCAATAATGGGTTTGGGTGAATTTTCAATTCTAAAGAAAGTATCTTGTCCTGCTTTAGACAAATGCATGATCCCTGCTTTGTCTAAGTTGTTGAATTCAGAGATGTCGGCGCCAGCCACAAATGCTTTTGGTCCAGCACCTGTAATGAGCACAGATTGTATAGCGGCATTGCTGTAAACCTCATCCAATGCCCCATTTAAATCCGCAAAAACGGCTACATTGAGTGCATTTAATTTGTCGGGTCTATTAATGGTGATTTGAAAAATTCCATTTTCTAAATTGGTTAAAATAGTAGTATACATGGCGTCAATTAAGCGTTAAAAATTTCTATTGGCAGCAACCCAATCTTTAATGTAATCTGCAATTTCTGTGGTAGTAGCTCCAGGTGCAAATAGCTTGCCCACACCCATGGCTTGTAATTGCGCCATATCATCTTCCGGAATAATGCCACCCCCAGTAAGTAATACATCATTCATGCCCTTGTCTTTCATTAACTGAATAATTTTTGGGAAGATGGTATTATGCGCACCAGACAAAATGCTTACGCCAATAGCGTCTACGTCTTCTTGTAAAGCTGCATTCACCACCATTTCCGGTGTTTGTCTAAGTCCGGTATAAATTACTTCCATTCCGGCATCTCTTAGAGAAGTGGCAATGACTTTGGCGCCACGGTCGTGGCCATCCAGTCCAACTTTGGCAACCAGTACACGAATGGGTCTAGACATAACTTATATTTTGCAATCGTTGAATAATAAAATTAGAACTTGAAATTAGGTTCTTGCACCTTGTTCCAGCATTCCTGTTACTAGTTTGATTCTATTAACCGTTTCTGTTTTTCCAATAGCAGCTGCAATATCAAATACACCGGGTCCAAATTTCCCACCCACCAACATGATACGTAGGGGTAGCATCAGCTCTCCTGGTTTTAATTGGTGTGCAGCAGCCAATTCTTTGAATTCTCTTTCTAAATCATGTGTTTCCCAAACACTACTCAGTTCATAAGCCCTGATGAGTTCAACAAAGAATTGATTTTTCTTATCATCCCATTTGGGTTGAATGGCAGCAGTATCAATGCTTTCAGGCATTTGAAAAAAGAAAGAACCCTGTTGCACAAAATCATTCAAAAGGGTACAACGGTCTTTTACTGCATCAATCATCTTGAGTAGTAAAGCTTCATTGGTTACCGCAATGGCTTTGTCAGTATAGATCTTAGATACATAAGATTTTAAATCTGCTGCTGTTGATTTTTTGATCCACTCGTGGTTATACCATTTGGCTTTTTCATAGTCAAATTTGGCACCGCCCTTGTGTACTCGATCCATGGAAAAAGCTTGAATCAATGCTTCCATACTAAAGATTTCTTGATCCGTACCATCGTTCCAACCCAACATGGCTAGTAAGTTCACAAATGCTTCGGGTAAAAATCCATGTTGTTTAAAACCGGTGGTGGTTTCATTGGTCTTAGGGTCTGTCCAGTCAGAAGCAAAAACAGGGAAGCCTAAACGGTCTCCATCGCGTTTGCTGAGTTTGCCATTGCCATCTGGTTTTAAAATCAAGGGAAGATGCGCCCACTCAGGCATATCGGCCTGCCAGCCCAACCATTTCCAAAGTAATAAATGTACCGGTGCACTGGGTAGCCATTCTTCACCACGAAATGCGTGAGAGATTTTCATGAGGTAATCATCTACCACCACGGCCAAATGATAGGTAGGCATGCCATCGGCTTTTAATAAAACCTTGTCGTCTACTTGTGAGGTATTAAAACTTACTTCTCCGCGAATCATGTCAGTGAAAGAAATGGTTTCATGTAAAGGCATTTTAATCCTAATCACGTGAGGCGTTCCTTGCGCCAATAATTCCTTTGTTTCAGTTTCAGAAAGGGTGAGCGAGTTGCGCATCTTTTCCCGAATGGGTTGATTGTATTGGGGCGATGGATTCTCTGCTGTTTTGAATGCAACACGCATGGCTTCTAGATCTGCTGGCGTATCAAATGCATAATAAGCGTATCCGTCTTTGACCAATTGCTCTGCATATTGTCTGTATCCTGCTTTTCTTTCACTTTGTCTATAGGGGGCAAATGGGCCTCCATGTAAAGGGCTCTCATCAGGAATAATGCCACACCATGCAAGGGTGTCAAATATATAAGCTTCGGCTCCTTCTACAAATCTGGTCTGGTCTGTGTCTTCAATACGGACAATAAAATCACCAGCCTGTTTTTTGGCAAACAAGTAATTGAATAATACGGTTCTTACACCGCCCAAATGCAAACCACCCGTGGGGGATGGGGCAAATCGAACTCTAATTTTTCTGCTCATAAGACTGCAAAGATAAACTTAAGCATTCCGTTATGGATGCTCGAGCCCGAAAATTCTTACTTTCAGCCCATGAAGCGTTTTGTCAACACACTGTTCCTGCTTTTCTTGGAAATACCTTTGCTGCATGCACAATGCACGTCTAAGGAATTGTTCCTACAGGTAGACAGTGCTTGGACTTTTCAGAAACTGCAACTGGTGCCTTTTAAGTTTAAGCAAATGGGAAGGGCCCAAATAGACTTGTTAGAAGGCGCCAAACCCTTGCTATCATTGAAAGATGCCCTCCAGCACGGAAAAATTAAAGTGGCAGAGTTCTATAGCAATCATGACGCGGATATTCGGGTATTAACCGTAAAAAATCTCTCCAAGCAAGCCATTATCATTAACGAGGGAGACTTATTGGCTGGAGGTAAACAAGACCGAATGGTGGCCGAAACCAAGATTTTGGCGCCAGGCACAGAAGAATTCCTCAATGTTTTCTGTGTAGAACCGGGCAGGTGGGATAGCAAACCCAAGCCTTTTAAATTTGGTGGCTCCGCCGATTTGTCTTTGCGCAATACCATGTTGGCCACGGGAAAACAAGCTGAAATTTGGAAAGCCATTGAAAAACAATTTGGTGTGGGTCATGGTCTACCCGAAGGTTTTAATTATATAGACAAGCAACAAGTGTTGTCTGATTCCGCAAAAATTTACTTGGCTTATTTTAAAGAAAGACTCCAATATTCCGATAGTAGTTTTGCAGGCTTTCTTGCTGTCACGGGTAATAAAATCATTGGGTGCGAATTATTCTCTGATCAAAATTTTACCCTGCTCTCCATAGATAATATTTTCCAAGCAGCCATCGCGCAAGCATTGCAACAGGGTGCTGTGCCTGTGATGAAACAAGAAGAAATGGAAGCCGCTATTAAACCCTTGATTGAATCGGAGCCATCGCAAAAGCATTTTCTAGAAAAACATGGCAAGGCCTTTTATTATAGGAACCGCATGGTACACCTAACCGCCTATGATTGGTAATCAGTCTGGCCACGTATCTTTATCCTATGTATTTGATCAAAGCACCATTTTGGATTCCTTGGATTTATCCGCAATTGCTTTGGCGAATGCCTGCACAAGAGAAAGTCTTATACTTAACTTTTGATGATGGGCCGCATGAAACAGCTACCCATTTTGTTTTGAATCAATTAAAAGCTTATCAGGCCAAAGCCAGTTTTTTTTGCATTGGAAAAAATGTGGTAAAGCATCCAGATATCTATGAACAAATTCTTCAAGAAGGGCATCAAGTGGGCAATCATACCCACCACCATATGAATGGATGGGAAAATTCAGTTGATGATTATTTGCAAGAAGTAGCAGCCGCAGCAGCGCATATTCAATCACCACTTTTTAGACCTCCCTATGGCCGCATTAAACGCGCCGCCATTTCAAAAGTAAAAGCCCTTTTAACCACTCGTTTTCAAAATAGGGGTTCTTCTAAAATTGTCATGTGGGATATATTGAGTGGAGACTTTGATACCCAAATTTCTGGAGAGACTTGTTTTCAAAACGTGATCAAACACGCAGGCCCAGGATCCATTGTTGTGTTCCACGATAGCACCAAGGCATGGGATAGAATGTCTGTGGCGCTTCCAAAAGTCTTGTCTCATTATGCTGAATTGGGCTATCGGTTTGAGACCATTCCTACTAATTAGCAATTAATGCACTAAAAATTAAATGGAGGCTGATAGGTACTTTATGGGCAAAAAAATGGCCAGGGTAGAAACCCCGGCCCGTTTTTAATCCGTACCCTATGAAAACACTGGTCATAACGCTGGCAAGGCCAGGGTTAATCTTTTTATTATTACTGGTTAGGGGTAATGCGAAAAAGTTTTTAACCTTTTTCAGCAACAGTTCTTGTTTGCAATGCTTACAAGTGTACTGCATCTATTAAACGGCAAGCAATTCCTTTTTATTTTGCCGAGCGCAAAAAAAACTTCAAAAATTAGCAATATACCAATCAATTAGAAGGAAGAAAGTTTGAATGGAAACCCCCATTTTTGCAGCATGAAATTGATAGATACCCATACCCATTTGTATGCAGAGGAATTTGCGCAAGACATTGATGCTGTGATGGATAGGGCTATCAAAGCGGGTGTTACAAAGTGTTACCTCCCAGCCATTGATAGCTCTGAAACAGCGGCTATGATGGCTTTAGAAACAAAATTTCCGGGAATCTGCATTGCCATGATGGGTTTGCATCCTTGTTATGTTAAAGCAAATGTGCAAGAAGAATTGGCGCATGTGCGATCTTGGTTAGACAAAAGAGATTTTGTTGCCATTGGAGAGATAGGTCTTGATTTTTATTGGGATAAGACATTTGAAAAAGAACAATATGAGGCTTTTGACCTTCAAATGCAGTGGGCTTTAGATCTAAACCGCCCCATTGTGATTCATACCCGCAATGCCATGCAAGAAACCATTAATCGGGTCAAACCTTTTTCCCGAAAAGGCCTCAAAGGCATTTTTCATTGTTTTAGTGGAAGTGTAGAATCTGCCCGTCAAATCATTGACCTAGGGTTTCATTTAGGAATAGGAGGGGTACTCACTTATAAAAAAGCAGGTCTTCCAGAAGTCTTAGAAGAAATTCCTTTGGAATGGCTAGTCTTAGAAACCGATGCTCCTTATTTGCCCCCCGTTCCGTTCCGAGGCAAAAGAAATGAAAGCAGCTACTTGATTCAGGTCTTAGACAAATTATCGGAAGTAAAAAGGCTTCCCCGGGCCCAAATAGCCCAAATCACCACCTCCAACGCCGAAAAAATCTTCGGTCTCTGAGCTCAAACTACTATTTTTGCACTCCAATTTTACAGAGAGGTGTCCGAGTGGTTGAAGGAGCACGCCTGGAAAGTGTGTAAACGGGTAACTGTTTCGAGGGTTCGAATCCCTTCCTCTCTGCAACAAGCGAATTGACAATAACCATTGCCAATCAGAAAACCTCAACGAAGTTGGGGTTTTTTTGTGCCCTGAGCGAGTCTGGGCCCCCAGGTCCAAGCGAGCCGAAGGGCACAAAAAAACCGGGCACGACAGTGCCCAAGGTTTTTTTAATGAATCATTGTCAATAATCAATTCGCTTATTGCCGCCCCCCACCCCGGGATCAGCGCAGCTAATCCGGAATAATTTCCTTCGCTTAGTTCCGGGATCAGCGCAGCTAATCCGGAATAATTTCCTTCGCTTAGTTCCGGGATCAGCGCAGCCAATCCGGAATAATTTCCTTCGCTTAGTTCCGGGATCAGCGCAGCTAATCCAGAATAGCCTCTTGTTGAACATTATCTATGTTCGGGTTGGATTTTGGAGTAATATAACCCATAAAGTGAGTTACATCTGTTTCGCTAATAGTCGCTTCAAACCTATCTCTTTTGAATTCCTCCTTTAAGTCAGACTTATTATACCAATTTGTAAATAGCTTATCCCTGCAGGCTTGCCTAGCGTCACTACAATCGCAATGGAACAATAAAACAGTTTCATCTCCATTATTCTTAATGAATTCATATAGAATACTTTCTATTGTAGGTCCAATTAGATGATCTAGTCCAGGTCTTACAGGAGCGGAATTGCAGAAAAATCCAAAAGCAACACCCTTGTTGAATAAGTTTGGGTACTTGTCTAGATGCCTATCGTACTCCTTTACATTGAAATAGACAGTATAAACAGCGGAGTTTGATGTAATACATACATACGAAACCAAGCCGTCATCCTCTTCTTCTAGGGGCCTAAATTGGTAGTGCTTAGCGGGCAATCTTTGAAGTGCTATTAATAATTCCAGCTTTAGTTAGCTTAAGTTCTAGTTTCTTTCTAGTATCCTCTTTCTTCTTATTTAATTCTTCAAAGAAGACCACAATCTTAGAATTGTTTGATATAGTTATCTTCTTTTCCACAGTTGACAATGTTTAGTGTTTGTAAATACAAAGGTAAATTAAGTTAAAATTCAAAGGACAATGGAATTGTTATTTTTAATAAAATTATATAGTTGATATTCAGGCAGTTATATTTTTTTTACCTATTTTATTTAGTTCCGATTTTCGTTTACTAAAAATAGTGGAAAAATTGGTTGACAAATATATCCGCAAAGTGACATAAAATGGGACCGGATGCTTTGCCCTTCTCATAGTCCTAATTTAATAATCTTGGAGTACCGGGGCAAGTAAAAATATTTTACTATACGCCCCCCATTTCCAGTAATTTATTTTCACTTTACCCTAATTCATCACCAGAAAAATTCTTTTTCATCCAATAATGGTAATAAATTACCATTATTGGATAAATACTTCTCCTTTTTCCCTAATTTTACCAAAAATCAGAAATATATTACCAATGGAAGCTATTGAAATGGGACAAATCATCGCCAAGCGAAGAATAGATCTCAGACTTGATCAACAAGATCTGGCAGAGATGTCTGGCATCACGGTAAAGACCCTTTACTTGATTGAAAAAGGAATAGGTAACCCCTCTTTTAATACGCTTAACAAGATTCTTGATCTACTAGGACTTACTATACTGTTTGAAATTAAAAAAGTTAATGAATGAAAGGAGCAGTTTACAATAATGAGATCTTGGCCGGTTATCTTGAAAAGACCCTGATAGGTGACTATGTTTTCACTTACACCAATGCATATTATCAAGCCAAAGAACAACCAGCCATCAGCCTAACGCTTCCCAAAAACCAGCAGCAATATCAATCCAGCCAACTCTTTCCATTTTTTCACGGCCTGCTCTCTGAAGGGGTCAATAAGGATATTCAGTGTAGCGCACTAAAAATTGATCAAAAGGATGCTTTTACAAGGTTGCTAAAAACTACCCGAGGAGACACAATTGGCGCCATCACCATTAAAGCAGAAGACTAATGCAATGCAAGGGATGTTATAAAAAAGAGGAACTGGGTTACTGTCTTAAGTGCCGGAAGAAGCTGTTTGAAAAACTACGTGTTCAGCCTGTGCTGTCATTTTCCGCACCAGCAGCAGGCAACCTTAACAACTACAAAGAACATACAAAACTGCTTTCTATTTCAGGAGTTCAGCTAAAGTATTCGCTGGTTCTGCAGAATAAAGAATTAGCAATGACCAATACTGATGGGCATTTTATTTTAAAGCCAATTCCGCCGGTAAACATATTAAATCAGGTGGAATCAGTGCCAGAAAACGAACACTTAACCATGCAGATTGCTTCCCAGGTCTTTGGTATACGCACAGCAGAAAATGCAATAGTCTATTTTCCTGATGGAACTCCTGCATATATCACCAAGCGATTTGATCTTAAGCCCAATGGAGGTAAGTTCCTGCAGGAGGATTTTGCACAACTCTTAAACAAATCAAATGAATCTCACGGAGAACATTTCAAATATGATGGTACTTATGAAGAAATGGGACAATTGATTAAAAAATATGTGTCTGCTGCCATACCTGCGTTGGAGGTTTTTTTCAGCATCGTAGTTTTTAATTACGTATTTGCCAATGGCGATGCACACCTTAAGAATTTTTCCCTAATGCGGCTAGATTCGGGAGAATATACGCTAACACCAGCTTATGATCTGATGTGTACTCAAATTCATACAGTAGATGAATCTGATACTGCTTTAGACCTGTATCAGGGGTGGATGGGATCACCCTATTATTCCCAATATGGACATTACGGAAGATCAGATTTTGAGGAATTAGCAAATAGATTAGGGTTACAAAAAAATAGATTTTTACGCATCATTGACCAATTTCTAAAAAAACAAGACCAAGTATTGAAAATGATCGATGGTTCTTTTTTAGAAGAAGAAGTGAAACTATTGTACAAAAAATATTTTCTTGAAAGGCTTTCTCGAATAAAATAAGACTTTAATTGGAAATTCCGGGATGATTCTAAATGTTTGAGTCACAAATAATTTTACTAAATTTATTAGGCAAAATAACCTAATTAATGTAAATTACGCCAGTCAACTAGCCTAATTAATACAAATATGGACATTTCAAGAATCATACAACAACAGATTGAATCCCAAATAGGAGTTCAAAAGGTGGTCTTGCTTTACGGTACAAGACGCACAGGGAAGACTACTATTATTGAAAAAATTGCCCAAAAATACGCTGATGTTACGCTAATGCTGCAAGGGGAAGACATGCAGGTAGTTGAGTTATTGCAAAAAAGAACGGTAGCAAATTATCAACATTTAGCCGCTGGTAAAAAAATTATTATCATTGATGAAGCCCAAGCAATTCCAGAAATTGGTAAAATTCTGAAACTATTGATTGATACAGTCAAGGGAATTACTGTTATTGCTACTGGAAGCAGCAGTTTTGATTTGGCGTATACAACAGGAGAGCCGCTCGTTGGAAGAAATCTTGTGTATCATCTGTATCCGATAGCTCAAGTAGAACTTTCAGAAACGGAAGACTATTTAACTACTTTCAGAAATCTAGAAGACCGATTGATTTATGGAAGTTACCCAGAGTTATGGCATTTACAAAACCATCAAGAGCGGGAGCGTTATCTTAAACAAATGGTAAGCAGTTATCTTTTGAAAGACTTGCTTACAATGGAAACAGTAAAAGGAGCAGATGTGTTGTTCAAACTGCTACAAATGCTAGCATGGCAAGTGGGCAGTCAAGTAAGTACAGTTGAATTGGCAAATAGTCTTCAAATTAATAAAGGAACAGTGGAGAGGTATCTAGACTTACTTAGTAAAGTATTTATAATATATCCATTATCAGGATATAGTAATAATTTAAGAAAGGAAATTTCAAAGAGTAAAAAATGGTATTTTTTTGACAATGGAATTCGTAATGCATTAATTGGAAATTTTAGCTCACTAGAACAACGTAACGATATAGGTCAGTTATGGGAACAGTATTTTTTAAGTGAACGTTTAAAATATAACAATTACAGAAATTATCAACCCCAATATTTTTTTTGGAGAACTTATGATGGGCAAGAAATTGACTTACTGGAATTATACAATGGAAAATTACAAGCTTTGGAATGTAAATGGAAAAATGCACAAGCAAAGATACCTGTAGCATTTTCCAAAGCATATCCGGATGCAAATTTTTCTGTTATCAACAAGGATAATTATCTGGAATGGATAACTATTATTTAAAAAAATCTCCCCTCAGCCTAATCCTTGCAAATACATTTTCAAAAATTTCATATATTATTATGAAATTTTGAATTAAACCCAGAGCTTGTATACCAAGAAAGACAATACTAGACCAATCAACGCCCAGGCAATGCCACTAATTCTTTTACGCTTGATATACAATAACAGTATAATGCCCGTCAAAGAAATAACAATCATCAAAACAGCCGAAACATCAATTAGTATGGCCCATTTAGCTCCTGAATCTCTACCCTTATGCAGGTCATTCAAAACACCTATCGCGCCAGCTTTTAATAAAGTAATTTCATAACTACCATCTTCTCTGCTAACAAATGCATCAGCTGCATAACCTGGGCCTCTAAATGAGATAGCGCATTGCTGCTCTTCCATTCTAAATTCAGTAACTGGGGCTTTGATTCCATGTTGCTTGCGTAAGAGTTCAACCATTTCTAATTTGGCAATTTTTGCCGTATCGGTCAGATTTACCCAGGCTTTGTTCATTTGACCCTTTTCATGGGTCTCTTTCATTTCACCTGCAAAATAGTCGGGGTGGTTGAGTGTAATGCCGGTAACGGAAAAGAACAATACAATAGCAAAGCTGATCATGGAAACATAAATATGTAACCACCTAGAAGCTTCGGCAAATTTCCTTTTGAGTTTAATAACCGTTGAATTTTTTTTAGGGACGTTATTGCTCACGGTACTAATTGTCAGATGATTTTTTCTTGTATTCAATCACAGCGCTGCTAACTTCTCTATTGCCTTTCAAAGTAAAATTCTGGTCTTTTTTCTGGCATTCTACCTCTTGGTGTAGCAAGTCATATCCACCATGTTCCCTAACTACTTCCATATAAATGGTATAATTTCCAGCAGGAAGAATATTGCCAGCATCGTCTTTGCCATCCCATTTTAAAGTATATTTTCCAGCAGATCTAGTGGCACTGGTAACAGAGCTAAAGCTAGTGGAATTGGCTTTCATGTTCTCGCCATTTTTCCTATACCATTCACGCATATCGGGGACCCATCTTGGTTTGTTATACCAAAGTGCAATGGTCTTCACCGTTTTTTTCTCAGCGTCTTCTACCCAAATAGCTGCAAATGGTCTTTTGGCAAAACCAGCTTGTTGCATCAATTCTAAATTAATCACCACTTCATTTTTCCATTCCTTTTCTATAGTAATAAGCTCTTTTTTTTCAGGAGCTATTAGCAATTCTTTCCAATGAGCGCTTTCAAATTTTTGCCCATCTCTGGTTAAAATCAAATATTCTATACCAGGCAAACCAGCAGCAACTGCCATTGATTCTGCGGGCGTTAAAACATTAAAGGCTGTTGCCAAAGCACCAGCATCTGTTGCATTAGGTGCAACAACAGTAGCACTCAAAATGTCATTTGCAGGTTGACCGTTTCTAGGATCCACAATATGAGAATACCATTGGCCATTAATCATTTCTCCTCTTCTGTAATTACCACTAGTGGCAATAGCTCCTACACTAACTTGAATGGTAGCCATAGGATCAGCATTCTCTGCATCAGATGTTGGATTACTGATTTTGATAGCTTCTGAAACATTACCCTTTATCACCATATCGCCACCAATATTTAAAATCAAACCCTCCACCTGTGCCGCTTTCATGGCAGCATTAGCAGCAGCTTCAATAATATAGCTCTTGGTAAAAGAGTTGAATTTTAGAGGACTATTGCTTAAGTGAGTAGCTGTTTGGTGAACAGCATCTAATTTCCAATGTGCTTGATTGGCAATGGCAACAGCGCTTTGTAGTGCCATCTCATTTGGAACAACCGCATTGGCTGCTGCAGTTTTCCATACTTGGTTAATGGCTTCTGCAGATGCATTTAAAGCGCCATTGGTTTTGTTGCGCCATTGATCATATAAAGACAATACCTGGAACAAATCATTGCTAACGGCAATGGCCTGATGGCTGGTCTGCATCCATTTACTAAATTCGGAATTCTTGTCGTAACCGCTTAATATATTACTCAGTCTTGTAATCTCTTTTAAGGCAACCGTTTCAGCAAGTGCAGCTTTTTTTTCAGAACTAGTTAGCACTTTTATTTCCATGGAAGTGCCCAACACATTTTCATAGTTGGAGACTAGAAAAGTACCGTTTTTTTTGTTTTTAATGCGCGCTTCAGGGGCTTTAGTAGCCATTGCTACCAATACCGCCAAACTCAGGAATGCGGTCAGAATTTTTTTCATCTTTGTTATTAGATTAGACTAGAGACGAATGTAGGGCAATCATCAATAGTCTACTTACGCAATCGGTAATTAGGCAGTTTTTACCCCTCAACAAACTTTTGTTAAGCATCAATTAACCTTCTATTAACTTGGCTATGCCAAATGCACATCCAGCGGCCAAAGCGCCAATGATGGCTACTTTAAGCGCACCTTTTAAAGGAGGAGTACCCGTAAGTTTGCTTTTGAAGAATCCAAATACAAACAAACAAGCAAGGGTTACTATGGCAGAATATTTTAAACCAGTAATCCCATCTTCTACAAAAAAGTAAGGGCTTAGTGGAATCATGCCACCCACAATATAGGAGGCGCCAATATTAAAAGCACTTTTACGAGCACGTTTGGGGTCGGGCTCTTCCAAACCTAATTCATACTTCATCATAAAATCGGCCCAACGGTCTTTATCCTTGATCAATTCCTCTGTGGCTTCTTCTTGTAAATGTCTACTCAAGCCCAATCCTTCAAAAAACACACGAACCTCTTCTCTTTCTACATGGGGCAGCTCTTCAATCTCGTCATATTCCCTTTTTAACTCACTAGCATAGTGCTCCTGTTCGGTTTTTCCAGCCAAATAGCCCCCTAAGCCCATGGCGATGGAACCAGCAGCTATTTCAGCAATCCCTGCAATGACAATCAAGTGAACGTCTTTTACCGCGCCACTTAGACCTGCAGCTAGGGCAAAGGGAACGGTAAGACCATCTGACATACCAATGACAATATCCGTGATGGTTTCAGAACTTTTTAAGTGTTTTTCTACGTGATCGTGGTGTAAATGAGTGTCCATATATATTCAAAATCTGAATAAATATAGTGTTATTTCATTTCACATAATTCATGCTTCGGTAACATTGGCGTAACAATTCCTTAACATACCGCTGCTAGTTTTGCCGCATTAAATTATCACCCAGTGAAGCAATTTGTAGCAGTAGTATTTTTTCTTTTTGCAGCGTTAACGGGATTTGCTCAAAAATCCAAGGTTTCAGGTAAGGTTACCAATTCTAGGAATGAAGGTTTGGCAGGTGTTACCATTAAAATTTCAGGAGATATCAATGGCGCCACAAAATCAGATGTGGAAGGCCGATTTTCCATATCCATTGATGCAGGCAAAAAAATTAATATTGTTTTATCTTATATAGGTTACAAGGATAAAACGGTTAATGATATTACCGTAGCAAAAGCAGGTGGCGAAGAATTTGTCAACGTTTTGATGGCGGAAGCAGGTAAAGAACTAGAAGCCGTAACCGTAAAAAGCTCAGCAAGGGGTGGTTCTGCCAAAGGCGAAACCGTAAATGCTTTGATCTCTTATCAAAAAAATACCAATACCGTAGCTTCCGTGATTTCTGCTGAAGCCATTAGAAGATCTCCAGATAAAAATACCGGTGAGGTTTTGAAGCGTACACCAGGTGCAAGTATTCAAGAAGGTAAATTCTTGATTGTTCGCGGATTAGCTGAAAGATACAATTTGGCTATGTTGAATGGGATTCAATTAGGAAGTACAGAGCCTGATAGAAAGGCCTTCTCTTTTGATTTGATTCCTTCCAATATGATTGATAATATCATTATCAACAAAGCATTTGTTCCAGAACTACCAGGTGAATGGGCGGGTGGATTGATTCAAGTAAATACTAGGGATATTCCTTCTAAGAATTTTTTCAATCTGCAAGTGGGTACTGGCTTAAACGTACAAACCGTTAGTACAGATTTTCACATGTACAAAGGTGGTAAAACAGATTGGTTGGGGATTGATGATGGAACTAGGTCATTGCCTGGTTCTTATACCACTAAAAGTGCTTTTGATGCCTTGAGTAGTGGCGAAAAAACAGCGATGGGTAAGCAATTTGGAAACAATTGGGATACTTACGCTGACAATGGTTTGAGCCGATTTAATGGCCAAATGCAAATGAGTGGTGGATTTACCAAGAACACTGGTAAGTCTGGTAAATTGGGAGGTATTTTTGGTCTAACTTATAATAAATCAGCCAAGCTTTTAAAAGGAACCAATAGCGGATTCAACTTTATTGGTAATGGAACCTATACCCCAGACTTTTCATTCCATGATGATAGGTATAGTACCGATATTCTATGGGGAGCCTTGGGTAACTTGGCTTACCAGTTTGATAACAATAACAAAGTTTCTTTCAAGACCTTATTCAATATCAATGCTACTGACTACACTACTTTAAGAACAGGTGTAGAAGGTAATGGTAATACTTTATTAGATAGCACAAGGGGTTATGAATTAGCATTTAAACAAAACACATTTTGGAATAACCAAATCAGTGGTGAGCACAATATTTTGCCCAACAAATTAAAGCTGAAATGGAATGGTTCATTCACTTTGTTAGATGGCTATATTCCTGATCAACGTAGGTTGTATTACTTAAAAAACAATTCAGCAGCTAGCAATCCATACACATTGCTCATGTCTAACGTATTGTCACAAAAAAGTGGTAACCGTTTTTATCAAAACCTAAGCGATTATATTTATTCAGGTGGTGTTGATTTGGCCTATACTTTTAAAGCATTAGGATTTAATCAAACTGTAAAGGGTGGTTATATGTTGCAAGTGAAAGATCGCTTGTTTGACGCAAAACCATTCTCTATCTATTTGCCAAGAGATAATGCTGCGCTTCGTTTACAAGGACCAGCCACTGTATTCCAGCCTTCTAACTTTGGCGATGGTTCAACCACTAGTACTTTATTAGCTTTTGATGCCATTAAGGGTAATCTATATCGCTACATGGCAAATACTATTTTGAATGCAGCTTATGTTCAATTTGACAACCAATTTGGTCAGGACCTGCGTGTGATCTGGGGTGTGAGAATGGAAGATTATGATCAACTAGTAGGATCTGTTAAAACAACCGACCCTAGGTATAATTATACCCAAGTAAGGGATTTCTTACCAGGGTTGAATGCTACTTTTAAATTGAATCAACAAACCAACCTACGTTTGTCTGCATCTCAAACAGTAGTAAGACCTGAGTTTAGAGAGTTGTCTACTTTTCAATACTATGATTTTGAATTGAATGCTGCAGTACAAGGATTACCAACCTTGCAGAGAACTAAGATTACCAATTTGGATTTGAGGTATGAATTGTATCCTAAAGCAGGTGAAGTATTTACTGCAGGTGTTTTCTACAAGCATTTCCAGAACCCTATTGAAATGATTTACAATTTTGGTGCGGGTGGGTCATCTGTGTTCAATTTTGCCAATCCTGAAAGTGCCGATGCGTATGGTTTGGAATTAGAATTTAGAAAAAAACTAGACTTTTCAAATGCTTTGAAAAATTTCACCTTCCAAGCAAATGGTTCTTATATCTATAGCCGAGTACAAGATGCCAATTTGGCTTTGGATAGACCATTACAAGGTCAATCACCTTACCTGATCAATATGTCATTGATGTATGATCTTGAAAAAGCAGGATTAACTGCTACCTTCTTGTACAACCAAATTGGTAAGCGTGTAACTTTTGTAGGTAGCCAGGATCAACCAGATATTTACGAATCTTCAAGACCTGTTTTTGACTTTCAGTTAACCAAAAAATTGGCCAACAAAAAAGCAGAGTTCCGTTTGAATGTACAAGACATTTTAAATCAAACCTTGTATTTCTACCAGAATCCTGATGGCAATACAGCACTTGATCATGCAAAAGATCCATATCGTTTAAGCCGTCAATATGGAACAACCATTAGTGTCACTTTTGGATATAGTTTATAATCAATCAATATAAAAGTTAAATCAACCAATAATGAAACAATCAATTGTACTGGTAGCTGCTCTGGCAGGATTAATGATTACCAGCTGTAGGAAAATTGAAATGGATGGTGGCACAACTACAGTTGTGACTCCTCCAACTACCAATCCAACTGGTCAAACTATTATCCTGAAGGGTAGAATTGACAAGGATACCACTTTGGTAGTAGGTAATACTTATGTATTAAGCGGTATTGTGTATATGGTGAATAACTCCAAGATGACCATTCAACCTGGTGTTACTGTAAAGGGTGATTATATTGGTGCAAACGTGGCTGCTTTGGTTATTACCAGAGGTTCAAAATTGATTGCCGATGGTACTCAAGAAAACCCCATTGTATTTACTTCTAATTCACCTGTTCCACGTTCTGGAGACTGGGGTGGTATAGTACTTTGCGGTAAAGCAAGTATCAACACAACTTTCACAGGTACTGGTGGTGGTGCTGGAACTTACCAAGTAGAAGGTGGTATTGATAATAGCTTTGGCGATGGTATTGCAGGTGGTGGAGCTACTCCAAACGATGCTGATAACTCTGGAATCTTACGTTATGTGAGAATTGAATATGCAGGATACGCGTATCAACCAGATAAAGAAATCAATAGTTTGACAATGGCTGCTGTAGGTAGCGGAACTGTTATTGATTATGTACAAGTTACTTATGCAAAAGATGATGCCTTTGAGTGGTTTGGTGGTACTGTAAACTGCAGTCACTTGATTACATATAAAACACAGGATGATGACTTTGATACTGATAATGGTTATAGCGGTAAAGTACAATTTGGTATTGCTTTGCGCGATTCTACCATTGCAGATATCTCTAGGAGTGAGGCTTTTGAAAGTGATAACGATGCAAGTGGTTCAATCAATAATCCACAGACTAAAGCGGTATTTAGCAATATGACTGTAATTGGACCACGTGCTACTTTGGCTAATAATGGTAATAGTCTTTATTTGACTGCTGCACAGATTCGCCGTAATTCTGGCATCTCAATCTTTAACTCCATCTTCTTAGGTTGGCCTTCAGGTTTGTTGATTGACTCTAGAAATGGACGTGTGATGGAATTAAACGTAACAGACAGTACAACTAGGTTCAAGAACAATACCATTGCGGGTTGCGTACCTTTAACAGGAACAGATGTAACATCATTTAACTTTATTGCTTCAGCAGCAAACACCAGCAAATGGACAGTTGATTCTGTGAAAGCTTTCTATGGTGTGTCTTATATGTCAAATACTGTTTTGCCTGCAGTAGCAGATGCAAAAATGATTGCTCCATTTAACTATTCTGCTCCTGACTTCTTGCCTTTTGGTGGTTCTAATGGTTACCAACCTATCTTGGTAGGTGCTAGCTTTACCGATACCAAATTACAAGGTCTGCGTGCTGTTACTTTCCGTGGTGCTTGTGATGCAGCTGGTGTAGATGCATTCTGGTGGAAAGGTTGGACAAGGTTTATCAACCAATAATATTTGTTATTACACTGACCGGGGGGATAGTGTTAATTATTCCAAAAAAAGGGCCTCAACATTGTTGGGGTCTTTTTTTATAAAAAATTGTTCAGATAGAATTGGGCGGATCAAAAAATACGTAGATCAAAAAATACGTAGATCAAAAAAATAGTTAAATCAATAAAACTTATATTTCTTAAAACAAATATGGCATGATACTATTTGATTAGTTATTCTTTGATTATCCTCTCGTGGTTTGGAATGGGCTTGTTCTTCCAATCTTTTTCATAACTCACAAACCAACTTAACCAAACACTTCTGGATAAACGCATTTGTAGAGGCTGTGTAATGGCAAGCAATAGAATGTTGGCACCCAACCAATAAAACATTCGATTATCGTCAATGTCAAAGCTCATTCCTATCAATACTTTCCAAGCTACAAATGTGCTTACTGTAAAGGCTACAGAAAGGGCATAGCTCACATAGCCCGTGCCATAATAGAAGCCAACTTCAATTTCAGTAGGTTGTCCGCATGAAGCACAATGCTCATGCATGAGTATATTCTTCTTGAGATTAAAACTGCTATTATTTACGAACAATTTGCCTTCCCTGCATCGGGGGCATCTATTATTAAATACGGACCAGAGATAAAAAGGGGTTTTTGTTTCCTGCTGAGGCATGAAAATGGGTTTAGTCCAGCCGCAAGTTAATCATTAGTTTCCACCTGCGGGTTATGAGAGATTTGCGAATGCTGCATCTTTGCGAATCATATACAAATTACCAAACATACACTCATTGCGGGTTGTGTGAACAACCTCCGGCATAACCACAGCCCGTTTTGGTAAAAGCCGCAACAATGCCTGTGGCGATGATAGCAACTCCAAACATAGCCGGAAGCCAGTCATCAAAGACATAAGCCATGTATAAAAATGGTAGTCCCATTAGGAAGCGGATCAGAAATACCCAATCTAGCTTTTTAATCCATGACATGATTAGCTCAATTTATTTTGCAAAGAGCTCCAGCCGCCGCCATTCACAACCTCTACACCAGCTTTTTTTAAGATGGTAGTAGCTATGCCGCTTCTGGCGCCGCTTTGGCAAACCGCAATCACCGTTTTGTTCTTCTCTTTAATACCTGCAATTTTTTGTTCCAATTGCTGCAAAGGAATATTCTGAGACTGGGGAATATGACCCGACCTAAATTCTTCTGGGCTCCGTACATCAATAATCAAAGCTCCATTCTGTACCATTGATTTCAAATCTTCGGTTTTTACACCCATTCCAAATAAACTGCTGAAAATACTCATACTGATAATTTTTACAAATATCAGAACAGTGCCAATCTTGATCAGTGACAAAAGTTACATCCCCCATTCATAAAGAGCCTCATTTCAAATCTCCCCATCATTGAAAAACGCTGAAGAAGGGTTTTAGTGAAATTTGATTAAATCATTCTCCGGCTGGTGGTATTGATTTTTGGATTTTTAAAATACCTCCATTTTTATACTCGATATAGTATAAAAAAGGGCCCTTTTTAAACTTGAGATTTGCTGATAATCTATTTTATGTAGCATTTTACTTTTTTGCAATTGGGGACTCTACTGATAAACTCATTTTAAAATACCTCCATTTTTATACTCGATATAGTATAAAAACAGCCTCTTGTAAATTTTGAGATTTGAATAAAAAATTCTAACAGATTTTTAAATAAAGTAAAATGATTCCTAGCTTTCAAAAGTCTTAAAAAATCTCAAAGAAAATCAAAGGCTGAATTTATACTCGATATAGTATAAAAAAAGCCCTTTTTCAAAAGTCCAAAAACTAAGTGCAATTTTAGAATGCAAAGTTTTAAAATCAATTCATTTTATATTAAATAAAACATTTCAATAACTACAGTTTTAAATAAAAAGGTGTTTTAGCGGGGTAAGAAAAGGTGTTTTTAGATTTGGTTTTTATAATCAGTTGAATACTTTTATTCTAAGAAGTAGGATTAATTCATTTTTTACTGTAGGCCTAAGTTATAAAAATGAATTTACTTTTCTTTAAAACCAAATTGCAGTATAAGCAATTTAAAAAACCGCTGAACATTAAAGCCATGGCGTAAGACAGGTTAATTTTTTAATAACACATTGGTTTTAGATTAAGTCTATATAAATAAATGAAGATAAAATTAGTCTTAAGCTGATGTAAATAAATTTAAAAATCATGAAAAGGTTATTTACAGTTTTTATTATTGCGCTGCCATTTATTAGTTGTGTCAAAAATCAATCTCAAATAAATACTTCTGAAGCCAAATCAGAATTAATACAAAAGGCAGAAACGGTAATCAGTCAATTAAATATTCAATTTGACACAAAAAAAATTAAGGAAATAAAAAAAGAAAAAACTAATTCTAAATCGCTTTTAAAAGCATTGGCTCTAAAGCAAACAAATTATAAGACTTATTCTGTTGAATCTAGTTTTCAAATAGCAAATCTTGATACTGCAAATGCGGTTTCTTATCATTTTCTACTAAATGATGGTTTCGAGTTGGAATCTGTAATAATCCCATACAATACAAATTCTTCAGAATTTTATAATTATATTGTTGGTGGCAATGAAGAGCTAGGTCTTGATTTAATTACCAGAATTGACCCCAATACTCAAGATATTAGTATTGCTGTGTCTGGAAAATATGGTGGCTGGTGGGGTTGTATGAAAAATTTCTTTGGATCTGACGCTGGGACATTTGTAAATATAATGGGAATATTAGGAGGAGTTGGATGTGTCTCTTGCGCAATTATTGCGGCATTCACTACTGGAATTATGGGTATTGCTTGTATTCATGGTTAATAATAAGGATATGAAAATAGGATACCTTATTGCATTGATTCTCTATGTAAGATTAATTTTCATAGATGAAAGCAAACTTTCCACAATACTGAAAGTGGTCATTACTTTCAGTATTATATTATTTATTTTGGGGCTAAAGTATTTTCAGAAAAAGAAAATGTAAAGCATTAAATCAATTCCACCGCATTGCGATGCAGGATGACCATGTGGCGCTGCTCCATTTTTTTTAGCAAACGAGAAATTACTTCGCGGGAAGAATTGAGTTCATCGGCGATTTGTTGGTGAGAAAGGGAGACAATGGAACTATTGTGCACTTTGGCGTGGCGCTCAAGGTAGGAGAGCAAGCGCTCGTCCATATTGCGGAAAGCCACTTGGTCAATTAGGGTCAATAATTCGTCAAAACGATTTCGATAAGTTGATAATACAAAATGATACCAAGATGTATAGTCCAACATCCACCGGTCTAGGAGTTGCAAAGGGATCATCAAAACGGTAGTCTCTTCTGTGGTCTTGGCCATGACCCTACTGGCTTCTGTTTTAGCAGCACAAATAATGCTGATAGCACAGGCTTCTCCTGGTTGTAAAAAGTACATTAAAAATTCTCCACCGTCTTCATTCTCGCGAAAGACTTTTACATTACCCTCTAGGATGAGCATGGTACTCTTGATAAACTGGCCAGTGCGCATCAACACTTCCCCTGCTGGGATGATTTTTATGACGCCGTTGGCGATAATCTCATTCATTAACGCTGGTTCAAACTGCGGGAATAAGGCTTTGATATCTTCCATGAGAAATCTTTCGAGTTGAATTATTTTAGGGTTGTTTTTTTTTGGATTAAAATATTGTAGCGTTGAATTATTTTAGGGTTGAATTATTTTTTCCATCTGCATACTTCTTGATCCCTTGACAAGCAGATAAGCATTATTAAATTCTTGCGCAAGGAACCATGCTTTAGCTGCAAGAGAATCTGAGAAATACAAATAGTGGTGTTTGATTTTTGAAAAATCGCCACCCACTAAAACAACATGATCCCAATGATGTTGATCAATGAGTGCCGTAATGGCCTCGTGCTCGGCAATACTTTCTTCTCCTAATTCCATCATGCCACCTAGCATCAACACTTTGCCAGTAACGGAAAGCCGTGCAAAATTTTCAATGGCCAATTTCATAGAACTTGGATTGGCATTATAGGCATCCAAGATAATTTGATTGCTTCCCAATTGCATTAATTGCGATCGGCTATTAGAAGGCGCATAGTTTTCAATGGCTGCAATAATTTTGGCTTCTGGTACTTTAAAATAAACACCAATTGCAACTGCGCAAAGCACATTGGGTAAATTATAGTCGCCTACCAATTGGGTGTGAATGGCAGTGGGTGTTGCAAAGCCCTTGGTGATGTTGACTTTTAAAAATGGGGTGCTAGTTTTGGGTGAGTGGGTTTGGGGGGTACTGAGGGTATTGGAATCAAGTACAGGTTCTTTAATAAAGATTTGTTCTTGATCAAATTCTTGACTTATGATTTGTCCTTGAACATCACCAGAACTTTGTCCATAGTCAAAGGTTTTTGCAATGCCCTGGCTCATCTCCTGTAGATAGTCATAATCGGCGTAGCGCAATACCTTGCCGTCATGAACGCGCAAATAATCATAGAGCTCACCCTTTCCCTTTCTAATGCCTTCTACGCCCCCAAATCCTTCCAGATGCGCTTTGCCGCAGTTGGTGATAATGCCATGCGTAGGTTCCGTGTAAGTGCAGTAACCTGCAATCTCTTGTTGGTGATTGGCGCCCATTTCTATCACGGCAATCTCTGTGCCCTGTTTGATTTTTAGCAAAGTGAGGGGCACCCCAATATGGTTGTTCAAATTGCCTTCTGTGGTGGCTGTTATAAAATGACTGGCTAATACCGTTGCTACTAATTCTTTGGTAGTGGTTTTACCATTGCTGCCCGTAATGGCAATAAATGGAATATCAAATTGCTCGCGGTGGTATTTGGCTAATGCTTGCAAGGCGATCAAGCAATCATCAACAAGAATGATCCGGTTGTGAGGGGCTTCGTATTTGGCCTTATGTGTGGTTTCATGAGTTGTTTGGTGAACTGCTTTAGGGGCTACCGGTTCGTCTGCCACGGCGTAAGCGGCGCCCATTTCCAAAGCTTTTTCTGCAAACAAATTGCCATTGAAATTAGGTCCTTTTAATGCCCAATAGATATCGCCCTTTTGTAATTTTCTGGTATCCGTTTGAATGGATGGGTGTTGTAGATATAGTTGGTAGAGTTCAGGTATTTGCACGAGAATTGTTTGATTCAAAATTAAAGTATTCAGAGGGGAACCCCCATAAAAAAAGCCACCCAAATTGGATGGCTCTTTCTACGCTGTATGTTTCCTTTTCCTTAACGCTTATTTCTGCGGGTTGGAATAAAATAGCCAGTCTGCGCTTTGGTAGACGTGCTTTCTCCTGCACCAAAATGTGTCATGGCGCAACGGAATCCCAAATCCCTAGTGCTTTGTTCTTCTTCTAAGTAACGGCGTGTGCCAGGGCTTAGCCAATAAGGCCTATCGTCCCAAGAACCACCTTTGTACACCCTTGACCTATCAGAGATCATGGTAGTAACACCGTAACCATAAGAAACACCGCTCACGGTATCACCATCGTTGTAATTAATGGCATAAGAGCGATTGTAATTCCTTCTATTCTTTAGTGCAGAATCTGATTCTGCAATCATTTTAATCCTACCCTTGTCATCGCGCAAGTTACCCTCGCCCAAGCTTTTGTCTACTTGCTTGAATTCGTTACCACGATAGATATTGAAGTCATCACCATCCAAGGTATTCAAAGGTCTGTATACATCGGCTACCCACTCACTCACGTTACCACTCATATTGTATACACCAAAACCATTTGGCATAAAAGCACTTACTTCTGCAGGAATAGCGGCATTATCGTTCAAGCCACCGGCAACTCCCATATTATCTCCAGAGCCACGTTTAAAGTTGGCTAAGAAAGCTCCTTGGAAAGATGATTTTTTGGTATAGCGTAAGTTGTCAAAACCTTCATTTTTCCAAGCATAAACTTGTTTGTTGGCAACCACTTCTTCGCCACGTTGTTTGCTGCTCTTCTTTCTTTGTGGATTCTCCATCATATAACCATAGGCGGCATATTCCCATTCTGCTTCTGTTGGAAGGCGATAGTCTGGGCGGAAAATTCCGTCTTCCATCTTCACGGTGGTCCTTGGTCTGCCCTGTGCGTCTTTCAATGGATTTTTCTTTGAACTAGCTTCTTTACCTGGAGTAGCTTGGTACTCACCCAAGATATAAGCCTTGGTATTGAAGTTGTCCTGACCCGCACCATTCAATTCACGTTTGATCTGAGTTTTTTTATCCAGAAAACCCTTATTCATCAAGGCCAGTTCGTTTACACGGTCTGTACGCCAGATACAATAATCCGTAGCTTGTTTCCAACTTACTCCCACTACAGGATAGTAGTTGTAAGAAGGGTGACGGAAATAATATTCTACATAAGGCTCGTTAAACGCCAATTCGCTTCTCCAAACAAGGGTGTCTGGTTTGGCTTGTTCCACCACAGAATCCATACCGGCTTGTCCAAATACATTTTCTAACCAATACAAATACTCACGATAGTGCACGTTGGCAACTTCTGTTTTATCAATAAAGAAAGAAGCAACAGTAACCCTTCTAGAGATATTGTTCCAGCCTCCCATCACGTCTTCTTGCGTAGCACCCATGGTAAAGGTACCACCCTGAACAAAGACCAAACCGGGTGCGGTTGTAATATCCTTAGGTTTTACCACGTTGAAATTACCTTGGTTTTTGTCATTGTAATTCCAGCCAGTAGCTGTAGACTTTTCTGATTTTTTTCCAAGAATACCACAGGCACTAAATGATCCGGCAACGGCCAGTAGCCAAACCAAATTCCTGGTTGTTTTCAATAACTGCATGTTAGTAGATTGAATTTGAAGTAGAGTTTAATCAGATTTTTCTAATTTAAGTCTATGCGAATATATAAGATTTCCCTTAATGAACTAAAAATCAACTTCTCACTATCTGTTAGCAAAAACCTAATTTTAGCCCCTATAACGCCAAAACCTAGTATTAACGTATCTGCTTATAGAGTAGTTTTGAAAATAATTTAGTTTTTAACGCAGCAGAACTAGTGGTCCAACCTTGAAAAACAAGCAACAAAATATCCCAAATGGGGGTCATCTCTTGGCCATCTGCTTGCTAGTCATGGGTTTATTTGGCTGTGCCGATGGCTTTTCCCAGCGGCTTTATGCCCCCAATTCGGTGTTGGCCACCGGAAATTGGGCCAAGATTGGGGTAACTAAGGAGGGTGTTTATAAAATTGACGCCAATACTTTGAGCGGCATGGGGCTTGGTTCGGGAGCCATTGCTTCATCAGCTATTCGAATTTATGGAAACGGAGGAGCCATGCTACCCGAGGGGAATGCCGCACCAAGAACCGATGACTTGGCTGAAAATGCCATTTTGATAGAAGACGGAGCCGACGGGGTTTTTAGTGGGAACGATTTTTTAATGTTCTATGCCCCCGGCCCCCACCAATGGGTCAAAGACAGTTTGAACAAGGGCTTTATCCATTTGAAAAACCTCTATTCAGATACCGCTTACTACTATATTAGCATTGGAGGTGTTGGCAAAAGGATTCAGAGTCCTACGGCTCCAACACAGGCCACCGTGCAAGTGAATAGTTATCAGGAACGCTATTTCTACGAAAAAGACCTGGTGAACCTGCTGGCCAGTGGCAAAGAATGGTTGGGAGAGGAGTTTAGCAGCTCGGCCAGCAGCAAGGCTTTTAGCGTTGACTGGCCCAATAGAATTTTGACCAGCCCGGTTCAAGTAAATGTAAAACTGGCGGGCAGGTCCATTGGCGCAGCTAGTAAGTTTAACCTGCAGCTCAACGGGCAGGCACTTAATCAAGTAAATATAGCAGCTGTTAGTGGCTATTTTTTAGACGCAACAGCCACGGAGGGGAGCCTCCAACAAAGCGTCACTAGCGCTCAGACGGGGATTAGTCTTGGATTGCAGTTTCAGCCCGCTGCGGCCGGAGCAGTAGGCTGGTTAAATTGGTTTGAAATGCACGGCCGCAGCAAGCTAAGCATGCTCCCCAACATCCCCCTCTTTTTTAGGGACTGGGAAACGGTGAACAGCGGATCCGTGGCTCAGTTCCTCATTGCGGGGGCTAATAATAATACCCAAGTTTGGGACATTACCCAGCCCCCGCAACCACAAAAAATGAACAGCGTTCTGAGTGGCACCGAACTTAGCTTTTCACAAGTAGCCAATAGTTTAAGAGAGTTTGTAGCTTTTGATAAAACCAATCTCTCAAGCCCCATTCTATTGGGTAAGGTCAATAATCAAAACCTGCACCAGGCGCAGGCTGCAGACCTTTTGATTATTACGCACAGAAGTTTATTAGCAGAAGCAAAACGACTAGCCATATTTCACGAACAACAAGACGGATACAAATCTGTGGTAGCTACCACGGATCAGATTTACCAAGAATTTGCCAGTGGCAATCCAGACCCAACGGCTATTCGCGATTTTGTAAAAATGTATTTTGATAAAGCGGCATCCACTTCAAGTAAACCCCGGTTTTTATTACTTTTTGGGAACGGAACCTATGACTATAAAAATCGCATAGCAGGGAATATCAATTTGGTTCCTACTTACCAAACAGTGCAATCATTTGACCCGCTGATTTCGCATACCAGTGATGACTTTTTTGGACTATTAGACAACACTGACGATATTAATTTTGTGGCGCCCGCGGGGTTGCTAGATATTGGCATAGGTAGAATTCCCGCGCGTAACCCCGCGGAAGCCGCCACCATGGTAGACAAGATTATCCATTATCATGATCCAGCCAGCATGGGTGGATGGCGCAACCAAGCGGTCTTTATTGCAGACGATAAAGATGGCAACCTGCACCTCTCGGATGCGGAATCTTTGAATGTAGCAGTGAACAATACCAATAGTAGGTTCAATCAAGAGAAGATTTATCTAGACGCGTATCCCTTGGTGAGTAGCAATGGGGGAGGTAGGTATCCAGCTGTGAATGAAGCCATTGTGAATGCGGTTTTTAACGGAAAACTCATTGTCAATTATAGCGGCCACGGCAATTATTTGCGTCTTGCAGAAGAAGCGGTGATCAGTGCTACAGAAGTCAAGCGCTTTAATAATCCAGACAAACTGCCGCTGTTTATTACAGCCAGTTGTGACTTTGCGCCTTATGATGATCCAAGCAAACAATCCTTGGGTTCTTCGCTCTTATTAGATAATGCCAATGGGGCCATCGCCCTGATGACAACTACGCGCGTGGTCTTTGCCTATAGCAACAGGATCATGAACGATAATTATTTGCGGATTGCTCTGAAACCATCGCCCAGCGGGCAATACCTCACATTGGGAGAAGCGGTAATGGCTGCCAAAAATGAAACCTACCAGTCTTTTGGAGACGTGTTTAATAATAGAAAATTCACTTTGTTGGGAGACCCCGCTATGCGACTAGCTTTCCCCCAAAATCAAGTGCAACTCACCAGCATTAATGGTCAGGCACCAACAGTAAAAGACAGTTTGCAAGCTTTGGGAAAATACCAGGTAAGTGGAAGAATTACCGACGGCACTGGTGTAACTTTAACCAATTTTCAGGGTGAGGTAGAAACCATTTTATATGACAAAGCCCAGTCCGTAAAAACCTTGGGCAACGATGTGGCTAGCCCCGTTACCAGTTTTCAAGTGCAGAACAGCATTTTATACAAGGGGAGGGCCACGGTAAAAAATGGCCTCTTTCAATTTAATTTGATCCTGCCCAAAGACATCAATTACCAACCCGGCAAGGGACGATTTAGCTTTTATGCCACCGATGGCAAAAGGGATGCGGCCGGGGCCGATACCAATTATATTATTGCCGGTCTGGCTCCCGCTTTATCGGATAACCGTGGTCCTGAAATCAAGGCCTGGCTCAATGATACCACCTTTAAAAACGGGGGGCTGACCCATGAAAATCCCGTTCTCCTGATGGATCTAGTAGATAGTTCTGGGATCAATGTTTCTGGAGCAGGCATTGGTCACGATATTACCGCAGTCATTGACGGAAATGAACGTAATGTATTGGTTTTGAATGGGTATTATAGTTCTCAATTGGATAATTATCAGCGAGGAACAGTACGCTATCAGTTGCCCACCATGTCTCCCGGCAAACACCAGATTCGCCTAAAAGCCTGGGACCTGGCCAATAATTCTAGCCAAACCCTCCTAGATTTTGAAGTAGCCAAACAGGAGAAAGCGGTGATTCAAAAACTGATGAATTATCCCAACCCATTTACTGACAAAACAACTATCAGTTTTGAACACAATCAACCCAATACAGACCTGCCAGTGGAAGTGGGAATTTTTACAACCAATGGACAGTTGGTGAAGACCATTCGGAAAACGGTTTTTACCGCTGGCACCAGAAATTGTGAGATTCAGTGGGACGGAACCAATGAAAATGGTCAAAAACTCAAAAAAGCTATCTATATTTACCAAGTAATCATTTCCCTAGGTGAGAACAAATTCCAATCCGCAGGTCAAATGATTCTATTCTAAATCAGTTGAATGGTATAATCTCTACGCTATTTTTTATTATTTTTTTGGGTAAAACCCCTGAGATTAAACCTTCATTTTATGAAAGGAAAACTACAATCCTTATTGGCATTAGCTCTTAGCCTTAGCTTTCTGAGCCCTAGGCTACACGCACAAACCGACTCCATTAATATAGTTAGTACCGCGGTACCGTTTTTACGCATCTCGCCTGATGCACGCGCAGGTGGAATGGGAGACCTGTCAATCGCTACTATGCCAGACGCTAACGCTGCTTTTTGGAACTTGGCAAAAATTCCATTTACACCCAAGAAATCATCCATTGCCATCAACTACACACCCTGGTTAAAAGATCTTGGTTTGAACGATGTGTATTTGGCATCAGCCGCCGGCTATTACAAGCTGGACGAGGCTTCTGCCATTAGCAGCAGCATGCGCTTTTTTAGTTTGGGTAATATTCAGTTAACGGATAATTCTGGTAATATTCTCAACTCCGTTAAGCCCAGTGAATTTGCTTTGGACTTTGGTTATTCTAGAAAATTATCAGACAAATTAAGTATTGGTGGGGCATTGCGTTATATCAACTCTAGGTTAGTAACCGGCGATGTTGGAACAGGGGTTGTTTACAAAGCGGGCAATACCGTAGCTGCTGATTTGGGCCTTTATTACCATGGCATAAATGAAGAAGGATCAGGACTCAACTGGGGTATTTCATTAACCAATCTAGGTGGCAAAATTGGCTATACCAATGATGCCAAAAACAAAGACTTTATCCCTGCCAATATGGGCTTGGGTTTGGCCTATGTAAAAGCCATTGATGAAAATAACAAAATCAGTTTTGGTTTAGACCTGAATAAATTATTGGTACCCATTGCACCCAAAGCAACAGGTGTATATGGAACAGATTCCGCCAATTTATCGGAATATAGAAGCATGGGTGTCATGTCTAGCTGGATGAAGTCTTTTAGCGATGGAAGCAGCATTACCAGTAGCTTTCAGGCTTCTCTAGGAATGGAGTATGCCTATAATGACCAGTTCTTTTTCCGCGGAGGCTATTTCTATGAAGACAAGAGCCGTGGCAATCGAAAATACTTTTCTGTAGGTGCCGGATTCAATGCCAATAGCTTTGGCGTAAATATCTCTTATCTGGTTCCATCAGGCAGTGGTGTTACACGTAACCCGCTATCCAATACCGTTAGACTGGGTCTGATATTCCACTTAAGTGGGGAGGAATATTAAGGATAACTGGATTATTTAAACTAAATACCCGAATTTGCAGCTCTTTTAAGCGATGTAGTAGTTAAAATGAAAGCACTTTTTGATCCATCTAACCAGGTATCCTATAACCACCAATTCAGGGTCAAGCGATTTGAGCATTTTAAAAATTTCATCAACAACCATTATTTGAATGGGGGTGAAATATCCATACTAGATATTGGGGGCACACAGGACTATTGGCAGAAAATGAATTTTTTCCAGCTATATCCGCAAGTCAAAATCACACTGGTGAATTTGGGCACGGAACAAGTGGAGCACCCCAATCTAAGCAGCGTAGCCGGAGACGCTTGCAACCTATTTCAGTTTCAAGACAAATCCTTTGATATTGTTTTCTCTAACTCCGTGATTGAACACCTGTTTACTTGGAAAAACCAACAAAAAATGGCCTCCGAAGTATTAAGAATTGGAAGTCATTATTATATTCAAACCCCCAATAAGTACTTTCCTATTGAGCCGCATTGGATGACCCCTTTTTACCAATTTCTACCTAGAGGGCTTAAGGTTCAATTGACAAAAAACCTGAATCTGGGTCATTATCCCAAAACAGCTACTATTGAAGAAGCTCAAAAAAGGGTAGATGAGGTACAGTTATTGTCTAGTAAAGACATGAAAACTTTATTTCCTTCAGCAGCCCTTTTCCAAGAAAAATTATTGGGTTTTGTAAAATCCATTACAGCCTTTGATGATTTTGCCTAATGAGGCATCAGAATCCTATCTTTGAGCTTCTTTAATAAAACTATTATGGGACTAAGGATTGGGCAAGGGGTAGATTTTCATCAGTTGGTAGAAGGGCGAGATTTATTTATTGGCGGCGTGCAAATTCCTTATCACAAAGGAGCCCTGGGTCATAGTGACGCAGATGTATTATTACACGCTATTTGTGACGCCTTGCTGGGTGCACTCTGCTTGGGCGATATAGGTTTTCATTTTCCGGATACATCCTCAGAATTCAAAAATATTGATAGTAAAATTCTGCTCAAACGCACGGCAGAGCTGATTGCCGCAGAGGGTTATCATGTCATCAATATTGATGCTACGCTTTGTCTGGAAGCCCCTAAAATAAAGCCTTATGTGGCGCAAATGCAAGCAACTATTGCGGGTATTCTTGGCTTAACAGACCGCGATGTTTCCATCAAAGCTACCACCACTGAAAAGATGGGTTTTGTGGGACGCGGAGAAGGGCTAGTAGCTTATGCCAGTTGTTTGTTGGAGAAATAAGGGTTAGAAAACTGATTTTTTAAAATGAAAATTTTTAAAGAATTGATTTTTGAGCATTTTTATTGTTGAAAAAATTTATTGTAGTAAAGCAATCTTAGTTGTTTGATTAAAAAGATCCATACCCGTCTTAAGCCGCACCAAATCATGGTCAAGAATTTTGCCAATTTGGGGCTCATTCAGATCACCAATTCTTTGCTAAATATTTTAATGTTCCCCTTTATTTTTAGAATAGTGGGGGTAGAAGAATTTGGGAAAGTCATGGTGGCCAATAGTTTTGCCTGGCTACTTGCTGTGCTTGTAACCTGGGGAAGTGGGCAAACAGGGGTGAATGATATTGCGGTATCGCGCGAGCACCCTTTAGAAATGTCAAGGCATTTTAGGGTGATTATGCAATCTAGGGTGCTGTTGTTTTTATTGCTTTTGGCCGGGATGCTTGGCTGGTATGGGTTGCATGGTATAAACGCCTATTACTTTTTATTGGCCATGCCCATTGTATTGGGTGAAGTAATCAATCCTATTTTCTATTTTGTGGGTAAGGAAGCCACCACCCAATATAATTTATACAATGTGTTAGCCAAGCTATTAACCTTGGGTCTAATCTTGTTCTGTATTAAGCAAGCAGATCAAGGAGCTTGGGTGAATTTTCTGATTGGGACGTCTAATCTGGTTTTTTTTGGTTTTTTAGTGATTCGAGAATATGTTGGCAAAAGAATTGTCTGGGTGACCATTTCCTGGCAACACTGCAGGGATTTTTTTAAAATCAATAGCTTCTTGGTGGGTAATAATATGACGGTTTATTTGCAGCAGTCAATTTTTCTATTTGCCATTTCCTCTACAGGGCAAGCTGCTGTATTAGGTGCTTATTCGCTATGTGATAAATTAATCTTGACTTTTAGAACCATTATGGTGGCTTTTTTTAATGCTGTTTTACCCAAAGGGGCCGTCATGTATGAAGAAAGTCCTGCAAAATGGCATCAGTTTAAACGTAAAATCAACCGTTTAATGGGAGCATTGTTTCTAGTTTGGGCTGTGGGGCAATTTTTATTGGCAGATACAGTCATTTATTTAGTTGCGGGTAAATTCAATGATTTAGCCGCCCATTATCTCAAATGGATGAGTTTGGTACCCTTGTTAATTGCCTTGAACTTATTAAACGTATTAGAGATATATCTAGAACGGAAAAACAAAGTGATTTTCCTACTTGGACTGTGCATATTGAGTTTTGCCGCCATTACCAGCTTTTTGCTGTTACGTTTAGACCATCAATGGTATGGAATCTTCCCCTTTTTTGTAGAGGGAGTAAGCTTGTTACTTTACCTGCAATATTTGAATAGGCACAAAAGTGCCAGCTCCTAATTTCTGATACAATCTTGGTGTTCAATTCCATCAAATGAAGTATATTTTTATCAGAATACAATTATTCCTTCTTTTAAAATGGTGGATTCTATAATTGGTTCTACATGGTTTTTAGAAACAAGTTCAATTTTCTTGCCAGATATCAATTTGCTTATATATTGTTCTAAGTTTTGTAGCCGCATCAAAGGCATGCTTTTGCCATTTTGAACTTGGTAAAGTAAATCTAAGTCACTTGTTTCCAATTGTTGATTTCTTGCATAGCTTCCAAATAGCACCAACGACTCTAATCCAAATCTATCTTTCAAATAGGTTTGATTTTGTTGTAAGGTTGTAATTATGGATTTTTGTTGTAAACATTTGAATAAATATTGACCAAATTTAAATGAAAATAAGCAAATCTTGGTTTTGCCAAGTTTTCAAGTCTATTGGGTAGGTATTTTTCGGGTTTCTAAAAAAGGCCCGTTTTTATACTTGTTCGAGTATAAAAACGGGGGTATTTTCAACAATTGAAAAAGTGGGTGCAGGTCTGAAGGTCTGAAGGTCTGGGAAATCAAGGAAATTGCTAAAAATTGACTCCTAATGCCTATGCTAGGCAGCTGAATCAATACTAAACGGCTCATTTTGAAAAGCTTTTTAAAGTTGCTAGTAGATTAATTATCAATGAAAAAACGCTATTTAGTCATTAAAAAGCTATTTTTGGCCTTGATTATATTATTTACTAATAATATGTGATGGATTCTTCCCGTTCCCCGGGGGCAGAACCTCAAAAGCAATCAATGAAAGTTACCAAGTCCTATATTAGATACCAACAAAGCAAATTTCTCTCAGATGCCCTGAGCATTGGGGTGATTGTCTTTGTGGGTTTACCATTTATGGGTTTGGAGAATCAAGAACCTGTCCGGTTTTTTTTTCCAATATTTCTAATGCTATCATTGACAGCCTGGTTTATAGCCAGTTTTTTTTCTAGGCTTTACGCCGATAGAAGAACCAATAAGTTTGCCGAAGAGATTATTGCGGGCATTTATAACGCAGTTTTATTTGCCATTTTACTGGCTGCATTCCTCTATTTTTTTATGAAACAAGTGGTCTTTAATAACTTGTTTTTTCTTTCTTATACCAGTGCTATTTTCTTGGTAACAATCATATTTAAATATGCCATCCGCAAATACACGCACCAGTTGGTTTATGCAGGAAAGTTCTCTGAAAATTTCTTATTGGTAGGTGCTACAACAGCCGGGATAGACTTTTTAGATACGGTTCATAAATACGGATACTATGGTTATCACTGTGGTGGCGTATTACACCATAGCCCGGTACAACTCAATGGTAGTAAGTATTTTGGGCAGGTAGAAGCTTTAGAAGAAGTGTTAAGGGAAAATGATTTTGATGAGGTAGTCATAGCGTTGTCTAATACGCAACCTGAACTTGTAAAAAAATCAGTACAGGTATGTGACCAATTTTCTATACCCGTAAAAATTATTCCAGATATTGACCAATTTGCCACCACCAATATTCAGGTAAACAATTTGGGTTTGATACCGGTATTGAATTTCAAATCTTTACCCCTAGACAAATGGGAGAACAGAACATTAAAAAGAAGTTTTGATATTCTATTTTCCCTGATTTTCTTTTTGCTAATTGGCACTTGGTTAATGCCCATATTGATGCTCTTGATTAAACTAAGTTCTAAAGGACCAGTGATGTTTAAGCAGGTTAGATGGGGCCTAAACAATGAAAAGATTACCTGTTTTAAATTTAGAACTATGCTGGTGCAAAGCAGGGATGTAGACGAACACGGAAGTTACCTACAGGCCACCAAAAATGACCCTAGAATTACTTCTTTGGGTTTATTTTTAAGAAAAACCAGTTTAGATGAATTGCCCCAGTTTTACAATGTATTGCGTGGAGACATGAGCGTGGTAGGACCTAGGCCACACCCCATTCCATTGAACATGGCTTCCATAGACACCGTAGACAATTATATGCTCAGACATATGGTCAAGCCGGGTATTACTGGATGGGCCCAAGTGAACGGCTGTAGGGGTGAGACCAAGAGTATTTCTTCTATGCAAAAAAGGGTGAATTATGACCTCTATTATATACATCGTTGGTCATTTTGGTTTGATTGTCAGGTAATACTTCAAACTATTATCAATATTTTTCGTGGCGACCAGAACGCCTACTAATTAGCCTATTTATGAAATATTTTATTAGTCTGATCTTGGCTGCTACCCTTATTTGTGTCAACCTTTCTGCGCAAACTACTATGGTCAATACCCGTTCAGATGTCTATGATTTTTTGAGCAGACAGGCGCAAAAAGGAAATATTGTCTTTGACGATATAATTAGACCAGTTTCAAGATTAAAAGTAACCGAGTTATTGGATTCTTTAATGGTTCATCAAGACAAGCTATTGTCTATTGAACGCAAAGAACTAGCTTTTTTTCAACAAGAATTTGGTACCAATCTAAAACCCCAAACCTGGTCCAATACAGATACACCAAAATTTATTAAAAAAGATAGCAATGGAAGGTTGCGCTTGCTTTTTGTTGAAAAGTCTACCTTCAAATTGAATATAGACCCAGAAGTGGCATTGGGCTTTATCAGTTCTGATACCCAATCGGTTAAAAAAGTTGCAAGGGGGATTAATGCATGGGCAACCTGGGGAAAGCATTGGGGATTACAATTCTCCTATGCAGAAGCCACAGAATCTGGTTCCGGGTTAAATCCAGATAAGGTCTTTACCCCAGCACCAGGAATTATATTGAACAACCCAATTACTGGAAAGTCGTTTAACTATAACCAAACAAAAGCTGGCCTGTATTATTCCTGGAAAAAAGGGGTGATTAGTATTGGGCAAGACAATTTATTATGGGGCTATGGAGAAAATGGCAGGCCCGTACTTTCTGATAAAGCGCCTGTTTTTCCCTATATACGCTTGAGTTTAGACATCCTGAAATGGTTGCGTTTTGACTATGCCCATGCTTTTTTGGCTTCTAATGTGATTGATAGCAACCAAACTTATTTTACAGGCAATACCGTTTTTGGGGGGGAGCATATTATCTATAGACCCAAGTTCATGGCTACCAATACACTGATTTTCAAACCCGTTAAGGGTCTTGACCTGGCTTTTGGAGAATCAGTGATTTACAGTGAAAATCTACAGTTTGGGTATTTAATGCCTTTTTTCTATTTGAAAGGCTATGACCAATATAGCAATGGCAATAGGGCCCAGGCCGGAGCCAATAGCCAACTATTTGTGCAGGTATCCAGCAGAAATCAAATTAAAAACACCCATTTATATGCTAGTTTATTTATAGATGAAATTAGTTTGTCCAATATTTCTAATCCGCAAAAGAGTAGAAATCAATTGAGTTATCAAATAGGGGCATTTGTTACAGATTTGTTCCTTCCTTATTTGACCCTTCAAGCGGAGTATACCAGAATTAACCCCTTTGTATACGCTAATTTAAATCCCACGCAAACTTATACCAGCAATTATCAGGTAATGGGAGATTGGATGGGCAATAATGCAGATCGCTTACTCGTTTCTGCCAAGTATAGTCCTATTCCAAGGTTAAGATTGATGGCCAGGTACCAATTTATCCAAAAAGGATCGGCTGGAACGCCTGAACAGCAATACGATATCAACAATCCTCAGCCATCATTTTTGTTTGGATTGCAAAGAAAAGAGGCAGAGTTTTTGTTTAGAGCTAATTATGAATTGGTTAATAATTTGTATTTGATGGGCAGTTTTGGCGTAACCAGTAGGCAACTGGCACCCAATTTTGCCACCAACAAATTTCAATCCCTATCCGCTGGAATGGCCATTACTTTGTAAAAGTATTAATAGAGATCCCCTACCGCTTGCGGGAGGGGTGCCCGAAGGGCGGGGTGGGTTAAAAAAAATACGATATTTACACTTTAAACTGATTCATGGGAAAAATTGCTACAATTAGCTGGAAATCACTCTTAATAATTCTGTTCGTAGGTTTTGCCCATTTGGCTTTTGGCCAAATGCCTAGCAATCTTAAAAATGTAAAAGTGAATCAGTTGAGCGATCAACAGGTGGTACAAATCTGGCAGCAATTTCAACAATCAGGGATTTCTGAGTTAGAAGCCATGAATCTGCTCAAGCAAAAGGGAATGAGCGAGACAGAAATCACCAATTTCAGGTTAAGGATTTCTCAATTGCAAACATCTAATAAAGGAAACGCTATTAATAAGCCATTGGGCAAAGACAGTTTGTCTAATTCAAGAGATAGTATTGCCATAATTACTCCTTTACTCAAAAAAACGACCCGATATTTTGGGTTTGATTTTTTCAATAATCCGCTTATCAGTTTTGAACCCAACCTACGTTTGGCCACACCCAAAAACTATGTATTAGGTACGGATGATGAATTGACCATTGTATTAACTGGGTTTAATGAAACCACCAATTCAAGCAAGGTTTCAACCGAAGGAACCATTCAAATTCCTTATGCGGGGCTGGTTCAAGTTAATGGACTAACTATTGAAGAAGCAACTGCTAGAATCAAATCTAAATTGCAAAAGGTTTATCCAGGGTTGAGTTCCGGTAGAACCCTCTTATCGGTGAACCTAAGTAATATTAGAAGCATTAAAGTAACAGTAATTGGAGAAGCGGCACAGCCGGGCAATTTTCAAGTATCGTCCCTAGCCACTATTTACAATGCCTTGTATTTATCAGGAGGTCCCAATGAAAACGGATCGCTAAGGCAAATAGAATTGATTAGAAATAACAAATTGGTTCAAACCATTGACTTCTATCAATTTCTGTTAAGAGGGGTCATGAATAGTAATCTAAGATTAGAAGACCAAGACGTAATCCGCTTTCCAGTCTATACCAAGCGGGCATTTATTGGGGGGCAGGTAAAAAGACCCTCCTATTATGAATTGAAAACGGATGAGAACCTAACCAATTTACTCAATTTTGCAGGTGGATTTACAGATACGGCCTACCAAGAAATGATGAAAATTTATCAGGTAAGCAGTAAGGGCCGAATGATCAGAGACATTAAAAAAGAGGTATTTAATAGTTATACTTTATTCAACGCCGATTCAGTGGTGGTAGATGTTATAGCACCAGAAATTAGAAATGCCGTAACCATTGCTGGGGCTGTGTTTCATCCAGGTCAATTTGAGTTGAATGAGGGGCTGACTTTGAGCCAGTTGGTGCGCAAGGCCGATGGTTTAAGGGAAGAAGCACTAACAGGAAGAGGTTATATTAAAAGAAAGAAAACAGGTAGAGAGCGCTTGATGCTTTCTTTTGACATGGATCAGATCATGAATGGAAAGCAAGCCGATATTCCATTAATCAGAGAAGATTCCGTACTTGTTTTATCTGCCGATGAATTGCGTAATAAATTGCAATTAACCATTGGAGGAGAAGTGAGAATGGCGGGCGATTTTGAATACCGCCAAGGAATTCGCTTGGCAGATTTGATTATTATGGCAGGTGGATTTACCAACCAAGCAGCCACGCATCGGGTAGAAATATCTAGGTTAGAAAAAAATACGGCGGACACTTTGGCCAATAATTTGGTGAATTTGATGACCGTAGATATTGATTCTGCATTACAAAATGCCAATAGCCAGTTATTGTTAGAGCCCTTAGACTATGTGCATATTCCCCGTTTAGTCAATTATAGAAATCTGGGATATGTAAATATTAGAGGAGAAGTGTTGTTTCCGGGCGATTATGTTTTGGGTAGAAGAGACGAGACGGCCCCTGAATTAATTAAACGCTCTGGAGGAGGAACCCCCATTGCTGCTTTACAAAATGCGCAGCTGTATAGAAATGGGGTAAGGGTAGAAATGAATCTTTTGTCTGACCAGGCTAATAAATCTAATATAGAATGGTTGCTCCTGCCGGGCGATAGCATTTTTATACCGCGTCAAGGAACTTTTGTAGAGGTAAAGGGATTTGTAAATACCCCGCAATTATTGCGCTTTAATAGCACCCGATTCAAATATTATATCTCTGCTGCTGGTGGCGTGAATGACAAAGGGTCTTTACGAAGGGCTTATATTCAGTATCCTAACGGGATTAATAGACCCGTGCGTAAGTTTTTATTCTTTAGAAATTATCCTCCTGTAAAAGAAGGAAGTAGAATTATAGTGCCTGAAAAGTCTGATAATGATAGGAGTAAATTGTCTATTGCGGAAGTAGCAACCATTACTACCTCTTTAACGGCCATTCTTGGATTGATCATTGCCCTCAAAAACTAAATATGGTAGACCAGGAAAAATATATTGACGAAGAACCCGAATTCTCTATTAAGGGAATGTTAGGAGAATGGTTCATGGCCATTGCTGGTTTAAGAAAATATTGGAAGCAACTATTGGTAGCAGCCATCGCCGGAGGCCTATTGGGCTTGGGTTATTACTGGTTAGTCAAACCAACCTATACCGCCAGACTTAGTTTTGTAGTAGAAGAGGCCAAACAGTCTGGAGGAGGTGTTTTATCTGCATTAGCGGGGCAATTTGGGGTAGATATTGGCGGTATGTCTGGCACCAGTGGGGTATTGGCCGGAGACAATGTGCAAGAATTATTAAAGAGTAGGTCCCTGATTAAACGCGTTTTATTGAGTAAAAGCCCCGTTGATAGCAGTCATTCTGTGGCAGACGACTATGCTGTTGCCTACGGATGGCAAGCCAAATGGACTGGCAATTCAACAATTGGAGCTGAAAATGCCCAATTTCCCCTAGCTGCTAAAAAATTTTCCCGGATTCAAGACAGTTTGCTACAGGTGATTATGAAGCAAATGCTGGAAAAAGAGCTTTTGGTAAGCAAACCCGACAAAAAATTGGGCTTTTTTGAACTAAATGTGACCAATAAACAGGAATTATTGAGCCAATACATTTGTTTACAGCTTATTAAAGAAGCAACGGCCTTCTATATTGACACCAAAACAAGGCGTTTAAAAATTAATGTAGACCGTTTGCAGCGTAAATCAGACAGTTTAGAATACTTATTAAACCGCAAAACGGTCAACACCTTGTCTAAAAACCAAGACCTACTAAATATCAACCCTGCTTTTACAACTGCAGGGGCAGACGTAGAAATAAGCAATCGAGACAAAATTATGATGTCTACCATCTATGCAGAAGTGGTGAAAAACCTTGAAATCAGTAAAATGTCATTGATTCAGGAAACCCCCACCGTGCAATTGGTAGATCTGCCTGAATTACCCCTTAAAAAGAATCAGTTGGATTGGTGGGTGGCCATGTTTCTAGGAATAACCATAGTTGTAATTGGAGTGTCAGGTATCTTACTTTTTTCAAAAAACCATTATTCTAACTAATAAATTAATACATTTACTTACGTTTCTCTCCCTGGGAACAAGTAATATCATTTTGGTCAATGAGAGCCTATAAAAAAATTTCTAAGTTAGAACTGGTTAAATTAGCCTTTGACTAAAATCCAAAATAGTAGAACATAAAAATTGTAGAGTTATGTTTAAAAAAATCAATATAGTACCAAGGTGGATGATTCTTCTTTTGGATTTAGGAGTTACCAAAATATCGTTATTTCTTGCAATTGTTTTAAAACAGAATTTGAGTTTAATTGGCATTGGCTGGAAGCCGCTGATTAATACGCTGCTGTTAATGGGGATAATAAATACAGTTGTTTTTGGTGCAATGAAGACCTTTGCTGGAATTGTAAGGTATACTGGTTTACAAGACGCGATTAGGATAGCTATTTCTATTTTTATTTCTTCCTTTATTTTGTTGCTATTTGGCATTTATTCAGTTAATACTCCGGAAGAATTTATTCTAAACAATGTTGTAATAATACTATATGCTACATTTAGTTTTTTAGGACTGATCTCTTATAGAGTCTTTGTAAAATTTGTTTTTGCTTTTTCTCGTAATTATAAGATGCAAAAAAAACATGTTGTAATCTTTGGTGCTGGCGAAGCTGGGGTTGCTACAAAAAGAGTGTTAGAGCATGATACTCAAAATAATATTAGTTTATTAGCTTTTATAGACGATGATAAAAAGAAAAACAAAAAGGTATTAGATGGTATACCTATTGTCAATTTAAAAGAATTGACAAATTTGATAAAAGAACAACCAATAGATGAATTAGTAATAGCTAGTTTTGAAATTTCAACCAAAAGGAAAAACGAATTAGTAGACTTTTGCCTTGACCATGAAATTAAAGTACTAAATGTACCTCCGTATACTCAATGGACAGAAGGCTCATTTGCATCTAGGCAATTACGTGTCATCAAAATTGAGGAGCTACTTGAAAGAGAAACCATACATATTGACAACGAACAAATTAGACATCAGATTGCAAAAAAGCGCGTTTTAGTTACAGGGGCTGCTGGATCTATTGGTAGTGAAATTGTAAGACAATTATTGCCATATCATCCAGAAATGATTATTCTATGTGATCAAGCTGAAACACCTTTACATGCATTAGAATTAGAATTAAATGAAGCAAAGACAAATGTAAATTATGTTCCTTTTTTGGCAGACATAACAAATGACCAAAGGATGGAATATTTGTTTGAGCAATTTAAGCCAAACTATGTATATCATGCTGCTGCATATAAGCATGTACCCATGATGGAAATTTGCCCTTCAGAAGCTATCAAAAATAATATACTTGGAACTCGTATACTAGCAGATTTAGCTGTAAAATACAATGTTGAACGTTTTGTAATGGTTTCAACAGATAAGGCGGTGAATCCAACAAATGTAATGGGAGCTTCAAAGAGGTTAGCAGAAATTTATGTGCAAGGGTTATCAAAACTCAAAACACATTCAACAAGATTTATAACTACTAGATTTGGTAATGTACTAGGTTCTAATGGTTCAGTTATTATTAGATTTAAAGAACAAATTGAATCTGGAGGACCAGTAACTGTAACACACCCAAATATTACAAGGTATTTTATGACAATACCCGAAGCATGTGGATTGGTGCTTGAAGCTGGTAGTATGGGAAATGGGGGTGAAATTTTTGTATTTGATATGGGTCAACCCGTTGCAATTGCAGAATTAGCCAAGAAAATGATTAGGTTATATGGACTGATCCCCAATATTGACATCAATATCAAATACACTGGTTTAAGACCTGGGGAAAAATTATATGAGGAATTACTAAGTGACGAAGAGAGTACCATTCCTACCCATCATCAAAAAATTCTAATTGCCAAAGTTAGATCAGTTGAGTTTGAAAATATTGAGCCACATTTTAATGCTTTTAAAGAACTGCTTAAGAAGTCAGAATCAGAAATGCTCATGGTTACTAAAATGAAGGAAATGGTACCTGAGTTTGTAAGTAATAATAGTATCTTTGAAAAACTAGATGAAAAGGCTAAAATTGTGAATATGTAATCAATGGAAAAAATACACTTTAAAAGGACATTGTATTTTGTTATTGATTTACTATTATTTCCATTTACAATTATTTCCATACCGTTATTCTATTTGTCCAAAACAAAAGGAGCTTGGAATCTTAGAATGAATAGTTTCCTATTGAAAAACATAGGAGTTTATTTGTTTAGAAATCACTATTACGAGCCACGCTTTGTCTATCCTTTCAACTTTGACTTTGACCAAATCAGAAAGATTCCATTTTTAATACAACTTGAAAATCAACTTTCACTCCTTGGTCAATTCGTAAATTCTGCAGAACTCAATTTATTACCAGTAGATAATCCTTTAGTAAAAGAAAGCTTTTTTGTCAACAACCCCAATTTTGGCGCAGGCGATGTAGATCTTTATTATCTCATAATCCGCAAATTCAAACCACGAAGAATCATAGAAGTAGGGTCAGGTTATAGCACGATGGTTTGCTTAAAGGCCATGAAACAAAATAAAATAGAGGGTATAAAAACTGAACTTACCTGTATTGAACCATTTGAAATGCCCTTTCTAAATCAAGAGAAAAACATAACGCTAATCAGAAAGCAGGTGGAAGATGTGAGTCTTGAATTATTCCAATCTCTAGAAGAAAACGATATTCTCTTTATAGACTCCTCACATATTATCCGCCCTGGTAATGATCTATTGCATATTTTCTTTGAGATCTTGCCCATACTCAAGAAAGGCGTGATCATTCATATCCACGATATTTTCTCGCCTAGGCATTATCCCAAAGAATGGTTAACAGAGAAAATGCGTTTTTGGAACGAACAATATTTATTAGAAGCGTTCTTGCATAATAATCAGGTCTATCAAATACTGTTCACAGCCAACCATTTGGTGAAGAGTCATTACGAAGAAGCAAAGAAAACACTCATCCATCTCCAGCTCAATTCTGAGCCATCCTCATTCTGGATGCAAAAAATCAACTAGCTTAATATTGAGGAGCAACCGCTTTCCATGGTTGTGACTTATCTAATTCTACAACAGCCTCCAATTCGTCGCTAAAAAATGGAATTAGGTTTCCAAGGTTGTAGAATAGGTTTCTCAATTGCCCCCTAAAATTTTGTGGCGCAAAGTATTTGTACCGATAGGTTTCAATAGATACCATAAATCCATTTGACAAGTAGGCAAAATATTTTTTAATTTCTGAAGCGCTGTACTCCTTCCAATGATGGCCATAGGTTACGTTGCCAAAAATCATGTCTAAATTTATCCCTACCCCTTTTAGCAATAAAAGGTTCTTTAACGTTCTAATGATATTGTAAATAGTTAAAGAGTTTGGGGTAGTAATATAGATGAAACCTTTGTTTTTTAATAATCGGTAGATATGTTTCCAAAAATCAATTGGGTTAAACGTGATATGTTCTAGAATCTCAGTAAACAATATAATATCATATTCATCCGATTGTTCTTGAATAGCAGAAAGGGTGGTCAAATCATTTTCAATAATAGATACAAGGTTATTGGCTTTAATTCTATCTTGAACAAATCCTAATTCTGTAAACACACCTACATCCATTGCGTGTACGCGATAGCCCAAAAATTGCAAGAGTAAAGAACTGTGTAAGTAGTGGCTTCCAATATCCAGAATCAAGGCACCTGGTTCCGCTTTTTTGACAATGGTTGACGCCATTCTTTCAAATCGTTTCTTATGGAACCTGAAATATTCCATGTCTTGAACATTCCCTGTGGTTTTAACAATTTCTTCCACCTTATTTAAAGCCGATTCAATTGATTCCTTATTGTTAAAAATCATAGTATAAATGCTCAATGAACAGCAAAACTAAGATATTCCCTACATTTGCCCACATGTCAAAGCCTGTTTTCAAGATTATCAACAAATCAAACAATCCTTTACCGCAATATGCCACTGAGGGGAGTTCTGGTATGGATATCAGGGCTTGGTTAGAAACGCCATTGCATTTAAAACCCATGGAAAGGAGTTTAGTTCCAACGGGTTTGTTTTTAGAATTGACGGAAGGCTATGAAGTTCAGGTTAGACCAAGAAGTGGGTTGGCCTTAAAACAGGGCATTACTTGTTTGAATTCACCTGGTACAGTTGACGCGGATTATAGGGGAGAACTAAAAGTGATTTTGGTGAATTTGTCTGGAGAAACCCAAGTCATAGAATCGGGCGATAGAATTGCCCAAATGGTCTTTGCGCAAGTAACCATGGTAAGATTAGAAGAAACAACTGATATTAACGAAACGGCTAGAGGTGCCGGAGGCTTTGGTCATACAGGAAAAAAATAAATATGCTCAAAAACATCCTAGGAATATTGGTGCTTTTATTTTCTTTTGCGGCTTGTAAGTCTGTAAAGAAAGTGCAGCAAATGGAAACCACCATCTTCAAAAAAGATACCGCACAAACCATAGTTATTGCGGAAGCCCCCAAAGTAGATTCAGCCGCTATTGTAAAAGATATTATGGGCAAATTGGTGAGAAGAAGGATGGAGTACAAAACCTTTAATGCCAAGATTAATGTAGACTATGAGGGCGCAGAGAATTCTCAGAAGATGACGGCCTATGTGAGTTTGAAAAAAGACAGTGCCTTATTTGTAAAAATTGCCGTATCGCCTTATGGCGTGGTCATGAACATTTTTGTCAATAAAGATTCAGTAATTCTAGTTAGAACCAAGGGCGAAAAATCTATTCAATACCAGAGTATTAGCTACTTACAAGAAGAAACCCATATTCCTTTTGACTTTAAAACTTTGCAGGATATTTTGGTGGGCAACCCCATCTTTTTAGATAGCAATGTTGTTTTTTATAAGTCAGGAAATGCTCAATTACTAGTGTATATGGTGGGGGATTTGTTCAAGAACCTGGTTACTTTAGACAATACTGAGTTCAAAGTCTTACACAGCAAGCTAGATGATGTGGATGACCAACGCAATAGGACCTGCGATATTACGTTAAGTGATTACGTGAACGTGAATGGCTACCAGTTCTCTACCAATCGGAAAATTTCGGTTTCTGAGAAGTCAAAACTGGATATTGGCTTAGAGTTCAAACAATACAATTTTGATGAGCCCATGGCTTATCGATTTGAGATTCCTAAAAATTATAAAACCAAGAAGCCGGCGCCAAAAGCAGTATCAAAAGGCAAAAAATAAGGCGTTTCAGACTATGTTGAAAAGGTTGAGCATCATATTAATTATAGCACTAGCCATTGGTTCATTGGCCCAGTCTCAGCAGCCGCAGGGAACAAGAGAAGACCTGCAAAAAAAAGAGCAGGACCTAAGGCGTGAGTTGGCAGAGCTGAATAATATGATGGTTCAAACCCAGAACAACAAGAAATTGTCCTTGAAACAATTGGCCATTATCAAGAAAAAAATTAACCAGCGGGAAGACCTGGTTAATACCATTAACAAACAAGTGCGCCAGTTAGACGAGACCATTTTTAACAATGAGCGAGATATCTATAGGCTTGGCAAAGAACTTGATACGCTAAAGATTAAATATGCCAAGAGTATTGTATTTGCTTATAAGAATAGAAGCAGTTATGAGTACTTGAATTTTCTTTTTTCAGCAGACGACTTTAATGACGCCATTAAGCGCGTTACTTATTTAAAAAGCTACAGGCAAAACCGAGAGACCCAGGCCAATACCATTGCCAAAACAGAGTCTTATCTAAAAGAAAAAATTGGATCCCTAAGTTCTAATAAAAAAGAAATGAGTGCCACATTGGTCAAACAAAGTGAACAGCTCAAAGACTTGCAAGACGATAAGAAGGAGCAAGACCAAGTAGTGGCACAACTAAAGAGCAAGGAACGTGAAATTGGTAACCAAATCAAGGACAAGGAAAAGCAACGCCAGAAAATGCAACAGGCCATGATGGCCATTATCCGTAGAGAAACGGAAGAGGCTAATAGAAGGGCTAAATTGGCCCAACAAAAAGCCATTGATGATGAGAAGAAGCGTTTAGCCGCAGCCAATGCTAACAAGCCAGCCGCATCGCCAATGGCACCAGCAACTACAACTCCTAAAGAAAATACAGCAGCCCCCAATAATAGACCCAAACTAGGCAATGAAACAGTTACAGGTGTTGCTACTGCTCCTAAAGACAATAGCCGTTCTTATTCTGCCTTAGAATCAACTCCAGAAGGAAGAGAAACCTCCATTAAGTTTGAGAACAATAAAGGAAGATTGCCATGGCCTGTGGATGCTGGTGTGGTAACCACGCGTTTTGGAACAGAAAATATTCCAGGAACCAAATTGGTGCAGAAAAGCGATGGTATTGAAATAGCACTTCCATCTGGTTCAGCCATTAAGAGTATTGCCGATGGCATTGTCACCTATGCCGGTGATATTGGTGGAGATCAAGTGGTTTTTGTAAAACACGGTAAATACTTTACCAGTTATAGTCACTTGTCTAATATTACCGTTTCTGTTGGTCAGGAAGTAAAAGCCGGTTCGGTACTTGGCCGATCTGGCAATGGTTTGGATGGAGAAGGCTCTTTGTTGTTCATGGTGAACAATGAAAAGGCAACGCCACTAAACCCAGAGTCTTGGCTTAAATCTCGCAGATGATTTTTCACTGATTTATAATATCTTGAGCCAAATACTTGCCATGTCTCAATATATGCTCTCCTTTGACCAAGGAACCACTAGTAGCCGCGCCATTGTTTTTGACAAACAAGGATCCATTATTGCAGTGGCCCAAAAAGAATTCACACAAATTTTTCCCCAACCAGGTTGGGTAGAGCACGATGCCAATGAAATTTGGAGCACCCAATTAGGAGTAGCAGCTGAAGCCATTATTAAAGCCGGACTTACCGTAAAAGATATTGCTGCTATTGGCATTACCAATCAACGTGAAACAACCGTAGTTTGGGATAGAACCACTGGCCAACCCATACATAATGCCATTGTTTGGCAAGACAGAAGAACGGCTGAATTCTGCGATACTCTCAAAGCCCAAGGCAAAGACAAACTCATTCAACAAAAAACGGGCTTGGTCATAGATGCCTATTTCTCTGCCACCAAGGCCAAGTGGATCTTGGACAATGTGGATGGTGCAAGGGCTAGGGCCGAAAAAGGAGAACTCTGTTTTGGAACCATCGATTCTTGGTTGGTTTGGAAACTAACCAATGGTCAAGTACACGTGACTGATGTTTCTAATGCCTCCAGAACCATGCTCTTTAATATTCATGAGCTTGCATGGGATCAGGAATTGCTCAACATCTTTGATATACCAGGAGCTATGCTTCCTTCTGTAAAAAGTAGCAGTGAAGTCTATGGCCATACCCAAAACCTACTTACAGCTCACAGTATTCCTATTGCAGGGATAGCCGGTGACCAACAATCAGCCCTATTTGGACAAATGTGTACCCAGCCCGGGATGGTTAAAAACACCTATGGAACCGGCTGTTTTATGCTCATGAATACGGGTGAAAAAGCCGTTCCCTCCACACATAACTTATTAACAACCATTGCTTGGCAGGTAAATGGGGTTACCCATTATGCATTGGAAGGTAGTGTGTTTATAGCAGGGGCCGTAGTTCAATGGCTGCGCGATGGTTTAAAAATCATTAGAACCGCTGCTGAAGTGGAAACCCTAGCCGCAGAAGTGCCCGATAGTGGCGGCGTTTATGTAGTTCCAGCATTTGCTGGCCTAGGAGCACCTTATTGGAACCAACACGCACGAGGAACCATTGTAGGGATTACCCGCGGAACCACCGGAGCCCATTTTGCCCGTGCAGCCCTTGACAGCATTGCTTACCAGACCATGGACGTGCTCAAAGCCATGGAAGCGGATTCTGGAATCTCTATCAAAGAGTTGAGAGTGGATGGTGGCGCTACTGCTAACAATCTTTTAATGCAGTTTCAGAGTGATATGCTAGACACCAAGGTTGTTAGACCAGTTGTCATAGAAACAACTGCTATAGGCGCAGCCTATTTGGCTGGATTGGCAGTAGGATTATGGTCCAGTTTAGAAGAAATTCAGGCGCAGTGGCAGATGGAAAGGGTGTTTAGTCCTGAAATGCCAATGAATCAACGTGAAGAATTGGGTAAAGGTTGGAAAAAAGCAATTAATGCTGCTGTGAGTTGGTAATTCAAGGGTACTTTCTATCGTCTTGTTTCTTATTTAAAATAATCTAAATCAACAGTTTTTGACAAACAGATTTGTTAAAACAGAGGCTCAAACCTATATTTGCGGCTGCTTAGTTAGAATCCTTTAACCTCCCCGAAAGGCAATTCAAACTTGAAAGGTTTTGTTCATTAAAGCTTCTGGTATTTTAGAAAATTTAAAGTTTGAATTTGGATCATCTATGATTAAAATATTTTTCTTTAGTCTTGTGACTGAGGCTGGCGAAGCCATATTTGATAAATTTTTAAATTATAATCTGTATGTTTAATTTTTTCAAAGCAATACCTATCTTTTTGATATTTATGCTGTTAGGTTTTAGTGCTAAGTCCCAAGACATACTAAAAGGTAAGGATCTAAGTCAAATTAAGGTTGATATGATTTCTGCAGAAGATCTTAATAAATTAAAATCACAATTAACTGCTTCCGGAATGACTCCGGATCAAGCAGAGCAATTGGCTATTAGTAAAGGAATGTTGCCTACTGAAGCTGCTAAACTTAAATTAAAACTTGCAAATACATCAACAAACCCTGAAAGCAAAGCGGCAACATCAGAAAAAAATAACAATACAAGAGAAAACAATGAACCAGAGTTGTTAGAAAAAAATAATAAAAAAGCAACACTGATCAACCCATTAATTTTTGGTTCTGAATTGTACAGTGAAGCTGCTTTAAGTTTTGAACCCAACCTAAAGTTGGCTACTCCTTTAAATTATATATTAGGTCCGGAAGATCAATTAATTGTATCCGTTTATGGAGTTCAAGAGTACAATGGCAATCTAACGGTTTCTCCAGATGGAGCTATAAGCATACCTAATGTTGGTGAAATTAAAGTAGCTGGATTAACTATTGAAGCCGCAACACAGAAATTAAAAAACATTATGGGTAATGGTGTATATTCTTATTTAAAATCTGGTGGATCAAAATTATCGGTAAGTCTTGGAAAAATTAGAACCATCTCCATTACCATTATTGGAAGTAATAAACCTGGAAATTACAGGGTGTCTTCTCTATCATCAATCTTTAATGCATTATTTATAGCAGGAGGACCTTCAAGTTTGGGTAGTTTTAGAGAAATTGAATTACTAAGAAATAATAAAGTAGAAAGAAAAATTGATTTGTATAGATTTCTTGTAGATGGCAACCAATCAGATAATATTTCTTTAAAAGATAATGATGTTATCAGAATCCCAGCGTATAAAACCAGAATTGAATTAAAAGGAGAAGTAAAAAGGCCTGGAATTTTTGAGGTTTTACCTAGTGAGTCTTTATCAAAAATCTTAAACTACGCTTCTGGTTTTACAGATGAAGCATATATGAATTCGGTTAAGGTATTTCAAAGGAACGATAAGGAAAAGCAAATCCAAGACTTGCAATCTTCACAGTTTGGTGTCTATATGCCAAAGTCTGGAGATGTAGTTGAAGTTTCAAAAATTTTGGATAGGTATAGAAATAGAATTACAATAAAAGGTGCAGTTTTTAGACCCGAACAATATGAATTAGTTTCCAATATGCATATTGCGGATTTGATTAAAAGAGCTGATGGGTTAAAGCCTGACGCATATTCAGAAAGGGGTCAACTTGTAAGGGTAAATGACGATCTTTCTAAATCATTTTTATCATTTGATATTTCAAAAGCATTAAATGGTGATCTTGCTAACAATCACCTTCTACAAAAAGATGATGAAGTTATTATCAGTTCTGTTAGTGATTTGAAAGATAAATTTCAAATCACTATTCAAGGAGAGGTTAGAAAACCAGGAAAGTTTGAATTTTTTGATAAAATAACTTTAAAAGACCTGATTCTTCAGGCTGGTGGTTTTACTGATGCGGCATACAAAAATGTAGAAATAGCCAGGTTGTTAAAGAGAGATAGCTTGATTGCAACAGATATAAATGTTACTACCATTATTAAAACAGAAATTAATAACCAGAGCCTAAGTTCAATTGTTGGAGAAGTAATCACTTTATTGCCATTTGATGTAATAACGGTTAGAAAATTACCAGGATATCAGATACCTGAGTCTGTTTCAATTGATGGACAAGTTCAGTTTCCTGGTCCCTATACTTTAGGGAATTCACAGGAAAGAGTAAGTGATATCTTAAAAAGAGCTGGTGGCTTTAGCCCAGATGCTTATCCAGAAGGAGCTTACGTTAAACGGTTTAAGACCAACAATGAAAAAGAAAAAGCCAAAGAAGCATTTGAAAAACTGGAAAAAGCTTCAAATGACTCAACGGATAAGCTTGAAAAAGACATTTTAAGAGATTTTGATAAAATTCCATTATCAATGAATAAGATTCTGAAGAATCCAGGAGGTATGGAAGATTTTATCTTAAAGTCAAAAGATGAAATATACATTCCAAAATTTGATGGTCAAGTGAAAATTAGTGGCGAAGTTCTCTTAAATACTCAAATTCCTTTTGATTCTGATAAAAGTTTAAAATATTATATTAGTTCTGCTGGTGGGTTTACATCAAATGCATTAAAAAAGAAAACATACGTTGTTTATGCAAATGGAAGAGCGGAAGCAACATCAAGTTTCTTATTTTTTAAATCTTACCCAAAATTAGAACCGGGATGTGAATTAATTGTACCAAAGAAAAGAGAAAAAAGAGCATCTAATACTGCAGAAATTATTGGTATTGCAAGTGCAGTAGCAAGTTTAGCTGGTGTGACATTAGCAATATTAAAATTATAAATTTTGAACAACGAAGTTCTTGCTTCAAACAAATCTAATATGGATTCTACTATGTCTTTAATAGATATAATTAATAAATTCAAAGAATACTATTTATTTCTTAGTGGGAAATGGAAAATTATTTTACTTTTTTCTTTACTAGGAGGATTTGTAGCATTTACAGTTTCTTACTTTTCCAAACCAAGGTATTTTTCGTATTTAACTTATGCATTAGAAGATGAGAAAAGTAGTGCATCATTAGGTGGGGCACTAGGTATTGCAAGTTCATTAGGCATAGATTTAGGAACAAGTGTTGGAGGTGCTTTTGGGTCAGCAAATCTGATGGAGTTAATGCATTCTAGAAATTTAATTGAAAAAACACTACTTTCTGAAGTCAAGATCAATAATAAAAAAAAGTTGTTAGCTAACTATTTTATCGAAGTAGAAGGGTACAGTGAAAAATGGGAAAAAAATAAAGATTTAAATAAACAAATTTTCAATGCAGGACAAAACCGAGAATCTTTTTCAAGATTACAAGATAGTGTCTTATCAATGATATCAAGTAAAATTGATAAAGATCAACTTTCTATATTTCAAAAAGATAAAAAAGTTTCAATTGGCACTATTCAAATGGCATCAGTAAGTGAAATTTTCGCAAAATTATTCACTGAAAAATTAGTAGAGGTTGTATCTGCCTTTTATATTGAAACCAAAAGTAAAAAATCAAAAATTAATGTTTCAATTTTGCAAAGACAAACTGATTCAATAAGAAATGAGTTAGACAAGGCAATTAACGGAGTGGCTCTTGCAAATGATGCAACTTACAATTTGAATCCTGCATTAAATATTAAAAGGACACCCTCTGCAAGAAGACAAGTAGATGTTCAAGCTAATACTGCAATTTTAACTCAATTGGTTGCTAATTTGGAATTAGCAAAAGTTACTCTGCGAAAAGAAACGCCTCTTATTCAAGTAATTGATTATCCTATATATCCATTGAAAAAAGAAAAAATCGGAAAAATTGTTTCAACATTATCTGGATTACTTATTGCCTTCTTCCTTTGTAGTTTTTATTTTATTATTATAAAACTAGTCAAAGATTTAATAAAGTTTTAATTAGAAAAATTGTATGGAAAAAACAAATCTTAAAATTGCTATAATTGGTCTAGGATATGTAGGTCTGCCTTTAGCTGTAGAATTTGGGAAAAAGTATCAAGTTATTGGCTTTGATATAAATCATGATAGAATAAGTGAGCTTAAGAAAGGTTTTGATAGAACTAATGAATCAAATAAAGAGGAAATCTTTTCGGCAAAATATTTACATTTTTCATCAGAAGTTGATAAGTTAAAAGAATACAATGTTTTTATAGTTACTGTTCCAACTCCCATTAATAAGTTTAAATCACCAGATTTACAACCTTTAATTAAAGCGTCAGCAATGTTAGGTGGAATATTGAAAAAAGGAGACATAGTAATTTATGAAAGTACAGTATATCCTGGTTGTACTGAAGAAGATTGTGTTCCGGTTTTAGAATCTTATAGCGGATTGAAATTCAATGTTGATTTTTTCTGTGGTTATTCTCCCGAAAGAATTAATCCAGGTGATAAAGTAAATACCTTAACAAAAATCAAGAAAGTTACTTCTGGTTCAACTCCTGAAATTGCTGAAGTTGTTGATTTATTATATAAAAGTATCATTTTGGCTGGTACACATAAGGCTCCTAGTTTAAAAGTTGCTGAAGCAAGTAAAGCAATTGAGAATGCTCAGAGAGATGTAAATATTTCTTTTGTTAACGAGTTGGCTTTGATTTTTGATAAGATTGGTATAGATACTCATGATGTTTTAGACGCAGCAGGTACTAAATGGAATTTTTTAAAATATAGACCAGGTTTAGTAGGAGGGCATTGTATAGGAGTTGACCCTTATTATTTAGCTCACAAAGCAGAAAGTCTAGGATATCATCCACAAGTAATTCTTAGTGGAAGACGTGTTAATGATAATATGGGCTTATTTGTTGCTAACAAAGTAGTGAAATTAATGATCCAAAAAGGGATAACAATTAAAGGTGCAAAAGCTTTAGTCTTAGGAGTAACTTTTAAAGAAAATTGCCCAGATATTAGAAATTCTAAAGTAGTTGATATATACAATGAATTAATTCAATTTGGACTAGATGTTGATGTATATGATCCTCACGCTGATGCAAAAGAGGTAAGTCATGAATATGGAATAAGTTTAGTTTCAACTCCAATAAAGTATGATGCGGTAGTTCTTGCAGTAGCTCATGATGAATTTATTCATATTAATTTGAGTGAGTTGAAAAATTCAGAAAATTGTGTTGTATTTGATATAAAAGCAATTTTGGATAGAAATCAAATTGACGGAAGATTATAATTCATTAAAATGACTAAAAAAATACTAGTTACAGGGGCAGATGGATTTATAGGAAGCCATCTTGTAGAGCAATTAATATCTGATGGATATAAAGTAAAAGCTTTTGTTTATTATAATTCATTCAATTCTTGGGGTTGGTTAGATAGTCTTCCTGAAGATATTCTATCCCAAATTGAAATATTCGCTGGAGATATACGTGACCCCAATGGCGTAAGAACAGCAATGAAAGACTGTTCAATTGTTTATCACTTAGCAGCTTTAATTGCTATTCCATTTAGTTATCATTCTCCCGATTCATATATTGATACAAATGTAAAAGGTACACTAAATGTGGTACAGGCGGCTAAAGACTTAGGGATTGAACGTGTCCTAGTTACTTCTACTTCAGAAGTTTATGGTACAGCTCAGTATGTTCCAATAGATGAATTACATCCAAGACAACCACAATCACCATATTCTGCTTCTAAAATTGGAGCAGACTCAATTGCAGATTCATTCTATAGGAGTTTTGATCTTCCTTTAACAATTGTTAGACCATTTAATACTTATGGACCACGCCAATCAGCCCGAGCGGTTATACCAACAATTATAACTCAGCTTTTAAATGGTTATACAGAAATTAGTTTAGGGGATATTACACCAACTCGTGACTTGTTATATGTAAAAGATACAGCTAAAGGTTTTATAGCCATTGCAAACTCTAATAGTCTCATTGGAACAGATTGCAATATTGCTACGCAATCAGAAATTACTATTGGTGAGTTAGCACAAGAATTAATTGATCAAATTAACCCAGGTGCAAAAATCATCTCTGATGAGCAAAGGCTTAGACCACAAAAATCTGAGGTTTTTAGACTCTTTGGTTCAAATCAGAAAATAATGAAAGAGACTAATTGGAAGCCAGAACATAACTTGAAGCAAGGATTAGAAAAAACTATAGAATGGTTTAAAAATCCGGAAAATCTAAAACAATATAAGTCTAATATATATAATATCTAATGAATAAATCTTATCCAGAAATAATATCATTTATTCAATCTATTTATAAAACAAATGAGTTTATTCCATTACATGCTCCTTCGTTTAATGGGAATGAAAAAAGCTATATTTTAGAAACAATCGATTCTACTTTTGTGTCATCTGTAGGAAAGTTTGTTGACAAATTTGAAGAAATTATAAAGGAATATACTGGTGCAAAATTTGCAATAGCAACTGTAAATGGAACAGCAGCGCTTCATATGTCTTTAATTTTGGCAGGAGTAAGAAAAGATGACTTTGTTATTACCCAAGCATTGTCTTTTATTGCAACATGTAATGCAATTTCTTATTTGCATGCTGATCCAGTGTTTGTGGATATAGATAAAGACACATTAGGAATGAGTCCAGAATCTTTGGAGGAATTTCTTAAAGAAAACACATATCAGGAAAATGGTGTCTGTTTCCATAAAATTTCAAAAAGAAGAATTTCAGCATGTGTGCCAATGCATACTTTTGGACACCCTGTTAAAATTGAGCAAATCGCAAAAATTTGTTTACAATATAATATCATTTTAGTAGAAGATGCTGCGGAGTCTATTGGTTCTTTTTTAAACGGAGTACATACTGGAAATTTTGGCAAACTTGCTGCTTTTAGTTTTAATGGAAATAAAACAATTACATGTGGTGGTGGAGGAGTGATTATAACCAATGATGAAAAATTAGGAAAATTGGGGAAACATCTTACTACTCAAGCAAAAGTTCCACATAAATGGGATTTTGTGCATGATCATATTGGATATAATTATCGTTTGCCAAATTTAAATGCGGCAATGGCTTGTGCTCAATTAGAACAAATTGAGACTTTTATTGCTGATAAAAGAGAAATAGCATCTTTATATAAAGATTTTTTTGAAGGCTCTCAATATAAGTTTGTTGAGGAACCAATTGGAACAAGATCTAATTATTGGCTGAATGCTATTTTAACAAAAAATGTAGAGGTTAGAAATGAAACATTAGAAATTTTAAATTCAAGTAATGTAATGGCAAGACCTTGTTGGTCTTTGATGCATCGTTTAGAAATGTTTAAAAATTGTTATAGAGATTCTTTAACTAATTCAATATGGGTAGAAGAACGATTAATTAATATTCCAAGCAGCTATCGTATTAAATCATAAAATGGATAAAAGAAAAATCATATTAATTGGTGGAGGTGGACATGCTAAAGCATGTATAGATGTAATATCTACTAATCCTAATTTGAATATCTTGGGTTATCTTGATAGGATTAAGACATTAAATGATTCTTATGAAATTGACTATTTAGGTCCTGATGCAGACGCTTATGAATATATTGGTAAGGCTGAGTTCTTAATAACAATTGGACATCTAGGTGATTCAAGTATTAGAAGGAACATATATCAAGATCTTAAGAGTAAAAATGCAAAATTTGCTACTGTTTTTGCTACAAATGCAATTTTTTCAAAAAAATCAACTGTTGGAGAGGGCACAATAATAATGCATAGCGTCATTTTGCAAGCCGATACTCAAATAGGAAATAATTGTATAATAAACGATAGAGTTTTGATTGAACATGACTCTTTTATAGGGAATCAATGTCATATTTCAACTGGAGCGATTATTAATGGAGGTGTTAACATTGGCAATGATGTATTTATAGGAAGTGGATCTATAATTCGAAATGGAATTTCAATTGGGGATAATTGTAAGATTGGAATGGGGGCAGTAGTAACTAAAAATGTTAATAATGGAGAAACAGTATTTGGGAATCCTGCAAAAATAAAATTATGACACAAAAGACAATTATCATAGCAGAGGCTGGGGTAAATCATAATGGCAATTTTGAAAATGCAATTAAACTAATTGAAAAAGCAGCAGAAGCAGGTGCGGATTACGTAAAATTTCAAACTTTCAAAGCTGATAATTTAGTTACAAAATCGGCAAAAAAAGCAGCTTATCAAGAGAAAAATGTAAATGATGGCGATGATTCTCAATATTTAATGTTAAAGAAATTAGAAATGCCTTTTGAATGGCATTATAAACTTCAAAAGCATGCAGTTATAAATGGAATCAAATTTTTGTCTACTGGTTTTGACGAGGAGAGTATTGATTTCTTGGATAGCCTAGGTATTGATTTATACAAAATCCCTTCTGGTGAAATAACAAATAAACATTACTTACAACATATTGCTAAGAAAGGTAAGCCAATTATAATTTCTACTGGAATGTCTACTATGGATGATATTAAAGCTGCTGTTAAAGTAATATGTGATCAAGGAATTCGTAGGTCTAATGTTATTGTTTTGCATTGCAATACTGAATATCCTACACCAATGATGGATGTTAATTTAAAAGCGATGGAAAGCATCAAGAATGAAATTGGAGTTGAAGTTGGATATTCTGATCATACTTTAGGAATAGAAGTGCCAATTGCAGCAGTAGCTTTGGGGGCAACTGTTATTGAAAAACATTTTACTTTAGATAAGAATTTGCCTGGGCCGGATCATTTGGCTTCATTGGAACCAAGTGAACTTAAAGAAATGATTTCAGCAATTAGGAATATTGAAAAGGCAATTTCAGGTGATAGCAAAAAAAAACCAAGTAATTCAGAGTTGAAAAATATTCAAATTGTGAGAAAAAGTTTACACTATTCTAAATCTAGAGGTAAAGGTCATATTATCCAGGAGCATGATTTAGTAGCGCTACGGCCGGGTAATGGAATAAGCCCGATGGAGATTGACAATTTTATTGGAAAGGAGTTGTTATATGATGTAACAGAATTTACGCAAGTTGAAATCAAACATTTTAAATGAAAAAGATTTGCGTTGTAACAGGTACCAGAGCTGAATATGGGTTATTATATTGGACAATGAAGTCTTTGCAAAGTAATCCTAAAGTTAATCTTTGTATTTGTGTAACTGGGATGCACTTGTCTCCTGAATTCGGACTTACATATAAACAAATAGAAAAGGATGGGTTTACAATAGATGCTAAAGTCGAAATGCTTTTATCATCTGACACTTCTGTTGGGATTTCAAAAAGCATTGGTTTAGGGGTTATTGGTTTTGCAGAACAGTTTGAAAGATTACGTCCGGATTGGATTTTAGTTTTAGGTGATAGGTTTGAAATATTTTCAGCAGTTACTGCTGCAATGATTTCCAGGATTCCAATAGCTCATTGTCATGGAGGGGAGGCAACAGAAGGACTAATTGATGAATCTATTCGTCATTCTATTACTAAAATGTCTCACTTACATTTTACAGCTACAAAAGAATATAGGGATAGAGTAATTCAACTTGGTGAACAGCCTGAAACTGTTTTTAATGTAGGTGCTTTAGGAATTGAGAATATTAATAGATTAAATCTTCTTGACAGGATAGAATTTGAACAATCCATTGACTTTAAATTAGCTAAAATTAATTTTCTTGTTACTTTTCATCCAGTTACTTTAGATATTGCTTCTGCAGAAAAGCAGTTTCAAGAATTATTAGATTCATTTGAAGAATTTGAGAATGCCAATATTATAATTACAAAACCAAATGCAGATAATGACGGTCGTGTAATAATAAAATTGATTGACGATTTTGTTAAAAATAATAGGAATAGAGTAGTTTCTTTTGATTCTTTGGGTCAGCTTAGATACCTCTCAGCAATATTACATTGTGATGTTATAATTGGGAATTCTTCAAGTGGGTTAATAGAAGTTCCTAGTTTTAAAAAGCCAACTATTAATATTGGTGATAGGCAACAAGGACGTATAAAGGCTAAAACCGTTATCGATTGTGAACCTAATAAAAACTCTATCACTAATGCAATAAGGCTAGCAATTTCCGATGATTTTACTAAACAGATTCAAGATTCAGAGAATCCATATGGGTGTTTAAATTCTTCTGAAATTATCACATCTGTTATTTTGTCCACACCAACAGAAAATTTATTAAAAAAACAATTTTTCAATTTAGCAACAATATGAGAATTGCATTTATAGGTTCTGTTCATTTTTCAAAAGTTATGCTTGAAAAGCTAATTGAATTAAAATCAGAAATAGTTGGTATAATCACCAAAAAGGAATCTGGATTTAATTCGGATTTTTTTGATCTCTCAAAAATTGCAATTGAAAATAATATTTCATATAAATATGTAAATGATATTAATCATCCCAATAATGTTGCTTGGATTAATGAATTAAATGCTGATGTGATTTTTTGTTTTGGGTGGTCAAATTTGATAAAAAAAGAGATTTTAGAACTTACTGAAATTGGAGTTATTGGATACCATCCAGCTTTATTGCCTAATAATAAAGGGAGACATCCGTTGATTTGGGCTAAGGTTTTAGGTTTAAAAAAAACAGGCAGTAGCTTTTTTTTCATGGATGAAGGAGCTGATTCTGGCGATATTTTAAATCAAAAGGAATTTAGCATTGATTTTAACGATAATGCAAATACACTATATCATAAAATGATTAATTGTGCAGTTGATCAAGTGACTGATTTTCTACCCAAATTGAAAAATAGAAATTATATTAAAATCCCTCAAATTGGAATTGGAAATACGTGGAGAAAACGTAATGCGAATGATGGTTTAATCGATTTTAGAATGAATTCTGAGGTAATTAGTAATTTAGTTAGAGGACTTTCTGAACCTTATCCTGGAGCACATTTTATTTTTCAAAATAAAGAAATTAAAGTTTGGGAAATAAGTATCTCCGACAATTGTGAATCTAATATAGAACCTGGAAAAGTTCTAAATGTCAATGGGAATCAGGTTACTGTAAAAACATCAAATAGTCAAGTAACAATTTTGAGGCACACATTTAATGAATTACCTGAAATAGGTGAATATTTAAGATAGTATGGAAAAAGTTATAGTTATATCAGCACACCCAGATGATGAAATACTTGGTGCAGGGGGAACATTATTAAAACATAAAGCAAATGGCGATGTTTTAGCTTGGTTGATTGTAACAAATATATCAGAAGAAATGGGATTTGGGTCTGATAAAGTCAATTTGAGACAAATTGAAATTGAAAATGTGGCAAATAGAATTGGATGTTCGGAAGTCTACAAATTAGACTATCCAACAATGAGTTTAAATCCAATTACTGTTAATGAGATGATTCCTAAGATCTCTAAAATATTTTCTGATTTCAAGCCTACTGTAATTTATGTTATGAATAGATCTGATGCTCATTCTGATCATAGATATACATTTGAGGCCGTTGTAGCATGTACCAAGTCATTCAGATATCCTTTTATAAAAAAAGTATTGATGTATGAATGTATTTCTGAAACGGAGTTTGCACCAATGTTACATGAAAAAGTATTCATTCCAAATTATTTTGTTGATATATCTGATTTTTTTGATGAAAAAATTTCTATTATGGAAATTTATGATTCAGAATTGGGAGACCACCCTTTTCCAAGAAGTCTAAAAAATATAGAATCGTTAGCTGTTTTTAGAGGCGCAAGTGTTGGTGTGAAATATTCTGAAGCTTTTCAACTTATAAAATATATAGATAAATAATGGATAATAATTTTAAAAAACATCTATTTAATCACAATAAAAGTGCAAGAGAAGCTCTAATTCAATTAGAAAAATTGGGATTTGATGCTATATTATTTATCGTTGATGAAAATGAATTCCTTATGGGCTCATTAACAGACGGTGATATTCGTAGAGGATTAATAGGCGATAAAAATATTGATGAAAGTGTATTAAAGTTTATTCAAAATAATCCCAAGTATTTGAGAAAGGGTGATGAGGATATTTACAAAATTCAATATTTAAAGAATCAAAATTTTAGAATAATTCCGATTTTAAATAAAAACGATAATAAGGTAATTAAAGTAATCAATTTTCGAAAGTTAAAATCCTATCTCCCAATTGATGCACTAGTTATGGCTGGAGGCAAAGGTCAACGTCTTAGGCCATTAACAAATACTAAACCTAAACCTCTTTTAAATGTTGGTGAGAAACCAATAATTGAACACAATATTGATAGGTTAATTATGTTCGGAATAGATGATATCAATATTTCTGTTAATTATCTAGGAGAGCAAATTGTTGATTATTTTAATGATGGTATTCAAAAAGGAGTTAACATTCACTATGTATGGGAAAAAGTCCCATTGGGTACTATTGGATCAATAACATTAGTTGAAAATTTTTTACATGATTATATACTTATTACAAATTCAGATATACTTACAAATCTAGATTACGAGAACTTTTTTATTAATTTCTTAGAAAATGGTGCTGATTTTTCTGTAGTAACTATTCCATATGAAGTTAAAGTCCCATATGCAGTATTAGAAAGTAGAGATGGTCAAATTATTGATTTTAAAGAAAAGCCAACGTTTACATATTATTCTAATGGTGGAATATATTTAATGAAAAAAGAATTGATAAAATATATTCCTAAGGATGTTCTTTTTGATGCAACTGATTTTATGCAAAAAATGATAGACCTTGAAAAGAAAATAATTTCGTATCCGTTTTCTGGTTATTGGCTTGACATTGGGAAAATCGATGATTTTAATAAAGCTCAAATAGACATTAAAAACATCAATTTCCTATGATTTTTAAAAGATATTTATTTATAATCCCTGCAAGAAAAAACTCAAAAGGGTTACCAGGAAAAAATGTCAAACTTTTAGGGGGGAAAAAATTAATTTCTTATTCTATAGAGTTTGCATTGAATATTTGTACAAGTGATGATGTGATTTGTATTTCATCAAATGATGATGAAGTTATTGATATTGCAAAGCAATATGATTTAAATCCTCCTTTTATTAGGCCTGAATATTTGAGTTCAGATTCTTCTACTACTTTTGATGTAATAAAACATGCATTGGATTTCTATAGTAAAAGAGGAATAGAATTTAGTCATTTTGTTTTATTGCAACCCACATCCCCATTTAGACTTGTTTCAGATTTTAGGGGAATTGAGAAAATCTCAAATGAATCAAATGCGGATATGGTTGTATCTGTTAAAATAGCAAAAGAAAGTCCATATTTTACAATATTCAAAGAGAATGAGAATGGCGATTTAGAGAGATTTGTTACTAGTCCAATTTATCCTAATAGACAAGACTGCCCACTTGTATATACTTACAATGGCTCAATTTATTTGATAAAAACTAATTCATTCTCCCAAACTCAAAATTTTGCTTTTAAACGAATAAAAAAATTTATAATGCCAGAGGAGAGAAGTATAGACATAGATTACCAGTCTGATTGGGTTTTGGCAGAATATTTTTTAAATAAAAATAATGAAAACAGTTAGAATTATTCCGAGACTTGATGTTAAAGGTCCAAATTTAGTTAAGGGAATCCATTTAGAAGGGTTAAGAGTTTTAGGCAGACCATCTGATTTTGCAAAGTATTATTATGATAATGGTGCAGATGAATTATTATTTATGGATGTAGTAGCTTCCTTATATGATAGAAATAGTCTTCATTCAATTATAGAAGATACTGCAAAAAAAATATTCATTCCAATTACAGTTGGAGGTGGGGTTCGTTCTCTTGAAGACATAAAAAGTATTCTAAGGGCTGGTGCAGATAAGGTTTCAATAAACACAGCAGCTATAAAGAATCCAGAATTAATTAGAGATGCATCAAGAGAGTTTGGGTCATCTACAATTGTGGTTGCAATAGAAGCTATAAAAGATAAAAATGGAAAGTATTATGCTTTTACAGATAATGGTCGTGAATTTACAGGTAAAGAAGTTCTAGAATGGGCTAAAAAAGTTGAAGAATTGGGTTGTGGAGAACTAATTATTACTTCTGTTGATAAAGAAGGTACCGGTAAAGGTTTTGATATTGACTTAATTAAAATGATAGCTGATAATGTTTCAATTCCTATAATTGCCCATGGAGGTGCTGGTTCTAAAGAAGATATTGAAAACTTATTTGATAATAATATTGTAGATTCCGTTGCCCTAGCTTCTATACTTCATTATGATGCAATAAAGCATTTAAAAATGAATGTAAATCAAAACGAAGAAGGAAATTTTGATTTTATTAATAGTGGTAAATCTAAACTTCAATTAAGTCCAATTTGTTTATCAGATCTTAAATTGCATTTGCATTCTAAAGAAATTAATTGTCGATAATGAAAAATATTGTAATAGTTGATTATGGATTAGGAAACCTATTTAGTATTAACCAAGCATTTCTTCATTTTGGTTATGAACCTATTATTTCTTGTAATAAGGAAATTATTTTAAATGCTGATTATCTTGTATTGCCTGGTGTAGGTGCTTTTGAAGGTGCAATGCGTCAATTAAATAATCTAGGTTTAGTAGAAGTATTAAAAGAATATGTCAAATCGGATAAACCAATCATGGGAGTATGTTTAGGGATGCAATTACTCTTTGAAAAAAGTTATGAATTTGGGGAGCATTTAGGGCTCGGTTTTATTGAAGGAGAAATTTTGAAATTTCCTTCGGAAGTTGAAAATGTAAAATTAAGAGTACCACATATTGGTTGGAATAAAATTAATTCATTTGATAGAAATAATTGGAATCACTCACCCTTAATTGAATTAAAAGAAGGGGCAATGATGTATTTTGTTCATTCGTATTATGCAAAACCATCTAATGAAAATGTAATTTTAAGTACAAGCATATATAATAAGTTTGAATTTTGCTCTTCAGTTCAAAAGGGTAATATATATGGTTTTCAATTTCATCCTGAGAAAAGTGGCGAAGAAGGGTTATCTATTTATAAAAATTTTTTAAAAATCAAATAAAATGGAAAGTAAAAAGACAAAAGAGAGATATAATCTCCCTGATGAAGTTAAATATTGTAAAAAATGCACAATTTCTAATCAAAGGCCTAGAATAACTTTTGATGATGAAGGAATTTGTTCGGCTTGTAATTTTGCTGAGTTTAAAAAGAATAAAATCAATTGGACACAGAGAGAAAGTGAGTTAGTAACTTTACTAGATAGATTTCGCAGAAATGATGGAGGGTATGATGTTTTAGTACCATGTAGTGGAGGTAAAGATGCTGCATATATAGCTCATGAATTAAAACATAAATACGGAATGAACCCTTTAACTGTTACTTGGGCTCCGCATATTTATACAGAAATTGGTTTTCAAAATTTGCAAAACATGATAAGAACTGGTGATTTAGCAAATGTTCTTGGAAGTCCTGCAGGAAAAGTTCATAAAAAGTTAACCAAATTATCATTTGAAATATTAGGTGATCCATTTCAACCATTTATTTTTGGACAAACCAATTACCCACTTCAAGTTGCTGTTCAACATCAGATTCCATTAATTATGTATGGTGAAAATGGAGAAGTTGAATATGGAGGAGATATGAAAAATGCATTTGTTCCAACTCGTGATTATAAAGCTGATCATAAAAAACATTATTTCTCAGGTTTGGGTCCAGAAGACTTAGTAAAATACGGAATAAATCAAAACGATTTAGTTCCTTATATGGCACCAAGTAATGATGAATTAGATAAGTTAAAAACTGAAATTCATTTTTATGGTTATTATAAAAAATGGATTCCACAGGAAAATTTTTATTACTGTGTTGAGAATACTGGTTTTGAAGCCAATCCTGTTAGAAGTGAGGGTACATATTCTAAGTATGCATCACTTGATGATAGATTAGATGGATTCCATTATTATTTAAGTTTTATAAAATTTGGAATTGGAAGATGTACATCAGATACTGCTCATGAAATTCGAGATGGTCATTTGACTAGAGAGGAAGGTGTTGCATTAGTTAGGAAGTTCGATGGAGAGTTTCCGGAAAAACATTTTAAAGAGTTTTTAGAATATTGTGATATTACAGAAGAATATTTTTGGGAAGTTATCGATAGTTGGAGATCAGATCATCTATGGTATAAAGATGATAATGGAAAATGGATTTTAAAATCGACAATATTCAATAATTAAAATCATTAATTATGAAAACAGCTATCATAGGTTTTGGTGGTATGGGATGTAGGCATGCTTATTCATTGGTAAAAGGGAATCAATTTGATGAAATCTATGTTGTAGAACCAAATAAGTTTTTGTTTTTGGAAAATTGTAAAAGAATTGAAATAGATAATTCTTTTTTTATTTATTTAGAGTCGATAGAGGAATTACCATTAAATATTGATTTAGTTGTAATTGCTACATCTGCTGAACCACGATTTCAAATTTTTGAAAAAATTTCTACAAAAGGAGTAAAATATATTTTATTAGAAAAAGTGGTTTTTCAAAAATCAAGTGATTTTGTTAAGGCTATTGAAATATGCAAGTCAAAAGGAATTTCTACATACTGTAACTTTGTAAATAGATATTATCCTAATTATATTGAAATTAAAGAAAGAATTGGCAAAGCAAAAAATATTCAAATGATAGTCAGTGGAGGGGAGTATGGTTTAGCTTGTAATTCTCTGCATTATATTGACTTGTTTCAATACTTAACCGGTTTATTTCCAGATTTGGACTCCACATTAATTCAAATTAATAATGCAAAGCATAAACGTGGTGATAATTACAAGGAAGTAATTGGAACTTTAAAAATTTCTAACAAAAAAGGAGATAGCTTGGTTCTCATTTCTGATTTAAATAAGTGTAATGAAGTTGAGATTTCTATATCTTTTGATAATGAAATTCATATTTTAAATGAATCCACACTTGTGCATTTAACATATAAAAACCAATTACCAATTGAAAAAAAGGAATTCCAAATTTTATATACAAGTTTTTTAACTAATATTTTAAGTATAGATATATTGAATTCTGATTGTAAGTTACCATCAATCGAAGAAACATTTAAATCACATGTGGAATTATTTAAAGGATTAAATTCCTGTTTTGGATTAAGTGAATTGGATAATTGTCCTATAACATAAAATTTAGTAAATGGATATTCTTATTTTGGGTTCCGGTTATATGGCTAATGAGTACTTAAAAGTTTTAAGTAATACAAAATTTAAGGTACTTGTAATTGGTCGATCAGAAAAAAAAATTGATGATTTAAAGAAAAATTACCCTAACGTTTTTTTCTTTTCAGGTGGTATTCAAAATTTCTTGATGAGCGGCGAGAAATTACCTGAAATTTGTTTCAATTGTGTAAGCATTGAAAATTTGTTTGAAACTACCATTTCGCTTATTAATAATAATGTAAAAAAAATATTAGTTGAAAAACCGGGCTCGTTAAATGTCGAGCATTTAAAAAGTATGCAAAAAGCTGCGCTTGATTTTGATGCAGATGTGTATATCGGATATAATCGACATTTTTATAGTTCTGTTCAGAAACTTAAAGAGTGTTGTTATAATGATGGGGGAATAACAAGTTTAAATTTTGAATTTACAGAATGGATTCATACTATAAATGAAAAAGATTATTCAAAGGAGTCTTTACAAAAGTGGATGATGTCCAATTCTTCTCATGTTATTGATTTAGTTTTTCATCTTATTGATTACCCAAAAGATTTATATTGTATTCAAGGAGGTAAGGACAATATTTCTTGGCATAAATCAGGTTCTATATTTGTTGGTTGCGGAATCTCAAATCAGAATATCCCATTTAGTTATCATTCTAATTGGGAGTCTTCAGGTAGATGGTCAATAGAAATTTCAACTTATATTGGTCGTTATTTATTAATGCCAATGGAAATACTTCAGTTTAAGAAAAAAGGAACAATTAATTATATAGAAATTGAAATTGATGATAAATTAGATAAAGATTTCAAGCATGGTGTTTTTAATCAAATTAATTCGTTCTTAAATAACGAATTTAAAAATCTTGTTTCATTAGAAGATCAGATAAAAAATATAATCTACATAAATAAAATAGCTGGGTATTTGGATTAGTTTTAAGAAGTAAATTTTAGATGAAAATAAATAGTTCAGTAGTAGTTTTTGGTTTAATTATTCTCCCTCAAACTATTTATTCAATAATTCCAAGCTACTTTAATTTTTTTTACTTAACATTTATAACATTAGCATACATTTTATTTATTGCTTTAAATGTTAAGTATTTAACTAAGTACATTTATCCAGGTCCCTTTGTTTTAACATTACTGTTTATTTTTTTGGGGTTAGTAAATTGTGTTGTTCATCAAAAATTTTCCTATTTTAATATATTAGCCCCAATAATAGCTTATGTTGGCTATGTATATATTATAAAAAATGGATTGAATATAAACTACTTCATATATACAATAATAATATTATATATATATTATTTTTTCATTTATTACAGTATTTTACCTGATTTATTTTTTAGACCAAACTTTGATGAAGATGAGGCAGTTTTTGATAATTCATCTTCAAATGCTATACCAATAAGCTTAAATGTAACTTTGTTTTTTTATCTAATATTCAATTATTTGTACAAATCTAAGCATGGTGCTAAGATTTTGATATTTTCAATTATTAATTTAATTGCAGTTATTATTCAACAAAGTAGGGGGGGCTTAATTGTTTCAATTTTATTAGTTTTAATTTCTTTTTTTGAAGTAAGTAAAAAGTATTTCTTTTTAACGCTTTTAGTATTTTCTATTTTTTTATTGTATTTCATATCCAATAATTTATCACAGTTAAATGAATATTTTGATATAATTGGTGATTTAAATGGGTTAAGTGCATTAAATGATGATGTGCGCGGTATTGCTCAAGCAGAGTTTTTTAATAAGTTATCAAATTTTAATTTATTCTTTGGATATCCACCAAATACAATTTATGTAATTTGGGCTAGTACTGAAATAAAGTACACTTATAATGTATTCCTAGATGTCTGGAATAAATACACAGTGTTTATGACAGTTGGGTTGTTAATTTTAGTTCTTCAACGGTTTGTTTTTTTTAAGAGTTACAAATTTCCAATTTATTATCTTTTACCTTTTTTATTTTATTGCATGATTGAGTCTTTGTTTTTTCCAAATTTTTGGGATGCAATTGTCTATTTAATAATTTTCTTTCCCAAAAACGAATCTCCATCTAATTTAGAATGCAGGCTTAATTAAAGTATGACATTATTTAATAAAATTAAAATGAATTCAAATTTGGGTTCATTTATTTCAGATAGTATTATTTATTCTTTCTTTAATGTTATAAATAAATTAATACCTTTTTTTTTATTGCCATTACTTGTTAGAGTTTTATCATCAATACAATATGGACAATATGCTATATTTTTAAATATAGAATCTCTTTTAATTCCTGTAGTAAGTTTCAATATATATTCAGCTATAACGGTTCATTTTTTTAATGAAAGTTTTAATATTAAAGAGTATATCAGTACACTGTTATTTGGTCTATTTTTATTATTAATTCTGTTCTTAACAATTTCAATTTTCATTAATCCCAGTTTTATTTTATTAAGTGGGTTAAGTAAAATTCAATTTCAAATTGCGCTAATAACTGCAAGTTTAAGTTCATTTTTTACTGGTGTGCTTTCCGTTTATAGATTGATGAGAAAACCAATTTATTTTGGTGTTTTAAACTTTTTACAATCAATAGGTCTTTTTATATGTATAATACTAATAAGTAGAGTTAACCCTAAATTTGAGTCAATTGTCTTAGTTAGACTATTATATTTTTTCCTTTTTTCAGTTTTAGTTATTGTTTTTTTATTTTATAAAGCAATGCTGGCTGTAGATATTAGTAAAGAATGGTTGATTAAAATGTTTAAGTTTTCAGCTCCAACAGTTGTGTATTCATTATCTGCATTTGTATTTTTAAGTTCCGATCGACTATTAATTAAATATTTTCTCGGCTTTAAAGAAGTTGGACATTATTCAGCAATTTATCAAATTGCTTCAATTGTTAGCCTTATAGGAGTTTCAATAAATGCTGCTTGGATGCCCTGGTTATTTGAAAACTTAAATAAAAAATCCCTAAAAATCAACAGGTTTATAGTAAAGTTGACATATTTAATCGTTCTGTTTTTGTTTCTTTTTGGTTTAGTTTGTTGTTTTATATATTCATATATGGCAAATAAATTATTGCCATTAGAATACTATTCTTTTTTAAATATTGGTTATCCAATTATTATTGGATTTGTATTTGAAGGGATATATCTCTTAGTTTCTCCTTATATTTTATATGTAGAAAAGACAAAGTACAATGCTCTAATCGGTGTTTTTATTGCAATAATAAATGTTTGTTGCAATGTGTTTCTAATTCCTCGTTTTGGCATTATTGGTGCTTCTTATTCATTTTTGTTGAGTTGGATATTTTTGACAATAGCTTTTTTTATATTTTCTATTAAAGTATATCCAATGCCTTGGCTATCATTCTTTAAATCTAAAATTGATGATTAGTTTATTTAAAACTATTTACTATTTCTTTATTGGAAGATTTCGAATTTATTTGGTTAAACGAACTGTAAAAAGTTTTGCTGGTAAAATTTATGTTGGCGGGAAAACAAGATTATCTAGTAATACAGTACTTGGTGAGAATGTTAGTTTTAACGGAATGTCAGTTAATGGAATTGGTAAAGTTTATTTTGGCAATAATTTTCATTCAGGAACTGATTGTTTAATTATAACAAGTATTCATAATTATGATTTTGGAAAATCTATTCCATATGATAATACACATATAGCTAAAGATGTTCAAATAGCTGATAACGTTTGGTTCGGAGATAGAGTTACAATAATTGGTCGCGTCACAATTGGAGAAGGTGCTATAGTTCAGGCTGGAGCGGTTGTGATATCCGATATACCAGATTTAGCAATCGTCGGTGGAAATCCAGCAAAAATATTTAAGTACCGTAATAGTGATCATTATTACAAATTAAAAGAACAGAACAAATTTCATTGATGATTACGTTAATTTCCGTTGGTTCTGAACATCAGCTATTTCAAGTTAGAATTGCATTAAATACTTTTAAAATCAATGAATCTAATGTTATTTATTTCATTGAAAATACTGGTATTGAGAAAAAGTTTATTCAGACTTTGATTGAATCAAAAAAGTATAGTAATGTAATTGTATATGATACTTGGATTTTCAAGGATTTGTTTTTTAAAAAAGATAAGTATAGAGCATTTATAAAAAAATGCTACAGTATTAAAAATGAATATTTAACAGATTTCAACCTATTGTATTCTGAATTTGATACAGATGCAAATTTGCTAATTCAATCAATATTCTCACCAAAAAAATCAATTTTACTCGATGAAGGGACAGCCATTTTTAATGTGCTTGAGAAAAGAGATAAGACTATAATTAGCACTTTTAAATTGTTAATAAAGTCTTTGATATATCAATTAAAAATTAATTTACCATCTTCTATAGTATTTTTTACAAAATATAATATTAAATGTTCAAAATATGATAGTATAGTTAAGTATCAAGAACAAAGTGAACTTAATGAAGTTATGTTAAGCGATGAGAAAATAATGTATTTTTTAGGTTCTAGTGTTGTTGAACTCAACATAATTGAATTACCTAATTATATTTCAGCATTAAGAAAGATTAAAAAAATAAATAAATCAATAAGGATTTTATACTTTGCTCATAGAAAAGAAAATAACGAAAAATTAAAAATAATTGAATCAATTGGATATGAAGTAATTTCTAATCAAGCCCCATTTGAGGAGTTATTTAGAAATTTAGAAGTATGGCCATCTAATATTTCATCTTTTCATTTTACAACCGTCTTAGATAATATTTCTATGATATTCACTAATTGCCCCAAATTAATTGTATATAAATTTCCTGAAAATAATTTTGTTAAAGAAAGAAATGTTTACAATCAAATTTTTTTGCATTTAGAAAATAATCGAAAATTAAATATTATAAATACTAACAATGATAATGACTGAGATTGGTGTTTTAATTTCTCATTTTTTGCCGGGAACTAAGATGGGAGGGCCTATAACTTCAAATGCAAATATGATTAATGCATTGAAAAATGATTTTAAATTTTATGTAATAACATCAAATCACGACTTTGGCGATAATCTTAAATATGAAAATGTAAAACCCAATGCATGGAATTATAAATATGAATCAAATATATTTTATATCAATTCAGGTTTTCTAAAGGCATTTAGGATTCTTCGTGTATTGAAAAAAAAGAATTTTGATGTATTATATATTAATAGTTTTTTTGACCTTAAATTTTCAATTATACCAATTTTGTTTTGGAAAATTGGTATAATTAAATGTAAAAAAATCATCCTTATTCCGAGAGGTGAATTTTATCCTGAAGCTTTAGCTTTTAGTGTCTATAAGAAGAAAGCTCTTTTATTTATTGTAAAGCAACTAAAACTGTATTCAAAAGTTGTATGGCATTCATCTTCGGAGGATGAAAAAAAACAAGTAATACAAAATCTTAATGTTGATGAAAGAAATGTAAAAATTGTAAGTAATATACCGGATCTGAATATTGAAAATATTAATTTAAATGAAATTGAATCTGATTCTAGTTTAAAAATAATATGGCTTGCAAGAATTGCTAAAGATAAAAATATTTTATATGCATTTGATACAATTGGAAAGATTAAGTCGAATGTTCAATTTGATGTATTTGGACCAATTGAAGATGAGTTTTTGTGGAACTGTTGCATTGAAAAGGCCAAATTATTTTCCAAGAATATAATATTTAGATATATGGGTGTGGCCGAAAAAAAAAATATCAAAGAAATATTAAGTAAGTATGATTTATTTTTTCTTCCAACGTTTGCTGAAAACTATGGCCATTCTATTGTTGAATCTTTATCTGTTGGAACACCTGTATTAATTAGTAACAATACTCCTTGGAAAAATCTTAAATCAGATAATTTAGGTTTTGATATTGATTTGAATGAGAAAGAAATGTTTATTAAAACAATTGAAATGTTAGCTTTAAATAAAAGTAATGACAAAATAAATAATCGAGTTCAAATTCGTGAAAACTTATTAAAAAGATTAGATTATGAAAAAAATTTAGATTTACATTCAAATTCTTTTAAAATCTTATAATATGGATAAAGTTTATAAAATATGCTCTAAAACAATTATGGACACAAGTGATCCAGAAATAGTTTTTGATAAAGATGGAATTTCTGATTATTATCACAATTATCATCAAAATATTAAACCCAATTGGCATACTGATGAAGTTGGATATAATCAATTAATGAAAATTGCTGATACAATTAAGAAAGAAGGAAAGGGGAAGGATTTTGATTGTATTATGGGACTAAGTGGTGGTTTAGATAGCTCATATGTTGCATACGTAGCTAAAGAGATAATGGGTTTAAGACCATTATTACTGCATGTTGATGCTGGTTGGAATACAGAACAAGCTGTGGGTAATATTGAAAAACTTGTTAATGGTCTAAGTTTAGATCTTTATACAGAAGTTATTAATTGGGAAGAAATGAAAGATTTGCAAGTAGCATTTTTGAAATCACAAATTTCTGATCAAGATCTTCCTCAGGATGCTGCTTTTTTTTCAGCTTTATATAAGTTTGCAAATAAGTATAAGATCAAGCACATTATAACTGGAGCTAACTATTCTACTGAATGTTGTCGAGAGCCGGAAGCTTGGGGTGGTTATCCAGGAATAGATTCTTGGCTTTTTTCAGACATACATAAAAAATTTGGAACTAGGGAATTGAAATCTTTTCCAATAGTAGATATTCTTACCTATAAAATCTATTATAGATATATATATGGAATGAAGGTAATTAAACCTTTGAATTTGGTTCCATATATAAAAACTGAAGCAGAAAATTTATTGCAATCTAAATATGGTTGGGAAAAGTATAAGCACAAGCATCATGAATCTAGATTTACAAGATTTTATGAAGATTATTGGATGCCTCAAAAGTTTGGTTATCAAAAAAGACGTGCTCATTTTTCAAGTTTGATTTTAACCGGACAAATGACTAGAGATGAAGCTTTAGAACGAATATCTAGACCTGAAATGGATGAACAGTTTCTAAAACAGGAATTTGAATATGTGGCTAATAAATTAGATTTAAAAGTTAGTGAACTTCAGAATATTTTTGAAGGACCTAATAAAACTTATAAAGATTATAAAAATAAAATGGGATTAATTAAGTTAGGCTCAAGAGCAATGAATATGTTAGGGCTCGAAAAAAGACTTTTTCGATGATTGCAATTATAGATTATGGTGTTGGAAACATTAAGGCATTTTCCAATATCTACAAGCAACTTGGACTTGAAGTAAAAGTTGCAAAAAGTGCTTCTGATTTGGATGGTGCTAGTAAATTAATACTTCCAGGTGTTGGTCATTTTGATTATGCTATTCAAAGGTTTACCGATTCTGGAATGCGCGAGACAGCTCACGATATGGTTGTTAATCACAAAATTCCAGTAATAGGTATTTGTGTTGGAATGCAAATGTTAGCAAAATCAAGCGATGAAGGGAAGTTGCCAGGACTAGGTTGGATTGATGCTACTGTTAAAAAATTTGATGCTTCCTTATTGCATCAAAAAACAAGACTCCCACATATGGGATGGAATGATGTTTCTCCAATTTCAATAAACCCATTGTTAGTGGGATTAGAATCTGATGCAAGGTTTTATTTTTTGCATAGTTATTATTTTGCTTGCAATAACCCAATGGATACAATTGCAACTGCCAATTATGGTATTGAGTTTAGTAGCATAGTAAATCACGAGAATATTTTTGGAGTGCAATGTCATCCAGAAAAGAGTCACCATTTTGGAATTCAATTATTGAAAAATTTTGCAACTCTTTAATTAATGCTTAGACCCAGAGTTATACCATGCTTGCTTGTTCATGACAAGGGATTGGTAAAGACAGTTCAATTCAAGGATCCTAAATATGTAGGTGATCCAATTAATGCCGTTAGAATTTTCAATGAAAAAGAGTCTGATGAATTAATGGTAATTGATATTGACGCTACAAGAGAAAATAGAGAGCCGGATTACAAGATGATTGAATATTTGGCAGCAGAATGTAGGATGCCTTTATGTTACGGTGGCGGAGTAAAAACGGCAGATCAAGCCCAAAGAATATTTTCATTAGGGGTTGAAAAAATTGCTATTAGCTCTGCAGCAATTCATACCCCAGATTTAGTTTCTGAAATGGCAGATAGAGTAGGAAGTCAAAGTGTTGTTGTGGTTGTAGATGTCAAAAAAAAGTTGTTAGGTGGGTATGAGATGTATACTCACAATGGAAAGAAGTCTACTGGTAAAAATCCTTTTGAATTTGTTGCTAAAATGGAAGCCTTAGGTGCAGGTGAAATTGTTGTCAATTCTATTGATCAAGATGGGGTAATGAAAGGATATGATTTACTTTTAATAGAAAAAATCAGACAATCAATTAGTTTGCCATTGACAGTACTGGGTGGAGCAGGTTCTTTACAAGACATTGGAAATCTTATCAATAAATATGGAATTATTGGTGCAGCTGCAGGAAGTTTATTTGTTTTTAAAGGAGTGTATAAGGCTGTTCTAATCAATTATCCCAATTGGAATGAAAAGGACAAATTAATAAATGAGTATTCACCAATCATAAAGGCATAAAAAACTATCATGTTAAAGAATAAGACACTTTTAATTACCGGTGGTACCGGTTCATTTGGAAATGCAGTATTGAATCGTTTTTTACATACAGATCATTTTAGTGAAATTCGCATTTTTAGCCGAGACGAGAAGAAGCAGGATGATATGCGTAAAAGATTAAATAGTTCAAAACTCAAATTCTATATTGGAGATGTAAGGGATTTATCAAGTGTTGAAACAGTTGTAAAAGGCGTAGACTACATTTTTCATGCTGCTGCATTAAAGCAAGTTCCATCTTGTGAATTTTTTCCATTAGAGGCAGTTAAAACCAATATTCTTGGAACTGATAATGTATTAACAGCTGCTGAAAGACATGAAGTTAAAAAAGTGGTTGTCTTAAGCACAGATAAAGCAGCATATCCCATTAATGCCATGGGAATGTCAAAGGCAATGATGGAAAAGGTAATGGTTGCAAAATCCAGAAATTTGGATGATTCCAAAACTATATTTTGTGGAACAAGATATGGAAATGTTATGGCATCAAGAGGTTCTGTTATTCCCTTGTTCATTGAGCAAATGAAAAACAATAAATCACTAACCATTACAGATGCTAACATGACAAGGTTCATGATGACTTTAGAAGATGCGGTTGATCTTGTATTGTACGCATTTGAAAATGGTAAACAAGGCGATTTATTCGTACAAAAATCTCCAGCTGCAACAATTCAAGTATTAGCCCAAGCATTAATTGAGTTATATAAATCTAATAGCTCCATCCAGGTCATAGGAACAAGACATGGTGAGAAACTATACGAAACATTGGTAAATAGAGAAGACATGTTAAAAGCAGAGGATATGGGGGATTACTACAGAATACCTGCTGATAACAGAGATTTAAACTATGCACAATACTTTTCAGAAGGAAATGAAGAAGTCACAACTTATGAAGAGTATCATTCTCATAATACCAATAGGTTGGATGTTGAAGGGATGAAACAGTTACTCTTTAAGTTGCCAATTATTAGAAAAGAAATTTTAGGAGATTTAGAAATTGCTCAATATCCCGACTAAAACCACTGAACTAGATTAAGTAGATTTTTATGAAAAGAATTGGTATAACTGGACAGAATGGTTTTGTTGGTAAACATTTGTATAACACACTTGGACTTCAACCAGAACTTTATCAAAGAATTGATTTCCAGAAATCATATTTTGATAATGAAGAACTACTAGACCAATTTGTTAGTTCTTGTGATGTTATAGTGCATTTAGCAGGAATGAACAGGCATGCTGATCCTCAGGTTATTTATGATACTAATGTTTCACTAGCAAACAATTTAGTAAATGCTCTCAAAAGAACTGGCAGTAAGCCTCACATAATTTTTTCCTCTTCCTCTCAGGAAGAAAGAGATAATTTATATGGGAAGTCTAAAAAGGAGGCTCGCTTAATCCTTTCAGGTTGGGCAAATTCTGCTGAAGCAGCCTTCACAGGAATGGTAATTCCCAATGTATTTGGACCTTTTGGTAACCCATTTTATAATTCAGTTGTTGCAACTTTTTGCCATCAGATTACGCATGGAGAAACTCCAAAGATTGAAATAGATGGCGAGCTCAAGTTGATTTATGTTGGTGAATTAGTGAATGAGATAACCAAAGTCATTAATTTGGTATTAAATGAATCGGAATACTCTGTTGCTCATACTGCAACTGTAAAAGTTTCTGAGATTTTAGCATTGTTGCTTAAATATCATGAACAATATCTATTGAAGGGAAGTATACCTGAAATCAACAATAATTTTGAGCTAAATCTATTTAACAGTTTTAGGTGTTATGAAGATATAGAAAAGAAATTTCCTATAAAGTTTACTGAGCATACAGATGCTAGAGGGGCTTTTACTGAGATAATCAGACTCAATGTTGGTGGTCAGGTTTCTTTTTCAACTACTCATCCCGGTATAACTAGAGGGAACCATTTTCATACTAGGAAAATTGAAAGGTTCGCAGTAATAAATGGGGAAGCTTTAATTCAATTACGTCAAATAGGTACAGATCAAGTATTTGATTTTTATTTATCAGGTAGTCAACCTGCCTATGTTGATATGCCCATTTGGTATACCCACAATATCAAAAACATTGGAGAAACAGAACTCTATACTATTTTTTGGATCAATGAGTTTTATAATCCGGAAGATCCAGATACTTATTTTGAAAATGTTTAAATATACATAGTACATTAAAATATCAATAAGATGAGCGCTAGGTTAAAAGTAATGACTGTAGTTGGTACTAGACCAGAGATTATAAGACTTTCAAGGGTAATGGCAAAGCTAGATGCTTCTGCCGCAATTGAACATATTATTGTTCATACCGGACAAAATTATGATTATGAGTTAAATCAAATTTTCTTTGATGATTTAGCAATTCGAAAACCTGATTATTTTCTAAATGCGGCAGGTGCTGGTGCAACTGAGACAATTGGTCAAATTTTAATTAAAATAGATCCATTATTAGAAGAACTGAAACCTGATGCTTTTATGGTATTAGGTGATACGAATAGTTGTCTTTGTGCAATTCCAGCCAAAAAAAGACATATCCCAATCTTTCACATGGAAGCTGGTAATAGATGTTTTGATCAAAGAGTACCTGAAGAAACGAATAGGAAAATTGTAGATCATATAGCTGATATCAACCTTACCTATAGTGATATTGCCAGAGAATATTTGTTAAGGGAAGGTTTACCTGCAGATAGAATTATCAAAACGGGTTCCCCTATGTTTGAAGTACTAGAGCATTATAAAGAGGCAATTGCGGCTTCAGATGTACTTGAAAGACTTGGACTCGAAGAAAATAAATTTTTTGTTGTATCATGTCATAGAGAAGAGAACGTAAATAGCAAACACAAATTTGAAAGTTTTATTAACACATTAAATCTGATTTGTGAAAAGTATGACATGCCAGTAATTGTAAGTACCCACCCACGAACTAGGAAAATGCTTGACTCTAAGCAGATTCCAGTTAGACCGGAAATACAGTTTTTAAAGCCATTGGGATTTAATGATTATAATGCTTTGCAGATGAAGTCATATGCTGTGCTTTCTGATAGTGGTACTATCTCTGAAGAGTCATCAATTCTCAACTTTCCGGCACTTAATATTAGGGAAGCTCATGAGCGTCCAGAAGCTATGGAAGAAACATCAGTAATGATGGTAGGGTTGAGTCAAGATAGAATTATGCAAGGATTATTGCATTTGGAAGGATTTGATAGGAATTGCCGTTTATTTAGAAGAGTTAATGACTATAGTATGCCTAATGTTTCAGATAAAATGGTGAGAATAATCATTAGCTATGTTGATTATGTTCAACGTGTAATATGGAACTATGAGTAAGAATATTTTGTTTATTACCCTCGTTAAAATAGAGAATATTTTGGAAAGAGGGATATATACAGATTTAATTAGGGAGTTTTTAAATAATGGACATACTATAACTGTCCTTAGTCCATTTGAAAGACGAGAAAATAAAAAAACTAGTTACATTAAAACAGAGCGGCTTAATTATTTGAATGTCAAAACTTTTAATATTCAAAAAACCAATTTACTTGAAAAAGGAATTGGAACCTTTGCCGTAGAGTTTCAATTTTTAAGTGCGATAAAAAAGTATACAAAAGATCAAAAATTCGATTTATTAATTTATTCTACACCTCCAATCACTTTTTATAAAGTAATTGAATTCTTAAAAAAAAGGGATAATTGTAAAACTTATCTACTGCTTAAAGATATTTTTCCGCAAAACGCGGTTGATATGGGCCTTATTAAATATAATTCCCCACTTTATAATTATTTCAGAAAAAAGGAGAAAAAGTTATATGATATTTCAGACAATATCGGTTGTATGTCTATTGCAAATGAAAAGTATATTTTATTAAATAATAAAGAACTATCGGAACAAAAAATTGAAGTGAACCCAAATTCAATTGCTTATAAAGATTTTTTTAGCGATAATGAAAAGAAGCGAAATTTGAGAAAGCAATTAGAATTGCCCGAAGAGAAGACAATTTTTTTTTATGGAGGTAATTTAGGTAAGCCTCAAGCCGTTGATGTTATTTGCGAAATTTTAAAATCTAATGAAAATGAGGAAAACATTTATTTTTTAATAGTAGGGAGTGGTACTGAAGCCTTCAAAATAAAAAATTGCATTTCTGAAAATTGTTTAAAGAACTCATTATATTTAGATGCTGTACCCAAAGCCAAGTTTGATTTAATTGTAGAATCATGTGATGTTGGTCTTCTATTTTTAGATAAAAAATTTACAATTCCAAATTTCCCTTCTAGATTGTTAAGTTATTTAGAAAATTACATGCCTGTTATAGCTGCAACTGATGACGTTTCTGACGTGGGAGACATTTTAGAAAAGTATAATGCTGGAAAAAAACTAAGAATTGGAGATTTGGAACAATTTAATAGTACTTTAAAAATTTATGCAAATAATAAAGACTTAATAAAAGAACAGGGCGATAATGGCAACTATTTGTTAAAGGATTTATTCTTAGCCAGCGATTCGTATCATAGAATCATAAGTAAATTGTAAGATGTATAAACTTCTAGGTAAAAGATTTATTGATCTGTTTTTAGCCTTGCTCATTTTAGTTTGCTTATGCCCAATTTTAATTGTAGCAATAATTTGTTTATTAATTCAAAATAAGGGCAAAGCTTTTTTTATTCAAGAAAGACCAGGGAAAAATTTGAAGTTGTTTTCAATTTACAAATTGAAAACAATGAATGATGATAAAGATTCAAATGGCTTGCTTTTCCCTGATAATCTTAGAATCTCAAGTACCGGAAAGTTGATTAGAAAATTTTCAATAGATGAATTACCTCAATTATTTAATGTAATTAAAGGTGAAATGAGCTTAATTGGACCAAGACCTCTACTGCCGCAATATATCCCATTATATAATGAGTTTCAATTAAGAAGACATGAGGTTTTACCTGGGATTACAGGTTGGTCACAAGTAAATGGTAGAAATACTATTGAATGGGTTCAAAAATTTGAATTCGATGTATGGTATGTTGACAATTTGAGCTTTACTCTAGATTTGAAAATCATTTTTCTTACTATTAAAAAAGTACTTAAAAGTGAAGGAGTCAATTCAAGTAATATAATTACAATGGAACCATTCAAGGGAAATTGACATTATAAAATGCAATTTTTATTTAATTAAATGATAATAATATTATTGGTTTATATAAAAAATCAGTAAAAATTGACGAGTATCTTCTTTTTGGTTAATTTTTGAAATATAAATTCTTATTGTAATAAAATATACTTTAATCTAATTAGTATAAAAATAATATATGGAAAATAAAATATGGCTGTCTTCGCCTCACATGGGAAGTAATGAATTAGAATATGTTAAAAAAGCTTTTGAAACAAATTGGATAGCACCACTAGGTCCATTTGTAGATAAGTTTGAATCAGATCTTGCAAAAATTACTGGTGTTAATAATGTTGCTGCATTGTCTTCTGGAACTTCAGCTTTGCACCTAGCATTAATTTTATTAGGTGTTGCTGAAAACGATATTGTTTTATGTCAAAGTATGACATTTTCTGCTTCAGCAAATCCAATTAAATATCAGAAAGCTACCCCAGTATTTATTGATTCTGAATATGAAACTTGGAATATATGTCCCAAGTCACTGAAAGAAGCAATATTGAAATACATTGGGCTAGGTAAAAAACCTAAAGCAATTATTGTAGTTGATTTATACGGTATGCCCGCAAAATTCAATGAAATTATCGAATTGTCAAATGAGTATCAAATTCCAATAATTGAAGATGCAGCGGAAGCACTAGGTTCAACATATTTTGGTAAGGCATGCGGTTCTTTTGGTGCATTTAGTATATTAAGTTTCAATGGAAATAAAATTATTACAACTTCAAGTGGGGGGGCTTTATTATCGAACAATGAAGATTCTATTAAAGAGGCTAGAAACTTAGCAACTCAAGCTAGAGATCATGCTCCACATTATCAACATAGTAAAGTTGGCTATAATTACAGATTATCTAATGTACTTGCTGGAATTGGTATTGGACAACTAGAGGTTTTAGGTGAAAGAGTAAAAATGCGCAGAAGAAATTTTGAATTCTATAAAAATGCATTTTCAAACATTCCAGGAATTTCTTTTTTAGATGAACCTGAAGGATTTTACAGTAATCGTTGGTTGACATGTATTTTGGTTGACTCTAAAAATACAAATGGTATTCGAAGTGAGGACTTGCGTTTAGCTTTGGACAAAGAGAATATTGAAAGTAGGCCATTATGGAAGCCTATGCATTTGCAACCAGTTTTTTCAGATACTGATTTTGTTGGAGGTGATGTTTGTGAACAGCTTTTTAATAATGGATTATGCTTGCCTTCAGGAAGTAATTTGAATGAAGTAGATCTTAAAAGAGTAGTTAGGGTTATAGAGCAAAAATTTAAATACGTATACTAGATTTTATTTTGGTTTTATTTTATTTTAATGAAAGTAGGTATTATTGGACTTGGATATGTAGGACTTCCTTTAGGATGTTTATTCGCAAAGTTTCATGAGTTTTATGGTTTTGATATTGATGTAAATAAAATTAATTTATTAAAACAAGGAATTGATCTAACAGGGCTAAATGAAAACTTTCACACTGATAAAATATTTTTAACAACCAATATTAAAGATTTACAAGTTTGTGACTTTCTAATAGTTACAATTCCTACTGATATAGATGATCAAAATCAACCGGATCTGAGTCCATTGAAAATAGCAACTGCTATGATTGGAGGAATTTTAAAAAAAGGGATGACAATAGTTTTTGAAAGTACAGTTTATCCTGGGTTAACTGAAGAAGTTTGTATTCCTATTCTTGAAAGAAAAAGCGGTTTAATTTGGAAGCAAGATTTTAATGTAGGCTATTCGCCTGAAAGAGTTAACCCTGGAGATAAGAGTAGACCATTACAAAGTATAAAAAAAATTGTATCCGGTGATACACTTGAAACAGCTAATCGAATTGCTTCATTATATAGCTCGGTAATTGAAGCAGGTGTTTATCAAGTTAAGTCAATTAAAATTGCAGAAGCTGCAAAAGTCATTGAAAATGCACAACGTGATTTGAATATAGCATTTGTAAATGAATTAGCCTTGATATTTGATAGAATGGGAATAGACACAAGAGAAGTGTTAGCCGCAGCAGCTACAAAATGGAATTTCATGCTATTTGAGCCAGGCTTAGTGGGTGGACAATGTATTGGAGTTGATCCTTATTACCTTACTTATAAATCTGAATCATTAGGGTATACACCAAAAGTTATTCATTCTGGGAGGTTGGTAAATAATGAAATGGGAAAATTTATTGCTGAAAAAGTAGTAAAAACACTTATACAACAAGAGAAGAAAGTTTCTAAATCTAGAGTATTAATATTGGGTTGTGCTTTTAAAGAGAATATTGGTGATTCAAGAAATAGTAAAGTTTTTGATATATACCAAGAATTAAATGGTTATTCAGTGGATGTTGAAATTTTTGATCCATTAGTTGTTAAAACTCAGTTTAACCATCCAAATTTTAAAATATCAGAAACGTGGAATCAGAGCATTAAATATGATGCAATTATTTTAGCTGTTAAACATCTAATTTTTAAAGATATTGACTTAGATGCCTTGAAATCAATTTCAGTTAATGGACAATTAAATCTCTTTGATGTTAAAGCTTTTTATAATATAGATGAGGCTTTGTCTGTATCAAATGTTTATTGGAGATTGTAGTAGAATTTTGATATTTTTTAGTTTCTATTTTTAAATTATGGATATAATTAAAATCGGTTTTGTTTTTTTGATATCTTTTTTTGTAAGTAACATTAAAGCGCAATCGTATACTTTAGAAACCATTAATCAAAATAACCAAAGAAATTGTCAGTTATTGGGTCAGCTTGATTCTAGTATTTCTTTTGCAGTTCAAACCAATTCCATTATACCTACCTCCAAGGCAAATTGGAAAAAACCAAGTGTCAAATTATTGCCCTTTGTTGTAACCCAACAATTCAATAGCCACCATCCCTTTGGTTGGAATGATGGAGCCATGATTCAAGCCAAAGGGTATCAAGTATTGGCTAGACCTGGGGTGAATGCTAAGTTGGGTATTTTTGAAACGCAAATAGCCCCTGAGTTTGTATTTGCAACCAATGGTAATTACCCAACAAATGCACAATACGGAAATCCTAATAACAAATCCTTTAGTAAAGTATTTCTTGGACAATCTTTTGCAAAACTAAACCTAGGGCCTATTTCTATTGGGGCTTCTTCAGAGAATCTATGGTGGGGGCCTGGCATCAATAGCTCTTTGTTAATGAGTAATAATGCACCTGGCTTTTTACACGCATTTATTAAAACCAATAAGCCTATAAAGACTCCTGTAGGAAATATAGAATTCAATTTAATTGGGGCTAGATTGGGATCCAATAATGCCCTGAGTTATGAGAACAATCAATTATTACCACAAAGTATTAATGATGATTGGCGCTATTTGAATTCTTATGCAATTAGTTTTCAACCCAAATGGGTAAAGGGACTATTTGTAGGTATTACAAGGTCTTTACAGCAATACGGAGATCAAGCCTTTAAAATAAAAGGTGGATTGTTTAGTAAATACATTCCAGTTTTAGGATTGGCTGTTCAGAAAGCTAATAATCTGGGAGATGATACCTTAAATAGAGATCAGTTAGCCTCTTTTTTTATAAGATGGGCTTTTCCTAAATCTCAATTTGAATTTTATTTGGAATATGGCTATAATGACTACGGTCTTAATATCCGTGATTATCTTTTAGCACCGAGCCATTCTGCCGCATATACTATTGGAGCTAGAAAACAAATTAAAAAGTCAAATTCAAAATATATACAATTGGAGTCTGAAATAACTCAAATGAGTCAATCACCCGATTACTTGGTTAGAGATGCTTCAAACTGGTATGAACATGGCCAAATCTTTCAAGGGTATACCAATTATAATCAAACTATGGGTTCTGGTGCAGGCTTTGGAGCCAATGTTCAAACTGTTTCAGCAACTATGATAAATGGACAAGTTAGAAATGGATTTTTAATTCAGAGAATAGAACATGACCCCATCAACAAAGTAAATAAATGGACTGATCTTGGTATTGGGTGGATGCCCCAACGGACTTATAAAAATATGATTCTTGGAGCTAAATTGCAATGCATTTATTCTAAGAATTATGCATGGGAAAAGGGGAATAATCCTATTAACCTGCATGCCAGGCTCATGATTCAATACAATTTTAAATAAACAGCATGGGAAAGATTTGTTGCTTTATCATTGGATTGATTTGTTTTGGAAATGCGGTAGGTGCCCAGTCTATTTCTGATGACCGCATCAAAGAATTAATGCGTAACCAATCATTAATGGATTCGAATACTAAGGGTAGTTCATTAACCCTAAATCCCAATCAAATTCCATTAAATATCTTGGATTCGGTTGCTAAGAAAACCGGTTTCAAGAAACAGTTGGGAGGAATTGTAAATATTAGATTAATCCCTTTGAGCATCATCCAACAAACTACCAGCGAGCTCCCCTATTTTTTGAATGGGGGTAATTTATTACCTGCAAGAGGTTATCAAAGGATGGTTTCATTTGGGGTAAGTTTATGGTTGGCCAAAAGGATTCATCTTCAAATTGCACCAGAATTGGTTAGTGCAACTAATACGGATTACGAAGGATTTTCGCAACAATTGGGTAGTAGGGCCTGGGCCGATCGATATCGGTTTTGGAATACCATTGACCTGCCTGAGCAATTTGGTACCGGTAATTACAACCAATTAAATCCGGGGCAATCATTTATTAAATATCAAACCAAGCATATTTCTTTTGGCATTTCTACCGAAAATTTATGGTGGGGGCCCGGGGTTAACAATGCCTTAATTATGAGCACCAATGCGCCAGGTTTTTTACACTGGACGGTACAAACCAATCAACCTATCAAAACCAAAATTGGTTCTTTTGAGGGACAAATGATTGGTGGAGAATTAACCAACTATGGTTTTGAACCACCAAGAATCTTTAGTGCTTATAATGGTAATTATCTGTACCAACCCAAAAGAGACCTGAAAAGGTATATGACGGGCATAGTCTTAACCTGGAACCCCAAATGGACACCCAATTTGTATCTTGGTTTTGCCAAAGCCTCCTATCTCTACAATAAGGATTTGAGTAATCCTATTGATTACCTTCCCTTACAAGGCTTTTTTGGTAAAGCTTTAACCAATACCGAGAAGAATAATCAAAAAGCTTCCATGGGTTCTTTGTTTGCTAGATACTTGTTGCCAAAAAATAATGCAGAAGTTTATATGGAGTTTGGTAGAAAAGAGCAAGCTTTAAACCCTCTAGATTTTTTTAAAACCAATACTTTTAGAAGGGCCTATATTGTTGGATTTCGCAAACTATTTCCTACTAAGAAAGCCAATATTTTGTTTGCTACTGAGCTAACGCAAATGCAAGCTCAAACGGCCGAATTCATTCGTAATCCGGATAGCTGGTACTCCCATCAATATGTTACCCAAGGATACACCAATCAAGGAAGATCAATTGGCGCGGGCATTGGTCCTGGTTCCAATAGTCAATCCATGGAGATTAGTTGGATCAAAGGATTTAAAAGAATAGGCCTTCAATTTGAGCGATTAAGACACCAGAGTGACTTTTACTATTATGCTTTTGAATACACCGAAGACTTTAGAAGACACTGGATTGACCTTTCCACCAATCTTAAAGTTGACTGGAATTTTAAAAACCTATTCTTGTCTGGTCAGTTTGGGATTGTTAGGTCTTATAATTACCAATGGTTGATTATTCAAGTTGACCCCAATAACTTTTTTGCTCCTAGTAATGAATATTTGAACCTAGTTGGAAAACTCTCTTTGAGGTATAAATTTTAGTAAAATAGGTTATCCCCTGAATTTTTGCATCAATAGTATTGGAATAAATTGAGGGGCTTCAATTAGGTAACGCCTAAACAATCTTTTTGGCTCTTTGTAAAAACGATATAGCCACTCCAATCCATTTTGTTGCATCCAAATAGGGGCTCTGTCAATAGTGCCTGCTGCCACTTCAAAAGCGCCTCCAATTCCAATGGCAATATGCACGTTTAATTGGTCAATATGTTTGGCTATCCACCTATCTTGTTTGGGTGCTGTTAAACTAACCCATAAAATATCTGGTGCAGCCTCATTGATCAAGGCAATCATTTTTTCATTTTCTGCGTCTTCAAATTCTTCGGCAAAAGGGGGAGAATATACTCCTGAGATTTTTATACCAGGATAGTTGCTTTCTGATACCTTTTGTAACAGTTCTCCCACACCTTCTTTGGCGCCTAAAAAATATTGACGATGCCCTTTTTGATTGCTTCGTTCAAGATACTGGGGTAATAAATCTAGCCCCGTAACCCTCCCTTTTAATAGGCCTTTTCCTAAAAAATTGCTTGCCCAAATCAATGGTACGCCATCGCATAGCGTTAGGTCTGCTTCATTATAGATGGCTTTTAAGGAGGGGTCTTTATGAGCCCAAACTACACAATTGACGGGTGTAACACAGACCCTTTTTTTGAGCCCCCCTGCAATCCACTGATCAAACAGATCCATGGTTTCACTAAGTGATACATTGCTGATACCAGTTCCTGCAATATTTATTTTGGGTGCAATGCTTTGGTTCATTGCTTTACAATTTTGGGGGTTGTTCCAGACTTTTCCAAAAAGGGATTAACCAATCAACCGTAATTTGAACACCTTCCTCAAGACTATGCGGTGCTTTGCCCAGTACATGCAATGTTTTATCCATGGGGGCTGGATTATCTGTGGTCATACTTTGATACCTAGATAGAGTGATTGGAAATTTCACCTTTATTTTTCTTAATAAGGAGCCCACTACGGCAAGCGCATAAACATAAGCCCCGGGTACTACTCGTACATTTTTTTGGTTGATAGCTAGCGAAAATGCATTGGCCCATTGATACATATTCATGGGAGCATCACCTACATAGAATACATTTTTTTTAATAGCGGCTTCATTTCTGCGTTTAATTAATTCCAAAATCTGCCAGCAAATATTACCCACATAGCCATAAGACCTAATTACGGACTTACTGCCAGGATGAAAATATTTTCCATCTCTTAATACTTTCCAGAACTCATAGGGATACCTTAAATGCCATGGTCCCCAAATATTGGTGGGTCTAATAATACACCAATTAAAATGGTAATTCCCATTCACTAAGCTTTGTTCTGAAATAACTTTTGATTCCCCATAAATAGTATGTGGGGCATAGTCAAAGTCTGAACTAGGATAACCGGCTGCTTGGTTTACAAACTGGGTGGAAGTGTGCACCAAAAAATCTATTCCAGATTTTTCACAACAGTCATAAATGATTTCAGAACCTTTGGTATTAACACTGTAATCCTCCATTACATATTCAGGTTCGGTGCTGGTAAGCGCTGCTAGGTGAACCACAATCTCCGGTTTCACTTTTTCAAAGACTGCTGCTACTGCTGATGCATCCAAAATATCAACTGAATACCAGGTCTCATGAGCAGCTAATTCTATTTTAGGGCTATCAAGGTCAATAATGGAAAGGGAATAGTGCCCTTCAATAGATTGCCTGATTGATTGAACCAAATTGGTTCCAATAAATCCATTGCCTCCTGTAACTAAAAAACGGGTCATTCAAGCTGATTAAAATATGCCACTATTGATCTTTCAAATGTACCCAAGCTATAGTTAGCATCAAAATGGTTTTTAGCATTGGTAGATAGTCTTTGATATAAAACGCTATCATTGGCTAGTCCTATTAGGCTATTAGACATTGCTTCAATATCATGTGGTTCCTGTAAATAACCATTTTGTTCATGCACCACCAGGTCCGGTATGCCCCTCCAATTGGTAGCAATGACGGGAAGCGAAGCCGCAAATGCTTCTACAATCACGGTTGGAAAATTTTCTGATTCAAAGACGGTTGGAAATAGAAAGGCAGATGAAGACAAGAATACCGTTTCTTTCTCTTTGCCAGTAACTACTCCATGATATTCCAAAATCCCTTCTTTTTCAGCTTCCCTTAAAGCATTGGCCTCTAAAGAGGAGGATGGCTTGCCTATAACCCTGCCTTTAATCTGCTTATTAAACTTTCTTGATTGCCTAAGCACAGCTATAAAGTCCAGTATGCCTTTAGAAGCACTACACAAGCCTGCAAATAAGACAATGAAAGAATCTTGCTCTTTAGAAAGGGTAGTACTTGTAAATGGTTCTACCCCAGAAGCTATAATGCTAACGGAATCTATTTGTAAAAAATGGGCATCAATGGTTCCAGCTTTGCTTAAACAGATAGCTTTTTCTGCCTTAAAATAAACATAACGGAATAACCATTTTGCCCATTGATTTAATTGGGGGTAGATGGTGGCTATTCCACCCGCGTGAAAATGAAAAATGCGTTTAAACCCAAATAGTTTGATAGGGAATAGCAAGACCAGATCTCTATAAACGGCATTGCGTGTTGGTCCTGCCGGTGGGTAATAAATATAATCAGGATGATACACCAGCATTTGCCAAATTAGTGCAAAAAAGATCTTGAGTAATTTGAATACCTTATTACCATTAAAAGCACCCATTTCACTCAGCTCTTCACTTAAATCTAAGCGGATATGTTTGAATTGAAATTGGTGTTGATCTAATACAGCCAGCATTTTTTGGATATTAATGGCCTGTCCTCCAAATGGGGGAGGTGTTTGACCAAGAATCAAAATCCTTTTAGATGAACTGTTTAAATTGGTTTTCATTGTTGTACCGCTTTTTCAAAAACAGCCAGTAATTCCGTTGCTGTTTTATGCCAAGAAAAATGGTTTAAACGCTCCTTCCCTTTTTGTTTCATAGATGCTTGTAATGCTTTGTCACTTAATACAAGGGCCATTTTTTGATACATGTCTTCAGGCTCAAATGGATCAAAAGAAATGACAGCGTCCGCGCCAACCTCTGGTAAGCAGGTATTATTGGCAACAATCACGGGGACTCCAAATTGAAATGCTTCTAAAATGGGTATGCCAAAACCTTCGTTAATAGAGGGGAAAACATAGAGGCTTGCGTTTTCATAAACCACACTCAATAACTCGTCTGGAAGATAGCCTGGCATAATAATCTCATCTTCTAAGAACAAGGCCTCAATGGTTCTATGGATTTCTATTGAATCATCAGAATTGATTTTTCCATTTCCCTTGCCTACCAACACCAATTGATGGGGATACCCCGCCTCTTTTAGTTTTTTAAAAGCCTGTAATAGCGTAGGAATATTTTTTCTTTTTTCAAAAACACCAACATGTAACAGATAGGGAATATTTTTTTGGGTGGGTAACCAACTAGGAATTTCCGTGTTGGCAGTTTGCAAGGTTTTTGGTCCTTGGTGAATGGCAATAATTTTTTCCAAAGGTATTTTGGTAAAAAAATGCACCCTTTCTCTGGCATAGTTGGTTGGGGTAATAATAAAGGCAGACTTTCTTGCTGCTGGTATAGCAATTCCTTTAAATAATTTTAACCAAATGGCATTGCAGTATTGTGGATATTCGTAAAACAAGGCATCATGAAATACCTGAACCGTTTTGTAATTCAAATGAAAAAAGGGGGCAAAATAGTCGTTGCAATAAACAATATCGCAGTGGTTTCTCCAAGCTTTCCAAGGTAAGATAACCTGCTTCCATAGTTGCTGCCGAATATGCTCTATGATTAGCATAAATTTATTCCTGCCGGTATAAACAGCTAAATGGGTATCAAAAAATACAAATTGAAATTGTTCATTCTCTAACAGTCTAAACTGTTTGCAGAGTTCCTCCAGCGTGGTCTTCTGTCCCGTTTTGGCCAATTTCAGGTCTCTTATGTCTACCCCTATCACCATCTGCATTGTATTTTAAATTGATCATGATTCCAGAAAAGAAGGAAGTGATATATCCAATGTAAATATAAGACTCAGCTTCTGCCGTTAAAAAAGGAATAATCATACCCAATTTGAGTAGTAAAATGAATAAAGCAATTTTGCGGGCCCTACCCTTACGCTCCAATACCATTTTTAGCGAGATCCTAATCATAGAAACATAGATGGCAATATATAAGCCCAGTGCTATTACCCCAGCTTGAACGGCAATAATGATTAATTGATTTTCTCCACCAATATTGCTGCCTAGAAACGCTGAAACTCTTCCAGACGCACCTAGTCCATGGCCCAATGGATGGGAAATGATAGCCTGAATACCTTCTGCCCATTGAATTAAATGGTAAGCACTAGATGAATTGCTAAAATTGATTGTTCCAATCAAGAATTGGTAGAGGTCTCCGCTCAAAAAACTAAAAACAAAAACACAGGCCAATGCCCCCAATAGATAGAAATAGCTAAGCCATTGCTTTCTTTTTGTAATATAAGCGTACACAAAAATGATCAATAAATAGCTTGCAAGAGATGCTCTTGACAAGGCAAATATGATGGAGCAAAGGGAACAGATAAAAGCAACAATCAGAAATTGATTTAATTTCAGCTTTGGGGTATTGGTTGTAATTAGTGCAAGTATCGCGGATATACTAACCAATGTTCCTGCCGCATGATCTAATGGGTTTGCAAAAAAACTAGCGAATCTTTTTGGGCCATCATTTTCTGCTTCAAATGTCCAATTTAGTCCATGATGCCCTGATGGCTCTTGGTTGAAAAAGTAAAAAAAATAATCGGCATAGCCGGTAAATGTTTGAAAATGGGTATAAGTGATGGCTTCTACTAAAACAATGATTGCCGCCGGTATAGCAATCAAACACATATAATAAAAGCTTTTGGAAAGATTGATTTTTGATAAATCAAAAAAACGTCCAGTAAAATAAATGAAAGTAAAAAAGGAAACACTTTTTAAGGCAATGAGTTTGTCTTTAAAACCGTACTCACCCAATGGCAATATGGCATATAAGAGAATATAGCCTAAGTAGGCCAGGTATAACCAGTCAATGGGGTAAAGTTTTGGTCTTTTTTTAATGGCAATTAAAACAGAAACCAAACTGACTAAAATAATAATCTCTTTAAAGTATTGTAAAAAAGGAACCCATGCTTTTAGGTCATACAACGTGGTAACTGACAAAGTGGTAATATAAATAGGGAGCCCAAAAATGATAAAAATCAATGCCCCATCAATCTGCCCTTTGCGTATTTTAAATACAGCAACCAGGAATACTAGAATATATATAAATAGGAATACAAACATTATTTTTTCCAAGACGCATACATACCATTATCAATTTCGTAGGCATCCCATTCCATTCGCTTTCTTCTTGGCTGTTTTTTAGCCCATTCCCACATGGCGGTTAAACCCTCTTTTAAAGAAGTGCTGTCTTTATAACCTAAAATAGAAATTGCTTTTTCATGAGTAGAATAAGCATTTTGTACTTCATGACGTTGTTCCAAAAATTCAATCTCTGCCTCTGCGCCAATCACTTCTTTTAAAGTTTGGGCGGCAATTAAAACGGATATTTCTGTATCGCTTCCAATATTAATAATTTGCTTAGACGCAGCGGGTAATACGGTAGCATTCCATAATGGTTCCAAACAATCCTCTAAATAACTAAAAGCCCTTTTCTGACTTCCGTCTCCAAAAATGGAAAATGCTTGTTCATTAATATGTTGGTACATCCAAATGCCTAACACGTTTCTGTATTTGTCCCAGATATTTTGGTTCTGGCCATATACATTATGAGGCCTTAAAATACACCAGTCTAATCCATGTTGCTCCCCCGCAATTTGAATATCCATTTCACAAGCATATTTGGCTACACCGTAAGGGTCAGCAGGTTGGGGAACAGACGTTTCCCTAAATGGAGCGGGACTATGCCCATAAACAGCCATACTGGAAGTAAATACCAATCTTTTAACCTGATATTTAATACAGGCATTAACAATATTGGCCGTTGCAACAAGGTTATTGGTATAGTTGAATTTTCTAATAAAGGGGCTTAATCCCTCTGCGGCATAGGCTGCAAAATGCAAAACATGACTAATCTGATGCGCTTCAAAGATTTGATCCAAGTTTTCTGTTGCAACATCAGCTTGAATAAATACAATGCCTTCAGGTACGTTTTCAATATAGCCACCACTCAAATTATCTATTCCTACTACTTGATAGTCTTTTTGGTTAGAGACAATCCATTCGGCTATTCTAGAACCAATCATTCCTGCAACACCTGTAATGAGCACCGTTTTCTTCATACAATTGGGTCGTTGATAATTGAGCCCTTTAATCCATCCTGAACGGCTCTTACAACAGTTTTAAACTTAGTAAATCTTCTACGAGCCGCAAAATACCCTAAAATGAGGGAAATGTAAAAAATATTGGCCAGGATCACCGTGGGCGCATGGTACCAATTGGTATATTTTTTTAAGATCCAGATTCTATTTCGCTGGTTCAAATAATGCACAATTGGGTTTACAAAACCTTCTTTTCCCTTGGTTTTACTTTTATTAGACATGCCTGCTATATGGTAAATGACGGCATCTGGATGATAGACCAATTTAAAACCCAACGCTTTTATTCTAAAGGAAAGGTCTACATCTTCGCTATAAATAAACATGTTCTGAGCAAGCAAACCCGTTCTACGCAAAATGGCATTACGGGTTAAAAAAGCACAACCAGTTACCCAATCCACTTCTTTGATTTGCAAATGAGCAGCGGAAGGCAGTTTGTTAAACCCCTTTGTATATAAAAAGCCCAACCATTTATGATAATAAGAACCTCCATTCCAGAGTACAGATCGGTTATGATTAAATTGAATTCTTGGTTGAATAATACCAACACTGGGTTGGCCTTCCATATAGTTAATCAGGGCACTAAGAAAATTGGGTTCTACAAACGTGTCATTATTGAGCATCATGGAATAGTCAAATCCATGTTTCAAGGAATACTCAAATCCCAAATTATTGCCTCCAGTAAACCCTTGATTGGTTTCAGACTTAATTAAGACAATCTCTGGATGCAATTGCAAAAGCTGATCTCCCGAACCATCTACAGATCCATTATCCACAACAACAATGCTATATGAAGTATAGTCAATTGACTTTAACGATTCAATACAATCGTTGGTAACGTCAAAACTATTCCAGTTTACAAGAATGATGGCAACAGTTGGTTGCATGAGTCAGGTGGTTTAAGACTTATTGCCTTTATAGGAAGCGAGAAGTTCTTGGTCAGTTAGTAGGTAATCGGGTTCTTTTTTTCCTAGAAAAAACAAACCGCAAGCAGTATCCATGGAACTGGTATGCTGATTAAGCAAATAATCAAAATATTTGAGCCAGAAACTAGCAAAACTGCCCAGATAACTCAATGCCTTGTCCATTTTTTTGTTGAGAGAAAAGCTAGTTATAAAATATAGCAGTGACCATGCCATCATGGATCCAGCACCCGCTACAAGTCCTGATTTTTCTTCTCTAAAATGTCTAAACAGCCTTCTGTGCCCCAGTGCGGTAAATCGGTGGAAATCAAATTTTCCTCCATGAACCTGTTGCATAAATGGGGTTTCTGCATAAACCATGCCACCATGTTTGAGTACCCTGTTTATCTCGCTCACACAAATAAATGGATCCAAAACATGTTCCAAAACGGCTTGTGCAATCACCAAATCAAAGCAATTGTCTTGAAAAGGAATTTGGTGTGCATCAATAATGATATTGGTATTGGGGCCATGAGCAACATCCGACTCTACTAAAACGGTGCCAATGGGAAGGTTCTCTTTTAATGCTGAAATTCCTTGACCATCAATACTGCCTCCAATAATCAGAATTCTTGGATTAGAAATCTTTTGTAATTGAAGCGCTATCTGGGCGTAATTTTTTTTACTGGCTAAATTCAGCGTGATGTCTGGCCTGATTTTTTTAAAAAATTGAAGCACTGGATTTTTGTAGGACTTAAAAAAAATATCTGGTGCTGTATTGTTGGCAAAATCAGAAAAAGCAAAAACAGAAACGCCTGGATCAATCAGAACCGGTACCTCATGGTAAATTGGATAAGCCCCATGGCACTTGTTCTCACATTCAAAATAATCTTTCACTTCTTGAACGGGTAAATGGCATTTTGGGCAGGCTAATATTTCTTTAAACAAGTGGTAATTCATTCCAGAATTTTAGCAGGTTCTAGTTGTACAGGATAGTAGTAATGCGTAAATTATCAATTGACCAGCTTTTTTGACATTCAGTACTTGCAGAAAAGGAAACGTCCTGAAAAATCAGTTCAATAGGGCCTTGATGAGACGTGTTATATTCTATTTTATACAAACTAGTGCCATCTTTTTGACCAGCTTTTGAACAAACCCCATCAAGTTTACCCCAAGCATTACTAAAAGCCAGATTCCTAATTGGCACAGGTTGGTAATTATAATTATCAGGAAAAGATTGATCCTGATTTCCGTTTGAAAAGGTGGTTTGATAAACAGGGTTATTGTCTAATTTTAATACCCAAATGTCAGGATTTGTAATTCCGGGGGATTTGAAATTCCCTTTCCAGTTATCATGTAAATACAAGTCAAATTCAATTTTAATCACATTATGAGTGGGTATTTGGTCTAATTTAAATACAACTGCATTGTCTTTAAATCTTCCAAAAACAAGGGTATTATTAAAATTGAAACTTTTTAGGGAATCCTCTTTTCCATTTGGGCCAAATATTTTTAAACCTAGTCTTGAACTATCTTCAAAATGGTTATCATAAACAATAGTTTTATGTGTAATATCTTTAAAACATCCAGAAAACAGAAGGCAAATGAAAAATGCCCATAGAATGGATTTTGAGAAATTATTTTTTGAATTCAAACCCATTGATGGTTTTTTAAGATAAATTTTTAATAAGGTTCCTGTAAAAACAGACTTTTTTAAGTAACAAATGTAAGCTTTTATAGACTTTTTTGGTTTTCTAAATCATAGCAATTAATTTATATCAATAGCCATCTAATTACTCATATTTAGACCATTGAATATTCTGTTTTATCACATGCAAAGACTGGCTGCCAAAAATTTGATTTTCTCCAGTTAATTTTTTACTAACCAAACTATTAGCTGCTATAATACAACCGTCTGGAATAGTGGAGCCTTTTAGAATAACAGACCTGCATCCAATCCAAACGGATTTTCCAATGACAATCTCTGAAGGAGGATTTAGTATTTCCGTATTTGCATTCATAATAGGATGAAAATCGGTATCCATAAACAAAACATCCCAAGAAATTAAGCAGTCATCTCCAAACGTGATTTTCTTAAATGCAACTAGCGTACTTTCTGCAGTAATACTAAAGTTTTTCCCAAAGCTCAAAACACCATTTTGACCCACTACAATTTTTGAACCATGACCAATATCAGTATTGCCTTCAAATATTACGGTACCTGATACCTCCCAAATAGTCCTCGATCTCTTTTTGTCAAATAAACCAATATTTCCATATCCTATTCTTATCATTCCAGTTTTAAGGCCAGTATTGATAGAAATTTCTCCTTTGGTTTTATGCAAAACAGTATTTGAAGAGACCCAAATGGGAAAATGGATGGCTTGTTGCCAGGGTAGGTATTTAAAATTGAAATAAATTGTTTTTGGATTCGCCCGCCAAATTGATTTAAGAAACAGAATTATTTTATTCATATAGTTTCATTAATTGAATAACATCCTGAAAATACTATTCACCTGATAAGCGAATATTTCAATGCCATTAAATTTAAAAATAGGAAATTAAATTAACAGGGTCTTTTCTTCATGAATCCGTTTTTAGTTTTCTCGTTTTCCTTATATTTAAAACCTAAATGCCGTTATATGACTCCTTTTGTAGGTGAGCTGCTTGGATCAGCCATGTTATTATTACTAGGTCAAGGCGTAGTTGCCAATGTGGTGCTTCCCAAGACCAAGGGAAATGGAGGTGGGCTATTGGCCATCACGTTGGGATGGGGAATGGCCGTGTTTATTGGGGTATACAGCGTTTCAGCGGTTAGTGGAGCGCACTTAAATCCAGCAGTTACCATTGCGCTAGCAATACTGGGTAAATTTGAATGGTCCCTAGTTCCTGCCTATCTATTGGCTCAATTATTGGGTGCTATGTTGGGTTCTGGTTTGGCTTGGGTCCTGTATCGGCAACATTTTGACGCATCAACCAGTACGGATGATCAATTGGCTTGTTTTGCAACTTCTCCAGCTATCAAAAGCAATTTTCACGCCTTATTTAGTGAAGTAATTGGAACTTTTGTGTTGATTCTGGGTGGATTGTTCATGATCAAAGGCGCCAACAGTTTGGGGCCACTTGACGCACTTCCAGCTGGTTTATTGGTATTGGCCATTGGTCTAGGCCTTGGCGGGGTAACCGGATACGCCATAAATCCAACCCGCGACCTCGGGCCCAGAATCATGCACAGCATTTTACCCATTAAAGGAAAGGGGAGTAGCAACTGGGATTATGCTTGGATTCCGGTGGTAGGGCCCATCATTGGGGCGGTCTTAGCGGCGCTCTTATATCAGGTATTAGTTGCTTAAAGGGGAAAATTGTAAGAATTTGTGTAAAAAATCGCCAGATTTTATGCAAAATGCCCTTTTTTGAAACGTTCTATCCCTTACCTTTGCGGCCAAATCAAGATTTTCATTTTGATGGGATTTCAATACATTTTTAAACCTATATATCTCTCCAGAAATGGCTACAAAAGGTAAGATCAAACAGATTATTGGTGCGGTAGTTGACGTACATTTTCCTGAGCTCAGCTCCCTTCCTGAAATTTTCAACGCGTTGGAAATCACCAAAGAAAACGGCGATAAGCTGGTTTTGGAAGTGCAACAACACCTTGGTGAAGACAGTGTTCGTACTATTGCCATGGACGGAACTGAAGGTCTGGTTCGTGGAATGGAAGTAGTTGACACTGGTAAAGCTATTGCCATGCCAACTGGCCCATTGGTAAATGGCCGTTTGTTCAACGTTACTGGTGACGCCATTGATGGTTTGCCACAAGTGAGCAAAGAGAATGGTAGACCCATTCACAACAAACCCCCATTATTTGAAAACCTAAGTACTGCTTCTGAGATCCTGTTTACAGGTATCAAAGTAATTGACTTGATTGAGCCATACGCAAAAGGTGGTAAGATTGGTCTATTTGGTGGTGCGGGTGTGGGTAAAACCGTATTGATTCAAGAATTGATTAACAATATTGCCAAAGGCCACGGTGGTCTTTCTGTATTTGCTGGTGTGGGTGAGCGTACGCGTGAGGGTAATGACTTGTTGCGTGAGATGATTGAAGCGGGTATAATGAACTATGGTGAAGCTTTTAAACATAGCATGGAAGAAGGTGGATGGGATTTGAGCAAAGTAGATATGGAAGGTTTGAAAGAATCTAAAGCTACCTTTGTGTTCGGTCAAATGAACGAACCTCCAGGAGCCCGTGCTCGTGTGGCTTTGAGCGGTTTGACTATTGCGGAATACTTCCGCGATGGAGATGGTACAGGAAAAGGTAAAGACATCTTGTTCTTTGTAGATAATATCTTCCGTTTCACACAAGCTGGTTCTGAAGTATCTGCCCTATTGGGTCGTATGCCTTCAGCGGTAGGTTATCAGCCTACATTGGCTACTGAAATGGGTCTGATGCAAGAGCGTATCACTTCTACCAAAAATGGTTCTATTACCTCTGTACAGGCGGTATACGTACCTGCGGATGACTTGACGGATCCAGCTCCAGCAACAACTTTTGCTCACTTAGATGCAACTACGGTATTAAGCCGTAAGATTGCGGATTTGGGTATCTATCCTGCGGTGGATCCATTGGATTCAACTTCCAGGATCTTGACGCCATTGATTGTGGGTGACTTGCACTACGATTGTGCCAACCGTGTTAAATTGATCTTACAACGTTATAAGGAATTGCAAGATATCATTGCCATCTTGGGTATGGATGAATTGAGCGATGACGATAAAATGACCGTTCAACGTGCTCGTAAAGTGCAGCGTTTCTTGTCTCAGCCTTTCTTTGTGGCCGAGCAGTTCACTGGTTTGAAAGGGGTATTTGTAGACATCAATGATACCATTAGAGCATTCAACGCCATCATGGACGGTGAAGTAGATGAGTATCCAGAAGCTGCCTTTAACTTGGTAGGTACTTTGGAAGATGCTATTGAGAAGGGTAAGAAAATGATGGAAGCTGCTAAAGCCTAATTTTTATGAACGTAGAAATATTAACACCCGAAAAAAAGCTATTCAGCGGTGAAGTCTATGGCATTCAATTGCCAGGCATCACGGGTCTTTTTGAAGTTCTAGACAAACACGCTCCCTTGGTATCTGCCTTGGGTAAGGGTAATGTCAAAATTTTGAAAGACAAGAACAGTTTTGAAAATTTCTCCATTCAGGGAGGTTTTGTAGAAGTCTTAGACAACAAAGCAACGGTATTGGTAGAAGGTGCGGTAGCATTGTAAACCAAGTCTAACATAAGTTGGGCCCTCGGCATTTGTCGGGGGCTTTTTTGTGATTTATTTGAAAGAAACTAATGTAATTTTATTGCCTTACGGCGATAGCCAATATTTGTAAAACAATACTATGAAAAAGGCGCTTATCACAGGAGTTACTGGTCAGGATGGAGCTTATCTAGCAGAAATGTTATTGAAAAAAGGCTATGAAGTACATGGTATTAAAAGAAGAAGTTCCTTGTTTAATACCGGCAGAATTGACGGATTTTATGAAGATCCCCATATTCCAGACCGTCATTTTATTTTGCATTATGGTGATTTAACCGATAGCTCTAATCTTACCCGGATTATTCAAGAAGTTCAGCCCGATGAGATTTATAATTTGGCGGCCATGAGCCATGTGCACGTGAGTTTTGAAATGCCAGAATATACCGCTAACGCCGATGGAATTGGTACTTTGAGAATCTTGGAAGCGGTAAGATTGTTGGGACTAGCTAATAAAACCAAAATCTATCAGGCATCTACCTCTGAATTATACGGATTGGTTCAAGAAGTACCCCAATCTGAGACAACGCCTTTTTATCCAAGATCTCCCTATGCAGTAGCAAAACTCTATGGTTACTGGATCACCGTTAACTATCGCGAAGCATATAACATGTTTGCCTGCAATGGCATCTTGTTCAATCACGAATCACCATTGCGTGGTGAAACTTTTGTAACAAGAAAAATTACCAGGGCGGTGGCCAAGATTGCATTGGGTTTACAAGAAACTGTTTTCTTGGGTAACCTAGATGCAAAACGCGATTGGGGACACGCAAAAGACTATGTAGAAGCCATGTGGCTCATTTTGCAACAAGAAAAGCCCGAAGACTTTGTGATTGCCACAGGGATTACTACCCAAATTCGTGATTTTGTAAAAATGGCATTTGCTGAAATTGGGGTAGAGGTAGCTTTTAGAGGTACTGAGGAAAAGGAAGAGGGATTTGTTGTGGCTAGTACAGGTAAGTACAAAGTTCCAGTAGGGCAAGTGGTAGTGAAAGTAGATCCCAGATATTATAGACCAACTGAAGTTGATTTGCTCATTGGTGACCCCACAAAAGCAAACACCCAATTGGGATGGAAGCCCCAATACAGTTTGGCTCAAATGGTGCAGGAAATGGTGGCCAGCGATTTGAATATTTTTGAAAAAGACCAGTTCTTAAAACAGAGTGGTTTTGAGATTAAGAATGAATTTGAATAAGATGGAAAAAGGAGCAAAAATTTATATTGCTGGTCATAGGGGAATGGTGGGTTCTGCCATACAACGTTTGTTGTTGAGCCAAGGTTATGGAAATATTAGTACGCGCAGTTCCGCAGAACTAGACCTCCGCAACCAAGCTGCAGTGAATGATTTTTTTGCAACAGAACAACCCGAATATGTTTTTCTAGCTGCAGCAAAAGTTGGTGGTATAGTGGCCAACAATACTTACAGAGCAGATTTTGTGTATGAGAACCTGATGATGGAAGCCAATATTATTCACGCTTCCTATGTTCATCATGTCAAGAAATTATTGTTCCTAGGTTCTTCTTGTATCTATCCTAAAATGGCGCCACAACCATTGAAAGAGGAATATTTATTGAGCGGCTATTTAGAGCCAACCAATCAACCCTATGCCATTGCAAAAATTGCCGGCATAGAAATGTGCGATGCTTATAGGGCACAGTATGGCTGCAATTTTATATCGGCCATGCCAACCAATATGTATGGTCCCAATGACAATTATGATTTAGAAAAATCGCATGTACTCCCTGCCTTGTTTAGAAAATTCATCACAGCAAAAAGAGCTGGTGCGCCAGAAGTAATGCTATGGGGTACGGGTAAGCCATTGCGTGAGTTTATGTACGTGGATGATTTAGCAGAAGCTTGTTTATTTTTAATGAGGTACCACAATGAAGCAGGATTGGTCAATGTGGGTGTTGGTGAAGACCTCTCCATTTTTGACCTTGCCGCAAAAATCAGCGCCCTGGTTGGGTTTGAAGGTAAAACCGTTTGGGATACCAGCAAACCAGATGGCACACCAAAAAAATTAATGGATGTATCTAAGCTTACTGGCCTTGGTTGGAAAGCCAGCACCAGCCTTGATCAGGGCTTGCAAAAAGTCTATGATACTTTGAAAGAGGTTAATTGGTAATCTGTGATTTTTTTCTCAAAATGAGAAAACACACTTATTCGTACGAATAAATGTAGTGGCACCACACTTTTATGGACGAATATTTGACCCAATTCCACACTTTTATTGATCAATTTGAGTTTTATTATGAAGTCCAATAAAAAAGTCTACTTACTCTTGGCCGGCTTAGTGGGTGTTTTGATTGCCACATACTTTCTATTTGTCTATGTATTTCCCAGCATTGCTATTAAGTTTGTGTCAGAAGATAGGGAGATCACCATGGGTAATGAATTGTATCAACAATGGGTGGCAAACCAAGAAATTAATCAAGAAGCCACACTTGCCATGCAGGATTTTGCCAATCAATTAAAACTGTCTAAAAATTATCCCATTAAGGTTACGGTAGTGAATGCCGATGACGTAAATGCATTTGCCATGCCCGGTGGGCATATAGTGGTCAATACGGGATTGTTAGACAAGATGGTCAAGCCCGAATCGCTAGTTGCGCTGCTTGGTCACGAAGCCACGCATATTAACAAGCGCCATAGTCTCCACAATATTTTGGAGTCCATGAGCACCGGTTTTCTCCTGTCTTTTTTAACCCGATCTGGTGGCGGTATTTCACAGTTTGTAATTGGCAATGCTAATGGCTTGCGAGAGCTGCATTATTCCCGCCAGTTAGAGGCTGAGGCCGATAGAGAAGGCATGATGATCATGGAAAAAAATAAGGTTGACCCTAGGGGGATGTTAGCCTTGATGCGCACGTTGCAAGAAGTTGACCAAGATAACGGCATGCCGCAGATTTCTTTTTTGAGCACTCACCCACTCACCGAAGATCGCATCCGCGATGCAGAAACCTATTTATCCCTGCATCCCTTTGAAGCCCCCAAAGAATTGAATTGGAATCTAATCTACGCCTGGCGCGGAATCAAGGGCGCTACTAAAAAGGAGGAATAACCAACCCCGGCCACCTTATCCAATCCCACCTGATCACGGAGAGACTCATTACATCGGCCCCCGGCCAAAAATCCTTCCTTTATTACTTATTTTCTCAAAAAAAATTCAAGGCTGTTTTTATACTCAATCGAGTATAAAAAAGGGCCCTTTTTTAAAACTCGAAAAACTAGGTAGGTTTTTTTCCGATTCCACGCGGCACTTCCGCTGAACAACACACCCGCACGGAGATATGCAACTCCTCACGGAGTCAATTTCTTGCAAATTTAAAATGACTCTTTAAATTATTTAAAACATTAGCTTACATTTGAGAAGTGAACAGAATTCCACGTCATATCAAACCCCAGCTTTTAGAGGCTTTAAGACTAAGCCCTGTGGTGTTTTTAAATGGTGCAAGACAGGCTGGTAAAAGCACTTTGGTGCACCAAATTGCGTCCCAAATTGGGCGCGATGGAGCTTCTGCATCCTATGTTACTTTTGACAGGCCCACAGCAATGGCAGCGGCAACTGCTGCTCCAGAAGCTTTTTTGGAAGCCTATCCAAAACCTTTGATAATTGATGAAGTTCAAATGGTTCCGGAGCTTTTTAGGGCTTTGAAAGTGGTGGTTGATGAAGATAGATTGGCGGGCAAAGGGCTAATTAATGGAAATTTCTTGTTAACAGGATCAGCAAATATTCTGTCTTTACCAAAATTATCAGACCCTTTAGTTGGTAGGATGAACGTACTTACTTTATACCCATTTACAACTGCGGAAGCTAGTCAAGGAATAGGTAACGGGCTTTCGCGATTGATGCAATTTGATTTCAATGACATTTCTAATAGAGGCATTAAATTAGTAGATGCAATACAATTAGCTGGGTTCCCTGAAATTCATCAAAAGCTAGAAGCCGAAAGAACAATATGGATGGATAGTTATATTACAACCATACTTCAAAGAGACGTTAAACAAATTGCTGAATTAGAAAAAAGTGCTGTATTGCCTCAGCTCTTACGCATATTGGCTTTTAGAGCAGGTGGATTATTGAACGATTCTGATATTGCACGTGAAATAGGATTAACATCTGTTACTACAAAAACCTATCGTCATATTTTACAAATGATGTTTCTAACATGTAACATTAATCCATGGCATAGAAACATTGGTAAACGCTTGGTTAAAGCGCCAAAGGGATATATGATTGATACATGCCTGCTTTGTCATATGTTAGACCTTAGCCTTTCAGATATTGCCATCAATAAACCTGATCTATTTGGACATATTCTAGAGAACTATGTAGCTACAGAAATTTTTAAGCAATTAAATAATTCTAAGATTAATGCAGGGTTGTATCATTTTAGAACCAGCGATGGTAAAGAAGTTGATTTTATATTGGAGAAACCTGATGGATCTGTTTTTGCCATTGAAGTAAAGAAATCTGAATCACTTTCTATGAATGACTTTAAGGGCATTCAAGTGTTTGCAGAACTTACAGGTAAGGATTTTATAGGAGGTGTTGTTTTATATGCAGGAAAAGAAGTAGTCCCCTTTGGTCCCAACCTTTGGGCCGTGCCTTTTTATATGCTGTGGCAATAAATTTATTACCCACCCCGGCCTTCGGCCACCCCTCCCGTAAACGGTAGGGGAACTTTAATTGAGTTGCGGATCCAAGGGATAGTTGGGCATTTGCTGGTACTCACCACCAAGGTCCTTGAGGGATTCTTTCCAGATCTGGTCTACCTGTTTCATAAAAATCAGGCGCTTATTCCCATCACGGACAATCCAACTTTTTTCTTGAAGCTCTTCTTCCAACTGACCCTCGCCCCAGCCGCTATATCCTACAAAGAATCGGATCTCGGTTTGGTCAATTTCTTCTGCCTTGATGCCTTTGACTACTTCTACAAAATCGCCTCCCCAGTAAGTGCCATCAATAATTTCTACGCCTCCCAATTGGTCTGGGCAGCGATGAATAAAATGAATACTGTCTTTTTGAACTGGCCCTCCCTTGTAAACGGGAAACTGGCAGCCTTCCAAATCGGCCACATAATCACCCAGCACACCCTTGTGCGGCTTATTTAAGACAAAGCCAAAACTCCCCTCTACCATATGTTCGCAGAGCAAGATCACCGTGCGCTGAAAATTTGGGTCCTTCAAAAAGGGATCGGAAATGAGCAAAATGCCTGAACTGGGTACTTCCATGCGGAAAAATTAGTAAAAGCAAGGGATATTTTACATAAAAAACAATCCACATTTTGCCGTTAAAATGCTGATAAATAGCGCAAAACGAAGCGCAGCCAATATTTCAATCCATTATATTTGTGACAATGAAGCGAACTTTCCCTGTCATCATCGTACTGATTTCTCTCTCTTTGCTGGGATTGCTGCTCTTGCAGGGCTCTTGGTTGAAAAACCTATTAGAGGTTAGGGAAGTGCAGCTTTATAATAAGATCAGTTCTGAAGGTTATAAGGTAGCAGAAGATTTATATAAATCTGTATATGGGGGGCAAATCATGCGCCCACGCCAAGGAGGAATAGGATTTAATTCTGAGTTTCACCTGCACTTGCTAAAGCCCCCAACCCTTGATGAAAAATTCTCAGCACAAGACGTTAGGGCTAAACTAGAAAAAGTATTTGTAACCAAGGAGTGGCGGAATTTAGAATTTGAGTTTGCTATTATATCGCCAACGGCAGAATTAGAAATGATGTCTTCCGGATTTGAATCTTCTTATTTGGATACTATCAATAACAAACCCTTTATCATTCCTATTCTACCCAATACGGAAAATAGTTTGGACGATGTAGCTTCTTACGAACAACTCATTGTCATCATCCCCAATTATGAAGACCAGGTATGGGCATCGCTGCGATGGATTATTATTGTAGCGGCTGTCTTTATGATGATCATTATTGCTGCTTTCTATGTTACAGTGAGATCCTTGTTAAATCAGAAAAAACTCTCTGAAATCAAGAGTGATTTTATCAATAATATGACCCATGAATTTAAGACGCCATTGGCCACCATTTCTTTGGCAGTAGACGCTATTAGAAATGAAAAAGTGCGTAATAATCCAGAGAAGATGAACTACTTCAGCGGGATTATTAAGGAGGAGAACATTCGTATGAACAAGCACGTAGAAACCATTCTGCAAGCGGCTTTGATGGAAAAACAAGAATTGGAATTAAGAAAAGAAGAGACACATTTGCACGATATGCTTGATCAAGTTTTGGATAATTACCAACTGCAATTACAAAACAAGAATGGTCATGTGATTAAGCACTATAATGCCAAGAATGATTTGACTAGTGTAGACCCTGTTCACTTTAGTAGCCTGATCTCTAATTTAGTTGACAATGCTATTAAATATTCTAAGGAATCTATTGAATTAAAAATCTCTACGCATTGCATCAATAAACAATTGGTGATTCGCATTGAAGACAATGGGATTGGCATGAGTAAAGAAACGGTGAAGCGTGTCTTTGAAAAATTCTATCGCGCACATACCGGCAACTTGCATAATGTAAAGGGATTTGGTCTGGGGATGAGTTATGTGAAAACGGTGATTGACGCGCACAAAGGCAAGATCCGCGTGGAGAGCACCGTGGGCAAGGGCTCCATCTTTACCATTGAGATTCCTTTGACTTAAGTGTTTCCACTGCCGATTGCAGACCAAAGAAAATTTCCCTACCGTTTACAGTAGTGGTGGACGATTTTCAAACTCACATTTAGTTCCCCTACCGTTTACAGTAGTGGTGGACGATTTTCAAACTCACATTTAGTTCCTCTACCGTTTACGGGAGGGGTGGCCGCAGACCGGGGTGGGTAACTCTTCCGTGCGCAAATCCTAATGAGTCTAGAGAATTCGGATTGTGTAAATGAATTCATCGCACCGCGATGGTACTTGTTTTTGGGGGTTTTAAAAACACTCCATTTTTATACTCGTTCAAGTATAAAATCAGCCTTCAAAATTCTCCCAGTTTGGGGATAGTTTACACCTGAATTTAATCCTAATTCCAAAAAAAATAAGTCTACAAAAAGCGCTCAGTTTGGGGATAGTTTACACCTCAATTTGATCCTAATTCCAAAAAAAATAAGTCTTCAAAAAGCGCTCAGTTTGGGGATAGTTTACACCTCAATTTGATCCTAATTCCCAAAAAATAAGTCTACAAAATGTTTTAAGATTATGGATGATTTTCTTCCCAAAATGATACTATTTCCAAAAAAAATACCGCCTTTGTTTTATACTCGTTCTAGTATAAAAACAGGCTAAAATATTTTTTCTGAAAAACCAATACCCGCATTCCTCAAACGAGAATTGAATCTACCTTAAGTGAAACGATTTTACATTAAATTCTTTCAAGTTTCCACCCTTATTTATTCATTTGTACTTGATTAATTTCTATCTAATTCTACAAGAATGGATCATTTAGGAAAGATTCATTTTGAATAAATTTTCGTATTGTATAACTTTACACAGCAATCCAATGATTGTATCATTTAAACACAAAGGGTTACAGGAATATTGGGAGAGAGGTATAGCATCTAAATTACCAGCAGATCAAAGGAATAAAATAAGATTGGTTTTAGATACATTGCATGATGTCAACTTTCTTCCTCAAGACTTACTTCCTTTTAAAAATTGGCGCGTGCATCAATTAAGTGGTAATTATGAAGGCTATTGGAGTGTAACTGTAAAAGAAAATTGGAGAATTATATTTCGATTCGAAAATGGAAATATTTTGGATCTAAACTTTCTAGATTATCATTAATCTAAAAATTCAAAAAAATGAAAAGGTCTATCAATAAACTTACCCATCCAGGTGAGCTTTTAAAAGAAGAGATTATTAAAGCTAATAAACTCTCAATTACAGCCGTAGCTGAAATGCTTGGTGTTACTAGAGCCGCGTTATCAAATGTACTTAATGAGAAAGCTGCAATCAGCCCACTCATGGCACTAAGAATTGCTAAAGTGTTTGGTGGTAACGCAGAGCTTTGGATAAGAATGCAGGCAACTTATGATTTAAGAATTGCAGAAAAGAAAATGAAAGGCATTCAACTAAAGCCTTATGTTTTTCAAATGGCTTGAGCATTCCAGATTAAACATCCATCTCCATAACTCAAAAATCGGAAATCATTTTTCAAGGCATGCTCATAAAGGGCTCTCCATGCATCGCCAATTAAGGCCGCAACAAGTAAGATAAGTGTTGACTGGGGCTGATGAAAATTAGTGATCAGTCCACTACAAATGCGGAACTGGTATCCTGGCGCAATAATGATCTGCGTTTTGGTAATTAACTGGTTTAGCTTTTGTGTCTGCATCCACTGAAGCAATGACACTAAAGCGATGCTCGCTGAAATATTGCTGCCATTCAAAGTTGCAATAGCAGATTGTTCAGAATTTTGCGTGATACTTTCTATATATGGATCCCATTGATGAACAGTAAGTTCAGACAGCGTAATTGTTGGATAGGCCATTGCCTTTAATCCCAACCAGTACAAGCTTTCTAGGGTTCTCATAGATGTTGTACCTACTGGAACTATAGGATCGCCTAAACGGCTCAGCAAATTTTCAATAAAAGAATAAGACACGTCAATGAATTCTGCGTGCATCTCGTGGTCTTCCATCGCGTCAGCTTTAACCGGCTTAAATGTACCAGCGCCAACATGCAGTGTTACAAAATCCTTGACTATCCCTTTTGCTATAAGACTTGCAAAAACGCCTTCCGTAAAATGCAATCCGGCGGTGGGTGCCGCAACGGAGCCATCGTGTTTGGCATAAACTGTTTGATATCGCTCCGCGTCACTATTTTCAGCAACCCTATTCAAATACGGCGGTAGTGGAATCAATCCCGCAATATGCAATAGCTCCGCAAAACTCATCTGGGCATTGCTCCAACTAAACTCTATTAAATAGGCTTCTGCTCCTTGGGCCACGCGGCGGGCCCTGAGCGTAATGCTTTCACCTTGATTAATGATGGTTTTTTCTAAAAATGCCTCTTTCCACTTTTTTGCTCCTCCCACAAGGCATTTCCAATGCACAGTGCCTTTTTGCAGCATGGCAGTGGTAATGTCGGGGTAAACACTATCCGGTTCAAGACAAAACAGTTCAATCACCCCACCGGTTGGTTTTTGAAACAGGATCCTGGCTTCTACCACTTTGGTATTATTAAAAACCAGAAAACTATTGGCGGGTAGGTGATTGGCCAAGTTCAGGTATTGGTCTATTTGATATACCTGCTGGATGGTTGTTGAACTTGTAGTTAAGTCAGTTGCTGCATGGGACAGTTGAATAGGAGCCTGATTGGCTATTAATAATTTACTTTGATCCCTGTTCTGCAATGGAAATTTGGCTATCCGTTCATCGGGCAACTCATAATTATAGTCCTTGATCTGTATTTTCTTTACCTGCTCCGCTAACATGGCCGCAAAGTTAAATTGGCACCACCACTTTTTACCAGTTTTAGGGCTTCAAATCTGCTTTTTTAATCAAAGCCTCTTGAAAAATGCCTCAGGAGGGCTTTAAAAATGCACTGTTTATGCCTAATTCACGGGTTATCCACAGCTAATCACAGGTTATTCACCTGCCGATTCTTCCCTTTTGGCTGTAAGTCTTTACTAGTATGCATTTGAGGGCTGCCAGACTTGTGGATAAATACAAACGCCTTAAATCACCGTTTAAAGTGGGAAAAAGTGTTATTTTGTGTCAACAAGTGGTAAAAAATATAAAACTTACTCACAAATGCAAGGATTTCACGGAGAATATGAAGCAACGGTAGACGCGAAAGGTCGCTTCTTGCTCCCTGGTACGCTGAAAAAGCAGTTACCGGAGGGCGAGGGTCGATTCATTCTCAGCCGTGGTTTTGAAAAATGTCTCACGTTATATCCATTGAAAAGTTGGGAAGTTATTATTACCAAGATTGCCCAGTTGAATGATTTTGACCCCAAGGTACGCCAATTCCGTCGTCAGTTTTTAGGCGGGGCTACTGAAGTGGAACTGGATAACGCCGGCAGAATGTTGTTGCCGGGTTCTCTCAGGGAATTTGCCGGACTGGGTAAGGATATTGTTTTGGCTGCAGCCCTAGACCGTTTTGAAATCTGGGATGCCGCTAAATACAATCAGCTCTTTGAAGATTTTTCATCAGACGCCTTTAGCAGTCTGGCTCAGGAAGTGATGGCAAGCAAGGATCCGAAAAACGGTTTAATCTAAACCATGAATCAGATCCCCGCCAATGACTACCACGTGCCTGTTTTGTTTCAGGAATGTATTAATGCTTTGGCCATTAATGCCGATGGCGTTTACGTGGATTGCACTTTTGGTGGCGGTGGACATAGTAGGGGAATCTTACAGCAGCTAGGTCCCAAAGGAAAATTGTTTGCTTTTGACCAAGACGCAGATGCTAAACAGAATATTCCTGAAGACGATAGAATTGTGTTTGTGCCCGCCAACTTTAGGCACTTGCAGCGCTTTCTGCGTTTGCACAAAGTGGGCAAGGTAGACGGCATACTGGCCGATCTGGGTGTGAGCAGTTTTCAGTTTGACGAGGGTGAGCGCGGATTTTCTATTCGTTTTGAAGGTCCCCTAGATATGCGGATGGATAGGCGTCAAGCGCTTTCTGCAGCAACCATTGTTTCTACTTATACTGAACAGCAATTGCACAAATTGTTTGAACAGTATGGAGAAGTGACTAATAGTATCACACTGGCCAAACAAATTGTACAGCATCGAAAACACTTGCCGGCACAGACTATTCAGCAATTCAAGGCTTTGATTGCGCCAGTAGTTAAGGGGAATCCGAATAAATATTTGGCGCAAGTGTTTCAAGCTTTGAGAATGGAAGTAAATGACGAGATGGGCTCCCTCAAAGAAATGTTAGAGCAAGTGCCCGCAGTGTTGAATCAGGGTGGAAGAGTGGCGGTGATCACGTTCCATTCCATTGAAGACAGAATGGTGAAGAATTTTTTTAAACAAGGAACATTTGAAGAGGTGCAGGATAATCCCCTAATCTCTATAGATAAAGAACAGATCTTAAAAATCATTACAAAGAAACCCGTTACCGCTTCTGATGATGAACTGAAGCGCAATGGCAGAAGCAGGAGTGCCAAGCTAAGGGTTGCAGAGCGATATTAAAAAAAGAGCATGTCTGAACAAACAACAAATACTGGTAACAACAAGAACCCTTTAAAGGGTCTGTTTAACTATCAGTGGATTGTGAAGAATATTCCTTTTTTTCTTTTTCTAACCGGATTGGCGGTACTCTATATAGCCAACGGTCACAATGCAGATAGGATAGTGCGAAATGTTAATAATACCAATAAAGAACTAAAGGAATTGCAGTTTGAATACAAGACGTTGAAAAGCGAATTGATGTTCAGAAGTGAAGAGGCGGAAGTGCTGAAAGCGGCAACGCCGTTGGGGTTGAAGATCAGCAGGGAGACGCCGCAACGATTAAAGTGAAGAGATAAAAGTGAAGAGATAAAAGTGAAGAGTGAAGAGTGAAGAGGGGGAAGGAAGTGAAGAGATAAAAGTGAAGAGTGAAGAGTGGGAGGAAGAAGGAAGTGAAGAGTGAAGAGAGGAGAAAGAAGAAAGTGAAGAGTGAAGAGAGGAGAAAGAAGTAAGTTTTTAGTTTTTGAGTGATACAATAGTTTTTAATCTGGTTGAACAACCGTACCGTACATGGAAGTGAAACGCGACATACTCTGGAGGGTCTATCTCAGTTATATACTGGTGATAGGGGTCTGCATCGCCATCTTTGGAAAGGCGGTGTACATTCAACAAGTGCAAGGCGCGCACTGGAGAAGCATGAGCGATAGTTTGCACCAGCGCATTGATTCTATTGAAGCTGAGCGCGGTACCATTTACAGTGAAGACGGACAAATGCTTAGTACCAGCATTCCCCAATTTGATTTATTCATAGATTTTCGCGTGGAATGGTTGCACGAAAAAAGTGGCATTCACTTCCGCGAAAATCTAGACTCCCTCTCTTTTTATCTCTCTAATTTGTTCAAAGACCGTTCTGTAGATGGCTATAAACAGTGGTTAACTGAAGCTTATAAAGACAATGAGCCTTATTTGGAATTGCACAAAAAAACCAGCTATCGTGAGTACGAGCAGCTACGCAAATTTCCTTTGTTCAGAGACGGCAGGTACAAGAGTGGTTTAATTGTTAACGAAAGAAATATTCGCCTCAATCCTTATGGTATTCTGGCTTTCAGAACAATTGGTCTAGACAGAGAATCTTCTAAAGTAGGTCTGGAAAAAACCTATGACAGTTTGCTCAAAGGTAGAGAAGGAAAGCAATGGGTAAGAACCATCGCCGGAGGTGTAAAAGTGCCCATCAATGATGACTATATTATTGAGCCAGAAACAGGTAAAGACATTGTCAGCACCATTGATGTGTTCATTCAAGAGATTGCAGAGAACGCACTCATGAAGATGATGGAGAAGAATGAAGCAGAGCATGGATGTGCTATTGTCATGGAAGTAAAAACTGGAAAAATCAAAGCCATTGCCAATTTGGGTCAGAAGCCCAATGGTGGCTATTGGGAAGACTATAACTATGCCATTGCTGCTACCGAGCCAGGATCAACTTTCAAGTTGGCTACCATGATGGCTTTGTTAGAAGACAAAAAAATCAGCCTAAATACCATGGTTGATTTAGAAGGCGGCTCATGGCGCGTTGCAGGACAAACCGTTTATGATTCTGAGCAATCGGGTCATAGGGGAGTAACTGCCAAGCAGGCATTTGAATTGAGTTCCAATGTGGGTATGGCCAAATTGGTATCGGCTTATTACAGTGGTCAACCTTCGCAGTTTATCAATCACTTAAAGCAAATGCAGATGGATACCCTTACCGGTATTGATCTGGTTGGGGAGGGGCGTTCTACCATTTTCAAACCAGGTCAAAAAATGTGGGGGCCTACTACCATGCCTTGGATGGCTTTTGGTTATAATCTTCAAATCTCTCCTTTGCAAACCCTGGCTTTGTACAATGCAGTGGCTAATCAAGGAAAAATGATGCGTCCTTATTTGGTGTCTAGTGTAAGAGAAGAAGGGGTGCTCTTGAAAAATATAGATCCTGTTGTGGTGCGTGAAAAAGTTTGTAGTGACCAAACACTGGCGCAATTAAGAGAATGTTTAGAAGGTGTTTGCATAGCAGGTACTGCAAAAGAATTGTTTAAGACTAGTTTGTTTCCTGTTGCAGGAAAAACAGGAACTGCCTTAGTGGCCAATGGCAATAAGGGCTACGCCGATAAAATTTATCAGTCCTCTTTTGCTGGATATTTTCCCGCAGATAATCCCCAATACACTTGCGTAGTAGTGATTAAAAACAAGCCTCATGCCGCTGTGTTCTATGGTGCTGCAGTTGCAGGACCAGTGTTCAAAGAAATTGCAGACAGGTTGTATAGCACTTATGTAAAAGGTGGTAAAAATGAATTGAATAAAAAGCTATTAGATAGTTCCCTTATGAGTTATGCGGGTTCTAAAAAAGACATGGCCAGGATCATGGGCAAATTAAAAATGGGTTTTAGAGATTCGGCTTCTAATGCTGCTTATGTAGCTGTGAAAGGGGAGGCGCGTGATTTAGTGGTAACAGCAAAATCAACACCGTTGAACCTAATGCCTGAATTAAATGGCATGGGTTTAAAAGACGCGGTGTATGTATGTGAAAACATGGGATTAAAACTCAATATACACGGGAAAGGTAAAGTAATGGCGCAATCCATTACGGCTGGTCTTCCCGTAGTAAAAGGACAATTGGTAGAAGTAGAACTTAATTAATAACTAATGGCTAAGCTGCAAGACATATTGTATAAGGTTCACTTGAAAGAAGTGCATGGTAGCACTGATCTGGAAGTGTCTGGTATACAAATTGATTCACGCAAAGTGACTACTGGCAATCTGTTTGTAGCCATTAAGGGTGAATTGAGTGACGGTCATAGCTATATTGGTAAAGCCATTGAACTAGGAGCTATTGCTATTGTTTGCGAAGAATTACCTGCATTATTTCATGATGGTATTACTTATTTGCAAGTGGCTAATAGTAACCAAGCTGTGGCTTATATAGCAAATGAATTCTATGGTGCTCCTAGCAAACATTTGAAATTGGTGGGAGTAACTGGCACCAATGGTAAGACTACTATTGCAACGGTTTTATTCAAATTATTTAATCAATTAGGCTATACCTGCGGATTGGTGAGTACCGTGCAAAACCAAATTGCAGATCAGATTATTCCATCAACCCATACCACACCAGACGCGCTAAGTTTGAACGCCTTATTGCGCCAGATGTTAGACGCGGGTTGCACCCATGTATTCATGGAATGTAGCAGTCATGCCATTCACCAACACAGAATTACTGGTCTGCATTTTACTGGTGCTTTGTTTAGCAATATCAGCCATGATCATTTGGATTACCACAAAACATTTGAAGCCTATATCAAGGCCAAGAAAGCCTTTTTTGATAACCTGAGCACATCGGCTTTTGCCATATCTAATGCCGATGACAAGCGTGGTGCAGTCATGTTACAGAACACTCCCGCCAAGCAATATTATTATAGCCTTAAAACTATGGCTGCTTTCAAGGGTAAGATCTTAGAAAATGGTTTGCAAGGATTGGTGATGACGGTGAATGAGAAAGAAGTGCATTTTATGCTCATTGGAGAATTCAATGCCTATAATATTCTAGCCATTTATGGTGCTGCGGTTTGCTTGGGTGAAAATCCTGAGCAAGTGCTTACGGTATTAAGTTCTTTAAGCAGTGCAGAAGGAAGGTTTGATTATATCATCAGTGCTAATAAAGTGATAGGTATTGTGGATTACGCACATACACCCGATGCTTTGGAAAATGTTTTGGGAACCATTAAAAAATTACGCAAGGGTTATGAGCAGGTAATTACTGTTGTGGGATGTGGTGGGGACAGGGACAAAACTAAAAGACCCATTATGGCTGAAGTAGCAGCTAGTCTTAGTGACAAATTGATTTTGACAAGTGATAATCCAAGAACTGAAGATCCTGAACAGATTCTCAGAGACATGGAAGCCGGTTTAAATTCTGCTGCCAAAAGAAAGACGGTAACTATTGCAGACAGAAGAGCAGCTATTGAGCAAGCAGTAAAATTGGCCAAGCCTGAAGACATTATCCTGATTGCCGGAAAGGGTCATGAAAAATACCAAGACATTAAAGGTGTTAAACACGCTTTTGATGACAAAGCCATTTTAAAAGAACTGTTTCAATCACCCACTAGATAAGCACCCACTATGTTATACTATTTGTTTAATTGGCTAAATAAGTCTTATCATATTCCTGGAGCGGGACTTTTTCAATTCCTCTCTTTCAGGATAGCCATGGCAGTGGTGTTTTCATTGTTAATTGCAACAGTGTATGGTAAGCGCTTGATCATGCTCTTGAAGAAACACCAAATTGGTGAATCTGTTAGAGAACTTGGTTTGGCTGGTGAACAACAAAAGAAAGGAACCCCAACCATGGGTGGGATTATCATTCTAGTGAGCATCTTAATTCCTACCTTACTTTTTGCCAACTTAGATAAAGTCTATATCCGTTTGATGGTGCTTTGTACCGTATGGTTGGGTATTATTGGTTTCTTGGATGACTTATTTAAAATCCGTGCCAGAAAAATTGCTCAAAGTAAAGGCGAAGCATACAAGAAAAAAGACAGTGATGGTTTGGCTGGTTTGTCTAAGATTATTGGACAAGTTGGTTTGGGAGCTATTATTGGACTAACCTTATACTTTAGCAATGCGGTTACAGTAGAAAGAGAAGTAATTACTAGTCCTCAGGCACAATTGCAAAAAGGGGAGCGCCTAGCAAAAGACAGTAACATTTTTGTTAGAAATATTAATGGTGTTGAAAAGCGATTTGTAAAAGTAAAAACACCCATTACTACTATTCCATTTGTCAAAAATCACGAGTTCAATTATAGCCGCTTACTTACTTGGATTGGACCTGGTGCTGAAAAATTTACCTGGGTCATCTATGTCTTGATTGTGATTTTTATTGTAACGGCTGTTTCTAATGGGTCTAACCTGACGGATGGATTAGATGGATTGGCAGCAGGGGTAAGTGCCATTATTGGAGCCGGCATTGGGGTCTTTGTCTATGTGAGTGGTAACTATGTCTTTGCCGATTATTTTGACGTCATGTACATTCCCAACCTAGGTGAGCTGTCCATTTTTGTGGGCGCATTTGTAGGGGCATGTATTGGATTCCTTTGGTACAATGCCTATCCCGCTCAAGTATTTATGGGCGATACAGGAAGTCTGGCACTGGGGGGAATTATTGCTTCACTAGCATTTATTGTACGCAAAGAATTGATGATTCCTATTTTCTGCGGCGTATTCCTAATTGAAGATTTGAGTGTGATTATTCAGGTGAGCTATTTTAAATACACCAAGAAAAAATATGGGGAAGGTAGAAGGGTATTCTTGATGAGTCCGCTTCACCACCACTATCAGAAAAAAGGATTTCACGAAAATAAGATTGCGTTTAGGTTCTGGATCATCACCATTCTCTTGGTCGTAGCAAGTATTGTTACACTTAAGATAAGGTAAAAGTTAAGAGTGAAGAGTGAAGAGTGAAGAATCAAAGGAAGAAGAAAGTTTTAAAGTTGAAGAAAGCATAAGATGAACACAAATAACAAACAACACAGATTAGTGATACTTGGCTCTGGAGAGAGCGGGGTAGGAGCTGCGTTGTTGGGTAAGCAAAAAGGTTATGATGTGTTTGTAAGTGATGGTGGCAAGATCAAAGACGGCTATAAAAAAGAATTGGAAACAGCAGGGATTGCTTTTGAAGAAGGTGGTCATACAGAAGCCTTGATTTTGAATGCAGATGAGGTTTGCAAGAGCCCGGGTATTCCTGAGAAAGCGGAAATGGTAAAAAAGATTCGTTCAAAAGGAATTGATGTGATTGGTGAAATTGAATTGGCCTACCGTTTTAAAGGAGATAGCAAAATCATTGCTATTACTGGAAGCAATGGTAAGAGTACCACCACTTCTTTGATCTATCATATCTGTATCACCGCAGGTTTAGACGCAGCATTGGTGGGCAATATTGGATACAGTTTTGCCAAACAAATAGCCGAAGATCCCAAGCCTTGGTATGTAGCAGAGATCAGTTCTTTTCAATTAGACGATATCAAAACATTTAGACCAGATGTATCTGTGTTACTCAATATCACAGAAGACCATTTGGACCGTTACGAATACCAATTTGATAACTATATCAACGCTAAGTTCAAAATTATCCAGAACCAGACCATGGATGACCATTTTATCTACTGTCTGGACGATGAAGTTATCACAAGCAAATTGTCAACCCTTACACTACCTACTAACCCATTACCATTCTCTATGAAACAAGAACTTAAAAAAGGCGGCTACATCAAAGGCGATCAGATGATGCTAAGAATCCAAGAAGAAAGAGTAAGCATGAGTATTTATGACTTTGCACTAAAAGGCAAGCACAACAACTACAACACTATGGCAGCAGGAATAGCAGCCGCAACTATCGGCATCAGAAAAGAAAAGATCAGAGAAGCCGTAAAGAACTTTCACAGCCTAGAACATCGCATGGAGTTTGTAGCCATGGTGCGTGGTGTTGAATTCATCAATGATTCTAAGGCAACCAATGTAAATAGTACTTGGTATGCACTGGAGAGCATGAACAAACCAACGGTTTTGGTTTTAGGTGGAACAGATAAGGGGAATGACTATGGGTTGATTGCAGATCTGGTAAAGGAAAAGGTAAAGGCAATTGTTTGCATGGGTGTGGACAATCAAAAAATCATTGCGGCATTTAAAGATCTAGTGACCGTGATAGTAGAAACCGATTGCGCCAAAAATGCAGTCAATGCTGCTTTTAAATTGACTGAAAAAGGCGATGTGGTATTATTGAGTCCAGCTTGTGCCAGTTTTGATCTCTTCAAAAATTATGAAGACAGGGGTTGTCAGTTCAAAGATGCCGTTAAAGAGTTATAAGTTTTTAAGTATTTTTTTTAATCCTCATTTCTACCCAATGCAAGAGATCAACGACACCCTCTTTTCACAGATGCCCACCATCAATGGTATGCGTGGCCAGTTGGTGAACAGAACTAGAGGTGATAAGTATATCTGGGGTATTGTTGTTCTCTTGTCATTGATTTCTATTTTGGTAGTATATTCTGCAACGGGTTCATTGGCTTATAAAATGTATAAGGGTAATACCAATGTATACCTGTTCAAACAAGTGTCTTTTTCATTGATTGGTTTTATCCTTATTTATTTTTTGCATAGGGTCAATTATACCCTGTTTTCAAAAGTGGCAACCATCCTGTTTATGTTGTCTATTCCATTATTGATTTATACCCTATTTTTTGGTGCTAGAATTAATGAGGGAAGTAGGTGGATCAAATTGCCCATTATCAACATGACCGTTCAGACCAGTGACTTTGCTAAACTGGCGCTTTTTATGTACTTGAGCAAAATGTTGAGCAAGAAGCAGGAAGTTATCAAAGATTTTAAGAAAGGATTTTTGCCGGTAGTTACGCCGGTTCTAATCATTTGTGCACTGATCATGCCCGCTAACTTATCCAATGCACTATTAACAGGAGCTACTTCTTTGTTGCTCATGTTTATTGGTAGGGTGAGCATCAAACATATTTTTCTGGTCATCTTGGTGGCCATGATTCCGGTCTGTTTAATTGTGTCCGTAGCCGTATTGACTCATGATGGGAATACTAAGACAGATCTGGTTAAGACAGGTAAGATGGAAGAGGCAAAATCTATTGGAAGATTTGGTACCTGGGTCAAGCGCGTTCAAGATTTTATGTATGCTTCGGAAAAAGAAACCCCTTATCAAGTGCAGCAGGCCAAGATTGCTATTTCTAACGGGGGTATGCTCATGGGTCTTGGACCTGGTAATAGCCGTCAAAGAAATTTTTTGCCACAGGCTTATAACGATTTTATTTATAGCATCATCATAGAAGAATATGGCTTACTTGGTGGGGCATTGATCATATTTATTTATTTGGTTTTTCTATTTAGGTGTATTCGCATTTTTAGAAAATGTCCGTATGCATTTGGCGCATTTTTAGCATTGGGGTTGAGCTTTACCTTGGTCATTCAAGCCGTGGCCAATATGGCGGTGAACGTAAACCTAGTGCCAGTAACGGGAGTGACCTTACCGCTAGTGAGTATGGGTGGTAGCTCTTTCTTATTTACTTGCTGCGCCATTGGATTAATCTTGAGTGTGGCTAGAAACGTAGAGCAAATGGAAGGAAAAGAACCGGCACCCATTCCCATGCCAACCATGGGTAATCCAGAGCCGGGGGTAATGGTATAGAGAAGAATTTAGAATTAATAAATGAACAAAAAGATCATCATAGCAGGAGGCGGTACCGGAGGACATATCTTCCCGGCCATTGCCATTGCCAATGCCATCAAAGCTTTGGAGCCCAATACGGAGTTCTTATTTGTTGGAGCAACGGGTAAGATGGAGATGGAAAAAGTACCTCAAGCGGGATATCAAATTAAGGGTATTACCATTGCTGGATTAAATAGAAGTTCACTATTCAAAAATATTGCTCTACCCTTAAAACTCATCAAGAGCTTTTTTCAAGTGCGTCAAATCTTCAAATCCTTTATGCCTGATGCCGTGATTGGTGTTGGGGGTTATTCAACCTTACCCGTTTTAAGATTGGCACAGGCAAAAGGCATTCCCACTTTTATTCACGAGAGCAATTCCTTTGCGGGTAAAGCCAATTTATACTTGGCTAAAAAAGCAACAAAAATTTATGTGGCTGCAGAAGGAATGGACAAGTTTTTTCCTGCCGATAAATTGATGATCACAGGTAATCCTGTAAGAAAATCCATCGCGCAAGCAACGGTTTCAAAAGAAGCTGCACTAAAGCATTTTGGATTGGAAGCCAACAAACAAACCGTCTTGGCCATTGGTGGAAGTTTGGGTGCCAAGTCTATTAATGACGCGCTGGCTTTAAACTTAGATGCCTTTGAGTTAAATAACCTGCAGTTGATTTGGCAAACAGGTAAACCCAATGCAGACTATTATCAGTCAAAGGCAATGGGCATGAACAATATTTGGGTAGATAGTTTTATCCAAGAAATGGACAAAGCCTATGCTGCGGCAGACTTGGTAATTAGTAGGGCTGGCGCCATGTCTGTTACAGAAATTTGTGTAGCGGGTAAAGCGGCCATTTTTGTACCCTATCCACACGCGGCAGAAGACCATCAAACCCATAATGCCAATACGCTTGTAAAGCAACAAGCTGCTTTGATGATCAAAGACTCAGACGTGAAAACCTTGTTAGTCAATAAAACCATTCAGTTAGCCAAAGACCCTGTTAGCATTCATTTGTTTGAGAAAAACAGCAAAGCTATGGCTATTAATAATGCAGATATACTAATTGCTAAAAATATATTGAACACCATTAAGTGAGTAAAATAAGCAACATACAAACCATTTATTTTATTGGCATTGGTGGCATTGGCATGAGTGCAATAGCAAGGTATTTTCATGCTAAAAATGTTGCCGTAAGTGGTTATGATAAAACCAGCACGGTATTGACTAGAACACTGGAAGCAGCGGGTATTCCCATTCATTATGAAGAGCGCTTAGACTTGATTCCTCAAAATCCAGATCTAGTGGTGTATACGCCAGCTATTCCTGCTAACCAAACAGAATTGGTGTATTATAGGGAAAAAGGTTTTCCTGTTGTTAAGCGCAGTGATGTGTTGCAACTAATTACGGAAGCTTCATTTAATATTTGTGTTGCTGGTACCCATGGCAAGACCACCGTCACGGCTATGATTGCACATTTGTTGCGTCATTCAGGTTATGGATGTAATGCTTTTTTGGGTGGCATTGCTGCTAACTATCAAACCAATTTCTGGAGCAGTGAAAGAAATGTGGTGGTGGTAGAAGCAGATGAATATGACCGTAGTTTTCTAAAATTGAATCCGGATGTGGCCGTGATTACTTCTATGGACCCAGACCATTTAGATATTTATGGAACAGCGGAAGCCGTAACGGATGCCTTTGTAGCCTTTTCTCAGAAACTAAAACCAGGCGGTTGCTTGGTTACTAAATATGGCATGAAGCGGAGTGCTGAATTAAACGCGGCACACCAATACCATTATGATTACGCCAATCCCTTGGCCGATGTTAAAGCCGTAAATCTGCGCATAGTGCAAGGTGCTTATTGTTTTGATGTAGCGCATAGCCAATTTAGAGTAACAGATATTTTGTTGCCCATGGGTGGATTGCACAATATTGAAAATGCTATTGCAGCCATAACGGTAGCCAAGCATTTGGGTATTGAAGATGATAAGATCCGCGCAGCTATTGCCCATTTTAAAGGTGTGAAAAGAAGGTTTGAATATATCATCAATGACCGTAACCAAGTATTGATTGATGATTATGCGCACCATCCTGAAGAACTGCGCGCATTGATTACTGGGGTTAGGAGTTTGTTTGCCAATAAAAAAATGGTGTTAGTATTTCAACCGCATTTGTTTAGCCGTACCAACGACCTGGCAAAAGAATTTGCAGAAAGCTTGGATCTAGCAGACCAAGTAATCCTGCTGCCTATTTATCCTGCTAGAGAATTACCTATGGAAGGGGTAACTAGTCATAGCATTTTAGACAAAATGCATTTAGAAGAAAAAGCAATCTTGGAAAAAGATGCCATGTTACAATGGATGGAAGCACATAAGCCGGACCTAGTAGTAATGGCTGGTGCAGGTGATATTGACGTATTGGTTGAACAGGTTAAAAACATTTTGGCATCTTGATGAATTTTAAGAACATACCGTGGAAAAAGCGCATACTCCAAACCCTTTGGATCTTGTTTGGTATTGGTGCTTCGGTGCTATTTGGTGCTGCCATTACCAAGAAGTCCCAGAAAATTTGCAAGGGTATTCAAATTGAGATTGTAGGTGCAGAACAACATATGTTTTTAGACGAACAAGATATTTTGTCCCTGATCAATACCAATGGCAAAGTGATTGGTAGCCCTACTTCCAAAACCAATTTGAGAAATTTAGAGAATTTGTTAGAAGCCAGCAGCTGGGTGGATCACGCAGAATTGTATTTTGACAATCACCAAGCCCTGCAAGTGCATATTCAAGAAAGACAACCCGTAGCAAGGGTATTTCATATTGGAGGCGGTTCCTTTTATGTAGACAGTACCGGCTTGCGTTTGCCATTGAGTGATAAAATCAGTGCTAAAGTTCCCGTGTTTACCAATTTCCCTTCTGACAAACCTGTGTTGGCGCATCCCGATAGTATGGTGTTGCAAGGGGTAGTTGATCTTTCAAAGCAAATATTGCTTGATTCATTTTGGATGGCACAGATTCAGCAAGTTAATATTGATCCACAAAGCCAATTTGAATTAATACCCATGGTGGGCAATCATATTATTCTTGTGGGATCAGCAGATCATTTAGCGGCTAAATTCAAAAGGCTCAATGCCTTTTATGAACAGGCCTTGGTGCAACAGGGACTCAATACTTATGAGAAATTAGACATCCGTTTTAGTAATCAAGTGGTAGCTATAAGAAGGGGAACGGAGAAAGCAATGATTGACTCTGGCTTGGCCAAGCAACGTTTATTAGACCTTTCTTTAAAGACCTTACCTATTCCAAATCCACCCGCTGTTGAAATGCCAAAACCTAAAGCAGTATTGCCTTCCAATAAAAACAAAACAAAGAAGGATTCAAAACCTACAAAAAACAATAAATCAAGTAATAATCCGTTAACAACTAAATAGTTATTTTATGAGTCTCAATGAATCGCCCATCATTGTTGGTCTGGACATCGGTACCACCAAGATTGCTGCCATCGCAGGAAGAAAAAATGAGTTTGGCAAATTAGAAATCCTGGGCTTTGGTAGGGCCAATAGTAGTGGGGTTCAACATGGTCAAGTTTTGAATATTGACCAAACCATCAAAGCCATTCAACAGGCTTTGGCTAATTGCTACGAAAGCAATCCTGATCTGGAAGTGAAAGAAGTATATGTAGGTATTGCTGGTCACCATATCAAGAGCTTGCAAACCCGTGGCGACATGGTTAGACAAGAGCCGGATAATGAAATCCAAGGCTGGGAGATTGACCAATTGGTGAACAACCAGCGCAAGACTTTTATTCCTGCAGGAGACCAAATCATTGATGTTATTCCGCAAGATTTTCATGTAGACAATATCCAAAACATCAAAGATCCCGTTGGTTTTAATGGTGTTAAAGTAGGTGCCAATTTTCATATTATTACTGGAGATAGAAACGCCATCCGCAACATTAACCGTGCGGTTGAAAGAAGCGGATTGTCAACCAAGGACTTAGTATTACAGCCCTTGGCGTCTGCTAGTGCGGTGATGAGTGAGATTGATATGGAAGCTGGTGTGGCTATTTTAGATATTGGTGGTGGTACTTCTGACTTGGCCGTTTTCTATGAAGGAATTCTAAAACATACTGCCGTTATTCCTTTTGGTGGAGAGAATATTACCAACGATATCCGTTTGGGTCTGGGCGTGCTGAAAAGCCAAGCAGAAGCCATGAAGGTTCAGTTTGGTAGCGCTTTGGCCGATGAAGCAAAAGCCAATGCTTATATTACTATCCCTGGATTAAAAGGAATGCCTGCCAAAGAAATCAGTGTGAAAAACTTGGCTCAAGTTATCCAAGCAAGAATGAGTGAAATCTTAGATTTTGTTAGCTACCACTTAAAGCAAGTTGGTTTGGATAGCCGTGCACTAAATGGTGGCGTAATCCTTACTGGTGGTGGATCTCAATTAAAACACCTGATTCAATTAACCGAATATACTACCGGTCTCAATGCTAGAATTGGTTTGCCCAACGAGCACCTAGCACCTAACCATATTGAGGAATTGAAAAAGCCCATGTACAGTACTTGTATTGGCTTAATCCTAAAAGGGTACAATGACTATGAGCACCATAACAAAGACTTTCAGTTGGCTTTTGTTAAAGTAAACGTGCCTTCTGTACTCACTAAACAAGAGGAAGAAGTGAAAATGGAAGTTCCTGTTGCAGCTCCAGCAGTGAATGTGGCCAATAGAAAAAACAAGTTCTGGAATATGTTTAAAGACAATTTAATAGACATGTTCAAAGAGGAAGAAGATCATATTATAAAATAAACATAGTTTTTTTTCGTTAATACCACAATCCTATACCCCCAAGAAAACAGTACGTCCATCTAAACCTTTCCTTATGATCCATTTTGATCTTCCAAAACAGAAATCTTCTATCATCAAAGTACTTGGTGTTGGAGGTGGAGGAAGCAACGCAGTTAATTTCATGTTTGCCCAAGACATTGAAGGAGTTGATTTTATTATTTGCAATACCGATGCCAAAGCTATTGAGCAAAGCAGGGTTCCTAATAAAATCCAGCTTGGGCCACACTTGACCCAGGGTCTGGGTGCTGGTGCTAATCCTGAAGTAGGCAAGAAAGCCACTGAAGAATCTTTAGAAGAAATTAAACGCATTCTAGAAGTGAATACCAAAATGGCATTCATTTGTGCTGGAATGGGTGGAGGAACTGGTACTGGTGGTGCTCCCATTATTTCTCAAATCTGTAAAGACTTAGGAATTTTAACCGTAGGAATTGTTACTACCCCATTTGGATTTGAAGGTCCAAGACGTTTGCAACAAGCAGAAGAAGGGATTCGTCAATTGAAACCCTATGTAGATACTTTATTGGTGATTAGCAATGACAAATTGCGCATGCAATATGGTAACCTAAAAATGAAAGAAGCATTTAGCAAGGCCGATAATGTATTGGCTACTGCAGCTAAATGTATTACTGACATCATCAATAGTCGTGGTCATATAATTGTGGATTTTGCCGATGTATGCACGGTAATGAAGAATGGTGGTGTAGCCATCTTAGGTAAGAGTGAAGTAGAAGGAGAAGATAGGGCACAACGCGCTATTGAAGAAGCATTGAGTTCTCCTTTATTAAATGATAGCGATATTAAAGGTGCTAAATGGATTTTGATCAATATCAATAGTGCAGAAGGTGACCACGAATGCACCATGGATGAGGTTGAGACCATTAATAATTACTTACGTATGCAGGCGGGTGAAGCCACTGACGTGATTGTAGGTATGGGTTATGATCCAACACTAGATAAGAAAATTGGCATCACGCTAATTGCTACTGGATTTTCACACAAGGATCCATTCTCTAAACCAGTACCTGTACAAAAAGCAGCACCAGTGGAAGAGAAAATTGTCATGACTTTAAACGTTGCTGATGCGGAACCTAAGATGCCAGTAGCTGCAGCGCCTGCCAATCCACAACCTGAAATTGACCCTTTTGAGCCAAGTCTACAGGATTCAGACGATCTGTTAGACATGGCTATTCATAAGTCTGCACTGGAAGTGGAAGCTCCGGTATACATGGTGGAGCCCATTGTTTCAGCTGCAGTAGATGCTACAGAAGAACAGGAGGTATTTCATTTTGAACTGAGTTTGGATCTTCCTGAAACAGTAGCAATGGAAGCTCCTGAATTAGAAATTACTCCTGAGCCAGTTGCAAAAACTGAATTAGAAGAACTAGTCAACTTTACGGTATCTGATCAACCGGCGGTAGTAAATGCCAATAGATTTGCTGGTTTAAGTAAACCCAATAATATTTATGCTGAATCAACAGTACCAACACCTGCTCCTGTTCAAGTAGCAACAGTTGTTGCAGCACCTGTTCAAATGGAAGAGGAAGAAACCATGCAATTGGTGATGCGTGAAGAAGTGATTACACCAGCTCCACAAGTGGCGCCGGTACAAGCTTCTATTACACAAGAAGACGCCTATTTAGACGAGTCGGAAGAACAAAAAAGAAGGGCTGCAGAGCGTATTCAAAAGTTGCGCAACCTGTCTTTTAACATGAACACTACCGACCCCAACAATGAATTTGATTCGGTACCTGCGTATATCCGCAGAAATATGGAGTTGTTTGGTAATACCTTAACTTCTGTAGAGAATTTTTACAGTAAGGTAACCGTTGGAAAAGATGCTAATAACCAAACGCAAATGTCTACCATCAATACTTTTCTGGATGGGAAAAAGCCAGATTAATGATTGCTAGCTTTGATCTCACCACTTGTTAATTTAGTTGTTAACCCCCGGAATAGCTTCTGGGGGTTTTTTATGTGAGTTCTGCAAAACCAGTTTAACTTGCATTATGGCAAATATTCTAATTACAGGGGGAACAGGAATGGTAGGGCGTGCACTTACCCAATTGTTAATTGCAAAAGGGCATCAAGTAACCATCTTAACCAGAAACCCAGCCAGTTCTTCTAATCCTAATATCAGCTATCACCAATGGGATATTCCAAATGGAACCATTGACCCCAAGGCCATTAGTCAAGCGGATCATATTATACATTTAGCCGGAGCTGGAGTGGCAGACAAGAGATGGAATAAAGCCCGCAAAAAAGAAATAGTAGATAGTAGGATTCAATCCGGTGAGCTATTGGTTCATGCTTTAAATACCATTCCCAATCAGGTACAATCATTGGTATCTGCCTCTGGCATTGGTTGGTATGGACCAGATACCGCAAAGAGTTTAGACAAAGGATTTATGGAGGACGCGCCTGCAGACAAGGACTTTTTGGGAGAGACCTGTAAATTATGGGAAAATGCAGTAGCGCCAATTGCAGCCATGGGCAAAAGATTGGTCATTTTTAGATTGGGTATTGTACTCAGCAATGATGGCGGTGCTATGATTGAATTTAAAAAGCCCGTGAAATTTGGCATTGCTACTATCTTAGGTTCAGGCAAACAAATCATTAGTTGGATCCATATCAAGGATCTTTGCAACTTAATGCTGCAAGCAATAGATGAACCCCAATTCAATGGTATCTATAATGCGGTTGCTCCAGAAACGGTGACCAACAAAAATTTAATGCTCCTATTGGCAAAAAAAATGAAAGGCAGTTTTTACTTGAGCTTTCATGTACCTGCCTTCTTGCTAAAATTGGTCTTAGGAGAAATGAGTATTGAAGTATTGAAAAGTGCTAAAGTAAATAGTTTCAAAATTCAAGCAGCTGGGTTTAAACACCAATATCCTACCATTGACCAAGCATTAGAAGAATTGGTTCAAACTAGTAAATAAAACTTTAAAAATTTCAGCTCAGACTAGAGGTCTCTGCGTTTGTGCTTCCAATAACAAAATGCCCAAATGGCGGCAGTTAAAAGCAGCGTAAGCGCAATGTGCATAGGAATGTCATCCAAAGCTTTTTCATATGCTGCTTTCATGTCTTTGCCAAACCTTGACATAAAAGCGGGAGAAGGAATAATCCTATCTGAAATTTCAAAGGGTAAGAATTTGCCTATATCGTTTAATTTGAATTTGGCATATCCTACAGCAATGTTTTCTAAAATCAGGTTATAGAAAAAGAAAATCCCCAGGGCAATAAAAGCTTTCTTAATTAAGAAGCCCAACAAAAAGGCAATGGATAGTTGGGCAAAGGTTTGCAATAAGAACAAAGGAATATATTCTAATTGTTCTGCCCATCTTCCAATATTGTTATAATCGGCCCAGGCCCCAAAACCAAATGCTACAAGGGCATACAAGACCGTGCTTACTAGAGAGATGATTAGAACGTCAAAGAGTTTACTGGTAACAAATTGCCCCCTGCTCCAACCATCAATGATATTTTGTCTATGGGTTTTGAAATTGTATTCATTGGTAACCAGCATAATCACTAAGATGGCTGGAATCATTACAAACACAGAAGATAAGAAGGCAACCGTATGCCAAGTTTCTGGAAAGGCAAATGGATTGCCCAAGAGCATTTTTGCCACACTGCTAGCTACTTCTTTGCCCTTGGTACCTTCACTGTATCCATAATAGAACATCAAATTGGTGCCTGGATAAGTGAGGCCCACTATGCCAAACATCCACCAGAAGGCAGGGTATTTTTTTATTTTAAGCCATTCTATTTTTACAAGTGCTAATAGGTTCATATTGCTAGTGTTAGTCGTTGGTCAATTCAAAGAATTTGGTTTCAAGGCTTTTCTTTTTCAAAGTCAATTGGTTCAGCACCACGCCTTGTTCAAAGCAATGCTTATTAATGGCTTCCATGCGGGCAGTGCCCATAGGAAAGAACACTTGCAAGGATGGATGGTCCGTTGCTTTTATTTGTGTGACACCTGGGTATTGTTGTAAAATTTTTTCTAGCGCAATCAAGTCTGGGCTACCCAATTCAACAATGTCTTCATTAGCCAATACTTCATCTACTGGTCCTGCGGTTAATAGATGCCCTCTTTTCATAATGGCCACATGCGTACAAACTTTTTCTACCTCATCTAGTAAGTGGCTGGCCATAATAATAGTCTTGCCTTGTTTGGCCAGTTCTCTAATCAGTTCCCTAATTTCGGCTATCCCCACAGGGTCCAAGCCATTGGTAGGTTCGTCAAACAACAATACATTGGGGTTGCCCATTAAGGCTGCGCCAATAGCCAACCTTTGTTTCATACCCAAACTATAAGTGCTAAACTTGCTATTTTTCCGTTCATACAATTTCACAATTTTCAGGGCCTCATCTATGGAGGCATTATCGCCCCTGCCACTAATGGCCTGGGTGATTTTTAAATTGTCGGTTGCAGAGAGGTAATGATAAAAATTGGGCGTCTCTAACAAAGAGCCAATTTGCTTGCGGGTAGCGGGAGATCCGGGATGCCCAAACCAAGCAAAACTGCCAGTATCGGCCTTTAGGATATCTAAAATAATACTCAAAAGGGTGGTTTTGCCACTTCCATTTGGGCCCAATAATCCAAAAACAGATCCCTGTGGTACCGTAAAGCTCACATTTTGCAATGCTTTAATAGGACCATAGGATTTGGAGATTCCGTTGATGTTTAGCACTTCTTGCATAATATAAATTGTAAGGTGAAGATAGAAACATGCCAGAAAATTAGTCTACCGTATAAATATTTTTTATAATTTCCTAATATCTGTCTCTATTTGAACGTTATGTATAAGTTATAACCAGGTTTCCTGGAAAGTAGCGTTCAATATGGGTTTCTCTGACCAGTTGATCATCCCTTAACCGTTGAGCCACCCTAAGCTAACAATGATCAATTATCATAAAATTCCTTATGTAAACATTGCTCCCGAGCAGTTTGAGGAAGAAATGGATAAGAATGGTGCGTTCTATGCAAACGTTGCTATCTGGACCATGCTCTTCTCTCTACCGCTTTTCTGGGTACTAGACTTGCTGTTCTCTAAACCACAGTGGGTAAATTACATGTTCTTAAGGGTAGTTTGCTTTGCTATCTCTTATTTGATTTATTGGTTTGGTGGCAAACAGCGTTGGGGCTACCTAATTTCCTTGAATTTAATTGTTGCAGTTAACCTTGGGTTAGCTGCTTTTTCTTGTGGTATTTTACCCGCTTCTGCATCCATGCCTTATTATATGCTGGCATCGGTGATGGTGCTCTTGTTGAACACCACCATTTTCTGGAAACCTATTTATAGCATGATGCACGTAGGGTTTACCTATGTGATTATACTATTGCTATATGCTATTGCAGGTAGGGATGATGGTTACGCTAGTCTAATCCGCAATGGTGGTGGTGTATATTTCTTAATCTCTTCTTTCTCTTGTTTAATTGCCCATAACCGTTATCTGATTGTAAGAAGAGAGATTCAAAAAAACCTAATTATTGAAGCGTCTAACAAGCGCTTGCTGGAACAAAATGAAATGATCAATGACCAACACCAAGTCATTGAAGAAGCCAATAGAAGATTGAAGCAATTGAGTGACTACCGTCAGAATACTTTGAACATTATGATTCATGACCTAAAGAACTTTATTGGGTCTAATCAAATTTCTATAGACTTGATTAATAGAACTTCCTCTAACCTAACCATGGATCAGAAAGAGATTCTGAGTTATATTACCATGGGTAATGAGAAACTACACTACCTCTCTCAAAAATTGTCTGATTCAGCTGACGCCGATTCGGGTAGAGTGGAATTCAACCTAGAAAATTTTGATATTATTCCTGAGATTGAAAAAGGAGCTATTAGTTTGGTTGATGCAGCAAGCATGAAGCAAATTAGTCTACAATTGAACCTATCGCCCAATCCATTGGTGGTAAATCTAGACCGAATCTTTATAAGACATTTACTGTTCAAATTGTTGAGTAATATTATCCGTTTTGTACAAAAGTCAACGGCAATTAGTATTCATACTTCTGAATCAGAAAACTATTCCGTCATTGAAATAATCAATATGGGTACACCTATTGGTATGAGCAAGCTCACAGAATATTTTAACAAGTTACAACATCCCAATAGCCACGATTCGGCCACCAACCAATCCGGACTGGGTTTTTCTGTTTCTAAGAAAATGATTGAAGATATGGGTGGTGAACTGTCCTATAATAGCAATGATACCTATGGAAACTATTTTAAAATCAAGTTCAAACTGGCTTAGTATAAAATACAACGTTATGAAGCAAAGAATCCTACTCTCCGCCCTGTTCCTGATGGCCTGCTCACTAGCATGGTCACAGACCGTTCAAAGAACATTCGAAGACATGGGATACCGAGACCAATCCATCTACGGTATCACGGGATCTATCACCTACTTTGTGAAGGTGAAGCCTGATGACGATATGGAAAATAGCAAGCTGGTATTGTATATCAGACCTTCGCAGGTGTTGAACCCCAACACTTCTACCATTACCATCTCATTAAAAGATGCTCCGGTGTATACCCAAAGTATTATTGGTCAGTCAATGGACTCATTGATTACCATTATCATACCCATGAGTAAGAAATATGTGCAACCAGACGGCCGATTTGTGAAATTGAAGATGGTGGTAAAAATGAGTATTGATGACCAGATCTGTAAGGATATTGATAACCCCGCGGTTTGGATCAACATTCGTAACACGTCTTATTTTGCAGCCAATAAACAATCCTTTCTTACGTACCAAAGAAGTTTAAAAGAAACTATCCAAGAATTTGGAACCATTGCTTCTGCTTCCAATTCGGATTTGGATGACGTATTAGCCGGTGGTATTTTATATGCGCTAGCTAAACAAAACAATAAGGAATTGAAAGTGGGAACTACTTTTTTCAATACCAATGATTCTTTGAACAATACCATGATAGTTGGCTTGCAAAACAAATTGCCCGAAGCTATTAAACGCCAATTACCTGCCCTGAAAAAAGGGGAGGGATTGATTATTGCCCTAGGGCCAGAGGGTAACCAGGTCTTAGTGGTAACAGGTGCTGATCAAGAAGGGTATAAGAAAGCCATTAATGTATTGAGCAATTATACCATCTTAAATAGTACGTTCTCGCAAAAATTAATTGTTGATAATACGGTGGTTAAAACGGCAGAGAACAGTTTTTTGCCGCAGGTATTAACCCTAGAACAATTGGGAGTTCCTTCTGCGTTAATGGAAGGGGTATTGGCACTGAATACCAACTATCCGTTTAACCTGATTGATTACAATGCCATTCCTAAAAAACTAACCCTACACTTAGAAGCATTGTTTTCTAAGTTAAAAGAGAATGACCGCGGATTCTTGAACGTATACCTCAATGACAATCTGGTGTATACCACGTCTCTAGCTGATTTAAACAATTTTAACAACGATATTGACCTGCCGCCCTATTTGTTGACTAAAGTAAATTCACTGGTGGTAGAAATGCGCTTTCACCCAAGTAGTAGTGTTTGTAAGGATGGATTTGCTAGCTTCTTTGGGTTTATCAATAGCCGAACTTCTACCATTACATTCTCTGGGGAACAAGCCACAGAGTTCTACAACTTCTTTAACTATCCAGGGGAGTTTAGAAAGCGCCCGTTGAAAATGATGCTATCACCTCAATTAAATCAACACAGTACTTCTGCAGTTGGTGAGTTGATCTACCAAATAAATGCGGCTTCTTTATTGAATGTAGCCATGATTCTACCACAATTAGTTCAGTCTGATAGAACTACTATGGATGACTTAAAAGGATTTAATGTGATTGCACTCTTGCAAAGAGCTGATCCCTTTATCAAGAACTTCACCAATATGCCTATTCAGTTTAATAGAGATTTTCAACTCTATAAAGACTTAGATGGAGAAACCTCCTATTCCTTTAATGACTTTTCTAATTCAGGAATTGCGCAGATATTCCGGCAAGCCAATAGTACCATCTTGTTGGTGTCTTCCTTGGGCGATAGTACCCAAAAAGACGCCTTTCAAAGTGTGATCAAAAGCTTTGGTGGACAGGCTTCTGCCATTCAAAGTAATGTGTGTATCACCACCAGTGACGGTAAGAGTAGCTTCTTCTTCAAACTGAGAGAAGACGAGAAATTGGTTTCTTATAAGGGGGATAGAAACACCTTATTGGAATTGTTTGAAAAATACAAATACTTTATCCTAATCATCTTTCTGTTGCTGATTGTATTTAGCTTCTTCTTGGTACGCAAGCGCGTTAAGAAGTCTCAAGAGATTGTATAAAATTTACTCCCATTGCCTGCCGCAACTGCCGGCAATAGGATTTTTAGATTAAATCCCTGTTGTATGCAGGGGTCTAAAGCGGTTAATACCCAATATGCCAGTATCAGTATTAGAAAACATGGTTTCCGTTGGTTTGTTTGAAAAGAACAAGCTTAGGGAGATTGAAGTCATTTCAACTGAATTCGGCTATTGTTATATTAAAACCGCACTGAACTTTGGATTTCTGACCCGGAAAAAATATGTTTCTTTTTTAGAGGAAGAGGGTTTTGAATTGGTGGCTGTTAGGGAGGAGGAAATGCAAGAGTCCTATATTGAGCAGTGTGACTTATTAGAATTGAATGCCTTGCTCTATGTTCCTTTGCGTAAATTAGAAGACGGTCATTTGTTGGTAGCCGCAGCTGACCCTCAGGATGAGAAATTAAAAACACTATTAACGGGTCGCTTTCAGATGCCTATTCAGTTTGTGGCAGCATCTGATCTAGATATTACTTGGTTGGTGCATATTAAGCGAGGCGAATACTATGTAAAAGAAGCGGTGTTCTCACTAATGCGCAAAGATCCTGAACAGTCCGGTCTAGTAACGTTTACTGATCCCCAGTTGATTGTCATTTTTGGAGCTGTTGCCCTATTTGTTTCCTTTCTGTTTATCAATTTTGTGAAGACAGCCATGTACGCCAATGTACTATTTAGCTTGGCTTTTTTCTTTATTATCTTGTTCAAACTATATCTCTCTTTAAAAGGCTCCATGGCAGAGATGAATGAAATGGTGAACAAAGAAGAAGTACAAGCCCTTCCTGAAAATACCTTACCGGTTTATACCATTTTGCTACCAGTGTATAAAGAGGATAAACTGATTAGGAAACTAATTTGGAACCTGAGAAGTTTAGACTATCCGCGCGGTAAGCTAGACATTAAACTCTTGATTGAAGAAGATGATGACAAGACACTGAACGCGGTTAGGGATTTGGACTTTCCTGCCAACTTTGAAACCATTGTGGTTCCCTTTCACATGCCTAAAACAAAGCCCAAAGCTTGTAACTACGGGCTATTTTTTTGTAAGGGGGAATACTTAGCCATCTATGATGCAGAAGACATACCGGATTCCGATCAGTTAAAAAAATGCGTGGTGCTCTTCCGTAAGTTGCCCGATGAGTTTGTGGTATTACAAGGGGCATTGAACTACTTTAATAAAAATGAGAATATACTTACCCGCATGTTTACACTAGAGTATACGTATTGGTTTGATTATATGCTGCCCGGTTTAATGTCATTGGATATTCCTATTCCCTTAGGAGGTACTAGTAATCACTTTAAGTTTGACAAATTAATGGAGTTGGGCGGATGGGATCCGTTCAACGTAACAGAGGACGCGGATTTGGGGGTACGTGTATTTGAAAAAGGATTTAAAGTAGGGGTGGTAAATAGTACCACATTGGAAGAAGCCAATAACGAGCCATTTAACTGGATCCGTCAACGTTCAAGATGGATTAAGGGTTATATGCAAACTACCCTAGTACACATGCGTAACCCTGCGCGTTTGATTAGAAGGATTGGATGGAGAGGATTTCTTGGGTTCAACTTCTTTATTGCGGGTACTTCTATTACCTTCTTATTGTATCCAGTATTATTAGGTTTTCTATTGGTGTACAGTATTGTTAAGTTAACATTTGTAACAGCATTGTTCCCAGACTGGGTGCTATATATTGCCACCTTTAACTTGGTGGCTGGGAATACTTTGATGATTTACGTAAACATGATGAGTGTATTCAAAAGAAGGTATTATGAACTGATTTTGTTTGCAGCCCTAAATCCCTTGTATTGGATCATGCACAGTATTGCAGCCTATAGAGGATTGTGGCAGTTAATTTATAAACCGTTTTATTGGGAAAAAACCAACCATGGTCTGACCAAAGTAAGCAGTAGTGCCAATCAAGCACACGTTGTTGAACCTGAAGCAGCCCACTAGTGAATATGCCAAAGAACCTGAACAAAATATTAACCATTTTCCTGATCTTCTTCTACGTAATTATCTCCTGGTTGTTGAGAAGGCATGGCTTTGAGCATTCTTCAGGACTTTTCTATTCTGAAAAGCTGATGTTGCTTTTTAATACAGATGCTAATACCATCTTGACCCTAGGTTTTACCTTTCCTTCCTTGGTATTTATAGCTGGATTGGTGTTTGTACCACTAGGGTACTTATACGCGCCAGTTGCGGCTAGTATTGTCATGATGGCGGCCCTATTTTATCAATTGCTAGAGGAGTTTAAAAAATCTGCCTTTTCTTGGAAATTATATACGCCACTCATTTTCTTATTGTTTACCCTGCATCCCATGTTTGTATTTGCAGCGGTAACCGGAAGAAGAAATGCCATTGTTACATTAGTTGCCTACCTGATTTTTAGGTCTTTATTCAGGTATTACAAACAACCGGTAACCTATCACTTATCACTGGCCAGTATTTTTATTACCTGTTTTATTTTTACCAACTATGAATTTATCTGGTTGGTATTGGCCTTCTTTCCTTTTATCTTTTTAATCTCTTTAGAGGGCATTAAAATCCATCAAGACGATTCGCCACTTTTCCAATATTTTGAGGCCTTAAACAATCGATCCCAAAGAAGAAAACTGGCCAATAGAACGGCTTCTATCTACTTGGTATTATTTCTGTTGCCACTAATGGCGGTGGTCATATTCCGTGGTTTGAATACCCAGTTTGCCGGTTCTTCCACTTATTTCTTAGATAGTCAATACGCAAACTGGAGAATTACCGGAAATAGAATAGTGCGTAATCTTATTTCTTCTGCAACAAGAAATAATTTTATTTACCAATCACAGATTGTAATTCAAGGTTTTATTTTGTTTTTGACCCCCATTTTTGTAGCTGCATTGGTGTTATTTAGAGGTAAATTGTATGAGCTGTTTACCATCTTAGCTATGTTGTTCTATTATTCCTTAATGTTATTGGATTATAAGTTTACACTTACATTGAGCTATTACCTACTCTTTATTCCCATTGGACTAGTGACTATTTGTTATTATGGAACCTCTAAATACAGTATCAGAACCGCTTCTTGGATTTTTGGAGTTGCAACAATTCTAACCATTGGTATGGGGTTCTATTTCTTTATGCACTCAGACAATGAGGAAGAATATCAGTTTGAAACGGAAATGAATGGCATCCTAGACAATTGGAAAGGACCAAGGGTTTTGAGTGAATCTGAACAAGTTGCTAACTATATCACAAGTATCGTTTCTGATAAAAATAAAATACTGGTTGATGACGCATCAGCCTATGGTATAGTGGTGCATAAAGGAGACTTGAATGGGTTGATTTTGCCACACCAAAAGTCCTTTGTAACCATTGTTGAAAATCCTACCATAGCTGCAAAATACATGCTGGTGGCTAAAAAAGACAATGTGATGCACAACCAAACGGTATTGAATGCCTACAACTTACAGCAAATGATAGTTACTAAAAATCTGCGCACCCTACTCATGTATCAAACACCCAATTGGGCCATCTACCAAATAGAATAAATCAAAATTCAAAAAGTAGCGTAGATCATAAACGAAAAGGGTAGAACTTTAAAATTCTACCCTTTTTATTCCAATTCAAAAAGTCTGTCCAATTTTCTCTTCTATTTCTTCCCTCTTCCCTCTCCACTTTCTTCCTCCTCTCTTCCCTAATTCCTAATTGGCCTTCCTGTTTTTAGCACTGCCTGAATTCTTTCTAAAGATTTTTTTTCTCCGCACAAGCTTAAGAATGCTTCTCTTTCAAGGTCTAGCAAGTATTGCTCTGAGACCAAGCTTTGCTCACTCAGGTCTCCACCACATAAAACATAGGCCAATTTTCGAGCTACCAATGCGTCATGGTCCGTGGCATAACCGCCGCGCCACATACCATTGATGCCAGCAAGCATGGCACCTAGACCAGCACGTCCCATTACCTTCACGTCTGTTCTCTGTGTGGGCATGGTATAGCCTTGGTCATAAATTTCAATCACTGATTTTTTAGCTTCGGCAATCCTTCGGCCAATATTCATAACTAGTTCATCCTGTCCTTTTCTTAAAATACCCATATCAAATGCCTCTTTGGCAGAAGTGGCCACTTTAGCTGTGGCAATGGAGAAGAACCTGCTTTTTAGAGTAATCGTTTCAGGTTCATCCTCGTGTAATTCATCGCCCGCGCGCATAGCAAATTCCTTGGTGCCTCCGCCTCCTGGTATTAGACCAACGCCCAATTCTACCAATCCAATATAGGTTTCTGCAGCGGCACAAACCTTGTCTGCGTGTAAGTTCATCTCACATCCACCACCAAGGGTTAATCCATGGGGGGCAGTAACTACTGGAATGCTTGAATAGCGCAAACGCATCATGCTATTCTGGAACATTCTAATAGCCATATCAAGTTCATCATATTCCTGCTCAATGGCTAACATAAAGATCATACCCACATTGGCGCCAGCGCTAAAATTGGCACTTTCATTGGCAATGACCAATCCCTTAAATTTTTCTTCGGCTATGCCGATGGCTTTGTTCAAACCTTCTAATACTTCACCACCAATACTATTCATCTTGGTGCTCCATTCAAAACCGGCCACGCCATCTCCAATATCATACATTTTACAAGCGGAGTTTTTCCAAACCAACTTGTCAGAATGATTATGCAAGATCAAGAATGCTTCACCGCCTGGTAATTCCAAATAAGATTTACTAGCTAGGTCATAATAAAGACGCTTGCCATTTGTTACTTTAAAGAAACTTTCTGCACCAGTGGCTAGCATTTCTTCTACCCAAGTGGCAACCGCATATCCAGCCGCTTTCATGGCAGCAACCGTTTTGGCTACACCAACTGTGTCCCAGGATTCAAATGCCCCAATTTCCCATCCAAAACCCGCTTTCATGGCATCGTCTAGTCTATAGGTCTCATCACTAATTTCAGGAATGCGGTGAGAGATATAGGAGAATAAAGAAAAATGAAATGCGCGGTAAAATTCACCAGCTTTATCAGGTGCCGCGCTCAGCATTTTAATGCGTTGCTTTAAGTCTTCAATAGGTTTTGCCGCTTCAACACTAGCAAATTTGGGTTTGTTCCTAGGCCCATATTCCATGGTGCTCAAGTTCAGCGTCAAAATTTCTTTTCCTGCTTCAGACTTGGTTTTTTTGAAAAAGCCCTGTCCGGTTTTATCACCCAGCCAATTATTGGCAACCACTTTGTCTAACCATTCTGGGATTTGGAAAATAGCTCTTGCTTCATCATTAGGGCAGTTATCGGCCACACCCTTGGCTACTTTTACCAAAGTATCAATACCCACTACATCTGCTGTTCTAAATGTGGCTGATTTGGGTCTACCAATAATGGGTCCGGTTAGTGCATCTACCTCATCAATGCTTAGCCCCAATTTGTTCATGATATGAAATATGCTCATGATGCTAAACACCCCAACTCGGTTGGCAATAAATGCCGGAGTATCCTTACATAGTACGGTGGTCTTGCCTAAAAACAAATCACCATATTCCATTAAAAAGTCTACTATTTCTGGATCCGTATGTGGCGTAGGAATAATTTCTAAAAGACGCAAATACCTGGGTGGATTAAAAAAGTGCGTACCGCAGAAATGCTTTTTAAAATCTTCAGATCTTCCTTCTGCCATTAAGTGGATGGGAATACCCGATGTATTTGAACTAACCAAAGTACCCGGTTTTCTAAACTGTTCTACCTGGGCGTATATCAATTGTTTAATGTCTAGTCTTTCTACTACTACCTCAATAATCCAATCCATGGCAGCAATATCTTTCATATTGTCTGTGAAGTTGCCCGTCTTAATTTTCTTAATCACCTCCTTATTATAAACTGGAGAGGGGTTACTTTTGATGGCAGCAGTTAATGCATCATTGACCAGTTTGTTCCTTTCTACTACTTTGGTGCTATCCTCAGCCCCTTTTGGTATCATGTCTAATAACAAGACCTGAATACCAATGCCTGCAAAATGACAAGCAATACGGGATCCCATTACCCCGCTGCCCAATACGGCAACTTTTTTGATTGAACGTTTCATATTAGCAATTTAAGGATCCTCAAAATTAGTTAGTTATGCAACTAATTACTCGAAGATAATGGAAAATATTTGACACAAAAAAACCTCAGTATGGGGATTTACTGAGGTCTTTAGCAATTTCTTAGTCTACTGAATATTTGCAGATTTCAGTTTTCTGAAGTTGCTGCACCTTTATAAGCCACATAGAGGCAAACAAGGTAAATGGCTAGAAGTACGTAGACTAACATAATCGGGGGGATTTTGTAGCTACAAGTTATCAATTATATATATAGCTATCTTTTATTTTTTGTTAATTTTTTTTAATAAATGTATAATTCACAATTATTCCACATAATCGTTAAAAATATTTTATGTGGCAGCTGAAATTTATTAAACAAAATGGCAGTTATTTTTCCCAATCAAAGCTTAGCATGCCAATCTAAACTTGTCATATCCCTATTTTTAACCATTATTTGGGTAAAATTGCCTTTTAACAATATCTGAATTGAATTGGCTGGGTTTCAATTATTTTTGTTCTAATGGAAATTACAAATGAACTAGTAGGCAATTTGGCCAATCTATCAAAGCTGTCTTTTGATAAGGAGGGGACTTCTGAGATTAGAAATGATCTGCAAAACATGGTAGGATTTATTGAGCAGCTTCAAAGCGTTGACACCAATGGCGTTGAGCCTTTATTGCATATGGGCGATGCCGTAAATGTTTTACGCCAAGACCAGGTTCAAGACAGCATTGAAAGAACAGATGCCCTGTTAAATGCCCCCCTTGCCAACAATGCTTTTTTTAAAGTACCTACCGTTATCAAAAAATAAATAACCCATTCAAAAGCAAAATATGAGCGACGCAATTATCAAACTGGAAGGAATTGAGAAAAGCTATTTTATGGGTAATCAGGCCATTCCAGTATTGAAAGGTATTTCTTTAGACATTTTTAAAAATGAATATGTGGCACTGATGGGTCCTTCCGGAAGCGGTAAGAGTACCCTCATGAATATCCTTGGTTGCTTGGATTCTCCAACCGGCGGAAGGTATATTCTAAATGGTAAAGATGTTAGCAAAATGGCGGATGATGATTTAGCGGGTGTGCGCAATGTTGAAATTGGATTTGTGTTTCAACAGTTTAATTTGCTTCCTAGATTAACCGCGGTAGAAAACGTAGCACTTCCGTTGATCTATGCAGGTATCAATAAGAAAGAACGCACTGAAAGGGCTATGGAAGCATTGAAGAAAGTGGATCTGGAAGAAAGAAGCCATCATAAGTCAAATGAATTGTCTGGGGGTCAGATTCAGCGTGTGGCTATTGCTAGGGCACTGGTGAATAATCCATCCCTTTTATTGGCGGATGAGCCAACAGGAAACCTAGATTCCAAAACATCCGTAGAAGTGATGCGCATCTTTGGAAAAATTCAAGAAGCAGGTAATACCGTTGTTTTAGTAACCCATGAAGAAGATATTGCGGGCTATGCACATAGAATTGTTCGTTTGAGAGACGGATTAATTGAAAGTGATAGGGTTAAAACCGATGATATGGTTACCCATCATAGCCATTAAAGCCAAAAAACGGAGAAATTGTGGAGAGAAGTGATTCTCTCCTTTTTTATTTCTGAACCTTTGAAAATTAGTTTTGTTAGGTAGGGTACAGATAAATATTAGGAACTTATGGCTATGAAGATTTATACAAAAACAGGTGACTTGGGTAAAACTAGTTTAATTGGTGGAACCAAAGTGGCCAAAAGCCATATCAGGATTGATACCTATGGTACTATTGATGAGTTAAATTCCTATATAGGATTATTGGGAGACCAACTAACAGATGATCGTTCCAAGTCTACCCTTACTGAAGTGCAGGACCGCTTATTTACCATTGGATCTTCTTTGGCATGTGATCCAGAGAAAGAGCCGATGATGAAGATTCCTGATTTAAAGGAGGCAGATATACTATTCTTGGAAAAAGAAATTGATAGCATGAATGAGCTGTTGCCTCCCATGAAATTTTTTATCCTTCCAGGAGGCCATCCAGCTATTTCTACAGCACACGTGGCCCGTTGTGTTTGCAGAAGGTCAGAAAGATGCTGTGTAAATATGATGGAACACGAATTATTTGTGGATCCGCTAGTGATTAAATATTTAAATCGCTTGAGCGATTATTTATTCCAACTATCCAGGTATATTGGTCATTTATTGCAAGTGCCAGAAAAGCCATGGAGGCCAAGACTGTAGATCTTGGAAAAGAATTTTTAGGATGCCATGATTAGGCCATCCCTCATAAACAAACTGCGATCACTCATAGACGCTAGTTCTTCATTGTGGGTCACAATCAAAAAAGTTTGTTGAAATTCATCTCGCAAGGACACAAAAAGCTCATGTAGCTCTTTGGCGTTCTTGCTATCCAAATTGCCGGTTGGCTCGTCAGCAAACACAATTACTGGCTGGTTAATCAACGCCCTTGCAACAGCCACCCTTTGCTGTTCACCGCCTGAAAGTTCTTGGGGTTTGTGTTCTTTTCTAATTCCCAGCCCCAACTTTTCAAGCAGTGCAGCTGCCTGTTCTTCCACCTCTTTTCTTTTTCTGCCTGCTATCCAGCCTGGAATACACACATTTTCTAGGGCTGAAAATTCCGGTAACAAATGATGAAACTGAAAAACAAACCCAATATACTTGTTTCTAAAAGCGGCCAATTCTTTGCCTTTGAGCCCCTCTAGAGACTGATGATTGATAGTAATAGTTCCGGTATCGGCCTTGTCTAAGGTGCCCAAAATATGCAGCAAACTACTCTTGCCCGCCCCGGAAGAACCCAAAATACTGACAATTTCACCCTTATTAACAGAAATGTCCACCCCCTTCAAAACTGAAAGTTGGCCGTAGGACTTAGTGATATTTAGGGCTTTAAGCATTTGATTCCGTATGGGTTATACTTGCAAACCTACAAAAGCAAGGCCAAGTCAGGCCATTTTTAGGAATTTATTTGCACATCCTTGAAAACTTGGGTTGGGTTGTTTAGTTTATACGGTTACATTTGCAAAAATTTTAAAGACATGTTCTGGACATTAGAATTAGCAAGTTATCTGGAAGAAGCTCCTTGGCCTGCTACCAAAGACGAATTGATTGACTATTCAATTCGTAGCGGTGCACCCATTGAAGTGGTAGAAAACCTGCAAGAACTAGAAGACGAGGGAGAAGTGTACGAGAGCATTGAAGACATCTGGCCAGACTATCCAAGTCAGGAAGATTTCATGTTCAACGAAGACGAATACTAAACCCATTGGGTATAGACCATAGTCAATCCAAGAAGCCATTCCATTGGGAGTGGCTTCTTGCATTAAAACGGTTTGCGCAACTAGCTATTCTTTTTGGGAAAAGTAAATTTGAAATAAAGCAACAATAGTGACAGAACAAAAATGACGCTATTGGCAATAATTACGGGAACTAAGTTTAAATAAATACCGTAAACCAGCCAGACAATGACACTGGTAAAAACAATCAATAGCATCCCAAGACTCAAGTCTCCTACACTTTTTGTTTTCCACGCCAACCACACTTGAGGGATAAATGTTACGGAGCTCAAAAAAGCCCCAAACAATCCTACCCATTCAATTATTTGATCCCATTTCATATTATTTGATTTAATTGATTAATCCAACATCATTTCTTTTGCGTGTTCTAAAGCTGCAGCAGAAGGGGTTTCTCCTCCAAGCATTCTTGCAATGGCATTCATAGATTCCTCTTTAACTAATAGTTTCAAATTGGTCTTAATACTATTGCCTTGTTTTTCTTTGTATACATAAAAATGCGCAGAAGCTTTACCAGCAATCTGCGGTTGATGGGTAATACAAATGATTTGCCTTTTTTGTGACAGCCCCTTCATAATGAATCCTACTTGTTTGGCGGCTTCACCAGAAATACCTGTATCAATCTCGTCAAAGATCAATGTGGCAAGGTCTATTGACTCAGCCACCAATGATTTGATGCAAAGCATGAGCCTACTTAATTCTCCGCCACTAGCCACTTTTCTAATGGGTTCAAACTTATTGCTTTTGTTGGCGTCAAATAAGAATTCTATTTGGTCCTGACCAAAAGCTTGAAGTTGATGGCTTGTTTCTATGGCAATCTTCAACCTAGCATTGGGCATGCCTACTTGGTGCAACAAGGCATTTACTTTTGATTCCAATGGTTCTTGTTGCGCCTTTCTAGCAACACTCAATTCATCAGCGGCAAGTAGCGCTTTTTTGGCAAGTGTTTCTACTGCAAGAGAAGCTTCCGTTATTTTATCATCAATCTGTAAAACGGCTTCTAACCTTGTTTCTAATGACTGTTGAATTGTCAAAAGGGCTTGAGTGGTTTTAACGCCGTGCTTTTTTAGCAGACGATAACCAACTGCTAAACGTTCATTGATCCATTCAATTCTTTTTTCATCAAAATGCACTTTTCCATTCAAGCCGCCAATCTCGTCAGCAATATCTTGCAATTCAACCTGACTGCTATGCAGTCTATCTATAATGCCCTGTAAGGAACTATGGTAACCACTAAAAGATTGTAATTGGTTCATCCATTGTTTAAAAAGAGGCAAAACGGGTTGGTCCGATTCTTCTAATTCAAATTGTACTTTGCTAAGGGCTGTTTTAATACCTTCTGCATGAGAAAGCAATTGCAATTCTGCATCCAATTCCTCCAACTCATTTTCCTTGAGTGATAATTCAGCTAATTCATCTAATTGAAATTGGTGGTAGTCCCTATCTTTTTGAAAATCTTGTTTTTGTTGAACCAGTAATGCTAATTGCTTAACCGTTTGCTGCCAATCCTGATAAATAGTTTGGTAAGCCAATAGTCTATCTTGGTTAGCCGCAAGTGCATCTAAGACATTGCGTTGAAATCCAGTATCTCCCAAACTTAAAGTGTCAAATTGTTGGTGTAAGTCTACCAACAAAGAAGCCAATTCTCTAATCTGTTGTAAAGTGGTTGGGGTATCATTGATAAATGCCCTTGACTTTCCATTGGGAGAGATTTCTCTTCTTAAAACAAGTTCTTCCTCTTGGTCAAAATCATTGGCTTTTAAAAAGTCTACAACAGCCGTTTTATGACCCGCACTAAAATAGCCCTCAATGACACATTTCTTGTCTGGATACATTAAAACAGAACTATCTGCACGGTCTCCCAATATAAGGCTCAATGCACCCATTAGGATACTCTTACCCGCACCTGTTTCACCGGTGATGATATTGAGCTGACCAGAGAATTCTATCTCTATAGCATCAATAATAGCATAATGTTGAATCTGTAATTTCCGGAGCATGGTGATTCCTATTTTATCAAAGGAACTAGTGCAATTTATAGAAGCTGCAACTGCTGAGCAAATTCAAACTACTGTAAATAGAAATACTATAAACATTTTATTCTCCCTTACACCTGCTGATGCCTGATTTGGCTCTTTGATCAAGGGAATCTTTGTATTCGTGGTCTTCCATGTCTAAGCATTTCTGGTAATAGGTAATAGCCAATGCTTTCTGTCCACGCTCTTCATAAATTTGACCAATCTGCAATGCCGCCCTTGCAGCGTAGTATTCTTTTCTGTTTTCACCCAATACTATAGCGGTTTGATAATACTTAATAGCATCGTCTTTTCGGCCAAGGTCGTCATAGATTCTAGCTACGCGATAGGTAAATTCAAGTCTATCTTCCTCGGTAGTAAATTGTTCTATGGATTTACCATATAATATGCCTAATGCTTCTTTGTGATAACCGCCATCACTTAAGAGTCTTGCATTTAATAAAATTGGATTTGGCCAAGTCTTAGCTTTGGCATCTTTTTGGGCTTTTTTGTCAGCATCTGAATCCAGTGCCCCTTTTTTTAAAATCTCATTTCTAGCATTGTTAGCGGCAGCCTGGTTGCCTTGTAAATAATAAGCCCAACTTAATTTGTTGTAAGCATCCTTCACATAAAACCTTCCTTTAAAATCTTTTTGATACTGTTCTAGGTATTTAACAGCTTCTGGTAGCTCTAGATGATAGAGTTTTACAAATCCCATTTCAAAATCCCAAACAGGGGTTTTTAAATATTCTGGATGTTTGTCTCTACTCAGCATCCAAGTTCCAGCTAAGGCGGTTTGTTTATGGTTAATGGCCAAATTGGCTGCCATAAAACAGTGTAGGTGATTGTGAACTAGGTCTAGTTTTTTTTGATTCACAAATGCCAGCGCTTCGTCTTTTTTATTTTCAATGTAAAACAATAAATAGGGGTAAACAAAAGCGGCTTCGTTAGCAAAAATTTTGGCCAAGGGGTCATTGCTAAAAGTAAAATTCTTTACCATATTCATGCCTTCAACTATAGAACCCTTAAAACCAAACAAGCTAACTATCCATCTATAACTAGAAGGAATGGTTCCAATGGCTGCTATTAATGCCCCAGACATCAATTGATTGGGTTGAAAATCAGGATATTTTTTCTGGTTTTCTTTTAGTAACAAATAAGCCTTTCTAATCTCCCAGCCCGCTGACCAGGTCTGTCCAAATTTAATAGCAACTGCTGATTTGTGTACCCGCACCATACTCAAACAAAAATTGTAAAAAGGGGAGGACTTTGGACCTTTTTCTAGCAAGGCTAATCGATTGTTGAAATTTGGATTCCTGATTTTAAAATCTGCGGGGTCTTCATTAAAAAACAAGATAAAAAAATCTATATAATCCTCAAGCAATAATGGAATCAAATTATCTGGATTCTGTTGCTTGGCTTTTTCTACCAAAGCTATTCCTCGGCCTAGTTTGAGTTTGGTAATTTCTTGAAAAGCTTGTTGACAGGTGCTATTGAAATCATATACTTTTTCAGCATCGGCCCGCAGGGCCAAAATAACTAGTATCAGTACTAATAAAGATTTGAATTTCATCCTCTGTAAAATAATAAAGGGCAGCGATTAAGCATGCCCTTTATAGTCTAAAAATCTTCTTTTAACAGTTACTTTGCTTCTACACTGTCGTTCAGGTCGGCGTCTACCAAGATTCTTCCACAGTTTTCACAAACAATGATTTTTTTGTGCAAACGAATTTCACTTTGACGTTGTGGAGGAATAGAGTTGAAGCAACCACCGCAAGCATCCCTTTCAACAGGTACTACTGCTAATCCATTGCGATAGCTAGTTCTAATTCTGTCATAGCTATACAATAATCTTTCATCAATATGACCGCGAGCATCAGCACTCTGCTTATTAAAATGTGTTTCTTCTTTTTCGGTTTCGGCAATAATCTTTTCCAGTTCACTTTTCTTGTGATTCAAAACACCTTCTTTAACAGCAACTTGTTTCTTAGCTACTTCTAGTGCTTTGATTTTTTCAGCCAATTCTTCATTAGCATCACGGATATGTTTTTCAGCCAGTTTAATTTCTAACTGCTGCATTTCAATTTCCTTATTGATAGCTTCAAACTCGCGATTGTTCTTTACGTTCTCGCTTTGTTTTTCATATTTACTGATCAGCGCTTCGCTGTCCTTGATGATAGTTTTCTTGCCCTCAATGAATTCAGAGATGCCATTGATCTCTTCTTCAATACGAGTTTGTCTACTATGCAGACCCAGGATCTCATCTTCTAAGTCACTCACTTCCATGGGTAATTCACCCCTCAATACCTGAATTTGATCCAGTTTGCTATCAGTTTTCTGTAACCTTACTAGGTTAACCAGTTTTTCTTCAACGGAGAAATCTTTAACAGATGCCATATCTAGTATAAAATTTGGAGTTTTTGTTCCTCTTACAGAAAATAGTTCACCGGATTGGTTTTTATCACTGATTTGAGGACGGCAAAGGTAGGGAATTTAGCCTGTAAAATATCAAATAGCAAGTCAGTAGTATATTGTTCGCTTTCCCAGTGCCCAATATCGGCAAGGAGGATTTGACCATTTGCGTCAAAAAACTCATGGTATTTTAGGTCTGCGCTAATGAACACATCGGCCCCGGCCCCAATGGCTGCACCTATCAAAAAACTGCCCGCACCCCCGCAGATAGCAATTTTCTGGACCCTTTTTTCTAAAAAAGGGCTGTGTTTGATAACCGAAAGTCCAAAACAAGTTTGTAACATACCCAATAGGGTGGCTTCTTCCATGGGTTCGGGTAATTCTCCTAGCATCCCAGATCCAACATGTTGATAATCATTCTCTAATGAGATTAGGTCATATGCCACTTCTTCATAAGGATGGGCTTTAATCATGGCGGTGACCAGCTTTTTTTGCAAATGGGAGGGGTGTATAAACTCAATGCTAACCTCCTCCACATGGGTTCTTTGTCCTGACAGTCCAATGACAGGTTGGCTGTTTGGCCCCCCCTTAAAATTCCCCCATCCATTTACTTGAAAACTGCACTCACTATAATTTCCAATATGGCCGGCCCCAGCTTCAAAAAGGGCGGTTTTAATATTTTCTACGGCAGATTCCGGGGCAAAACAGACTAGTTTAGAAAGAAGTCCAGCTTTGGGAGCCAATATTTGTCTGTTGATTAACCCAATTTGATCGGCAATCTTGCCATTGACACCCCAGATAACATTGTCCAAATTGGTATGGATGGCATAAATAGCTATATCTGATTTAATGGCAGTGATCAAGGTTTTCTCTACATAGTTCTTTCCATTGAGTTGTTTGATTCCCTTGAATAAGATGGGATGGTGCGCCACAATTAAGTTGCAGCCTTTGGCTTTGGCTTCTAACACAACTTCTTCTGTTGCGTCTAAACTGCAAATAATGCCCGTGCATTCCCAATGGCTATTGCCTACTATTAATCCTGCATTATCATAGGATTCTTGATAAATGGGTGGTGCTAGTTTTTCTAACACCTGTATCATATCTTTTATTTGCATGCAACTAAATTAGACGGCTAAATTAGCTTCATTCTATCTTTGTAACATGCCAATTAGCAATTTTCTTTATTCAGATGGTCAAATGCTCCGTTCTGACAAAGCTTTGATACTGCCAGATAACCGTTCTTTTAGGTATGGGGATGGTTTTTTTGAAACCATCAAATGGAGGGATGGGCAAATTCAATTAGCGGATTATCATTTTGAACGACTGTTTAAAACCCTTGATAGGCTTAAGTTTCAGCCTCCAAGTTTTTTTACAAAGAATTATTTGGAGACGCAGATACAAGAATTAGTCAAGAAGAATGGTCACCATGGTCTAGCAAGGGTCAGACTGACTATTTATAGGGGAGAAGGTGGTATTTATGATAGGATCAATCATTTTCCACACCACCTCATTCAAACCTGGGATTTGAATGAGTCTAATAATAAAATCAATGAAAATGGCTTGGTAATAGGTGTTTTTCCAGATGCCAAAAAAGTCTGTGATGGCTTTTCTCATTTAAAAACCAATAACTATCTGAATTATGCTATGGCAGCCATCTGGGCAAAAGAAAATCACTTCAATGATGCTATTTTATTAAACCCTTATCATAGACTAGCCGATGCAACCATTGCCAATGTTTTTATAGTAAAAGATGGAATAGTGAAAACCCCAGGACTGTCTGAAGGTCCGGTTGAAGGGGTTATGAGAAGGCATTTAATCACAGAAATGCGCAAAAAAGATATCACGGTAGTAGAATCCGGTCTTGAAATGGAAGAAGTTTTACAGGCTTCAGAAATATTTTTGACAAATGCCATATATGGAATTAGGTGGGTAAAACAACTGGAAACTTCTAATTACCAGGGTCAAATGTCTAATTTCCTGTTTAAAACACTGTTTTTTTAGAATTCAATTGAAAATCAGTACAAACAATAGTTGTTAATTTCTAGATATACTATAAATTTGTTTTGTCTCCATATCAGACTTACTGAGTGATGTATAAAAAGCAATCAAAATAAAATTATGAAAATGAAAAAATTCAGTTCCTTGTTGCTCCTAGTTGCAACGCTGATGGTAGCCATGACTTCCTTGGCGCAAAAAACCAAATCCAGTAAACCAGGTATTTCTGGCGGTATATTAGGCGCATTGAACTACACACAGTTCAGAACAAATACCTCTAATGTTGATTACAAAAATGACTTTGGCTGGGCAGGAGGTATCTACTTAAATGTTCCTTTGTCCTCAAAATTGTCCATTGAAGGTCAAGGACAGTGGAGTGTTTTAAAATACAATGTAAAGTCTCAAGTGGGTTCTATTAAGCAATTTGCTGGTACTATGCAGTATCAGTCTTATCCTGTTTTTCTGAAATACCAAACAAGCAAAAATCTTGCATTAACGGGTGGTATGCAGTTTGACTTCTTGAATACTTTGAAAAATGACGCGGGTGGTGGATACTACAAGCGTAATTTCACTGCTAACAGCAATGCTGCAACAGTTGGATTTGAGTTATTTCCAACCAAAACTGTTCAAATCTACGGTCGTTATATTTATGGCTTGAGCGATACCAAAAATGATAAGAACCCTAACGTAGGTAATTTAGGTTACAAATACTACAATGACGGTTTCCAATTTGGGGTTAAAGTGAAATTGTTTGCTAAGAAAGTTATTCCTCCAGTTGTTCCTGTGGTAGTAGCTCCCCCTGTTGATACTGATAGCGATGGTATTGTTGATAGCTTGGATAAATGTCCTACTGTTCCAGGTGTTGCTAAATACCAAGGTTGCCCAGTGCCGGATACTGATAAAGATGGTGTCAATGATGAGCAAGACAAATGTCCTACCGTTCCAGGTTTGGCTAAATACCAAGGTTGCCCTGTACCTGATACCGATAAAGACGGTGTTAATGATGAGCAAGACAAATGTCCTACTGTTCCAGGTTTGGCTAAATACGCAGGTTGCCCTATCCCTGATACTGATGGAGATGGTGTAAACGACGAACAAGACAAATGTCCTAACGAAGCTGGTGTTGCTTCAAACTTTGGATGTCCTGATATGACTCCAGTATTAGCTGAAGCGGCTAAATCATTCTACTTTGTAATCAATACTGCTAAATTGGTAGATGTTAAAATTACAAAAACCAAGTTTGACCCAGTATTGGATTTGTTAGCTAAGTATCCTAAACTACAATTAGAGATTCAAGGTAATACGGACGCTACTGGTAATGACAAAGTAAATATGCCATTGTCTCAAAAACGTGCAGATGCTGTTAAGAAAGCATTCACTGATAAAGGTATTTCCGCTGACCGTCTAACCACAGTTGCAAATGGTTCTTCTAAACCAAAAGCAGACAACAAGACCAAAGCTGGTAGAAAAGAAAACAGGAACGTTACTTTGGTTCCTTCTTTCAAAGACTAATCTTATAACTTAAGATATGCAAAGGGCTGCCCAATGGGTAGCCCTTTTGCTTTGTATATCAACCTTTTCCCAACATAATTGTCATATTGTTATGAGCAAAATGGAAAGCATTAATATCATGTGGTTCAGAAGAGATCTGCGTCTTAAGGACAATGCGGCGCTTTACCATGCATTAAAAGCAGGTATTCCTGTTTTGCCCATATTTATTTTTGATACCCAGATTTTGGATCAGCTAGAAGATAAGACAGATGCAAGGGTTAGTTTTATTCACGCTGCTTTGCAAGACATGCAATCAGAATTAGTTGCCTTAGGATCAAGCTTGGAGGTGCTTCACGGAAAACCATTAGACTGTTTCAAAGTTCTAACAAAAAAATATACCATTGCTACGGTTTACAGTAATCATGACTATGAACCATCGGCCATTGTAAGAGACGCAGCCATTGCAGCCTACTTAGACGAAAAGAAAGTAGCTTGTAAATCCTATAAAGATCAAGTGATTTTAGAGAAGGAGGAGGTCTTAAAAGACGATGGTAAACCCTATACGGTGTTTACGCCCTACTCCAGAAAATGGAAATCTAAACTAACAGATCTTCATTTAGAAGCCTATCCTGTTGAACAATACAAAGACCATTTTTATAAGCAATCTCCTATTGACATTCCTAGTTTGGAATCAATGGGATTTACAGCTTCAACTATTTTTTTTCCGCCCAAAGCTTGGAAAAAAGAAATTGTTGCCAAGTATAAAGAGAATAGAGACTTTCCTTATCTGGAACAGGGTACTTCTAAATTAGGTGTTCATTTGCGTTTTGGAACCATTAGTATTCGCGCTCTTGCAATAAGAGCCAAAGCAGTAAGTGAGACTTTTTTAAATGAACTCATCTGGCGCGATTTCTATCATATGATTCTCTGGTATTTTCCACATGTTGGATTGGGTAAATCTTTTAAGCCCGCCTATGAAGCTATTGAGTGGCGCAATAATGAATCAGAATTTAAGGCTTGGTGTAATGGTCAAACAGGTTATCCCATTGTAGATGCCGGTATGCGTGAGTTAAATGCAACGGGCTTTATGCATAATCGAGTGCGAATGATTACAGCATCATTTTTGACCAAACACTTGCTCATAGATTGGAGATGGGGGGAAGCTTATTTTGCACAAAAATTATTGGACTTTGATTTGGCAGCTAACAATGGTGGTTGGCAATGGGCTAGCAGTAGTGGTTGTGATGCTGCTCCTTATTTTAGGGTCTTTAATCCAACTTTGCAAACAGAAAAATTTGACAAAGACTTGAAATATATTCGAAAGTGGGTACCTGAGTTTCAGGAATTAAATTATGCCAAACCCATTGTAGTTCATGAATTAGCAAGAAAAAGGGTTTTAGAAGTGTATGCAAAAGCATTAAAGCCTCCAGTTGACTAGCCAAACATTTTCTCTAATCTATGCGCTACTTAGTAGGAAGTTTATGATACACTTGACACAACGCGTCTACTGCTTTATGGCCATCTACGCCTAAGCCAATAGAAAAATCATTCACGTATAAATCAATATGCTGACGCATAACGTGTTCACTCATTTCTTGCGCATGCTGGTGAACATAGGGGGCCAGAGATGGATAATTTTTAAAAGCATATTCAACGGATTGCTTGATCAACTGATTTATTTTATCGCGGAGCGATGGTTCAAAATCATTGCGCATGACAATGCCTCCCAAAGGAATAGGGCATTGTAAACTTTGTTCCCAGTTTTCTCCAAGGTCCATGAGTTTTACCAAACCCTTGTCCTGATAGGTAAATCTATTTTCATGAATAATGACACCCGCATCAACTTTGCCATCAAGAACTGCTTGTTCTATTTCATGAAAGACCATGAAATGTTTCTGTTTGGCATTGGGGAATGCCATAGAAAACAACATATGTGCCGTGGTGTTGATACCGGGAATAGCCAAGCTCATTTGGTCAACAGCACTCAAATTTAAGATAGGATTTTTAGCAATTAATAATGGTCCAACCCCTTTACCCAAGGCACCGCCGCTTTCTAATAAACTATACAGATCTTGCAGCAGGGGCCAGACCCCATAACTAATTTTTGAAATAGCCAATTTGCCAGCTAAAGCCCATTCATTCAAGGTTTGAACGTCTTCTAAATACACATCAAATTCCAAACCTTCCGTATCAATTTTGCCGTTGACAAGTGCATCAAATATAAATGTATCATTGGGGCAGGGAGAAAAACCTAGGGTAAGACGCATACTAGTTTAAGCTATTTGGTATAATTTATCAAGGTATTGCAAGATGGTATCATTGAGGTTGCTAATGGCTTCTCCCATTTTCCAATTTGCTTTATTTCTATCTCCCACCAAATTACTGATGGCCCTAATTTGTAAGAAAGCAGTATTGGTTTCTCTTGCTACATAATGCAAGGCAGCACCTTCCATGCTTTCAATTTCTGGATGGTATTTTTTGCTGAGTTCAACAATTCTATCAGGATTGGTACTAATCTCATTGACCGTGATACCTGTAACCGCGGGCAGCTGTAACAAGTTGTATTTATCCAGCCATTGATTGGGTAATCTTCTTTTTTCAAATGGGTGGTAACTACTTTTTTCCAATTTCATGTCAAATAAATCCTTCCATTTGCCGCCCTCTTCCACCCCAAGGTCTCCAATTATTTCTTCTTTAATTGTCAGTACGGTACCTATATCAAACTGGCTATTAAAACCTCCAGCAATACCCACTTGCAGTACTAAGTCGGGTTTCTCTTCCAATATTAATTTTGTGAGTGAAAAACTTGCCGCTAACATGCCAATCCCTGATTGGTGAAAATGTAATTTCATACGCCTGCTTTCGCTAGTATATAATTCATTGACTTTCAGATAACTGGGCATCCATTCCCCAACAGTGGCTGCTGATATCACTACACGCATAGGGCTAAGGTCGTATATAAATTGCTTTGCTTGTTGTAGCTTTGCCAAAATTTTTAAGAAGAATGGTGTATTTAACGAGACTGGAACATTTTAATGCAGCCCATAAACTCTTTAATCCTTCCTGGACCAGGGAACAGAATGATGCAGTATTTGGGGTATGTGCCAATGAAAATTGGCATGGGCATAATTTTGACCTTTTCGTAACCATTAAGGGGGAGCCTGATCCAGAAACAGGCTTTGTTTTTGATGTGAAAAAACTAAGCCAACTGATGAAATTGCACGTGATTGACAAATTAGATCACAAAAACCTCAATCTAGACGTGGACTTCATGAAAAATAAAATGTGCAGCACGGAAAACCTAGCCGTAGCCATTTGGGAACAATTAGCCCCTCATTTGCCTCAACATGTTCAGCTTCATTGTGTTAAGCTCTACGAAACCGCAAGAATCTACGTGGAATATTTTGGGTAATTTTTGACTTTTGACTTTTGAATTTTGACTTTCTTGCCTTCTTGTTTAAAATTTCACTTAAAATTTTAAACAAAAAGAAGGCATCTTGGTTATTATTGGAGCAGTATATTTGAAAAAGCTATTTAAGCAGGGCCACTTGATCAGCACACTTCTGAAACAGTGCCTTGTAATAAGGTTTACAGGTAAGTTTAGCTTTCAAAATAAGGATAGGAGTCAGGTGTGCTCCAATTTAACTAGTAAAAACTGGGTGACCATTTTCACCCCAAACAAAAACAGTGAGCAAGAAAGTAGCCGTATATCGCAAAGAACATTTTAACGCAGCACATCGCCTGAATAATCCGGCTTGGTCTGCAGAAGAGAACCAGCGTGTGTTTGGTTTATGTAATAATGCCAACTACCATGGTCATAACTATGACCTTATTGTTAAAGTAGTGGGTGAACCAAACCCAGACACAGGATATGTGTTAGACACTAAAGAACTAAGCAACTTGATTAAGGAGCAAGTACTTAATAGATTTGATCATAAAAATTTGAATCTGGATACTAAAGAATTTGCAACAATAAATCCAAGTGCTGAAAATATTGCCATAGTGATTTATGATTTGTTAAAGGAAAAATTAGACCCAGCATTGGATTTACAAATAAAATTATATGAAACAGAAAGAAACTTTGTTGAATATCCAGCTTAATGGAGAAAAGATTGAGCTAAGCGATACCATGATTGATGACATGGGTGATAACCACGTAAGTACATCTGTAGATACACCAATGCGTGAAGATGCTTTTTTGTTAACTGATGAACAGAAGATTGATCAGATTGCCAAGCATTTTACGGCCATCATGGAAACTTTGGGCTTAGACCTTACAGACGATAGTTTGAAAGGGACCCCCAATCGTGTGGCTAAAATGTATGTGAAAGAAATCTTCAGTGGTTTAAATCCGGCCAACAAACCTAATATGGCCATGTTTGATAACAAATACCAGTACAATCAAATGTTGGTAGAAAAGAATATTTCTTTCTACAGCAATTGTGAGCACCATTTTGTTCCCATCATTGGAAAAGCGCACGTGGCTTATATTAGTAATGGAACCGTGGTCGGATTGAGCAAACTAAATAGATTGGTACAATATTTTGCAAAACGCCCACAAGTGCAAGAGAGACTAAACATGCAAATTGGCAAAGAATTGCAGAAAGCCTTGGGTACAGATGATGTGGCTGTTTTAATAGATGCCAAACACCTTTGTGTTGCTAGTAGGGGAGTAGAAGATAACACATCTTCTACCATTACAGCATTTTATGGCGGTAAATTCAAAGAAGACAAAACAAGAGAGGAGTTCTTAAAATATATTGAATTTAAAACAGAATTTTAATTGCTGTAGCATTTACGATTAGCGAATTTTAGATAGAAAGGTTAGTAACCAAACCCCGATAAATTTTATCGGGGTTTTTGTTTAATTTTAACCCCTCAAACAATTCATATGAGTAAGCACGCATATTTATTTCCAGGTCAGGGTAGCCAATTTATGGGAATGGGAAAGCAATTGTATGAATCCCATAATACTGCCAAAGTATTGTTTGAAAAAGCCAATGAGATTCTTGGGTTCCGCATTAGCGATATTATGTTTGAAGGAACAGACGAGGCTTTGAAACAAACCAATATTACCCAGCCTGCTGTATTTATACATTCAGTGATTGCTTATCAAACCCTTGTTGATCCACAACCAGGTTTGGTAGCTGGTCATTCTCTTGGTGAATTTTCTGCGTTGGTGGCCAACCATGTTTTGCATTTTGAAGACGCTTTGCGTTTGGTGGCTATTAGGGCATCTGCTATGCAAAAAGCTTGTGAAATAACGCCTTCTACTATGGCCGCCGTATTGGCGTTGGCCGATGATAAAGTGGAAGAACTTTGTGCAACGGTACAATTAGAAACAGGGGAAGTAGTAGTGGCAGCTAATTTTAACTGCCCCGGTCAATTGGTAATAAGTGGCTCATTAAAAGGAATTGAAATTGCCTGTGAAAAAATGAAAGCGGCTGGTGCCAAACGCGCATTGGTATTACCCGTTGGAGGCGCTTTTCATTCTCCACTAATGGCGCCCGCAAAAGAAGAATTAGCCGCAGCCATTGAAGCCACCCATTTTAATACGCCTATCTGTCCTATCTATCAGAACGTAGTGGCCAAAGCGGTTACAGACCCTGCTGCTATTAAGCAAAACTTGATTGAACAATTAACAGGTGCAGTAAGATGGACCCAATCTGTTCAAGCCATGGTACAAGACGGAGCCACTGAATTTACGGAAGTGGGACCTGGAAAAGTATTACAAGGATTGGTTCAGAAAATACATCGCGAAGCAATAGTGAATGGCGTTAGTTAATGCTGCAATTGACCCATTCTCCGTCAAAATTGGCATTGTATTTCTTATAAAAATTAATGGCGGGCTCATTCCATTCCAGCACCTGCCATACCATGCCTTTTAGATGTTTCTCTTTGGCTTCTACCATCAAACGGTCAAATAATAATTTGCCCAATTGTTTGCCCCGCATTTGTTCGGTAACCAAAATGTCTTCTAGGTACATGCGTTGTCCTTTCCAAGTACTGTATCTAATATAATAAAGCGCAAAACCTTCTACTCTTCCATCTACTTCGGCTACAAAGGCCCACCAGACTGGGTTGGGGCCAAAGCCACTTTCTTGAAAATGTTCCAGTGTTACTGTTACTTCATCGGGCGCTTTTTCATAATCAGCTAATTCCTGAATCAGCTCCATGATCCTGCTGCAATCTTCTATAACCGCCCTTCTAATATTGATTTGCATCTGCTAAATTCTTTTATTGAAATTTATAAACCAGCTAAAGACTGATCTAAATCACTTAGTATATCGGCAATATTTTCAATACCTACACTCATTCTAATTAGACCATCGGTAATGCCATATTTTAAACGCTCTTCAACACTTAAACTTGAATGGGTCATGCTAGCTGGATGTGAAATTAAAGTGTCTACTGTTCCCAATGAAACAGCGCGTACGCACATGTTGAGCTTGTCAATAAATTGCATACCCGCTTTGAGCCCTCCCTTTAATTCAAAGCTCATGAGTGCTCCAGGATGTCTCATTTGTTTGAGTGCAATGGCATTGTCAGGATGAGAGGTTAATCCATTGTAATTTACTTGGGCAATAGCAGGGTGTTGTTCCAGCCATTTGGCCACTTCCATAGCATTGCTGCAATGCCTGTCCATTCTTAATTCCAAAGTTTTCATACCCTGTGACAACAAAAACGCATCAAAAGCATTGCTATTGCCGCCCATGAGCGTATGCCATTTCCAACCCGTAGAATTCATGAAAGCCAAATCTTTTCCAATGAATACACCTCCAATAGCAGTGCCATGACCGTTTAAGAACTTGGTGGTAGAATGAAATACAAAATCTGCTCCATGTTTAAAGGGTTGTTGCAAATAAGGCGTGGCAAATGTATTATCCACCGTAAGGAGGCATCCGTATTGTTTGGCCAAGGCCGATACGGCTGCTAAGTCAATACATTGTAAGGTAGGATTGGCCGGGGTTTCTACATGTATGAGTTTGATAGAACTATCTAGTTTTAAAGCCTCTTCTACCAGATTCAAATCCCGCATATTAATGATAGTAGTTTTCACCCCAGCATTAGATAACACTGATTTGAATAATTCATTGGTGCCACCATACAATGCAAAATGAGAGAGTACCGTATCGCCAGCTTTTAAATTACTCATGAACATGGTGGTCATAGCCGCCTGTCCACTTGCGTGTAATAGTGCTTTTAATTCCAGTTGGTTCCCATTTTCATCCTTGAGTCCAAATGCTTCTAAAGCAGCAATGGTTTCTTCTGCCGCGGTGAATGTGGGATTCCCCCACCTACTATAAATCCTGGTTTTGTCCGGACCCGAATAGCGTTCCATACCACTTTCTGCGGTATCAAAAGTAAAAGTTGAGGTAGCAAATATGGGCGTGATATGGGCATATTCCGCGTTCTCGTGTCCGCTGGCGTGAATAGCTACGGAACTAATGCCGGTAAGTGGATGTTTTGATTGCATGGGAACTTTGATTGATTGCCTTTCAAAAATAGGATTATTCAACTTGGCATTCATTGCATTTATTTAAATGGGCATTAAAAAAATCATAGAAATCTAGGTGGAATTAGCAAAGTTTTGTACGAAATGTGTAAATCCATACAATTGATTAGATTTTAATATCTTTTTGATTAGGACTTTTTGAAAATATGCAAGAACTTTATTTTTCATCCGTATAGGATCTATTGCGGGTTGCAAAGTTAGATTATGAAAAAAATAGTAGTTACACTTGTCTCAGTATTTTCCTTAGCCCAATTAAAGGCTCAGGACCGTTTAACATCGTTAAACGATACAGCCACCATTAGTAAATTTGAAGCACCAATGGCTGCGGCTCCCGTGATGGCTAAGAAATGGAATCAAATACACACTAAGTGGTTTAATTTAAATATTGGGGCTGCATTCTTGCTTGATCACAATAGTTTAAATCAGAATGCTGCTAACATTCAACAAGTTGGTAAAGTAGACCCAGGTACTGAGTTTAGGGGAGAGAGACTTGTTTTATCTGGTAATATTTTATTATTTAAAAACCCATGGCGATATATGGTCAGTGCCAATTTCAATGGGTTAGATGCCGAGCCGGGTTCCAAAAAATTTGATTTTATAGATTGGAGTGTAGAAATTCCTTTTAATGGAAATGCGGGTTGGCTGACTTTGGGCAAACAAAAAGAAGGGGTTGGTCATGAATATGTGGCACCAGGAACCCAATTAGGATTCATGGAAAGAGGGTCTGGTGTACCCATGTTCGTGCGCCAGAGAAATATTGGTATAAGATATTCCAATAGTTTACTCAATCAACGCTTGGCGTATACCATTGGTGTCTTTAATAATTATTGGGAAACGGGAAAATCCTTTTCTGATAATGGATCTCAATATACTTTTCGCATTTCTGGTTTGCCCCATTATGTTTCAGACAGAGATTTGATGCATATTGGTTTTGGATTTAGGCATACCGATGCTACAGACGGGAAACTGAGTTATAAAGCAAAACCAGAAACCAATACAGCACCTTCTTTTATCTCAACGGGTTCCTTTGATGCAGATGCTGCTAACACGCTTATGTTTGAATGGATAAAAGTAAACGGACCTGTGTCCATTATTGCAGAGTATATGAACACGGCTGTAAAAAGCCCGTCAAAAGGGAATCCAAGGTTTGATTATTTTCATTTGGGAGGTTCTTGGTTTTTGACCGGTGAAAACAGAAGGTATAACAAACAAAATGGAAATTTGGGTAAACTCATACCCAAAAAGAATTTCAAGTTCAGCAAAGGAACAGGTACTGGTGCATTTGAATTAGGCGCTAGGTATACCTATTCTAGTGCCGATGACGCCCTAATCAATGGGGGTGTTTTCAAAAGATTTACTACTGCCCTTAGCTGGTATCCGAATGCGCACTTCAGATATGAAATCAATTATGGATATGGTTCATTATACAGAAATGCTATTAATGGAAATAGTAGTTTCTGGCAATTCCGTGTCCAGTTTGAATTATAGATTTATTTATATTCACTATGACAATACCTATGAGAAAAACAGCCCTTAAAATCTTTGTACTAGTATCTTTCCTTTTTGCTTCCATTGCAAAAACGCATGCACAAGCAGCTTTATTGGTACTCATATTTGGCGATAAAGCCGCTTCAGAGAAATTCAATTTTAGCATTGTTGGCGGCCTAAATAGTAGTAATATATCTAACCAATTAGACAATCATTCGTTGTTAGGAATCAATTTTGGTTTGGGCATTAATATGAAACTAAGTGAAAAATGGTATTTTAAGCCCGAGTTCAAACCCTTAAATTCAATGGGTTTCAAGGGAAATTCGTCTTTAAAAACTGGGACCACGGTAGACGGTCTTTTTGCCAATGTTCCTACCTCGCGCTCATTAAACTATCTTGACATACCAGTTATGATGCATTATCAGGCTACTGAAAAACTAATGCTTGGTTTTGGCCCTCAAGTTAATTTTTTAACCAAGGCCCAAGAAAAATTTGAAGGCAAAAATGACGCAACCTATGAGCAGAATATTAAGGACAAATTGAATAAAACAGATTATGGTTTTGCCGCAGCTGTTACTTATCAATTGAATACCCAACGCAACGGTAAAGGCATTAATTTGCAGCTAAGGTATTACCAAGGATTACAAGACGTATACAAAAATGTTGGATCCAATAAAAACTCCGCCTTCTCATTCAACCTTGAATTCCCTTTTATCAGTGACGCAGTTGCTGAGAAGAGAGTTAAAAGATAAGAGTGAAGAGTGAAGAACGGACGCTGATCTCAGTAAACGAGTTAACCTAGGCTGCGCCTAGGTTTTAGTAAAATAAAGTTCTATAAAAAATTGAAACCCTTGGCAACGCCAAGGGTTTCTTAATGTAATAGTTTAAAAATCACTCTTCACTCTTCACTAAAACTTAGTACGCCCAAGTAAGTAAGGTAGCACCCCACGTGAATCCACCTCCAAAAGCAGCCAAAACAATCTTGTCTCCCTTCTTTAATTGGTTTTCCCAATCCCACAGACAAAGGGGTAGGGTAGCGGCCGTGGTATTTCCGTATTTCTGAATATTAATCATCACTTTTTCCTTATCCAATCCCATACGATTGGCCGTGGCGTCAATGATGCGTAAGTTAGCTTGGTGTGGCACCAACCAGGCAATGTCATCGCCAGTTAAGTTATTTCTTTCTAATAATTCGGCGCTTACATCGGCCATGCCCTTAACTGCAAATTTGAAAACGGCTTGTCCTTCTTGAAAAGCAAAATGTTCTCTAGCGGCAACGGTTTCAGCGGTAGCAGGTTTAACAGAGCCACCTGCTTTCATGTGTAAGAAATTGCGTCCACTACCATCGCTTTTTAAGATACTGTCTTGAACGCCCAAACCGTCTTCATTAGCTTCTAATAAAACAGCACCAGCGCCATCACCAAAAATGATGCAAGTAGTGCGGTCTGTATAGTCTACAATGGCGCTCATTTTGTCAACTCCTACTACAATCACTTTTTTGAATCGGCCGCTTTCTATATACATGGCTCCAGTACTCAGGGCAAATAGGAATCCGCTGCATGCGGCACTTAGGTCATAGCCCCAAGCATTGGTGGCCCCTACTTTATCGGCAATGATATTGGCAGTGGCTGGAAACACCATATCTGGGGTTACCGTGGCACATATAATGCAATCAATCTCCTTTGGGTCAAGGTTTTTCTTTCTCAGAATCTCTTCAATAGCTGGAACGGCCATATCGCTACTGCCTTTTCCGGGTTCTTTTAGGATTCTTCTTTCAGAAATCCCGGTGCGACTGCGGATCCATTCATCATTGGTATCCACCATCTTTTCTAGGTCAAAATTGGTCAATTTAGTCTCTGGAACATATCCTCCTACGGCGGTAATTGCTGCGGTAATTTTAGTCATATCTGTCTTAATTGGGCGCAAATATCCAAAAAGATTCCTTTATCTGGTCAGAAACCTTGTTATTCAACCCGTTTTTAACCTATTTTTGAAGCAGTATGTATGCATTTCTAAGAGGTCAATTTCCAGTAAAAACTACTACAAGGGTAGTGGTTGATGTGAACGGTGTGGGTTATGACTTACAGATTAGTTTGAATACCTATTCCGCTATTGCCAAAAAAGAAAGCGGTTTACTCTTTACATATTTGCATATTACAGAAAATGCGCATACCCTTTTTGGGTTTGCAGAATTGGCAGAAAAAGAAATGTTTTTGCAATTGATCAGCGTTTCAGGTGTAGGAGCGTCAACGGCTAGAATGATGTTGTCTGGCATGCGACCAGACGAAATTGCCAAAGCCATTGTACAAGGCAACACAAAACTGTTGGAAAGTATCAAGGGTATTGGAAAGAAATCGGCCGAAAGGTTGATTGTAGAATTGAGAGATAAATTAGGGAAGCAATCAGCGGATACCTTCTTGAGCGGAGGCGCAGCCATTGTTTCTAGTGTAGATAATGACGCAGTGCAGGCATTGGTGGCCCTTGGTATTGGCAAGCCAATGGCTGAGAGCGCAGTGAAAAAAACCATGGTGTCTATGACGGCAGAAAACAGCCTAGAAGACATTATCAAACAAGCATTAAAAAATTTATAGCCTATACCCCTAGTTCTACTTTAACAACCTTCTTTTAGTTTGAGGTATTTTCTTACTGTAACGGGTATCCTGCTTTCTCTTTGTTGCACCAGCAGCCTATGGGCGCAGCAGCGCGATAGTTTGCGCTATCCCATCAATGATAGAAGGGCTGATCCTCTTAGTAGTAATAACCGCAATCCCTACAATATTCGTGACACGGCTTTGATAAAACAAACCGTAGAATACGATCCCAAGACCAGACAATACTATATCATTGAGAAGATTGGTAACAAAACTTATAGAACTCCTACAGCCATAGATTTTAATGATTATCTGCGTTTGCAATCCAAACAGTCTGAGAACGATTATTTCAAAAAAAGGGCCGATGCCATTACTGCGCTGAATCTAAAGACACAGCGCCCGCCCATGAAAGTGCATACCAGTCTCTTTGATCGGATTTTTGGGGTAACCGATAAGGGCTTGAAAGTAGATATCAAGCCTAGTGGTGAAGTAAATATCATGGCGGGATATCAGGGTCAGAATATCAAGAATCCTACCTTGCCTGAACGCGCTAGAAAAAATGGGGGATTTGATTTTGACATGAACGCTAATCTGGCCGTGAACGCCAATATTGGTGATAAATTAAAATTCCCCCTTAACTATAATACCCAAACCAACTTAGGTTTTGACAACCAAATTAAATTAGATTATAAGGGTAAGGATGATGAAGTGATTAAGAGTATTGAAGCGGGAAATATTTCTTATCAATCTAGAGGAACCCTTATTCCAAGCACACAGAATTTATTTGGTATTAAGACCCAATTACAATTTGGAAAGCTCTATATCACAGGGGCCCTAGCTAACCAGCGTTCTCAAAGACAATCCATGGGTCTACAAGGCGGCGCCGCTACGCAGAATTTTCAAAAACGCTTGGATGATTATGAGGAGAATCGACACTTCTTAATGGGTCAGTACTTTAGAACCAACTACAATAAAACCATGCGTAACCTGCCACAGGTAAATACGCAGGTGCAAATACAAAGAGTAGAGGTATGGGTAACCAATAGAAACGGCGCCAATACTGACGCGCGTGATATTGTGGGTTTTATGGACATGGCAGAACCCGCACCATATAATCCAGTAATTAGTTCCTTTACCAGTAATCCCCTGCCTTTCAATGGCGCCAATAGTTTATATAGTTCATTGGTTAATGATCCCAATGCACGTAACCCAGCCATGATTAATTCATTGTTGTTTGCAAGAGGATTACGCCCCGTGGATGATTATGAAAAAACCTTTGCGAGAAAATTGACTTCCAACGAATATTATTTTAATCCGCAAGCAGGTTTTGTTTCTGTCAATAGCCAATTACAAGCAGACGAAGTGTTGGCCGTAGCTTATCAATATACTTATAATGGGAAGGTTTACCAGGTGGGTGAATTTTCTCAAGACGTAGCACTAGATAGTACTAAGGGTGTACAGAAAGTGTTGATGTTGAAATTATTAAAAGCCACATCGCAACGCATTCAATTACCTATCTGGGGATTGATGATGAAGAACGTATATTCTTTGGATTTGTTTGGAGGTATTCAAAGAGAAGACTTTAAATTGAATGTATTGTATGAAGAGCCCAGTGGTGGATTAAAACGTTATTTGCCTGAGACTTCTCCATCAGTGAATGGTCAACCCTTATTAAAAATCCTGAACCTTGACAGGTTAAACAATCGCAATGATCCCCAGCCGGATGGGGTCTTTGACTATGTAGAAGGGTTTACCATTTTGCCACAAGTAGGCCGTGTTATTTTCCCGGTTTTGGAACCCTTTGGTAAAGACTTAGAAGACCTAGCTTTTACGGGTATGCCCGCCAATATTAAAAGCAAATACCTCTACAAACAATTATACGATTCTATTAAAGCCATTGCCCAAACCTATGCCAACCTGAATAGGTTTGTGATGCAAGGCCAAGTAAAAGGTACAGGGGGATCTGAAATTTCATTGAATGCGCCCAATGTGCCACCCGGTTCTGTAACCGTTTCTGCGGGAGGACAAGTATTGCGCGAAGGATCAGATTATGTTGTTGACTATAATTTGGGTTCGGTAAAAATATTGAATCAGGCTATCTTAAGTTCTAATGTACCTGTGCAAGTTTCTTTTGAAAACAATACGGGTTTTGGTATGCAACAGCGCGGTTTTGCCGCATTGCGATTAGACTATATTGCCAACAAGAAATTTTCTATTGGTTCCTCAGTAGTGCGTTTGGGTGAACGCCCTTACTTTACCAAAATGGGTTATGGAGAAGATCCCATTAGAAATACCATGTATGGTTTGGATTTTAGTTATCGTTCTGAATTGCCCGGACTTACTAGGTTGTTGAATAGATTACCCAATTATAGCACCAAAGCCAAGTCTTCTATTACTGCTTACGGAGAAGGTGCTTATTTACAACCCGGACATCCGCCTCAAATTGGGAAAGGTGATCAAGGCTTGATTTATATTGATGATTTTGAATCTACCAGAACAAGTATTGATTTGCGATTCCCATTTGTGTCATGGGCATTGGCATCTACACCACAAGGCAATCCTAAGTTTCCTGAAGCGGTATTAAATGATTCTATTGACTACAATTTTAATAGGGCCAAACTGGCTTGGTATAATATTGAACCAAACCTACAAGACAAAAATAGTCCGGGGAATCCCTTACGTAGAAACTTGGCAGAGTTGAGTGATCCACGCGTGCGTCAAGTCTTTACCAATGAATTATTCCCACAGCGTACTACCAATATTACTGACGTACAAACGGCCACATTTGACCTTGCCTATTATCCTACAGAAAAAGGGCCCTACAATTTTGAATCACGCAGAACAGAATTAGAAGGCAATGGTAATTTATTAAAACCAACCAATAGATGGGGGGGCTTAATGCGTTCCATTGACCAGACGGATTTTGAAACGGGAAACATTGAGTTTGTAGAATTCTGGATTCAAAATCCTTTTATCAAAAACCCCAATAGTAGGGGTGGGAAGTTCTTTTTGAACTTTGGTAATGTGAGTGAAGATATTTTAAAAGACGGGAAGCGATTTTATGAAAACGGCATGAACACTCCTACCATCAATGCTGCGGTAGATAGTACCAATACTTGGGGTAAGACACCGGTGAATCCTATTCAAATTACACAAGCCTTTAGTAATGACCCTAATGATAGAACCTTCCAAGACGTTGGTTTTGATGGGTTGGAAGACGCAGACGAAAGACGCAAAAAAGGATACGTGCTCAACAAGATTGCCAACAATTTTGGAACAACATCCAACGCCTATAATAAAGCCTTAACTGACCCTTCAACGGATAACTATAAATGGTATAGAGACGATAGTTTTGACGCTGCGGGAACGGGTATCTTGGGTAGGTATAAAAACATCAATAACCCACAAGGCAATTCACCCATTGCTACCACTGGGGGGCAGTTTACACCAGCCGCTACCTTGTATCCTGATAACGAAGATTTGAATAGAGACAATACCCTTAATGAAACTGAGTCTTATTATGAGTACGAGGTTGAATTAAAGCCAGGTATGGACGTGGGTGTAACGCCGTATGTTACGGACAAACGCCGAGTAACCGTTAACTCTGCTGATGGTATAGTGCGTCAAGAAGACTGGTATTTGTTTAGAATTCCTATTAGAAATTATAGCCGTAAAATAGGTGGTATTCCTGATTTTAAATCTATCCGATTTATGCGGATGTATTTGTCTGATTTTGAAGATTCTGTTGTATTGCGCTTTGCGCGATTAGATCTGGTTCGTAACCAATGGCGTCAGTTTACTTATAACTTAGATACTACTGGGTCCTATACGCCAATCAATGTATCTGCAGGAACTAAATTTAATACCCTTGCCGTAAACCTAGAAGAAAATAGTAGCCGTCAACCAGTGAACTATTTGATTCCTCCAGGTATTGAGCGTGTGCAACAGTTGAGTAATAATGGGGTGAATTTGTTGCAGAACGAACAGAGTATGAGTATGCAAATTAGAGACCTGTTTACAGGCGATGCTAGGGCTGTGTTCAAAACACTGAACCTAGATATGCGCCAGTATGGTAAGCTCTCCATGTTTGTACACGCAGAATCTGTGAATGGACAAAGACCCTTAAAAGATGGGGATGCCAATGTGGTCATCAGAATTGGGCAAGACTTTTTGAACAACTACTACGAGATTAAGATTCCATTGAAAATTACGCCGCCAGGAACCTATGCCAAGGGGCAGGAAGAAGCTATTTGGCCTTCTGCTAATAATTTGGATTTTAGCTTGCGCGATTTAATTGATTTAAAACTCAGACGAAATGCGGCAACTGCTTCTGTTACTTCTATCTATAGAGAAAGAGTGGGCAATAAAACCTATTCTATTATGGGTAATCCCAACCTAGGAGAAGTAAGAGGTATGTTGGTGGCAGTAGAAAACCCTTATAGAATTGATGCACCTCCAGTAAATACAGAAGTTTGGATCAACGAACTGCGTTTAAGTGAATTGGATGAAAATGGGGGATGGGCTGCACTAGGAAGAGTAGACCTAACCCTAGCAGATTTGGGAACTATTTCTGTGTCTGCCAATACCCATACACAAGGATTTGGGACTATTGAACAAAGGGTCAATGAGCGAGCCCGTGATAACTTATTACAATTTGACGCTGCAGCTAATATTAATGCAGGTAAACTCTTGCCTAAGAAAGCTAGGTTGAGTATTCCTGTATATGCTAGCATTAATAAAACTATTAGAACACCACAGTATGATCCATTTGACAAGGATGTGAAGTATTCAGAAAAACTGAATAATAATTCTGGCAAGAAGGATTCTATTAGGGCTGCAGCGGTGGATGAAACCACTATTAAAACTTTGAATCTGACTAATGTGCGTGTGGCACCTGCGGGTAAAGCTGGTTTACTCAAAATTAGCAATTTTGACATGAGCTATTCCTTTACCCAAATGGAACAAACCAGTCCTGTAATCCTAGACAATAAAGTAACTAGACATAGAGGAGGTTTGGGCTACACCTTTGTTGGACAAAGCAAGTATATTGAACCAATGAAAGGGTTGATTAAGGGCAGATCAGCATGGCTTTCTTTGATCAGAGATTTCAATTTTAACCTTAATCCATCGCTACTAAGTTTTAGGGCCGATCTTAATAGGCAGTTTGGGGAATTTATACCAAGAATTGTGAATACCTATGACAGCAAAGTAGAAAGGGTTGATACTACCTATGACAAGTATTTTTCTTTTGACAGATTCTACAATATGCAATGGGATTTGACTAGGAAATTGAATTTGAATTTTACTGCAACCAATAATTCGCGTGTTGATGAACCCTATGGCAGACTTGACACTAAAGAAAAGAAAGATAGCCTACGCGGCAATTTCTTAAAGGGAGGTAGAAATACGTTGTACCAACAAAGAGCTTCCTTGAACTATGATATTCCTTTAAACAAATTACCCTTTAGTGATTGGGTCACAGCTAGGTATGGCTTTACCACTTCTTATAACTGGATAGGTGCTAGCCGTGTGGCATTAAACTTGGGTAATACCATTGAAAATACCCAAGAGAATAATTTGAATACCCAATTCAATTTTACTAACCTTTATGCCAAGTCTAGGTGGTTGCGTTCTATTGATAATATTCCAGCACCCAAGCCTCCAACGGCCAAGGCAGAAAAGAAAAAGGGCAAGAAAGATTTATTAAATGGAACCAACCCTAATAATTCTCAAAACGCATTAGGATTTGCAATACCTACCAAGGAAGAAGCATTGGCAGGATTAACCGGTCAGGCTAGAAAAGATGCCTTAGAAAAATGGCGTGGACAAAAAAGAGACGAGCGTACGGCGCAAAGATTGGCCAAAGCCAATCAACCCATGGAATTGAACAGCTTCTCCAGAGGCTTGGGCAAATTTGTGACCATGGTGAAAACCGTGCAACTGAATTATTCAGCTAATTATAGAAGCCGTGTACCAGGTTATATGGATAGTATTAGTGCTATTGGACAAAACTGGAATAGCATGCAACCCGGGCTGGATTATGTATTTGGTAAACAGCCAGACACCAACTGGTTAAATAAAAAAGCATCACAGGGCATGTTGTCTAGAGACAGCAGCTTTAATTTCTTATTCCGTCAAAGTTTTGAACAAAGATTTGGCATTACTGCTCAAATAGAACCTTTGCGTGAATGGGTTATTGATATCAATTTGGACAAGTCATTTAGCAAGGAATATGCTGAGCTCTTTAAAGACACCCTTGGTGCAGGTAGGGCCGAGCACCTAAACCCGTTAGCATCTGGAGGATTTAGTGTTTCCTATATTGCTTTCAATACCTTGTTTGGAAAAACTAACCCCAATGAAGTGTCAGAGACTTTTAAAACCTTTGAAGCCAATCGTTTGATTATTTCTAACAGGGTGGCCAATGCCAACCCTTACTGGCAGGCTCTTCCAGCCGGTCAGAAATTTACAGCGGATGGATTTGCCAAGGGTTATGGTAGGTATTCTCAGGACGTATTGGTGCCCGCCTTTATAGCAGCTTATACGGGAAAGGATCCTAATTCTGTATCGCTGATCAAACAGTCCAATGCCAATATTAGTTCTAATCCGTTCAGTGGCATTTTGCCCAAACCCAACTGGCGTATGACTTATACGGGTTTGACCAAGATACCTTCTGTGGCTTCTGTGTTTAGTGCCATTACTTTAACGCATGGCTATAATGGAACCCTTAGCATGAATAGTTATAATAGTGCCCTGCTTTATAGAGATCCATTTAGACTGGGAGCACCATCCTTCATTGATACAGTAAGTGGCAACTATATTCCCTATTTCTTGGTGCCCAATATTACCATGCAAGAACAGTTTGTTCCGCTTTTTGGTGTAGAAGTTACCACCAACAGTAAGTTGAACTTGAAATTTGAATATCGCAAAAGCCGTACGCTAAGTATGAGTTTGATTGACTATCAGTTAAGCGAAAGCAAGAGTACAGAATGGACTTTTGGTGGATCATGGCGCAAACGTGGTGTGAACCTTCCTTTCAAATTGCCAGGTATGAAGGGTAAGACGCTGAACAATGACCTGAATTTAAAATTGGACATATCGTTCCGCGATGTAGCTACCAGCAATAGCCGTCTAGACCAGAGCAATGCTTATGGAACCGGAGGTCAGAAAGAAATTGTGATTCAACCCGCAGTGGATTATGTAATCAATAATCGCATCAATATCAAGTTCTTCTTTGACCAGCGCAGGGTAATACCTTATATCTCTACATCAGCGCCTATTACTACCACACGTGCGGGAGTGAACGTACGTATTTCATTGGCGCAATAAGCGTCTAGATGGGGATTTAGTGAAGAACGAAGAGTGAAGAGTGAAGAATGCACAGTGAACTCCGTAAACGAGATTACCTAGGCTGCGCCTAGGTTTTTTATTGAATTATTTCAAATAAAAAACCCGGCATGCCGGGTTTTAAATAACATAGTCGCGAGACAAATGATTGTGCACTCTTCACTCTTCGTTCTTCACTTTCTTCCTCTTCACTTTCTTCCTCTTAACTTTTCTTAAACGCCCACTTCATCATTTCTTTCCAGGTAATTTTCTTGCCATACATTAAGATACCTGTGCGGTAAATTTTGGCTGCTATCCACGTGGTGCCTAAGAATCCTAGAATTAATAATATCATACTCAGGGCTAATTGAAAATAGGTAACACCATCAGGAACTCCGTGTGCTACGCGGGCCATCATTACAATGGGTGAAGTGAGCGGGAACAAAGAGCCAAAAATAGCTAGTCCGCTATTGGGGTCATTTACTGCCTTGGTCATGATTACAATGGCAAAAATAATGGGCATGGTAATGGGTAATAATAAACTTTGTGCGTCTTGTGGGTCTTCATTAACGGCACTACCTACTGCAGCAAACAAAGAAGAGTAGAGTAGGTATCCACCAATAAAATAGAAGATAAAGCAGCCAATGATAAAGGGAAAATTAATAGCATCTAGTCCACTCATGAGACCGTTCATAGCGCCACTAGATTTCATGGCTTGTGCAGCTTGCATACCGGCAGGTTGAATGGGTTGCCCCTGCATAGACTCGGTTAAACTGGGGAATAGTATGGCAATGGCAAATTGTAAACCAAAGACTAGTACAATCCAGATGAGGAATTGAATCAAGCCAACAGCTCCAATGCCAGTAATCTTTCCCATCATTAATTGGAATGGTTTTACACTACTGATAATGACTTCTGCAATCCTGCTCACTTTTTCTTCCATGACACCACGCATGACCATGGTGCCATAAATAAAGAGAATAATATAAATTAAGAATCCTGAAATCATACCTACCGCATAACTAACGCCAACTTTGGTATCGTTATCTGTTTTGCCATTAGCAGAAGAGAATTTAATGAGGTCTCTTTCCTGATTTAAACTGTCTATTTGTACCTTGCTAATATGCATGGATTCATAGCGTTTGTCATCTAAAGCTTTGTTGATTCTGCGTTGAATTTTTTCTCTGGTCATTAAACCAACGGCTTTGTCCGATTTGAATTGTAGGGAGTCATTTCCTTGCAAAGTGAATCCAGCAGGTACATACAGAGATGCACTGTATTTTTTGGAACTGATCAGTTCTGGCAAAGCAGCACTATCTGCCTGCACAAATTCAAAGATTACTTCTCCGTCTTTTGATTCAATTTTATTATTGAAAATATTAGCTTTGTCTGCTACGGCAACCCTAAAATTATCGGTTGTTTTTACCGAAAAATAAATGATCATGGCGTAGAAGCCAAAGATGATCAAGGGGAGACCGATGGTAGTTAGTAAAAAGGTTTTTTTCTGAACGCGGGTTAGAAATTCGCGTCTGGCTACTAATAGAATCTTATTCATACTGTTGAATTAGTCGTTGATGTTTTGGAATGCACGGGTGGTACTTTTGCTGCCCTCTACTAGGTTAATGAAAATCTCATTAAGCGATGGTAAGATCTCATTGTATGCTTCAATACTTAGGTTTTGGTCTAAGAAGTATTTTAACACGTCATTGCTCTTAAAGCCTTCTTTGATTTTTACCGTTAGTTGATTTGCTTTTTGGTCAACTATTTCAAAACTATCTGCCACTAGATTCGCAGGCACTTCTTGTAACTGAATTCGGAACTTATTTTCCTTGAATTGTTGTTTTACGCTAGCAACGGTTCCGTCTAAGATTTTCTGACCCAAATTTACCAGTACAATATGGTCGCAGATTTCTTCCACTTGTTCCATACGATGGGTGCTAAAGATAACCGTACAACCTCTTTGGGCCAGTCCATATATTTCATCTTTGATAAGATTGGCATTTACAGGGTCTAATCCACTAAAAGGCTCATCCAAGATAATCAGTTTGGGTTCGTGTAACACAGTTATCACAAATTGTAATTTCTGACTCATTCCCTTACTTAGGTCTTCTACTTTTTTATTCCACCAAGATTCCATTTCCAGTCTTGTAAACCAGAATTTTATTTTCTCCATGGCTTCTGCCTTGCTCAATCCTTTTAATTGGGCCAGATAGAGGGCTTGTTCACCGATTTTCATTTTTTTATACAGGCCTCTTTCCTCAGGCATGTATCCAATCTTGATGATATCATTGATAGGGTCAAATTTTTTACCATCCAGGGTAATCTCTCCACTATCCGGATAAAAAATACCTGTAATCATTCTTAAGAGCGTGGTTTTACCGGCGCCATTGGGGCCAAGCAAACCAAAGATGCTCCCCTTTTCTATAGAGAAACTAATATCATCCACCGCTTTCTGCGTGGCATAATATTTTTTGAGATGCTGCAGTTCCAGGATCATACTCATACCTAAAGTTTATGGTTGTTGGGGTAAAGGCCGTTAAATTAAGCCAAATCAACTTGTTAGTAGTACCGTTGGTACAAATATTACACAGACGGAAACTAGTTTGATTTATTTTTGCAGTTGTTTAAAACCCAGCCCAATGAAATTTGCTCGCAAGACCTTACTGGTTATTGGTTTATTTGTTTTCTTGATTACGGCAAGTAGTTGGGGCTTTTTGATACATAAGACAGTGCAACAACTAGCTATCTATGAGTTGCCATACGCACTAAAGCCCTTTTTCTACCAAAATATGGATAACCTGGTCTACAATTCACCCAGACCGGATATTCGCCGAAACACCGATAGTACAGAAGCCACCAAACACTTTATTGACTTAGAAGCATTTGGACCCAATGCGGCCAATGACATGCCCTTGGATTGGGCATCGGCTTTAGCCAAATATGGTCATGATAGCTTGGTCAAATATGGCTATGTTCCTTATCATGTAGTATCTATGAAAGAACAATTGGTAAAGGCTTTTAAAGCAAAGAACAAGGATAGTATTTTGTTTTACGCAGCTGACCTTGGTCACTATATTGGAGACGCCAATGTGCCACTACATACCACCCTTAATTATGATGGGCAATTGACCAATCAAAAAGGCTTACACGCACTTTGGGAGTCTATGATTCCTGAAATTGAAATTGCCAACTATACACTGCATACCAATCATAAAGCCAGTTACCTCAAACACCCGGACCAAGCCATTTGGGAAGCTGTAAGAAGGGCCGCTATTTTGGTGCCAGACATGCTAGCAAAAGAAAAATCGGTAAGTCTTCAATTTACAGATGCACAGAAATTTAGGGTTCAAATGCGCAGAGGTGTAGAAACTAAGTCCTATACAACTGATTTTGCCAAAGCCTATGCACAAGCTTTGCAAACCAGCATTAATGATCAGTTAATTCATTCTGCTAACCTGATTGCAGACTTTTATTATACCGCATGGGTTGACGCCGGAAAGCCTGACCTGGCTAGTATTAACAGCAATTTTGACAATACAGCCAAACAGAAAATGAAAGCAGCGCAAAAAGTTTACAAGAACAATGCTTTGTTGACTCAGAAAATGTTGTTGTCTAAAAAAGAAGCTACAACTCCAAGCAATTAGTGATTGGTCATTGCCAAGATTTTGGCAATTTTTTCTCCATCCATGGCGGCGCTTACAATGCCACCTGCATAACCCGCACCTTCTCCGCAAGGATATAAATTGGAAATCTGTGGGTGGGCTAATGTAACTGCATCTCTAGGAATTCTAACGGGAGAGGATGTCCTGCTTTCTGTAGCTACTACTACAGCATCATTGGTTAAATAACCATGCATTTTTTTGCCAAAAGCTTTAAAGCCCCCTTGTAAGCTATTGTAAACAAAAGCAGGTAAAACACTATCAAGCGCAACAGAATGGATGCCCGGCAAATAACTATTACTGGGTAGGTCTGCACTTTGCTTTTTATGGACAAAATCAACCATGCGCTGAGCAGGTGCTACCAATTTTCCGCCTCCTGCTACAAAACAAGCTTTCTCAATGGCTGCTTGAAAATGCATGAGTAATAAGGGATGCTTGGCTGGATCTAGGTCTCCAAACAATGCTGGTTCTGGGTGCTTCTTGAAAAATCTTACAGCGTCTTCTACCATTATTTGAACCACCATACCACTATTGGCATAGGGGTTATTTCTTTTGCTGGGACTCCAGCCATTCACCACTATTTCTCCTGGATTAGTAGCTGCTGGTGCAATAATACCTCCTGGGCACATGCAAAAACTAAAGACCCCTCTTTCTTGTACTTGTTCTACCAGTCCATAACTAGCAGGAGGAAGGTTCTCATCTCTGGTGCAGCAATGGTATTGAATGCTGTCAATTAGTGCTTGTGGATGTTCAATACGAACACCCAAGGCAAAGGGTTTGCTTTCTACTAAAACCGATTGCTCCTGTAATAATTCAAATACATCACGCGCAGAATGTCCTGTTGCTAGTATAACGGCTTCTCCTGAAAATTCATCTCCGTTTGCAGTCTGCACGGCTTTGATGATTCCCTGATCAATGATGAGTTTGCTGAGCTTTTTCTCAAACAGGAATTGCCCGCCACTGTCTAAAATCTGTTGGCGTATAGCTGTAATGATTTGTGGTAATTTATTGGTACCAATATGCGGATGGGCTTCATACAACACCGTTTCATCAGCACCATATTGGTGAAGCAATTGTAAGATTCTATTGATGTCTCCTCTTTTGCTACTGCGGGTATACAATTTTCCATCGCTATAAGTTCCAGCGCCACCTTCTCCAAAACAATAATTGCTTTCAGGATTTACAATGCCTGCTTTGTTCATAGCGGCCAAGTCTCTTCTTCTTGCTCTAACATCTTTTCCTCTTTCAAGGATAATGGGTTGAATGCCTAGTTCTATGAGTTGCAGTGCTGCAAATAGTCCTGCGGGTCCAGCGCCTACAATAATCACTTTTCTTGCATCGGTAGAAAGAACAGGGAATGAAATGGGTTGGTAGGGTCTATTAACAAAGGGTTCGTTGATAGAGGCCCTTACCGTAAGATTAATCCAAACCTGCGAGCGGCTTCTGGCATCAATAGATTGCTTGGTTTTGTAAAAACCAGTGATATCAGAAAAAGGGACTGCCGAGGCGTTGGAGAGATAGGTCTTTATGACGGTATCATCCAGCGCCTCGGCAGGTGTTAATTTTAATACAATATCTTTTTGCATACTGTTAGGTCTTATCCTAAAAAGTCATAGGTAGATTTTCCTTAGAATGGAAGATCGTCAATAGATTCACCTGCAGCCGCTGCTGGAGGAATATCAGAATAGCCACCGCTGTTTGCTGGGCTGCCTTGCATGCTCACAGATTCCATGCGCCATGCATCTAAATTAGTAATATAGTTTTCTCTACCATCTTTTACCCATTTGCTACCCCTAAGGTTAAACTGCACTTTTACATCATCGCCTAAATTATAACGGTCTACCATGGCAGTCTTATCCTGCACACACTGGAATTTTACATAATTGGTGATGGTACGGCCATTGATATCTTCAGACTTTTCAATCACAAATTCACGGGTTTTGAAAGTTTCGGTTCTTTGCACGATTTCAAATCGGGCCACTAATTTTCCTGTAATCTCGTATGACATGTCTTTGTTGTTTTGTGGCAAATCTAAGGAATATCTGGTCTTATTTTTTAATAGAAGGCTCCAAGAAACCATGTATCTTTCAACAAGTAATCAAGCCTCATGAGATTTTATAACAAATTATGCTTATTCGGGACCCTGGTCCTGTTTTTTGGGTGTAGCCATCGCTTGCAAACCAATTCCGTGGATTTTGTTGACTACCAAATCAGTAAATCCGCTCCCATAGATTCTAATATGATTCGGTTTTTAACCCCCTATGGCAGTAAAATGCAAGCTACCATGGGTAAAGTGATTGGCGTTTCCAAACAGGGGCTGTCTAAAAAACAGCCAGAATCGCCCATTGGCAATTTTATGGCAGATGCCATGAAAGTCAGTGCGGAAAAGGTTTTCAATAAAAAAGTTGCCGCAGCATTTGTAAATTACGGCGGTGTGCGTTCCTATTTCCCCAAGGGTAATATTACCATTGGCTTGGTCTATGAATTAATGCCTTTTGACAACCTAGTAGTCTTGCAGCAGCTCAGCGGAACCCTTTTACAGCAGTTATTAGACAAAACAGCCGTTGATGGTGGATGGCCAGTTGCGGGCATTACTATGGAAATAAAGGATAAGAAAGCGGTACATATATTAATAGAGGGGAAGCCCTTGGATCCACTGGCCATCTATACCATTGCCAATTCTGACTATGTAGCCAATGGAGGGAGTGACTGTCCTTTTTTAAAACCCATCCCTCAAGAAAATAAGGGTTACACCCTGCGCGATGCCTTAATTGACCAGATTCAAAGAATGACGGCAGCGGGAAGGACTATTGATGCTGAATTAGAAAACAGGGTAATCCTTTCAAAAGATTAATGCATGAACAGAAGAAAATTTATACAACAGGGAATGGTTGCCGGATCGGCATTAGCAGCTGGTAGCCTCTTGCCAGAACAGTTATTAGCTTCAGGTGCCGAATATCAACTAACCATTTTACATACCAATGATGTGCATAGTAGGTTAGAGCCCTTTCCAATGGATGGAGGACGAAACCAAGGAATGGGAGGGGTAGCAGCTAGGGCCGCATTAATTGAAAAAATCAGGCAGGAGAATAGTCAAGTCTTATTATTGGACGCGGGCGATATTTTTCAAGGAACCCCCTACTTTAATATATACAAGGGTGAACCAGAAATCAAAGCCATGACCATGATGGGCTATGATGCTTGTACCATGGGGAATCATGATTTTGACGGGGGTATTGACAACTTTGCTACACAATTACAGCACGCCAATTTTCCAGTACTCATAGCTAACTATGATTTTACGGGAACAGCACTAGAAATGAAAACCAAACCCTACCAGATTTTTCAAAAAGGAAAGGTCAAAGTTGGGGTCTTTGGAATAGGAATAGAATTGCAAGGATTGGTGCCAGAAAATTTGTACGGAAAAACGATATATCAGGACCCCATTGTTGCAGCAAATAGCACAGCTTCTTTGTTGAAAAAAAAGGGCTGTGACCTGGTAATTTGCCTATCGCACCTTGGGGATAAGTATGATGACGGAAAAGTTAGTGACGAAATTTTGACCAAAGAAAGCTTTGATATTGATTTAATTATTGGTGGACATACCCATCGATTTTTTGAAAAACCTAGAAAATATACCAATAAAAGGCAAAAAGAAGTGCTTGTAAATCAGGTTGGATGGGCTGGAATTCAACTGGGACGCTTGGATTACAAATTTTCTTCATTTGATAGCGCAAAAACGGCAGAAAGTAAATCTTTATTTATAGGGAATATTAATGCTAAATAAAAAATTTTTTTTTCAACATAAAGTGTACATATTGCAGCCCCCAATTTATTTTCTTGACATCTCAAAATGTGGAGAAAATAGGATATCTTGTAGGGATTGGAAATGTGGAAAGATTGGTTGTTCTGAGAATAAAATAACTGTTTATAAATCGTTGATTTTTGTATGGCCAAGAACGCTGAATTAATCTGGAGCAATTGCTTAAAAATTATTAAAGACATTGTAGAGTGGCAACATTTTAAAACTTGGTTTGAACCAATTACGCCCGTTGAATTAAAAGCAAATGTTTTGCTCATTCAAGTGCCTAGCCAATTTTTCTACGAATACCTAGAAGAACATTATGTGAATTTGCTTGCCAAAACCTTGAAAAGGGAATTGGGCAAAGACGCAAGATTAGAATACCGTATTATGGTAGATAGCGGTAATACCAATGGCCGTAGTGGCTCTATGGATATTCCTGCTAGTAACATGAAGACCTATAATAACAACGAGATGAATTTCCCGTTGGTGATTGACAATCCTGTAAAGAATCCATTTGTGATTCCGGGTCTCAAGAAAATGCAGATTGACCCACAGCTCAACCATATGTACACTTTTGATTCATTTATTGAGGGTGATTGCAATAGGGTAGCACGAAGGGCGGGTAAAACAGTGGCAGATAAACCCGGTGGAAATTCTTTTAATCCATTGGTTATTTATGGCGGTGTAGGTTTGGGTAAGACGCATTTGGCTCAGTCCATAGGTAATGAAGTAAAGCGCATGCACCCCAGTAAAGTGGTATTGTATGTGAGCAGTGAGAAATTCATTAACCAGTTTCAAGACCATAGCCGTAACAACGCTATTAATGACTTTATTCATTTCTACCAATTAATAGACGTGTTGATTATTGACGACGTGCAATTTTTTAGCCGTGCAGAAAAAAGTCAAGACGCATTCTTTGCCATCTTTAACCACTTACACCAAAGCGGTAAACAATTGGTACTGACTTCTGACAAACCACCTAAAGATTTGGATGGTATGCAAGAAAGATTGCTAAGCCGTTTCCGTTGGGGCTTAAGTGCAGACCTTCAAATTCCAGACTATGAAACCCGGATCGAGATCTTGGAGAAGAAGATGAAGAACGATGGTCTAGACATGCCAAAAGAAGTAGTTAAATACGTTGCTTATAATATTAACACCAATGTTCGCGAACTAGAAGGTGCTTTAATTTCTTTATTAGCACAGTCTTCTTTGAACAAAAAAGACATTGACGTAGAACTAGCTAAGAAAGTATTGCGCAATTTTGTCAAGACTTCTAGCAAAGAAATTACTATTGACGCCATTCAGAAAATGGTATGCGAATATTTTGATGTTCCATATGATAGGTTGCTGCACAAAACACGAAAGCGTGAAATTGTACAAGCCCGTCAAATTACCATGTATCTAGCCAAGGCCTTTACCAAGAATTCTCTCAAAACCATTGGAGAACATTTTGGCGGTCGCGATCATACCACCGTCATTCACTCTTGTCAGACCGTTAAAGACTTAATGGACACCGACAGTATCTTCCGTGAGAACGTGATGGAACTGACCCAGAAAGTACAATTAGCGGCTATGTAAGCCTATGAATCATATCTATTTGAATCCCGAACAGCTTTAACCCTGCTTCGGGATTTTTATTTTAAGTTTTTTTGCATCCTTTTTTGGCAATTAGCACTCAGCTACCTATTTTTGCAGCCCTCTCTGAAGAGAGTAGGACGGTGAGGTGGATGAGCGGCTGAAATCAGTAGTTTGCTAAACTGCCGTACGGGTTACTCTGTACCGCGGGTTCGAATCCCGCCCTCACCGCTCTTTACTTTGGAGAGCATCGGCATAAAACCCATGATCGGGAAGTAGCGCAGGCCGGTAGCGCACCTGGTTTGGGACCAGGGGGTCGCAGGTTCGAATCCTGTCTTCCCGACACAGTAGAAAAATAGCCATCATACAGCATTGATTATCAATGATTTGTATGGTGGCTTTTTTCATTCATTAATTTCCTACCTCATATCCTACCTAAATTTTGCATATAAGATTGTAATTAATATTACTAAATTTGATTATGGGTATATCGTTAGTGATAGTTAAAAAGGATAAGAAGATTAAAGGGAAAACCGAGGTTTGCCCTATTGAACTTAAGTATACCTATAATGGCGATTACAAAAGGTTTCCAACAAAAGAGTTCGTAGAGCTTAAGTATTGGAAAAATGGCACCATATCAAATAGGTGCCCTAATTACACACAAATTCAGAAGAGAATAAATGTAATCCGAAAAAAGATTGAAGATATTGTTACTGAAATAATGGAAGATGGGGGTTTGCCAACACCATCTTTGGTTAAAGATAATTACCATAGAGCTTTAGATATACAAATAAATAAACAACCAAAGCCTAAGAGTTTTTGGGTTTCGTTTGAGCAGTTTTATAAAGAGAAACAGAAACAAAATAGGGGTTATTATAAAACCATATTATCTACAAAAAATAGGTTAAAAGATTTTGAGAAAGCAAATAAGATTAATATCAGCTTTGATTATGTATTCCACGGTAGGTTTGAGTATGATTTTAAAAACTTTTGTTGGGAGATTGATATGAAGGAAAAGAAGAACAATAATGTTCAATCAAAGGGGCTATCTAACAACTATATAAATAAGCTATTTTCAAACATAAAGATTTTTTTGAGTTGGTGTAGGGAGAACAAAATAATAACTGAAGTTAAGAAATTCAAATCTGAGAAAACAATCAGAAATGATGTTTTAGTTTACCTCAATACAGACGAAGTGACTAAAATGTATGATTGTAAGGACTTTGATTATCCAATAGTTTACGATAATGTTGAGTTAATTGAAGATTATGATAAGAATGGGAATATTATCTATCGTAACAATTTGGAATTAGTTAAAGATATATTCACATTTCAATGCAGCGTTGGATGCAGATGGGGAGATATTCATAATATGACAGTAGGGATGTTTAAAATTGAGAAGGGATTCTTTGTTTGGACAATGGCAAAAACGAAAGCAAATGTAATGGTGCCCGAAAACTCAATATCAGTAGGAGTTTTTGCAAAATATTCAAAAGGTAAATCTTTAAAGGATAAACTATTCCCAAAATATAGCCAACAAAATTTCAATCTGCATATAAAAGAAGTTGGTAAGTATCTAAACTTTAATAGGTTAATAAAAAAGGAAATTTTGGTTGGGGGAGATATTAGAGAGGAAACCAAAAGTGATAAGTACTTATGGGAATTACTTTCATCACATTGTGGAAGAAGGAGCTTTATTAAGAATTTGATTGATATGGGAACAATGGATAATTGGAGTATTATGAAGCTCAGCGGCCATAAAACTATTGCCGCTTTCCAAAGTTATGTTTCAGTTACAAAAGATGATATAAAGAAGGGTAAAGATTTATATACCCCTCAGTTAGCAGCAAAAGAAAAGAAAGAATACTTCAAAATGTTGAATGAAATCCCAACTGAGATTCTTATGAAGTATATTTCTGAAAAGTTAGATTAATAACTTACAACATAACCTCTTTACCAACTTACAATTTAGTACTCTAACTTACAGTTTAGAAATATTTTAAAGATTTTAGCCAAATTCTTTGTGTTTAAATTTCTTTTTCTCTATTTATTCATATTACACCAACTTCTTAGAGATTACACCAATCCCTAATATATTATAGGTGTATCTAATACTGAATAATATGATTAAAGCAACTACATCTAAAAGAAAAAAGAGAGAAAGTGATAGCTTAATAGCCACTAAAGTAACTAACTACGCAAACGAATATGCCAATTGGTTAGGAACAATGGATTGGAAATATATGATAACAATAAGAAAGAATTATAGAACTACTCCTAATATGGTAAGGAATATAGCTAATAAGCTATTCAAAGACATAACGGACATTAATACCCTTACTTATGTAGGAGAAAGGGATGGATTAGATAAGAGTAACTATCACATCCATATACTTATTAATACAAATGATACTATGAGAGCAGAGCATCAATTACTTAAACACTCTAAAAGAATAAGTAAGTATGATACATTCTTTATACAACCAATTTCAGATAGATATGAAGCTGCTAAATACATCACTAAGCATTTCAATTGGAACATTAAGATTGGGGATGATATTGTATGGGACTTACTAACTAAATAAAACAATAAACTATATGAACACATTAATTAACACAACTGTATTAGAAGAAAAGGATTTACTAACTATTGAAGAACTATCTGAATCATTAAGGATGTCACAAAACACAATCTATCGTATTAGCTTCAAAGGAGAACTTAAACCCCTAAAGTACAGAGGAAGAAACTATTGGAGAGTAGAAGATGTAAAAAGCTATTTGATAGGTAAAGGGATATTGAGGAATGAGAACTCTATCATAAAAGCAATGGCAATCTAAATACACCACATTATGATAGGGATAGTATGAAGGATACTATACAATGAGTGTAGAAAAGTGACCAATTTTAGTTCCTCGATATCATTGACAAATCACTTTTTAAGAGCCCCCAATAGGCCCTTTCAAATATCGGGGACAAAATTTTACCATATGGAAACAATATCAAAATAGAAGACAATGAAATTCAATAGCTATGAAATAGAGGAAATACTTTTTAATCGCCAACTTAATTTATACCAAAGAATAGATGATATGATTAAGAAGCACTTTGATGAATTAGATTCAGATAGATTGGCAGTACTAAGCCGTACCTTATTAGAATTGGAAGAAAGAATGCAGTTATATAAGAAAGGATTACAGCATAGTGAACTCTTTGGTTTAACCTATCGTAGTATCCGAAAAGATAAGAAATTAGAGGGTTTTAGTTTGTTTGAATGTATCCCTTCAGAAATTGCGAAAAACCCTCTAAAATCAACTTAAAATAAGCAATAAACACATTACTAACCCAAATTGGAACTAATGGGTTTGAAAGATTCTGTGGAGATGAAAAAATTGTATGGAGTGAGGAATTGAAAGACTTCACTTATCAACTTACTAAATCTAAGTTGAATGAAGCAAAGGACCACTCAGAAGGAAAGAATCTAATCACTAAGGATACAAAGGCAAAGAAAACAAATAGAATAGTATTGGATAAGAAATTTTATAAAAATAAACGCTCATAATCCCTTTGAATCAAAGAATAAAAAAACCCAACACTAAATGTTGGGTTTTGACAATTTGAATAATTTAGTTTAAAATCTAAATAACGTCAATTTAATTGATGGCTCCCAATAGCCCTTAGAGAAATAAAACTCGGGACGTAAATCTACTGCACCACCAAATTTTACATATGGTAAACCTATATAAAAAGTGTTAGGTTTAAAAAAATCAGATGATTTTCTTAATAAATATCCAACAGATAGTTCACTTTTAATCATCACTTTATTATTTTCAGATTCAATTTTATCTTTCCTATATGATAGTTCAATAAAGTTGAACATATTTAACTTTGAATTACCCAAAATATCTTTATCAAATTGGAAATAGTTAGTTGTTTTTAATCCAATTTTTTGTAAATTATTGCTCAATGGGAATATAATTCCAAATGAAAATGATGATATGGGTTGTCCTTTTAAATATTGTAACGAATTTGAGAAACTTATTACCCCTAATGAGTTGTCTTTATAATATGTTCTTCTGATATAATTTGATTTGGAAGGGCTTAGTAAGGTTATTGGATTTGAGTTCATATTGTAAGTAAAATTAAAAGAACCTAATCGTTTAAATTTATATTCAGAGGTTAAGTATTTACCTATACCGATATCTTCGGATGTTCTTTTAACACAACTACTTATAACATTTTCTGAAAAAGATTCAATATCAGAAAGGTTCTTCAAAATAAATTGTATTACAATTGGTTCAATATATTCAACTTTTTCGTGCTCCATAGAGTTATGGAATGTTTTAGGAGAATTTGTTAGATTTATTTTAATTCTTAATGTATCCATATCAACCTTTAACTGCATTAACTCTCCATTTACACTCGTATAGCTATTTGGCTTATCTATATTGTTTATAACTCTAAATTGAGAAGATGCTCCATAATTAACTACATAATCAATACGATGTGTTAATGCATCATTTTTAAATGAGTCTGTAAATAGTTTTATGTTTTTTCTTACTTCTAAGAATGGAAAATCCAGTCAAATTGACCCCCTAATACCAGCGTAAACTGACCCCTGTTCGCCAGAGCAAACTGACCCCCTTGCGCCAATCCAAATTGACCCCCTAAAAACCAGTAAAAGAATTAGTTGTTTTCGTAGGAAAAAAAGAAGAGGTT
>CANHGS010000003.1 GCA_947460595.1 Bacteroidota bacterium | reverse complement strand
GCCTTCTGGGATTTTCTTCCCACGTTTGCTAGCTTAACCAAGCAAGCCATTCCCGCAGGCATTGATGGACTCTCTATCTTGCCCACCCTCACCGCCAAGGGTAAGCAAGAGCAACACGAATATTTATATTGGGAGTTTCACGAGAATGGTGGCCGACAAGCCGTTCGCATGGGCGATTGGAAGGGTGTTAGATACAACGCTTCTACCAATCCTACTGGACCCATTGAACTCTATAATCTCAGCACGGATCTTGCCGAGAAAAACAATCTTGCCTCCACCCGCCCTGATCTTGTTGTACGCATGCAAGAGATTATGAAAACTGCACACGTGGAGAACAAGGACTTTCCGTTTTTTAAATAGCGAGCGGTACTTGTTTTTCGGACTTTTCAAAAAGGCCGTTTTTTATACTTGTTCTAGTATAAAAACGCCCATTCTATTTTATACACGTTCTAGTATAAAATAGAACCCCTTGATTTATACTTGTTCTAGTATAAAAATGAGCTAAAATTTTTTTTCTCAAAAACTAAGTGCACTCCACCAAAATCGTCTCCTATAATCAGGTGTTTAAGAGCCTTACTACTTTAGAAGTAAAAACAATTCTAAAACTTAATCTTTCGCTTGCAGATATATCCCCACCACAGAATATAAGCCGCAATGGTTCGGTAAGGTTCCCAGGATTGCGCAATGATGAGGGCTTGATCTTTACTCAAGTGAGTTAGACCTTTGATTTCTTTGAGGCGGTTCATGAGTGCAATATCGCCGGTAGGGAAGTGGTTGGGGCGGTGTAAGGCCATCATCAAATACACATCTACGGTCCAGTCTCCAATGCCCTTGATTTTTTTTAATTCGGTTCTAATGGTTGCATCATCCAGTTGGTTCAACTTTTTCAAATTGAGAGTTTTGTCTGTAATGGCTTGAGCCAGTGCACGAGCATACACCATTTTTTGTCTGCTAAAATAACAGGCGCGCATTTCTTCATCAGAAAGCGATAACAAAATTGCTGGTGTGATCTTGGGAAGCCTGGCGCGCAACTGATCCATGGCGGCGCGGGCCGAAGCCAATGAAACCTGCTGTTCCAATATTATATGAATCAGCGTTTCAAAATTGGGTTCCCGATGCCAAAATGGTGGATAGCCATATTCCTCAATTGTATCGCGCAGCTCCGCGTCTTTTTTACAAAGCTGTTTGCAATACTTGACCAGTGTTTCTGCGGTAAATTCCATTAAGTGACTACCATTTTCTACGCAAACTAATTTAATTAACGCTTGCTTTGGAAGCTTTTATTTGATGTCCCTTAACAGCAAAGTAAATCACATAAGCATAACAAACTAGTGGCGCAAAGAAAGCGTATCGGATGCCAACATGGTCTGAGATGTATCCCATGATAGGTGGTACAATGGCGCCTCCAACAATTCCCATGATCAATAGAGAAGATGCGGTTTTGGTATAAGCCCCTAGGTCTTTGATACTTAAGGTGAAAACAATTGGGTACATGATAGAAGTGAATAGTCCAATAAATACCAAAGACCAAATAGAGGTATAGCCCGTGGTGATGATGGCAAGTAAAACCAACAGGAATGCGCCTAAGGAGGATACTACCAACATTTTTGGTGGACTAAACTTCTTGAGTATATAAGATCCGAATAATCTTCCGGCTAGAACCAAGGCCATAAACACGGTGATAAATAAGGCAGACTTCTGTTCGGTGAGTCCCTCTAATTCCATGGACTTGGAATAGCGAATGAGAAAACTCACAATCCCTACTTCTGCACCTACATAACAAAACACCGCGCCAATGCCATACATAGCGTGGGAAAATTGGAAAATCTTTTTAAAGGAATAATTGCTTTGTGCTTCATCGGCAATGCTGGGCAGTTTGACAAAACAGAGCAACAATCCCATGGCAATGAATAAGCCCGCCAATCCTAGGTAGGGTAGTTTTACCAAGTTGGCTTCAGTAGTTAAAAATGCTTGCAGCTCTGTAGCGCTAAATGAATCAATGCTTGTTTGTGGAATGTCTTTCTCGTGCAAGAGTAAGAGCGCTCCAATATAAGGTGCAATAGTGGCTCCCAATGATCCCACCGCTGCTGATAAACTTAACCTGCTGGATGCACCTTCGGGATCTCCAAGTTTTGAGATATAGGGCGTTGCGGTTACTTCTAAAAAAGTAAATCCTGCGGCCATGATAAATAGTGCCAAGAGAAATAAGGGATAGTATCTGATTTCCGCCGCCGGATAAAACAAAGCTGCACCAAGGGCCGCAGTTAATAATCCCGTAATCATTCCTACCCGGTATCCTTTTTGTTGAATAAAATATCCTGCCGGGATGGCCATTAAAAAATAAGCGCCAAAAAAAGCAGATTGAATAAGTGATGATTCTAGGTCTGTTAATTGACAAGCTCGCTTTAAATGCGGGATTAGAATATCGTTGATATTCCTACTCATGTTCCAGAAAAACATGAGACACATGACAATGAGTAGGGGGAATAAAATACTGGATGATTTGGTTTGTTTCACGTTGGCTGGTTATGGTGTTGAACTAGTTGGTTTCTTTTAAATCGCAACTGCTACCTGGCACTTCTGGAGTTATATAAACGCCATTTTCAATTTTCACTGGATTTATAAAATGTTTTTGCAAGTGTGGAATATGTTCTAAAAATAAGGCTTCATGCCCCAGTTTAATATGGTTGAACAACACCAAGTGTTGGTGCAGCTGTCCCATATCGCCCACGTGCGGCACTACGGGAATCCCAAATTTTTTGCTGAGTAAACTCACTGCAATAAATTCACTCACACCTGCTACCCTTACTGCGTCTACCTGAACAAAACCTACTGATTTTGTTTGCAAGAAATTCTTGAATAGAATTCTGTTGGGTACATGCTCGCCTAGTGCAATTTTGGTTGGGGCAATAGCATCGGCCAAGACCTTGTGTGCCATTACATCATCTGGATGCGTGGGCTCCTCAATCCAATAGGGGTTCATGCTTTGCAATTGTTTGCAAATAATTTTTGCTTGGGGCAGGGTCCATTGTTGATTGGCGTCTAACATAATCTTTGCCTCATCTCCCGCTACATCTCTAACGATATGCGCCCTTCTAATATCCCTTTCAAATTCTTTGGAACCCACTTTTAATTTCATAGCAGTAAATCCCTCTGCTACTGCTTTTTTGCAATTCTCCCTTACTTTCTCATCGCTATAATTAAACCAGCCAATAGAAGTGTCATAACCAGGATAGCCCTTGGTTAATATACTATTTCTTTCTTTGCTGGTAGGCTCTTGCTCTTTGATTAAATCAATGGCCTGATTGTGGGTTAGTTCATCTTCAAGGTAACTTAGGTCTAGGGTATTAACTATTTGTTCCGGACTCAAACTGATTAATAATTTCCAAAGGGGGACGCCTCTTTTCTTTGCCCACAAATCATAACAGGCATTGGTTACTGCAGCTAGTCCCAAATGCACGACGCCCTTGTGCGGTCCCAACCACCTAAATTGTTGTTCATTAGACAACGCATGTAAATGGGTTCCAAAATTGGCCATCAACTCTTCAATATCTTTTCCTTTTAGTGTATCAGCGTAAAATGCAGCAGCCTTGCAAACTAGGTCATTGCCTTCTCCTAGGGTAAAGGCAAAACCTGTTCCAACTAATCCCGAATCATCAACCAATTTGCAAACTGCATATGAGTAAACAGGGTCTCTGTGAATAGCATCGCTACCAGCACCTGCGCCAAGCGGAAATCTTCTGTCTTCAATGATGATCTTCTGAATCATGATCTATTGTATTGTTCTGATTATAATCTATATCCTAATTCTGCTCCGCCACTAACGGGCAAAATGCATCCAGTAATAAATCGGGCTTTTTCTGATAACAAAAAGACACAAGCGTCTGCCACTACATCGCCCGAAGGGCAATAGCCCAATGGATGAATCTTGTCTAGATAATTTTCAATTGCTGCGCTATTGGGTTGTTCTTTTGACCAGTCTCTAAGCATGGGCGTCCACACACCTGCGGGTGCCACTGCATTTACGCGAATCCCATATTTGGCGTAATCCAATGCCATTGATTTGGTCAGGGTGTTCATGGCGCCCTTTGTTGCGGAATAAGCCGCGTGTAATTCTTGCCCTATCTCTGCCACCAAACTGCTGGTATTTAAAATGGTTCCCTTGCTCGCTTTTAATGCTTCAAACCCATATTTAGTAGTTAGGTAAACCGATTTTAAATTCACGTTCATCAACTTGTCCCATTCCTCTGTGGTGGTTTCATGGATGGCTTTGGAAGGATAGGCAATCCCCGCATTATTGTGAATGGCGTCTATGCGTCCAAAATGCGCGATGGCTTTTTCAATCGCATCTTTTACAAGTACTTCATCCGAAACATCGCAGGGCAAACAAAGGTGCTCCCCACCAATTTCTTGGATAATGTTTTCTATTTCTTGTTGAACAAGTGCCGCAATGGCCAACTGGGCTCCTTCTTTTGCATAGGCTTTGGCACACTCAGCTCCAATACCCATAGAACCCCCAGTAAGAAAAATGACTTTGTTCTGAAGTAGCATAGCAAGGTTAGTTGAACAGGTTAAAATAGATTAACTGTTTGTTATAATACAAATAAAAACCTTGTTTTCCAGCTATTTGTCTGCAATATTATCCAATTATTGCACTATTTTACCATATACCAATAGGCTGCACTTAGCCCAATAACCAAATAATTGCTCATGCGTCCACAACTTTTAAAAATTACATCGGGTCCGTCTATTTCTTTTAGTGCCAGACAGGACGCCATGCCTTATGTCAGTAATAATTGGCATTACCACCCAGAAATAGAATTGATTCATGTGATGCAGGGCCAGGGAACCTTGTTTGCGGGCGATACTTCTATTAGGTTTAGCCCAGGAAATTTGATTTTAATTGGGGCGCAGTTACCACACTATTGGCGATTTGATGATGCTTATACGCAGCCTCAACCTTTACCATCAGTGATTGAGTTAACGCAGTTTTGCGATGACTTTTGGGGCAAAGATTTTTTAAGCTTGCCCGAGAATCAAGCCATTAGAAAATTATTGGAAAGGGCCAAGCGCGGGATGGTTGTTAGTGATGAAATAGCTGTTTTGGTAAAGCAAATTTTAACCCAATTAATTTTGGCTGAAGGAACCGAGCGATTGATCTGTCTTATGCAATTATTGCAAGTACTTTCTAAAGACCATCAACCCAACTATATTTCTTCTGCCAATCATTTTGAATTTGTCTCTTCTGAAAATGAAAGAATCAATGCCATCTACAATTATGCTTTGACTCATTTTAAACAGAAGATTTATTTGAAAGACGTAGCGGCCATTGCCAACCTGGCCACCAATTCTTTTTGCCGATATTTTAAATCCAGAACTAGAAAAAGTTTTTCTGTTTTTATTATTGAACTGCGCGTTGGTTATGCCTGTAAACTTTTAGCCGAGAAAAGTAGGAGCATCAAAGAAATCTGTTTTGAAAGTGGCTTTAATAGCTTTACCAATTTTAACAAACAGTTTAAATTATTAAAGGGCATGCAACCTAATGAATATAGAAAACGCATGGGGTTTGAATGATGCGGTGTTTCTAAAAAAATTATATAGCTTAAATCTTTTTACAATTTATTGGTAATTAACTCATTAGAAAAGAATTAAATTTAAGTAGCAGTATTTAAATTCACTTATAAGTGAATTTAAATAAAAATTTATTTACCTTCAATTTGAGTATGTGCATTACGAAATAGTTGAAATGTCAGAGTTCTCGGGTGCTGGTGCAACAGTTTATTCAGTTATTGAGAACCATGCAGATGAAACATTATTTGATTCTTTTGTAAGGACTTATATAGTTGAGCATCGCAACGCTTTGAAAAATATATTAACAAGGATTGAGACTATTGGAAAAATTACTGGTGCTAAAGAAGGATTTTTTAAATTGAATGAAGGAAAACCAGGTGATGCTGTTGTTGCTTTATTTGATATGCCGGATTCTAGGTTGAGGTTGTATTGTATTAGACTTGGTAAAAATGTTTTAATTCTTGGCGGTGGTGCTGATAAACCAAAATCAATTAGAGCTTGGCAAGAAGATGAAAGATTAGCAGATGCTGTTCTGAAAATGATGTTAGTCTCAAACCTCATTTTTAAAAGCATTCTTGCAAAAGAAACATATTGGTCAGACGATGGTTTTGAATTATTAGGGAATCTTTATTTTAATGAATATGAAGACTGAAACAAAAGCTAGAAAACATAGCTCTCCTTTATTAAGAGAGGTTTTGTCAGAGGTAAGTAAGGTTGAAAAAAAGCAAATTATCAATAAATATGCTGTTGCAACAAAGTTGGATCAGTTATTGGAATTGCGTGGATGGAATAAAACAACATTTGCTGAAAAAGTAAATAGACATCCTTCAGAAATTACAAAATGGCTGAGCGGCACACACAATTTTACCATTGATACTTTAACGGAAATATCAGATACTTTTAAAATCTCTATTGCTGAATTATTTTAAAGAATCAGTTTTTTATTTCTTCTTAAACCCTTCCAAGAACATTCGTGCTTCTGGGGTGAGGACTAGACGGCCACTGATGGCGGCTCGGCTGAGTAATAGTTCATTCCAGTGCTCGGTGCCGGACCAGAATGCTTGTTTAATTTCTGCCATGGCTGTTGGGCTGGAGGCCGCTAGGGTATCGGTTAGGTTTAGGATGGCAATGTCCATGGAGGCTATGTCTGGATGAACAGAAGCATAGAGTCCTTTTTCTTTGGCCCAATGGGCCGATCTAAAACCAATAGCGTCTATTGCCAATTCATAAGCCGCGGATAATCCTATTTTTCTTTCTACCGCAGGGCCTACTACAAAGGGCCCAATGCCCACAGCTAGCTCTGATAATTTGATGGATGCGTCTTCAGTCCCAAAACTATAATCGCATGCGCAGGCTAGTCCAACACCGCCCCCAATGGCTTTGCCTTGCACGCGGCCAATGATAAATTTGGGACAGTTGCGCATGGCATTGATCACGTGGGCAAAGCCGCTAAAGAATTCCAATCCTTCCGCTGCGGTGGTAATTTCTAATAACTCGTCAAAGGAGGCACCGGCGCAAAAAGTTTTGGCTCCACCTGATTGTAGGATCAACACCTTGCAGGAAGCATCGGCCCCGGCAATGGTAATGGTCTTAGCCAATTCTTTTAAAATGGCCGATGGCAATGAATTGTGTTGAGTCGTAAAAAACTCAATCACGCCAATGCCATTGTTTACCTGATAGCGTACATAATTTTCCATCTAGTCTTTTTTGGCCACCATGGTTAGAATGGTAGCAATACCGGTAATCTCATTGCTTGCGTCTATAATCTCTACCAACCATTTCACAATCCCTTTGTCAATATCGGTGATTTCTTTTTTCTCTTGTGCAATTTTTTCTTTGCAAGTGAAACGCACCTGAATAGTATCGCTGGGATAAACGGGTTTGGTAAAACGCAACTCGTCTATGCCATAGTTGAGCAAGACGGGATTTTTTTCATAGCTATCTACAAACAATCCTGCCGCCGCACTCATGATAAAATAGCCATGTGCCACTTGACGCTCAAACATGGTTCCTTCAAAATTGGTGCTGTCTAAATGCGCGTAAAAATGATCGCCACTCAGGTCTGCAAAACGGTCTATGTCTTCTTTGGTAATCATGCGTGGGGCAGTGAGAATCTGTTCTCCAATGACCAACTCTTCAAAATATTTGGTAAAGGGATGCGCGCCTCCATCAATGCCTGTGGCACCGGGTTGGTACACTTGGCTAATGGCCGTAATCATATCGGGCGAGCCCTGAATGGCTAGTCTTTGCATATAGTGTTTTACACCGCGTAGTCCTCCCATTTCTTCTCCTCCTCCGGCGCGACCTGGACCTCCGTGCACCAACAAGGGCAGGGGTGATCCGTGTCCGGTATTTTCTTTGGCGCAAGCGCCATTCAACACCAGGATCCTTCCATGATAGGTTCCCGCTCCAATAGTATAGTCTCTTGCAATGGAAGGATCATTGGTCACCACCGATGAGACCAAGGAACCCTTGCCCAATTTTACTAGCGCAATGGCTTCTTGCAAACTGTTGTATGGCATGAGCGTTGACACGGGGCCAAATGCTTCTACCTCGTGAACCTCATTACTGCTCATGGGTTGTGGATTCATCAGCAAGAGCGGACTCATGAATGCGCCTGCTGTTGCATCAGCGTCCACCACAGAAACACTATCCATGCTGCCATAAATAATTTGTGAACTGGCTAAGAGTTTCTGCACTTGCTCGCGTACCTCTATGCGTTGGCTTTGTCCGGCCAGTGATCCCATGCGCACGGTTTCATTCAAGGGATTACCAATAATGGTTTGTGCTAATGCTTTACCCAGTGCTATTTGTACGTCTTCTATTTTATTCTCGGGTACAAAAATTCGGCGGATGGCCGTGCATTTTTGTCCGCACTTGGTGGTCATTTCTTTGCGCACTTCCTTGATAAACAAATCCCATTCCGGCATCTCTGGGGTAACATCTGTTCCCAAAACAATGCTGTTTAAAGAATCTGCTTCCATGGTAAAGGGAACATTCTCTTTCAAGACTACGGGATGCGATTTGAGCATCAGTCCCGTAGTGGCCGATCCAGTAAACGTGATAATATCCTGTGACTGTACATGGTCTAATAAATCTCCCGCGGAACCGCAGAGCAATTGCAAAGCACCCTCCGGCAAAATGCCCGATGCGGCAATTTCTTTTACCACGGCTTCGGTTAAAAAGGATGTGACCGTTGCGGGTTTTACCACGGCAGGTACGCCGGCTAATAAGTTCACAGCAATTTTTTCTAGCATGCCCCATACCGGAAAATTAAAGGCATTGATGTGCACGGCTACCCCTTCTTTGGGAATCAACAAATGGTGCCCCATAAAAGTATTGGCCTTGCCCAATGAATGTTGTTCTCCGTCTAAACAATAGGGCTGGTCTGGGAATTTTCTGCGTAGCGATGCATAGGCAAACAAATTGCCAATCCCGCCTTCTATATCTACCCAACTATCGGCCTTGGTAGCCCCGGTTTGGTAACTGATCTGATAGAATTTGTCTAAGTGCTCTCGCAGGTGCAGCGCCAATGCCCGGAGCATTCTTCCGCGTTCGTGAAAACTCATGGCCCTGAGCGCCGGATTGCCCTTTTGTCTGGCGTAATGCAGTATGGAGGCCATGTCCAGACCTTTTGTACTCGCCGTTGCGATGGCGTTTCCTGTTACCGCATTAAAGAGGGCCTGACCATCGCCATCGCCCCTCACCCATTTGCCCATTACATAATTTTCCAATGCTGCCATAGCTATCGTTTGGACAAAGCTAACGATTGTAAGGTTTCAGAAATCATGCGTTTGTTACAAAAATGTTGGAATTGGGGATTGGCATCAAGTCAGTCACAATGTTATGCCGTTTCATGAATTGCAAAACTGACGGCCATGAAATTATGCCGTGATTCGCGCTTGCTCAAAGTTGTATCTCCTTCGCGTCTACCCTGAAGCTGGTCAAAAAGCAGCGCTGCTGCTAATTGCCCTGCCTCCGGCACCGCTCCAGAAAGGCCGCTCAGAAGATACAACTCTTGAGCGGCGATAGTCCGTTTATTTGGGGGATGTTATGGTGCCTGTAATTTATTGCCTGTGTTTTGCTACTTTCTTTTAGCCATTAGTTTTGTACTAAAATAAATAGCTAATAATCAGAATTGCAAAACCTAAGTTGATCAATGCTTGAATTCCTAGATTAATAAATTCCTTCTTGGTACTGTTGAGTTGTTTTGACTTTATTAAATAAACTAATTCTAGGAGGATTAGAAAATTAGAAGAGAATAATACAAATGGAATCCAAAACAATTGAACATTATCAGTAAACCGTTTTAAAGCAGAATAAAGAATATAGAAAACCACTGTTAAGACAGGAATTATTTCTAGTACTTTTGATACTAATTTTCCCTCTAAAATTTCATTGTAATTCGTTTTCATTTGATGTCATTTTTTTAATTAAAAATGTGAGACACAATCCATGAAATCCCAAATCATACAAGCAAGACCTATATAGCTTAAATAACGTTTTCCAACCCATTTTAAAATACCAAGTGCTGTTGTAACTGTTGGGCCTGTTATCATTCCAGTCAATAAACTTCTAAGTCCTGCAAAACCAAGTGCAACACCAACACAATCATGAATTGCACCACCAAGACTATAAGTTATAGACAAATCAACTAACTGCTCGTTAGATAAATTTAATAAAATTTGTTTATCTGTATCAGGAATTTGTTCCCATTCATTCGAATTTTCAACAATTGAAAGTAATTCTGTTTGAAGTTCTCTACCATTAATCAAAAGAGGTTCAAAAATTGCTGCAATTTGTTCATCTTGATTTTCTGTTGGATCAATTGACTGACTTTTTTTAGTTTCCACTTTAAAATTAAAAACTTTCGCTTCCTTTAACTCGTTCAAAATTAGTTTCATACGTTCAAGTTCAATTGGTTTTGTTTTTAACTTAAACTCTTCATTAGTAAAAGTTGATTTTTTACATGATGTTGTCAAAATTAAAATCAATGAAATAAACAATAAGTTTTTCATGATATTGAATTAATTGCAAAATGGGAATACCCCTAACATAGTTTGACTTACTACGATATCTGATTAATTTGAATCATAGTTTAATATTAATAGACTCAATGACTAATTGCAATAGGGAATAAAAACAGTTGACTAAAATTATTTTAGTGTCTTATCAATTGAAATGTCAGAAATTAATAAAAAAGAAATTCAACAAGACATAGTCAACAAACTACAGGCACCAAAACATCCCCCAAATAAACGGACTATCGCCGCTCAAGAGTTGTGTTTTCTGAGCGGCCTTTCTGGAGCGGTGCCGGAGGCAGGGCAATTAGCAGCAGCGCTGCTTTTTGACCAGCTCCAGGGTAGACGCGAAGGAAATACAACTTTGAGCAAGCACGAATCACGGCATTACATTGTGACCGTCTATAAGACTGGGACAAATTTCGAGTACCTCAGTTATGCAATTCATGAAAACAATATGATTGTCTAAGTTGCAAATCTTGAAATAGAATTAGTAAACAATTGTCACTGCCCCACTAATAATCTCTAATCCGTTTTTGGGATTGATCATATAATAGTAAGTACCCAGTGGAAGTGCTTTGCCATTGAACTTGCCGGTCCATTCGGTGGCGTAGCCCAGGGAAGAAAATACTTTTTGACCATAGCGGTTAAAGACGTCAACGGTGGCACCGGGATAAGTGTCTAAATAAGGAATGCGCCAAGTATCATTAATGCCATCGCCATTGGGTGAAAAAGCATTGGGCACTTGAGGAAATTTTAGTACTTCCACAAAAATATTGTCTGTAACGCTACAACCAGCCTGGTTAGAGAGTTTCAATTGATAGGTAATATCAACCAAGGGTTTGCTTTTAGGAACGGCGGCGGTATCCGAATCTAGGTAGGTAGAAGGCGTCCAGAGATAACTAAGCCCACTGCCATATACATACAACGGTTTCAAACTGGCTTGCCCATTTTGCAATACTTTTAAGTCAGGACCTAAATCTAGTTTGGGATAAGGAGACACGGTGATAGTTTGCAAAGCCGTATCACTCACACAACCCTGCGCATTGAAAATATGCAAAGCCATTTGCACCAAACCACTATCGCGAAACAGCTGCAACGGGTTTTGAATATTGGCCGTATTACCCGCAGAAAAATTCCAAATCCAAGTACTAATGGCGCTGGTTTTACCATCACTGAGGTCCGTGAATTGAATAGCATCATTCACACAAATGGCGGTGGCCGATGCACTAAAAATAGCTTTGGGTTGCGGATAAATACTGGAGATAATTTTGGTACTACTATCAACGCAGTTATTATTGCTGCGCACTATTAATTGAATGGGATAAGGACCCACTGCACTAAAGCGATGGTTGGGATTGGGTAAGGTACTTGAGCTAGCATCATTGGGATCATTGAAGTTCCAGCGATAACTCAAGAGTGCAGTAGTGCCATCGCCGATAGTAGTGCTGCTAGAAAATTGGCCCCTACCATCGGGTAAACAAATTTGCGGAATACTAAAGTCTACAACAGGAATCGGATGCACTTTAATGGTCTGTGTGTTGAGCGCACTCACGCAGCCACTATCGGTGGTAACGCGCAAACTGGCGCTATAACTATTGGCAGATGCATAAGTATAGCTATAGTCATTGGCATTGTTGCGCACTGCGGTATTGCCATCTCCATACACCCAATTGCGTTGTACAATATTGCTATAATTAGCTATGGAACTATCAGAAAAAACGAGTGCATTTTTTTCACAAACTGGAGAAGCTACACCCCATTTGGCCACTGGGCTTGGCCATACACGAATGGATTGCGTTGCAGAATCCTTACAGCCCTTGGCTGATGTTTGCATAAACTGAATAGGATAAACACCCACTCCTGCAATAGCCGGACTAAACAAACCCGCTGTACTCACACCTGTGCCTGTGTAATTAAATGTTCCCGCAACGGCATTATCATAATTGGTTTGCAAAATGGCTCTGGGAGCGGCTTCCAGACAAATGCTGGGCATGATGCTAAAGCCCACTTTTGGGCTTTGATTCAGTGTAATTACTTGGGTACTACTATCGGCGCAAGCACTGGCGCTTCCAGAAAATGCTTTGAACTGTACAGAAATGGGTTTGCTCACCGGGCTTTGAAAATTAGCGTAACGATACGCATAGACTTTGTTAAAATAGGGATCATCATCAATGGTCTTGACCGATGGTGCGTTGAGAAAATCCCATGTAATTTCTACGCGGGTAACTACGCCAAAATCTACGGTAGAAGTATTTTTTATGCGTACAGAATCATTGCTACAAATGGCTGCTGGTTGCAATACTACAAATTGACTCTTGGGCACAGAACCATTCACGGTAAAGGTTTTGGTGAGATTGCTCACGCAACCATCGTTAGAGCTTACCACTAGCGACACTTGATAATCCGCAGATTTATTGTACTTAATAGATGGGTTTTGTAAGGTACTTGTTAACGTATTGGGTCCGGGCGTAATTGCTGGTGTACCCCCATTAAAATTCCAGAGATAAGTCATCTGTGCAGCTGATCCATCTGCAATGGTAGTTGTGTCAATAAACAAAGCAGAAGCATCGCTCAAGCAAACTTTAGGAAGTATGAATCCAACCAAAGGCCTGGGATGCACAGCCACATTAGTGATGACCGTATCACTCAAACATCCTTTGTTTGATTCAACCAATAATTGAACAGGATAAGTACCCCATGTAGCAAAGCTTTTAGTAAAATTTCCACCGCCAGTGGTATCCTTGGTGCTACCGTCTTTAAAATTCCAATACCATCGCGCAAGCCCACTGGTATTAGCTATTGACTGATCTGTAAAGGTAAATAGTTGGTTCTCGCAGGCAGGTGCTGATACTGTAAATGCTGGAACGGGTTTGGTATATAATGAGATGGTGCTGCTCAGATTGGGCGCTCCTGTTAGGGATGCGGCTGTGCAAGAATTGGCATCAGTAATACTTTTAAGGGTATAAGTAGTTTTGGCCGTTGGCGATACAGCAAATGTATAAGGTGCAGTAGTAATGGTAAGTGTATCTGTTTTGGTACCATCGGTATAACCCACGCGCCAGGGTGCCGTTCCGGTGGGTGTGAGGATTAAGTTTTTTGTTTGTCCCTGACAAATAGAATCATTGGGCGATATAGTGATAGTGGGTGTTGGGTGTACGGTCAAATCAATACTATCTCTGAAAATGCCACATCCTAAAATATTCATGGCCACCGTATATAATCCGCTATTGGTGGTAGTAGCATTGGGGATGCTGGGATTGTAAATGGTACTAGTAAATCCATTGGGTCCCGTCCATTGATAAGTAGCGCCAATAACTTGGGATACTTGGAGGTTGATATTGCTGCCCGCGCAGGTAAGTCCTGCAATTTGAGGAGACAAGGTTGTTTGCGCGTAGTTGGAAAAATAGCCCAATACGTTTCCCGCACCACTGGACCCGTTTAAAAATCCTAAGTGAAATAGTCCTAAAGTATTAGAGACTGTTGTGTTCACTCCATCTGGAATCAACAGATTTAAATTGGGTAAATTCAAAGTACTGATCTTGGCATACATCCATTCTCCACTGGTGCCGGGTACCGTATTGAACATACTGGAAGTAATAACACCTGTTTTTCCGTTTAACTGAAAACCATTAATATCAGTGGCTTTGCAGAGCAGGTTTAAATAGAAAGCCGTATTCACAGAGCGCAAAAATGATACTAGTGAGGAACCCGTGCATCTAATACTGGGTAGATTGGTAGCGGCCATTTCACAACCTAATCCAGTTACCTGATTTAAATAAACAGGATTACTAGTTTTTACATAAGCACTGGGCTGGTTCAAAATGCCTTCATAGACCTGTCCTCGGTTAATAGTTGCTACCAGTGTACCATTGACAAAAACTTGGGTAGCATCGGTAGTGGCTAGTACATAAAAGTAGTCTCCAAAATCCGGGCTAATAGAAAGTTCTCCCTTAATAATGACAAACTCATTTCCATTGCTTTCTTCTGGAATAATTTGGTCTCCTACCAGATCTCTGCAGGTAGTGGGAGACCCAATGGAATCATCATAGACCGTTATGGTAATCAGTTTATTGGAAGTCACCGTACTTCCCACTAGGTGATTGGGTCCGTCTAGATATTGGGCCGTTACGGCATAGCATTGTCCTTTGTTAAGCGTGACGCCAAATTTTACGCCAGCATTATGGCCAACGGCCTCTTTACTAGGAATAATTTCTATGAAAGTATTGTCTTCCGTTGCCGTAATTACAAACCCGTTTCTGGGTAAGGGGGTATAGTTTGATCCATTGCCAAACCTTGTTTGGCCTGGAATCATAAAGGCTGTTCCCTTACTAATATTTCCCTTGAGGGCAAAAATTTCTGGGTTTACATAATTGGGCTCCCTTTTTCCCTGTACTTCATAATAGGCCGAGATATTACTGGTAGCACTTACTTTAAGTCCATTGTTCAAGACCGTGTTGCTGGGCTTGGTTTCTATTTTATTTAAAAAACCGGTAAGGTTGGCTGAGAAAGCAGAATAAGGATCTAAGTGAATGGGTATGGGAACAAAGCTGGGGTCTGCTGGCATACTGATGATAATATCAGCTGGGTTGGCATAACTAGATAGCCGCATTAGAATGGGTGCATTGCCATGACCATTTGTAATAGCCGGTGCACCAAACCAAAATGCCGTATCGGTTTGAGCTGTTGATGCCAATGACATTAAACAACTAATGAGCAATAAGCCAAATGATTTGCAAGCATTCATGGATAATAGATGGCGTCTAATTTATCTCACGAATTTAATTTTTAAAACCCATAAACAGTTGTTATTGTTTGTCCCTGGTCCATTGTTCCCATTGTTTAAAATAATGGGCTCCCCAAAAATCGTATCGAGGCAGCATATTCTGTTTTAAACGACGGCGAAAATCGTCTAGGTTTTTATCTGCTGCAGGGGTCCACAATGATTCACTCAAAGCGGTCATGCGTGGAAAAATCATGTATTCTACCTTGGTTCCATAACCCATATATTCCGTCCAAACATTGGCTTGTCCGCCAATAATGTATTGGTCCAATTTAGCATCGCGCAGAGCGGCAGGTACTGGATCATATTGGTACACAGAATCCATGGTATTATAGCCGTGAATGGCCAATGAATCTTTGGGATCATGTGATTGGTAATGGTCAAAATAATAGGGCTTGCCTGGGGTCATAATCACGCGATGTTTCAGTTTGCCGGCTTCAATGCCTTCTTTGGCACCGCCCCAGTTCATGACAATGGCCGATGTGTCTAATTCTCCTTCCAGGATCTCATGCCAGCCAATGACTTGTTTGTTTTTTTCTTTCAAAAATTTGGCTGATTGACTAATAAAATAGGTTTGCAATGCGTGCTCGTCTTTGAGTCCTTTTTCTTTCATGAATGCTTGCGAGAATGGATCGGCTTTCCACCAGAGTTTGCTGCATTCGTCTCCACCCACATGTATATATTTTGAAGGGAAGAGGTCTGAGATTTCATGGAAGATGGTTCTTAAGAAAGTGAAGGTTGCTGGTCTGGGTGCCAGCACATTATTCTGTCGATTGTACATGCCCCAGGTAGTGGCTACATTCCAAGTAGTATCGGGTTTGGTACTGAACTCAGGGTAGGCGGTGATGGTTGCGCGGCTATGGCCAGGTATGTCTATTTCTGGAATCACTTCAATGCCGCGCAATGCTGCATAAGCTATCACTTCTTTAACTTCTTTTCTGGTATAGAAACCTCCATAGCGGGTGCTATCATAACGTGCAGGTGTATCCTTGAAATGCCCTATCAGCGTGGCATTGCGCCATGAGCCAATGGTATTGAGTTTGGGATAGGATAGGATTTCTATGCGCCATCCTTGGTCATCCGTTAAATGCCAGTGAAAGGTGTTGAATTTGTGAAAAGTTAAATAGTCAATGTATTTTTTAATAAACTCCAAGGGGAACATATGACGTACTACGTCTAAATGCATACCCCTGTATTCAAACCTTGGATAGTCTTTGATTTGTACCGCTGCAACTTCAAAGCTGCTGCTTTTTTGTAAGGGACAAAGTTGTAATAGGGTTTGTATGGCATTGACCAGTCCTCTTAAGTCTTTTACCGTGATCCTGATTTCATTGTCCTTTGATTCCAGTAAGTACATTTCTGCATGATCAATCAATTTGTTGTCTTGTTTTACAACAATGGCTGATCCTTGACGTTTTGGAGCATTGATCCCCAAGTTTAAACCTGTTTGATTTTGTAAGGAAACACTTAAATAATGGAGTTGCGCCAGATATTGAGCCGGTCCAATAATTTGGGTCTGTGCATTAATGGTAACTGCTTTTTTAGAAAGACTTTGATAGCTGACTGGCTTTGGAATGATACCATGATTATTTTGGCCAATGGCATTTACCAAATAGCAAAAACATAGGATGGTGAAGTAACTGCGCATATTATTTTTTTGAAGGTTAACCCAGAAATTGAATGGTCTTGGTATCTAGTGCTATAAAAATGATCTCATTTTTTTGTACATGCCTATTAAGGGTATGAATATAAATGATGGTATTTTCTACCACCAGTTCTAGTTCATAAAACCCTACCATGAATTGTATGTTGCGCACTTGTGCGGCCACGCCATGATCTACACTGGTAATCTTAAAATTTCCCGGCCGCACAAAGATTTTTTTACCCAAGGGTGCTGAACCACTATAGGGTAAGAGTAGGTCTGCCAGCTGCGGGGGTAGAATCTGGTACTTACCTAAAAGGGATGCAGTATAGGTATTACTAGGGTGTTGATACACATATTCAGGGGCACCAGACTGAACAATTTTTCCATGCTGCATGAGCATGACTTCGTTGGCCCATGGCAAGATATCCGTAGGGTCATGAGAGACCAAGAGACAGGTAATTTGCAAGGTTTCACCTATCTCTCTAATCACATCTTTCAGGATATTTTTATGAATCAAATCTAAATTAGAATAGGGCTCGTCTAGCAGGAGTAGTTTGGGAGAGCCTATCAACAATCGCGCAATGGCAATGCGTTGGCGCTCTCCACCAGACAACTGATCTGTTTTGCGCTTGACTAAGTGGTTGATCATACATACTTCAAAAATGGCATTGGCCATTTCATTGCTTAGCTTATTGGCATAAGACAACAATTCTTCCACACGATAAGAATTCCTGAGTTCAAAATGTTGGGAGAGATAAGCAATTTCTGGATGACCTGGCACTAGTCTATATTCTGGTCCGAGTACGTGTTTGTCATTGAACCGAATCATACCATCATCGGGCTGAACCAGCCCTGCAATCATTTTTAGCAAACTGCTCTTGCCAGATCCGGTTTCTCCTGCAATGGCCAGTTTTTGAAAGGGTGCTTGGGTAAAGCTCACCGCATCTACAACGGGTTTGCCGTTCTGTAATTTGCTGATATTATTTACCTCTAAAAAACCCATTTTCCAAAGATAGGAAAGCCAAGCCGAGTTTTTGCTTGCTAATGACAATGCAAGTTGGAGTTGGTCCACCAATGCCTGCCGTTTCATAGGCAGGTTTCAGGGATGCTTGGCCAGTTTTGCCGTCCAATTGATTAAAACAAGTTATTTCTTCTTAAAGGGAAGGGTATTGAAGAGGGCAAATTGTAATTGTGGTCGGTTACCATTTTCTAATACCTGGTACATCAATCCGGTTTCTATTCTCATTTGATTGGTTAGACCAAATCCAATGGCCCCATAAATTCTGTCTCTATCAAAGACGGGACTATTTAAATGTAGAAATATTTCATTGTAGGCAGAGAGATACACCGCATTTTTTTCCAGTGTTGGTTTGTTGAAAGGGATATTCAAGCCCAGGAAATAGCGGAATCGAAACCGAAAATTGTTATTGGGTAAGAAACGCTCCTCTAGTCTGTAGCGGTGTTGTAAGAATACTTTTCCAAACTGTTGTCTGGTGATGAACTGTTGGTAAAGTCTATGTTCGTTGGTGTTGTTCTTGTTATTGGATCCGGCTGTATAGGGTGTTGACTGAACAAAGGCATATCCCAATAAAAGGTTGTTGTTATTTTCTGAGAGATTGTATCCTATTCCGGTTCTTAATAATAATTGCTCTTCATCATTCAACAATACATTGTAACTGCGGTACTGTGCCTCATGCCACCAGTTCCATTTTTTGTTAATTTGTTTGTTGCCAAAATAGATCATCCAATTACCTACGTCGGATTGTTGGGCGGTCACATTTATGCCAATCAATAATAGGATAGTGGTTAGTAGTTGTTTCATGGTACAAATTAAATAAAAAAAATGCTGTATAAAGTTGGAGTGATGCTGGGATTGTTGGCGCAACCAATTTCCCCTGTCTCACTTTATATGTCAATTAACTATAAATTCTTTAAATACTTTAGCGAATGGCAATAGCCCGGAATTTCTTTATTTGTAATTGGTCATTTAGAAGCTAGAAGAATTGAGTCGCTTTTTATCCTAATTATCTTACAGCGGTACTTAGATTAATAAAAACAAACAAAGTATAATTACTGCTGCTATGACATACCAAAATGGTTCATTGCTTTTCTTTTCCTTGTCAGGAATAGACACATCTTCAGCTCTGTTATCATTTATAGGTTCGGTTAATACATTTACAAGTTTTTCTTGTAATAATTTAAGATCATTATATTTTATTTCTTTAATTATTCGCTCTTTATCCTCACTCCTTTTTATAATCTCTTCTGTTAATTTATCTGTTTCAAAGTACTCATCATAAACTGCATTGTAACATCCTTTTAAATTAAGTAAATCTTCGTAATCAAATTCAGATTCACCCATATTTCCTTCAGCTCCTATGAATCTTGTCTCAATTTTCTTTGCATTTGCTAAACTAATAAATGTAGATAGGTCAAGCTCAATTATAGCAAATTCTTTTAAAATAGTACTTGTAACACTTTCATAATAATGACTAATACATTTATTACATTCTATTATATCTGAATTATTAATTAGAAATATTATTTTAGAATTGGACAGGATATTTAGTGTTTTAAAAAAAATTATTTTTTCTGGATTAAAACTAGACACTAATAGACCAACTTTTATAACCGTTTTTATATCATCCCCTTTTTGATAAAAAGTTAAATCATTGATAATATGATTCACTGTTATTTGACTTTCACTCTCATTTATTTCGGCAAGTAAATATTCTATCGCGTTACCAAAATTTTCTCTTTCTAATTTTCTTGATAAATTTGGGTTTAATAAATTATTAATAACCTTAATATCTAAAAGCCTATTAAACGAAAAGTTTGAACTAGACTCTTTAATTTTAGTGAATCTATCTACTGTTTCGTTTCCAATAAAATGTTCTCTTATTAACAGGTTCATCATAATCCTTGTTTTATATAGAACTCACATTCTTTTTTAAATGGTAATAGTATTGCTAGTCTTTCATAATACTATATTAATTAAGCATACCCCTCAATTCCATTTTTATCAAATGGGTCATTAAGGTCAACTTAGTCTTCAGTTAATCTCATAATAATTCGAAAATAGATCCGCGCACTCAAAACCATTTAAATCAATTCAACAAATAGGATTATTTCAGGTTATTATTAATTTAAAAGATTTGTATATTTAAAAGATTGATATTCAATAAATAAAATATTAGTTATTAACTAAATTAAAAACCATTTCCTAATTTCTAATCACTTAATTTAGGATTTTAAAATATCCAATGAAAAGAATAACATCGATTTTGATTTTGTGGCTTTGTTTTATAATATCATTTGCTCAGAACCATCCAATAAATAAAACTTTAGAAACAATTTCCCAATCAAATCAACCAATTTCTATTTTTGGTAAACTAGCTACATCTAGGTACTTGTCACTTAACAAGCCATTTAATAATAATATTCAATCCATCATTAAATCGGATAGCGGCACTTTCTGTTTGGTTAACGCCACTGGTATGATTTTTAAATATTCTCAATCTCTAGGACAGTTTTCAAGGATTGATTCCACCATATTTTTTGGGTACAACATGGGCGCTTTCCCATTTTCATATAAATCTGATATCTACAATTTAGGCGGTGCTGGCTTTTGGAGAAGTAATGGTCAACTCCGTAAATACAACTTTAATGCACATGAATGGGACATTGTACCCCTTAATGAAGAAATACCAATTGTTTCAGGCCCAAGGCAAGGATTGGTATATTATGATCAAATAAATGGAAAAATTTACTCAGGTTATTCTCTCAATTATAACGATGGTAGTAAAACTAAAAAGGAGGAATATACATATCAGGTGATGTCATTAGATCTTCAAACAACAGAATGGACCAATTTGGGTGGTTTGAACCAAAATCTTATTCAGGACATTAAAAATGAATTCAATGTAGCAATTACTCCATTCGGATTACTCACCATTAATAGCACTAATATTAATTTATGGGATTTCAAAAATAATAAGCATTTTCAATTAAATGAGGACAAGAGTATTTCTCAATCCATTAGAAGGGTTATTGACACTACCCAAGTTTTTTACAAAGACAGCTACCTTTTTTTATGCAGTGGGGCCAGCAGACTTGATTCTATTAAATTAACTATAAATAATTTTCATCAAATAGGAACCATCTACTCAATCTCATTATCTACAATAGTTAATCCTTATAAAAAGGGATTATCTCTCTTCCTAATCATACTGTTTTTATTTTTCGGTTACATAGGCTTAACTGTATACAAAAAACGTATTATAAGTAACTATGAGACAACTGCAATAGCAGCAGAAGAGGCTATTCAAAAAGATGAACGAATTTTTAAAGAACAAGAATTGCTTTTGCTAAACTTATTAATTACTAATAGTAGTAAAGGAATTAAAACTACTAATGAAGAAATCAACACCGAATTAGGTATGGATTCAAGATCACCTGAAACGCAGAAATCCCAACGCCATAAGTTAATCAACTCCATAAACAACGCATACATTGCTAAAACTGAACGCAAGTTAATACTGAATGAAAGGCTAGATTTTGACCGTAGGTCGTTCGTCTTCTTCATTGCTGAGGATGAGCTTAAAACGCTTTTAAAATATATGCCGGTAGAATAATGACCATTTAACAAACAAAATATTTTAATTATAATAATTAATAATCTACTTCTAAGTTTGCTTCTCCAGTTTACTTCTGAAAATAAATAGTATCGACAAAGATTAGTCTTCAATTCTAATTTTGGGATCCGCTGGGATTGTTGGCTGCGCCAACTTCCCTCCGCATTGAGCTAGCGCAAATCTCCTGCATAAATAGGGAGTATTTTTATTGATTATGCAGAACTTATAGAGTGAGTTTTAAATTAATCATTTGCAACAGGCCTTCTTCAAAAGCCCTCGCTGCGCTCGTGTAAGGCCTTCGCTACGGCGCAATCAAGCAAGCTTGTTGCGCCTGAGCTTTGGCCTTACGGTGGCTTTTGAAGAAGGCCTGATGGTAAGTTTCGCGCATAAAAAAAGCTCCACGATTTATCATGGAGCTTTGTGATCCCGCTGGGACTCGAACCCAGGGCCCATACATTAAAAGTGTATTGCTCTACCAACTGAGCTACGGAATCTATTGGTTGGCAAATATAAGGCTGCAACCCTGTTGATAAATACTAATTGAATCATGATTTATCACCATGATGCATTAAAGGTCTGATTGGCAGCTATAGTAGTAAACAATAATACCGCATTTTAAACAATAACTGTTCAAACTTGGGTGCAGGTATATAATAGGATTTAATGTAATTCACTTCATAAAATCAAAATTTGTGTATCTTTTCATTCGCTATATGGGAGAAAACACACAAAATCAATTCAATTATGAGGAGGGAAAATTAATTTCTCTGCTAAATGAAGATAGCGAGTATGCGTTTCAATTAATATATGATCAACATAGAAATAGGATCTATAAAACAGCGGTTAAATTTTTGAAATCACCCATTATTGCACAAGACGTTGTACAAGACGTTTTTTTAAAACTTTGGTTTGAAAGAGCTTCTATAGACGCTTCAAAGCCGCTTGAGGCTTGGCTTTATACGGTTGCCAAAAATAATATTCTAAATAAATTACGGAAAATAGCCAATGATTGGAAGGCGATAGATAATTTTTCTAATAATTTATTACAAAAAGAAAATCTATCCGAAAATAAAATCATTGAAGACGAGTACAAAAAGAGTTTGGATCTAGCACTCTCCTTACTTTCTGAACAGCAAAAAACAGTTTTTATATTATCAAGGTATGAGAAGTTAACCTATTATGAGATAGGGCAAAAAATGGGGATCTCGCCATTAACCGTAAAAACACACTTGTCTAGAGCGCTTCAGTCTATTAGAAAACAGTTTGAATCAAGTGGCATTCTAGTGCTTTTTATTATTTTTTATCATTTTTAATTTTTCATGTACTCCATCCTGTTGTCTTAAGTGTATATCATGTATACCATTTTATATTTTGGTATACATGATATGAAAACTAACAATCGTTTATTGTTTTTACTCAAGAGGTATTTGGATGGCGATATTGATCTGAATCATCAGGACGAATTATTTGAGTTAATTGAAAAAGAGTCAAATAAAGAGTTGATATCTAACGAGATAGAGGCCGACTTGTACTCAGAAGAAGACAATTCCTCAGCTAGTTTACCTCCCTATATTGCAGAAGAAATTATCAGGAAAATCCGGAAATCAGATTCTGCTGTAAATCAATTGATTTCAACTAAGGCAAGAAAAATTAGTTTGTACAAAACAATTGCAGTTGCCGCAGCATTTATTGGTGTTATTTGTTTAAGCCTATTTTCATATAGTTATTATCAAAATCTCCCCTCCCAATTTTCTGAAATAATTCCACAAAATATTGAGTATACAATTAATAAATCAAGTACTACTAAAGAAGTATTGTTAAGTGATGGATCAAAAGTTTATTTAGAGCCAGGAAGCGTATTGCATTTTGACAAAAAATTCAGGGGGGATAATCGCGAAGTTTATTTAGAAGGAGAAGCATTTTTTAAAATCCATCGAAATCCCAGTAAGCCTTTTTTAGTATACTATAACAATATTGTAACAAAAGTATTGGGCACCAGTTTCCGCGTAGGTACTAATCAAGCAAACGGTCAAATTATTGTAGAAGTCAAAACTGGTCATGTTCAGGTTTCTGAGAATTTGAAATTGACCAACTCTAAAAACACAATTACCCCAGTAATTATTACACCTAATCAGAAAGCAATATACGATAAATCTATAAGACGATTTGAAACTACAATTGTAAACCGTCCAGTTCAGGTTGTACCTAATGAAGAAGCGGAACTAATAGAACCCATTTTGTTATTATTTGATCAACAAAAATTAAACACTGTATTTGATCAAATTGAACAAGTATACCAGATAGACATAACTGTTGAAAATTCCGCTTTATACAATTGTGTTTTTACAGGTGATATAACAAATCTTGATTTGTTTTCCGCGCTTAAAATTATATGTATCGCCACAAACTCAGAGTTTGAAGTAAATGGTACTAAAATTTTGATAAAGGGGAAAGGTTGTAACTAATCATTAAATATAAGAATTAACGGCATCCATTTTTTGAACTAAATAAATTTTAATTATGAACAAAAGGCAACAATTAGTTGCTTCAATTATGAAAGCTATGAAAATTACAATTATTCAATTACTCATATCTGTCATTTTTGCGGGAACCCTTTTTGCAAGTGAAGCAAAAGGTCAAGTTATTCTTCAAAAAACATTTTCTCTTAGTTTAGAAAAAGTGGAATTGAAAACTGTTATTAATGAAATTCAGAAACAAACTAGTGTAAAATTCACATTTAGTTCTAATTCTATTAATACAAACCGGATTATCAGTTATAGAGCCAATTCTAAAACCATCTCTGATTTTCTTGGCGACTTAAAAAAGTCTTATAATATTGACTACAAACTAGTAGACGAAAGACTGATTTTATTTTCTGTAGTTGAAAGCAGTACTATTATCACTCCAGTAAAATCAAATGAATTTCCTGAAGTAGATAAAACAATTACTGGTAAAATTGTTAACGAGAAAGGGGAGCCTTTAGAAGGCGTAACAGTTAAAGTAAAAGGATCAACAAGTGCAACACAATCTAATGCAGATGGTTCCTACTCAATAAAAAATGCTTCTGATCAAACCGTATTGGTTTTTTCATATGTTGGGTATGTTTCTGTGGAATTAAAGGTAGTAGCAAACAATAAATTAGATGTAGTATTAAAACAAACCAGTAATAGCTTAGATGATGTAGTTGTAGTTGGTTATGGAACTTCTACAAGGAGACAAAATATAGGTTCCTATAGTACGGTTAAAGGTGATGCAATTGCAAATCAACCTATCCAAAGTTTTGAGGCATCATTAAATGGTAGAGCTACTGGTGTAAATATGATTGCTAATGCAGGCGTATTAAACCAAGCACCTGTATTTAGAATTAGAGGTGTAAACTCTTTATCATTAAGCTCATATCCGCTTGTGGTGGTAGATGGTGTTCCTGTATATGTAGAGGATATTAATGTGGGAGGAAATGCATCAAATAATCCTTTGGCATTTTTAAATCCCAATGATATAGAATCTGTAGATATTGCTAAAGATGCCGCTGCCACAAGTATTTACGGAAGTAGAGGTGCAAACGGCGTTGTATTCATTACCACTAAAAGTGGCAAGTCAGGAAAGGCAAAAGTAGCTTTAGATGTTACATTTTCATCTGGTGAAGCAACACGTTTAGCAGAAATTTTGAATGGCGATCAATATTTAGAAATTAAAAATGAAGGGTTGGTTAATGCCAAAACGTATAACGCAACTACAAATTATTATGGTAACTCAATTGGTCCCGATGGTAATATTGTGAGAACTAATTGGTATGATTATATTTTTAGAAAAGCTAATGGTCAAACACATTCTATAAGTTTATCTGGGGCAAACACAAGTACTAAATATTTCTTTTCAGTTTCATATTCTAGTCAAGAAGGTATTGTAAAAGGAAATGATTATGGAAGAAAATCTGTTACATATAATATAGACCATAAAATAAATAGTTGGTTGTCTATTGGTTCTAAAACAAATTATACGGATAATAAAACAACTGCTATTTTATCAACTGGTAATGGTGTTAGCTCAACAGCAGCAAATTCAGTTGCTTACAGATTGGCATTGGTTGCGGCACCAATTATTGGGCCCTATAATAAAGATGGTAGTTATAATGTGAGCGGTTTAAACTTGGCCCTAATGGATAATCAAGGCCATTTAACATCTCAAACAAGAATGGGTTATACCAATCCTGTTATTACTTTAGAATTTAATGACGATAATACTGCTAATAATTTTATTCAATCTAATTTATATGCGCAGATTAAGCCAACAAAATGGTTGACTTTTAAAACTTTATATGGGGTTGATAATATCAGTAGTAGAACAAATAGGTATTTTGATCCAAGAACGAATGAAGGAAATACGGCACTAGGAAGTGCTACTGGCATATCTTCTAAAAGAGAAAGCTATACCTTAACCAATACTTTGACTGCCGATAAGACTTACAATGATCATTCTTTTAATTTCTTATTAGGTCAAGAGGAACAAAGTAAAAACGGAGATCAATTTGGATTATTAAGATCAAACCAGTCCGATCCCTTCTTTTCAAATATTCAAGGTGGATTTTCTAATATTGTAATATCAAATACAGCAAACCAAATTTATTACCAATATTTCAATTCCTATTTTAGTAGATTACAATATAATTATAAAAAGAAATATTTCTTAACAGGTAGTGTTAGAAATGATGAATCATCATTATTAGGTAAAAACAATAAGTCTGGTTTATTCTACTCCTATTCTGGAGCTTGGGATTTAACAACTGAAAACTTCTTTATTAATTCTAAACTTTCAAAAGTATTTGAAGCCTTTAGATTAAGAGCAAGTTACGGTAAGGTTGGAAATTTAAGTGGTATTGGTGATTACGCATCGCTCACGAATTATTCAGCTAACCTATATGGTGGCTTACCTGGCTTATTCTTTTCATCTGCAGGTAATGAGAACTTAGCTTGGGAAACAAGTAAGAAATTTGATATTGGATTTAATTTTTCTATGTTAAAGGGAAGGTTTTCTGGAGATATCTCTTATTATAAGAACAATATTGATGGGTTAATTTTTGGTGTACCAACACCGGCATCAGCGGGGTTACCCGGTTCACCAGTAAATTCCGTATTATCAAACGTAGGTTCCATGTATAACAAAGGAATTGAAGTTTCGCTTAATGCTGTTCCAGTTCAAAATAAAAATTTTACATGGTCAACCAATTTCAATTTTTCATTTAATGAAAATATGGTTACTTCTCTTTCTCCTGAGGTCCCTAATATTCTTTTTGGGAATGTTGGTGGTTCAACCGATTGTGTTTCTATTACCTTACCTGGGTACTCTGTTGGTATGATTTATGCAATAAGAACAGATGGTGTTGATGTTAAAACAGGCAGAAGAATATTCTTAGACGGGAATGGTAAGAAAGTTTTATACGAGCAAGTTCCTGTATATGGAAAGAGTCAATGGGAATATGAAGACGGCACAAAAGCACCTGCAATTTCAACTTCATCTGATGCGGTTGTGTACAAAAATACAACACCCAAAATATATGGTGGTTTAACAAATACATTTAATTACAAAAAATGGTCATTAAATGCTTTATTTACTTACCAATTTGGTGGTTACATGTACTATGGAACACAGGGTACGTTAATGGATTTTAGATTCATGAATAACTCCACACTGGTTTTGAATCGTTGGCAAAAGCCCGGGGATATAACTGATGTTCCTAAAGTGCAAGATGGTGATTTTACCTCTTGGGGTTACTCTTTACCAATCTCAGCTAATGTTTATTCTAGTGATTATATTAGATTAAAGACTGTAACATTATCCTATGCACTGGCTGAAAAATTTGCAAAAAAATTGCAAATTGCTGATATGAGCATATTTGTAAGTGGCCAAAACCTATTAATATTCACTCCATATCCAGGAGCAGATCCTGAAGTGACTAGTCAAAATAACTCATCTGCAACGCAAGGTTTTGATAGAAATATGATGCCAAATGCAAAAATTTATACCATTGGATTAAAAGTGAATTTTTAGTAATAAAAAACTTTAATCATCAATCTCAATACAATTCAGATATGAAAAACATAAAATATTTTGGTCTTCTTTTAATGGTTGCTGTATTTGCTATTTCATGTACTAAGACCGAAGACTTAAACCCAGTTCCTACTACACTAATTGCCGGCGCCTCAGCATTTGAAACTCCTGCCAGAATTTCAAACCAAGTTAATGGGCTGTATGCTACATTTAAAGGCACAGGTTTATGGGGAAGTAATTATATACTTTATAGTGAAGCTAGAGCAGGAGAATTTATTAGCACCAACCAAAATCCACTTCAAGGTGGGTTAACCTATATGATGCTCACAGACGCAGGTACTACTGATGTTAATATTGTGTGGCAACAAGCCTATCAAGCTATCAATGCTTGTAACGTATTTCTAGAGGGCATGGATGCCTTGGGTAGGAAAGCTGCCGGGGATAGCTTGTATAATAATTATACAGCAGAAGCCAAAGTTTTAAGAGCGATTACCTATTATTCATTATTACAATTATATGCACAGCCATATAGAAATAATGCGGGCAAAAACCCTGGTTTACCTTTAAGGTTAAAAGGAAATACTGGACTTGCTGATTATAATTTAGCTAGAAGCACAGTAGCGGAAGTATATCAACAAATTATTAAAGATCTGGATTTTGCAGAGAATAATTTGCCTTCAAAATATGCTAGTGCTGCATTAAATACAACAAGAGTAAATAAGAATTCTGCTATTGCATTTAAGACGAGAGTTTATTTAACAATGGGCGATTATACAAATGTTACAGTAGAAGCAAATAAACTTGTTTCAACAACAGCTCCTTTTACTACAACAAATGCAACGAGAACTACTCATTCTTTGCCTGCTGATATCACAACAGTTTTTAAATCGCCTTATACTTCTACAGAATCTATGTTTTCCGTTGCATTTTCAGCTGCTGATGCACCGGGTAATTCTTTAGCAACTAATTTTTTGCCCAATTCAGCAGATGGTACAGGTTTAGGAGCCGCGGGTACTGGACAGTTTTATGTATTTGAACAAGGTATTGTAAGTGATGCAACTTGGAAGACAACAGACAAGAGAAGAAATTTTATATTCACAACTCCTTCTGGAACAAACAAAGGTCGTTTTTGGTGTACTAAATTTGTAGTTGGTACTCCATTTACAGATTATATTCCAGTTATTAGATATTCTGAAGTTTTATTAAATTTAGCAGAAGCGTTAGCTAATTTAAATGGATTAGATACAAGATCAACTGCTTTATTAAATGCAGTTAGAGGAAGATCGGATGCAACTACAGTTTTTATACCTAGTAGCAAGGCAGATTTAATAAATAAAATTATAGCTGAACGTAGAATTGAATTTTTTGGTGAGGGCATCAGAAATGGCGATATAATGAGATTAGGTTTGCCTATACCAGCTAAAACGCCAACAGGTTCTACACCCGTTCCAGCTTCTAACCCTTCAGATGGCAACTATATTTGGCCTATTCCTAATAACGAAGCGCTATATAATAAATTAATTGGATAATACATTTCTTGAATGAAAAGATCTATAATCACTTTTATATTTTCCATATTTTCTGTGATGGCATTTGCACAGGCATTTACCAAAGACGAAAAATCTACATGGATAAAACAAGCAAACGCTATTCAGATTATTAGAGATAATTGGGGGGTTCCTCATATATATGCCAATACTGATGCGGAAGCTGTTTTTGGGATGATGTATGTTCAGTGCGAAGATTATTTTAGTAAAGTGGAGGATGCTATCATTTCAAGAATGGGAAGAGAATCAGAAGTTCAGGGAAAAACGTCTGTTTATAAAGATTTATGGTCAAGACTTTATATAGATACTATACAGGCCGAGAAACTTTATAAACAGACTTCTCCTTATCTTAAAAAATTATGCGACGCGTATGCTGCTGGAATTAATTATTATATTTTAACTCATCCCAATACTAAGCCTAAACTTTTGAATAGGATTAAACCTTGGGTACCATTACTAAATAATATTCCTTCAATTGCAAACTCAAATCTTACTGAGGCGGATATCAAAAACATGTATCCAATTTTTTCAGATAGAACAGTTGCATTAAACCTGCAAACTTTTTTGAAGGAAGATTTACACGATGGTTCAAATGGATGGGCAATAAGTGGCATGAACACAAAGGATAAGAGTCCTATTTTATTGATAAATCCCCATTCAGAATTTTATAACAGAATAGAAGTTCAATTAGTTAGTAATGAAGGCTTGAATGTTTACGGAGCACCATTTCTAGGTGAGTTTAGCATTTTTCAGGGTTTCAATGAATTTTGCGGTTGGATGCATACCGTTACTTTATCTGATGCCAAAGACTTGTATACTGAAACCGTGAAATTAGAGAATGGGAAACACTATTATGAGTACGATGAGAAATGGATTCCTATTGATTCTTCTAAGAAAACTATCTATTTTAAAAACGCTTCAGGTAAAGACAGTATATCTTTTATAACGTATAAAACTGCTCACGGACCTGTAGTAGCTAAAAGAAATGGAAATTGGATTGCTGCTAAAACCATCAATGAGAACATTGAACTACTCAATGTTCATTGGAATATCACTAAAAGCAAATCTTTTAAAGAATTTAAAAGTTGGCTAGACAAGAGAGTGATGACAGGAACCAATACCATTTATGCTGATAAGACTGGAAATATTGGATACTGGCACGGAAATTTTGTTCCAATAAGAGATACAAAATTTGATTGGACGCTACCCGTTCCTGGCAATAAGTCTGAAACTAATTGGAAAGGGGTTCACCCGTTAAATGATATACCCAATTATGTTAATCCTAAAAATGGCTGGGTACAAAATTGTAATTCAACACCGCTATATGGTATTGGTAAGTTTGATTCTGTGATGTTTAAAAAGCCATTGTATATGTTCCCTGATGGACATACCCCAAGAGCAGTAAATGCAATAAGACAATTAAATAATATTTCAAATGCTACACTTGATACAATACTAAAAATGTCTCATAGTCCCTATTTAGCAAATGCTGCAAAGTTCATTCCTCAATTAGTAAAATCTTATGATGCAATTGGTAAATCAGATAAAAGAGAGGAACCAATACAAGTTTTACGCAATTGGAATTTTAATTCAGACACCACAAGTGTTGCAACAACGCTCTCTGTGCTATGGATGGAGAAAATATTGCAGTTGAATATGACTAAATTAAAAAAGCCTATCACAAACGAGCAATCCTATCCGCTTAGCAATGGTTCTAATATTTCTTTAAGTGAAGTAACTCCTGAGATTCAATTGGCTTTATTTGATAGTGTGCTAAACGATTTGCAGAAGGATTGGAGTGGATGGAATATTCCATGGGGAAAAATCAATCGTTTTCAAAGAAATGCATCTGGAGTAGAAGCTTCTGACTTGTTACCTAGTTTAGCCGTTACCGCTACTCCATCATTCATGGGGTCGCTAAATGCTTATACAAGTAAAAAGTCTAAAACATCTAAGGTTAGATATGGTACAACAGGAAATACATTTGTGGCTGTTGTATCATTTGGAAAAAAGCTACAAGCAAAATCTATATATACTGGTGGAAATAGTTCCAATCCTAGTTCTAAACACTTCTTAGACCAAGCAAATGGTTATATTAATCATCAATTTAAAACGGTTAATTTTTATAAATCAGATGTTTTAAAAAATAAAGAATTGAGTTATCATCCCGGCGAAAACGTATATTAATGAACAGCGTATTTTCAATCATTTTTTTTGTAATTATTGGTATTGGAGAAGTATTTAGTCAATCACAAACTCCTTGGTTAGGTGCAGGAAAGGAAGTTGATCCATATCATTACACACAGGTAAAACATGAGTTTTATCAAAATGCAGCAGTAAGCTGCGCTCATCCTCTTGCCAGTTTAATTGGTGCTCAAATTATGAAGAGAGGAGGCAATGCTTTTGACGCAGGTATTGCTGTTCAATTAGCATTAGCAGTTGTATATCCAGCAGCGGGTAATATTGGCGGCGGCGGCTTTTTAATTGCTAAAAAAGCAACTAATGAATTTCTAGCTATTGATTACAGAGAGGTAGCGCCTGGCAGGGCTTCTAAGAATATGTATTTAGATAAGGACGGAAATGCACAACTAGACCTCTCGCAAAATGGCCGTTTGGCATCAGGGGTTCCAGGAACCATAGCAGGTATCTTTTCAACTTTACCTGCTGCTAAATTAAATTTTAAAATTTTAATTCAACCTGCCATTGATCTAGCAGCAAATGGATATGTTATTACTGAAAGAGAAGCCAATAGTTTAAATTCTAATCAGAAAGCATTTATTAAAAACAATAGTTATTCACCTGCTTTTGTAAAATCTGCTGCATGGAAAGCAGGAGATACTTTGTTTCAACCCGAACTGGCAGCTACACTAACCAGAATTAAAGAAAATGGGGCTAAGGGATTTTATGAAGGAGAAACAGCCAAACTCATTGCTGAAGAAATGCAAAGAGGTAATGGCATTATCACCGTTGAAGACCTAAAAAATTATCAAGCCAAAATCAGGAAACCACTTTCTTTTAATTATGGAGGATATCAAATTCATGGATTCCCACCTCCGAGCAGTGGTGGTATCATCCTTTTGCAAATGATGAAGATGGTTGAAAATACCCAGCAACTTAAAAAAGGATTTCAATCTCCAGAAGCTACGCAAATCATGATTGAGTCAGAAAGAAGGGCTTACGCGGATAGAGCCGAGCATTTGGGTGACCCAGATTTTTGGAAGGTTCCAATCAAGGCGCTTAGTAATGAGCAGTATATTTCAAAAAGAATGTCAGATTTTACTCCTGGTATTGCCAGTAAAAGTAGTCAAGTAAAAGCAGGTGACATCAAAGAAAGTGAAGAAACCACCCATATTAGTATTTATGACAAAGAAGGAAATATGGTGAGTATCACAACTACTTTGAATGGGGGTTATGGAAGTAAAACGGTTGTAAAAGGAGCAGGATTTTTATTGAATAATGAAATGGATGATTTTTCCGTTAAACCAGGAGTGGCAAATATGTTTGGCGCTGTAGGCGGAGAAGCAAACTCCATACAGCCCGGGAAAAGAATGCTAAGTAGTATGTGTCCAGTAATTGTCACTAAAAATGGGAAGCCAGTAATTGTTGTGGGTACTCCTGGAGGAACAACAATTCCTACATCCGTATTCCAAGCATTAATGAATGTTTTGGAGTTTAATATGAATACAGATGATGCCATTAATCAACCAAAATTTCACCACCAGCATTTACCGGATGAGGTATTTATTGAGCCAGGGTTTCCTGATAAATTAAAAACCTCACTCAATTCAATGGGTTATAAATTAACCAATAGAAATTCTATTGGTAAAACAGAATTGATTTATATTCATGGAAACAAAAAAATTGAAGCTGCTGCAGATAGAAGGGGAGACGATTCTGTAGCTGGATATTAAAACGCTAAGCTTTTTATTATTCTTAGTATTGATTAATTACAGAAAAATTGGATTAGTTTGAAATATCGTATATATCTATTAACAGTAACATTGCTAATTGGAATTATTTCTCATGCTCAATTAGCACCTATTCAAAAAAAAGCATTGCCAATTGGGGTCTTTGACTCAGGTACAGGTGGTCTAACCATTATGGAAGCAATGCTAACCTTAGATGTTTTTAATAATACTACTGGTAAGCCAGGAGCAGATGGTAAACCAGATTTTAGCTCTGAATATTTTCAATACTTAGCCGATCAAGCAAATATGCCTTATGGTAATTATGCTGCTGAAAATAAGACCGAGTTATTAAAGGAGCATATTTTTAAGAATATGGCCTATTTTTTGAAAAAAGATGTTGCCAAATCTGAAGTAAAAATGATTGTTCTAGCCTGTAATACGGCAACAGCTTATGCCTTAGAAGACATTAGAAAAAAATTAAAACAAGAAGGATATAATGTGTCAGTACTTGGTGTGATTGATGCGGGTTCAAAAGCAGCACTTGAGTATCAGCAAAAAAATGGATCAGGCACAATCGGCGTTTTTGCTACCGCAGGAACTGTTGCATCTAATGGATATCCTAGAACTTTACAATCCATGTCTAAATTAAAAGGCATGTCTGAATTATCTATTGTTAGCCAAGGTGGTTCAGGATTAGCGGAAAGTATTGATCGTGATTGGAGTTATTTTGTTGATACCATTACTAAAGCAAGACCCGATTATAAAGGACCTTCTGTTAAAAATAGCTTGTATAGAATTGATACAACATTGTTGTCAGCTTATCAATTTGATAAGACCAATAACAAATTATTATGTGAGTATGACAATAAGGGTAGTTGTTTAGACATGCAACTAAATGACCCATCAAACTATGTTCGATATCACCTTGTTAGTTTGCTAGAAAATATGTTGCAACAAAAAATGGAAAAACCCATGAATACACTCATCTTAGGATGTACCCATTATCCGTATATGAGAGATACTATTGCCAAAGTACTCAAAGAGCTTTATAATTATAAACTTAATAACGAGTATAGATACAGATCATGTTTAGCAGCACATGTTCAATTGATAGATCCCGCAGTGGAAACCGCAAAAGAAGCTTTTGTAGCATTAAGAACCAACCAATTAGTGAATAATATTGGAAAGAAAAAGAATCAATTTTTTATAACAATCCCCAATACTAGTATACAAGAAGTGAAATTACAGCCTGATGGCTGGTTCACTTATGACTATAAATATGGAAGAGTGGCCGGTGCTAATAAACAGTATGTAAACTATGTGCCTTTTGATAAGAAAAATATTTCCCCATCTTCTTATAACAGATTCCAGATGGTATTACCATATACCTATAAAGAAATTGCTAAGACCTTTTAATTACTAATTTAATATGAGGCGGCGTCTTATTTTCTCTTAGGCAGGTTACTTCTTCCTTATTAAGGTACAATGGTGGTAAACAAGTAAACGGCAAAAATAACCAAGAGCACTACTCCCTGTAATAAGGTAGTTCTTCCAGTTTTGAGAGATAATATAATCACAAACAAGGAAAGCAAAAAGAGAACGGTTGATCTGGTATCTATTCCTAGAGTTAGTGGTAAATGCATATAGAGTGAAATAAACGCCACAGTTGGAATGGTTAGTCCAATACTGGCCAAGGCCGACCCAAGTGCCAAGTTTAAACTTGCTTGCAAGTTGTTTTTTCTAACAGCTTGAACAGAAGCAATGCCTTCTGGTAATAAAACTACCATGGCAATAATGATACCCACAATAGATTTTGGAGCACCCGCTGCAACAACGCTTTCTTCAATTTCAGGAGCCAATGCTTCTGCTAATAATACCACGGCAGACAAGGCAATCAACAATAGCACGGCACTTATACCTGCAATTTGATTACTGGGTTTGCCCATACGAGGATGATTCACCACAGCCTCTTTTGAAATAAAATGGTCTTTATGCCGTACATTTTGCATGGCTAAAAAAGTACCATATAAGGCCAATGATACTACAGCTACAAATGCCAATTGTTTGGCACTATAAAAAGGTCCGGGAATACTAGTGGTGAAATTGGGGAGTATTAAAGTCAGTACTGAAATGGCTACCAAAACCGTTAATGAGGCACTCACACCGTCTAAACTAAAGGATTGTTCTCGGTGTTTTAATCCGCCAATGAGCAAACAAAGACCAATGATGCCGTTGATGATAATCATCTCTGCAGCAAAGACCGTATCCCTTGCCAACACAGAAGCGTCAGCTCCACCCGTGTGCATGAGTTCAACAATCAATGCCACTTCAATAGTGGTAACAGATACGGCTAATAATAAAGACCCAAGCGGCTCTCCCACACGATGCGCCAAAACTTCTGCGTGGTGCACCGCAGCCAATACAGCAGCAATGATTGCCACGCCTTGACACAATAGAAATATAAATCCTAAGTCAAATTTTTCACCCGCAAAAAAGAGCCATCCCGTAATGGGAGCTACTAGGGTCCAAATGGGCAAATGCGCCAGAAATTCTTTTTTCTTCATCTTATTTCAAATCTTTCAACATGGCATTAATAGCTGCTTCCAATTGTTGGTCCTTACCCCTGATCACTTGTTCAAATTCATTCATCAATTTGATATCGGGTTCGGTTTGTGAATTTTCAAGGTAGCGTCCATTCATCATTTTTACACCTACTGGTGGAACACCCCAACGCATGCTATTGTCTTGCAAGGATTCCCATCCTGCAAAAGTACAAGTGCCAGGAACAGGCATACCTACTAGTTTACCAATCTGTAAATTTTGATAACCAAAGGCAAAACAATGACCATCACTATAATTGGCTTCATTGGCCAGCGCAATAGAAGGTTTTGTCCAACGGAAAGTAGGTTCATAACTGACTATGCGTTTGTCATTGCTATTGTACATATAGGCTTTACCCGTTAAGAAGGCAGCCAAATCACTCACTAGGTCTCCACCACCATTAAAGCGGGTATCAATCACCATGGCTTTGCGCGTGGCGTATTTGCCCATCACTTCTTCATAGGTTACACGGAATGCACCATCGTTCATACCAGGAATATGCACATAACCCAACTGACCATTGCTCAAACGGTCAACCTCTTCTTGGTTCTTGCGTACCCAACGTTTATAGAGCAAACTATTTTCTTCGCCAAGGGCGATGGGTTTTACAATCAATTCCTTCTTGGTGCCAGCATCCAAAACAGTAATCAACACATTTTTTCCTGCTTTTCTATTCAGGTATTGGGCCAAGTCTTTTTCAGGCGTGATGAGTTCTCCATCAATACTTTCAATGATCATGCCTGCTTTAATACCAAAGCCTGCTTTGTCTAGTGGTCCTTCTTTAATTACTTCATCAATTTTTACCCCATTGCCACTATGCGCATAACTATAGAAGGCACCCAAAGAAGCAGTTGCGTCTGCATTAGGATTGAAGGCACCATAACTAGCTCCACTATGACTCACATTAAGTTCTCCCAGCATTTCACTGAGTAATTCTGTGAACTCATAGTTATTGCCAATATGTGCCAAATGACGCTCATAGTCTGGTTTGTAGCTATCCCAATCAATGCCATGATAAGAAGCGGTATAGAAAGTGGTCTTGGTTCTGCGCCAAATATGTTCAAACATAAATTTGCGTTCAGCTGCCACGTCTAATTGCATTTCTCCATTAATAGAAATGCCATCTCTTTTTCCACTGGTTGGATCAATCTTACTCACGGATCCATCAGACAATAAGAAAATAGTTTTCTGATCCTTGTCCCAAGTCAGTGATCCTGAATTGGCATTGAGTGGCAAGAGAATTTTTGTTTCCTTGGTTCTAATATTGGTGCTCCATAAATTCAAGCCTTTTTCAAATCTTGCTAAGTAGTACAAGTTTTCACCGTCTTTGCTCACCAAGGCATCGGACAAGCTAGAAGAGTGGATAGTGAGTTTTTGTTTTCTATAAGTAAGTCCGTCAAATTCAATATTGATCAGACTGTCTTTTTTCATTTTGTTTTTGCTGGTATCGGCTTTAGCAGCTTTTTCATCTTGGTCCTTTAACAATGCCGCTTCTTCCTTGCTGAGTCTAAATTTATCCCAAGCATCTTGGTTCAGCACCACTGCATAAATATCGCTCTGACTACCGCCGCTATTGGCTTTGGCCCGCAAACCATCTCTATCGGTTTCATACAAGAGCATTTTTCCACCCATAGCCCATTTGGGTGAGCCATCATTAAAACCATTTTCTGTTACGTTAAAAATCTTACCCTTACCATCGGTGCTAATAATGCCAATCTCAGAATTTGAAACACCTTCTACGGCATAACTAAAAGCAAACCATTTGCCATCGGGACTCCATTCAAAGTTCTGGTCATTATCGCCCCAGCTAAATAATTCCTTATCGGTTAAAATGGTTCTGCTTTGTTTGCTAGCAAGGTTCAATACTTTCAACGTTGCCCTATTTTCAATAAAAGCCAATTCTTTTCCATCGGGAGAATAAGCGGGCAAGTAGTTTTCTTTTTCATTGCTCACTAGTGCCGATTCTTTGAGCAAAGTGGATGCATAGAAGTAGGGTTCTTCTTTTCTTACTATTTCTGTTTGATAAATCTTCCAACTATTGCCACGCTCACTAGCATAAACCAATGATTTTCCATCGGGTGAAAAACCTACGCTGCGTTCTTGCTCTGCGGTATTGGTGATTCTTTTGGTACCACCACCATCTACTGCTGATACAAATACTTCTCCTCTAAACACAAAGGCAATTTCTTTGCCATTGGGCGATACGGCTAGATCACGCGCCCCACCATTGACTGGAACAGGGCGTTCGTTATTGGCTTTGGCGTCACTGATAATTTGAATATTGATTTTATTGGCCTTAGCCCCAGGTTCTTGGGTATAGAGTTCTCCATCATAACTATAGCAGAGTGTACCGCTATTAGAACTAGACAGAAAACGTACCGGATGTTTTTTGAAGCTAGAGACCTGCGTGCTCTTGCCACCTTCCAAACTCATCTTGTGTACATTAAAACTGCCACTCTCTTCACTCAAATAATAAAAGGCTTTGTCATTATCTGTGAAAATGGGGTTGCGGTCTTCTCCAGCAAAACTGGTGATCTTCTTGTGCGTGCCAGCCTTGCTATCATACACCCAGATATCGCGCGCAATGGCCGATACATGGTGTTTGCGCCACTGATTCTCTCCACCTTTTTTGTCCTGATAAATCATCAACTGTCCGTTCTTGCTCCATTTCACGTCTTCTGCAGGCGTAGTCAAAACCTGATTCACACGACCACCGTTTACTGAAACGGCGTAGAGCTCAGGCTGTGACGCTGTTGGATAAGTTCTATTGCTGGCTGCGTCTTGACGCGCAGATCCAAACATAACTTGCTTGTCATCATTGCTAAATGCATAAGGATATTCCGGAGTAGAGTAGTAAGTGAGTCTTTTTACTTCACCACCCTCTGCAGGAATGGTATAGATATCAAAATTGCCATACCTATCAGAAGCAAATGCAATCTGTTTGCCATCATGACTCCATACAGGCATAAAATCATGGGCTTCATGACTAGTGAGTGCCACGGCTGTTCCGCCACTACTGGCTACTTTATAGAGATCACCTTTATAAGTGAACACTACTGTTTTGCCATCGGGCGATATGGCGCTATAACGCAACCAATTGGGTTGAGCACTTATTTGGCTTACCACCAAAAATACCAATGCACATAAGAGGGTCATCTGTTTCATTGCAGGAGTTTTACTTCTGCACGAAAGATACAAAAAACCTATTCGTAGTGTATGGTCAACTTGATAGACGGGCTCACCCCTTTTAGAAATCCATGGAAAAAGAATTCGGGTTCTAATTGCAACCAGCCACTTCTTACGCCGGGAATGCCTACTTTATAAGTATTGGGTTCAAACCAATTGCCCTTTCTGCTCACCAAATAACCAATGGAAACATTACCCACTAAGTCAAAAGCCGCTTGTTTGTTTTCTATGTGAATATATCGAAGCGTTAAAAAATCATTCCTTTCTGTAATCACATTGTTCAACAAATCCTTACTAAAAAAGAAATGGGGTTCCCACATGGCGTATAACCTACTGGTACTATTGCTTCTATTGTCCGATGTAAATCTAATTCCCGCAGAGAAAGATGGTACAAAAACCCCTTTGGCAAATTGCATACCTGCATAAATATTGGGGACTAGTTCAGGCACCTGACCTGGATTTTTAATCCATTTTACTTTGCCTGGGCTAAACATTTTTCCATTGAACATAGCAAATGACGCACTATAATTGGATTTAGGATTGGCATTGGCAATATAGTCGGGTCCAAGTTCTTGGTGGAGTCTATTGATACAATTTTGCAAACTATTCTCGGGTAAACTATACAAATCACTAGCATTGTTGAAGACTAGCGCAATATAAAAAGGTTGCATTTCTGGTTTGTTACTGGCATTATATCGGGTATCATTATAAACCGATACGTCTTCCTTTGATACTTGTACATAAGCTTTAATGCGAATGGTATCCTGTGTAGTTTTTAACTCATTCATGGCACCCTCTTTGATGACAAATTGTTGGGGGGCTTTGTCATAATTCAAGATCCGAATCTGAGGATTCAATGTGTTAGACAAATAATCAATCCGTCTATTGAATGCATCGTTTTTAAAAGAATCCAAAAGGGGTTTTAAACTGGGTTGAATGGCTTTAACTAACGAATCTAGATTTGGTAAGTATTTGAGGTGTTTGATATTGTTTAAGTCCAAGATCATAGTACCATTAATATTATTTGCTTTAAGGATTCCCCAAAAACTAAAATGCGCTTTCCCTTGGGTAATTCTGGGGTAGTTATAGCTAGCGTCTTCTCTACTAATGGGAGCTGCATAATAGGTTCTGTTTTGAGCCAACAAGCCGCTGGCTAAGCCTGAGATGATCAGGCAGCATAAGAATAGTTTTTTCATCATTATTGGTTGTCTGTTAATGAGGTAATAATCACTGGTTTGGGTTTTGGAAGCCAGAAACTTCTGTTGGTCTCTACAGGAGCAACAGGGCTTTCATCTGTTTCTGTAATGGTTCTTTTAGGTGCTGATTTGGAATAGATGGGTTCGGGTTCCCGATATAAATCGTACAAATGCACTACGGGATATTTTTTACGAACTGGATTTGATTTCAAAGCGGGTTTTGTAGTTACTGCAGGACTACTAATTGCTACCGCGATGGTTTCGTTTGTTTGAATGGAATCCATGATAGGGCTTGGTTCTATAGGAATACTTGTTTGAACAAGGGCAGTTGATTCAAGAGCCATGCTAGTTGAAACCAACACTTTATTTTTCACAGGCATTTCCCTTTTTGCGATTAATTCAGGCGCTTCTATTTTGCTTCCTGATGCAGGAACTACTAATGTTTTTGTAATTGTTTGTTTAGTAGAAGATTTGGTTGGTATAGTTGTTTCTTTTTGCAAGAACCAAATTGTTGCGGCACTTGCTAGTAAGACTATCGCGGCAGCATAGCGCAACCAAAGCATGATTGGTTTTGGCTTTTTGATTTGTAATTCTTGTTCTAATTGATCCCATACCCGATTGGCAGAAAAGCCAAATCCTTCCGGAAGGCTATTCATGCCATCTAGCTTTTCAGCTAAGGGATTATTTGGTTTTTCTTTGTGCATTTGTTTCCCTATTTTTTGCTGCTAATAATTGTTGCAAGAGCACTCTAGCTTTGTTTAACTGACTCTTACTGGTACCTTCTGTAATTCCTAGTTCCTGCGCAATTTCTCCGTGCTTCAAGCCCTCTATCACGTGCAAGTTGAACACCGTTCTATAACCAATGGGCAACTGCGTAATCAATTGAAACAATTCTTCTGCCGCCAATTGATCCAAGGCATTGTCTGCCACGGGAACCTCTTGAGCTAATTCCTCTGCTACCAAGAGCATGGGCTCTTTTTTTCTTAAACTGCGCAGACACTCATTCACCATGATCCGTTTCATCCAGTTAATAGCTGCTCCATCGTTTTGGTATTCAAAATTGGGGAGGGCTTTGAAGATGCACAAGAACCCGTTCATCATGCATTCCTCAGCGGTTTCATTGTTGCGCAAATACCTTCTACAAAGCAGAAAGAAGCTGGTAGAAAATCGGTCAAACAGCCATCTTTGGGCCGTTAGCCTTTCTTCCTTGCATTCTTGTAGCAGTTTTGCTAGTTCCATCAATCAGCCGCTTTATTAGTTAAATGCTTTTTTGTAGGAAAGGGTTGTATGGGATAGAAAAAAAATGTTGAACCAAAGATAGCCGCTTTCAGTTCTGACAACTTAGGGTTAACTTGTAGCGTGGAAAAACCATTCCCATATAGGATCTACCCCATTGGAGACCAAGCCATCACATTGGACTTTGGAAATTTGATCAAGGATGAGATCAACGCCCAAGTAATGGCCCTGTTTTATTGGCTCAAAGAAGAAAACCTGCATGGGATCAAAGACATTATTCCAGCTTATTCCACCATTAGTTTGGTCTATGACGCAGCATTGATTAAAAAGTGGGCGGGTAATGTTTCAGTTTATCAATACATGGAACAGTACCTGACCAATGCCTTGCAGCAATTGGATTTGCTGGCTTTGCCTAGCACCAGAGAACTGCGCATTCCGGTTTGCTATCACCAAAGTTTGGCGCCTGATTTAGTGGAGCTTTGTGAGGTGAAAAAAATGGAATTGGATGAATTTGTGGCCATTCATACGGCCATACCTTATCGGGTGTATATGATTGGCTTCTTACCGGGCTTTGCTTATATGGGTAGTTTGGATGAGCGTATTGTGGCTCCGCGCAAGCAGACACCGCGCACTCTTGTGGCAGCTGGATCGGTGGGGATAGCTGGTGTTCAAACGGGGATCTATCCCTTTGCTTCCCCGGGGGGATGGCAGTTGATTGGCCAAACACCTATGACTTTGTTTAGAGCCAATGATGATCAACCCAGTTTGTTTCAACCGGGTGACCAAGTACAGTTTGAAGCCATTAGCATTAACCAATTTTATCAACTCAAAAACAATCCATCCTGATGGGCGTACGCGTAATTAAATCAGGGATGGCAGATAGTCTGCGCGACGCCGGTAGATTTGGCTTCCAGCACTTGGGTATACCACCCGGCGGCGCAATGGACTGCGTTGCCATGCAAGTGGCCAATATTTTAGTGGGTAATCCAACCGGAGCAGTGGTCATGGAGATGCACTATCCCGCGCCACAATTGGAATTTAACTCTCCCACATTGATAGCGCTCAGTGGCGCGGATTTTCAAGCAACCCTAGACGGCGTAGAAATAGCCTTGAACCAACCCATGTTGGTACCAACGGGTTCAGTGATCAAATTCAATAAACCCGTTGCTGGTGCCCGATGTTATTTAAGCGTAAAGGGCGGTTTTGAAGCAGATGAATGGTTGGGGTCCAAGACCACCAATAATTTTGCGGTTCGTGGCGGATACCAAGGACGCAATTTGCAAAAAGGAGACTGGATAGCATTTGCCAAACCCTTTTCTTATGAAGTAGAAGAACCCGCGGTCATGCCTTGGACAGCCAATGTGCGGGAACTCTATCCACAAGGTGCTTGCTACTTGATTACAGGGGCAGAACACGAATTATTAGATGATGCTTCCAAACAACGCCTGATTCATGAACCCTTTCAAATTGCCACCAATAGCAATAGAATGGGGTATCGATTGCAATCTGCACCTGTGCATTTGGATGAGTACAAAGAATGTCTTTCATCTGGAGTAGGTTTTGGTACCCTGCAATTATTGCAAGATGCGCAAACGATCTTGCTGATGGCTGATCACCAAACCACGGCGGGTTATCCTAGACTGGGTCATGTGGCATCTGTATCGCTACCAAGTTTGGCGCAGCTGAATGCCGGAGACAGTATTCGCTTTCAATTGATAGACTTAAACACAGCCGAATCCTTGTATGCGGCACAAGAAAAGCATTTGCGCCAACTCAAAAATGCCTGTAACTTCCGCTTACAGGAATACCTTTCTAATGACTAAACAAATTGACCTCAATTGCGATATGGGTGAAGGTATGGACAATGACGCCCTGCTCATGCCCCTGATCAGTAGTGCCAATATTGCCTGTGGCTATCATGCAGGCGATGATTCCATCATGCGCGCCACCGTTGCACTGGCCAAACAGAGCGGCGTTTCCATTGGCGCGCATCCCGGCTTTGCAGACAAGGAAAATTTTGGACGCACAGAAATGCAGTTGAGTGAAAAGGAACTCTATCAATTGATTTGGGATCAGCTGGCACTCATGCAAAGAATTACGCAAGAAGCATCCGTGGCCATGCACCATGTAAAACCACATGGGGCTTTATACAATATGGCTGCGCGCGATGCAACTATGGCTCGCGTCATATGCCAAGCAGCTAAAGATTTTGACGCCGCACTCATTTTTTATGGATTGAGCGGTAGTTATTTAATCAGTGAAGCGCAAGCCCTTGGATTAAGCACGGTTTCAGAAGTATTTGCAGACAGAACCTATCAAGACAATGGAAGCCTCACACCCCGTAGTCAACCAAATGCCATGATTCATGATCAAGCCAGTTCTTTAGCGCAGGTCTTGCAAATGATTCAAGAACAAAATGTTACTGCAGTTTCAGGAAAAATAGTTTCCTTATCAGCTGAAACCATTTGCATACATGGCGATGGCCCTCATGCAGTTTCATTTGCCCAACAAATCAATCAGGCCCTAACATCTGCTGACATAAACATTCAATCACCCAAAGTCTCCCCCAAGAAGTGAAAAAAGTTTCCAACGCATCAGCTATAACTGGAGCCGCATTCTTAATGGCCACATCGGCCATTGGCCCAGGATTTCTAACACAAACCACGGTCTTCACCAAACAATTACTCTCCAGTTTTGGCTTAGTGATTGTAATCTCTATTTTGTTAGACATTGGCGCGCAAATGAATATCTGGCGCGTATTGGCGGTAACGGGAAAACGCGCCCAAGACTTGGCCAACGAACTCTTGCCCGGTTTGGGTTATCTATTGGCCGGATTAATTTTATTGGGTGGCTTGGCATTTAATATTGGCAATATTGGTGGATGCGGTTTAGGATTAAACGTACTAACGGGCATGGACACGGCGTATGGCGCTTTGTTTAGTTGCGTGATTGCGCTCATGATTTTTTGGATGAAAGAAGCGGGTAAGATGATGGACCTTTTTGCCAAACTATTGGGTATCCTCATGATCCTACTCACCATTTATGTGGCATTCAGTTCTCATCCACCATTGGGCGATGCTTTACAACATAGTTTTGTACCCGAGATCATCAGTAGCACGGCTATTGTAACCCTTGTAGGAGGCACTGTTGGTGGATATATTTGTTTTGCAGGAGGGCATAGATTATTAGACGCGGGCATTTCCGGAGAAGCCCAATTGCCATCTGTAAATAAGAGTGCCGTAACAGGAATCTTGGTCACTGCAGTGATGCGATTTGTTTTGTTTTTAGCAGCCCTTGGTGTGATTATGCAGGGCGTGCAATTAGACATGAGTAATCCACCAGCATCCGTTTTTCGCGCAGCTGCCGGAGAAATGGGATATCGATTTTTTGGCGTAGTCATGTGGTGTGCTGCTATTACTTCAGTGGTTGGTGCCGCATACACTTCCGTTTCTTTTTTAAAAACCTTTCATCCATGGATTGCCAAAAACGAACGTTGGTTGATTAGCGGATTTATTGTCTTTTCTACCCTAGCTTTTATGATCATTGGAAATCCCGTAAAGATTCTGGTGACCGTTGGCGCGCTCAATGGGCTGATCCTACCCATTGCGCTAGCCATTATGTTATTGGTTTCTCGAAAATCCGCACTGGTAGGCACTTATAAGCATTCCGGTATTTTAACGGCCGTGGGTTGGTTAGTTGTCATTGTGATGAGCTATATGGGCGGGCTCACCATAAAATCTTTTTATTTCCAAGCATGATTAAATCCAAAACTGAAAATCTGAGCTTTTAACACTGCGCTACTTCCGCTCACAGTACTTAGTTTTTGAGAAAAAATATTTTAGCCCATTTTTATACTAGAACGAGTATAAAAATAGCCTGTCATTTTCTCCGAGATTTTCTTATAAATAATTTGATTTTTTAGAGTGGCTTGAGAAGGAATTGACATTTTGTATTTGATTTGAACAGGTTACTATTTTTGTTTTCCTTTTTTTAAATGTAAGTTCAAGCAATAAGTGCAATTTTTTGATGTAGCACTTGATTAGGTTGGAAGTTCAAGTAATAAGTACAATTTTGTTGTAGCACTTGATTAGGTTGAAAGTTCAATTAATAAGTTCAATTTTTTGATGTAGCACTTGATTAGGTTGAAAGTTCAATTAATAAGTACAATTTTGTTGTAGCACTTGATTAGGTTGAAAGTTCAAGCAATAAGTGCAATTTTTTGATGTAGCACTTGATTAGGTGTTAGATAATTAAATTTCTTTACTGATCTATTATTTAGTGTACGCTCTATTTCTTTAGTGTACCCTTGGGGTATAATTATCAATTAACCCTTTTCAATTTCCCAAATTGGTTCAGTAAGACTGGTACAAAACTCAGATTTTAATTGGCCTTCAATTTATACTCAATCTAGTATAAAAAAAGACCCTTTTTTAAAAGTTCAAAAAATGACTGTGGTCACCCACCTCTACTTAGCAGATACGCCGAGTGGGTGATGTAGATTTTTGAAAATTCCAATTAGTTCAGGTAAGTCAGGCATTCTCTGATGTTGATCTTCCGAATTTTCTTCCTAGTTTCTTTGCAGACCCAACAGTTTTGGAATATATTTTGAATTTTCTTTTGAGGAAACTGTTTAACTCTTTATTGCTGAGCTTGCACCAACGCTGCATTGGCCTGGTCATTCACCACTGGAGCATCTATGCGGGTTACTAGTGAACTGGGATTTTCGCGGTTGCGCTCAAGTCCCTTACTGTATAATTTATCGTAGTACTGCAAGAGTACGCGGAAGGATGAGCGAACATCGTCCTCTACCAAAGCGTTGATAGCAGTTTTGGTTTCTAAGCCCCCTAGTTTTTTCTTAATTCGTATGATGGCATTGATCAACTGATCTTTTGAAAACTTTCCATAATGAATGCAGATATAATCCAATCTTGATTCAAAAGGAATATCCAAAAAGAAGACTTTTTTTTCTCGCATCTTTTGGTACAAGACTGTTGGAATAATTACTGTTCCAATGCGCTGACTCTCGTCTTCCATCCATATACATCTTGGAGAGGATTTTTCAATATCTTCTGTTTGAGAAGTATTTGCTAACGCCTGAGCCAATTTATTTTCAAACATCTCCTGCGATGGTTGTAAGGGCAATCCCATATTCCCAAATGCAGAACCCTTGTGTCCAGCTAATCCTTCTAAGTCTATTACGCATTCGGACTTGTTGGCCAGTGCTTTTAATACTTCGGTTTTACCTGAGCCCGTGTATCCACCCAAAATCTGTATGGGATACCCTTTTTCAAATTGCTCCAACACCCAACCCCTGTATGCTTTGTAGCCGCCTTGCAAGGTATAGACCTGGTATCCATACAAATCCAGCAACCAGGCCACACCGGCGCTTCTCATACCCCCGCGCCAACAATGCACCAAAACAATTTTTGAGATAAATGTGGGTGTATTTAATGTTGATTGGGTGGTTTGGGATGATTGAGAAAAAGGAATGTTGGTGTTGGAGCTTTGATCTGATTTCTGAGGACTTATTTTAGATGATTGGGAAGATGATTTATTGGATCCTGATTTTGTAGGATTCAAATCTTTAAACATAGCTTCAACGGTCTCCACCATCTCTACCATTTTCACGCCAAAATATTTCAGACCAATTTTAATGGCTACTTGTTTGCTCTGTTGCTTATAAGCCGTACCCACCACTTTTCTTTCTTCATCGCTGAACAGGGGTAGACTTAGTGCACCAGGAATATGCGCGTGTAGGTATTCACCCGGGCTGCGCACATCTAATAAGGGATGTGTTTTTGCCAGTGTTAAAAATTCTGCAAGACCTACTCTTTTTGCTGCCATGAATACAAATGTAAGTCTAGTTTATTGTAACTTTTCCGCATGAAGCGATTATTGATTATCCGCCACGCCAAGAGCAGTTGGAACAACAATTTATTGGGCGATTTTGACCGTCCGCTAAATGAACGTGGTGAGCGCGATGCCCCTGAAATGGCGCATCGGATTTTGGAGAGGGGCATCAAACTGGACGCCATTGTTTCTAGTACGGCTAGAAGGGCTTTTAGTACAGCAGAATATTTTGCCAAATCGCAGGAGATTAAAAAAACGGCCATTATCAGTTTTGATAAATTGTATCATGCCCCAGCTCATGTGTTCTATGAGATTATTCGAGAGCTGGATGACAAGCTTAACACAGTTGCCATTTTTTCTCATAACCCCGGCATCACTGATTTTGTAAACGAACTCACCGATACCCGTATTGATGATATGCCCACTTGCGGCATCTACGCCATCAATATTCCCATTAAATATTGGACTGAGTTTGCGGAGGTTGAAAAATTGTTCTGGTTCTTTGACTGTCCAAAAAATGGGTAGGGGGAGTAGGTTGTGAAGATGAGTAGGTTTGTTGACAGTGGGAGTGGGTTGTGAAGATGAGTAGGTTTGTGGACAGGGGGAGTGGGATGTGAAAATGGGTAGGTTTGTTGTTAGGGGGGAGTCGGTTAATCTTCCACCACGGTTTCTGGAACACTTCGTTTATAATTGGCTAAAAAGACTCCTGTAAAAATGCAGGCAGCAGCTAATAACTTGATCCAACTAAAATGTTCACCCGCAAACAAGATAGCAATAATAGCGGCAAATATGGGTTGGGTATAGATATAAGTGCCGGTGGCCGATGGTCCAATCACAGAAATCCCGTACACATTAAACAGATAAGCCAAACAGGTGGCGCCAATGGCTATAAATGCCAGTGCTACCCAGTGTCCAAAGGCAAAGGCAGACCAATCAGTGTCTACAAAATCGCCCAGCGTAAAGGGCAATATCAGTACCGTACCAAAAGTGAAGACCCAACGCAAAACATGTATGGCGGAATACTTGGCCATCAAGGGACGCACCATGACCAAATAAAAAGCATAAGAAATGGCGTTGATCATGACCATAACATCGCCCAGAATAATATTACTACCAACCGTTGTCTGTTGTTCTTTGGTGAGGATTAATAAGAGTGATCCACCTACGCCAAATACCAATCCCAGGATTTTCAGCCAACTCAACATTTCTTTGATCAGCCATGCTGCTATAAATGTAATAAAGATGGGTGTACAAAGTGAGAGCAGGGAACTATGAATGGGTGTGGTAAGAGACACGCCTTTGATAAACATCAATTGATTGATCATGGCTCCCGTGGCGGCACAGGCCAAAAAACGGGGAATATCTTTTCTATCAATCCCAGCCCTAGAGGGTTTAAGCGCAAAGAGACCCCAGAAAAAAACCAGACTCACCAAAATCCGAACGGCATTAAGTGCATAAGGATGCATCACGCCAGGGGTGAGGTATTTGACAACAGAATAACTAATGGCAAAAATGATATTGGCACCTAATACTGCCAAGTGAGCCTTGGTATTTCTTTCCATTCGGCCACAAAACTACAGGCTTTCTATTGCCAAGAGCAATCCTTGCAACATATTTGTGTTGAAAAAAGGTAATTCTTTTGAAGCCCTTGAATCCGCGCTTAATTTTTTTGCTTGCGCAATGGATTCGCTTAAAGAAAATCTTGCTTGTGCAACAGTAGTTGCTATACCCTGTGCAGCTAATTGTTGCGCCAAATATGCCTGCTCGGTTTGCCCAGGTGTGGGAATCAAAATGGCGTTTTTACGCAACGCCGCTAAGTCCATTAATGTGGAATAGCCACTACGGCAAATGATCCATTCGCTAGACAAAATTACTTGAGCTAATTCAGTTGCCGGTAAGTGATGGAGAATTTTTAGAGAACTATTTTTTATTTGTTTTGAATCGGAAGTTGATGGTAATCCACGAACAAGGACCATCGGTTCAAGGACGTCTTTGATATTATTTAAAATGATTGTTTCTAATAATGTTCTTTGTGGCTCAGGTCCTGATAGCAAAAAACAATATTTGTATTTAAAAGAATCCGAAGATTGATTTAACTTTTCAAATCGCGATAGCAGCCCCATCCATTTCACAGGTATGGCCGGCATTTTCATTGGATGTGATAAATCTCCACCTAGATTCTGTGGGCCCTTGGCATCCGGCACCCAACAAGTATGAAAGCGATTAATTAGTGAATAGTGAATCTTTTGTACATGCCGCTCTAGCCATGCAAAGGGCATTTTGATGGCGAGCTGGTGGGTGATCAACACGCAGGGAATTTTTTTGGAATAAAGCCCGTAGCGATTATCGGAGATAACCAAGTCTATTTGCTGTTCTTCTATCATGGCATCTAGCCATGCGTGCTCATCTTTAATAGTCTGGAAAATAGTTGGTGCCTGTGACAACATTTGCCAAGGTAACCCCCATCCGGTTTTGGCGTAACTAATTTGGTAACCCTTAAGTGGTAAATGGGTCAGCGCCGGAAATTCGGTTTGCAATAATTGGGCAGGGGGTCCATCGCCAGCCAACAATACGGTCTTGCCTAATTCCTGAAGGGCTTTGATAATAGGAATACAACGCGTAGCATGGCCAAGCCCCCAATCCAGTGGGGCAACCAGTACGCGTTCTATGTTAATATTATCAAACAATTGAAATATTTGATTGGTTTTCTAAGACCGATTCCTGAATTTAGTGCTATTATGCGTCCCAAAATAAACCAATTAATTGTTTTACTGTTATTGATTTCAATGGTCAGCGTTTCTTGCGCTTCTGCTAAGAGTAGAAGAGCCAATGGATGTGGTTGTCCGCCCCATAAATGGAATGAAAGGCAATAAGCTATGAGTGCAAAAAACAGGGATTTGTTGGTCCTGAGTCATCAGGGTCCACTAACACAGGAGGAGTTGGATACGCAATTGCTGCGCTTGAACAAAGTGCTGAGCAATATTGAGTGCTGGGACCAGTTTTGCAAAGCCAATGAGCTAATAGACCTCAACAGATACAAGATTATTAGAAACCCCATGAAGATGCAGCAGATGCTGCGCGATTATCCCAACCGAGCTTTCTTATTTGTTTGCAATAAAAACTAAGGAACCCTTTTAATATTAGCACCGAGTGCGCGTAAGCGTTCATCAATGCGCTGATAACCCCTGTCTATCTGTTCAATATTTTGAATGGTACTTTTTCCCTCGGCACTGAGTGCTGCAATTAACAATGCCTGACCCGCACGAATATCTGGACTACTCATAGTAATGCCGCGTAATGATTGTTTGCGTCCAAGCCCTATGACCGTTGCCCTATGCGGATCACAGAGAATAATTTGCGCACCCATGTCTATGAGTTTGTCTACAAAAAACAAGCGGCTTTCAAACATTTTCTGGTGCACCAATACAGATCCAATGGCTTGGGTAGCTACCACAATCACAATGCTCAATAAGTCTGGGGTAAAACCTGGCCAAGGATGATCATAAATGGTGAGGATGCCCCCATCCATAAAGGTTTGCACCTGATAGGAATCTTGTGCAGGTATATAAATATCATCGCCCTGAATGGCTAATTGAATACCCAGTTGCTGAAACTTTTCAGGGATCACGCCTAAGTGTTCCACACCCGCATTCTTGATGGTGATCTCACTTTGGGTCATGGCGGCTAGTCCAATAAAACTGCCTATCTCAATCATATCGGGCAACATGCGATGCTCAGTACCACTTAGTTTTTCAACCCCTTCAACCACCAATAAATTACTGCTGATGCCGCTGATACGTGCACCCATCCGGGTCAGCATTTTGCAAAGTTGTTGAATATAAGGTTCGCATGCTGCGTTATAAATAGTAGTGGTGTCCTGCGCTAAAACAGCTGCCATTAAAATATTGGCAGTGCCGGTAACAGAGGGTTCGTCCAAACACATAAAGCATCCCTTTAATTGGGGAGAGCTTAAACGGAAACAACTATGCTCCTCATCGTATTCAAATTTGGCGCCTAATTTTTCAAATCCAATGATATGGGTATCTAATCGCCTACGGCCAATTTTGTCTCCGCCTGGTTTGGGAATATAGGCACGTTTAAATCGCGCAAGCATTGGCCCAGCAAGCATCACAGAGCCACGCAGTCTTCCGCCTTTTTTTCTAAATGCTTCTGATGCTAGAAAGTCTACATTAATATTATCAGCCTGAAACGTACAAGTGTCTCGGCTTACGCGATTGGTCTTGACACCAATATCTTCCAATAACTCTATGAGCAGGTTTACGTCAAGAATGTCTGGAATATTGGTAATGGTCACTAACTGATCAGTGAGCAGTACGGCAGAGATAATCTGCAAAGCTTCGTTCTTGGCACCCTGGGGTTCAATGGAACCTTTGAGTTGATTGCCTCCAATCACTTCAAAACTGCTCATCTGGGATTGCTGTTTTGTTAGTAGCGTTTTTTATAATTACCGCCCCTAGAATCGGGTCTGCCGCCTCCAGGATTGCTGATATTTTGTGCATTGGCATTGTTACCCCGATTATCTCCCCTGTTCTGTGGACCCGCATTGCGGTTGTTGTTGTTAGGACGATTATTGCTCCTATTCTGTCCACCCGCATTACGGTTATTATTATTGCGTCCGCCAAAGTTTTGCTGCCATCTACCACCACCATTGTTGCGCGGAAATTCATCGCGTTCAAAATTCTGGTTGCGGTGTTTGATATAAGGGGTATTACTAAATTCTAGTTCACCGCCGGTAATGCTATTCAACTCAGCCCTAATAGAATCATCGTGTACCAATTCTTTGTGCCAGTTGCTATATGCTAGCTTCATATAATAAGCAATGGCGTGTGCAAATCCAGCTTTCTTTTCAGGATCTTCTTCTTTCAAAGCCTTGTCTATCACCACTTCTAGGTTCTTACCCAAGTGCGCATATTTTGGATGACGCTTGGGATAAGGCATTGGATCTGGCTTTTGTTTGTAAGTTTCTTTTTGTGGAATAGGATAAGGACTATCAACTTCTAATTTAAAATCGCTGATAAAAAATAAATGGTCCCAAAGTTTATGTCTAAAGTCTTCTACGTTCTTTAAGTGAGGGTTCAAAAAGCCCATCAGCTCAATCACAGACTGTGCTTGAAGTTGACGCTTTTCACGGTCTTCAATGGTCAAAAGGAACTCCACCATCTTCTGTACGTGGCGGCCGTATTCCTTCATTCCCAATAGGTTTCTGTCCGTATTATATTCCATCTGATCACTAAAATTCATCTACAAATGTATGGAATGCCCACCGATGGCGGAAATTTTGTGTTTTAATGGAAAGTTATTGTCAATCGTTATCTTCGCAACATGGAAGCTTTATTGCAAAAAATAGCTGGATATAAGGAAGAAGTGGCTGCTGAAGTAGCGGGAACCGCCGATTTAGTAGAAGCATTTCGCATCAAGTGGCTCGGTACAAAGGGATTGGTTAAAGCCATTATGGCTGAGATGAAGAACGTGCCGGTTGACCAAAAAAAGGAATTTGGTCAGATCCTGAACGAGTTCAAGATTTTGGTAGAGACCAAATTTGAGACCCTCAAAGAAAACGCTACCGGTGGTGATGGAGCCGCTACTGCTGCCATTGACCTATCCCTGCCGGGCGATCCCATTGCTGTGGGCACCCGTCATCCTTTGAATTTAGTGCGCAATCAAATAGTTGCTATTTTCAAACGCTTGGGTTTTGCCGTGGCAGAAGGTCCTGAAATAGAAGATGACTGGCACAATTTTGGCGCCATGAACCTACCTGAAGACCATCCCGCCCGCGATATGCAGGATACTTTCTATATTAACCAAGACCCTGCCTGGTTGCTGCGTACCCATACCAGCTCCGTACAAGCAAGGGTTATGGAAACCCAAAAACCACCCATCCGCGTAATTTGTCCGGGAAGGGTGTACCGGAATGAAACCATATCGGCCCGCGCCCATTGTTTTTTTCACCAAGTGGAAGGGCTTTATATAGACGAGAACGTGAGCTTTGCCGATCTAAAACAGACCCTTTACTTTTTTGTACAAGAGATGTTTGGCAAAGACGTGAAAGTGCGTTTCCGCCCCAGTTATTTTCCTTTTACGGAGCCTAGTGCAGAAATGGACATCAGCTGTCTAATCTGCGGTGGCGATGGATGCAATATTTGCAAGCATACCGGTTGGGTAGAGATTTTGGGTAGCGGCATGGTGCACCCCAAAGTGTTGGATAATTTTGGCATTGATTCAAATAAATACACCGGATTCGCCTTTGGCATGGGTGTAGAAAGAATTACCCAACTCAAATATCAGGTGAACGATCTGCGTCTGTATTCTCAGAATGATGTGCGCTTTTTGAGACAATTCACGGGAACTGTTTAATAAAATCGTTGATTTTCAGCAATTAATGGGAGGTTTTGTACTTTAAATAGGTTTTACCCCTATCTTCCTATTTTAGTGATTAAAAGAACTCCTTCGACTATGCTTGCCATTTTGATTTTCTTTTTTAGCCATTGGTTTCTGTCTTTGTTTTTCCATAGTTTTTTCCTGCACCGTTTTGCTTCTCATAAAATGTATACCACCAGCAAAAACTGGGAAAAGGTATTTTATGTAACTACTTGGTTGGTACAAGGTTCTTCCTTTTTGGTACCTAGGGCATATGGGGTCATGCACCGCATGCACCATGTGTATTCCGATACCGAGCAGGATCCGCATTCCCCGCATTTTTTCAAAGACGTGTATCATATGATGCAGCATACTATCATCATTTTCCGTGGTTTTCTCACGGGCAAGAACCTACCCGATGCGCAGTTTACCAAAGAATACCTACCCGTTTGGGACAAATTGGACCGCTTTGGACACCATATTCTAACCCGTCTAGCTTTTGGCGCAGCCTACACTGCTTTCTATATTTATTTTGCCCCCAATGCCTGGTGGTTTTTGTTATTGCCCATTCATTTTATGATGGGTCCTATTCAAGGTGCCGTGGTTAACTGGTGTGGTCACAAATATGGCTATAGCAATTTTGACAACGGTGACCATTCCAAGAACAGCTCACCTTGGGGTATTTTGCTCATGGGAGAACTGTTTCAGAACAACCATCATCATGCCAAAGACGACGCTAATTTTGCCAAGAAATGGTTTGAATTTGACCTCACTTATTTTGTGATGCGTGGTCTGAATGCGGTGAAGATTATCAAAATTATTCCCAACTCTTAATTCTTCACTCTTAATTCTTCACTCTTCACTCTTCACTCTTAATTCTTCACTCTTCACTCTTCACTCTTCACTCTTCACTCTTAATTCTTCACTCTTCACTTTTCTTCTACCTTTGAATCATGGTCCACACCACCCGTGGTATAGTATTGCGTACCGTGAAATATGGCGACACCAGCATCATCACATCGGTGTACACCCAGCTATTTGGCGTACAGAGCTATATTGTAAAAGGGGTGCGCAAAAGCAGTAAAACATCGGCCGGCAAGGCCAGCTATTTTCAACCCGGCGCCATGTTGGAAATGGAAGTGTACCAAAACAATTTTAAACAGCTCCAATTTATTCGAGAGTATCAATGGAGTTATCTCTATCAACAAGTCTTGTTTAATGTGGTGCGCAATACCGTAGCCACTTATTTGGTAGAATTATTGCAACACGCACTCAAGGAACCCGAAGCCAATCCAGAATTATTTTATCTAGCAGAAGAAACGCTCAAACAATTAGACCAGTGCACAGATCAAGTAGCCGCCAACATTCCGCTTTATTTTATGTTGCGTCTAGCTAGTGAACTTGGGTTCCAACTCTTAGGTGAATACTCAGCAGCCACGCCAGTCTTTGATTTGCAAGAAGGTATGTTCATTAAAGAGCAACCCCTACATCCTTATTTAATAGAAGGACCACTTGCCAAAACCACATCTGATTTTCTTAAAATTCAAGACCCTGCAGAACTAGAAAAAATTGTCCTCAACCGCCATCTGCGTCAAGAACTTCTAGCCGCTTACCAACTCTTTTTATCACTCCATATTCCGGACTTTGGAGAAATCAAAAGCCTTCCTATTTTACAGGAAGTGTTGGGTTAATCAACTTGTATGGCTTAAAACGTCTTTTATGTCTGAAAAATCAGTCGTAAATCATTAAAAAATCAATTAACGACTGAATAATCATACAAAAATCATAATTTTGACAAAAGAGCCAATCAAATGGTTTATCTATGTCAATGATGAATGAACATACAGCCATACAATGGCATGCTTTAAGTGATCAAGCCCTCTTGGCATTGCTGGGTAATTTTATCAAAGAAACTCGCTTGTCTCAAAATTTGACCCAAGAACAGTTGGCCAACCAAGCGGGAATAGCAAGGTCAACCCTTAGTTTATTGGAGAAAGGGACTGGAGGAACTATTTTGTCCTTGATTCAAGTATTGCGGATCTTAGATCAGTTGTCTATTTTTAAACAATTGCAAAGACCGGTTCAAGCAAGTCCCTTGTTATTGGCAAAACAGGCAAGGGCCCAAAGAAAAAGAGCCAGTAACAAGCAATCAAATAATTCCTTGTCAACAAATGCAGATTGGTAATGATTGATGCTGCCTATATACATCTTTGGGGCAAAAGGGTTGGTGCCATTGCATGGGATGCTACTACCCATCTAGGAAGTTTTGAATTTGAGACCTCTTTTCTTTCTCAGAATTTAGATTTAGCGCCACTAAAAATGCCCATTTCCCAAGCAAGAGGCAGGGTCTTTAGTTTTCAGGAATTAAGCCAAAGCAATACATTCAAAGGATTACCAGGACTCTTGTCCGATGTGCTTCCAGATAAATATGGAAACACCCTTATCAATGCATGGTTGGCGCAACAAGGTAGACCCACCAATAGCCTAAACCCTGTTGAGACCCTTTGTTTTATTGGTAAACGAGGCATGGGTGCCTTGGAATTTGAACCTGCTGAACCACAAGCAGGAGCGGCGTCCACTAAAATTGAAATGAATCACTTGGTACATATTGCCCAAGAGATTATGCTAGGAAGAAAGGAATTTCAAACCAACTTATCAGCGGATGAGCAAAAAGCCCTTGCACAAATTTTAAAAATTGGAACTTCAGCAGGAGGAGCAAGGGCCAAGGCTTTGATTGCCTTTAACGCTCAAACAGGCGAACTAAGATCAGGGCAGGCAGAAGCGCCAAAAGGATTCACCCACTGGTTAATCAAATTTGATGGTGTTGTAGATACGCAACTGAGCTTGGGCGATGGTCCACTAGGAACCAGTAACGGTTATGGACGTGTAGAAATGGCTTATTACAAAATGGCGTTGGCATCTGGCATTGATATGATGGAATCCAGTTTATTACAAGAACATGGAAGGGCTCATTTTATGACCAAAAGATTTGACCGAATACCAGATCAGGGCAAATTGCATGTTCAGAGTTTTTGTGGTATGCAGCATGTGGATTTTACAGAAATCAATGCTTATTCTTATGAACAGTTGTTTCAAACCATGCGAATGTTGCGGTTAAGCTATCCTGAAGCGGAACAATTATTCCGGAGAATGGTTTTTAATGTGCTTGCTAGAAACTGTGATGACCATACCAAAAATTTTGCCTTTACCATGAATCAATCAGGAGAGTGGCATTTATCACCAGCGTATGATATTTGCCATGCGTATAGACCCGGCAGCCCATGGGTGAGCAGGCAATCTTTGAGTGTGAATGGACAAAGAGATCAGATTTCCACACAAGATTTATTAGCCGTTGCAAAGTCTATGAATATTAAAAAACCTGCGGAAATAGTTCATGAGATCAAAACTCAAGTAAGCAGTTGGGAATACTTTGCAGAAGAACAACAAGTTCCAACACCATTACTCAAAGCTATTCAATCAACCTTACTTGTTTAAGTTAATGGTTGTCAGGCATTGATGCTTCCTTAATCCAAACCATCCCCGGCTGTTTGCCTTTTTCAAAACTACCCAAACGCTTGTCAAAACCAAGAGCCTTGGCGCCGTTAAGCGTAGCCCATTGCAGGATCTCGGTAAGTGGAATCTGAGGATAGTTTGCTTGAATGGTTTTGATTTCTGAAAGAATACTCAGTTGGTGATTACTGGCCAAACTATCGGTACCCAAGACTAGGCTGCAGTTTTTTTGACGCAATAGTTCAATGGGTGGGAGGGCTTTATTAATATATAAGTTGGCATTCACACATAAACAAAAATGGTATTGGGTTTGCTGCAGTTCAGACAATGCGGCAATAAAATTCAAATCTTCTTCCTTGGTAAAAGTATCGTGTACCAACAATACCTGTTTGGCTTCTGCAAAATGATGCGCAACAGATTGAAGACTGCTTTTTCCAGTGGGAAGGTAAAAACTGGTATCTACTTTTAATAGTTCATAGAGTCTGGTGAAGTCTCCTTTTTTCTGACTCAGAAATTCGTCTTCAAAATGGGTTTCTTGGTTATGAAGTGATGTGGTTTTGCCTTGATAATATGGTGCCATTAATTCCCATAAAGCATTGGACACAGAATAGGGTGCGTGTGCGGCCGTGCTCAACCGAAAAGCATCGCCCTGCAAGGGCTCAAACTGCTGGTATGCTGCTAGACCCTGTTCAAAACGCATTTGTGCAATCTGAGGTGAGAACCCGCTGATCTCTAGAAAACTATGCCAGCTTAGGTTGTTCTTGGATTTTTGAAAAAAACTGGTGGCATTATTGCTGATATCGCCAACGGCTACAATACCGTTTTGGATCATGGATGCTTCTGCGTCACTGATGGCCTGCAAAATCTCGTCTTCTGGAAAATGCCTGAGGCTTAAGATAGACATGATAAAATCTACCAGACCCGTTCCCTCTGGAATCAGCCCCTTCATATGGCTTAGTTCCAAATGGCAGTGGGCGTTCACAAAACCTGGGCTTAGCCAACCCGCTTGGTATAGAATATCTTCCCCTGCTTCAGCGGCTGGCACAATGGCTTCTACCACCCCGCGATGATCCATGATCAAGACTTGATCTGCCCCTAATAACTCGGTTCCGGTAAAAATGGCATCGGCCTGATACTTGCAAAAACCCATGGATTCTTTTTCCAAAGGTGCTTAAAACCCAACAAAATCAAGCATTTGAGTACCTAATTTAAAAAATCATTCAAAATTATTATTGAAAATCAATCAGTTACAAAGGTGTCTGTGAAAATACTTTTCAAAAAGCTTGGAATATCGGCCTATTGGCCCCTACCTTTGCCCCCCGAATAAATCGGGATATCAGACCGGTGGGATAGCACCGGGTCATTTAAAAAGAAATATTATGAGCAAACTCCATTTCACCACAAAGTCTGCGAACGCGGCTACCGTTCAACATAATTGGTATGTTGTAGACGGCACTAATCAAACCGTAGGTCGTTTGGCTTCAAAGATTGCTGCTGTTCTTCGCGGTAAGAACAAAGCTTATTACACTCCTCACGTAGATTGCGGAGACAATGTGATTATCATCAACGCCGAGAGGGTTTTGTTGACTGGTAACAAATTCCACGACAAAGTTTACATGAACTACACTGGATACCCAGGTGGTCAAAAGAAGGAAGCTGCTGAAGATTTAATCAAGCGTCGTCCTGAAGTTTTAATGGAAAGAGCTGTTAAAGGCATGCTTCCTAAAAACAAACTTGGCCGCAAAATGGTTAAGAAATTATTCGTTTATGCAGGTGCTGTACATCCACATGCTGCTCAGCAACCTAAAGAACTGAAATTCTAATTTAAACACATTCCAAACAAACAATAATGGAAAAACAAAAAAACGCAGTTGGTCGTCGTAAAGAAGCTGTTACCCGCGTATTCATCAGCAAGGGCGATGGTAAGATCACTGTAAACGACAAGGATTATAAAGCCTATTTTCCGCTGGTTTACCTGCAGAACCAGGTAGAAGCGCCTTTGAAAACTGCTGAAGCTATTGGTAAGTTTGACATTGTAATCAATGCCGCCGGTGGTGGTTTGAAAGGTCAAGCAGAAGCTGCTAAGTTGGGTATTGCCCGTGCGCTGTTAGAAGTGAATAGCGAATTGCGTCCTGCACTGAAAGCTGCCGGTCAACTGAAGCGTGATCCACGTGGTGTTGAACGTAAGAAATTCGGTCATAAGAAAGCACGTAGAAGCTTCCAGTTCTCTAAACGTTAATATTCAATTAAACAAACTCATACAATGGAAAATAACACTTCATTACAACAGCAACTCCTGGAGGCCGGCGTACACTTTGGTCACCTGAAAAAGAAGTGGAACCCTAAGATGTTGCCTTACATCTTTGCTGAGAAGAAAGGTATTCACATCATTGACCTGAACAAAACGGTAGACCATTTGCAGGAAGCTGCAGCGGCCATGAAACAAATTGCCAAAAGCGGTAAAAAAATCATGTTCGTAGCTACCAAAAAACAGGCTAAAGAAATAGTTAGCGAATGTGCTAAGAAAGTAAACATGCCTTATGCAACCGAGCGTTGGTTGGGTGGTATGTTAACCAACTTCAACACTGTTCGTAAGAGCGTTAAGAAGATGCAGAGCATTGAAAAAATGTTGGCTGATGGCAGCGCTGAGAGCCTGACTAAGAAAGAGCGTTTGACTTTAAGTCGCGATAAAGAAAAAATGGAAAAAGTATTGGGCGGTATCGCTCAGTTAGGTCGTTTACCGGCTGCTTTATTCCTGGTTGATATTGGACATGAGCATATTGCTTTAGCAGAAGCTAAGCGTTTGGGCATCACCACATTTGGTATGGTAGACACCAATAGCGATCCTAATAAGGTTGACTTTGCGGTACCTGCAAATGACGATGCTACCAAATCTATTGCCATTATCACAAACTACATCATTGCAGCAATTGCAGAAGGTTTGGCTGAGCGTCAAGCTTCTAAAGATGACGATGGTGAAGATGACAGCAACAACGAAAATGAAACACGCGCTCGTCGCCTGGAAGCTGAAGCACAAGCTGAAGCTGGCCGTGGTGGCAGAAGAGGTGGTGGAGCTAATTCAGGTGCACCTGCTGGTGGTCCTGGTGGCGCACCAAAGCGTCGCGTTCCAAGCAGTGGAAACCGTCGCCCAGCTGGCGGTGGTGGAAGCCGATAGTAAGCATCAATTGATTGGGTCATTACGTGTTGCTCCTCTGGAACAAGGCATAATGACCCATATTTTATAGATTGAGTCCTACTTCATTTTTTCTTAACAGGGATGCATTAATTGACAGTGTAAATTGCCCCCGTTAAATCTTTTTTAACCTTAATAACATATTATATATGTCTACTGTAACTATTACCGCCGCAGATATTAACAAATTGCGTCAAACTACCGGAGCCGGTATGTTGGATTGCAGAAAAGCATTGACTGAAACCAATGGCGATTTTGAAGCCGCTATTGACTGGTTGCGCAAACAAGGCCAAAAAGTTGCCGCAAAACGCAACGATCGTGAAGCCAAAGAAGGTGTAATCATTGCAAAAACTTCTGCTGATAACAAAACAGGTTTTGTGGTTTGCATAAGCTGCGAAACTGACTTTGTTTCTAAGAACGTTGACTTTGTTGCTTTTGCACAAAGTATTGCTGATGCTGCCGTTGAAAACAACGTAAAAAGCGCAGAAGAACTAAACGAAGTATTGGTTAATGGTGCTAAGGTGTCTGACCTAATCAACGATAAATTGGCTTCTATTGGTGAGAAAATTGGTGTTGCTAAATTTGAGCGCATTGAAGCAAACTATGTAGCTTCTTATATTCATGGTGCAAACCGCATGGGTGTATTGGTAGGACTTACTGCTGATGCTGCTGAAGCTGGTAAAGACGTAGCTATGCAAATTGCTGCTATGAATCCTTTGGCTGTTGATCCAGATGCTATTCCTGCTGCTACCATTGAAAGAGAGCGCTCTATTGTGGTTGAAACCATGAAAGCGGATCCTAAAATGGCTGGCAAACCAGACGAAATGATTGCTAAAATTGCGGAAGGTAAGTTGAACGCATTCTTTAAAGAGAATACTTTGTTGGCCCAAGCTTTTGTAAAAGACGGTGGCAAAACTGTTGGTGAATACTTGCAGTCAGTAAACGCTGATTTAAAAGTTACCCAGTTTGTACGCGTTGCCCTAGGATAATATCTAGTAAATATTTTTATATAGGCTGTCTCTTTTGAGGCAGCCTTTTTTTGTTACTGAGTGTATCTATTTTTATTAGTTGATATGTTACATTGGCTTGATAACCTACTTTTTGAAAACCAGTTAAAACAAGTATTAATGAAAGTATATGCCAGAATAGTACAATTCATATATGATAAATGAGCGGTACATTTAGACGAATCTATTCTCACAAGATTCAAACAAAATATTGCTAGTTTCATTTACTTTAATTTAATGCATGCGTACTATTTATTGTATTGCATTTCTATTGCTATTTTGCAATACCAACGCTCAAGTAAGAATCCCGGATTTTCAAGAGGCAGTAGCTAATCATTTTAAAGCTGGGGTAAACATTTCCTATTTTGAAAAATTTTGGAAAGAGAAAGCATACAGATTAGCTAATTATAAACAAGTGATTGATAAGATTTCTTTGGCGCATCAACTTGGTTTTACGTCAATTAGACTACCAGTTTCTTTTGATGATTATCTTAAACCGGGTACAAATAAAATAGATAAAGATTTATTGTTTGTATTAACAGAAATCTTTGATTTTGTTGAATCAAAGAATATGGTTTTAAATATCACGTATCATTCTGGAACCATTTATAAAAAGCAAGACATACAAAAAGAAGCCATTAGAATTGCAGCCATGTGGAGTCAAATAGTAGCGCATTTTAAAGGAAAAGGATATGACCGTTTGTTTTTTGGATTGTATAATGATCCAAGACTAGAAGTTCTAGAATGGCGCAATTCAAAAAGAGGGATGATGGCATTACTTCGCCCCAAAGATTTGGATAGGTATTGGATAATTGGTTCTACTAATTATAATGGGATTAATGCATTGCTACAAATGAAAGTAATTTCTAATGATTCTAAAATAATTTATGCCTTTCATTTTTTTGAACCATATATTTTTACGCACCAAGGTGCAGCTTGGGATCTTGATAAAACTTATATTACAAATCTTCCTTTTCCTTATTCAAATGCAGAAATGCCTTCAAAGCCAAAACGGAAAATGAGCTCAGACATGATTTATAATTATGAACATTATTCAGAAAAGGCAAACCAAGCTTTTATAGAGGGCAAAATAAGATCTGTTTATGATTGGATGATGATAAACAACGTTCCAGTAATTTGTACCGAAACAGGATCAATAGCAAGTATTCCTTTAAAGTTTAGGGAAAATTATTTTAAAGACGTCATGAATACCATGAGGCAATTTGGCATACCGGCCATGATTTGGGATTTGGATAAAACCTTTAAAATTATCGATGATAATAAGCGCCCACTAAATGCGGTATCAATTTGGTTAAACAGCTTTGAGAACCAATAGAATCCTAGTTTTACCTATCCGTTTTGGTTGCTCGTGAAAAATTAAGGTTATTTGCATAAATAACTGCAACTATGCTTCCAAAGTACAAACGCATTCTGCTAAAACTTTCTGGAGAAGCCTTGTTAGGCGACCAACGCAATGGCGATCCCTTTAATCCTAAGATTATTGAACAATACGCCATAGATATTAAGTCTGTGACAGATAAGGGGGTTCAAGTTGCCATAGTGATAGGTGGAGGAAATATTTATCGCGGAATGAATGAAGCAGAAAGCGGTATTGAACGCGCCCATGGCGATTATATGGGTATGTTAGCCACTGTGATTAATGCCATGGCTATGCAATCAATGCTGGAGCGATTTGGGGTTTACACACGCCTGCAATCTGCCATTCAGATGGATCAAGTAGCTGAACCCTATATCCGTAGAAAAGCCCTGCGTCACTTAGAAAAAGGCCGTGTGGTCATTTTTGGTGCCGGTACAGGTAACCCTTATTTTACAACTGATACAGCCGGATCGCTCCGCGCCGTAGAGATGAAGGCCGATGTAATTTTAAAAGGAACCAGGGTCAATGGAATTTATACAGCTGATCCTGAGAAAGACCCTACAGCTACTCGTTATGACAAAATTAGTTATGAAGAGTGCATTTCAAAGAACCTGAAAGTAATGGATATGACAGCTTTTACGCTTTGCATGGAAAATAAACTCCCCATTATTGTATTTAATATGAACGAACCTGGTAACCTTTTAAAAGTGGTGGAAGGTTCTGATTTAGGTACTTTGGTGAGCTAATCACCCGTTGCTGTAATTTATTTGAGACATTGTTTGGTCATTGGTAATTTCACAAGCATGAAGAAACTGTTTTTGGTCCTATTTTGCACTATTGCATTAAAGGGAATATCGCAACAAAGGCTTACGCTTACAGACGCCATTAATCAGGCACTGAAGAATAGTTATGATATTCAACTGGCCCAAAACAGTCTTGATATTAGCATTATCAATAATAGTGCGGGTGTGGCAGGTGGTTTACCAACCGTTACAGCTGGTGCCAATGACAATGAAACCATTACCAGCATCAACCAAAAATTCCCCGATCCTATACGAGATACCAAAAGAAACAATGTGGGTAGTAATAACCTTACTGCCAATGTAACGGGTAGCGTCCTTTTGTATAACGGTCTTAGGGTTCAAGCTACTCGTGAACGTTTGGGTCAATTGGAAAAGCAGAATCAGCAATTACTGGCTTCTCAAGTTCAAAATACCATTGCGGCCGTAATGGCCAAATACTTTGACGTGGTTCGTCAGCAATATTTCTTGCAAGCACTAGACCGTACCATTGAAGTTTCTAGACAAAAGTTGACCATCTTAGAAGTTCGCAAAGAAGTAGGTGTGGCCAATAATGCCGATATTTTTCAGGCACAGTTGGATTTGAATGCCAATTTACAGGCTAAACAAACACAGTTTTTGGCCATTGACCTAGCAAAAACTGACTTGCTCAATTTGATTTTCTTAAAACCAGCTGATCAACCCCTCTTAATCAAGGATACCATTATCATTGACAAAACCTTGAGCCTTGATTCTGTTCGCTCCCATTTAAGTGAGAATCCATTGGTGGTGGCACAGCAACAACAGATTCATATTAATGAGCTTTTGCAAAAGGAAGCCAAAGCTGCTAGTTATCCCACATTAAGAGCAACTACCGGTTTTAACCTTTCTAGCCAAAGCAGCGCAGCAGGATTTATCTTATTGAACCAGAGCTATGGTCCCTTTATTGGCCTGAACTTACAGATTCCTATTTACAATGGATCTATTGTAAAAAAGCAACAACAGGTGGCGGGGATTAATACCAGAACTGCTAAGACCATTTATGACAACCTCTTGTTGGATTATGAAACAGGGGCGGTGAAAACCTATCAGGCATATACCAATACCCTAGAGCAACTGAAAACGGAAAGGGAAAATTTTAAATTGTCTCAACAATTATTAGACCTGATTACCCAAAAATTTGAATTGGGTAATGCTACCATCATTGACGTAAAACAGGCACAACAGAGTTTTGAAAATACTAGTTTTCGTTTGATCAACTTGAGTTATACCGCAAAACTGGCCGAGATTGAATTAAAACGACTGTCTAGTAAGCTCAGTTTTTAAATCCCCACTTAAAATATTTTAGAGAGCAGCAGATTTGAAAATGGGCATCAATTTTGATGCTAATATTGTATGCTGCACAGTTGCAGGTCATTCCAATAGTTGAAATACCATGAAGCATAAAATCCTATTTCTGCAAGCTTTATTGTTTTTGTCCTTATTGGGCAAAACCCAAGCCATTGGCCCCGATAGTTTGTTAACTAGATGGACCACACAGCAACCCATTGAAAAAGTATATGTTCAGTTTGACAACAAGCGCTATGCACCGGGTCAAACCATTTGGTTCAAAGCTTATTTGACTTCACTGCAACTTCCCTCTACCTTATCTAAAAATTTTTACCTTGATGTTCATGATGCTAATGGTAAACTTGCTGCACATATTTCTGCACCCATTGTCAGTGGGGTAGCATTGGGTAATTGGGTAGTACCCGATAAATTTTTTGGTGAAACCCTTACCGTTGTAGGGTATACCAATTGGATGCGCAATTTTGATTCATCCTTTTATTTTAAGAGAACACTCACTATTCTTTCTAGTCTAACCAATAGTCAAAAATCGGCTACTGTTTTACCAAGTACCACAGTGCAATTTTTACCAGAGGGCGGCAATACCGTCATTGGAATCCCTTGTAATATGGCATTCAAGGCGGTGAACCAGAATGGACTCCCTGAATCTATTAGTGGCGTCATTAAAAATAAAGCGGGAGAAGAGATCACCAGTTTTACTACTATACACGATGGTATGGGTACATTCCAATACCTTCCTCAAACGGGAGAAATCTATACGGCCTTTTGGAATGATCAGTTGGGGAATGGTCATCAAACCCTATTACCTACTGCAGCAGCTCTTGGTGTAAACTTGATTTTACACCCCGGTACTTTGGAAAGGAGTTTTGAAATTAACCGCTCTGTAGAAGTTCCAGAAGCTTGGAAGAAAATCACTATTCTGGCACAAGCCAATGGAGAAATTTTGTTTAAAGCGGTAGCTAATTTGTCTACTAAAACAGCAATCAGAAGTAAGATTCCTGTCATGCAATTTCCTTCTGGAGTGGCTCAACTTACTTTGTTTGATGCCAATAATCAACCCATCTGTGAACGCTTGTTTTTTGTAAATAACCAAGAATTCCAACTGTTTGCTACTGTTAAAATAGATACCCTAAGTTTAGAGAAAAGAGGTAAAAATGTATTTGAGATTTCTGTAGAAGACAGCACATTGGCCAATCTTTCATTGGCTATTACAGATGGCAATGTAAATGGCATTACGGAAGACAATATTTTTTCTTCTTTATTACTTACCAGCGATATCAAGGGTTATGTGCACAACCCAGCTTATTATTTTACGGCTGATGAAGACAGTTTAAACAATCAATTAGATCTAGTCATGTTAACCAATGGTTGGAGAAGGTTTAGTTGGGAAAACGTGTTGGCTGAAAAATTACCCAAACTCAAGTATACGGCAGACAGTGCTTATTTGTCTTTATATGGCAAAATTGAAGGGCTCTCTGAAAACAAGATCAAGAAAGCGGAATTGATGAACCTAATTTTACAATCAAAGGATTCTTCTAAGTCTATGATTTTTTTGCCCATTCAACCAGATGGAACTTTCTCTCAGCCCAATGTCATTTTATACGATACTACTCGCATTTTTTACAAGCTTAATGCAGCTACACTTTGGGCCAAGAACAAAGTGAATATTTGGAACAGTTTATATACACCGGATAAAAATAGAATCATTGCCAATACCCATTTTAATATTGATACAGCGGGTAATGGAATTTTAAAATTCATAGCGGCAGAAGCCAAACGATTGGAACAATTGAAACTTGAAACCACTTTAAAAGAAGTAATAGTTAAGTCAAAAGTAAAATCGCCCATGCAGGAATTGGATCAAAAATACGCTTCAGGATTGTTCTCTAGTGATGGCATTCAATTTGATATGACCCAGGCCAATGAAGGTGGTAATACTATCTTGGGTTATTTGCAAAGTAGGGTAGCGGGTTTACAAATCAATAACCCCAATTCACCTGATGCTTCTGCAACATGGCGGGGTTCTAAAACGGATTTTTTCTTAAATGAGTTTCAGGCTGATGCCGAACAAATTTTCAGTATCAATATGAGTGACGTGGCGTATGTTAAAGTATTTAGACCCCCATTCTTTGGAAGTTTTGGTGGAGGTGCAGGTGGCGCTATTGCTATTTATACCAAGAAAGGAATAGACGCAACTAGATCTATAAAGGGATTAGACTTCCTAGAATGGATGGGCTATTCACCTAGAAAAGAATTCTATTCTCCCAATTATGCAGAGCAACAAGCAGGCTTTAATACAGCCGATTTGCGCAATACCTTATTATGGATGCCTTGGATTAATACCAACAAAAACAACCAAACATTCAAAGTACATTTTTACAACAATGACTTTAGTAAATCCTATCATTTAGTTTTAGAAGGGATGGATAATGAGGGCAAGTTGGTACATATTAGTAAATTGCTGCAATAAGCAAATGCCATTACATGAATGATTTGATCCAGGCTTCTAAATTACCCACTGTAGGAACCACCATTTTTACGGTGATGAGTCAATTGGCTACGGAACACGCTGCGGTAAACCTTGGTCAGGGCTTTCCTGATTTTCCTATGGACAAGACATTAACCAGTTTGGTTGCCAAAGCCATGGAAGCTGATTGGAACCAATATGCACCCATGCCAGGGTTGCCATTATTAAGGCAGAAATTGGCTGAGAAAGTGCAAGCCTTGTATGGCACAAGCATTGATCCTGATACAGATTTAACCATAACCCCCGGAGGTACTTATGCCATTTATACAGCCTTAACCACGGTCTTACAACCAGGTGATGAAGTCATAGTTTTTGAACCCGCTTACGATAGTTATATTCCCAATATTGAAACCAATGGGGCCATTCCGGTAAGAATCTCTCTTTCTTATCCTAATTATTCCATTCCTTGGGATGAGGTTAGGGAGAGGGTGAATAGTCGCACCCGGATGATTATGATCAATACGCCACACAACCCTACGGGTGCGGTTTTGAACGCTACTGATCTCCAAGAATTGAGTAGCATTGTGGCAGACACACAGATCCTGATTTTGAGCGATGAAGTCTATGAGCATTTGATCTATGATGGTTTGCAACACGAAAGTATTTTGCGTTACCCGCATCTATTGGAGAGAAGTTTTGTTTGTTTCTCCTTTGGTAAAACCTATCACTGCACGGGATGGAAACTGGGTTATTGTATTAGTGCGCCAGCGCTGATGAAAGAGTTCAGAAAAATACACCAGTTCAATGTGTTTAGTTGTGATACGCCCAAGCAATTGGGGATTGCACAATACATGGACAATAAAAATGCGTATTTAGATCTTGGTGCACAAATGCAAGTGAAGCGAGATTATTTTAGAGAGCTGATGAAAGAAACGCCATTCAAATGCATTCCATCACATGGCAGTTATTTTGAGTGCTATAGTTATGGTCATTTTTCTCAGGTATCGGATAAAGACCTAGCTATACAACTCACCAAGGAATATGGGATTACCAGTATTCCGCTCTCGGCTTTTTACAAAGAGGGTACGGACAATAAAGTACTTCGTTTTTGTTTTGCCAAGCAAGAAGCCACACTAGAGAAAGCAGTTGCCCAACTCAAAAAATATCGCCCATAGGGTAATTTTAAAAGTACTAAGCTTGGGGAAACTATTCACCCAAAAGGGACTATCTTATAAATTGTGTAAGTTAATAACTACTGGTGTTTTTTATTAAGGTCTAATCCCTTGTAAAAGCCAAGGTCTTCTTCAGTAATTAATTTAGTAAGCAAGGCCATCTGTCCGGTATGATAAGAGAGGTGTTCTGTTACGTGCAGGATAATTCCTATGCCGGTTAATTTATATACCTGTACAGATTTTACCAAAGCCAATTCCTGATCTGTTGCAGCCGCTATGCGATCAATGCTTTTTTGCAGCACCCCATCAAAAAGCGCTTTTAATTCCGCTCTATTAATCCCACCACGGGTGGAGAACTCTGCATCCCTATTTCTATTGTCTGCAGCGCCCCCCAAGGTGGTTAGAATATATTGTGTGATATTGCCACATAAGTGTAATACCAAATTACCCATGCTATTAAGTGCTGGATTGGGTTGTTCCCAAATCCGCTCTTCAGGAACTAAATCCAAACAGGCCAATACCCGCTTTCTACTCTCTTCCATTCTATAAATGGCCTGTTCCCTAAATTCAGTTCCTAACATTGTTTTTCTCTTTTTCTTTTTTTCTTTTTTCTAATTTTTCACTCTTCCCTCTTCCCTCTTCACTCTTCCCTCTTCCCTCTTCACTCTTCCCTCTTCCCTTATCTCCATCCATCTCCATCCAAAATATTACCCAATCCACCTAACACAGATCCCTCTTCTTTTCTGGTTGTAGTTGCATATTGCAGAATTCTTCCCGCCAAACGGCTAATGGGTAAACTCTGAATCCATACCATACCTGGTCCTCGTAAGGTAGCAAAGAAAACACCTTCTCCACCAAATAGGGTATTCTTAATGCCTCCTACAAATTGAATATCGTATTCAACATCGGCGGTAAAGCCAACAATACAACCCGTATCAATTTTAATTAATTCACCAGGTTGCAGAATTTTTTCTTTGACAAAACCACTGGCGTGCAAGAATGCCATACCATCGCCCTCTAGCTTTTCCATGATAAATCCTTCACCGCCAAACAAACCAGTGCCTAGTCTTTTCTGGAATTCAATACCCACACTCACGCCTTTGGCTGCGCAAAGAAAAGCATCTTTTTGACAGATGATTTTGTGTCCCATATGTTGTAGATTCACCGGAATAATTTTTCCAGGGTAAGGACTGGCAAAACTCACGTGTCTTTTACCAGAACCAATATTGGTAAAAGCTGTCATGAATAAACTTTCACCTACCAATATACGTTTACCTGCGTTTAAGAGTTTGCCAAATAATCCACCACTATTGCTTTGGTTACTGCCGTCTCCAAAAATGGTTTCCATGGCAATGCCGTCGTCCATCATCATAAAGGCACCGGGTTCTGCTATTGCGGTTTCATTGGGGTCTAATTCTACTTCTACGTATTGCATTTCTTCTCCAAAAATGCGATAGTCTATTTCGTGATTATTGATCATAATTTTCTTTTGTTAGCAAATTACTCAGCCTAATGAATCTGGCAAATTCCTTTTTGATAATCGGCAAAAAAAAGCCGCCCCCGAGCGGGAGCGGCTTTTAAAAAATATATATTATTAGAACCAGCTGCCAATAAACGATTCGTTCACGGAATTAGCGCCTTTTAATTTTTGTGCGCGCTTGATGCGTTTTGCACGATGTTTTAATAAGGTCCAAACCATCATTGGTAGGAATATCAAGGTTAATGGTGGAATACCCAGCATGCTTACCCAACGTCCGCCATACATATTGCGCATAGGGCGTCTCAATCTTTCAGAGATCAGGTACATACTTGGCACTATCACCAAGGTCATAAAGAAGGCAAATGCCAAACCAAAAATAATGGTCCAAGACAAAGGCTTCCAGAATACCACGTTATCTCCTCCAAAGAAGATATGTGGATTGAGTTCTGCAAACAAAGTGATAAAGTTGATATTGAATCCAATGGCAATGGGCAAGAATCCAAGAATAGCCGCCAAAGCTGTGAGCAATACCGGAATAATCCTAGTCTTACCTGCTTCAATCAAAGCTTCTCTGGTTTTCATACCACGTGAACGGAGTTCATCCGTAAATTCAATGACCAAGATTCCGTTCTTCACCACAATACCTGCTAGACCTACAATACCAATACCCGTCATAACTACAGATACTCCCATACCAGTAATACCAAACCCAAGTAATACACCAATCACACTGAATATAATTTCAGTTAGGATAATCACTGGTTTGCTAATTGAGTTAAACTGTAATACCAGGATAAAAAGAATCAGCATCAAAGCAATCAACAAAGCTTTTCCAAGAAAGGCGCCTGTTTCTGCTTGTTGCTCACCTTCACCAGTTTGCTTAATGCTTACGCCATCAGCTTTTTGCTTAAAGTTCTCAATATGTGCAGCAATCACTTGGTTGACGGCTGTTGGGGTATAACCATTCAGTACGTTTGAACGCAAAGAGATTAAACGCTTTTGGTTCTTTCTTTTTACCATACCCAATGTGCTGGTAGGTTCAATCTTCACCAAAGAACTAATAGGAATATTCTTGATAGCACCACCGCTAGCAAAGTCACGGAAACTAATCTTCATGTTCAACAATTCTACCAAGTTCTTACGTTGAAATTCATTGTTGCGCAATTGAATCTTGTACTCGTCTTTTCCTTCTTTAATCTTGCTTACTTCTTTACCAAATAGGGCAGTTCTTAAAGCCATCCCAATTTGTCCTGAAGAAACACCTTCAATTAAAGCACGTTCTCTGTTCACAGTCAAAGTCAATTCTGGTGTAGACAAATCCACATCCATCTTTAATTCTTCAACCCCAGGTACCTGAATGGAATCCAGGTAGTTTTTTAATCCAACGGCTGTCTTAATCAGGTTGTCAAATTCTTCACTAGATACTTCAATATTTACTGGTGGCTCAGTTGGTGGACCATTTTGTTCTTGGTTCACACTAATTTCCGCACCAGGTATTCCCTTCATTACTAAGCGAACGCTATCTAACAATGGCGCAGTAGCCGCGCCATCTCTTTTTTCAAATTCCACAAAGTTCACTTGAATCCTACCCAATTCTGAACGCGTACTGCGGTCTCCACTAGTTGGATCACTTGCGCCAACAGCCACATTGCTGATGATACTTTCCACTATTGGGTTGGTCTTACCATTTTCAGTACCCAAGACTTTGTTAACCCTTCCTTCCAATACTTTAGTAATAGAATCGGTATATAATACATCGGTACCTACCGGAAGTTTTACATAGACAAAGATTTGATTAGGATCTCCTTTAGGGAAGAACTCAACCGGTACCTTGCGTGCTGCAAAGAAAAACAAGGAGAAGAAGAATAAACCAATGGTTGCCAACAATAAGTATACAGGTCTCCATCCATAGAGTGCCCAACGCAATAGGCTCTCATAATGGTTCATGATCCAAGGCAATGCATGGTTTTGGAAATAGTGAATAGCATCGTCCAATACATATTTGTTCAGAATCACCAAGAGCATGAAGAAGATGAGCAGGTTACCCCAGAAAGGAGCGCCCATCAAGTCTAATAAAACACCCAAGATAATAGCAGCCCAGAATCCTTTCTTTTTAAAGATAGCAGACTTGGGTTCTTTTTCTTCCCCTTCTTGATGGTTCATAAAGTCTACCGCAAATACAGGGTTCATGATAAATGCTACAACCAAGGATGCTGCCAAAGTAAAGATGAGCATGGTTGGAAGATAGATCATGAACTTGCCAATGATTCCCGGCCAGAACAGCAATGGAAAGAATGGCGCAAGGGTAGTTAAGGTACCAGCCAATACAGGAATAAACACTTCTCCCGCAGCCATTCTTGCAGAAATGGTAGCGGATAGTTTTCCTTTTCCATCTACAAATATTCGGTGTGTATTTTCTATGACCACAATGGCGTCATCCACAATAATACCCAGCCCAAACAAGAGGGCAAAGAGTACAATAAAGTTTAAGGTAACGTGTCCTCCAACAATTACATCGGCCCCAGGCAGAAATACAAAGGCTACAAACATACTCAATGGTACAGAGAGTGCCACAAAGAAGGCATTCACCACACCCATAAAGAACATCAAGATGACCAATACCAAAATAAATCCAATGACAATGCTATTCACCAAGTCCGTGAAAGAGGTACGAGTTTTGATACTCATGTCACCGGTAATTACTGCTTTCAAGTCTTTAGGAAAAGAGGAAGCTTTAATGTCTTCAACAATCTTTTTTACACCATCGCTGGTTTCAATCAGGTTTTCACCACTTCTCTTGATAATGTTTAGGGTAACCACATTCTTGCCATCTAAACGGGCAAAACTTTCTTTCTGTTTTACAGTGTCTTTGATAACAGCAATGTCTTTGAGGTAGATTGGCGCACCGGTTTGGTTGCGAACAATAATTTTCTCAATATCAAAAGCAGTTTTCAATTGACCTTTCAATTGTAAGTTCCTTTTCATAGAACCAACTTCTAACAAGCCACCAGAAATGTCAACGTTTTCACGCTGAATAGCATTGCTGATATCGTCAAAAGTAACACCAGCAATTTGCATGCGGTAGTTGTCTACATTAATCTGGAATTCTCGCTCAGGAGCACCCACAATATCTACTCGGTTAATCTGTGGCAGGTCTTCTAATTTGTCTTTTAGGTCATCTGCATATTTCTTCAATTTTTGTAAATCATAGTCACCACTAATATTTACATACATAATGGGCTGTTCGCTAAAACTTACTTCTAATGCCGTGGGCGGCGATGTAAGATCATTGGGAAGATCCTGTTTGGCCTTGTCCATGGCGTCTTTTACTTTCTGCAATGCCACGTCTGTTTTCACATTAGTGTCAAATTCTACCATAATAGCAGAAAAGTCCTGTTGAGAACTACTGGTAAATTTTTTAATCTTAGCACCAGTGATACCCTTGATTTGTTTTTCTATGGGTCTAGTTACCAGGTTCTCAATATCCTTTGGTGAGTTACCTACATAGATGGTTTGTACATAAATGGTAGGAATCACAATGTCAGGAAATTGTTCCTTGGGTAGTGTCACAAATTGGTAGATACCTGCCAAGCTCACAAAGAGCATCATCAAGTAAATAGATGTTTTATTCTTTATACTCCAGGTGGTAGGTCCAAATTCTTTGAACTTACCTTGGATAGTTTCTAATGCGCTCATACGAGTAGTTTAATGGTTTTTCGCAAATAGGATTGCGCGTATTATTTAGCGTCTGTAGTTATCAATTGTCCGTCATACAAGCTCTGATGACCTTCAACAATAAGTACATCGCCAGCTTTTAATCCTGATGTCACTTCTAGTTTGTTACCGTATAACTCACCAGCTACAACTACTCTTTTACGTGCAACTAATTTTCCGTTTTCTGATGCTGCTACCATTACAAAACGGCCTTTATCGTCATTTTGTAAAGTATTGATTGGAATAGTCACTGCATTATCTGCTTGATAATCCTGCACACGAACCAAGGCAATTTGGTTAGGACGAAAATTCTTGTCATATGGAATCTTTGCTTCTACATAAAAGCTTCTACTGTTGGGATCAATCATTTTTCCAGCAACACCAATCTTCGCTTCCAAAATTCTATTGATATCGGGAAGGCTAATTTGAATGGCAGTACCCACACCTACACGGTTAGCATAATTTTCCGGAATCTGTGTAGTCACTTTTAAATTAGTAGTATTTACCACTTTAATTTGACCAGGACCGGCAAACAATTCACCCACACGTACATTCACCTCATCTGCAACACCGTTTACATTGCTATAAACAGAGGTGAATTTCATTTGCTCTTGGGTAACTTTAATTTGTTCTTCTGCACTTTTTAATTGGTTCTCTAAATTTTCTACATTGTTCTTAGCAGTTATCAATTGAATTTCTGTACCAATATTTTGCGCCCAAAGATTTTGTTGCTTTTGGTATAGGTTTTTTGCAAATGCCAATTGGGTTTTAATAGACTCTAAGCCTTGTTGTGCGGCTACCAGGCTTTGTTTTACCAAGGCATCGTCTAGTTTCAAAATCAACTGACCCTTGCTTACATTGTCACCCTTTTTAATATAGAGTTCCCGAACCTGTCCGCCTCCACCACGGGGAGTGATATAAGAAATATTTACCGCGTCTACTTTACCTTGAAGGTCTATGAAGTGGGTAAATTTTTCTGTTGCAATAAGTGCTGTTACCACCAATTTGCTTTTCTCAACTTTAGAAGAAGGATCCATTTTCAAAACTTCTGCTTCCAGTTTGGCAATATTATTGCCAATTTCTGTTTGTTGTTTTTTTAGGTCGTCTAATTGTTTTTTCTTAACGCTTAATTCAGCTGAATCAGTTGATTTGGTTCCGCAAGCGGCCATTAGAAGTATGGCTGCAAGTACTAGGATATTTGGTTTTTGTTGCATATTATAATCTTTATATTGTTAGTTGTTGGCTTATAATTTTCCTACGGCTTTGTAAAAATCTACTTTGGCTACAATGGCGCCATAGAGTGCATTAATGTAGTTTGCCTGAGCGGTGCGTAAATCTGTTTGTGCTGCAGTAATTTCTGTATTGGAACCAGTTCCCAATTCAAATTTTTTGGTGGTTTGTTTAAACACATTCTCAGCTAATTCCATATTCTTTTTTTGAAAATCCAATGTAGTGATGGCCGCAGCAAAATTCATTTTAGCAGTTTCTACTTCATTGTCAATGCTATTGCGCAGGCTTTCAATTTGATTCTCGGTTTGTTTGAGTTCAATACGAGATTTTTTCAGTCTAGCGTCTTTAGAGAATCCGTCAAAAATGGGAATAGAAACGTTCAATCCAATAAATGCAGTAGTAAACCAGTCTCCCTTTCCAAAGAAATTAAATTCATTTCTTTGTGCATTCTTAGTGTAAGCACCAGTAAGTGAAATTGTTGGTAAATAACTCAATTGATACCTTCTAATATTAAATTCATTTAGTTTCTTACCAAGGTTTAGGTATTGGTAATCCTTTCTACTATCATAGGTAAAAGCGCTATCTTGGTCAATGCCTTGTTTAATTTTATCTTCCGTTAATTGGTCTGTTAATACCAAAGTATCTTTTACGGGCATACCAATCAATGTCTTCAAACCTAAGTAGCCAACACTAATACTGTTCAATGCTTTTAATTTTTCAGTTTCTATATTGGAAACCTGAACAGAGATTTTGTCAATGTCTAATTTTTCGGCAAATCCATTTTGATACAATACTTTGGTATCGTGTAACAATTTGTTCAACCTATCAAGGTTGGCGTCATAGATGCCAATCTGCGTTTTGCTTGCCACCAATTGGTAGTAAATCTTATAGATATTACTCTTAATGGCTTCTTCTGTTACTTCTACATTTTTGTTCTGGAATTCAATGCTTGTGGTTCGGGCTTTCAAACCAATGAATACCTGACCATCAAAAAGCAATTGTTGTAGATTAATTCCCGCATTGGCATTAAACTTGGTTCCAAACTGAACAGGTATATAGGTTCCTGCTGGTTGCCCAAAAATCTCACCAGGTAAAAGTGATGTAGGAATGGTTAAAAAATCATTTCCGCTAATGGTTCCTGTTACAGAAGGCATTGCTGCAGCAGTAATGTCACGGTTGGTTTGATTTTGTACCTGTACATTCAACAGCGCATTTTTAACCTGCACATTATTCTTATGTGCATAGTCCACACATTCCTTTATAGAGAAAGCGTGTGAGCTGCTGTTTTGAGCAAAGGTTTGGAAACTCGCTATCAATAGCAAGCAAAACCAAAATATGCTTTTAATTGGATGGTTCATGTGTAATTGGATTTTGTCTTTGTATTTTGTATTGTTGAATTTTTTTGATGCCTTCTAGTGATACAATGCCGTAAAGGAAATTTTCTAGTACTTCTTGGCTCACTTTAGAAATATTGTATTTAGAAGTTGGAAATACTTCTCCATTCATGACTACAAAAACGGATTCAATATGAAATTTGGCTAAAATGTCTACCTGTATTTCTGGGCGATAGAGACCCTCTTTAATGCCATATTCCAAATTATCCTTGATCACCTTGTAGAAGTATTCTTGTTTGTGCTCGTTCAATTTTTGAAAAGACATTGGGTGATATTTTTGAATATCATGAACAATAGAGGTGTTCAGTTGCTTGAGCATGTCTTGCATGTCATCAATGGCCATAAAAATTTCATGAATGGCGTTCTCCCTATTTTGTTTGTGTAGTTCGCATTGACGATAGTTGCGTTGAAGTTCAATGTCCAATACCCCGTCTACCAAGGCGTCCTTGTCGGCAAAATATTGGTAAATGGTCTTCTTGCTCATCCCCAAGTGATAGGCAATATCATCCATGCTCACACTTCTAATGCCATATCGCATAAAAAGTTCATGTGTCTTGCTGATAATTCGTTGAGCTGTTTCCATAATCTAGATATAGTCATGCAAAACTATGGAAACTTTATACGTTGTCAAAGTTTCCATATAAAAAAAATTTAAAATTTTGTCGACTGGTAAAAAAAAGGGATAAACCATCAAAATCTGCTTTCTTTGTTCACAGAAACAAATTCTTATCCATGCGGCAGCTGCCCAAGCCTAGTTTTAGTGCTTATCTAAAAAAACTTCTGCAATTCTTTTTACAGGGATTGATTGTTTTAGCGCCTATTGGGATTACCATTTGGGTGGTTTTGGGTCTATTTAATTATGTAGATGGCTTTTTACCCAACTTGATCAATAATTTGGCTCCTGAATTATTAAAAAAAGACGCCGGAGGAAATCTAACCCGTTTACCTGGTTTAGGATTTTTGGTGGTAGTATCTCTTGTCTTATTAGTTGGCTGGTTATCAAGCCTTTTTGTGGTTGGTCGCTTGGTGGCCGTATTTGATACCGTATTGGAAAAAACCCCTGGGATTAAGTTTATTTATTCCTCTGTCAAGGACTTTTTGGAAGCTTTTGCCGGTAATAAGAAAAAATTTGACCATCCTGTATTGGTCAATGTAGACGGTCCTGATATTTGGCGTATTGGTTTTATTACCCAAAATTCTAGTAAGGACCTTGGACTAGAGCAACATCTAACGGTCTATGTACCACATTCTTATGCTATTTCAGGGATTACTTACCTGGTTCCCAAAGAAAAAATTAAAGAACTCCCCCCTCATATTCACCCAGCCGAAGCCATGAAATACGTGGTATCAGGTGGGGTAAGTGCAACACATGAACAGGCATCCTAAGGGATTACCATTCACAAATCGACCCAAGTTTTCCTGTAAAATCGGTTAACTTGCGGTTTCAAGCAATCGAAATGAGCGTTTATAACTTCAATTCGGGGCCATCTATACTGCCCCAACCGGTATTGGAACAGGCCGCTAAAGCCATCCATGATTTTAATGGAACCGGACTGTCCATTCTTGAAATTGGGCATCGTACCAGCCATTTTCAAGGGGTCTTAGATTCGGCCATTGGATCAGTAAAAAGACTCATGCAATTAGATGGCCAATATGAAGTACTCTTTTTGCATGGTGGCGCTACTACCCAGTTTATGCAGGTTCCCATGAACCTATTGGATCAAAATGAAACTGCTGCTTATTGTGATAATGGCATCTGGGGTAATAAGGCCTTTAAAGAAGCCAATCTGTTTGGCAATGCTGTTTTGGCTTCCAGCTCCGCCGATCAATCTCATACCTATATTCCCAAGGATTTGAACATTCCAGCCAATGCCAAATACCTGCATATCACTACCAATAATACCGTAGAAGGAACCCAATGGCATGAATATCCCAATTTAGATATTCCGTTGATTGGCGATATGAGTAGTGATATTTTTAGTAGAGCTGTTGACTTTAAAAAATTCTCTTTAATCTATGCGGGTGCCCAAAAAAATATGGGTGCAGCCGGCGTAAATATGTTGGTGATTAAAAAGGATCTTTTGGGCAAAATCCAGCGCAAGATTCCAACCATCATGAATTACCAAAAGCATATTGAAGCTGGGTCTCTTATGAACACGCCACCTGTCTTTGCCGTTTATGTGAGTATGCTTACCCTGCAGTGGATTGAACAGGAAGGTGGTCTTGCAGAAATGGGAAAAAGAAGTCAAGAGCGTGCAGACTTATTATATAATACTATTGACAGTCTTCCACTCTTCCAAGCCAAAGTAGCCAAGGAAGATAGGAGCCAAATGAATGCCGTTTTCTTTATTGAAGACGAGTCATTGCAAAACCTATTCTTGGATCAGTGCAAACAAGCGGGTTTTGTGGGCGTAAAAGGATATCGCACCGTTGGTGGCATTAGGGTTAGCATGTATAATGCACTGCCAATGAGTAGTGTAAAAGCCATGACAGACCTGATGCAGGATTTTGCAAAACAACACGGATAATATACTAACTAAAAATAGAAGATGGCAAACATCAAACCGTTCAAAGCATTAAGACCTCAAGCACAACTGGCCAAGCAAGTAGCTAGTAGACCCTATGACGTATTGAGCAGCGCAGAAGCAAAAATTGAAGTGCAGGGAAATCCTTTCTCCTTTTTGCATATCACTAAAAGTGAGATAGACCTACCGGAAACCGTAGACGTTCACGCACAAGAAGTGTATCAACAAGCCAAGGAAAGCTTGGTGGCATCTATTCAGCGAGACACCCTATTCAGGGAATCAAAAGAATGTTATTATATCTATCAGTTAATCATGAATGGCAGAAGCCAAACAGGTTTGGTGTGCGTAAGCAGCGTGGATGATTATGAAAATGACATTATCAAAAAACACGAATTTACTAGACCAGAAAAAGAATTGGATAGGATTAACCATATTAAAACATCTGGCGCACAAACTGGTAATGTTTTCTTGGCTTATAGAAACAATACGGAGATTGATCAGATTATTGAAAAATGGAAAACCACCAAGTCTCCTGGTTATGATTTTACGGCGGAAGATGGTATTCAACATACCATTTGGATTATCAGTGATGGTAGTACCTGCGATAATATCACACGCATTTTTGCTCAGCAGGTTCCTTGCACCTATATAGCAGACGGACATCATAGAGCAGCATCTGCTTCAAAAGTACGTGCCGCTCTAGGAGCTGCTGCCACAGAGGGTTCCAATCATTTTCTAACTACCTTGTTTCCTTCTAATCAGTTATTCATCATGGATTATAACCGTGTGGTAAAAGACTTAAATGGATTAAGTGTAGATGCTTTCTTAGCAGCACTAGAAGAAAAATTTACAGTAACCATTGAAGGTATTCAGGCAATTAGGCCTACTAACTTACATGAGATTGGTTTGTATCTAAACAAGCAATGGTACAAGCTAGTAGCCAAGCCTGGTACTTTTACTGAAGATCCCATTGGTGTATTAGACGTAACCATTTTACAAGACAATATACTTTCTGCTTTACTCAATATAAATGATCCTAGAACAGATACCAGGGTAGATTTTGTAGGTGGTATTCGCGGATTGGGTGAACTAGAAAAAAGAGTAGATAGTGGAGAAATGGCTGCTGCTTTTAGCATTTATCCTGTTACCATGGACCAATTATTCAATATTGCGGATAGTGGAAAAGTAATGCCTCCCAAGAGTACTTGGTTTGAGCCAAAATTAAGAGATGGTTTATTGACGCATTTGATTTATGAATAATTTAAACTCATGCAAAAATTAGTCCTGATTTGCTGTTTCCTAATTGCTAGTTGCCAAGTTTTTGCGCAACAAGACGCCAAGCAATTGTATGAATCTGCCAAGATCTTGATGCGCCAAGGCGAATATGAAACAGCTACCACTGTCTTACTCAAAGCAGTTAAGCAAGACAGCACCAATATTGACATGCAAAAAGACCTAGCTTATTTGTATTTATTGCAAAATAATCCCGTTCTTTCAGCACAAATATCAAGGCCTTTAATAGATAGGGCTGACGCCGATGCGCAGTGTTTTCAAATGCTAGGAATGGCTTATAAAGCAGCAGCTAATTATTCAGAATGCGCCACTTTATACAAATATGGTATTTTAAAATTCCCGCATGCAGGTGTTTTATACAATGAATACGGAGAACTCTTGGCCATGCAACAGCAATTGGAGCAAGCCATTGTTCAATGGGAAAAAGGGATAGAACAAGACCCTAATCATAGCAATAATTATTACAATGCCAGCATGTATTATGCACTAAATAGAAAATGGTTGCGCGTGGCTTTGTATGGTGAATATTTTATTAATCTTGAAAGCTTTACGGCTAGAACAGAAACCATTAAGGGAAAACTGCTCAATGCTTATCAGGCACTATTGCAACCTGGGGCATTGCAACAATTTGGAAACGGCAATAGTTTTGAAAAAGCATTTGCCGCTGCTATTTGTCAGAACAACAATGCCGGCAAACCAGTGAATATTAATCTGGAAAATTTGCTACAGGCAAGGTTGGTATTCGTAACTAATTGGATTGCTGAAAAAGCTACCCAACTTCCATTAAGGTTGGTGGATCACTTAATGCAGTTGCAAAAAGAAGGCATTTGGGATGCCTATCAACAATGGGTATTTGGGGCAGCTCTAAATCCAGCGGCCTTCCAGCAATGGCAATCTGTTCATGCAAAAGAGGTGCAAGCCTTTCAACAATTTCAACAAGGAAGGGTATTTAAAGTGCCTACACAGCAGTATTATACTGGCAACTAATTGTTAAAAATTCTCTCAAAAGCCGATGGATCTTCATCGGCTTTTTTATTTGTCTGCTTTTACCTAAATTGAAAGTTCTAACTATTGTTTTCCTCTACAACAATTGCCATATGAACAGTAAAAGATTATTTGATTGCCTTGAACACCAATTGCAGTATTTTCCCAAACAGGATATGTTGGCCGCAAAAGAAAACGGCAAATGGGTTAAATACAGTACTGCAGAAGTGGCTGATATTGCCAATAAATTCAGTGCGGGTTTATTTGAATTGGGTATTAGTGGTAACGATTTTACCCCAGAAGGTGCAGACAAAATTGCCATTATTAGTAATAACCGTCCTGAATGGGTATTTACGGACCTTGCTACCCAACAAACCGGGGCTATTTTAGTGCCGGTATATCCTACCACCAATCCTTTAGAATTAGAATTTATTTTAAATGATGCTGCGGTTAAATATGTATTTGTTAGTAGCCAGGATTTATATGAGAAAGCAAAAGACGTTTGCGCAAGGGTACCCTCAGTGAAAAAGATTTTTAGCTTTGATAGACTAGAAGGCGTGTCACACTGGACTGAGGTATTGGCTTTGTCAAGCCCCACTAATTTGGCCAAAGTAGGGGAAGCTAAAGCAATGGTGCCTACAGAACATTTGGCTACCATTATTTATACTTCTGGAACTACAGGAACACCAAAGGGAGTCATGTTGCGCCACAGCAATATATACACCAATGTTTACTATTCTAAAGTAAGCTTTCCTTTTAATGACGCCCCGAATACCAAGGTCTTGAGCTTTCTACCCTTGAATCATATTTTTGAAAAGATGTGTACCTATATCTATTTATTTAGTGGGATCAGCATCTATTATGCAGAAAGTTTAGAAACCATTGGCGATAATTTAAAAGAGGTAAAACCAGACGGATTTACCACCGTTCCACGGTTACTAGAAAAAGTATTTGAGAAAATTATGACAACAGGTTCACAGTTAACCGGCACCAAGAAAAAACTCTTTTTTTGGGCAGTGGGATTGGCTGAAAAATATGATAACCAAAAAAGTGGTGGCTGGTGGTATGACACCCAATTGGCCATTGCCAACAAACTCATTTTTTCTAAATGGCGTGAAGCCCTTGGAGGGAATATTAATTTTATAGTTACTGGAGGCGCTGCTTGTCAAGTAAAACTCTTACGCATCTTTAACGCTGCCCGCATTCCAGTCTATGAAGGATATGGACCAACCGAAAATAGTCCGGTGATTAGTGTGAACAGAAAAGCAGTTGGCGGAACCAAGTTTGGAACCGTGGGTCCAGTGATTGAAGGAATCAAAGTTAAGTTAGCAGAAGACGGAGAGATCTTGGTAAGTGGAAGCTGTGTTATGGCAGGATATTACAAACGTCAAGACCTAACAGATGAAACCGTGATAGATGGATGGTTGCATACTGGCGATATTGGTGTTATGGATGAGGGCAAGTATTTGAAAATCACAGATAGGAAAAAAGAATTGTTCAAAACCAGTGGTGGTAAATACGTAGCACCGCAACCCATTGAAAACAAACTCAAGGAAAGTCCTTTTGTTGAGCAGGTAATGGTAGTAGGTGCGGAAAGAAAATTTGTTGGTGCCTTAATTGTTCCTTCTTTCCCCACCCTCAAAGAATGGATGCGTGAAAAAAACATTCCTTTTACTACGGTGGAAGACGCCTTACACAATCCCAAAGTATTGGAATTATACAGAGAGCTAGTAGAGAGTTTCAATAATTTCTTTAACCACGTAGAACAGATTAAAAAGTTTGAGCTCATTCCAAGAGAGTGGAGTATTGAAACTGGTGAAATGACTCCTAAAATGAGTTTGAAGAGAAAAGTGGTCATGGAAAAATTCAAGGAAAATGTAGAACGGATCTACGCATAATTTTTGAATGAGTTGCAGCATTGTCTTCTTTTGCAGCGTCATAGACAAAATAACATGATGAAACGTTGGTCCTATATTGCCTTTCTGAGTTTATTAATAGTCTTGTCTTGTAAAAAAGAGGATGGATTGCCCAAAGACATTCCCGATTGTCTGAGAAAAACCATTGAAACTGCCAAGCAAAATGAATATGGTATTAGTGAAGTAGTTGAATACGAATATCAAGGTAAGATGGTCTATGCTCACACACCATCTCTGAAAATTGCGGATGCTGCCACTCCCATTTATGATGTTACCTGTAATTATGTTTGTTCAGTAGGTGGTTTTGGTGGCCCCATGATCAGTCAGTGCAACGGCGAGAAATTTTTTGACAAAGCCATAAAAAAAAGGGTTATCTGGTCCAGATAACCCTTTTCAAAAATCTATGATAAACTAGTTACCGGGTTGTTTTAGTTCCCAACCAGTTTTCTTTTTTTCTGCATCTACAATGGCTTTTACATCGGCCAATAATTTTTTGGCGTCATAAACAATGCCGTCTTTGATGGTGTATTGTACGCCACCAGTTCTGATGATTTTATTTTCAGGTGTTAATTCAATGGCACCCGTACCATAGAGCACTTGTATGTTCTTAAGTGGATTGGCATTGACAATAGCTAAATCTGCCAACTTGCCTACTTCAACCGTTCCCAAATCCTTTTCAACACCCAGTGCTTGTGCACCATATAAGGTTGCAGACCTAATCACTTCCAATGGATGAAAACCTGCTTCACGCAAGAGTTCTAGTTCTCGGATATAACCAAATCCATAAGTCTGATAGATGAATCCATTGTCAGAACCGGCAGTGACCCTACCACCACGATTTTTGTATTCGTTGATAAAGCTCATCCACAAACGATAATTGTTTTTCCATTCTACTTCTTGTTCGGTTCCCCAATTCACCCAATAAGATCCATGTGATTGTAAAGAGGGCTCAAAGAATTTCCAAAGAGAAGGAAGGGTATATTTTTCATGCCATTCTGCCCTGCGTGCTCTATGCAAATCCCTATTGGCATCATAGATATTAAAGGGTAGGATCTAGTGTAAAATCTAGGGCCAATAATTCATCCATCACTTTATTCCAATGTGGAGTAAATGGCGCTGCGGCTTGTTTCCAGAGTTTTCCTGCTTCTTCAAACCTATTTTGTTCGCTGTTATAATTATAGTCTAACGGAAACTGTTGTACAGTTTTGTCTGTGAACAATGCTTCTGGTAAACCATACCAGTGTTCCATGCTGGTCATGCCTGCTTTGGCAGAACTAAGCACATTCCATCTAGCCACATCGGTTTGTGCATGGTGTGCACAAGAGCGCAATCCCAATTTTTTGTTTTCACGAATGGCAGCGTCCATGACTTCAGGTGACGCACCAAAAAATTTAATACCATCTGCACCATTCTTGGCATTTTGTTGTACCCACGCCCTAGCTTGTTCTGCATTGGCAATAGGAGTTGGGCTACCCATACCAAAAGCGGTATAAGCAAAAATGCGTGGCGCAGTAATGGTATTGGCGGCAGACTTTCTTTTTTGGTCTAGTACCCAATCTAGGCCGTTACCGGCCGATGGGTCCCTGATGGTAGTAATGCCATGGGCCATCCATAATTTAAACACGTATTCAGCAGGCGTACCTTGTTCTGTACCACCAATATGGCCGTGCATGTCTATTAAGCCAGGCATGGCATACATGCCTTCACAATTTAGTTCCTTACCACCATCTTTTAAGACGGGTCTGCGTGCAGGGTTGATTTTGCCCGCAGGATTTCCAAGCGATGCAATTTGTACAATCCTATTTTTTTCAATGACAATATCTACTGGTCCATAGGCTGGTGCACCGGTTCCATTGATGAGTGTAACACCACGAATAATGAGTTGGGAATATTGGCCATCACCTTCTTTTCTCTCCGGTGCTTTTTGAATCTGGGCCAATACAGAAATAGAAAGCAAGCATAAGATGCCCAATAGCATCCCGTACATAAATTTATTAGGCATAGCAGTTGTTTGTGGGTTGAATATCGGAATTATTCTACAACGGGAGCGGTTCTACACTGATTTTTCTTAACAGCATCCAGATACTTATTACGAATCACCGTTTGAACAGGCGTGTCAGAAATCTTACTTTCTAGCCAAGAGATAATATCTAAGTACATAAAGGCCCTGGTTTCAAGTGGATCATGTTCCAGCTCTTTGAGCTTAGCCAATAGTTTCTCAAACGCAGGTTTGAATTCCTGTTTTTGCAAACGGAAACTTTTTTTCACAAAGTCAAAAACGGCCAATTCCACGGTACTTAGGTTTTCCATTTTGTACATGAAGCGGTACACGTTTTTGAGTAAGTATTCCAAGAGGTTAAAATTGCCCAATTCAAAATTCGCAATCAAATGGAGTAGACGCGCATAGCATTGCAAGTCTGTTCTAAGATCCATTTTCCAATTGATGATCTTATTAAGATAGTCAATGCTCTTGTCGTGGTCACCACTTCCAAAATAAAGCGATGCAATCTTATAATAGAAAACCAATACCCGATGCCTGTCTAAGTACAATTCGTAGTCTTTGAGCTTGGCTTCTATTTGGGGTACAACGGCCAAGCCATCACTAAATGTTCCTTCTAGAAAATGCCCATTCAATTTAGAAATCTGCAAATAGACAAATACCTGAATCAGATTATTCTGATTGTCTACTACAATGGGGGTTTGAGCAAATGCTTCAAATTGCGCAATGGTTTCTTTGAATTTTTGGTAATTTTTTAGGTCAAAATGTGCACCCATTAAATTGTGCATCCCCTTAATATAATGAGCGGTTTCTACTTCAATCATCCTAGGTTCCGCCTGAAACAGGTCTACCCATTTTTGGCAATACCTATAATAGCCTATCAAGTCTTTTGTAATAAAAGCATACCAGCAATAACACTGGTATCTATATAATCGCTCATAGAAGCCCTTGGCGTCTTTGGATGCTTCAATGACTGAATTATTAAAAAAACGGTTTAGTTCTTCCGTGTCCTTGCTATTTCTGGCCAGGCCATTCTTGATATACCAGCTATACAATTGCAAAGAAAGATTGGATAATGCGCCAATCATGGTTAGGCGTTGGTTGGTTTCTTCTACATCAGCAGCTAATTTATCCGCCCGGTCTTGCATACTTCGGGTTATATGCAGGCTTTCTATATTCTTTTCAAGAAAAAGGGCCTGTAATAGGTAAGTAACCTGGTTATTAGTCTTGGCTAGGTCTTTAATCTTCTCCAAAATCCGCAAACTCTGGTAATAAAGCCCCTTATTATAGAGAATCCGAGCAAAATCTAGCTGTTCGTGGAGCTGTAGGTCAATATTATCTTCCTGCTTTAATAATCTCAAACTGGCAAGAACCTCCCTGTATAAATGGGCTTTTAAGTTAGATAATTGCTGTTTTTGAATGCCCGGGGTCTTTTTGAGCAGGTTTTCCTCGTCATATTCCCCCATTTTGTCCAAGGCATCAAACAATTGGGTGATTTTGAGGTCAGAGGAACCGGTGTTCCTGGTAACATACAGCTTAAAATTTCGCTTTTCCCACCTTTCTAAGGACTGGACTAATAAAAATAAAGCGTCAGTTGAACGGTTAGGCATCGTAATTTTTTATTCCTGAAATCCAGTAACAGTAAGGCTTTTAACAAATATAAGACTATTTGACCAGTGTAAAACCACCCCTATTTTGTTCATTTTTAGAGTTTGAGCCTTGCTATATTCGAAATGGCAGGTTCCATTTTGTTGTTAAAGGCAATCGATGACAAAAATAGGGGCCTGCCATCTTAACAAAAAATAGTGTTCATGAGTGAGAAGGTCTTCATATTTGATACCACATTGCGCGACGGGGAACAAGTGCCTGGTTGTAAGTTAAATACCAAAGAAAAATTGGATCTGGCCATGCAATTGGAAGCCTTGGGCGTAGATATCATTGAAGCCGGATTTCCCATTTCTAGCCCGGGCGATTTTGAATCAGTGACCCAAATTTCCAAAGCCGTTACCAATGCTACCGTATGTGGACTGAGCCGTGCGGTTCAAAAAGACATTGAAGTAGCAGCACAGGCTTTGAAATTTGCCAAAAGACCTCGGATTCATACGGGTATTGGTACTTCCGATTTTCATATCAAAAGTAAATTCAATTCTAACAGAGAGGATATTCTAGCAAGGGCCATCCAGTGTGTTAAATGGGCCAGAAATTTCACCGATGACGTGGAATTTTATGCGGAAGACGCGGGTAGAACGGACAACGATTATCTAGCACGTGTGGTAGAAGCCGTCATAAAAGCCGGTGCCACTGTAGTGAATATTCCAGATACAACGGGCTATTGCTTGCCCTACCAATACGGGGAAAAAATTGCTTACTTGGTTAACAATGTAGCCAATATTGACAAAGCAATCATTTCTTGCCATTGCCACAACGACTTGGGGTTGGCCACAGCCAACAGTATTGCCGGGGTTATTAGCGGTGCAAGACAAATTGAGTGTACCATCAACGGTCTGGGCGAACGTGCAGGTAATACTTCTTTGGAAGAAGTTGTTATGATTATTGAGCAGCACAAACATTTGAATTTTCATACTGGTATTCATCACAAGCAACTCTATAATATGAGTAGGGAGGTTTCTGATGTGATGCGCATGCCGGTACAACCTAATAAAGCCATTGTTGGTTCCAATGCTTTCTCACATTCATCCGGTATTCACCAAGACGGATTTTTGAAAGATGCCACCACTTATGAGATCATCAATCCAGAACAAGTGGGCGCTGGTCTGAGTAAAATTGTACTCACTGCCAGAAGTGGTAGGAGTGCATTGGCACACCGTCTGCAGAAAATTGGTTACCAGTTCAACAGAAACGATATTGATTTTTTATACGAAAAATTCCTGCAAGTTGCTGACAAGAAAAAGGAAGTAGAAGAGGATGACTTGCACCAGCTGGCAAAGGCTTATACGCCTGAGTTGGCCACTAATTAGGGTTTTCTCATAAGTATAGTTTTAGTTTTACGCGCGGGGCTTTTGCCCCGTGCTTTTTAAAAACAGCGTTCTTTTTATTTTTTGAATGATGCACTACAGCGGGGCTTTTGTTTTTCATTATCCCAAAAAAGAACAATCAGATTATGGCAAATTATTTTAACGAGGACACAATTATCTATTTAGACGGGGCTTTTGTAAAAGCAGCCGATACCAAGATGAACCTGTATAGTCAGTCATTGCACTACGGCTATGCAGTTTTTGAAGGTATCCGTTCTTATAGAACTAAATCTGGTGAGACCAAGATTTTCAAAGCAAAAGAACACTATGACCGCTTAAGGGTTTCTGCAGAAACGCTTTCTCTTCCTTATGAATATGATACCGATGAACTCATTGCAGCTACCTACAAAGTTTTAGCAGATAATAACCTACAAGACGCTTATATCCGCCCACTAGTTTATGTAGGTGAGAATATGAGCTTTAATAAAAACACCAGTGCCCACTTAACCATTCAGGCTTGGGAAATGGGTGCTTTTTTGGGTGATAAGTTGTTGCGGATCATGACATCTTCTTTTGAAAGACCCAACCCCAAAGGATTTAAGATTCATGCAAAAGCAGCTGGTCATTATGTGAATTCTATCATGGCTTCTCAAGAAGCAAAGGCAAAAGGATACGACGAGGCTTTGTTAACTGATATGAATGGTTTTGTAGCGGAAGGTCCTGGTGCCAATGTATTTTATGAAAAAGACGGCAAATTATTTACTCCATCATTGGGTAATATTTTACCTGGTATTACTAGGGCAACTGTTTTAGAAATCTGTCAAGCACTTGCTCTTCCAGTGGAAGAAAAATTCTTTACTGTTGAAGAATTGTATGGTGCAGATGCTGCTTTTTTCTGTGGTACAGCTGCAGAAGTAATTGGTTGGGAAAGCTTGGATGGAAAACCATTTACCAAAAATTGGGATGAAACTTTGAGTAAAAAAATACAAGAAACCTATTCCGCATTGATTGTTGAGAAAAAATAAAACTGATTATGGAACTGAATAAATATAGCAAAACAATTACACAAGACCCTACGCAGCCTGCAGCGCAAGCAATGTTGTATGGCATAGGATTAACCGAATCAGATCTTAAAAAAGCTCAAGTGGGAATAGTAAGTATGGGCTATGATGGCAATACTTGTAACATGCACTTGAATGACTTAGCTAAAGTGGTGAAGAAAGGTGTTTGGGAAAATGATTTAGTGGGTTTGATATTTAATACAATTGGTGTAAGTGATGGAATTAGTAATGGAACTGATGGAATGCGTTATTCCTTAGTGAGTAGAGATGTGATTGCAGATTCTATTGAGGCTGTTTGCGGTGCTCAATATTATGATGGATTAATTGCTTTGCCTGGTTGTGATAAAAATATGCCAGGTTCCTTGATAGCAATGGGCAGATTGAATAGACCAGCCATTATGGTTTATGGTGGATCAATTGCCGCTGGTCATTATAAAGGACAACATTTAAATATCGTTTCTGCATTTGAAGCATTGGGTCAAAAGTTGGCCGGCAATTTAAATGAAGAAGATTTTAAAGGCATTGTACAACATGCTTGCCCTGGAGCTGGTGCTTGTGGTGGAATGTATACGGCTAACACTATGGCTTCGGCTATAGAAGCATTGGGTATGAGTTTGCCTTATTCATCTTCTAATCCCGCATTGAGTGATGATAAACAAAATGAATGTTTAGCTGCAGGTAAAGCCATCAAAGTTTTATTGGAAAAGAATATTTGTCCAAAAGACATCATGACTTTTAAGGCATTCGAAAATGCAATTACCATTGTAATGGTTTTGGGTGGAAGTACCAATGCAGTATTGCATTTAATTGCCATGGCAAAAAGTGTTGATGTTGAAATTACTTTGGCCGATTTTCAACGCATCAGCGATAAAGTACCAGTATTGGCCGATTTCAAACCAAGCGGTACTTATTTAATGCAAGATCTTCATCAATACAGTGGCATTCCTGCAGTAATGAAATATTTATTGAGTAAAGGGATGTTGCATGGAGATTGCTTAACAGTTACAGGAAAAACCATTGCTGAAAATTTGGCTGATATCCCTGATCTAGATTTTGATCAACAAAAAGTGATTCTTCCAATTGAGCAACCCATTAAATCTACAGGTCATTTGCAAATATTGTTTGGAAACTTAGCAACAGGAGGAAGTGTAGCAAAGATCAGTGGAAAAGAAGGAGAATTATTTGAAGGCCCTGCAAGGGTTTTTGATGGAGAAAAAGCATTGATTGAAGGAATTAATTCTGGCTTGATTAAAGCAGGTGATGTTGTAGTTATAAGAAACGTGGGCCCAAAAGGCGCACCTGGTATGCCTGAAATGCTAAAGCCTACATCGGCCATAATTGGCGCAGGTTTGGGAAAGTCTGTTGCACTTATCACTGACGGAAGATTCAGTGGCGGAACACATGGTTTTGTTGTAGGGCATATTACTCCAGAAGCAGTAAGTGGTGGATTGATTGGGTTGGTGGAGAATGATGATATCATTGAGTTGAATGTTGCCACCAAAAAAATGACTTTAAAAGTGTCACAAGAAATTATTGCATCAAGAAAAGCAAAATGGGTAAAACCTGCACCAAATGCAACAAAAGGTTTATTGTTTAAATACGCACAATGTGTAAAAGACGCTTCAGAAGGTTGTGTAACCGATGAAGCATAAAATAGTCTAATCCAATTAATAGAAACTGATGGAAACTTTAGTAGTAGAACAAGCAGCAATGGCTACCAAAAAAACGCATACCCTTAGCGGTTCCCAAGCCGTGTTGGAGGCTTTTGTTGCAGAAGGAGTAGATACCATTTTTGGTTATCCTGGTGGCGCCATCATGCCCATTTATGATGCGTTGTATGATTATCATAACAAATTGAAACATATCTTGGTCAGACACGAACAGGGCGGCATTCATGCCGGTCAGGGTTATGCACGTACATCCGGAAAATGTGGTGTAGTTTTTGCAACAAGCGGTCCTGGTGCAACCAACCTTGTAACAGGATTAGCAGATGCCATGATTGATAGTACCCCATTGGTATGTATTACCGGACAAGTATATGCCCATTTATTGGGTACCGATGCGTTTCAAGAAATTGACGTAATTAATATAACTACACCGGTAACTAAATGGAATTATCAAGTAACAGACGCTACTGAAATACCTGCTGTATTGGCAAAAGCATTTTATATTGCCAAAAGCGGTAGACCAGGACCGGTATTGATAGATATCACAAAAAATGCACAACTGCAACAATTCGATTATGAAGGGTATCAGCCCTGTTCACATATTAGGAGCTATCGTCCAAAACCAATCATCCGTAAAGAATATATTGCTGCTGCAGCTGAATTGATTAATAAGGCAGAAAAGCCATTTATCATTTTTGGCCAAGGTGTGATCTTGGGTAAAGCTGAAAAAGAATTCAAAGCCTTTGTAGAGAAGAGTGGCATTCCTGCTGCATGGACTATTTTAGGATTGAGTGCACTTGCTACAGATCATCCTTTGAATGTGGGTATGCTTGGAATGCATGGCAATTATGGTCCAAATGTATTAACCAATGATTGCGATGTATTGATTGCTGTAGGAATGAGGTTTGATGATAGGGTAACTGGCCGATTGGATAAATATGCCAAACAAGCAAAAATAATCCATTTAGATATTGACCCGTCAGAGATTGATAAGAATGTGAAAGCAACAGTTGGTGTATGGGGCGATTGTAAAGAAACTTTACCGATGCTTACCAAATTAGTTGAATCAAAAGTATATCCTCAGTGGGTGAATAGATTCAAGGAATACCAATTAGAAGAAGAGAAAGAAGTAATTCATGAAGAGCTGAATCCATCAACCGATATTTTAACAATGGGAGAAGTGATTCGGAATTTGAATGAATTAACAGGCGGTAATGCAGTAATAGTAACCGATGTTGGTCAACACCAAATGGTAGCGTGTAGGTATGCTAAATTCAATGAGAGTAAAAGCAATGTAACATCAGGAGGATTAGGAACAATGGGCTTTGCGCTTCCTGCAGCTATTGGTGCAAAATTTGGAGCTCCTGAAAGAACCGTAGTTGCCATTATTGGCGATGGGGGTATTCAGATGACCATTCAGGAATTAGGAACGGTTATGCAGAGTGAAGTGAATATTAAGGTCTTGATTTTGAATAATGAATTCCTTGGAATGGTTCGTCAATGGCAGCAGTTGTTTCACGACAAGCGTTATTCATTTGTAGACATTGCCAGTCCTGATTACGTTGCAGTAGCAAAAGCGTACAAAATAGAAGGACAAAAAGTAAGTCAACGGGAATATTTGCGTGGGGCGCTTACAACCATGTTGAACCACAATGGATCCTATTTACTGGAAGTGATGGTAGGTAAGGAAAACAATGTGTTTCCCATGGTACCTCAGGGTTGTAGCGTAAGTGAAATCAGATTAAAATAATATCATTTAATAAATACCCTGCGGGGTTGGATATGCAAAAACAGGAATTTACCATAACGGTTTACACAGAGAACCATATAGGACTCTTGGTAAGAATTGCCACCATGTTCAGCAGAAGAAAGATCAATATTGAAAGTTTGAATACATCGCCTTCAGAAGCAGAAGGCATTCACCGCTTTACCATTGTGATCAATGAATTTGAAGAAGTAGTGCGCAAATTGGCTAGACAGATTGAAAAGCAGGTAGAAGTATTGAAAGCTTACTATAATACAAATGACGAGATTGTTTGGCAGGAATTGGCTTTATATAAAGTATCAACTGATGAGATTGCTGAAAAAGTAAAAGTAGAAAGATTATTACGAGAAAATGGGGCTCGTGCGGTAGTGATCAGAAAAGACTATACCATTTTTGAAACCAGTGGTCACCGTGAAGAAACCGATAAATTGGTAGAAGTATTGGCCCCTTATGGATTAATTGAATTTGTAAGAAGTGCAAGAGTAGCTATTATTAAAGCAAGTCATGGCTTTCATGAAAAATTAAAAGAGTTTGAAGAGACAGAACCAGGTGAAGATCAAGTTGAAAATGAGTTCCTAGATAAACAAAATGAAGTATTCACCATGTAAATGGAAAACTTTAATTATTTATCTGATTTAATAAACAAAACATTCTTAGAAACAAGCAAAAAAAAGAAAATGGGAAATTATTTTAACACGCTATCACTTAGAGAGAAACTGAATCAGTTAGGCGTTTGTGAATTCATGGATAAAAGTGAATTCTCTGATGGGGTAGAAAAATTAAAAGGTAAGAAAATTGTGATTGTAGGATGTGGTGCACAAGGCTTTAACCAAGGCTTGAATTTGCGCGACTCTGGATTAGACGTGTCTTATACATTGCGCAAAGAAGCCATTGAAGCTAAACGTCAGTCTTGGAAATCAGCTACCGAAAACAATTTTACCGTAGGAACTTATGAAGAACTGATTCCAACAGCTGATTTGGTGATTAATTTAACACCAGACAAACAACATACTTCTGTGATTCATGCAGTGATGCCTTTGATGAAACACGGAGCAACCCTTTCTTATTCCCATGGTTTCAATATTGTGGAAGAAGGCATGCAGATTAGAAAAGACATTACGGTTATTATGGTAGCGCCTAAATGCCCAGGTTCTGAAGTGCGTGCCGAATACCAGCGTGGGTTTGGGGTACCTACTTTAATTGCGGTACACCCTGAGAATGATCCAGAAGGAAAGGGTTGGGAACAAGCCAAAGCTTACTGTGTTGGTACGGGTGGTCACAGAGCGGGTGTATTAAAATCTTCCTTTGTAGCAGAAGTAAAATCAGATTTAATGGGTGAACAAACCATTCTTTGTGGTTTGTTACAAACTGGTTCTATTCTATGCTTTGACAAAATGATAGAGAAAGGTATTGACAAAGGATATGCTTCTAAATTAATCCAATACGGATGGGAAGTGGTAACCGAAGCGCTAAAGCAAGGTGGAATTACGGCTATGATGGGTCGTTTGTCAAATCCTGCCAAGATCAAAGCCTATGAATTATCTGAAGAGCTCAAAGACATCATGCGCACCTTATTCCAAAAACACCAAGACGATATCATGAGCGGAGAATTCTCTAAGACCATGATGGAAGACTGGGCTAATAATGATAAGAACCTACTTACTTGGAGAGCCGCCACTGGTGAAACTGCTTTTGAAAAAACACCTGCCGGCGATGTGAAAATTGCTGAGCAAGAATTTTTTGACAATGGTTTGTTATTGGTTGCGTTTGTACGCGCAGGTGTAGAACTAGCTTTTGAAACCATGGTAGAGTCTGGTATTAAAGCTGAATCAGCCTACTATGAGTCTTTGCATGAAACGCCGTTGATTGCTAACACTATTGCGCGCAAGAAACTCTTTGAAATGAACCGCGTAATTTCTGATACAGCTGAATATGGTTGCTACTTGTTTGACCACGCTTGCAAACCACTGTTGGCTGACTTTATGAAAAAAGTAGACACCGATATTATTGGTAAAAATTTCAACAACGGCATTGATGCAGGTGTTGACAATAAAATCTTGATTGCGGTAAATGAAGTAATTCGTTATCACCAAGTAGAATTGGTGGGTGCTGAATTGCGCAGGGCCATGACCGACATGAAGACCATTAGCACTGTATCATAAAGTACCTAGCCTGCTGAACCAATAGCTGTTCAGCAGGCTATATTTTTGAAAGACCAACTTGAAACGCCGGGAATTGTTAAAAGACAAATCAGAGAACAAAACCGATATTCTACATGAGTAGTTGTAAAAGCAGAATAAGCGTAAAACTTAAATCTGATTCTCTATAATAAATTTCATCAATGTGCCTGGTGAATTTAACTTCAATTTCTGCATGATATTTTTTCTATGTGTTTCAACCGTATATACGCTCAAATGCAGTGTTTGCGCCATTTCCTGATTGGTAAGGCCCTGTTTAATATATTGAATAATCTCGCGCTCGCGTTTGGTCAAATTAAATTGCTGAATAAAAGCATCATTGAAATCACTTGTTTCAGCATCTCCATGACTTGGGGTAGAAAAATTTGCTCCTGAATAAACCATACGAATGGTTTGTATCAATTCTTCTTTCTGACTGCTCTTTAATAAATAACCATTGGCACCTTTGGATTTTGCTTCTTTGATAATTGCATCATCAAAATATCCAGAGAGCATCAAAATCTTAATATTGGGATAAGATTGCTTAATATACTTAATGGTTTCAAGCCCATTCATCTTGGGCATATTAATATCTAACAAGATTAAATCTGGTTTGTAAACGGGTAGCATATCTAATACTTCTCTGCCGTTGTTAGCAATACCACACAAATCAAAATCTGTTTCCCTTTTGAGCATGAGCGTGAGTCCTTCAATGAATAAAGGATGATCGTCTGCAAGCATTATTTTGATAATTGTTTTTTCTTCAGTTTCCATGGTAGAGCAGTACTGCAGTTTAGGGCTTATTAAATATACAAAGAACTTGGTACGTAGTGAAAATATCTATATGAACTATTGATCTTGAATGATAATCTGACCATTATTTTCATTTTGAATTCTAAATTTCTTACCCAATTTTCATAAATACAAACACACTGGTATTTTCTATAAGTTGTTAAGGGTATAGTTTTGATCTATCAATAAATTAATAGTCACCAAACAAGAAAAACTTTTAAATCCTGTGTAGGATATCCCCTATAGAAATTCTGTAGCTGCACTTGCAACCCCGGCCTAATCCCATCCGGAGCTTTGTAAAAGATTTAAAAGCATTGTTCATGGAACTGGCAATTACACCCTTAACCGTTTTACATGAAAAATCTTTTAATCAGCATGGCTGCCGTTATTTCTATGTCCTTGTGTGCAAGCTCGGCCTCAGCCCAGTACCAAGCCATAGGAACATTTAACAACTTTGGCACCCCTACCTATCTACTAAACAAACCTGATCTTGTTAGTGTTGCCTGTAGAACTGATATTGCAGCTACATTGCCTGAACGCCGTCCTATTCCCATTTACAATCCTAGGTTAATAGCAGCAGGAAGACCTGAAACCATTGCATTAACTGCCACATCAGATGTTTGGATCAGCTTTGTAGATGAAGGAGCCGAATACAGAAATATTCTAGGGTATTATACCTTTCCAACCAATTCACCTCTGGGTATTGCGCCAATACCTTCTCAAGTACTCATTATTTTCCCCAATGCCAGTAAAGCTGGATATGGAGGAGAATTGAATGTAGGCGATAAAGTATACCTAGGGAATTTTCCGGCAAATACCAGTATTGGTTTTGTTTTGTTGGCCCATGGTTGGGATGAACATAGCAGTACCATCACAGAAGGTAAATGGCGCATTTATTCTGACAGCCGTTTCAATCCTGAAGCGGACGCCAGTTTGCGCAGGCATACCGTTATGTTAAATGATACCAGCAGTAATCGTATTTTGATTGGTGTAGAAGATATTAGAAGAGATGGCTATAATAGTGATGAAGACTTTAATGACTTGTTGTTTTTTACTACCATTAGTAATCCTACTGCTATCAAGAATTTAGATAGTATTCCTATTCTTACCAAAGACGGCTCCATTTCTTTTTCTGGTAATACAGGAGGATTAGAAAGCAAGAGCTTGGGCGATGCGGTTGCCAAAAGAATCTTTAACCAAGCTATAACCAGTACACAAGGTCCATTGAACTATGACAAATTGCCCAAGGTACAGCAAACTAATATAAGATACACTGCAAATGGAGTAAGTGCCAATAGTAGTCTTTCATTGGGAGATATTATGCCTACAAAGATGTTGGATAGTGGTTATACCGCTTTTGTGAGTACGGCATCTGATATTACTAGTATTACCAATGCAGTAGAAGTGCGTTCCGTAGACTTTACCCTTAATAAAGAATGTAGGGCCGTTGCATTTGCTACTAAGACTATTGCTGTCATGTATGATCACAGCAAACCCGTTTGTGACCGCTTAAAAGGAGCAGCATTAATGGGTATGGAAAATTTCCAAATTAATAACTTGAACTTTGTACGCTATACCCTCAAACAACCAAAGGGTAATATTGAATACGCTATTAGTTTTACCATTGGTAAGAAAAAAGGAAGAGATAGTTTCTCTTTCCAATCTCAGTGGTTAAGCCAAAATTACCAGGCAGAAGATACCTTGTATAATTACCAAATTTGGGGAGCAGCTCCTTATTACTGCATAGACATGACTTTAGAAATTCTTTCTAGGTTAAAAGCTATTATGCCGGTAAATACCTCAAAAGTTACGGAGGCCTTGCCTAAAACCTATATTGTTTCTGGTAAAAGAGAAGGAGCCAATTTACAACTGGTATTAAAGAATAACAATGGAGCAGGAACAGGGTATGTGCAGATAGAAGAGAAAGCCAATGAGAATAGCACGGTTATTACCAAAAGAAATGTACCTGTAACACTAAGTTCAAATGGAACATCAGCTTTAACCATTCCAGTTAGTGATGCCTATGAAGCCACTTTAAGTCTTTATCTAAATAACCAATTACAAGACCTGGTATTTATGGCAGATGGTGGCTGGAATGTAGACTATAACAAATCTAGCACTGTGCTCAAACAGTTCACAGTAAGCAATGATGCTACTGCCGCTTCGGTAAAAGCAACCGAAATTCCTCTGTTTAGAAATGTACAGATGCGTGCTACCACCAGCGATTTTGTTTCTGTATACAAATTGCTAAAAGGCGGTGGCGCAGAACTTAATGTGACTGGCTATAAAACTTTGAATTTTAAAGCCGCTGCTAGTGGCGCAAACCTGCGCATCACTTTGGTAAAGAGTAGCGTTAGCAATTGGAATGAGCAATATAGCTATTACTTACCCATGACTGAAGCGGGTAAAGAATACAGTATTAAACTAGAAGATTTTACATCTAGTGTCAATCCATCCATATTCTATGCAAATGACCTAACTACTGCCGTATTTGCTTTTGAAGTGGGTACGGGAAAGTCTACCAATATTACTGTTGATATAAGTAAAGTGGTTTTTAGTAAAGATGAAGCAGTAGTTGCAGCAGCTACCATTGAAACCAAAGATGTGCAATTGTATCCAAACCCTTCAAAGGGCAGATTCCATGCCAGTTTCAAAACAGATAAAGATATGACTGTGACCATTAAAATGTTTGACGCAGTAACGGGTAGACCCATGTATAGCAAACAGGTACAAACAGTTAAAGGAGACAATACGGTTCCCATTGAAATCAGTCAGACTATTAATACCACTGCATATATCCTAAGTATTGAAGGGGAAGGGGTAAAATTCCTACCTAAGAAAATGCTTGTGCAGCAATAAAAATGTTTTTGGTTAAGGGTTGAGTAGTGGGGCGGGATCCCTACTACTCTTTTTTTTAGCGTCTAGGGCTTTGTTCCTACTATCCAGTTACCTTGGTGATTGATTATTGTAGTATACTGTTTCTAACTAATAGGCAAGCACCCATGATGCCGGCAGACAATGCTAGTTTTGAAGTTTTCAATGGGGTATCATTGTTCACTAAACTTGAACTGTATTTGTTCAAAGAACTTTTAATAGGCAATCGCAAATAATCATTAGTGGTAGATAATAGACCTCCTAGGATAACCAATTCAGGATTGAAAATATTAATGAGCGATGCCATGGCTTTACCCAATTTCTCTCCAATCACAGCCATGCATTCAATGGCCAACATATCGTCTTGGTTACAAGCTTGCACAATTTCTTCTAGACTAATTTGCTTAAGGTCTTTTTTATTATTCAGCAGAATACTTCCAAAACCAGCAGTCAATTTTTCTTGCAAAAGACTAACCAAAGCTTCGCCCGAGGCTTCTGTTTCTAGACAACCTTTCTTGCCGCAATGGCAAATGATTTCGTTGTCAAAAAAGGGAATATGACCAAACTCTCCTGAGAAACCAGATTTACCATAATAGATTTCTCCATTAATGATAATACCCAATCCTACCCCATGATCAATATTAATAAAGAGAATATCTTTTTCTTTTTCAACCACCCCGCAACAATATTCACCAAATGCCATGGCTCTTGAGTCATTATCTATATAAGTAGGGATTCCTGTTTCATTTTCAATGATTTTACCAAGTGGATATTTTGAAAAATGAAAAAAGTTATAGTTATATCCGGTGCTATGGTCAATTCTGCCGGTTAGGTTAATCCCAATTCTTAAAATCTTGGGCATAGATACACCAGTTTGTTTGATAAAGTCCTTGATAATTTCAATAAGGTTGTCAAGAGAAGCCTGGTTGTTTTGCAATAAGAAGGGAATATTCTCCTTTACTTTTACCAATTGCTTGGTAAAGTTCATGAGTCCAATGGTCACATGGTTCTTGGTAACTTCTACTCCCATAAAAAAGCCGGAATCGGCCCCCAGGCCAAACATATTGGCCCTTCTGCCACCAGTGCTATCAATTTTTCCAATCTCTTTCATGAGGCCTTCCTCTATCAGTTCGTTGACAGTAGAAGTAATTTTTGGGGTACTTATATTTAAAGTCTGACCCAAATCGGCAATTGTAGCAGTTTCATGGGCATCTAAGTAGCGGATGATGCTTTTTTTCAGCGTCATGTTCTTAAAAGCGACACCAGCCAAGGAAACTTCATTGATATTTTTTAAAAAGCTCATGGACTCTTCAATTTATTTTCCAAATTAAGGCATTGAGGCCATATAAATATTAATTAGTTAGCCAAAGTCCAGCTATTTAAATGGCCTAAAGAAAGGCTGTATTGTAGGAACCATACTACATATTGTCAAAGGGTACTACAGTAGATATCAAGTTTGCTTGATTGTCTAGGGAAGCGCGTTGCATTTGCTTTGTATTGTTTAAAGCGAGCAAAAAACAGTACTTAAATAGCGCAAAAGCAACCTAAAATCATGTCAAACTACAGCTACAGCAACGGACAACAAGGCGCTTATAGAAACCTGTTTCAGTTTCTAATTGATTTTGTGAACCATAATTTTAGTATTGCCAGTATGCCTTTGGGAAAACCTGTACAAGCCTACGGTTATTTACCAAGTTCAGCATATCTCAAAAAAATCAATGGCATTCCATCTAGTAAGCAGCAACAGCCAATCACCATACAGATAGTCTAGTAGTTGGATTTGCTCTCAGGTTTTAAGAAATACCTGTATTCCGCTGATATTGCTGCTTTCTTTTATTATTGCGAGGTTATGGTACTGCTCCATTGGGTATTCACGGAATTTCTTTTTGTTCTCAAGATGATTTTAGCAAATCTCAAAGAAGGCGCTATTTTAAATGCCAGTCTTTCTTGACCAATTGCAATGCTGGCAATGGGTTGGTATGAATCTGCATTCCCTTTTTTAAATTCATTAGTACTGGTCAGTAAAATTTCTACCCTGTCTTTCTTAGTATAAGATTTCCAGTATAAAATCAAACTATCTCCCTGTTGCTCCACACGTGGGTGAGAAATAGCAACAGGTCCCGTGATGCTCACACCATCTAATTCTTCTTGATTGATTTTTGGCAGGTCTATTTTTAGAAAACCTGCAATGGTGGGAAGAATGTCTACAATGGCTGGATGATTGGCTTGAAAATAAGTATTGGTATTTTTTAAATTGGATACTATCCAGGTGGTTCTTTCTCGTTCAGATTGTCCACCATGATTTTTGCCAGTTGCGGCGTCGCGCCCATGATCCGTAGTTATGATGATCAGCCATTCTTCTTTAAAATTTTTCTCACGGTATTGAATGGCATCCCAAATCTTCCCCATCTCTTGATCTAGATAGCCAATGGCTTCTTCCATTTTTGGGCTATCGCCATATCTATGACCCATATCGTCTGTGTGTTCTAAATAAATCCAAGATAAATCTGGAGCAGTTGCCCTAATGCAACTATCTGCCTTGGCCACTACATAATCATCTATTAAATGTGTGTAGATAGAACCTTTGTCATGCGGAAACCTAAGCGTGTCTAATTCATAGCCGTCAAAAGCAAGGTCAACCTTAAAACCACCAGTTGCTGGCAAACCATCGCCCACTAATTTGGTTCTATTGTCTAGCCAGGTAGAAAAAACGGCCGTCTTTTTATTTGGGTATTGGTTTTTAAAATAGCGAAAAATACTCCAATAGTTGTAGTTAGGATCTTTAATATCATTGTTGATTACTTGGTGTTTATTGGCCCAGGTTCCGGTAATTAAATTATTGTAACCTGGCGCAGAAACAGTGGGGGTCTGATTATAAGATCCTTTGATGCCACCCACAAATGCGCGTTTGTAAAAACCTTGGGCAATGATTTTGTCTATATTGGGCTTGCTGGCTTTTTCTAACAAGTCTGCTGGAATGCCATCGGCAATAACAAAAACTACTTTGCGTTTTTTTGCTTGAGCAAACAAACTATTGGGCCAATAAGTTATGGCAATCAGTAGCCCTAAAAAACAAACAATCTTAAAAGCCTTTTTCATAAAAGCAAAAATGGGTTTTCTAAATGTAAACCAATATGATGATTTTGTAAACTTGGTTCTAATTCAAAAACAGTACATTTAAAAAAAATCTCCATGTCGGATTTTCAGGTAGATCCAAATATTGCCAGAGCCAAAACCATTGCCAAGAAATTCTATTTAGACGCCTCCTATTTTGAAGCGTCTAAGGAAAAAATCTTTGCGCAAAGCTGGCAATATATTGGACATAAAAAACAGATTGCCATTCCTGGACAAGTGCAGCCGCTATGCTTGTTGGAGAAATACCTTGACGAGCCTTTATTATTAACAAGAGACCAAGAAGGTAAAACGCATTGCTTACCCAATGTCTGTAACCATCGGGGAAACCTGCTTTGTTATGACGCCTGCAACACCAAACAGTTGCGTTGTAAATACCATGGAAGACTGTTTCATTTGAATGGGACATTTATTTCAATGCCTGAGTTTAGGGATGTAGAAAATTTTATTCCAGAAAACAATCACCTGGCCCAATTGCCCCTGTTTGAATGGGCAGGTTTGTATTTTACCAGTTTGAATCCAGTAATGCCTGCTGCGGCTTATTTTCAAGAAATGATGAATCGGGTTGCGTGGTTGCCATTAGACAAATTGGTCCATCGCCCAGACTTGGGACAAGAGTTTGAAGTGCAAGCCAATTGGGCATTGTATTGTGAAAATTACTTAGAAGGATTTCATATACCTTTTGTGCATCCCGCTTTAAATGCGGTGATTGATTTTAAAAATTATAGCACCGAATTATTTCCTTACGCCAATTTGCAACTAGGAATAGCTAAGGATACAGATACGGTTTTTGATATTCCTGCCTCATCGCCGGACTACGGCAAACAGGTGGCTGCTTATTATTTCTGGGTCTATCCCAATCTGATGTTTAATTTTTATCCTTGGGGATTGTCTCTCAATCTGATTGAACCATTAACACCCGCTACTACCAAAGTTAGATTCCTCAGTTTTGTGTATGACAAAAGCAAATTGGATCAAGGCGCTGGTGCTGGTTTGAGTTCTGTAGAAGCAGAAGACGAGGAAGTGGTGCAGAACGTTCAAAAAGGCATTAAGTCTAGGTTTTACAAACACGGAAGGTATGCGGTGCACAGAGAACAGGGTACTCATCATTTTCATTCCCTGATAGCACAATCATTCAAGCATGAGTGAACTCAAGCGCAGTTTATCAGCTAATACTACTATTGCCTTAGTAATCGGAGGGATTATTGGCTCAGGTATATTTATGAAGCCAGCAATTATGGCTTCTCAAGTGGGATCTCCTTGGTTATTACTAAGTGCATGGGTATTGGCAGGTGTGGTTACTTTGTTTGGGGCACTCAGCAATGCAGAGGTAGCCTGCATGTTTCCAGAGACCGGTGGGCAATACGTGTTCTTTCAAAAAATGTATGGCAATGGATTTGCCTTTCTCTATGGATGGAGTGCATTTGCCGTATTCAATACCGCAGGAAACGCTTCTATAGCATGGGTTTTCTCTCAGTATATCAATTATTTTGTAGAACTGCCAAGACTAGCACCTGCTGTTGAACTTGCAACCATTTGGCATATTCCTTATGTGGGTGATATTCATCCATTAGAAAATTTAGGGGTAAAATCAGTAACCATTTTTTTGATTTTAATACTCACCACTATCAATTATTTCAGTGTAAACTATGGCGGTGCTTTGCAACGTTTTCTCACTATTTTAAAAGCGGTTGCTATTGTTGTTTTAATTGGAGGAATTCTGTTTTCAGGTAAGGGATCTATGCAACACTTGCATGAAACATTACCCACTATGCCACAAGGATGGGCCATGGTAGGTGCTTATATGGCGGCTATTTCAGGCGCTTTTTGGGGATACGATGGCTGGAACAACATTTGTTTTGTAGCGGGTGAAGTAAAAAACCCACAGCGCAATATTCCGCGCAGTTTATTTCTAGGATTGAGCTTTTGTATACTGGTATATACCTTGGTGAACCTAGCGTATATCTATGTATTGCCCTTTGGACAATTAGCAACATCATCCTTAGTGGCATCAGATGCCGCTACCGTTACTTGGGGGTTGATAGGTGGCGCCTTAATTGCATTGATGATCATTCTTTCTACACTGGGTTCTACCAATGCCAATGTATTGGCAACTTCAAGGGTAACTTATGCCATGGGCGATGGAAATAAATTATTTGCATGGGCAGGAAAGACTCAGCCTAAGTTTCAAACTCCTGGGAATGCACTTTGGCTAAATGCCATTTGGACTGTTGTGTTGATTATTAGTGGTTCTTTTGATATGCTTACCGATATGCTCATTTTTGTGAGCTGGTTTTTTTATGGCATGAGTGGCCTGGGGGTATTTTTGTTGAGAAGCCGAATGAAAGATTTTCCCCGCCAATACAAGGTTTGGGGCTATCCTTTAGTGCCCATTTGTTTTGTATCATTTGTGGCTTTCTTTTTATGCAGTACCCTGATTACAGATATTCAACAGTACCAAGCTGGAACTGCACCTATTATAAATTCTTTGTTAGGATTGTTAATCACAGCCATGGGTATTCCTATTTATTTTCTGTCTAAAAAGAAAACAACCAAATCCTAACAAAGTCTTTGCGTGCTTTTTTCTAACTTACTTCCCTATAAATTCTTGCTATGAAACTGTTCAAACGCATTCTACTTACCTTGTTGATCCTGATTATTGTTGCCGGAGCAGGCAGTTATTTTTATTTGAAATCTTTGAAAACGGATTATAACGCCAACTTGCAACTACCCGGTTTGAGCGCAGAAGTAGAAGTGTTGTATGATAACTATGCCATACCACATATTTATGCGCAGAATGAAGAAGACCTGTTCTATGCTTTTGGTTATGTACACGCGCAGGACCGTTTGTTTCAAATGGAAATGCTACGTCGCTTGGCCGATGGTAGGTTGGCTGAACTCTTTGGTGACAAGGCTTTGGCCTCGGACAAGTTTTTTAGAATGCTCAGTTTTAGAGAGCAGGCAAAAATTACTTTGGCGGAAGTATACAAAGATCCCAATGCGCCATTTGTAAAAGCAGCCAAAGCGTATTTAAAAGGCATTAACCAATATATCAAGGCGGGCAAGACACCAATTGAATATACTATTGCAGGAATTCCCAAAACGGAATTCACCATGGAAGACATGGAGATTATTGTGGGATTCATGGGTTATACTTTTGTGGGCGCCTTCCGTGCAGAAGCAGTAGCCACTACCATTGCTAGTAAATTTGGCATGGACTATTTTAATGATGTTTTACAAAATTGGCCCGATAGCACCCAGTTGATTCCAGTGCAAGCTTCTGAAAAAGCATCGCTGCAAGCATCTGCTAAGAACCTGACCAGCATGGCTGCACAAGTGGGTAGGTTACAAGAGAACCTACCTTATCCGCCCTTCTTTGGTTCTAATGGTTGGGTGATTGCGGGTTCCAAAACCAAGTCTGGCAAACCCATTCTTTCAAACGATACGCATATTGCATTTGCACAACCATCGGTTTGGTATGAAGCCGCATTAGAATGCCCTGGTTATAAAGTCTATGGTAATTTTCTAGCAGGCACACCTGTTCCAGCACTGGGTCATTCAGACAAAGGAGGATGGGGGCTGACCATGTTTGAAAATGATGACGCGGATTTTTTCAAAGAGAAAGCCAATCCCGCCAATGCCAATCAGGTCTGGTATAAAGACCATTGGGAAGACTTGACAGTGCGCAAAGAAATCATTAAGGTAAAGGGCGACCCTGATGCAGTTTTTGAAGTAAAAAAATCCAGACATGGCTATATTATGAATGGCGCATTTGATGGGGTTAAAGAGATGGCAGAGCCTATTGCACTTTGGTGGGTCTATCACCAATTTCCATCCAGGCATTTACAAGTCTTCTATAATTTAAGTCATGCTAATAATGCAGCCGATGCTGCTGTTGCGGTAGAACCATTGACCGCACCTGGTTTGAATTTTATGTGGGGCGATACGGCTGGAAATATTGCTTGGTGGGCTGCGGGTAAATTACCCATTAGACCCGCGCATGTAAATCCACAACTCATCTTAGATGGTTCCACTGGATTGGATGATCCACAAGGTTGGCTTGACTTTAAACAGAACCCACAAATCCTCAATCCCCCTCGTGGTGTGTTGTACACGGCCAATAACCAACCACAAGACATGGGAACTGGATTGGTGCCGGGATATTATGTACCAGCCAATCGCGCCAAGCGCATTGAGGAATTGGTTTTCACGGATAAAAAAGACTGGGAGGAAGAGAGTGTGCGTGCTACTATTAATGACGTCACCAGTAGCACCTATCCGCCATTGTTGGCTAAGATTTTACCCTTGGTGAGTCAAGAAAAGCTAAGCCCTGCAGCCCGCAATGCCATAAGTATTTTGCGCAAATGGGATGGTGCACATGGATTGGAAAATATTGAACCAGCCATCTATTACAAATTCAATTACCTGATTTTGAAATATGCCATGGAAGATGAATTGGGTGCTGAGACTTTTAGTCAATTTGAAAATCAAGCCAGCTTAAAACGCAATACGGTTAGCTTATTTCTAAACGATAGTTCTAAATGGTGGAACAATATTCATACCCCAGAAAAAGAAACCAGGGCTCAAATTTTTACGCGTGCCATGAATGATGCTGCTGATCAATTGGTAAAACAACTAGGAGAAAATACCGCCAACTGGCAGTGGAAAAAAGTACATACCCTAGAACACAAACACCCATTGGGTATTTTACCGGTTGTAGGTAAATGGTTTAACGTAGGGCCCATTCCACTGATGGGTGGTAGAGAAACCATTAACAACCTAGACTTTAATTTGGATAGCACGGGGCTTTACAAAGTAGTCTACGGACCAGCTTTGCGCAGGGTCATAGATTTTGGTAATCCCGCAGGGGCCATGAGTGTGAATCCTACTGGTCAGTCCGGTTTCTTTTTGAGCCCGCACTATGATGACCAAGCATTATTATTTGCACAGGGAGGCAAGCGTCCGGAGCTAACCCAAAGAAATGAAGTAGAGAAAAAGAAGATAGGTAGGATGCTGTTGAAGCCATAGACGCCATCTATGGGTGTGTTCATTTAAATTAATACCATAAATGAAGCCGATGTTGTAATTTTATCTATTATCAATCAATTAAAAAACGATTCATATATGGAACAACATGCAGATGGCGCTTCAGAGGGTAAATGTCCTTTTTCAGGAGCCACTCAAAAAAAAGCCGCTGGTTTTGGAACCGGTAACCGTGACTGGTGGCCAAACCAACTTAAACTAAATATTCTTCGTCAAAATTCTGCTTTGTCTAACCCCATGGGTGAGGCATTTGATTATGCTGCAGAATTCAAGACCTTAGATTTGGACGCGGTTAAACAAGACCTTGCCAAATTGATGACAGATTCACAAGACTGGTGGCCTGCAGACTATGGTCATTATGGTCCATTCTTTATTCGTATGGCTTGGCATAGTGCAGGTACTTATAGAACTGCAGACGGACGTGGAGGTGCTGGTAACGGTACACAACGTTTTGCGCCACTGAATAGCTGGCCTGATAACACCAATTTAGACAAAGCCCGTTTGTTGCTTTGGACTATTAAACAGAAATACGGCAGAAAATTGTCTTGGGCAGATTTGATGATCCTAGCTGGTAATATAGCTTTGGAGACCATGGGCTTTAAGACCTTTGGTTTTGGAGGTGGACGTGCAGACGTTTGGGAGCCAGAAGAAGATATCTACTGGGGTTCTGAAAAAGTATGGCTAGATGACAAGCGTTATACAGGCGATAGGGATTTGGAAAATCCTTTGGCTGCCGTACAAATGGGTTTGATCTATGTGAATCCAGAAGGGCCTAATGGCAATCCTGATCCATTGGCATCTGCTAGAGACATTCGCGAAACCTTTGCACGGATGGCTATGAATGATGAAGAAACCGTAGCCCTAATTGCAGGTGGACACACATTTGGTAAAACACATGGCGCAGGTGATCCAGGTAAATATGTTGGACCAGAACCAGCAGGTGCTTCTATTGAAGAACAAGGCTTGGGATGGAAAAATACCATGGGAACTGGACACGGTGAAAATACCATTACCAGTGGATTAGAAGGTGCATGGACTACAACACCCACTCAGTGGAGCAATAACTATTTTGAAAACCTGTTTGGTTTTGAATGGGAATTAACCAAGAGTCCAGCCGGTGCAAATCAATGGACGCCTAAAAATGGTGGTGGTGCAGGAACCGTTCCTGATGCACATAACCCAGCTAAGAAACACGCGCCTTTCATGTTGACGTCTGATTTGGCATTGCGTGTTGATCCAGCATATGAAAAAGTCTCTAGGCGTTTTTATGAAAACCCAGATCAGTTTGCAGATGCATTTGCAAGAGCTTGGTTTAAATTAACGCATCGTGATATGGGACCACGCGCCCTTTATTTGGGTAATGATGTTCCTGCAGAAGAACTAGTATGGCAAGATCCTATTCCAGCAGTTAGTGCTCCATTGATCAATGCAGCAGATATTGCGGCTTTGAAAACACAAATTTTGGCAAGCGGATTAAGCGTGTCTGAATTGGTTTCAACTGCTTGGGCTTCTGCTTCTACTTTCCGTGGTTCTGACAAACGTGGTGGTGCCAATGGTGGACGCATTCGATTAACGCCTCAAAAATATTGGGCAGCCAATAACCCAGCACAATTATCCAAAGTATTAGATAAATTGGAAGCCATTCAAACAAGTTTTAACGCAGGCCAAGCAACTGGTAAAGCTGTTTCTATTGCTGACTTGATTGTTTTGGCTGGAGTTGCGGCTATTGAAAAAGCAGCAGCTGATGCAGGACATGCTATTGAAGTTCCATTCACTGCTGGTAGAACGGATGCTAGTCAAGCACAAACCGATGTGGAATCATTCTCTGTAATGGAACCCTCAGCTGATGGCTTCCGTAACTATGCCAAAGTGCGTTACACCGTTTCTGCAGAAGAGTTGTTACTAGACAAAGCACAGTTGCTTACACTAACTGCTCCGGAAATGACAGCATTGGTGGGTGGATTGCGCGTCTTGAATGCCAACTATGATAACGCTGCTCATGGTGTATTCACCAAGCGTCCAGGTGTATTAAGCAATGATTTCTTTGTGAACTTATTAGACTTTGGTACCACTTGGAAAGCAATATCTGCTACCAATGATGTATTTGAAGGACATGATAGAAAAACCGGAGAACTCAAATGGACCGGTACTCGTGTAGACCTCATCTTTGGATCAAACTCTGAACTGCGCGCTATTGCTGAAGTATATGGCTGCGCCGATGGGAATGAGAAATTTGTAAAAGATTTTGTGGCTGCATGGACTAAGGTGATGAACCTTGATCGTTTTGACCTAGCATAATATTTTACTAATGATAAACTAAGAGTCCCCGACAATATCGGGGACTCTTTTTGTTAGATTTCTACAATATTGAGTTCGTTGTTCTTGTACTTGTTGGCTTTTAACTGCTTGCCCACTAGCTTTCTAATCAGTGTAGCAATGGCCAAGATCAAATGCTTTTTGGCATAAGGCCGATAGTATAAAATACTTACTTCTCTTACCGGAAAGGGCTTGTGAAAAAAGCTGATCCTAGATTTTCTCTCTGCTGACAAACTTTGATAATAGAGTTCTGGAATCAAGGTAAGTCCTCCAAATTCATCCACCATATTTAGTAAAGTATCAAAGCTATTGGCTTGAAACTGCAGGTTCTTGTGTTTGAGTTCCTTCTTTTTTAAAGCACAGAGATTGATAAACTGTTCGCGCAAACAATGCCCTTCTTCTAGTAACCAAATCTTATGGTCCTTTATCTCATCTGGAAGTAAGTATTTCTTTTTGGAATCGGTTTTACCATAAACCAAGAGCGTTTCATAATAGAGAATTTCTTCTTCCATACCACTGTGTTCAATGGGTGTAGAAAGAATACCCATATCAATACTTTCTTCCTTTAATTGTTCCAAGATAGCATTGGTGTTGATCTCCAAAATTTCAAAACTTAGTTTGGGATAACTGTTGAGTAGTTCTTGAATAATCTTGGGTAATAGGGTATTGGCAATAGTTGGTATAATCCCAATCTTAATATGCCCCTCAATTTCAGGTTGATCCTGTCTAGCTTTTTCTTTTAAGATTCTACTATGTTCTAAAATGCTATGGGCTTCTTTTAAAATCTGTAAGCCAATATCTGTAGTGAGAATGGGATTTTGTTTTCTATCAAAAATCACGGCGCCCAACTCTTCCTCCAATTTTTTAACCATGGCACTCAAGGTTGCCTGTGCCACATGACAGTGCTCCGCAGCTTTAGTAAAGCTTTTAAACCTATCAACGGCAATAATATATTCTAGTTGTTGTATGTTCACTTGATGGATTGCAATTTAATGCTTCCTGTATTAATTCCTTTACCAGTTACGGTAAGTGTCATTTCTCCAGCTTGCTTACTGCTCTGAACTAAGACTACCAGTTTACCGCTAAAGGCCTTCATAGTAGTGGATTGAAAGGGCACCAAGGAGCTGGCATCGCCATTGCAGACTGCTTTAAAACTTCCTGCACCTGTTACACTAAAACTCAATTCATTGTCAGCAGTAGAGCAGGGATTACCATTTTTGTCTACTAGGGAAACTGTTACAAAACTTAAGTCATCGCCATTGGCATCTAATTGTTTTCTGTCTGCTTCTAAGACCAATTGGTTAGGACTATCTGCCGTAACAATGCTTTTCTCCATTACAGCTTTTCCTTGTTTGTCATAAGCCACTACTTTTACAGTGCCTGGTTCATATTTTACATCCATCCACATGAGTCTATAACGGTTTAACCAACTGCTATTGTTTTTTTCTTGCACCCCCATGCTCTTTCCATTGACAAATAATTCTGCCTTGTCATAGTTGGTGTACACAAATACCGGTGTGGTTTCTCCTTCTCTACCAGCCCAATTCCAATGCGGTAAAATATGCAAGGTATTTTCCTTGGTATTCCACCTGCTCTTGTACAAATAGAAACGGTCTTTGGGTAGACCCGCCAAATCATTGATGCCAAAATAAGAGCTTCTAGAAGGCCATTGTTCGTCGTAAGGAGTGGGCTCACCCAAGTAGTCAAAACCGGTCCAAACAAATTCTCCCAACACCCATGGCTTGTCATCAATTAATGCAAATTGCTCATCGGGTAAATTAGACCAATCACAGTATTCTAAATCATAAGAAGAGGATTGATTATCGGGGTACTGTTTGTTTTTATATTCCTTTACGGGAAAATGATAGATACCTCTAGAACTAACGGTAGAAGCGGTTTCTGAGCCAAGTAAGAATCCTTGTGGGAATGCTTTAAAGGCATCGTCATAGAGTTTGGTTCTATAATTTAAACCCGGTATATCCAGTATGGCACCAAACCCATTTTGAATAGTTGCTTTTACTTGATCCATCCCAACGGTTACCGGACGGGTAGGCTCTTCTCTATGAAAAATCTCTTGCAACCATTTGGCGCGTTTTACTCCTTCTGCATAGTGTTGGTCAGGTACTTCATTACCCGAACTCCACATGACAATGCAGGGATGGTTTCTGGTAGCATGCACCATATTCACCACGTCTTTTTCTGCATCGGTATTAAAATATCGGGCATAGCCATTTTTAACTTTTGGCTTGGCCCACTCGTCAAATGTTTCTGCTAAGAATAGAAAACCCATTTCATCACAAAGATCCAATTGCTCCTGCGATGGCATATTGTGTGAGCTTCTAATAGCATCACAACCCATGTCTTTTAAAATGCGCAGTTGTCTGCGAAGTGCCGCTATATTTATGGCGGCTCCCAAGGGTCCAAGGTCATGGTGCAAACAAACACCCTTGAATTTTCTGCTTTGTCCATTCAGGCTAAAACCTGTGCTTGGTAAATAACTAATTTGGCGAATCCCAAACCGGCTGGTTAGTTGGTCTTTTAATTGTCCCTTTAGATAAACCCTTGAAATGGCTTTGTAGAGATAGGGCGTTTCTGGACTCCAGAGTATTGGATTTTTTAAAGCCAGATCCTGTTCAAATTCATTACCAAATTTGGTGGTTGTAGTATCTATAGAAACCCGTTTGTTGTTGGCGTCTAGAATTTCAGTGACCAATTGCAGGTCCTTGCCTACTGTCTTGGTTTTGATTTTTACCTTGGCCAGTTCCGCAGAAATAAAAGGCGTGGTGATATAGGTACCCCATTGTTCAATACCTGTTTCATTTTTGATTTCAATGCGCACATTTCTATACAAACCAGCACCAGGATACCACCTAGAAGATTCGCCCACATTGTTCAAATGAACAGCCAGTACATTTTTTCCATTGGATGCTAACTGATTGGTAATGTCTAAATAGAAATAGTTGTAACCATAATTCCATTCACCTACTTTTTGTCCATTCAAGTAAACTCTTGGTTCACTCATGGCACCATCAAAAATCACCGTGACTTTTTGTCCTGGCTTTAGTGGTGCCAAGTCAAAATTTTTCCGATACCATCCTTCCCCAATATAGGGTAGGGCACCCGTTCTGCCTGTTTTTTCTGTGGCTTTTTTCTCTCCATTTTGGGTAATGGCTACTACTTGTTTGTCTATCTCTTTGTCAAAGGGTCCATAGATAGCCCAGTCATGTGGTACATTAACTGTTTGCCAATCCCTGTCATTGAAATTTGTTTGATAGGCTTGTTTCTGATTACCCTTAGCAAACTTCCAGCCTTCTTTTAATTCTAATACGGTTCTGGTCTGGGCTGTGGCCGATTGCAATAAGACCAATTGGATTAAAATGGCGGCGCAAAATCTGACTAACATGAGGCTTCTATTTAGTTCTGAAATGTACTAAAATAGGCGCAGTTAACCGTCCTGATAGTGCCGGTTAGATTTTATCCTTTCTACGTTGTTGATCCATCATCAGTTCTTCAACAGCATCTTCTGCATCAGGATTTATTAGCTGTTCGTCTTTCTTATTCCTGAGGGAAAGCAAAATAATTACCAGCAATGCTATTCCAATAAAAATACCAATTGTAATTGCGTTAGCCATAATTTTCATTTTTAAAAATGGGGTATTTTATTGAAAAATGAGGAAGGACTCTCTTGGCGTTAATGAAAAGTCACAATGTTTTGGAGCTTCTGTATAGGTATTGCCACAAACTGGACAAACTTGGTATTTGGGTGGCAAACTCAACAGGGTATTACTATTCAAATCACCAAGGGCTTTTTCAAAAAAGACCTTGTGTTTCTGTTCTGTTTTCATGGCATAGGTTAGACTTAATAAGGCAATTTGATTACCAGCTATCTCTGCTGTTTTCAAAAAATCGGGGTACATGGTTTTTGCTTCATAAGCCTCTCCATTAATATCTTCTGACAAATTCTCCTTAGTAGATTTTACTTTGAATTCTGGTACAATCACTGCCGCAATACCACCAGCATCTTCAATCACGGATTTGTGATTCATGGCATGAATATTTTCAGCGGCAGACACAGCGTTATATAGTAATGCTATTAAATGATAGCCCTCTGTTTCGGCTTTTTTAGAAAATGCCTCATACTTAGCAGTGGCAGTCTTTTCACCCTTATAGGCAGTCTGCATATTTTCAATGGTTTTTATTCCCGCTGCGGCATATTCTTTTGAAGTAGTCATAGCTGTATTGGGTTCTTTGGTATTGCATGCGATAATTATAAAGAAAGATATTACCACCAAATAGATACGCTGATAGTGAAGTGTAATTTTCATAAAATAGTATTGCATGAGACTATCTAACAAAGCTAGATACATGGCTAGTAATTGTCTTAGCACAATTAATCATTAAACTTGGATAATTCACAGAATTAGATCCATGGTTCAATTCTTATAGGAAGTTAACCTAAACCTTAGCGTAAAATCTTTTCCATCTTTTTTCCCTTGGCTATATAGAGCGGGTAAACCGATGCAAAACTCATTTTTGCAACACGTTGAATTTGCGCTGTTTTATTTTGGTTAATCAAGATGAAATTTTATTTGTAGCAAGTTTCTGTTGCAAAAAACCTTTTGCCAACCATTTTCTAATGGGCAGGTCATAGAGTTTTAAAGCCAAGTAGGCAATGCCGATGGTAGCAATGATTAAGGGTATTCCCACTTTTACACCCAATGCCAAAGGAACTTTATTATTAGATACCCAAGCATAAAACATGCAGATAAAAGGAAAATGTGTGATGTAAAGCGGATAAGAGATATCGCCAAGGGCAACACAGCATTTTTGAATCATGGGGTTAGTAATTTTTCCAATGGCTCCTAGATAAATGATCATAGGAAATACCAACGACAAGATCAAAGCTTCATATAAGCCGTTGAGCCAAACATTGCTATGATCGCCAACCCTTGGGGAAGCCAAAACCAAGATCAATAAAATGCTGGCTACAAAGAAGGTGTTTTTCTCTGTTTGAGTTTTGACCATTCTTCTAAGCAACATGCCTGCCATATAAGGGAATAGTAGTCGGGTGAAGCCAATGGCCAATTGTTGGGGTTCTAATGACCATCCTCCAATTAGATCACCGGTAGGGCTGGTAATTGCCACGTAATATAAGTTTGCACCTGCTAACACTACCAATAATGCCAAAAACAGATTGGGTAATTTTCTCAATACAAATACGTGTAAAATATTAGCTAGGTATTCAAAAAACAGTGACCAGGCTGGACCATTCAAAGGATGCATTTCATTCCAACCGCGAATATCCATGGTTGGTGGAATGGGAATTAAAGTAAAACCAATCAACATTACCAAGATTAGGCTTGACACCGGAGTGCCGGCAATTTTTGGGAAAAATGCGGATTGCTGATAATAAAAAAAGGTGGCACCCAAAGCCATTCCTAGAATAATCAATGGATGCAATCTTATCAGTCTTCTTTTAAAAAAATCTTTGATGGTCATGCTACCCCATCTATCGTCATAAGCATGTGCCATTACATACCCAGAAAGCATAAAGAAAAAGTCAACTGCTAAATAGCCATGATTAATGATCAACTTATGATAATCTCCTGCACAAAAAATTTCAAAAGTATGCATACTCACTACCATAATGGCAGCAATACCTCGCAATGCGTCTAAAATAAGTAAGTGCTTTTTGGAATCCGAAAAAGCAGATTGTGCAGCAATCATTTTATAGCATTTTATTTTCCAATGGTCTTCAACATCTCCTTAACGGCCGCTTCAATTTGTGGATCTTTACCGTTTAGAAAATCTTCATAAGGCAATAATACTTTCATGTCTGGTTCCAATTGCAGGTTTTCTGTTGGACGCTTTTCTTTACCAATGGTAGCCACCATTGGAATGCCAAAAACTATGGTGGGGTCAATTTGGGTTTCCCACCAAACGGCAGTACCCGTTCCAGGAACAGGCATACCAATAAGTTTACCAATGCCATTGTCTTTGTACACATAAGGGAAGATAAAGGCATCGCTATAGTTGCCCTCACTCATGACCACACAGCTTGGTTTGCTCCACCTATCCATGGGTTCAGTAGGTTTTACTGGATTACCTTGTGGTGCAAAACCCAAGTATTGTTTGCCACTCAAGAACGTGTTTAAGTCATTGTGCAACCAGCCACCGCCATTAAAGCGCGTGTCAACTATCAATGCTTCTTTCTGTTTGTTGCGGCCCATGACTTCATCAATGGTGGTTCTATAACTGCCATCGTTCATGCCTTGTACGTGCACATATCCAACCTTGCCGCCACTCAATTTATCTACCAATTGATACATAAGGGTGGTCCAGCGCTTGTACATTAAGCTAGATTCTTCAGCAAATGCAATGGGTTTGACGGTTTCTTCAAAACGGGTATTGGTCTTGGGATCCAACACTGATAGTAATGTGTTCTTACCAATTTTTCTATTTAAGTATTTGGCCCAATCTTCCGTATTCACCAAGGTTTCACCATCAATTTTTTCAATGATGGCACCGGGTTTAATATTGCTATTGGCTTTGGCAAGAGGTCCGCCAGCAATCACTTCTGTTACTTTTAAACCATTGCCTGTGTAGGTTTCATCATAGAGCAAACCAAGTGCTGCAGTAGCATCTGGGTTTTGCATGATTGGGCTATATCTGCCACCAGTATGTGAGCCATTTAATTCACCCAACATTTCACTCAACAATTCTTGAAAATCATAGTTGTTGCTAATATGCGGCAGAAATTTGGCATAGCTTTCTTTGTACATTTTCCAGTCAATACCATGGATGGTAGGGTCATAAAACTTGTCCCTTACTTGGCGCCAGCAGTGCTCAAAAATATAGGCTCTTTCTTTGGTAGCATCCAAAACCATTTCACTGGATACGCCAATGGGCGATGCTTTACCTGTTTCATCTACTTTTAGCAAACTACCATTGTTTGTTACAAAAACAGTTTTGCCATCCTTGCTCATCTCAATACCACTGGGGCTTCCACCCAATTTGACCAAGATCTTGGTTTCTCTGGTTCTGGGTTCTGTAACCCATAAGTCATAGCCTTTTTCAAAAGAAGCCAGGTAATAAATTTTACTACCATCAGGGCTAATAGCATAATCGCTAATAGATGAACTATTAATGGTTAATCTAACTTTTCTATTTTCTAAATCACTAAAATCAGGACTCCATTTTTTAGCAGAACTATCTTTCTTTTCGGTGGCCAATTTTTCTTTTAACAAAGCAAAATCTTCTTTGGATAATTTGAATTGATCATAAGCAGCCTGATCCAAGAATGCACCATAAATATCTACTTCTCTATTACCCTGAAACGCAATGGATCGACGGCCTTCGCGGTTATTCATCCAAGTAAGCAATTTGCCATCAACGGCCCATTTGGGATTGTCTTCACCAAAGCCACTGTTAATGGGGTGTTCAATAGTGCCAGAACCATCGGCCTTGATTACGGCAGCATGTGAACCACCAAAACCAAAGTATTCATCATCAGCCAAAATATATTTTCCGTCAGGACTCCAGTTAAAATCTAAGTCGCCATCGCGATAGCTATAATTATGCCCCTTGGGAATAATGGACCTTGATTGTTTGCTGGCAAGATTGAATACTTTGAGCACATTTCTATTTTCTAAGTAAGCCACTTCTTTGCCATCGGGAGAGAACTTGGGCAAAAATTCTTCTGCATTGGTAGCAATCAGTGCTGTTTCTTTTAACACCGTAGCTGCATAAAAATAAGGCTCTTCTTTGCGAACAATGCTTGTGGTATAGATATCCCAATTGTCGTTTCTTTCAGCTGCATAAATTAGGGTCTTGCCATCGGCACTCCATTCTACCATACGTTCTTGTTGTGGCGTATTGGTAATGCGTTTGGTTTGTCCCCCCTCTACACTAGTGACAAATAATTCACCACGGGTAATAAAGGCAATTTCTTTACCATTGGGCGATAGGGCAAATTCACCCACATTCCCGTTCACTGCTACATTTTTCTCAACGTTTTGTCTGCCATCGTTATAAATCTGAACGGAAATTTTTTTGGGTGAGCCGCCATTTTGAAGGGTATAGATCTCACCATCTTGGGTAAAGCATAAAGTATTGGTGGTACTAATACTCAAATGTCTAACGGGATTGTTTTTAAAACTAGTCAATTGCTGTTCGGCAATTTTGGCCAGTAAAGGCGTTTTGTAAATATTCTGGTTGCCATTTTTCTCACTTAGGTAATATACGTATTGGTCATCACTGCTAAATACGGGTTCTCTGTCTTCGCCTTCAAATCCACTGATTTTTTTATACTTGTTAGAAGCTATGTCCATGACCCAGATATCTCTGGTAATAGAAGAAGTATGGTGTTTGCGCCAAGGGTCTTCATAACCCTTTCTGTCTTCAAACACCAGTTGGGTGCCCTTACTATTGTAATGTGCCCTATCCATACCAGCGCCAGAAACCAATACAGGGGTTCCACCTGAAACGCTTACCGTATAAAGGTTCTGAAAGAGTCTGGGGCTATAAAAACGCAAATTACTTGCTTGAACATTTCGGCCACTACCAAAAATAATTTGGTTGTTATCAACTGAAAAATCATAGGGATAATCAGCTGCACTATTATAGGTAATCCTATTTGGCGTTCCACCAGTAGCCGGTATGACAAAGACATCAAAATTGCCGTATCTATCACTAGCAAATGCAATAGACTTGCCATCATGACTCCATACAGGCATCATGTCTTGGGCCTCATGAATGGTGAGTGGAACAGCCACCCCACCATTGACGTCTACACGATAAATATCTCCTTTATAACCAAAAGCAATGGTTTTGCCATCGGGAGATATGGCTGGGTAACGCAACCATGTTGCATTGGATTGTGCCATGGCAGTTACTGCTACTCCTACTAATAGTAAGAACAAGAATACTTTACGCATATAGTTTTGATTTTCTGTTTTTAAATGAGTATTACAATTTACTATTTAGTCAGAAAAAGTGCAGATTTTTTTGCCTATTTATTTCTTTTCTTCTAAAAGTACAACATCTGAATAGGCTTATTGAAAGCTATCTGGTTTCCGTTGTGCAGCTAGTTTGTAGTATTTATTATTTTTTGCAACTGTTATCCTTTAATACACTCATACCCCCAGCCATATTTGTTACATTGGTAAAGCCATTTTGGGTAAGCAAATGACTGGCCCTAGGACTTCGGTGACTATGGGAACAAAAGACAATGATTTCTTTGTTTTTCAAAGAATCAATGCTGCTTAATTTTGTATCAAATTCTTGTATAGGCAGGTTGATGGCATTTTTAAGGCTACCAAAATTGGGTTCTGCTTTGCCTTCAAATTCCTCTTTTGTTCTAACATCTAACAAAACTACATTGGGATGGCTTTTGATATAAGCACAAATCTCAGAGGGCTGAATGGTTTTAAAAATGATGGAACTTTGTTTGACCAATTCCATATGGCAACTGGGGCATTGACCAGCTTTGTCATAAACCTGCTTGTCACAGTCATAGCCACAGGGAATACATTGATAGATTTCCGGACTGGCTTTTGTAACCGTTTCTTTTTCTGTTCTTGGAGTGTCACAACTTAGATGGATGATGGCCAGAACTGTATAAAAAACAAATGCTTTAATCAGATGATGGTTCCTTTTCATTTATCTACCAAATTTTATGCAAGGTAGTAGAATTAATTTTTATATCTAGGGATTACAATAGTTACAATAAGTAGGGTCTTCTGTTGTTTTATTATGAGGATACATTTCTTCTTTACTGAATTGGCAATGTTGACAAATATAAATAAAGCTAACTGTTGAATTTGTTGGCCATCCACACAAGCTGCAAATAAGACCTTCTTTAATATCTGTTACTCCAAAACCTGGCATTTGACATTGTGGGCAAGTTGATTTAATTTTTTCTACCAATTTTTGTGCAGCCTTCTCAATCACATTCATGCGTGTTGGATTATAAAGGGCTCTCATATCTGTTTCAGCATAAACAGAATTAGTGTTGAAATGCTCAAATGTTTTTTTTAAAACTTCTATATCCGTTATCCCTTTATGAATAGCTGCATTTGAGTCTTTTGAATTGCGAAGAATTAATCCGTGAGAAGGAAACCCAATTTGCTTAGCAAACTCAAAAAGTTCTTCTTGGCTTTGGACTTGTTTGCCGTTAAAATTAGTTGAAGCACTTAATTCTCTAACTATTACTTCAATTTTATTCAAAGAGTCAATAAAAATCAAAAATTCATCATCTGCATTTACAAAAATCAAAGATGGATGTGATCCAAATGACCCCTCACTTGCAATTCCCAAATCACAGTTATTAGCTTTCATTGCTCGTAAACACTTTTCTCTTGCCGTTGATATTGGGTCATATTCTCTTTCTATTTCGCCAGTAAATGTTCCCAATGTATCGGTATCAAAAATTTCATCCACAAAGCAAATAACCCCTAATTCTCTTTCAAGTATTGGTGCAATCACAAGCTCTTTTTTGTGCTTTGTAGCTATAAGCAATCTCCTATTTTTAAACATAGATATTAGTTCAACTATTGTTTTGATTTCATTAAAGCTTTTCCTTTTAAGCTTTCATTAAATTGTCCATTGTTGTAAACTAAGTTGCCATTTACAAATGTATGTGTCAGTTTTGTTTGAAAGAGGGTGCCTTCTAATGGTGACCAGGCACATTTAGATAAAATATTTTCTTTACTAACTGTCCAACTTAAATTTAAGTCAACAATCGTGAGGTCTGCAAAGTATCCTTCCCGAATAAAACCTCTTTTTTCAATACTGTAAAGTATCGCTGGATTATGACACATCTTTTCTGCTATTTTCTCTAAAGAGATAAGACCCTGTTTGTAAAACTCAAGCATAATGTTCAACGAATGCTGAATAATGGGAGCGCCTGACATTGATTGAAAATAAGGTTTTTGTTTTTCATCTAATGTATGAGGCGCATGGTCTGTAGTAACAATATCAATTCTATCATCTAACAAGGCTTTTAAAAGTCCTTTTTTATCGTTTTCAGTTTTGATAGCCGGATTCCATTTTATTAATGTTCCTAGACGTTCATAGTCTTTGTCAGAAAACCACAAGTGATGAACAGACACTTCAGTTGTAATGTTTTTCTCTTCTAAAGGAATGTCATTACGAAACAGATGTGTTTCTGCTTCTGTGGTCAAATGTAAAATATGAAGTCTGGCTTTGTGTTTGTTAGCTATTTCAATGGCTCTTTTGGTAGCTTCATAACAAGCCCTTTCGCTTCTAATGATTGGGTGACATTCAACAGGTACATGTTCACCATATTTTTCTTTGTATGCTTGTTCATTCTCTTCAACAATCTGTTCTTTTTCAGAATGTATGGCAATAATGGATTTGCAATTCGCAAATAGCTTTTCCATTGTTTCAGGATTGTCTGCTAGAAGGTTACCTTTTTTTGTAAAATAAAGTCCATCATCTGAAACACCCAAAAGCTTGGATGTATCTAGTTTAATAACTTCATCAAGGTTGTCGCCATTAACACCTAAAAAGAAACCAAAATTGGCTAATGATTTTTCAGATGCAATTTGATATTTTTCATTTAAAATATCAATGGTTAATACATTCGGAAATGTATTTGGCATGTCTATAAATGAAGTTACCCCACCTGCAATCGCTGCTTTACTTTCTGTATAAATATCTCCTTTATGTGTTAGCCCAGGTTCACGAAAATGAACTTGACCATCAATAATACCTGGGAATAAATACTTACCTGTTCCGTCTATTGTATCTGTGACATTGACTTCATCGAGTTCGCCAATTTTACGAATAATGCCATCTTCAATTAATAGGTTGGTAACAATTATTTGCCCCTCATTTACGATGCTAATATTTTTGATAATAGTTCTTTCTTTCATAGTAAATAATCTGTCTATTTCAATTTATATATGGTTATAAAATATTAACTTTATAAAGCATATTATTTATTGCTTATTGAATTATTAAATTGCCAACAAATGAGAATAAAGGAGTTCAAAAAAATTGCATTAATATTATTAGCCTTTAATTGCATTTCCGCTTTTTTTAGCTGCAGCACTTCAAAAGTAGCTACTACAAATGTATTTGAAAACCTAAAAGTAAAATGGGAATTATTAAAAAATCCCGAAACTGAAGCGGGGTCTTTCAAAGCTGCCTTTACTTTTGTTAATAATGGCTCAGATACCATTAGAACAGGAAAATGGGCGTTGTATTTTAACCAAGGTTTTTTGAAACCAAACGCTTCAAATGATTTGTCAAAAGGAATATTGGAGCATATAAACGGTGATTTGTACCGCTTTGTGCCCAATAGTAGTTTTACGCTTAACCCAGGTGACTCACTAGTGTATGATTTTGAAGCTGCGGGTATTCTTTTTAATGAAAAATACGCTCCACAAGGCGCCTATCTTGTTGTAGGTGAGAATGAAGCAATCATTAGCAAAGAACTAATCAAGACGCCTTTCACTGATCATCAAAAGATGTTTTCTGATGCTGATTTTATAGCTACTATTCCAACAGCGTCCAACCAATACCTAATCAACCAAAATATACCAGTGCTTCCAAGCGAATCTATTGGTAAAATTATCCCAAGTCCTTATTCAATACTACCAGGGAAAGGTGGTGTGACTTTGGATAAATCCACTGTTGTTTATTATAGCAATGGCCTTAAAAAAGAGGCAGATTATCTGGTAGCTTATGTTGAAAAAATACTAGGTTCCAAATTGCTAATGAAAGAAGGAAGCGGTAAAGAACCTAATAGCATTACCCTGAAAACATCCGCTATAACTGTAAATGCTGTTTCTGAAGAAGCCTATTCTCTAAATGTTAAGGAAGGAAACGGAGTTGTAATCTCAGGCAACGACCCCGCTGGTGTTTTTTACGGTATTCAAAGCCTTTTAGCATTGATGCCAGCAAAAAAACAAGATCAGATACTAGTTGAAAGTTTAGAGGTTCTTGATTCACCAAGATTTGGCTATCGTAGTTTCTTGCTCGATGTTTCAAGAAATTTCACCAAAAAGGAAGACGTACTTAAGGTCATCGATCTTCTTTCTATGTATAAGATAAACAAACTTAACCTCCATCTTTCTGAAGACGAAGGTTGGCGCATAGAAATAAACGGGTTACCTGAATTGACCCAAATTGGTAGTAAACGTGGACATACAAATAACTCTAAAAATTGGCTTACACCATCTTATGGTTCAGGACCAAACCCTGATTCTGAAAATAATTACGGAAAGGGATTCTATACGCGTGATGAATTTAAAGAGATTATTAAATATGCTGATCAAAGACATATCATGGTAATTCCTGAAATTTCAATGCCCGGTCATGCTCGTGCAGCTATTAAAGCTATGGAAGCACGATATGATCGTTTTATGTCAAAGGGAGATACCGCAAAAGCTAATGAATTTCGTTTAATTGATCCCAATGATCAGTCAGTTTACTTGTCTGCTCAATTGTATAAAGACAATATTGTTTGTGTAGCACGGCCTTCTGTGTATCATTTCTATGAAACGGTAGTGAAGGATATGATGGCCATGTATCAGGAGGCTGGTTTAAAACTAACCATATTTAACACTGGCGGCGACGAAGTTCCAAAAGGCGCTTGGGCAAAATCGCCTCTCTGTATCAATCTGATGAAAACGCATCCCGAAATTGAGAATCCCCGTCAGTTACAAGGATATTTCCTTGAAAAAGCACTTGCCATATTTGAAAAATATGACTTGCAGGTTGCCGGCTGGGAAGAAATAGTTCTGAATAAAGACGTTGCTAATAATTCTACCGTAAATACAAAGTTTAAAAATAAAAATGTTTTACCCTTGGTTTGGGATAACACCGGTTTGAATATTGACCTCGGTTACCGTATTGCCAATATGGGTTACAAGGTTGTATTATGCAATGCCACCAATCTTTATTTTGATCTGGCTTACAACACCGACCCTAATGAGCCCGGTTTGGTTTGGGCGGGTTACCAAGATGCATTAGACCCCTATGTAATGACTCCGTTGGATGTGTATAAATCTACCAATTTAGATAAGTATGGACGTCTAACTGAAAAAGAAGCAATTTTTGGTCGTAAATCTCAAAAAATTGATGCCGGTATAGTAAAACAACACTTGAATGTTGAAGCACAAAAAAACATTGTAGGCATACAAGCACAGTTATGGAGTGAGACTGTTAAAGGGCCTGCTATGTTGGAGTATTACCTCACGCCAAAACTCTTTGCTTTTGCAGAAAAAGCCTGGGCCAAAGCGCCGGATTGGGAAAGCGAGGCCAATATTTCAAAACGAGTGAAAGCAATCTGGACAGGTTGGTCAGATCTTTCCAACCAAATAGGACAGCGGGAATTCTCACGGTTAGATTTTCTATTTGGAACTTATAATTACCGTATCGCACCACCGGGTGCAGTCATTGAAAATGGCTTATTGAAAGCAAACGTAGCTTTTCCCGGATTAATCATCCGCTATACCAAAGACGGTACTGAACCTACCATAAATTCTACCGAATATACAGCGCCTGTGAAAGTTGAAGGCAAGGTAAAACTAAGGGCATTCAATAAACTTGGTAGAGGCAGTAAAACATTTAGTGTAGAAAACTAAAAATAAATCTTGTACAAATAGAAATTCCCTGAACTTAAATATTGCTAATGTTCAATGAAGTTAATGTCTCAAAGCTTCATTGAACATGCTTCATTATTGTTTAGGTGGAATATAGGGATCAGGTGTTCCCATTGGTATTATTGGGAATTTGACAAGACTTTGATTAAACTCTCCTACCATTTTTAAAATAGGATGTACAACCCATGAATCAATAGTTGGTTTCTCTTCACGAGGATCTGTAAATAAGTTAAATACTACTGGGATAGGATTTTTAACAGGAGGGTCAAACATATCATTCTGTCTATAAAAATGCATTTTCCAATTTTTCCATTTTACTGCCATTAGGGTATTACTGCACCATATTGGGAAGCCTTCCCTGTTTGATGTTACATTCTTGCCTAAAAAGAAATTAGATTGGTCTTTACTGTCAAAAGGACGATCAACCGGAATTTTTGCAGCTCCAAAAGAAGCAAGTGTTGCAAACATATCTACACCATGAACAATTTCATTACTTACAACATTAGATTTTATTTTCGCTGGCCAACGCATTATAAAGGGCACCCGAATACCACCTTCTAATGCGGTGAAATATTGTCCACGCCATGGTCCTGCCCAGCCATCCCATGGCTTGAAGTATTCAGGTCCGTTATCGCTTGTGAAAACGATAATGGTATTTTCAGTTACACCAGCTTTATCAATAGCATCTATGATTCTACCAACATTATAATCCATTTCAGTAAGCATGTCAGCCCAGTCGCCATTGCCTGTTTTGCCACTAAAAGAAGGGTTAGGAATAGTTGGAAGATGGGGTTGCGTAAGAGAAATATAGGTAAAGAATGGCTTGCCTAATTTAGATTGCTTTTCAATAAATGAAACAGAACGCTGCGTAATTTCAGCATCTATTAGTCTACGCTGTTCTACGGTATATTCTTTAAGTTCCCTACTTTTTTCTCCTTTTTTGCCTTCCATTATTTTTTCTAAGGGAACTATATCTGGAGAGTATCCTACAGATGTTGACCAAAGCGCCTCATCAGTAGTTCGTGGTATTCCATACCACTCATCAAAACCTTGGTCATTAGGCAGTCTCCCGTTGTGACTACCGAGATGCCACTTACCATAATATCCTGTTGCATAACCTGCATCTGACAAAGCTTCACCAATAGTGATTTCCCATTGCGTCAATCCATCTGGTACGCCACCAAAAGGAACAGCATAAGTGCCGGAACGTATGGCAAAACGGCCAGTCAATAAACTTGAGCGACTTGGTGTGCATTGTGTTTCCATATTCATATTCGTTAAACGAATACCTTCCGTTGCCAGTTTATCAATGCGGGGTGTTGGCGCACCACGCGTAGCTCCACCACCGTAGCAACCAATTTCACCGTAACCGAGATTATCAGTAAGAATGAAAACAATATTTGGTTTCTTCTGCTGCGCATTTGCAAAAATGTTAAATGTTAAAAGCAAAAGAAAAGTAATTTGGAACCTCATACCCATGACTATTTATTTAATTCAGTATATTTTTTATTTATCAGTTTTTCTTGCTCCTATCTTTGCTTTTCAGATACGCTGGAGTGCTTGCTAAGGCTGAGAATTGTTGCTAGTTCATTCTTGGCAATTGGAGTAAAATTAATGATTAATATTTATCGTTACCAAGTTTAGTTATTGCAATGTATTAACTACTATCTCTAAAGATTTTACCACTGTCATTAGTCAAGTTTATAAAATCAAACTTACCTTCACATTTTTCCCCTAATCTTGCTTGTATTCTAAATCCAACTTTTATGTTGGATGAAAGTTCTAATCCAAAACAACGAACAAATCTCCATTTGTCAACATTAAGAAAGTGGCATCTTAGGCAAATTTTCCTTTTTTTCAGCTTCTGCTTTGGTGGTAAAATCGGCAGTCTTCTCCACAAAAAAAGAAACTTCCCGTTTAATATTTATTTTTTAATTATAAATCAAATCATTCTTAGCATTTGCTCTAAGATGAACCCTAGTGTTTGTATTAGATATCTTGCAAGCGTTTAAATTGTAGACAAAACAATTTGTTATACTACACTTTCATTAAAAAGTCTTCTCCTCTGGGGTGGTAGCCAACTTTTTAAAGTACGTAGGCTAATTTAAATCCTTGCCTTAAGTTCTGTCAATGGACAGTATTGTTTGTAATAACAGATTGGCTCCATTCTCCATATCTAATGCCTTTGAAAATTCTTTGGGTGAATGACTGATGCCGCCCACACTCGGAATAAAAATCATAGAAGACGGTGCAATTGCTGCAATATGCTGCGAATCGTGGCCGGCTCCACTTTGCATTAACTTGGTGGTAAAGCCCAATATTTTGGCATTAGCATTAATGGTTTGCTGTAACTTTTTATCCGTTAATGCAGGTTTTGATTCATTGGCTTGCCGTATAAAACTAATTTTAGTTTTATACTCTTTGGCAATGGTTGCTGCGCGATTTTCAATTTGCTTAAATAGCATTTCAATTTTATCAGCTGATAAATCGCGGATTTCTAAACCTAAGATTGCTTTACCTGGAATCACATTATATGCGCCGGGCTGCACTGCAATTTTTCCAACCGTTCCAACCTGTGTTCCTTTTACACTAGTGATCACTTCATTAACGGCAATAATAAATTTAGAGGCAGCCAGCAAAGCGTCCTGCCGCATGTTCATTTGTGTAGCACCTGCATGATTGGCAAAACCTTCTACCGTTACTTCCCAATGTACAATTCCAACAATACCTTCTACTACACCAATCTGGATGTTTTCCTTTTCTAATACACCGCCTTGCTCTATATGCAATTCCACCCATGCGTGTATATCGCCTTTTTTTCTAATGCAGGCTTGAATATGCTCGGGATTGCCACCAATGGCTTTAATACCTTCAGCCATGGTTAAGCCCATTTGACTTTTCTGTAGCAATCCTTCGCTTGTTATATCGCCCACCATGGCTTTACTGCCAATGGTACCCCCTTCTTCATTGCTAAAAATGATCAGTTCCAGAGGATGTTCGGTAACCACATTGTTTTCATTTAATATTTCAATTACTTCCAATGCACCTATAGAACCCAACGTGCCATCATAATTTCCACCATCTGGCACCATGTCAATATGTGAACCAAAACCAATGGGTTTGAGTGAATTGTTTTTTCCTTTGCGTTTGCCGATGATATTACCAGCTGTATCAATGCTTGGGTTAAGCCCTGCTTTTTTCATGAGCTCAATAAACCAGGCACGGCCTTCCATATCCGCTTTTGTATAGGCCACTCGGGTGCCATGACCCTTTTCATCTAGACCAAATTTTGCCAATTCAAAAATGCGGTTTTCAATACGTTTGCCATTCACTTTGAGATTATTGCCAAAGACAGAACTTTTACTATAGGAGTCCATGATGCCAAAGGCGCTTATGCCCAAAGCCGTTAGGGATGCGTTTTTAATAAAGCTTCTTCTTTTCATTATCTCTTAAATTATAAGTAATACGATTAACTCCTAGTTATATATTGTAAGAGTATTTTATTGCAATTCAACTATCACTTCATTTTTTCGATTAAAAACTTCAAAAGGAGCATTATAGCCCCAAAAATAAAATTGATTAGAATACTTTATACCTGCTGCATCTAAAGCTGCTTTTAATTGCTGTTGATATTTCTCTATTTTAGTATCACTAGCCCAACCGTCAAACCTGATTGCAGCAACGGTTTTTGAAGCCTCTTCCTTAAATTCTATACCTGATTGATTAGGCTTAGGAAGCATGTCTTTATTAAATTTCTTAGGAACCATAAACATCATGGTTGTGGAATCACCTAATGACATGGAGACCGGAGAAGTCATAGCTATTTTTTCATTCCTTTCATTATTTCCAAAAATATATCCCGCTAGAATAGAGAAACCTTTACTGGAAGAATTTTTATATCCTTTTGTAGAGAGTTTGACTGAGGTAAATAAAGTAGTTGCATAAGTCCTTATTTCAAATAGCTTATATTTTCTTTTAACAACATAGGGGTATGTTTCAATATTTCTTTGTCCAAGTATAAAATAAAGTTGGACAACTGTGAATGCTATAAGGACTACTATAAGTAAGATTATTCCCATTTTCATATTTTTCTTTTAGTCTTTGGCTATTGTATTTATGGTAATCTCAAAACGCCCCTCGCATTCAAGCAGTTTTTTAATTTAAAATTTTAAAATTTGCACAAAGCCTTATGTTAGCCGAGGTTATTATTTATTAAAATCTTTTTCCAATTGAAAACCCCAACCAAGGAACTAAACCATATTTGTTAGCAATAGGTGTAATACTAATACGCCACATTACATCTTTAGTTGTGTGTCTTCTGTAACCAATACTTGGAGCGAAGTTTACAAAATGGTCACCGGTAGAATTTTTTGAGTCTCCGAATAAGTTTCCGTCAATTCTAGTCCAAGTTGCTCCAAGTCCTGCATCAATAAAAGATTTGTTATTTTTTAATTTGAAAAGATAGTTGATTCCAACTGGTATTGTCAAGTAAAATGCTTTTTCAGCGTAAAATCCAATACCAAGTCTAAACCCAAGCCCAGGTTGTTTTGTCAATTGTCTCTCATAATTAATGGACGAAAAAAGCCCATTACCGCCAGCTTCTAAATAAATGTCGTTTCTTTTAAAACTTGTCTGTCCATTTGAATAAAATGAAAATCCCAAAATGGCTAATAATAAAGTCAAAGGTTTCATAAGTTGATGGTTGTTATTTTTAATTACGGAAAAGCCTTATGTTAGGGGAGGACTTTTTGCTTTGAAGTTTGTTCCTTTTCGGTTTTTCAACCTAGCTTCTGACTCCCAATTAAATAACCAATTTTTCTTTCTTAATTTTTTTCGGTAGTCCTATACGCCTTGTTTTCCTCTTGCGTGACTTTAGAAAATCACTAAATTCTTTTTCTTCTTTGGCGCTTAAAGGCTTGTTTACAAACACAAAGTCTTTGTCGTCCATTTTTTTGAAGTTTATCATAGTTTATTGTCTTTAAAATATTTTGTTGTTAAAATAAATGCTTCTTTAGTGTCAATGAACATACGATTACCACCAAAAAATTTTGCTCCCAAAGTTTGTTCATAATGAGCAACAAGTTGGGTCTTGGCTACAAAAGAAACTACCCCGTCATAATTTGATTCAAATGACATTTTACAACCAAAAGCAACAAGATTTCCAGCAACACCTCTATAAAGTTTGTTTTTACCTTTGTTGAATTTTGCACTTTCTATCAAATCCATAAAAATATGGTCACCTTTGTCTGTCAAACTAATAAGTCCATGAATAATTGTTGGGTTATTAACTGTAGACAACTTATAAACTTGCTTTGTCTTGTCTTTAAGTTCATTGTGCCAATTAAAACCCCATTCTCCTTTCTTAATACTTTTGCCGTCTGCGGGTCTTAGTTTTACAATCAAGGTATCAAAAACTTCGCCTGAAATTACATTTTCAATCGAATTGGTGAGCTTGTCGACCTCAAAGTCCAGATAAATTAGCTTGTTCTTTTTCACTAAGTGAATTTACGAAAAATTGAAATCTTTTTCAAATATCTTCTCATGTTTGTAGAGCGTCTGTAAGCATGACCGCTAACGTTCAGAGCTTTGCTCAGTTTGGATAATCTGTGATTCTAATGCCCCGATTAGCTAAAGCCAAATTACTGAAGTTGATAAGAAATAACAAAAGTTGAAGGGCTAAAGTGGAAGCACAAATTGTGCAAAGCCTAATTTTGGTGGCTTGTACTTTGGGTATCCAAACTATTGTTTCAATTTATTTGAACTTATTAATTTCTAATTTTGATTTGGTAATAATTCTGCTAAGCACCGATTAATTGCTTGTCTAATATCATCAGCTTCTGTCTCACCTTGTCCCTCTGCAGTACAGGAACAAATCAATTTATTTGACTTAGCTGAAATAATTTGAATTGTCACCTCAATAGTATATCCGCCGAGACCTGTTTTTCTTCTCCCACTTTCACCATAATTAACAACAACTGTTTCTTCTGATAGTTCGGATTTGAGTTCAGGCAATTTTATAAACCTCTTTTTTGATAATATACCTGTAATAAGATCACTTGGGTTTATGCTTTTACTTGAAGAATAAAATTGACTTCCTATTGTAGCTCCTGAATTTGAAGTCAAACTGTTAGTAGGAGAAATATAAAAATATTTGTACTTCTGAATTGTGTCATTCTTTATGCTTGTCACTGGTTTCAGTGTAGTACAGCTACATAACAAAATTATCAAAAAGAATATTATCCGAAATTTTATAAGCTGCATAAGACAAAGTTTTATTTTTAAAAGATGCATTAAACATTTGTGACTGAGTTAAACTAGCCACCAACGCTTAAAAGTACATAAAACCATCACATCAAAAATAAACCCTATAAGAAATTTATGAGTGTCTTTGAATTGATAGACTAATGGCTATCTGCAAGGGGATGCGAGATATTGGAAAAGCGCAGGTGTGGAGATTAAAGTGAGATATTAAGAAAACGCGAGTATGATGGGCTGGGTGGCGGGTAGGAAACTTCTAGGTTTGGAATGGTTGAGGGGTAGATTGTTGATGTATGGTTGATAGTCACTCCCAATTCAATCTGTCTAGGGGTCTTTGAATATTGCCCAGGCTTTTGATGCTTATATGGGTGTAGTGCATGGTAGTGCGGATGCTGCCTTTTTTTGTATGCCTCATATGCTGCGCAAAACTAATGATTAACGAACCAGTAAACACTTATCTATACTTAAGATCAGTTTTCTTGACTGCATTTAAATTTTCCAAGGACTGCTTTAAAAGTTTTTCAATATCAGTTTCAATTTTTCTAAAATCAATATTTTTTAATAGGTACTTATTCCATATCGGCCTTCCCTTTGCAGGGGTTTTTCCTTCCAGTAGCCAAGCAATATTTATAAAATCCCAGTTAGGTGCTTCCAGATTGCCGTTTTCAAAGTTTTGATTAATGATGATTGCTTTTCCAATAGGTCCTTCTATCCATTGAATTTGTCTTATTGCTAGTTTGTCTTTTGGTACATCAATACCATCAATAGAATGCCCACCAACGGTTGTTTCTAATGAAGCACCAATTTGTTTGGCTAGCGCTATTAATCTAGTATCAATTTGACTAAACTGATTCATATTTGTTAACCACATTTAAAGTGGGTAATTTTTTTTGAATTTCACTCTTCACTCTTCACTCTTCACTCTTCACTTTTATCTCTTCCCTCTTCCCTCTTCCCTCTTATCTCTTCACTTTCATTTACCACCCAATCCCATAGTCCTCTCCATTGTTAGAACTTCCACCCCAAAGACTGCCATGTTTCCAGTCAAAATAAATGGCGTTGATGGGGCCGCTGGTTCGGTCACCAAGGGTTATTTGATAGCCCATTTTTTTCAAACTGGTTTTGAGTTCTTCGCTAGCATTGCGAGGTAAGAGAATACTTCCGGCGCGGGGTATGCGATCCTTGAGTTTGCTACCACCCAGTGAAAGCCAGAGTTGGTTGGTATTAAAATTAGCCGCTTCGGATGCTTGTTGTACCGTCATGCCAAACTCTACTATGTTCAAGAAAAATTGCAACAGGTTTTGATCCTGAGTATCGCCACCCTGCACACCAAAACACAAAAAGGGTTTACCATCTCTTAATGCCAAACTTGGTGTAAGCGTTACGCGTGGACGCTTGCCCGGTTCCACCACATTAAAGGGATCAATAGTGCTATCCAACACAAAGCTCTGCATCCGCTGGCTCATGCCTAGGCCTGTTCTTCCGGCTATGGTTGCTGGCAGCCATCCCCCGCTAGGGGTAATAGAGACCACCCAGCCCGATGTGTCAGCAGCTTCTACCGTTGTAGTGCCGCGCCATAACCTGTCTTGATAGGCTTCCTCTTCACTAGCAAAGGGAAAAGAAGCGTTAGTTGACAACCTAGCCAAATCAGCGCCGCTATTGATTTGTAAATAAGTTTGATCATGTTTGGGTATGGCGTTTCCTTGTTGCAAACTGGTATCGGTTAGTGCAGCTCTTTTTTGCAACAAACTCAAATAAGGATTGGTCTTGCCTTCATAAGGATAAGGATCTCCTGGTGTGGCAAATGCATTGTTCTTATCCGCATTAATTTGGCTGGCCCTATGTCTGGCGTATTCCTTGCTCAACAATCCCTGCATGGGTTCTGCTGGTGGAAAATAGGGATCGCCATAATAAAAATCTCTGTCTGCATAAGTCATATTCATGGTCTGATACAGCGTATGAATATAGCGTGTGCTATTATAGCCCATAGATTTGAGGTCTATATTTTCTAGCATGTTCAAACTTTGTAGGAGCATGGGGCCTTGGGTCCACTGCGATAGTTTGTACACTTCAATGCCTTTGTAGTTTACGTGTAGTGGTTCTTCCACACGGGGCTTCCATTTGGCTAAGTCTTCTAATGTAATCAGTCCTCCTTGTTCCTGTGCGCCTCGCACAAATTCCTTGGCAATATCGCCTTTGTAAAAACGGTCATAAGCCGCCATGATGGCTTCTTTGCGGCTCTTTTTATTTTTGAGTGCGGCTGTTTCTGCTTCTACTAATTTGCTAAGTGTGGCTAGCAAATCTTTCTGTATAAAAATTTCTCCTGCTTCGGGTGCTTCTCTTTTTTCTCCAGAATGCGTGAGGAATACGGCTTTGGAATAGGGCCATCCCTTGATTAGCTCTTTGCCCTTCTCCATACTATTGGCGGTTTGTGCGTCAATGGGGTAACCTGCCGCCAATTGCATGGCTGGTTGCAACACTTGTTTCAAACTCATGGTTCCAAACTCACTCAGCATATAACAAAGTCCGCCAACAGTGCCCGGTGTGGTGGCTGCTAGTGGACCATATTCTGGCGGAAATGCATATCCCTTGCTTTTAAAAAATTCCACGGTGGCGCCAGTAGGTGCTACACCCATGGCATTGATGGCAATGACTTTCTTGGTCTTAGGATTGTAGATGAGGGCCTGTGTTTCTCCACCCCAACTTAATACATCCCACATGGTGCAAGTGGCACCTAGCATGGCGCAAGCCGCGTCTACCGCATTACCACCTTGTTGAAAAATCTGGGAGCCAGCCGTGGCTGCAAGGGGTTTACCTGTGATAGCCATCCAGTTTTTACCATGCAGTGGTGGTTTCTGCGTTTGTTGTGCTTGTGTATTAACCAATAAAAAACAAGCGGCCCAAAAGCCAAGAAAGTATTTCATAAGCGTAGTTTAGTAGTTACCAAATTACGCAGAAATTTTTATTGATAAGCTTCCATGGTTTTAATTGCTTCCCCCATTACCTGGTGCAAATGGGAATCTGAGTGATTGATAATATTTTAAATCATGGTCTGGCTGTTCATAACCTGCTGGTAGGGGCATTTTGGAGAAACTGCCAAAATAGAGCAAACAGGCATTGCGCCAACAAATAGCTTCCTGTTCTTGCACCAACAATAATTGGCGCACTTGTTCAAATCTTTCTTCATCTACCAAAGATTTTTGTGCAGCCCATTTTTTCTGTGTTTGCCTAACAGCTTCTACACCCGCATAATAATTGGCACAGAGTTCCTCCCATAAAGTCTTGCCTGATTTCATTTTAAAATTCCATGCTACATGATGAAACCAAAGCAGGTATTCCTCTGGACAGGTCTTGGGGTCTTCATAGAGCTTTCTAATTTCTGGCGCCCATTGTTCCAGTGCATTGCTACCCTTGCTGCTTCTCTCAAAACCAATGCCAGCGCTGTCCGCGCGATGGTAATAGACAGGATTCCAATCGGCCCTGCCCAAACGGTCTGACCAGGGCGATGGTCCATAATGGTGTCCGTCCCCCATAATATGGTGCAGCCCCAAGGGTGTCATATATTGTACCAATACTTTTCTAGAATCCATCATGATCTGTTTGGTCTTTGCCACAAATTGGGAGTCTGTATTCCAACTCATCTTGATCCAATCTTCAGCTATCCTATCCGCATTCTGTGAGGGATTCCAAGCCATTCTTCCATAAGCATACCAATTGGCCTGCGCAAAGGGATGGCCGGTCCAATTTCTATCGTCTCCAATATTGGCTACACCCGCCATGCCATTCAGGTCAAATTTTCCCAAGGAACCATTGACCACTTTGGCAACGGTTGATCCAGCTCCATTGGCATAAGTATCTGCATCTAATACTTCAGTCATTAATGGAGCTTCATAAACCAAGTGTGTGGCTTGTCCTAAGTATTCCTGTGTTAGCTGAAATTCCATCATCAAAGGAGTTTTGGGCATGCCACCAAAGAGTGGATGAAAAGGTTCTCTTGGTTGAAAATCCAAGGGGCCATTTTTTACTTGTACAATTACATTGGGCTTGAACTGTCCGTCAAAGGGTTTGAATTCTAGATAGGCTTGTTTGGTTCTATCAACGGGTGTTTCATTACTGTAAACAAATGCTCTCCAAATAACAATGCCACCATGTGGTGCTAAAGCATCTGCCAGCATATTGGCGCCGTCTGCATGCGTGCGCTGATAATTCTGTGGCCCAGGTTGTCCTTCTGAATTGGCTTTGACCACAAAACCACCAAAGTCTGGTATGTATTGGTATACTTCATCCGCCTTTTGTTTCCACCAAGCTATCACCGCAGGGTCTAGTGGATCTGCCGTTTTTAATTTACCCAATTCAATGGGTGAACTAAACTTAACTGAGAGATAGGTTTTAATCCCATATTTTCTAAAAACGTTTGCCAGCACCGCCACTTTGATCAAATAGTCTTTGCTCAGCATCAGTGAATTGGCATTCACATTATTTACTACTGTTCCATTAATTCCTATAGAGGCATTGGCCCTGGCATAATCAATATAACGCTGGTCTATATAGCCGGGCAAGAGGTGCCATTTGAAAATGCTAAAACCCGCGTAACCCCTTTCTACCGTGCGATTCAGGTTATCCCAATGATCCAACATACGCAATTGCATGGCGGGATTACTCACCATCACCATCTTGCCAAAATATTGATGGGTTTGCAATTCTTGTAATAATTTAAAACTGCCATAAAGTGCTCCTACATCTGTTTTAGCGGCCACCACTAAACAGGCTTTTCCTGCAATGGTTAGACTTACTATCAGATATCCTTCTTTGTCCAATCGGGGTATTTCTGATAAATGTAAATTGGCAATGAATTTGGAAGATTCCACAGAGCCAATAATCACCGTATTGTTTTGAATACTGTTTACTTGGTTGATGGGATTTCCAAGCAAGCCTCCCAGACCCATGGTTAATTCCTTTTGGGCCGATTGTAGCATGGGACTATTCCCGTCTACCCAAAGATGTTGCATCATTTTTTGATAATCTTGAAGCAGGGTTGGGTTACTGATTTTATCATAGCGCAACCATAATCTATAGCCATCTTCGGCTTTAGCAGTGATTACTTGTGTCAAACAAAAAATTAAAAAGGGGAATAGGCTTTTTCTCATAAGCTAGTTTCAAGAATCGTCTCACTAAGATACTAGCATTTAGTCTAATAGTTTTCTGCCAATAAAGCTGTTTTTTTGCTATTTTGTAGTGCTATAATTGTTTCTAGCTTTTCAGATTCATTAAACGAATGGTTGACCATCATGCAAGACTCTATCAACAACAAAACCAATAGCAGGAGAAAATTTCTGCGCAATGCAGCAGCCATCGCCGCAGGCATTAGTATTGTGCCCCGTCATGTATTGGGGCGTGGATTTATTCCGCCTAGTGACCAATTAACCAAAGGAATCATTGGGGTAGGCGGCATGGGCCGCGGACATATTCCTTATGCAGGAACTAGGGTAGTGGCGGTTTGCGATGTAGATAGTAAGCACTTGAGCCAAGCGGCTCAAATGGTGGGTGGTAATATCAAAACCTTTCATGACCATCGTGAATTGATTGCACTTCCGGAAGTAGATATTGTTCATATTGCTACTCCCCCCCACTGGCATGGGATGATGGCCATTGACGCTGCCAAAGCGGGTAAAGATATTTGGTGTGAGAAACCCATGACCCGAACTATTGGTGAGGGTAAGCGCGTAGTAGAAGCCGTGCAACAGTATGGAAGAATGTTTCGGTTGAATACCTGGTTCCGTTTTGAAGACAATTTTTACGGGATGAATACCACCGTTAAACCCATTAAGAAATTAGTGGAATCTGGTATGTTGGGTTGGCCCTTAACTGTTACCGTGAGTAAGACCACTGGCTTTGACTGGAAATTTTATTGGGTGGGTAAAACCCAATTGGAAACGCAGGCGGTACCTGCAGAATTGGATTATGACCGTTGGCTAGGACCCGCCCCCTATAAGCCTTATAACGCGCACCGTGTTCATGGAACCTTCCGCGGATATTGGGATTATGACGGTGGTGGCTTGGGCGATATGGGTCAGCACTATATTGACCCCATTCAATATTTTTTAGGCAAGGACGATACTAGCCCTGTAAAAGTAGAAGTGGATGCAGAACAACAGCACCCAGATGCTTGTGGTACTTTTAGAAAAATCACCTACACTTATGCTGACGGTTGTAAGATTATTCTAGATGGGGAAGCCAAAGACCCCAACACAGCTTATATAGAAGGACCCAATGGAAAACTCTTTAACGGTTTTAAATCTACCATTCCCAACCTCAAGGAAAAATTAGCATTGATGCCTGATCCTGCGCCACAGGTTACAGACTTTTTAGAATCGGTTAAATACCGCAAAACCTTTGCGCTTAATGAATCTAATGGGTTCCGTTCTTGCACCATTATCAATATGGGTAAGATTGCCTTGCAATTGGGCAGAACCCTGGAATTTGATCCGGTGAAGCAGGAATTTATCAACGATGCCCAAGCCAATAGTATGATCAATCCTGCCATGCGTTATCCTTGGACCTTCTAATTTTCAAAACTATTTTATGCGTACATTTTTCATAGCTCCTTTATTATTTTGTTGCTTATTGGTGCAAGCCCAAAAACAAACCGTTGCTCAAACCCTTGCAGTATTTCCTTTTCAGCGTGTGGCCGATGCCGCTCCTGCCTTGCAAACCATGCAACAGTGGAAATCCGCACAGTGGAAGGATTTTTTTGTAATGCTTGACACTGATTCTCTAAAATTGAAACCTAGCTATGCTTTGCATGCTTATGTAAATGCGGCTAGTCTTAATGGGGATTTGCGTAAAAAAACTGCTTTGAATTTGTCTGCCGGTTTGGCTCAAGTTAAAGGATTCTATGCCAAGGATTTTTTGATTCAGCGTCTTGGTTTGCTGGGCGATGACGCTGGCATTAAAGCACTAGAAGCATATTTGCAAGACAATGAATATGCGGGTGTGGCTGCAAGGTCTTTGGTAAGTATTTCTTCTACTGCAGCTACTGCAGCTTTGAACAAGGCATTGGCAATAGCGGTATCTCCTATTAAAGAACAATTGCAAGCTGCCTTGAATCATCAAGGTGTCAATCCTGCAAAAACCATTGCCCTTTCAAATAGCTATGAGAAACAAAACCTAGCTGCATTGCAAAAAGCAATGACCACAACAACTGATTTGCCTACTAAAAGAAATATCCTCAGTGCAGCTTCTAAAATCAATGATCCCGCAAGCTTTCAATACATTGGTCAGTTTTTAGCGGATCCTGAATTGCGTGGCGATGTGGCTAATGCTTTGGCTAGATTGGCATTGGGGAATAGCAGCATTAGTGGAGCCAGTGTAAGTAGCAGTTTAGAAAAAGCATTTCCTTTTTTACATGGGGTAGACAGCGCCATTCTTTCTAGAAAATTGGTAGAAGCAGACTTGGTAAAACCAGCAGGAAATCTTCCCCTTGGCGTTATCACTACTGCTGAAAAACAAGCGGGTTTTAAAGTCTTGTTTGATGGAACCAATACCAATCAATGGATAGGTAATGCTGCTGGCTATTTGGTAGAAGATGGAGCTTTGGTAGTTCATCCAGAAATCAAGGGTGGTAATTTGTATACCAAGGAGGAGTTTGACAATTTTGTGTATCGGTTTGAATTCTTACTTACAGCAGGCGCCAATAATGGCATTGGTATTCGCGCGCCACTAGAAGGTGATGCGGCTTATGTAGGAATGGAAATTCAGGTATTGGACAATGAAGCGGATAAATATAAGGCGTTGGAAAAATACCAATACCATGGCTCTGTCTATGGCGTGATTCCTGCTAAGCGTGGTTATTTAAAAGCAACAGGTCAATGGAATACAGAAGAAATTAGCATCAATGGTTCTGCTATAAAAGTAACAGTCAATGGGGTGATAATTTTAGAAGGCGATATTGCTGAAGCATCAAAAAATGGCACTATGGACCATAAAGATCATCCTGGTCTCAAGAGAACTACTGGACATATTGGTTTTTTGGGTCATGGAGATGTGGTGAAGTTTAGAAATATGCGGCTAAAATCTTTGTAGTGTAATGCTATGTTTAAAGTAAAACAAACAGAATCTGTTTAGGATTGCTGCATAAATTCTGTGGGTGTTACAGCGTATAGCTTTTTAAATTCTTTGCTAAAATACTTGCGGTCATTGTATCCCACTTGATAGGCAATTTCTGCAATGGTCATCTCTTTTTTAATAAGTAATTCAGCGGCTTTTTTCATTCGGGTGAGCTTGATAAAATCATTTACAGAAAGGTTTGATACCGCTTTTAGTTTTTTATACAGGATGGGGGCACTCATGGCTACTTTTCTAGACAACATAACTACGCCAAATTCTGGATCCTCCATATGTTCATGAATCAACTGTACCACTTTATCATAAAATTCTCTATCTACAGTGCTCATAAAGTGCTTGTTCTCTTCAGCAGGTTCATTTGCAGAAGGGATACTGCTTATCTGAAGGCCAAATTTCTGCCGCATATTTTCTCTGAGCGTGAGCAAATTTCTAATATGTAGTTCCAATACTTTTGTACTAAATGGCTTTGTTAGATAACTGTCTGCCCCATTCTCTAAACCTGCAATTTGATCATCCTGAGTGGTCTTGGCCGTGAGTAAGATGATTGGTATATGTGAGGTTCTTTCATCGGTTTTTAATTTTTCGCATAGCTCAAATCCGTCCATCAAAGGCATCATCACATCACTTAATATTAGGTCGGGAATTTCAATAATAGACTTTTCCCAAGCCTCAAAACCATTTTTACAAAGTATTATTTCATATTGTTCTTCAAATGTTTCTGCTAGTAATTCACTTAAGTCTGGATTGTCTTCTGCAATTAGCAAGGAGAATCTGGTTTTTACTAAGTTGTTAGTTTGGGTTTCTAGATAATTTTTTGTGGCTACCCTATTGGATGCTTCTTCAATAATTTCTGTTTGGGTAGCAATGATTTCTTTTTGTTGAAAATGTTTATTTCCCTTTACTATAATTACGGTAAAACTGGTATACCCTTGAACTTGTTTATTGGCAGGAATACTTTTTACAGAAATTTCTCCATGGTGCATTTCAACAATATTCTTTGAAAGGGCTAAACCTATGCCATATCCGGTATTTTGGATACCATGATCTGCTACTTGAAAAAAATTGGTAAATAGCTTATCCAAATATTCAGGATGTATACCCCTTCCGTTGTCAGCAACTTCTACATGAATTCTCTTATCTGTTTCCATTACTGATAGGCTAACCGAACCACCCTCCTGAGTGAATTTAATGGCATTGTTCAGTAAATTAAAAAATACCTTTTCTAATTGTTGTGGGTCAAAATAGGCAGTTAGCTTTGTGCTATCATATTGAAATTTTAACTGAATACTTTTTGCCAAGGCTGCTTCCTGAAAATTTTGGTAAATCTGCTCTAAGAATTCAATCAAATTATATGCGCCAATCTCTAAGTTTAAATGATTGGTTTCTGCTTTTCTAAAATCCATCAACTCTCTAACCAATCTTAATAGTTGATTGGTGTTTGACTTAACAAGTTGTAGTTTTTGTTTGTTTTGGCTATCTAGCTGGTTGCTCTCGCTGATTTTCTCAATAGGAGCCATGATTAAGGTTAAATGCGTTAGAATTTCATGAGAAACATTGGTAAAAAAATTCATTTTCACCTGGTGCAATTCTTCTTCTTTTTCAAGTAAGGCCCTGAAAAAATAAAATCGGTATACCAAGAGTAAAATGAGCAAAACACTACAAGCGTAAATACAATAAGCCCACCAAGTGAGCCAGAAAGGTGGATGCATATTAATCTTGATGCTAATAGGCGTTCCCCCAATTCCATCATTATTAGCACCTTTAATGGTCAAAACATAATTGCCATAAGGAAGGTTGCTATAGGTAATGTAATTATTCTCTGTTTCTATCCATTCTTTATCATATCCTTCCAATTGATATAGGTATCTATTTTTATTGCTTTTGATAAAATTGAGTAATGCAAATTCAATAGTAAAAACGTTTTGGTTATATTTAAGATCTATCTCCTTACTCCTAGATATATTTTCCTTTAATACTCCTATTTCATCATTGATTCTAACAGTAGTGTTAAAAATCTTTAAACCAGTAAATGCCATTTTAGCAATGGTTTTGTTGGTTTCTATTTGTTCTGGGATAAAGCTGGTGATACCATTGTAGCCCCCAAAATAAAATATTCCTTGACTGTCTTTTAAAAAAGCATTATAATTAAACTCATTTGCTGCAATACCATCAGTTATGGTGAATGTTTGACTAGAACCATCACTTGGATTTAGTCTCACCAAACCTTTTTCTGTACTCAACCACAGATTCCCATTTTTGTCCGGTAAAATGCCAAACACTTTTCTTTTGTTCCAATCACTTGTACTTGCATAATGCGCATAGCTTCCTAATTCAGCATCATAATAAGCAATACCACCATTGTCTAATCCAAACCATAGCTTGCCTTTGTCATCTATAGCTATACTATTGATAGCATCCTTACTATAAATCTCTCTAACCTTGTTTCCCTCAATTAAAAAAAGCCCATAATTCATACCTATCCATAATCTTCCAAATTTGTCTTCACAAAATGATTTGGCTACTATATAGTCCTTGAATAATTTATCCCGGTCTTTGCCAGTAAGTACATTTTTGTCTAGTGCTATTAATTCCTTTCCGTTTCTATGGTAGAATTTTAAACCATGGGTGGTACCCAGCCAAAACCTTTTCTGATGGTCCTCATAAATAGACTGTATTTCTGTATGTGCTGAAGATTCATTAGATTCATAATTCTCTTCATATAACATTCGCTTAAAGGTTTGACTTAGAGGGTCAAACAAATTCACTCCACCACCATGCGCGGTTCCCGCCCAGATCTGTCCATCCAAGTCTTTGTAAACAGATTTAATCAAATTAGAACTAATACTATTGGGTTGATTAAAATTGTTTTTAAAAACGGTTAGACTCCCATTCTTTTTTGAAATTCTATTTAATCCACCGCCCTCTGTGCCTATCCAAAGTTCTGCATGACCATCTTCTACCATGCCACTTACCACATTATTGCTAAGCATAGAACGGGTGCCATTATTTTGAATAATCTGAAATATAGTATTGCTAGAGAAACTTATATTGGCTCCTCCAAAATAGGTGCCAATCCACATGGATTTCTGAGCATCTTGAAAGACACTATAAATGGAATTCTGACTCAATCCGTTTTTATTGGCTGGATTGTGTTGAACCCATACCACTTGTAAGTTTACCGGATTTAGGATGCTTAGTCCTTCCTGCGTTCCTATCCAAAGCTTTCCGGTATGGTCTATGGCAATTTGTCTAATATTATTATTGATAATACTATTAGGGTTATTGCTATCATGTACAAAACGAATAAATTTTCCTGTGCTATAGCTATACTTATTTAAACCATTGTTTAGTGTGCCAATCCATAGTCCTTGTTGTGCATCTTCCATGATGCTAGTAATATAATTGGCACTCAGGCTATTATTATCCGTTGGGATATGCTTAAACTGTTGGAATTGCCAATTGTTACCACGATATTGCATTTGGGTTAATCCGCCATTAGTCCCAACCCAGATGGCCCCGGTATGGTCTTCGTAAATGCATTTAATGTAGTTATTGGAAATAGACGGACTTTCATCTGAATGGAAAAATGCTTGGGTTTTAGTGCTATCCCGGTCTGCTGAAAGAAGATATAAGCCCCTTGCACTTCCTACCCAAAGGTTTTTTTTCTGGTCGCTATAGATAAAAGTAACTTCTCCGCCCTTGAAGCCGGGGATGGGTGCTCTCACAAATGCATCTTTTTCAATAGCATAACGCAGTAATCCGCCATAAGTGCCCGCCCATAAAACCCCATCAAAATCAGTATGTAAGGAAAAAATGTTATTTGAGCTCCTGTCTTCTTGGTTTTTGCCATGCACCAAGTATTGTTTCACATTTTTCCCATCATACCTATTAATACCATTGGCGGTTCCCAACCAAATAAATCCGGAAGCGTCTTGACTGATGGTTAAAATAGCATTGCTACTCAAGCCATTTTCAGTAGTTACATGGCTAAATGCTTGATTTTGTCCAAACAAAGAAGGGGGACAAATCATACAAATGAAGCCAATCAATAAAACTAAATGGCTACTAAAGATTCTTTTTACATGCATTCTAGGAGAAATGTGAATAAAAGTAGTGAATAGTTGCTCTGTGCTTTACGCATCTAGGGTGGCAATCCTAAAATATTGGGGGTGTTTTTCTGAATATTGGGTAAAACAAACCTAAATAGGAAACCAAAATCCAATTTTTATGATTTCCCCCCTATTTAAAAAGGAATCTCCCCCTTCCTATTGTACTTCTTAGCTCATTTTTGAATAGTATTTATCCTTGCTTTTGCAGGGGTAGATTAAGTAATCAAATCAACCTAAAACGATTGTTTATGCGATTAGCCCTCCAAATTGGGAAATCCTGTAGCATGATGCGAATCATGGCAGTATTTCTCTTACTATCAGTTATGCCAACACTAGTGATGGCACAAAACCGTAAAATCAGTGGTACGGTCACAGATGAAGCTGGAAACCCAGTTCCAGAAGTTTCTATAACCATTAAAAACAAGCCTAACGGCACTAAAACGGACGATGCTGGTAGGTTTAGCATTGACGCACAGACGGGCCAAACCCTAGTAATTAATTCTATTAACCATGAAATGGTGGAATTGATGGTTGGTGAAGGCAATACCGTAAATGCAGCCTTGAAAGCCAAGATTAATAACCTGAACGATGTTGTAGTGGTGGGCTATGCTACCCAGAAAAAAGTAAATATGACTGGTTCAGTTGCTACCATTTCTGCTAAACAGATTGAAAACAGGCCAGTAACCAATCTTTCTTCTTCACTAGCTGGTTTGAGTTCAGGGGTATATGTAAGACAGGGTTCTGGTCAACCTGGTTCTGATGGTGCAAGTATCCTCATTAGGGGTACTGGTACATTAAGTAGTAACTCTCCACTGGTTGTCATAGATGGAATTATTGGAAGTATGGACGCTGTAAACCCTCTTGATGTAGAAACTATCTCCATTTTAAAAGACGCGGCATCTGCTAGTATCTACGGTAGCTTAGCGGCTAATGGGGTCATTCTGATAACTACTAAAAAAGGGCAACGCAATAAAACTACCGTTACCTATAATGGGATTTTCTCTACTACCAATCCCATGAATATGCCTAACTATAATTCTAATTATTCTAGGCATATGCAAATGATCAATGAAGGAACTACCAATATTGGTCAACCTTCCATTTTTGCTGCATCTACAATAAGAGCTTGGGATTCTACCAGCTTAATACCAGATCAGTTGAATGCCATTGGCGTTCCCAACAGAATTGCTTATCCAAACACTGACTGGGGTGATGCTTTATTTGACAACAAAGTGGTACAAAACCATAATATCAGCATCAATGGCGGAAGCGATAAAGTAAACTATTTACTTTCTGTTGGTTATTTAGACAACAAAGGGGTTATGCAAAATACCGGTACTAAACGTTATCAAATTAGGGCCAACTTAGATGCAAAGGTAGCCAAATGGTTAACCATGGGTACCCAAACATTTGCCAGTACCCAGACCTATGACATGGGTAATACTTCATCTGCCTTTAACTTTCTAGGGCAAACAACTCCAGGGGTAGTACCAACTTATGATGGCAAATACGGATTTCCACATGCACAGGAAGAATCTTCTACTGCAAATGCCATTTTAGCTTTCTTAAATAATACTGCTGGAAGCGATAGGCAAAGCCGATTCAATACCACACTATATGCAATTGTAAATTTGTACAAAGGATTAACGTTTGAATCTAGGTTCAACTATCAGATTCGATTTGGTGAATACAATAGCCATTCAGTTCCTCAGGAAAGATGGAATTTTGCTACCAATGAAGTGAAAACTTTTCCCGGAGATCCTTCTACTTTCTCAACTTATTATTCTTTTGACAAAGTTACACAAACCACTATTGACAATGTGTTGCGTTATACTACCAAAATTGGATCCAATCATGAAATCAGCGCTTTGGCTGGTTACAACCAAATGTATTATAACTCCTATAATTTCAATGCTAGCAAACAAGGATTAATTGATTATAGTATTACCACTTTAGGTTCTGCTTTATTACCCACAACAACCAACGGAGGTGAGTCTGATTACGCCATGAGATCTTGGTTTGGAAGGGTAAATTATGCTTTTAAAAATAAGTACTTGTTAGAAGCAAACATGCGTTATGACGGTTCTTCACGCTTCTCACCCAATACTCGTTGGGGTTTGTTTCCTTCAGTTTCTGCTGGATGGAGAATCATAGATGAGAAATTTATGGAAGGCACCAAGTCTTGGCTGAGCAATTTGAAAATTAGGGGATCATGGGGTAAATTAGGTAATAATGCTTCTGGTGTTTACGACTGGCAGTCTACCTATTCTACAAGATTGTATTCTTTTAATAATGTGCAGTCTTCTGGTTTGGCAGTTGGTAGAATTGCTAATCCAGACTTGCAATGGGAAACCACTACCACCACCAACTTTGGTTTGGATGGTTCTGTGTTGAATAATAAATTGTTTTTTGAATTTGATTTGTACCAACGTTTAACAAATGGAATTCTTTCTACAGTGCCAGTTCCACTCACTGTAGGTACTGCTTCTTCACCCATTGTAAATGCAGCAGAAGTTAAAAACAGTGGATATGAGATTACTGTTGGTTATAGGGGTAAGTCTGGAGAATTTAATTATCGGGTATCTGGTAACTATGCTTATAATACCAATCAAGTTACCAAGTACAAAGGTCAATTAGTAGAAGGGTATGTAACAGACGCTACTGGCGCACAAGTGTATCAATCTAATATAGGTTTGGTATCTGCAGGTGGTACAAATAGAATTCTAGAAGGCAAAAAAATCAATGAATTTAGAATCTATGAAGTATATAAAGGATCTGGTACTTATAATAATGCTGATGGTACGGTCAATATTAATGGCGGTCCAAAAGATGGCATGATTCGCACCCCAGAAGATTTGGCATGGGCACAAGCTATGATAACTGCTGGATATAAATTATTACCATCCAATGCCGTTAGAAATAATGCCATTTATTACGGTGATTTAATTTATGCAGATCTAAATGGTGACGGTCAATATGGTAATAGCTTTGACCAGAAATTTACAGGCACATCTACATTACCCAAATACATTTTTGGTTTTAATGTAGAAATGTCTTGGAAATCATTTGACATTTCAATGGTATGGGCTGGAGCAGCAGGTTTCAATTATTACTGGAACGATACCTATAATAATAGCTCTGTTAGAAACGGATTTGCTTTATCAAATATGGTATTGGATAATCACTATTTCTACAATCCCTTAGATGCAAAAGATCCTAGAAACAATACCAATGCAAAATATACAAGGCTTAAATCTAGTGACCCTCAAAATACGTCAGTAGCCAGTGATTGGTGGATGCACAATGCTTCTTGGATTAAGCTGAAGAATCTGCAAATTGGTTATAATATCCCCGAAAAATTGGCCAAAAAAATGTTGATGAGTAGGGCTAGGGTATATGTTTCTGGCGAAAACCTATTGATGATTACCAAGTATCCTGGTCTGGATCCTGAAATTGGAGCTGGTATTGGATATCCCACCATGCGTCAGTATGCACTGGGCATCAACGTTAACTTTTAAGCATAAAACCACAAACAATGAAAAAATTACTCTTGATATGCAGCTTGCCCCTGATCTTACTAGGTTGCAAGAAAACACTTTTGGACACAGCGCCTTATGATGCTTTAGCCTCTGAGACCATGTGGACTTCTGATAACTTAACTGACCTAGGTGTCACAGGTATTTATAATGCACTCCGTTTAGGACAGAATACTGGTGCCGCTTCTGGTTTGGAAATGTACCAGTATGACCGTTTTTCTTTTACTGGTCAAACGCGAGACGCGGAATCCTTATTGCAAGGAACCATCACGCCAGGTAATGGTTTGTTTAGTTCCAATTGGCAAAATTTTTATGAAGGAATTGTTAGGGCCAATGATGCCATTACCAATATTCCTTTAAAGTCTCCCTCTTCCGCAGTAAAAAAAGGGAAATTAATAGCGGAAGCAAAATTTTTACGTGCTTATTATTATTTCCGTTTAAACCAAGTATTCAAAGGGGTTCCTATTTATTTAGCTCCATTTAAAATTGAAGAAGCAACCAAGCCAAGAGATACCGAACAAGCAGTTTGGGATCAGGCAATTAAAGATTTAACGGATTGTATTAATGAACCAAATTTGCCAAATAAGTATACCAAGGGTAATCCTGGATTTGGACGTGTAACCAAATCTGCAGCCTATGCGCTAAGGGGCAAAATATATATGTATACCCAAAAATGGTCAGAAGCGGTAGCCGATTTTGCCAAGGTAAAAGAGTTGGGTCATACACTGTTTGCTAACTATACCCTGTTGTTCAAAGAAGCTAATGAGCAATCTGATGAAATGATTTTCTCTATTCAAAATACAGGCGTGGTGAACCTAGGTTCTACTACCCAATTCTTCTGTGGAACAAGGGCAAGCTTTGGTTCATGTTGGAATACTTATTTGGTATCTCCTAACTTGGTAGATTTATATGAAAATGCAGACGGTACTAAGTTTAACTGGGAAACCATTATTCCTGGTTATAATGCCATGTCTGCTGTTGCTAGACAAGTTTATTTTTTACGCGATGGCATGACAGCTGCAGAACAAACAGCCGCAGCTGGGCGTGGTGCTGATATGAGTAAGTATTTGGTTGCTGGAAATGAAGCTAGAATTAGTAAAGCATGGACCGGAAGAGATTCAAGATTGGCTGCAAACGTGATCACGCCCTACGGTAATTATAATGGCGTATTGGGTGCAGGTAATCAAACTGTTACTAGTAGGTTCCCTTATAGAACTATTAACGCACCTACTTTTGATTTGCAAACAGATACCCAAACTTTCTTCTACTACCTCTATCGCAAATTTGTTGCTGAAGGGAATGCTGAAACCCTGAACAGGTCTTATGGTCCTATTGATCATCCCCTGATTCGCTACGCCGATGTATTATTGATGTGGGCAGAAGCATTGGTTGAATTAAACAATCTTCCTGAAGCCATCTTAAAAGTGAACGAAGTGCGCACAAGAGCAGGAATGCCAGCTTTACAACAAACAGATCCTACCAAGGGAACTTATGTTTCTAGTCAGGCCAATTTAAGAGACCGGGTACGTGATGAACGTAGGGTAGAGTTTCCTAATGAGGGCATCAATTATTTTGATGAACTGCGTTGGAATACTTGGAAGAATACGGTTTTCAGAACGGGTAATGGTTCTAGACAGGTTTGGGGAGCCAATGTCAATAGCTATACCTATGGCGGGGATTATTTAAATGCTTGGGCTATTCCACAAGTAGAAATAGAAAGAAATCCTAACCTGAAACAAAACCCAGGTTGGCCTAACTAGTTTTTCTTAATAGCAGGTATAACAGTTCAAATCTGGAGTGTTGCCAAAAGCAACACTCCTTTTATCTTTTTGTAGCTTTTGATTATCTTATAAAGATCCCGTATGAGAAAAATGTTGTCCTATATGATTGCCGCTTTCTTACTCTTTTCCTGTAAGAAAAATGAGGCTCCAGTAACACCCGTAACGCCTCCGGTAGTGGTAGAGCCACAATATACCCTTGCTTGGCAAGATGATTTTAATGGCACCCAAATGGACCCGGTTGAATGGTATCATCGCATTCCAGGAATTAGACACGATGGCTTTAATGATACCACAACAGTAAGTACTGATGGGCAAGGAAACTTAGTCATCAAAGTGTATTCTGATACTGTTGCTGGAAAAATAACCCATCACACAGGCATGGTGGCTACCAAAAAAGAATATAAATACGGAAAATTTGAAGCAAGAATAGCTTTTAGTAACAAGTATGGTTCATGGTCTGCTTTCTGGCTCCAAAGTGCCACCATGGGCAATCCTATTGGTAATCCACAAGCAGCGGGTATGGAAATAGACGTTGTAGAAACTTTAAGTAATGATGGAAGGGTGCATCAAAATTTACACTGGGATGGCTATGATGCTTATCACAAAACAGCAGGTGTAAAAACGGGAGACCTGGGCGCTAATTCAGGTAGCTATCATTTGTATACATTAGAATGGACTCCCAATTATTACCGCTTCTATGTAGACGGTGTGAAAACCTGGGATTTCTCTGCAACTGTTTCTCAAAAGGCAGAGTTCATCATTTTGAGTTCAGAAGTGAAGAATTATGCGGCTGGCACATGGGCTGGTCCTATTCCTGCTGGAGGATACGGTACCCAAAAATCAACAAGTACCATCATGAAAGTGGACTATGTTAAATACTATCAGTTAAAATAACTAAGATGACTGCCAGAATAAAAATCTTGTTCACCTTAGCGGCCTTCTTATTTTATGTGCAAGTTTCAGCACATGAGTATCGAGACCTTTTGCAGAAAACAACTACGGTACAAAATTTAAAAAATGTTTTGTTGCCAATGGCGCAATGGAGTAAGATTCCTGCCTACAACAATCGCGCAGCATGGGATCAACTATCTGGCAAATACAAAAATCAGTTAATTGCTGCTGGAGAGAAACAATTAGACTATGAATGGAGAGTGGTAAAGGCAACAGACTATCTAGAATATGAATGGACAGGTAGTAGGGTTGCCATGGAAAAACCTTTTACGTCTAATATGAATGCCCTGAGCGCCCTGGTATTAGCGGAACTTTCAGAAGGCAAAGGTAGATTTATCAACCAAATTGTCAATGGTGTATGGCATGCTTGTGAAATGTCTTCTTGGGTATTATCTGCGCATATGGCCGCACAAAAATCTACTAGGTCTTTGCCAGATTTTTCTGAGCAAATCATTGATCTAACTGCAGGGGACCTAGGATCTTTTTTTTCATGGACCTATATCTTGTTAAAAGATGAGATGGACAAAAAGAATCCCATCATTGCAAAAAAATTGCGCAAAAATTTGCAGGATAGAATCTTAGATCCTTATATGGCAAGAGATGACTATTGGTGGCAAGCAGTGAACGCTAAGCCAAGCACTATGGTAAATAACTGGAACCCTTGGTGCAATTTTAATATGCTTACCTGTTTTTTATTATTGGAACCGGATAAAGACAAACAGGCAGCGGCTATTTATAAGACCATGGTGTCTGTTGACAAATTCATCAATTACAATCATGCAGACGGCGCTTGTGAAGAAGGCCCCTCTTACTGGGGTCATGCTGCTGGGAAAATGTACGACTATTTGCAATTATTACACGATGCAACTGGGGCTAAGGTTTCTATTTTTAATCAACCCATTATAAAAAACATGGGTGAATATATTGCTCGTAGTTATGTGGGCAATGGCTGGGTAGTCAATTTTGCAGATGCATCAGCAAAAGGAGGTGGCAATCCGGGCTTAATTTATAGATATGGTAAAGCAGTTAATAGCTCAGACATGCAACATTTTGCTGCCTATTTAGCCCGTCAAAATAAAGAACCAGAAATGAGTGAAGGCAGGGACCTCTTTAGGTCTTTTGAAAATCTTTATTATGATCAAGCCTTAGCAATGGTTTCACCATCGGTTGTTGAAGCCAAGTATTCTTGGTATCCGCAAACCCAATTCTGTTATATGAATAATGGCGCTGGCTTGTTTTTTGCAGCCAAAGCGGGATACAATGCAGAAAGTCATAACCACAATGACGTTGGTACATTCTCTTTATATGTAGACAAATTTCCTATGATCATTGATGTTGGGGTGGGAACCTATACCAGACAAACCTTTAGCAGTGAACGCTATACCATCTGGACCATGCAAAGTAATTATCACAACCTACCCATGATCAATGGCAAACCACAATCTTTTGGTGCACAGTATAAGGCTAAGAATGTGCAGTTTGATTCTGTTAAAAACACCTTCTCTTTAGACCTTTCTACCGCCTATCAAAAAGAGGTGTCGGTGGAAAAATGGCAAAGAAATTATGTACTTTCTGAAACAAAGGGATTAACTATTACAGACCAATTTCAATTACAAAAAGCAGAAGCTCCCAATCAGCTCAATTTTATGACTTGGGGCAAACCCGATATAAGTCTGGCAGGAGAAGTACTACTAGAAAAAGAAGGAAAAAAATTGGTCTTGGTTTATGATAAAAACCAGTTTCAAGCAACAATAGAAACAGTCACTCAGACTGACCCTAGACTATCATCTGTATGGGGCAAAGAACTCTATAGATTAAGCCTTACTGCCAAACAAATTATTGGCGCAGGAAAATATATCATCAACATCTCCAAAAGATAAAAATTCTAAAATTTAGCAATATGAAAAGTTCCATTGTTGTCATCTGCTGTATGACATTCTGCTCTTTCTTACCTTTTACAGACGGAAAACCATTTGTAAAGGAAAATTTTAGATTTGCCAGTGTGCAGTTAAAACATATGTTAGCAGATGCCGACAAGCGCCCTAATATCTTTCCTAAAACAATTGACGCAAAGGGCAATATGCTTGCCACCAATTTATACGATTGGACTACAGGGTTTTTCCCAGGGGAGTTGTGGTTGGCAGCAGAATCACTTAATGATAAAGAACTAGAGGCCAAGGCCCAAGAATGGACCAGGCGCTTAGAGCCTTTGCAATTCTTCACCCAGCACCATGACCTTGGATTCATGATGTACTGCAGTTATGGTAATGCATATCGCCTTACAGGGAATAAAGCTTACCGCGATATTCTTATACAATCTGCTAAATCATTGTGTACACGCTATAACAAAACAGCAGGTAGTATTAAGTCTTGGAACAAATTTGTTTCTTGGCACGGTAATAAAACCTATGATTTTCCAGTAATCATTGACAACTTGATGAACCTAGAATTATTGTTTTTTGCTAGCAAACAAACTGGGGATCCTATTTATAAGGAGATAGCTATCAAACACGCAGAAACAGCTATGAAATATCAAATCAGGGATGATTATAGCAGCTTTCACGTAGTTTGTTATGATACGCTTACGGGTAAAGTAGTGGGTAGGGAAACGGCTCAGGGCTACGCCGACAATTCTACTTGGTCAAGGGGGCAAGCCTGGGGTATCTATGGCTTTACCATGATTTATAGAGAAACAAAAGACCCTAGATTTTTAAAGACGGCCATGGGTATGGCCGATTGGTATTTGAATGCTAAGACGCTGCCAAAAGATAAAGTGCCTTATTGGGATTTTAATAGGGGCGATTCTGCTTATCATCCTGGAAAAAATTCTCATGCGGTGGAACACCCTCAACCATATAGAGATGCTTCTGCTGCTGCTATTACCGCTTCTGCCTTATTGGAGTTAGCCAATTATGCGGGCACTAAGTCTACATGGTATCAAGCTCAAGCTATTGCCATTCTGGAATCTTTGGCTAGTCCTGCTTACAGGGCTGCAGAAGGAGCCGATGCCAATTTCTTGCTCAAACATAGTGTGGGTAGTATTGCACATGGGGTAGAAATAGACGTCCCCCTCATTTATGCCGACTATTATTTTTTAGAAGCGTTACAACGGTATCAGAAAATACTGGGTAAATAGATACATTATTGTTACTTGATTGTAAAGTAAGATTGACTTTGGTAGCAAGCCAGCACCTGCGTTTAAAATAGCTAATTAGTAGACATTAATTCACGAATAGCCTTTGCTTCTTCCTGATTAATCAGGTATTCAAAATAGCGCTTGTCTGTTGCGCTTCTAATGCTTTCTATTAAAAGGGTTGACTCCTGTGTTAGGTAGCTATATTTTTCGTTGATGCTATTAATCACATCACTTCTCACCTTTTTTTGCATACCGGTATTTTTATTTTTTGTACCAAGTACATAATTGATTTCCTGTATACTGGCAGTTAAGCCTTGCTGGCTTTGGTTTAATAATAATTCAATTAAAGCGCTTTCCGTTTCTGAAAAATTTATTTTAATAGGTTGAGACGATTTTATTTGGCTTGAATAAGCAGTAGCAGGCTTTCTTTTTAAATACCAATAAATTCCTCCACCTGAAACTATCAATAACAAAAATCCGCCCACTAGCCAGTAGGTTATATGGGTGGTTCTCCATATAGGGTAACCGGCTTCCTTAAAATCTTTCTTATTAATTAAAACGGAATCTGTTTGACCATTCATTGGGTTAAAAAAATACAATTGACCTTGGTCATAATACCTAAGGTAACTATTGCTCATTCTCAAAAGACTTTGAGCAAATGAACTATTTTGATAGATTCCAACCTTATTATGATCATAATCCACCAAATAGACTTCGTCATTGGAAACAGACAATAGTCCATGCTCGGTAGCTACATGCAAATTAGATGTTTCAAGCAAGTTCATGATTTGTTCACTTGTTCGGCCCAGATATTCCCATTGAAAATTTTTTAAGTTTAAACGATAGAAGGTTCTGGATACTTTATTTTTCATTTCAACTCTCAACAAACCTGAATTAATCTCTTGTTGAAATGGAATATAGAGTTGTTGGTGCTGGTTGTCATGCCAATTAATTTCCTGAAGCCCGGGTATAAATATTTCTTCGCTAGTAGGGGCTACGTCCCATTCTTTATCCTTCCAATTGAATTTTCTCAGGGTTCCGTTGGATTTCCAAAATCCATAGCCCCCAATATTATAAACCTCATCACCGCTCACAAAGGAATAAGCAGAAAAATTGTAACTGTCATTTTCACTTTGATCAATTCTTTCAAAAGCCCAAAGACTATCTGTTGGCTTTGAGGCTTTCTTTTTATACATTAAACCGCCGCCAGCAAAATGCAACAATAAACCCCTATTGCACTGAATCAATTGCTGACCCCTAGATTGTAGTTTTTTGGAAAGAGGCAGCGCTAGCGCATTTGGAGGAGCCCAATTAAGAATAAAATCCCCCTTTTTACGGGATAATTTTTCTATAAAACCTGTTTTTTTCACCCAAATAATACTGTCAATTTCCTGGGAAAACAGACAGGTTGACCAAAAAATCAGACAAAGACAGGTAAAGCTGCGAAAAAGCATAATATATTGATTATCATAACATATTAAAGGAAAGTAACCTTTTTTTATTTTTCATCGGACAATTAAAAATAGGAAATTTCCTTTTATGGAACTGATAAGTTCACCTAATTCGTTAGTTTTTTTTAAGACATAAATAATTTTGAATTCAGACCAACTCAATGGAGGTCTGAGTTCAAAACCTAAATGATCTACCACCAAAGTTTGTGAATCGGGGAGGATTAGCAAACAAGCGGTGGTGGATTTTTTATTGCCTAGCTTCCTTGGCTCGGCTATCGCTGATTTGTAAATAAGGGTCAGCAGGAAACCAGGAATCATGCAGCGGGTAGGCGTGGTATTTTTTGGCTTCGCTTTCAAAAATGGCCCTTAGGGCCTTTAATTTTTCTGGGAATTGTTTGGACAGATCATGTAGTTCATTAAAATCTTTTTCCATATGAAAGAGCTCCCAGCTATCTGTTTTATAAGAAGTACCCAAGGGATGATAAGCTGCGGCCTTCCATCCATCTACATAAATTGCCCTAGACGCCCCCGTTTCAAAATATTGGACCCGGTGTTTGCTTTCAGCTTTTGTATTGTTTAAAGTGTGGGCAAAACTGGTGCCTTCTAAAGGAGCCTGTGTATAGCCATTCAACTTTGCCGGTATTTTGGCTTTTGTGAGTTCCAATAAAGTGGGCCAGATATCTACCAAATGGGTGTATTGGGTTCTAATACCTCCTTTTTCTTGTATGTATTTTGGTGCATAGAGAATCAGTGGATTATGGGTGCCGCCTTCAGCGTTAGCATCTCCTTTCCATTGTTTAAAAGGGGCATTACTAGCCTGAGTCCAACCCAAAGGGATATCTCCTTTAAAATCTATTCGGCCAATCTTGTCAATATTTTTCAATGCTGCTTGAATTTTTTCTTCGCGAGAAGCTTTTTCCATCCCCTCAGGAACCCCAGGAATATCTGCTGTATACTTAGTAGCGCCATTATCTCCTACAATGACCAACACAATGGTATTTTCTAGTTGGCCAATAGATTGAATATATTGAATGACTCTCCCAATTTCTTCATCTGCTTGAGATAGAAAACCGGCATGTGCTTCCATGGCCCTAGCATATATCATTTGCTCTTCTTTGCTAAGACTAGACCAGGCGGGAATTTTTGCATTTCTTGGGGGTAAAGCCACATAATCGGGAACTATACCCAGTTGTTTTTGACTGGCCAATACGGCAACGCTATAATTGTCCCATCCCATATCAAATTTACCCTTGTATTTGTCAATCCACTGCTTGTCTACTTGCATGGGGGAATGAACTGCGCCTGGCGCTAAGTATAAGAAAAAGGGTTTTCCTGGTACTGCTTTTTGTTGTTGTTCTATGTAGTGAATGGCTTTGTCTGCCAGCACTGTATTTAAATGTTTGTGTGCTGCCGTATCAATGGGTGCCCTAGTAATTCCCTCCCAGAGAACTGGATAGTATTGGTCGGTGGCGGATTCTAAAAATCCCAAAAATCTATCAAAGCCTCTACCAGTTGGCCATCTATTAAATGGTCCAGCAGCAGTTCGGTCAGACATGGGGGTCAGATGTCATTTGCCCAATAGAAAACTATTGTAACCATTTTCTTTTAATACTTCTGCCATAGTTCCTTTCTCAAAAGGCATAATAGCATCATAGCCCTGAGCGTCAAAAGCAGTTTCCGTAAAATGCCCCATGTTCACAGAGTGATGGTTTCTACCGGTTAGCAACGCCGCGCGAGATGGAGCGCACAATCCAGTAGTATGAAAATTGGTATATCGCAGTCCATTATTGGCTAATTGGTCCATCACAGGTGTTTCTGCCATTCCTCCAAATACTCCGGCGGTACTAAATCCAACATCGTCTAACATGACAATAACAATATTGGGGGCACCTGCCGGAGGCGATGGTAAATGATAGGAACGATAGTTTTTGGTACTAGTGTCATACTGTTGTGGATCAGTAGCATACTGTTTTGCAGGACTGTATTGCGCTTGTATGGAAACAGAAATGAATAAAAAACAGGAAAATATTACTAAGACAATACCTAATTTTTTCATAAGCAAAAAATCTTGCTTTAAATATAACCCTGATTTTACGATGGCCCGAGAATAAATAGATCATTTTTGTCCCTTTTCTAAAGTAGTACCTACTTGATTAGGTACCGCTACTCCTTCTTCAGTTAACATGTACCTACAATCCCACAATCTTTTTAGTTACTTACCAATCTATTAACCTATATGGTAACCCAATTGGCTATTTAAGCCCCTGATTTAAAGAATTTTAGAAATCCTAATCTTTATTTAGGCAGCTACGGACTTTAGTCATCAATCATTTAATCAAAGAAATTATGAATCGAATCTATTTGTTGGCAGTATTCTCTGTTTTATTTTTTTCCTGTAAAAGCAAATTATTGGTTTCAGAAGTGGTTATGGAAAATGGCAAATTATACCATAATGGAAAACTCTATTCTGGGTTATTAATAGACCTAGGATCTGATGGTAAACCTGACGTTGAGTGTAATATTGAAGATGGGGAGCGTAACGGCAAAATGGTTTTTTATAATGATGATCCTAAATACAGAACCTATATTACTAAGGTTGAGAATTATAAAAATGGAGAATTAGACGGTGAAAAATTAGAGTATTCATCATTGCCTGAATACCATAACGATGTAATTATCAAAGAGACATACAAAGCAGGTGTCTTGAATGGTCCATATAAAAAATTTGGAACAGAAGGGAATTATGTCAATGGTAAAAAAGATGGTTATTGGAAAATTGAACGTTCTTTAAGTAAAGCCGAAGAAGTAACCGAGGGTTTTGACTTTGATAAACTTAAAGTTGATCTTAACTTGGAAGGCTATTTTAATCATGGTGCAAAAACGGGCAGTTGGACAATTCTTTATGATTTTGACAAATACCAGTTTTACAAACCTTCTAATAGCTATTATGATTATTATATTCCAGTAATAAATGATACTAATTTTTATAAATCAGACTTTTGCTATTCACCAAAATGGAATGAAAGTGGGGAAAGAGAAGGAAAATGGTATTTTAGGTTTGGTAAAAGAGATACACTTTCACTTGATAAATATGTGTACGGCGGTAAAATAACTGGAAATATTTCCTATCAAAATGGGAAAGTATCAGATACTACTAATATTTCCATTGACACTCATTATTTAAAAGTAGCAGTCAAGTTTGAATCTGATAAGATTGTGGAAGGTCAATTGCCCAGCAATATTGATTTATTTAGAATTTTTAAACCAGAAGTATTTGAACGGATTAGCAAAAGCCGTGTTTACCAGATACCCAATCCTTCCGGAATTTAGATAGTACAAGATAATTTCATAAGTATGAAAAACGCTTCTTCCTATTTTATAATTAGTTCTGGATTAACAGTACTTATTTTTTTAATAACTAGTTGTCAAAAATCTGCTAGTTCAACAGACAAAACAGTTTCTTATACTATGACCATTGATTCGGTGTTAACCATGAATGGAAAAGCTGCACTGCCTTTAGATAGTAAAGGGTATTATCATTTGAAATTGCTCTATATTAATTCTAAACAACAAACGCATAGGATTACAGGTAGAATTTTAGCAGATGGTAAAGAGCCATTGCCGCCAGAGAAAATTGACTGGGAAGCCAATTTGTATTGGTGGCTTCGCAAGGGCGATACAGTGGCTTATATTACAAGATCCTATATCAATTATGTAACGGGTTTATATACCATTGTTTCGCTCCCACCCTTATTAGCCAATAAAGACGAATTAGTTCCCACCGTGAACTTAGCTTCTTATAGCGGTACCAAAGGGGAATTTAATACCATCATTGCCCCTGTTGCAGAAATGAAAGGAGATACATTGGTTGTTAAAGCAACCAATTATGCATCTGGATTTGTCCGCTACGCTAAGATTGTGTTAGAATAAAAAATTTAAGTAAAAGAATAAGTCAGCAAAGTCAAGACTCATGTTTCCACTATCGTTTTTCATTTGCTGCAAACGCTAATAATTTTACCATTGTGGCTTTAAGGTTCATTATAAGAACTATTAACTAGAGCAGGATCCTCCTTTGCCAAAGACAAATTTGTAGAACCAATCAATTGGTTTTATATAAAATTACTGAACAAAAAAGGAAATATCCGTTACCGTAACCTGCATACTTACCTATTTCCAATTAAAAGTCACCTGTAATTACAAATTTGTGTAATTGTCCCAATCCATGGCCACTTTGTGTTTGGGACGGACTGGTGGATGGATGCAATATCCCTATTTAGTTTATCCAATCCAATCAATTTCCAAAAATGTTCTAATTATAGGACGCTAAAGTAATTTTATGAAAGCTAGAGTTTTACTATTTGGTTTGTATTTCCTTGTAGGCGTTTTACTTCAAAACCAACTGCATGGTCAAATTATCACAAAAGTAGCTGGAATTTATGCGCCTGGTATTGGTGGGCCTGCATCACAAGGTCAGATTTTTCAATTAAGAGGCACAGGATTTGACTCTACAGGAAGTTTGCTTTTTTGTGAAGCAAATTATATTAGAAGAATTGATTCCAAAACGGGCATACTTTCAAATTTTGCAGGTACAGGAGCAGTTGCTTTGTCTGGGGATGGAGGATTAGCGGTAAATGCAAGTTTTGGCTCAATTTCAAGTTTTACTACAGATAAAAAAGGGAACTGCTATTTAATAGATGCAAACACGGTAAGAAAAATAACGGCAACTACAGGTATTGTTACAACTATTGCTGGATTAACGGTGTCTGGATATTCTGGTGACGGTGGTCCAGCATCAGCAGCACAGTTTACGTCAATCGCAGCCATTGATATTGATGCTGCTGGAAATATATATTTACTTGATAGGGGGGTGTCTGTGGTTAGAAAAATAGCAGCCTCAAATGGAATAATTACAACCATTGCCGGAACTGGTGTTGCGGGCTACTCAGGAGACGGTGCACTGGCCACTACTGCACAATTAAGAAACCCCACAAGTATTAAAGTAGATGAAAACGGTAATATTATTATCGCGGATAATAATAATTATAGGATTAGGAGAATTGTAGCGGCTACTGGTATTATTAGTACTATTATGGGTGATGGAACTTCTTCCACAGCTATAGATGGTGAAGGAGGTTTAGCTGCTACAGCAAAGCTTCAACAAGTTCAATATGTAACCAATGATAAATTTAATAATATTTACTTTATTACTGGTGGAATGTTTATTAGGAAAATTAATTCAACTACTGGCATAGTATCTACCATTGTTGGTTTAAATGGAACCTGTGGAACTGGATTTTGCGGTGATGGTGGATTGTCAAATGAAGCCGGACTAAATAATCCTTATTCATGTGCGCTAGATTCTTTGGGCAATCTATTTATTGCAGATAGACTCAACTACAGAATTAGAAAGGTGGATGCAATTACTCAAATCATCAACACCATTGCTGGAATAGGTAGTTTTAGTGGTGATGGAGGTCCCGCTAAAAACGCAATGCTAAATACCCCTCAAAGAATGATTACAAATGCACAAGGAGACCTGGTTTTTGTAGATGGTAATAATTACTTACTCAGAATCATCAATAATTCAAATGGGAATATAAGTACTTTGGCCGGAACGGGCTCAGGCAGTGGAGGTTTTCCGGGAACAGGATCAACTATACCAGCATCGCAATTAGTAATTACGCCTAACTCATCAATTGCGCTTGATCCAACAGGGGCCAATATTTATGCACAGTCTGCAAACTTTATTGTAAAAATCAATAGAAGTACTGGCGCTGTGAGTAGTTTTGCTGGAATGGGTTCAAATCCCGCTGAAGGCATACCTGCGTCAACTGCTTTAATTAATAATGGTTCACAAATTGCTACTGATGCTACAGGTAATGTTTACGTAGTTGACAGAAATAGATTTTGTATTCGAAAAATCACTATCTCAAATAATTTGATTAATACCATTGTTGGAAATAAAACCAATGGATTCAGTGGAGATGGGGGGCAAGCACTTGCTGCTAGTATTGGATCTGTTTCTAGTTTAACCATTGATCCATTGGGGAATCTTTATTTTGGAGATGCAAGCAATTTCAGGATTAGAAAAGTGGCTGCCGGAACAAATATTATCACTACAATAGCCGGTACGGGAATTGGCGGTTTTAGTGGAGACGGGGGGGTGGCTACTGCAGCCCAAATTGGAGGTATTAGTTCTATTGCCACTGATGCATCTGGGAATCTTTATTTTGTGGATGGTGCAAGAATCAGGAAAGTAGATATAAAAACAGGAATTATTTCTACCATTGGAGGCTCAGGAATATCTGGAAATGAAGGTGATGGAGGTTTGGCTACCAATGCCACATTAAGTCCATCATTCTTAACAGTTGACAAATTAAATAATGTCTACATTTCAATCCCTAATTTCAATGTGATTCGGAAAATTAGTTATAGCCCCAATATAGACATTTCTATTCCGGAAGCTGGTGTGCTTGCTGGATTTACTTCTTGCTTTGGGAATGTTTCAGCAGCTCAAAGTTTTGAAGTATCTGGTTCCAATTTAATTGCGCCTATTATTGTTACAGGAAATCTATTGCATGAGGTTTCTTTGAGCCCGACTAGTGGTTTTGCTAGCAGTGTATCTATCAATGCAGTTGGTGGAATTGTTTCACCAACCAAAATATATACAAGAGTTAGTTCCAGCTCACCTGTGGGGATTAATTCGGGAACCATTCAAGTTGCTTCTACTTCTGCAGGATCAAGAACAACTATTTTTAGAGATTCTGTTGCAGCGGCACCTGCTAAGCCAACAATTAGTGCAAGCACTTCTAGTACTTTTTGTGCAGGAGGAAGTATTGTTATGACCAGCAATACAAACGCTAACTATCAATGGTATAAAGATGGGGTAGCTATCAATGGAGCCATATCAGTATCCTATACTGCAAGTTCAACAGGCAATTACTCGGTTGCAACTACTAATATAGGAGGTTGTTCTTCTTTGTCATTGCCAGTAGCAGTAACATCCGTTCCCTTACCTGCAACACCTACTATTACAGCACAAAATAATATTACGGGAATCTGTTTGAGTGGGACTGCAACCCTTACAAGTTCTGCTACAACGGGTAATCAATGGTTTAAAGATGGAATTGTTATAAGCGCTGCAACTGCTGCTACTTTGAATGTTCTAGGGTCAGCTACTAGTGCTGGTACTTATACGGTAATTTCTACGGTAAATGGTTGCCCAAGCGCTATTTCAAATAGTATTCCTATAACAGTTGAAACTACTCCTCCGGTTACACCAATTATTACAAGTGTAGGGTCAGTAACTGCTATTTGCGCTGGAAATAATTTAACACTTACTAGTAGTGTTGGCACTGGTATACAGTGGTTCAAAGACGCAGTTGCCATAAGTGCTGCAAATGCGTCTACCTATATAGCCTCTCAATCGGGTAATTTCACAGTTACTGCTACTAATGGATGTGGTACTGCAAATTCTGCCGTATTTAAATTGACCGTTAATGCGTTACCTGCTGCAGCAAGTATAGCAGCCAGTTCTAATACTAGTTTTTGTACAGGCGATAGTGTTTTACTAACCTCTTCAGTTAATACAGGGAATAATTGGTATGGTAATAATGTTCTTATTCCAGGTGCTACGCAAAAAACATTTGCTGTTAAAACTGCCAACTCATACAATACCATTATCATAGATGCTAATGGATGTAAAAGCCCAGTTTCTAACTCAGTAACCATAACTACTTTACCTCAACCTGCCAAACCAAGTATTAGCTGGAATGGGGTACAGTTTCTAACAGCTGCAACAGGGGTATCCTATCAATGGTTATTAAACAATTCCAAAATTACAGGGGCTACAACCGCAAGTTATAAGCCCATAGATATAGGCAATTACAAATTGAGTATCAGCGATGCAAATGGATGTAAAAATGAAAGCGATAGCTTTAAATTGATTGTAACAGCCATTAATGTGCCAGTGTCAACACCAAGTAATCACCAAGCCAGTTTGTATCCTAATCCAGCTAGATCTAATGTGCAGGTTCATTTTATGCAGACTCCAACTGTAGAACTTAAAATTCAATTAATTGATTTTAATGGAAGGATTATAAAAGAACTAAAGTCTAAAAACGTAAACACCATAATTCCAGTTTCAAAATATGCTAGCGGCAATTATGTTTTGAAAGTGATTGGTAACTCTTATAATCAGGCTTTACAATTAATTATCACGCATTAATTATTAAAAATGAAAAAATATTTCAAATTTTTATTGATGATCTCCCTTTTGGCTATTGGATGTAGCAAGTCTGATAATGGAGGAGGTTCATCTAACCAAGCGCCACAAGAGCAGCCAATTGCATTTACTATTGATGCAACCAATAACAGTGTATCCACTTCTAGTAATTTTGCCGTAAACCTAACACTCAATTCCACCATGCCTACCGCGGGTATCAAAATTGATATAACCACCACAGATCAAGTGAGTAGTGCGGTAGTTCAGAATCAGACGATTACTAGTAATTTGTCAAAAAATTTATTGACGGTAACTAATATGGTTCAACAGCATTGGAATAATGTTACTATAAAAGTCACCTCCGCTTCTAATAACAATAATAATTCAACACAAACTTTCACTGTGGTATATAAGTAAACTAGCAGCTATATATTTTAATTACCAGACATTTTCTGAAGTTGTTTCTACATTCCAGAAAATGCCGCTTTTAAAATTACTGGCAACAAAATCATAGATCATAGCTGCGGATTCTTCTGGGGAATACCTGCCTTTGCTACTGTCTCCTGAGATATTGGTTCTGACCCAACCTGGATGAAGGGTGGCAATCTGAAACTGACCAGCATACCTATTGGTCAGGATTTTGGTATACATATTTAGAGCGGTCTTTGACATTCTGTAAGCAACGGAATCAGTGCCAACGCATTGTTCAATAGAACCCATTTTGGAAGAGACATTGATGAGCTTGGCTCCCTTATTTAGGTGGTTGATCATGGCTTCCGTAAAGAACACTTGACCCTTTACATTTACATCAAAGGTTTGGTCAAAACTGGCTTCTTCTGGAAAACTAGTCCCTAGATCAGGTCCAATGCCAGCGTTGTTAATTAAGATGTCAAATTTAACTCCCTTGTTGGCTATTTGGGCTTCAAATGCTTTGATACTTTCCATTTGTGTAAGGTCTAGCGGCATTGATTCAAATGCGGGATGGCTGATCTTTATTTTTCCAGAACGACTGGTTCCCATTACTTGATAACCTTTTTCAAGAAATAGTTGTGATAATGCTTTTCCAATTCCTTGACTAGAGCCCGTGATGAGTATGGTTGTTGGTTGCATGGATATTTTTTGGAATTAATTCAAAGATAGGATCAATATTTTAGCTAAATTGAAAACAGATGAAATTCATATTAGCCTATACAACACCGTTGATTGTTCTAGTTTCACTCTATGTTGAAAATAATCTTTCTTATGCAGCAATCATTTTCTTATTTGTTGTAATTCCTTTGCTTGAATTATTCACCAAAGGCTCTACTGCCAATTTATCCAAAATTGAAGAAGAACTAGAAAAGGAAAATAAAGTCTATGATTGGATGCTTTATGGCCTAGTGCCGTTACAATATTTGATAATGGTTTATTTTTTGGTTCAGGTAAGCAATGAAAGTCTTTCATTATCCTATAAGATTGGCGCAACAACTGCATATGGAATGGCTTGTGGCATATTGGGTATTAATGCCGCGCATGAATTGGGTCATAGAACAACAAAGCATGAGCAACTCATGAGTAAACTATTATTGCTCTCTACGCTTTATATGCATTTTTTTATTGAACACAATCGGGGTCACCATAAAAATGTATCTACTCATGAAGACCCAGCTTCAAGCAGATATGGAGAAACGGTATATGCATTTTATGTTAGAACTATTCTGGGTAGTTATATTTCTGCATGGCATATAGAATCAGAAAGATTAAAGAAGAAAAAGCATGTTTTTTGGAGTATTAAAAATGAAATGTTGGTCTATCAATTAGTTCAGTTGATCTTGCTTGTTTTAATTGGGCTGATTTTTGGACTTGCCACTTTATTGTTTTTTATAGTTGGGGCTTTTATTGGCATTTTGTTATTGGAAACCGTAAACTATATAGAGCACTATGGTCTAAGAAGAAAAATGAATGGCAATACCTACGAACGCACCATGCCCATTCATTCTTGGAACTCTAACCATCCATTGGGAAGACTAATTTTATTAGAGCTTTCTAGGCATTCGGATCATCATTATATGGCTAGTAGAAAGTATCAAATACTCAGACATTTTGATGAAAGTCCACAAATGCCTACCGGCTATCCAGGTATGCTTTTACTTAGTCTGGTTCCGCCACTTTGGTTTAAAGTGATGCATCAAAGAATAGAAAAGTATAAGCAGACTCAGATGGGGGTGGAGTTGGGTTAAGGTAAGCAGGCTTAAATGAAATAACTATGGAACTCAAATTGATCAAGACCAAGAAACAATATGATGCTTACTTAGATTGGGTAGATTCCATGTTTGATAAAAAAGTGAAACCGAATACTCCAGAGGGTAATAAGGTAGAAGTTGCACTTTTATTGATTAAACAATATGAGGATACTAATTATCCCATTCCTATGCCTGATCCTATTGATGCTATTAGAATTAGAATGGATGAGATTGGTTTGAAGAATAAAGACTTGGTAGGGAAGTTTGGGAGTAAAGGATATGTATCTGCATTATTGAATAAGAAAAAACCGCTTACCTTGGAGTTAGCTAAACTTTTTCATCAGGAGTTGAATATTCCGGCGGAGGTTTTGTTGTCTTGATTTTTGAGAGCCAAGATTGGCTGAGATCATTTGTTTCCAAGAGAAGATGATGAAGAGCCAAGATTGTCTGACCTCGCTGGCTCGGTCAGTCTTCTTACCGTATTGAACTTACTCAAAGCCCCCCAGCAATCTTCGATTGCTGGGGGTTTATTTTTGCTCATCGGCTTACCCAAGCGAGCTTGGGACGCCTCTTCGCAAAAATAAACCCCGGCACTCCGTGCCAGGGCTTTGTGGTCTCGCCAAGAATCGAACTTGGATCTAGTGTTTAGGAAACACCTATTCTATCCATTGAACTACGAAACCATGTAAAAATTTTCATTTTACAGGCGGCAAAAATAGTAGTTTATTGCTTTAAAGCGATTGCATTTTTAAAAAAGCAAATGGAATGGCTTATTTTAGGTGTTCAATCTTTCACATGAAACAAATCTTGCTTGCTGCCAGTATCCTCTTGGTTTCTGGCCTATTTAATGGTACGAATGCCCAAAATGCTAAACCTAGTATCACCATTGACCACGTGGCTTTATATGTGGTAGATCTGGAAAAAGAAGCGAGTTTTTATAGAGACGTGCTTCAGTTTGATACCCTAGCTGAGCCTTTCCATGATGGGAAACACGCTTGGTTCACCATTGGTCCGGGTATTGCCATGCACATTATTCAAGGGGCCGATAAGCCCAAGGAATACTTTAAGAACAACCATATCTGCATGAGTGTTCCTTCTATAGAGGCGTTCACCAAGCGTTTGAAGTCAATGAAAATTGGCTTTGAAGACAAAGAAGGCAAACAGGGCGCCATTACCAATAGGGTAGATGGGATTCACCAGATCTGGCTCAAGGATCCGGAAGGATATTGGATTGAAGTGAACGATGCCAAGCACTGATAAGATTCAATTCCATTATCTTTGCCCAGTTTCAAATAAGACGGACTATGCAATTCTATAATATTATTATCAAATACCGCTTCTGGTTGAGCATCTTGGTGCTAATAATTGGTGTGGCATTAAACCTTACTGGAACTGGCTTTTGGCCCACATTCCCCATTTACTTCTTGGCCCTGATTGGTTTTGCCAGTCATTTCTTTATTGGACCTATGCGTTTGATTCAGGGTCCTATGGAAGCGGGTGATATAGAAGAAGTGGAACGCATTTTGGCCAGCATTTGGTTCCCTAGTTTGTTGTACAAGCCGGTTAGGTCTACTTACTATACTATTTTGGGAAACTTGTCTATGATGAAGCAGGATTTTGACAGTGCAGAAAAGCACTTGAAAATGAGTTCTTCCCTGGGCTCTCCCATGCCAGAAGCAGAAGGCGCCAACAAATTGCAATTGGGTATGATGTCTATGCAAAAAGGTGACCTAAAGCAAGGCGAAACCTATATCCGTGCGGCCATTCGCGCTGGTATTCCGGATAAAGAAAGTGAGGCAGTGGCTTATTTGAGTATGTGCCAGATCTTTATGAACAAACGGGAGTTCCGAGCTGCCAAAGACTTTTTCCGTAGGGCAAAAGCCTGCAAACCCAAAACCCAACAGGTCTTGGATCAATTAAAAGAAATTGAAAAATACATTTCCCGCGTACCGGGATAGTAGCAATAGTAACTGATTAGAAATCCCGGGAAACCGGGATTTTTTTTGTTTCTACATCTGCCAATTATTTTTGAAATGTGACAAAACGCAGTTTTAATTCCAAATGCAATTGGTTAATTTGTACAAATCAATGACCCTAAAACCAATTACATGAAAAAGAACATGGGCAACACAGACAGAATCATTAGAATTATTGTAGCAGCTATTTTTGCCGCACTGTATTTTACAGGAACAGTAACATGCAGTTTTGGTACTATTATAATGGTATTGGGTGGCGTTTTGCTAGCCACATCTGCCATTAATTTTTGTCCATTGTATACCTTGATTGGCGTCAATACATGTAACACCAAGAAATAAAAAAATTCCGTCTCAAAAGGACGGGATTTTTAATGTTATTTGGAGAGCAATCTTTCAATAACCTGGGGAAAATGCTGGTGCTCCAAACCATGAATCTTAAGGGCCAGACTATCCGCATTATCGTCTTGGTGAATACTACAAGTAGCTTGAAAAATAGTAGCTCCCTCGTCGTAGTGTTCATTTACATAATGAATGGTAATGCCCGATTCTTTTTCTCCTGCAGCTATCACGGCCTCATGTACTTTAGCCCCATACATGCCTTTTCCTCCATGTTTGGGAAGTAGGGCAGGGTGAATATTGATGATTTGATTGGGATAGGCTGCAATCAGGCTTTGGGGTATTTTCCATAAAAAACCCGCCAAAACCACAAAATTCACCCCTTTTTCAAGCAATGCTGAACAATAAGCATCGCCTTTGGCAAAACGGTCTTTCTCTATTAATAAAGTTGGAATGCCATTATCGCTGGCAATTTGTAAGACACCCGCACCAGGTTTGTTGCATACTATCAATACTACCTTAATAGTGGGATGGTTCTTAAAATGAGCGATGATTTTGGCCGCATTAGACCCAGCTCCCGAGGCAAAAATGGCCAGTCTTTGGATTTTTTTGGGTAAAATACCCAGTTTTTGGAGCAATTTTTGCTCATATTTCCAGAAAAAGGCCCATTGACCCAATAAAGCACCATAGCCCAGTAAAAGCACTTGATAGCCTATTAATAGCATGCCAACCCTTAATAAAAGCTTCCAAAGCCAAAAGCTTTCTGGTCCCAAACCTAACCATGCCGCTACATAACGGGTTATGAAGGCCGTGGTGGTACCAGTTAATCCAAAAGCAATGAAAATGATCCAGAATTGACGGGTACTGACCCCCCATTTCTCCTGTAGACGTTTAAACATTTCTCAAAAGTGGGATAAAATTTTGACTAATCTTTTACCGCAGAACAAATAACCCCGTTTCCTGTAAATCGTTTACAAATCTATGACATGAATTAAGGCCTTTGCTCCGCAATCCGCTGAAACGCAAGCCAGTCTTAACTAAATTTTTTTTTTAAACCTTTAGTTTTTGTCGTGTTCCTGACATATTTTTGCACCCGTTCACGGATATTTTTCCACACCTAGAACCACAGTTTGTGAATATGATATCTTTTAGATGTATGCCCAAGACACTGATTTTAAGCGCTTTATTATTTCTGGGTTCTTTTTTTGCGGGCTCAGTAGCCGCGCAGGACGGGAAAACATTGTTCAGTACCAATTGTGCCTCTTGTCACGCAGTTCATAAAAAGTTGACCGGTCCCGCCCTTGCAGGGGTAGAAGATCGTTGGCCTGACAGAACCAAGTTGAACGCCTGGATTAAGAACAGTGCAGCATTCCTAAAAACCGGGGATGTTTATGCCAATAACCTGTACAATGAGTACAATAAGACTGCCATGAACTTGTTTCCTGGTCTGTCTGATAAAGATATTGACGCCATCTTAGGTTATATCAAGTCAGTTCCTGTTCCAGGTTCTGAAAAACCCGCTGCTGGGGCTGGCGCGCCCGTTGAAGAAGGAGATAACAGTTTGTTGTTTGGAATTCTTACCCTGATTTTGGCAGTTGTAGCCTTAATCTTATTACAGGTGAACAGCAATCTTAGAAAGCTTTCTGATGAGCGTATTGGTGAACCAGAAACTACTCCAATTCCTTTTTTGAGGAATAAACGCAACATTGCTTTTATGGCAGTAGTGTTATTTATAGTAGGGGGTTACTTAACTACTAAAGGTGCCATGGGGTTGGGAAGAAGCCAAGAGTATCAACCAGAACAACCTATATTCTATTCTCACAAAGTACACGCTGGGGTAAATCAGATTAACTGTTTGTATTGCCATGGCGGTGCTCAAGAAGGCAAGCATTCCAATATTCCAAGTGTGAACGTTTGTATGAACTGTCACCAAGCTATTAATGAATACAAGGGTGAAAAACTCTATACGGAAGCTGGTGTAGAAGTTGACGGAACCAAGGAAATTCAGAAGTTATATAAATATGCCGGTTTTGAATCTGGCAAACCTTATGACGCTACAAAATCCAAACCAATTGAATGGGTTAGAATTCATAACCTGCCAGACCACGTTTATTTCAACCACGCTCAACACGTAAAAGCGGGAAAAGTACAGTGTCAAACCTGTCATGGTGAAATCAATAAGATGGATGAAGTAAAGCAGTTTGCTGACCTCAGCATGGGCTGGTGTATCAACTGTCACCGTGAAACCAAGGTTCAGTTCAAGGACAACGGGTTCTACAGCATCTACGAGAAATACCACCAAGACCTAAAGTCAGGCAAGATGGATAGCACCAAAGGTGTTACCGTAGAAGCCATTGGTGGAACAGAATGTCAAAAATGTCACTATTAATCTAGGATAACTGCATACCATTCGGGTGGTATGTTTTTATACAATATAACAGGAGCCCGGGTTGCGCGCAAACAACCCATCGCTATCAACCAACATATTATGGAGCAAAAAAAGATCTGGCAAAGTTTTGGTGAGCTGAATCAGTCTGAAGCTTATAACAAAGACGTCAAAGACGAATTCAAGGAAGAATTACCCTTTGTTGCTGATGAAAGCAAAAGTTTCCTAGAAGCCAAAGCCCCAAGAAGGGATTTCTTAAAATACTTAGGTTTTAGCACAGCAGCTGCCGCCGCAGCCGCTAGTTGCGAGATGCCTGTAAAAAAATCAATTCCTTTTGCTAATAGACCTGAAGAAGTAGTACCCGGTGTTTCTAAATACTATGCTACCACTTATGTGCAGGACGGAGACGTGGTAAGTGTTGTTGCTAAAGTGCGTGATGGTAGACCCATTAAGCTAGAAGGGAATGACTTGAGTCAGCTAACAGAAGGTGGTACTTCTGCTCGTGTACAGGCGGCAGTATTGGATTTGTACGATACCGCACGTTTGCGTTTCCCAACCATTGATGGTAAGGAAGTAACTTTTGAGGCAGCTGACAAATCTATTGCAGGTGCTTTGACTGGTTTGAGTGGTTCAGTAGTAGTATTAACTAGCACCATCACTTCACCTAGTACCAAGGAAACTATTGCGCAATTCTTGGCAAAATATCCGGGTAGCCGCCACGTTACATATGACGCTGTTTCTTATAGCGGTATGTTGCTGGCTAACGAACTAACCTACGGCAAAAAAGCCATTCCATCTTACCATTTTGACAATGCAAAAGCTATTGTAAGCTTGGGCGCTGATTTCTTAGGTACTTGGTTGAGCCCAGTTGAATTTGCCAAACAATATTCCAAAGGCAAAAAAATCAATGAGAAGAACCCAGAAATGAGCAAGCACATTCATTTTGAAAGTGTAGCTAGTTTAACTGGTGCTAATGCCGATGAAAAATTCTTACACCGTCCATCTGAAACAGCTGCTATTGCTGCTGCTTTGTTGAGCGCTGTAAATGGTTCAGGTGTTACTGGTATCAGTAATCCTACATTGAAAGCTGGTATTGAAAAGGCAGCAAAAGCATTAACAGAGAATAAAGGTGCCGCACTAGTTGTAAGTGGCAGCAACGATGTAAATATTCAAGTCATTGTCAACGCTATCAACGAAGCAGTTGGTGCTGGTGGCAAGACCATTAACTGGGCAATTACTTCTAACTACCGTGCAGGTATTGACGCCGATTTTGCAAAATTGGTAGAAGACATGAACGCAGGAACTGTTGGAGCATTGTTGATTTCAGGCGCTAATCCTTCTTATAGCTGGTTTGATGCCGACAAGTTTAACGCTGGTCTGAAAAAAGTAAAAGCAAGTATCTCTTTCAATACCAAGGAAGATGAAACAAGTGTGCTTTGTAAATATGTTTTGCCTGACAATCATTTCTTAGAAAGCTGGGGCGATGCCGAAGCTAAAACAGGTTATTTCTCTTTAATTCAACCTACCATCTATCCACTGTTCAAAACACGTCAGTGGCAAGACAGTCTGTTGAAATGGAGCGGATCAACTACAGATTATCTGGCATTTGTAAAAAATTATTGGTCTGTAAAAGTAGGTGGGGAAACCGGTTGGGATAAAGCCCTTCAAGACGGCGTGATCAACCCTGCTACTGCTCCTACTCTAAGTGGTGCTGCGTTTAATGGCGCTGCCGTTGCCGCTGCCGTTACTGCTGCTAATGCTACAAAGAAAGGCGGAGAACTAGAATTGGTCTTGTATGAGAAAGTGGGAATTGGCGCTGGTCAGGGTGCTTCTAACCCCTGGTTACAAGAGTTGCCAGATCCAGTAACTCGCGCTACTTGGGATAACTACGTCATTGTTTCTCCAGCTTTAGCTAGAACATTATTGAATATTGATTTGAACAATGGTGGTCAAGCAGATGCGTATGAAGTAAATCCTCCTAAACCGGTTGTAAAAGTAACCGTGAACGGAAAGTCTTTGGAACTACCTGCATTAATCATTCCGGGTACTCAGGAAAATACCATTGGTATTGCGGTTGGTTATGGTAGAAGCGAAAAAATTGGTAAAGCCGCTGCTGGAGTAGGTAAGAACGCCTTTATCCTTGCAGGCTTAAACGGTGCTACTGTTAACTTCACCAATAGCGCAGTTAAGATAGAAGCTACCAAAGAAAAATATCCAGTAGCCCTTACTCAAACCCATAGCCGTTATGATACCGCACAAGGTAATCGTACGGAAGTGATGAAGGAGCTAACACTTGCTGAATACAAAGCACATCCTACAGAAATCAGAGACGAGCGCGAAGCCGAACTGAAACCTTATGGAGGCTTAGAGAAATTTGAAGGACAAGGAACCATCTATCCTGTTTATGACCGTCCAGGTATTAAATGGGGAATGAGCGTTGATCTAAACTCTTGTAACGGTTGCGGCGCTTGCGTAGTAGCTTGTAACGCAGAGAACAACGTTTCTGTAGTTGGTAAACCAGAAGTTTTACGTGGACACGAAATGCATTGGTTGCGTATTGACCGCTATTTCAGCGGAGATATGGATAATCCAAATGTGGTGTTCCAACCTATGATGTGTCAACACTGTGACAACGCTCCTTGTGAAAACGTTTGTCCAGTAGCGGCTACCAACCATAGCAGTGAAGGCTTGAATCAAATGACTTATAACCGTTGTATTGGTACAAGGTATTGCGCCAACAACTGTCCTTATAAAGTACGTAGGTTTAACTGGGCTGATTATACGGGAGCTGATAGCTTCCCAGATAACCAAGAAGGTATTGTAAACGATGTGGTATTGAACATGAGCGATGACTTAACACGCATGGTATTGAACCCAGATGTTACAGTGCGTTCACGTGGTGTGATTGAAAAATGTTCTTTCTGCGTTCAGCGTTTACAAGAAGGCAAATTGACTGCTAAGAAATCAAGCCGTCCAATTGAAGACACTGACTTGAAAGTGGCTTGTCAGCAGGCTTGTCCTACACATGCCATTACTTTTGGTAACGCCAACAACAAAGAAAGTGCTATATCAAAAGTGCGCGTAGAAAATCCAAACCGTCAGTTCTATGTATTGGAGCAATTGCACGTATTGCCAGGAGTAACTTACCTAGCTAAAGTGCGCAATGCAGAGGAAGAACACGAAGGAAAGGAAAAGCATGAAGCCGCTCCTGAAAAGAAAGAAGTAGAAGCAAAGCATGAAGCTGCGCACTAATTGTGATAAATAGAAAGCTGATAAATAAAATAACTTGGTTGGCTTAGGTTAACCAATTAAATACCAAGACCAGATGCATTTAAAGTACGAATCACAGCTTAGGGAACCATTGGTGTATGGAGATAAGAACTATCACCAGGTAACAGAAGATATTGTACGCCCTATTGAAGCCAAGCCAACCCGTTTGTGGTATGTTGGTTTTTATATAGCGGTGTGCTTATTGTTGTTTGGAGTTTACGCCATCTACCGAGATGTTACATATGGTATTGGTCAGTGGAACCTAAACAAAACAGTGGGTTGGGGTTGGGATATCACCAACTTTGTATGGTGGGTTGGTATCGGTCACGCCGGTACACTTATCTCTGCCATCCTCTTACTGTTCCGTCAAGGATGGAGAACGGGTGTAAACCGTGCTGCTGAAGCCATGACCATTTTTGCGGTAATGTGCGCCGGTCAGTTTCCTATCTGGCATATGGGTAGGGTTTGGATGGCCTTTTTTGTATTGCCTTATCCTAACTCTCGCGGACCATTGTGGGTGAACTTTAACTCACCATTGCTTTGGGACGTATTTGCCATCTCTACTTATTTCACCGTTTCATTATTGTTTTGGTATAGTGGATTGTTGCCTGACTTTGCAACCATACGTGACCGTGCATTTACCAAATTGCGCAAGCGTTTATATGGTGTTGCGGCATTTGGTTGGACTGGTTCTACTAAACACTGGCAACGTCACGAATCTCTGTCATTAGTTTTGGCAGGTTTGAGTACACCACTAGTATTATCTGTACACACTATTGTATCTTTTGACTTTGCTACTTCCGTGATTCCTGGATGGCATACAACCATCTTCCCTCCTTATTTTGTGGCGGGTGCTATCTTCTCTGGTTTTGCCATGGTACAAACCTTGATGTTGATGATCCGTAAGATCTTTAGCATGGAAGATTATATTACTGTTGGACACATTGAGGCCATGAATAAAGTAATTGTATTGACTGGATCAATTGTGGGGGTTGCCTACTTGACCGAGTTATTCATGGGTTGGTATAGCCAAAACAAATACGAAGGATATACTTTCTGGTATAGCCGTGCAAATTTGTTCAGCCCTTATGGTTGGAGCTATTGGGGTATGATGGCTTGTAACGTATTGAGCCCACAAATTTTCTGGTTCCGCAAAATGCGCAGAAATTTATTTGTAACATTCTTCATGAGTATCATTGTAAATATTGGTATGTGGTTTGAGCGTTTTGTAATCATTGTTACTTCATTGTATCGTGACTACCTACCATCTAGCTGGTCTGTATACTATAGCCCAACTATCTGGGAGATTGGTTTCTATGCCGGTACTTTTGGATTGTTCTTTACTTGCTTCTTCTTATTTGCTAAATACTTCCCTGTTATAGCCATTGCAGAAATCAAGTACGTCTTGAAAACAACTGGTGAAGGATATAAGGGTAGAATGGAAGGAATTGAAGGAGAAAAATTGGAATCATTTGTGCACGAACACGCACACTAATATAAACTAACTATGGCAAAAAAGAAATTCGTAGTAGGCTGTTTTGATGACGAAGCTGTCTTGTTTCCTGCAGTGAAAAAAGTTCGCACAGCGGGTTATAAGATTCACGACGTGTATACGCCTTTTGCAGTACACGGATTGGATCATGCAATGGGTCTTCGTGAAACCAGTTTGCATACCGCAGGTTTTATTTACGGTATCACTGGAACTACCACTGCACTCAGTTGTATTAGCTGGATCTTCACCAAAGATTGGCCTTTGAACATTGGTGGTAAACCACACTTTGCTTTGCCAGCTTGGGTGCCTATTACTTTTGAGTTGACGGTATTGTTTGCTGCAGTAGGTATGGTGTTGACTTTCTGCTATCTATGCCAATTAGCGCCCTTTGTGAAAAAACACCATTTTCACGCTCGTGCAACCGATGATCTATTTGTAATGGTCATTGAGTGCACAGACAAAACCAATACAGAAGACCTAAAAGGATTCCTGGCTTCTAACGGAGCAATTGAAACCGATATCCAAATAGCTGAAGAAGGCTGGTGGTTAGGTCATTATGACAAAGATGAAATGAGATTTGAAGCCAAACAAACTGTAGCTGCCTAACACTTGAATTGAAACCGATGAATAAATTAACCATCATAGCCATTTTGTCTACTGCTGCTGCTATCATCAGCTGTAGCAATGTGAAACGCAAGCCCGGATCTGTGTATATGCCCGATATGGCGTATAGCCGTGCTTATGAAACTTTTGCTGACCATAGCAGTCTTGCAGAACAGGGCATCAACTACAATAACAGACCTGTTGTTGGAACCGTTGCTCGTGGAGAAGAAATGCCGTTTCATTTAGCACAAGATGCTCCTGGAGATACTACTAATTATACTGCTTCTAAATTGGTGAAAAACCCAATTGAATCTTTGAATGAAAAAGAATACAAAGAAGCGGAACGTCTTTACTTAATCAACTGTGGTATCTGTCATGGCGCCAAATTGAATGGTAATGGTCCTTTGTACAAAGATGGGAATGGTCCATACGCTGCAAAACCTGCTACTTTGGTAGGAGATGCTAAGTATGAAAACATGCCAGAAGGCCAGATGTTCTACTCTGTTGCCTATGGTAAAAACTTGATGGGTTCTTATGCATCTCAGTTAAGCCGCAAGCAACGTTGGGAAGTAATCAAGTATATTAAAATGAATCAAGCAAAAGGCAAAGCCGCCGCAGCTCCTGCAGCAGCCGATACTACCGCTAAGAAATAATTGAAAAGTCTTTTCAATCATTGAAGAGATAAAGTACTAACTGATATAAAAGAGTAACGATGGCATCTATCAGAACGCAATTTGAGATACCCGGAAAAATGAAAACCTGGTCACTGGGTTTAATTGGCGTTGGGTTGGTTGCTTTGATCTTTGGTTTAGTAACCAAGGGTTTCAGTAGCGACGAACACGAGCAAGTGCATTTTTGGGGAACATTGATGTACAATACCATTTTTTGGACCCTGGTATGTAATGCCAGTATGTTTTTCATTTGTGTTACTACCCTTGCAATGGGTGGCTGGCAGCAGTCTTTTCGCAGGATTCCAGAAGCCATTTCAACACTGGTACCCATTTTTGGTTCCATCACATTTGCCGTTTTGCTCTATGTGGTTTTGAGTGATAAGCACCATATCTACCATTGGTTAGATACAGAAGCTGTTGCAAAAGACCCTATTCTTACTGGTAAGTCTGGCTTCTTAAATGCTAAGTTCTTTATCTTATGGACTACTTTAACCATTGGATTCTGGAGTTTCTTGGGTTGGAGAATGCGTCAACTAAGCAATGAAGCTGACCAAGCCCCCATGGATGCAGAAACTGGTGCTAAATTCATTTTTAGAAATACGGTAAGAGCAGCACTATTCACTGTATGGTTTGCATTGACCGTAGGTTCTACCGTTCCTTGGTTATGGATGATGAGTATTGACGCACATTGGTATTCTACCATGTATAGCTGGTACACATTTGCTAGTTCTTTTGTTTCTGGTATGTCTTTGATTGCCCTTTGGTTAATCTACATGAAGAACAAAGGCTATATGGAATTAACCAACCAAGAGCATTTGCATGACGTAGGTAAGTTCATGTTTGCCTTCTCTATCTTCTGGACCTATCTTTGGTTTAGCCAGTACATGTTAATTTGGTACGCCAATATTCCCGAAGAAACTGTTTATTTCAAACACCGTGTTCAAGGACCTTATAAGGGAATTTTCTTCCTAAACTTAATCATCAACTTCCTTTGTCCTTTGTTGATTTTGATGAAACGTGCTGCTAAGCGTAACTATACCTTGGTTACTTTCATGGCCGTATTAATCATCTTTGGTCACTGGATAGATTTTTACCAAATGGTGATGGGTTCATTGTCTAAAGAGCACGTTACCTTGGGTTGGTTGGATTTTGGTATTCTAGCTTTCTTTGTAGGTATGATGATTTTCTTTGTAGGAAGAGCATTAGCCAGCAAGCCATTGATTCCAAAGTACCATCCTTTCTTAAAAGAAAGTGTGATTCACCAGGTTTAATATATTTAAGGGTTGCAGTGCAACCAAGTAGCAAAGAATTTGTTTTAAATAGTAGTATCATCTATCAGAAAATATTGATCGCATTATGACCATGTTATTAACCATCGCAGTAATCGTACTGGTATTCGTAGTAATCTTCCAGATTGCAAAAGCAAGCGAATACGTATCCCTGCTTAAAGGAGAAGAAGCCAGTCGCCAGCAAAACAACAAGATCAACGGATTTTTGATGGTTGCGTTCTTGGTATTGGGACTGATTGGTGTTTGGTATTGCAATGAAGTCCTTTTTGACAAAACTTTGTTGGCACAAGAATCAGCCAGTGTTGAGGGCGAAAGAGTAGATTCTATGCTTTGGCTTACACTAGCTGTGACAGGCGTTGTTTTTATTGGAACGCAAATTGTATTATTTTGGTTTGCTTATAAATACCAAGAAGATAAAAATAGAAAAGTATATTTCTTTTCGCATAGCAATACCTTAGAAGCTATTTGGACCATTATCCCAGCTATTGCTCTAACGGTGTTGGTAGTGATTGGTCTACGTAACTGGTTCTTGTTTACCGGAGAACCTCCTAAATCTGCGATGGTAGTTGAAATAACCGGAAAGCAATTTGGTTGGATCTTCCGTTATCCAGGTAAAGACGGCGCTTTTGGAAAAAAATATTACAAGAATATTGATCCAGCTTCCAATACACTGGGTTTACTTTGGGATGACAAATTAGGTCAGGATGATTTGGTTACCGAACAAACCATGTATGTGGTAAAAGGGAAACCTGTTAAATTAATCATAGGCTCCAGAGACGTTATTCATGATGTTGGACTTACCCATTTTAGATTAAAAATGGATGCAGTTCCAGGAATTCCAACTACCATTTGGTTTACCCCAAAGTTTACTACTGCAGAAATGAAGGAAAAAACGGGGAATCCAAATTTCCAATATGAAATCAGTTGTGATCAAATGTGTGGAAACGGACACTATTCTATGAAGGGTGTTGTTGAGGTAGTATCTCAAGAGGACTATGATCTTTGGATAGCTAAGCAAAGTCCATATTATTTTGCAGCATTTCCTGAAAAGGACCCAGCTGCAAAAAGTTCAGCCGCTGGCGATAGTAGCAAGACTGCTAAACCAGCTGAGTCAAAGACCGTAGCAAAAATGTAAATGAACACACAACCCTTTTCAAATGGGGTTGTTACTATATCGTAAGTAGCAATAATAAAGAAACCAAGTATGAGTAACGAAGCTGTTCTGCACGCACATTCTGATGTAGCAACACATGATGCACATGGCGATCATTCACATGAGCACCATCATCATGAAACCTTTATCACCAAGTATGTGTTTAGCCAGGATCACAAAATGATCGCCAAACAGTTCTTAATCACAGGTATGGTTTGGGCCGTATTGGGTGGTTTGATGAGCGTTCTATTCCGATTGCAATTGGGTTATCCAGATGCGACATTCCCATGGCTAGAAAGTATTTTGGGCAAATGGGCCAAAGGCGGTCATATTACTCCAGAAGCTTATTATGCCTTGGTTACTACACACGGAACCGTGTTGGTATTCTTTGTATTGACAGCAGGTTTGAGTGGAACTTTTGCCAACTTCTTGATTCCATTGCAAATTGGAGCAAGGGATATGGCTTCTCCTTTTATGAACATGTTGAGCTACTGGTTCTTCTTTGCTGCTAGTATTGTGATGCTGTCATCTATGTTTGTAGAAACGGGTCCCTTTAGTGGTGGTTGGACTGCTTATCCTCCTTTAAGTGCCTTGGGGGACGCTTCTCCAGGTTCTAAAACTGGTATGGATCTTTGGATAGTATCCATGGCCTTGTTTGTAGTATCTTCTTTATTGGGTGGTTTGAACTACATAGCTACTGTATTGAACATGCGTACCAAAGGAATGAGTATGACTCGTTTGCCTTTGACCATTTGGGCTTTGTTCTTTACCGCTGTATTGGGCGTATTGTCTTTCCCAGTACTGTTATCTGGTTTTATCTTGTTGATATTTGACCGCAACTTTGGAACTAGTTTCTATTTATCTGATATTTTTGTCAATGGAGTTGGTGCTTTGCCTAATGAAGGTGGTAGCGCTATCCTGTTCCAGCACTTATTCTGGTTCTTAGGTCACCCTGAAGTATACATCATTTTGTTACCAGCCATGGGAATGGTGTCAGAAATTCTTTCTGTGAACTCCCGTAAACCCATCTTTGGTTATATGGCGATGGTTGGGTCTTTGTTTGCAATTGCCATCTTAGCATTCTTGGTATGGGCGCACCATATGTTTGTAACCGGATTAAATCCATTCTTAGGATCGGTATTCGTGTTGTTGACTTTGTTGATTGCTGTTCCATCTGCTATTAAAGTGTTCAACTGGTTAACCACCTTGTGGAGAGGAAATATTCGCTTTACCCCAGGTATGTTATTTGCCATTGGTTTTGTAAGCTTATTTATCTCTGGAGGTCTAACTGGAATCTGGCTGGGTAACTCGGCCTTAGATATACATTTACATGATTCTTACTTTGTTGTTGCCCACTTTCATATTGTAATGGGTGTAGCCTCTATGTTTGGTATGTTTGCGGGTATCTACCATTGGTTTCCAAAAATGTATGGCCGTTATATGAATAATACATTGGCTTACATGCACTTCTGGATTACCATTGCAGGAGCCTATTTAATCTTCTGGCCAATGCACTACCAAGGTTTGGCTGGTATGCCAAGACGATATTATGATTTCAGTATTTGGGAAAGCTTTAAACAATTCCAAGACTTGAATAGGTTCATCAGTTTGGTAGCCATGATTGTATTTGCGGCACAATTCTTTTTCTTGTTCAATTTCTTCTATAGCATTTTTAAAGGAAGAAAGTTGACCAATTTAAATCCTTGGGAGGCAAATACTTTAGAGTGGACTACTCCTATTCATCCTGGTCACGGTAACTGGGTGGGAGAAATTCCAGAAGTACACCGTTGGGCTTATGACTATGGTAAAGACGGCAAGGACTTCATCCAGCAAACCACACCAGTGGGAGCTGATGAGAGCCATCACTAGAAAATCACCGGTCTCTTGATGAGACATCCGGTATCAGATAGTTGAATTGCTCCCGGTAAATCGGGTTGCTCCCACTAAGGCGGGCGCATCTCTATCCATCGGGAGCATTATTTTTAAAAAATGATCATCAGGTAGGAATTGAGGCGGAGAAATGCAGTTCTGATAATCTAAACAAACAATGACTATAACAGACAATAATAGTTCCACCAGTTTTTCCATAGCCAGCAAAGTGAAGGATTATTTCCAACTAATCAAGTTCTCTTTGAGCTTTATGGTGGTTTTCTCTTGCGTCATCTGTTATCTCTTGGCACCCAAGATTGTGATCTTTGACTGGTGGATGATTCTGATTCTTTTTGTAGCAGGAATGTTGGTAACGGGTAGTGCCAATGCCATAAACCAAGCAGTAGAAAAAGACACAGATGCACAAATGAAACGCACAGGAACTAGACCGGTAGCCAGTGGCAGAATGTCTCAACAAGAGGCGTATATTTTTGCCCTTGTTGCAGCTGTAATAGGTTGTGGGATGATGTGGTATTTTTTCAACCTTTCAGCCGCGCTGCTCTCTGCATTTAGTTTGTTTCTCTATGCTTTTATTTACACGCCGCTCAAGAAAATCAATAGTATTGCCGTATTGGTGGGGGCTTTTCCAGGAGCATTTCCATGTTTAATTGGTTGGGTTGCAGGAAACGATGATTTTGCCGCGGGTGGATGGATACTATTTGGTATTCAATTCCTTTGGCAGTTCCCACATTTCTGGGCTATTGCTTGGGTAGCACACAGTGATTATAGTAGGGTGGGCTTCAAGTTGCTTCCCACAGACAAGGGCCCCACAAAATTCACTGCCTTACAAGCCGTGATGTATTCGGTTTTGATGATTCCGGTGGGTATTTTGCCCCATTATTTTGGATTAACCGGACAAGTAAGTATGTACATAGTCATTCTTTGTAACCTGTTTATGGTAGTGCAGAGTTTGAGACTATATAAAGAAATGGATGTAAAATCGGCCCGTAGGGTCATGTTTAGTAGCTATATCTATTTGCCCATTGTGCTTTTAGCGTTATTGGCAGATAAGATACATGGCTAGGCAATAACAGATAAAATTAATATCACCGTGATGACAACAACCATTCCTAACAAGGAGCCACAAAGAATCCATCCCCACAAATTTGCTATGTGGGTGGCCATGGGTAGCATTGTGATGATGTTCGCCGGTATGACCAGTGCTTATATTGTAAAAAAGAACCAGAGCAGTTGGTTGCAGTTTGACCTGCCCCTAATTTTCTGGTATTCCACTGCTGTGATTTTGGCTAGTAGTGTAACCATGTTCTTGGCATCAAAAGCTATGAAAGCTAGAGAAATGAGCCGATACAGAGTACTGATCACCATCACAGCGGGTTTGGGACTGGTTTTTTTAATCATGCAATACTTTGGCTTTAAAGATTTGGAAGCAAGGGATATTGCTATGATTGGACCCAAGAGTAACTCGGCAGTGTCATTCTTGTTTGTAATTACCCTGTTGCATATGCTGCACGTATTGGGAGGAGTCATTGCATTGGTAGCGCTTTTTGCTAAGGCTTTTAGGTCATCAGTAAAAAACTACAGCTCAGTACCTGTTGAAGTGGTAGGCACTTACTGGCACTTTGTGGATGTATTATGGATTTACTTGTTTTTGTTTTATAATTGGATTGGATAGTTTAAGAAAAAGTTGGGATTTATTACTTATTTCTCAACGCCAGCCAATATTTTTGTACCGAAATTTTTGAGCAAACATGTCAACTACAACAACTGCAACAACACCCAAGCTTTGGAGCGGAGGTAAAAGCCCCTTCAACGTAGAGTATGGTAAATTGATGATGTGGTATTTCCTAATGAGTGATGCTTTCACTTTTGGGGCTTTCCTGATCTCTTATGGTACCATTCGTTTTTCTACTAATGGATGGCCTGACCCTAACGTAGTATTCAAAAGTTTTCCTTTTGCACCAGAAGGAATGAATGCACCCTTGGTGTTTGTTAGTATCATGACCTTTATTTTGATCATTAGCTCCGTAACCATGGTGTTAGCAGTAAAAGCTGGTCAAAACATGGATAAGAAAGCGGTAACAACCAATCTAATTTGGACTATTATTGGGGGTATTGCTTTCTTGAGCTGTCAAGCTTGGGAGTGGAATCACTTGCATCATGAAGGTGCTTGGTGGGGTATGAATCCATTCTTAAATGCAGATGGATCGGCTTCTTCTACCAACTTTACTAACTATTTCTTTACCATTACTGGTTTCCACGGTTTCCACGTATTCTCAGGTGTAATCATCAATATTGTTATGTTAATCATGACTTTAATGGATAAATTTGAACAACGTGGTCATTACCTGATGATTGAGAAAGCTGGTTTGTACTGGCACTTTGTAGACCTGGTTTGGGTATTTGTATTTACCTGTTTCTACTTAATCTAAGACAACACATTCATTAAAACACAAGAACACATTATATGTCACATACTGCTGAACACGAAGCACATCACGACGGGGGAACAAAGGAAATTGTAAAAGTTACCATTATCCTTTCTGTACTAACCATTGTTGAATTGATTTTGGGTTTCTGGATGATGGGAATGACCAGTGAAGGTATGCGCTTGGCCGTTAAGGGTTCCATAGTAATCCTGATGTTGGCAAAGGCTTTCTATATTGTTGCCTATTTCATGCACCTGAAACACGAATTGAAGAATCTGATCATGACCATTGTTGTTCCTTTGGCCTTGTTTGTTTGGTTCATTACTGCTTTCTTAACCGATGGTAATTCATTTAGGAATCTTCGTAATACCTATGACCCACACTTTAAAGAGCAAAGCACCATTAAAGTAGAGAAGAAAGAAGCACCAAAGCACGAGGAGAAACACGAAGAAAAGCACGATACCAAACATGAGGGTTATTTGGACGAACCAAGAACTACTCATTAATTTAAAAAGAATAGATAAATCAGCCATCCCAATTAACGGGATGGCTTTTTTATTGGTTATTTTTGCAGCATGAATAAAAAAGCCATCCTAGGTTTAATGGTAGCATTGATGGTGCCGGTACTATGTTACTTGGCGCTCAAATATTTTAGTGACAAGGCTGTTGATATGCCTAGAAAATACTTACTTGATACGGTTGTCACTCGAGTTGTGAAAGGCAAAGAAATCACAGATAGTATTTGGCATAAAACCGCCAATATTCATTTGCAAAATCAACTAGGTGATTCTGTTGGTTTGTTTGACAAGACAGGAAAAATAATTGTGGCTGATTTCTTCTTTACCAGTTGTGGTAGTATCTGCCCCAAGCTGACCCATAATATGGCCAAAATGCAACAATCCTTTATTACTGGAGGCAATGTTCGCAATAAGATTGATACCAGTATTGTTCAATTTATCTCTTTTACGGTAGACCCTGAACGCGATTCTGTTGCAGCTCTTAAAAACTATGCGGATAGATTTGGGGTAAACCATGACAATTGGTGGATGCTCACAGGCAACCGTGATTCCATTTATAAATTTGCTTTTGAAGAATTAAAGGTTGACAAGTTTAGTGAAGAACCCGTATCGCAAGATTTTGTTCATACCAGTAGATTTGTGCTAATAGACAAAGACCATTATGTTCGTGGATATTATAATGGATTAGACAGTATATCCATGCGCAAATTGGCCAGAGATATTGGAATATTAATGTTAGAAAAGGACAAGAAAATAAAGAGCACCGTCTTTATTCAAATTATTGACCTGAGCTGGCTTTGGTTAATCATAGTTTTAGCCGTAACCTTTTTCATGTTTTATTTAAGAGGGCGTAGAAAAATCAATGGCTAAAAAAAGTCAAAAGTCAAAAGTCAAAAGTCAAAAGTCAAAAGTCAAAAGTCAAAAGTCAAAAAAAGTAGAGGGATAAGAACAAGTAAAAGAAGAAGAAATATAAAATATAAAAGGGAAACAAATTTTAAAGCCCATTGTTAGTAACACAAATAAAAAAGTTCATGTTAAGTGCATCTATTACCAAAAATGATAAAAAAGCCTATTGGCTGATTGGCCTATTTTCTGTTGTTGTATTCTTAGCAGTAAGTGTACTCACTAAGATTAAGCTCAATATAGACTTAGGTTTTGACGTGCACCTGTTTGCAGCTTTCAATGCCTTTGTGAATGCTACTATTGCCGTATTGTTAGTAGCTGCATTAGTGGCGGTTAAAAACAGCAAGTACCTATTGCACAAGCAAATCATGATGGCGGCATTGGTACTGTCTATTCTTTTCTTAGTATCCTATATTGCGCATCACCTCTTAGCAGGGGAAGCAAAATATGGAGACGCTGACCATGACGGAATAGTAACTGATGTAGAAAAAGCAGCAGTGGGTGGCATGAGAATTATTTATTTTATCATACTCATTACCCATATTATTTTAGCGGCTATAATTTTGCCCTTTATTCTGTTCACGGCCTATCGTGCGTTAACCGCAGAATTTCCTTTGCATAAAAAACTAGCAAAAATTACCTGGCCACTTTGGTTCTATGTAGCAGTAACAGGGCCCATTGTGTATTGGATGATCAAGCCTTTTTATAGCTAGACATCTCTTTTAACTAGTCTTAATCTAAAGAGAGTTCTACAGAGGGGTCCCAGTATTTGGTTTTGAAGTCTTGGATCATATTGTCCTTGACAAATACCTTTTCCTTAGCCAATAGTTCTTCCATTAAACTGGGTGTGGCAAAATGCGCTTTGCCGCTCAGCATTCCATTGCGGTTGACTACACGATGAGCAGGAACTTTGGGAGAAACATGGTGCGCGCCGTTCATGGCCCAACCCACCATTCTTGCACTCATCTTGGTTCCTAAATAAGCTGCAATAGCACCATAGCTGGTTACACGGCCCCTGGGTACCAGTCTAACTACATCATATACTTGCTCAAAAAAACTAGCGTCTTTTCTACCGCTTGGTAAAATAGCTTTTGGCTTTTCAGAAATCGCTTTAGCTGATTTATTAGGTTTTACAGGGTTGGCCATAAGCCAATTTAAGCATTTTCTTTTTGAAGTAGTTGAGACCGCCTTGGTTCCGGAACCGAATCAAAATCATAAGGACAATGTCTGCAACCATGACCACAACAATGGCCTTTATTAATATGATAATGTTCTGTGAAAACTACATTACCGTTTTCATCATAATAGAAATCTAGGTTATCAGTCAAGTTCTCGCTCACTAATCAATTGTTTTAAAACGGCATCCTTTTCCTTTGGTAGTTCTTTGTCCAATTGAAAACAGAGATAATGAATCCTGTTACTTTGGGCAATGTCTAAACCCTCGTAATGGGTTTTAATTAAGAGATCCTGTTTCACTTCTGGCAAGGCGTGCACGTTGTCTGATTCTTCTAACACCGTAAGTTCAAATAAGTTCAAAACAGTCTTAGTGAACTCATAAAGGTCCGGACTATCTGTTTTTAAGTGTACCAACCCACCTGGGGCCAAAATAGCTTGGTAAAGCCTTAAATAGCGAGGATAAGTCAATCTTTTTTTAGCCCTTGAGAACCTTAATTGGGGGTCAGGAAAAGTAATCCAGATTTCTGCAACTTCACCTGGAGCATAGTAATCTGTGATTTTGTCAATATGGGAGCGAACAAAAGCCACATTGGTCAAACCATCGTCTAGGGCAGTTTTAGCACCGCGCCAAATACGATTACCCTTCAGATCCATACCAATAAAATTTCTATTGGCATAAAGCCTACCCAAACCAACGGCGTATTCACCCTTGCCACAGGCTAGTTCAAGCGTAAGACTACCATCGTTTTGAAAATAGTCCTTCCATTTTCCGGGCATGCCTTGCGGATACTCGTGTACATTTGGGAATTGTTTAATGGCTTCAAAGCGAATGAGTTTTTTCTGTCCCATGGCCGCAAAACTAAAGTAATTCCGGCTTGTGGTAAAATGCTGTCTTTTGATTATTCAAATCCATTTTCCAAGCATTGAGTAAGGATCTTACATCAGAGGTTTGTTTTTTGAAAGAGACATGATAATAACTAGTGCTGTTCACGCCGCTGTTTAGTGGATCATAACTTTTGGCACTGTTTCTTAAGGCGGTAGGTTCGTTGGTTTTGGCATTCACAGTAACGGAACCATTATTTTCAGTGTATTTGTAAAACTCTTTGAATACAATTGGATTTTGAATATCATTCAATGTACAATCAAACAAAGTTTTACCTGTTTTATTCAACACTAGCATTTTTACAGGCAAATCATAACTCAACTCAACTTCATTTACCTGGGTACTATTGGTTAAAACGGCTGCTGCTGTGTTTTTTTCTGTAATAATTTCTGGTTTAGAAACTAGTACTTGTATGGTAAAGTCAGGGTTCTTTTGATTGAGCTCCTTATTAGCCAATTCAGGAAAAATATTCAATACTTCCTTTCTAATTCCCGGATTTCTATCTGTTTCTTGTTTGTCTTGCCAAACCAATGCAATAGTATAGCTCTTGGCTGATGATAGTTGTTCTCTAGTAGCTGTTAAAGCAGAAAGGTTGTTTTGGGCAAACGAAGTACTTAAGCAAAAAAGCATAGCATTTAGGAGAAATTGTTTTTTCATGACAATCGTTTTAGAGCGTATTACAAATATAATTCCAAAATCAGCCACTGAAAAGGTTATTTGTTATTGGGTTACAAGACCGAATATACTAGCTAAGTATATTATTCAAAATTGTCACTCATAAAATAATATAAAATATTAGTCATAAAATAAAACCATTGGACCATTGAAATTGCAAAAGTCTTATTGTTATTAAAAGTGGTTTAATAACTTTTTAAACCTAATTATATTTTGCGCCAGTAGTCAACATTCAAATAGTACAATTATCAAGTTTTTGTTTTTTTCAAATTTATAGTCATGCGTTATACTATTCCTATTCTTTAGAAACAAAATGCTAATCAGAAGCTTTGTGGCTACTCAAATTACATTTTACGTGTAGTAATAACACTTGAGAAATATTTATCAGTACCTGGGATAATTAAAGAATTTAAGTCAAATAGCGTTCAGAGATATCTAGTTATTATAATTAACGATATTAAAAATGAATAAAATTCTAAGCATTTTTCTAATTATATATAAATTAATTCTATTTATAAAATACTAAATAATAATTGAGAAAATAAAATTCACAATTGTGACAGATCATTTTCACAAGAATAATGCGAATGAATTTTAAAACTACTTCAAATTACACTACACAATACATTAAATATTACTACAGGCTAGTTGTAAAACCACTATTTTTAAAATATAGAAATAATGAATGCAGATTTTTCAAAATTTCTTAACAGGCCACTTAAAATTGTAATTCTTATTTCTCTAATGAGTCTTGTAGGATACTTGCAAATGATTAATACAAAATTTCATACATTCTCAAAAACAATAGGGTATGGGCTCTTTTTGTTACTTACTATGATCTTATTTTATAAGATTTTGATAATGATGCAATATTTTAAAACCAATAAAATACAAATATTTGGTGCCGAAATTATTTTATTTATCATTTTTCAATTAACCAATACTGCGTTAGTGTTATACTTGTCAAATGCTCAACCTAGTGCTTTGTTCTATCTAGTAAGTTTTTTTTCTTATATGTATGCTATTGGATTTGTTAGAATCCATCCATTTGTTTCCTCGCACACAACGGATACTAGTAAAGAAGGTCAAAATTCATTGGAAACCAAGAATACCGAAAAGAACTTGAAATTATTATTGAATGCCATGGATTCGGTCACAGATAACCTGGTTATAATCTTATCTCCTAATTACGACATCATCTATTTAAACAAAGCAAAGGAAGATTATTTGTTTTTAATGCACCATCACAAAATTGGAAAAGGAGAAAACATAAAGGAAATACTAAATACAACAAATTTTTCATTTTTAATAAATCCCTTGCAGCAAATATTTCTTGATAAAAAACCCATAGAATTTGAACACCAATTAGTTACAGCAATTGATGGTCAGAAAGATTGGGTAGTTATAAGAATCTTACCCAATTATGATAATGGATGTTTTTTAGGAGTGACCCTATTCTTTCAAAATATCAGCTACAGTAAGGAATTAGAATTTAATAGTGCTAAACAGGTTACCAAATTATATAATATAGCTTGGCGTCACTCTCATTTAATGAGAGCTCCACTTGCAAATATTTTAGGACTGGTTCACGAAATTACCAAGTCAGATATTTGGGAAACAAAAAATGAACAATTAAAAATATTAATTGAATACCTGGAATTGGAAGCCAAAAAATTAGATAAAATGATTCGCGAAAATGTAATAAGTATCAATAATTAAATATTAATAGGTCATATAAAACAAAAGAAACTTAAAATGAAACTATTATTTACAACAATCGTTTTTAATAAGAGAACTTTATTTTAATTATAGAATTGATGGAATCTTATTTTTTCTTTGCTATTGCCTTGCTTGCTATTTTTTCTATATTAGAAAATCTAAAAGGTAGAGGCAAAATAGGTTTAGTTAAGGCCCAATTATTAGTATTATTACTAGTAGTTGCCATTAACTCCATATTATTATATATAAATGAATTGAATATTGTAAACCTAAGGCAATACAATATTGTACTTCACATGTCTATTATTATTTTCATGTATAATACAATATACTTATCAATTACTAAGAAATTAACTTGGGTAATGGTTTTTGTTGAATGCATTTTTGCCTTACTTTATATAGATATCATATTCGACGGATTCGGATTTATTGATGTAGATAATTTAAGTTTTAAAAAACCATCAAATAGCCAAATTTATTTCAATATTTTAATCCGCATCATAGGTTTATTTATTATCATCAGGAGCCTGATCATCAATAATAAAAACTACACTTTCAAGGAATTTTATAAAACTATAGTGTCAAATCAAAAAGTTAATATAGCATTATTTGTCATTGTATTTTTTATGCCCATTATAGTTCAATCGCTTATTTTATTTGGATTTAATCCAGAGTATAATTTCATTGTAATTGCAATTTATATTGGAATCATTAGTTTCTCTTTGTACAGACCTGACTTTTTTGATAGTCATGACACTGCTACTTATCAGATATATGAGAATGATTCAGAAACAAAAAAATTTGTTTCAATTATTGAATTAGAATTTTACACCAATAAATATTACCTAAACCCAAATGTAAAAATTGAAACTTTTATTGATAAAGTTGGGTTATCCAAATTTGAAATACTTGAATTTGTCAAATTACAAAAGCAAACAAGTTTTTCGGATCTAATAAATAAAGCTAGAATAGATTATTTGATAGAATTATTAAACGACAAAAGGTATAAAGCATATACTATTGAAGCTTTATCATCAATGTCTGGTTTCAGTAATAGAAGAACTATGTATTTGTACTTTAAAAAGTTTTATAACAGCAATCCTACTGAGCATATGAATAATCCAACTGATTGATATTCAATTGTGTCATTCAAATTTCACAATGAGTTTATTAAATTTCACATCTCTAATTTGGTTATTTTTTCTTCCACTTTGAAATTGCAATTAATTACAAAATTGAATTTATTTTATAATTAATGCTAATGAAAAAGATTTTAATTATTGAAAATAGAGTGCAAATTAAATCAAACTTAGTTGCCGAATTAGACAAGGACTTTGAGTTGATAATTTGTGAATCTACCATTAAATCAATTGATTATTTAATGTATTCAAATCCAGATCTAATCATACTGGGAATGGACTTTAAATTACCTCTAAACACTATAAATTACGTTCTTTATATTACAAAAGCTATTGAAAAAAAGAAGATTCCAATATTACTAGTTGGATATGAAAATGAATATGATACAATCAAACAGGGACTATATAATGGAGCTGCAGATTTTATATATTATCCTTTTATAAATAACAGCCTTGTACAGAGAGTCAAATCTATGCTACCTCAGCCTTTAACAAGTATGAGTAAAGGTCTAGAATACAAATCTTATACATTTCAACATAAAATGGATTCTGTTCTGAATAAATTTATTTTCACTAATAAATTATCATTACAAGAGATGTCTAATGAATTATTAATGAGTATTTCAACCTTGAATAGAAAATGTAAATCGGTTTACAATGACACGCCATCTAATTTATTACTAGAAAAGAAGCTAGAAGCATCAATACAAATACTCTTGAATAATGATAGTTCTATTAAAAATGTTAGCTATCAACTTGGTTTTAAGTCTGTACAGCATTTTTGTTTAAGTTTCAAAAAGAAATATAATAATAGTCCCAAAAGACACATTAAGACGTTATTAGTTAAGGATTCACCAGCTGTACTTGCTAATTAATCAATCATTTAAAAATACCATCTAAATAAGAAATAATAATTCTCAACTGATATAATGAACAGTGAGAGAAGTTAAAATAATTTCTATTGTTTATTCTTTAAATTTCTTCCTCGTTAATATAAAAATAATTTGGTGGCTTATTATTCATTACCCCAACATTTTCTTTTAATGAATTTAATTTGAGAAAATCAATGTTTGTATCTGTTGCACTGAAATCCTTAAAAAAAGCACTTAGTGGTTTATTAAATACCATTTTAGTGATTTTATTAATTTCTGACTCACTAGTATTTAAAGATTCACAAAAACTGCTTATTTGTAAATTATAAATTTGTTTTGTTATCAACAATTGGTTCAGTTCATTAATAATATGTTTTTGATTACTATTCAAGTTTGTATAATGTACCCGTTTTATTTTACTTCTAAAGGATATATAGTTTAAAAATTCAATTCTAGATATATTTACCATCTTTTTTAGACTATCATAATCTGAATAATTTGAAGCTAACTTAATAGTCAAATCAGTTAGTTCATTATTTGCAACTATAAATATGATTAATATATCTTGATATACCGGTGTATTTTTTATGTGATTGTAAATAGCATCTGATGATATTAAATAGGAGTAATTAATATCTATTAATATAATATCTGGTATTTTATTTTCTAGGTTATTGTAAAAAGTTGCTAAATCATTAAATTTCTTTACTAAAATCCAACTCATTAGATTATTATCCAATATTTGTTTTGGATTAGTAGAAAGATGGTAGATTAAAGTTTGGGTGATCACGCTGGTTTTGAATATATGTTTGAAGGTGAAAAAATAAAAATTATCAATTTCATTTATTTAAAATAATACCAAAGGTTTTTAAATTTCTCAAAATGATTTATTTAATTAAATAAATGAGTAATTAATTTAAATTAATAATCATTTTGTCTGTTGCATTTATAAATATGCTAGAATTTAATCTGATCATTTCAGTTAAATCTAGGGTATCAATATTTTTGTAAACATTGTTATTCCAAATGGTAAACTTTTAAATTAAGTTGGGAACTCTAAAGCAGACCTTTGCAGTAATTAAGTTTCTTTTATCATGAAAAAAAAGTTATACAATATTATCATTTCATGATAACTGACTTTCATAATTGATATTACTACTGTGAGAAATGATTATTTGCACTTACTAATTTAACTCTGGATTTATTTAATATCCCAAAGAGTTTTGAGTAATATTTAAACTTTAAAAAACCTATTTAAAGAATTTAAATTTCAACTAGGTATACATTATATGTGACTTAGAATAGCGAAGCTATTAACTTTTAACAATTCAATTTATTTCTTATTAACCTATCACTCTTAAAAAATTAGTTTTCCTACAAAATGGCAAGCCTACAAAAATCGTTATTCATACTCTTCTTTGTTTCCATATGTTTATTTGAAAACAACAATGCGCATGGTTCGCTTAGCTTCCAGTATTTGAATAATTCTATTCCACTAGAAACAGTATTTTTTATAAAAACAAATGATGTTATAAATCCGAATGATACAACCCCTATTGTTCTTAAAAATAGTAGTAGTGAAACATTAAATAAACTGCCTAATAATTTCAACTACTTCCAAACTGGCTTAGATTCTACACTTCATATATTAGTAAGGCCTCTTGTTATTAAACCTTATGATTTGATCTCAATACAATTTGCAAGTACCTCTTTAAATCAAGATCAAGTTTCCTTTTTTAATAATGGTGTTTCAGGGACAAAAGATGCTGGTTATTTAGTGGATGAATCAGGGTATATTAAAATACCAATTATAGGGGCTATTCTAGCAGCAGGTAAATCTAAATCTCAACTTGCTGATACGCTAGAGCAAATTTTAAGAAATAAAGAATTAGTTAAAGAGCCTCTTGTTCAAGTAAAATTTACTAGCATTAAAATTAGTGTGATGGGTGACGTGGGTTCTCCTGGGATTAAAACATTTTCCACAGATCGTATTACACTAATTGATGCCATTTTGGCTTGTGGAGGTATCAATAATACAGGTGTAAAAAATAACATTCGAATTATTAGAGAAGTGGAAGGTGCTATTAAAGTGATACACGTTAATTTAATAGATGCTGCATTTATTGGATCATCGGTGTATCAATTAGAGCAAAATGATATTGTTTATGTAGATGCTAATTATACCAAACTAAAAAAGCTTAAACGTGAAAAGAGCACTTTTATTCAAGACTTTACAACAGTGATATCTTTAATATCAAGTGTCTTTATAATTGTTAGTATAGTCAATTTATTTAAGTAATCCTTGATGAGTAATAACAATCTTTTACAACAAATTAATTTAAAGACTTCTGAAGAGAAATTCACACCTACTGAATTTCTGTTTAAATATCTTTCTTATTTACCATTATTTATTATTTCAATAGCTGTTTGTATTTCTATTGCAGTTGTCATTTTAAGGTATACTGTTCCATTGTATAAGTCTACTACCAGATTGTTGATAAAAAACAATAGTGATAATAAGCCTTCATTTAGCACTAGAGGAGGGGGAGATTTAATAGAAACTGCTTTATTTTCTAATAATCAATTAAATCTAGATAATGAAATAATGGCTATAAAAGCCACACCATTTATTCAAAAAATAGTAGCTGATTATAAATTCAATTATACTTATTTACAAGAAGGCAATTTCAAAAATACTGAGTTGTATGGCAATTCGCCTTTTACACTTGAATCTATAAATTGGAGAGATTCTCTATCAACATTTCAAATTTATTTGTCCAATTTATCTGATTCTGGTGGAATAATTAGTAGTTCTGAGAAAATGATTGAGAAGGTAAAATTTAAATGGAATACTACTATTTTATATGCTGGTAGTCAATTTATATTGCGTCCTCAAATGTCTAATGGTTGGAAAGATAATTATCACTTTAATTATGAACCTGCAAATTCAACCGCTAATAACATTATTTCAAATTTATTAGTCTTTCCTAACAATAGTAAAACTACTATTATACAGTTGGAATTACAAGGAGGGAATTTATCAAAAATATCAGCAATTTTAAATGTTATTGCAGATAGATATGCCATTCAGGCCTTAAATGAAAAAAATTTAATTGTTAATAATACCATCAAATTTATCAATCAGCGATTAGAAATTGTAACAGCTGAATTAGGAGATGTAGAAGGTAAATTGTCTGAATTTAAAAAAACAAACAAAATGGTGGATGTAACTTCTTTAGCTCAAGAAGTTAATGCCAAAAGGCTTTTGTTAGATGATAATTTGGTACAAATTGATATACAAGATCAGCTTATTCAATTATTATTCCAACAAGTTAAAGATATTAAAGACAACCAATTGCTTCCTACCGATTTTACGTTGTCTAGTAGTGTTGCTGCTTTAATTGTTCAGTACAATTCATTAATAGTAAAGAAACTAAATATAGAGCCCCAAATTGGTAAGAATAGCTTATTATTAAAAGACTTAAACGCTCAAATATCTGTTGCCTATAATGCTATATTAACCGGTTTATTTGAAATGCAAAAAATTAGGGCTCTACAAAAAAATACCCTAAACAAGCGATTATCTGCACAACAAAATAAATATTTAGAATTACCTGCCAAAGAACAAACTCTAGTAGAAATTAAACGTCAGCAAAATGTAAAAGAAGGTTTGTATCTATACTTATTACAAAAAAGAGAAGAAACAGCCATTACAAGTGCTACACATGTAAATAATTTTGAACAACTTGAATTAGCAAATGGATATCAGATAGCACCAGTTTCACAAAAAATTTATTTATTTGCCCTCTCTTTTGGTTTATTATTTCCTATTGGCTTTATCTTTTTAAAGGATTATTTTAATGATAAAATCAATAATAGAAACGATATTATCAATAAAACTAAAATACCGATAATTGCAGATATTGGACATTCTCCCGATTCTAATATTCAACTAATTGTTGCAGATAAAAGTAGAAATTTAATTGCTGAGCAGTTTAGAATTTTGCGCACCAATCTAAATTTTTTAATACAGGATAATAAAACCATATTGGTTACCTCTTCCATGAGTGGAGAAGGGAAAAGCTTTATTGCCTTAAATCTTGCCGCTGTAATTGCTATCTCAAATAAAAAAGTAGCTCTTTTAGAATTTGATTTACGTAAACCTAGAATTATTAAAAATATAGGTGCCCCAAAAAAGAAAATAGGTCTTTCTAACTATTTGGCAAAACAAACGGATTCTTTAGATGATTTGTATTATTTATTAGATAATTATCCTACACTACATGTTTATGGTTGTGGTCCCATTCCGCCTAATCCTGCAGAATTAATGACTGGAGATAGAATTAAACAATTGTTTGATGAATTGAAATTACGTTATGATTATATTATTGTAGATACAGCCCCTGTTGGTTTAGTTAGTGATGGGTTTAATATTATGCACTTAGTAGATAACTCAATTTATGTAATTCGTCAAAGAAAATCTTTAAAGAAACAATTAGTATTTATTGATGAATGTTATCAAAACAACCAGCTCAAAAATGTAGGTATTGTATTAAACGATGTTAAAGTTGGACCAAGACATGGTTATTACGGCCATAATTATGGATACGGATACGGGTATGGATATGGATATGGATATGGATATGGATATGGTTATGGTCATAAATCGAGCAATGGATATTTTGATCAAGAAAAACGAAATAATATTTTTAAAAGATTGTTTTTAAAAAATAAGTATAAAAATTGACATTAATATTAACCTTAAAAATGGCAATAGCTTCTAATGTGTAGAATCGCAGCAATTATCTCCGATAATAGTGAAAGTTTATTAGGAGATATTTCTAAAATGTCTGATTCAATGAAACATGGAGGGCCAGATGGAAATTCTGTATTTATTGATGAAAATAGTAGTTTTGCATTAGGGCATAATCGATTGTCAATAATAGACTTATCAGATGCTGGAATACAGCCCATGAGTTATTTAGCTGGGAAGTATTGGATTACTTTTAATGGTGAAATATATAATTATCAAGAGCTACGCAATGATCTAATTATTGCAGGGTATCAATTTGAAACTAATTCCGATACAGAAGTTATTTTAGCTGGTTATGATTTTTGGAAAGAAAAGGTTTTAGACAAGTTAGAAGGAATGTTTGCATTTATAATTGCAGATATTAAGAATGAAAATTTATTTATAGCAAGAGATCATATGGGCATAAAGCCCTTATATTTTGGTAAAAAAGGGGGTGATTACTTTTTTAGTTCTGAAGTAAAAGGGATGTTAGCAGTTGATCCTAATTGGATGCCAAATTTAGACTGGAGAATATGGTTTTTGACATTTGGATTTTTACCTGAACCAATAACAACCTTACAGAACGTACGGCCAATTAAAAAAGGGTCGTACATGATTTTTGATTTAAAAACGCATAACTATATTGAGCATACTTGGTTTAAGCCCATTTATGCTAAAATAACCCAAAGCAATGAGGTTGCAATTAATACAACCAAACAATTGCTGGAGGAGGCAGTAAAAAAGCATTTGGTATCGGATGTAGAAATAGGTGTTTTTTTAAGTGGTGGTATAGATAGTTCCGTTCTAGCCATTTTAGCGCAACAATTTTCTACAAATAAAATCAAAACAATTTCTATAGATTTTGATGATAGTTCCTATTCTGAAAAAAAATATCAAGATGCCGTTGTTGCACAAATAGATTCCAATCACCATTGTTTTAAAGTATCAGAAGCTGATTTTATGTTAGAATGGAAAAATATATTCGATTCTATAGATCAACCTTCTACTGATTCTATTAATACCTATTTTATATGCAAATATGCCCAGCAATTGGGATTAAAAGTTGTTTTAAGTGGAATTGGAGCAGATGAAATATTTGGAGGATATCCCTCTTTTCATCGTACAAAACAATTTCATCAATTACAAAGATTTAGTGCTTTATTTCACTTCCTTCCAGTTTCATTATTTGGTTACCCAAATAAGAAAATAGAATTCCTAAAGAATAAAATACATTCTTCTGAATATCTTTTATATAGAGGATTGTTTACCCCTAAAGATACTGCCGCTATTTTAAGTATTAAAGAATCAAAGGTATTAGAAGTACTAGCTAAATTTCAATTACCAATCAATTTAACTAATAACATTACGCCACAAACTGCTATAAGTATTTTAGAATCTGATATTTATATGCTAAACCAATTATTGAAAGATAGTGATATACAAAGTATGTGGCGGGGTATTGAATTGCGGGTTCCATTTTTAGATAAAAAATTAGTAGAGTATGTCTATGCTCTAGAAGATTCAGTCAAGTTTCCTAAATCTTCCCATAAATTCTTGTTAGTTGAAGCTTTTAAATCAATGCTACCTGAAATAGTTTGGAATAGGCCAAAACAAGGTTTCTTTTTACCTTTTGGTAGTTGGATAAAGAGTATTAAAATTTTCAAAAATCAAAATTTTGTATCCAATCAAATTTATAAAAGGTTCTTAAACAACAAAATTAATTATAGTAGACTGTGGGCTGTTTTTATATCAAATACGTTTAAGTCAAAAATTAATTTTATGGTTTCCCCTCCGGAAATTAAGCCTACTAATCTATTCATTTATCTATCTGCATTTTCAGCAACGGGTGGAATAGAAACAGTGAATAGGTCATTAATGCATTGCTTAAATGGGGAGAAAGGTATAGCAGCAAACTGTTATGGTTTGCATGATTCTACCATGGATGCTAGGTATCTTCCTCGTTTCTTATTTAAAGGTTTCAGTGGTAAGCGCTTAAAATTCATGTTTCATGTAATGGTTAACGCTAAAAAATGGAACCGTGTTATAGTTGGACATATCAATTTAGCTCCTACTGTCTTTTTAATGAGATTGATAAACCCTTCTATTGAAATTTGGGTTGTAGCACATGGGATTGAAGTATGGAAAAAACAAGTAAGTACTAAAAAATGGATTTTAAATGCATCCCAAAAAATATTCAGCGTTAGCCATTTCACTAAGAAACAATTAGTTTATAGATCGGGTATTCAACAAAATAAAATATCCGTTTTACCTAATTGTATTGATCCATTTTTTTCCTATCCATCCAGTTTTTCAAAACCTAAGTATTTAAAAGAAAAATACCAAGTTAAAGATGATGAGAAAGTAATATTTACACTTTCACGTATCAGCAGTAAGGACAAGTATAAAGGATACGATAAAGTGATTAAGGCTTTGGTAAGATTGAAATCAATCAATAATATTTCTTTTAAATATTTATTAGCAGGTAAAGCCGATGATAAGGAATATAATCGTTTAAAAGAATTGATTGCCTATTACCAATTAGAAAATTCAGTTATTCTAACAGGTTACATTTCCACTGACGAAATTATTGATCATTATTTATTGGCTGATTTATTTATCATGCCAAGCAAAAAAGAAGGTTTTGGACTAGTATTTATAGAATCAGCAGTTTGTGGAACACCAGTTATTGGTGGAAATGCAGATGGCAGTTCTGAAGCATTATTAAATGGTTTATTAGGTGATTTGGTTGATCCAAATAGTTCTGACGATATTTTAGAAGCTTTAAAAAACAAACTTATTAAAACTCCGATAAGTAAGCAATCTCTTCAAACATTAACATTGAAGCACTATAATTTTAATAAATATCAAGAAAAATTTCATGAACATTTTAATTAAGATTGATACATTAACTAACAACCAAGTACAAACAAGGTTTTTATGATTGCTATTGCAGTGATTGGTTTGGGTTATGTTGGTTTGCCACTTGCAGTTGCTTTTTCAGAAAAGTATACAGTTGTAGGTTTCGATATTAATCAAAAGCGTGTGAATGAATTAAGTGGCGCTTTTGATATTACTAATGAAGTATCAAAAGAAAGGTTGCTCAATTTAAAGCACCTAAAATTTAGTTCTAATCAAAAAGATATTCAAAACTGTACTATTTATATTATCACAGTTCCTACACCTATTAATCAATTTAAAGCTCCCGACTTAAGTTATTTATTAGCTGCGTCTGCCTTAGTAGGTGGGATGTTAAAAGAAGGGGACTTGGTTATTTATGAATCAACTGTCTATCCAGGTTGCACCGAAGAGGATTGTGTTCCTGTTCTTGTGTTACATAGTGGCTTAGTTTTTAACAAAGATTTCTTTTGTGGTTATTCGCCGGAAAGAATTAATCCGGGCGATAAAAAGAATACCTTAACCACTATTAAAAAAGTGACCTCTGGATCTACGCCATCAATTGCAGAGAAGGTGGATAATTTATATAACTCTATTATAACCGCAGGTACTTATCGCGCCCCAAGTATCAGGGTTGCAGAAGCGGCAAAAGCCATAGAAAATGCACAACGTGATATAAATATTTCATTTGTAAATGAGCTCGCACTGATTTTTGATAAAATGGGATTGGACACGCAAGATGTATTAGATGCCGCAGTAACTAAGTGGAATTTCTTACCGTTTAAACCCGGACTTGTAGGCGGACACTGTATTGGAGTTGATCCTTATTATTTGGCTCATAAATCTGCAAGCTTAGGATATACACCACAAGTAATATTAAGTGGGCGAAGGGTTAATGATCAGATAGGTCATTTCATTGCTAATAAAGTTGTGAAGCTGATGATTCAAAAAGAGATACCCGTTAAAAATGCCAAGGCACTGATTTTGGGATTTACTTTTAAAGAGAATTGTGGCGATATTAGAAATACAAAAGTGGTTGATATTGTATCGGAGTTAGAAAGCTTTGGATTAAATGTTGAAATACACGATCCTGTAGCTGATCCAGCAGAAGTAAAGAAGCTAATGAAACAAGGCCTGCAAAATGATCTATCTGGGCAGTATGATGTAATTATTTTGTGTGTTGCACACCAGTTCTATTATAACCTTGATCTAAAAAAATTGCGTTCAAATCCTTCCTCAATTGTTTTTGATTGTAAAGGGATTTTTGATAGGGAGGAGGTTGATGGGAGATTATAAAAATCCGAAAAGCTTGCAAGGACCTTTAGAATACAATCCATCATTAGATTCTCTAAGATTTATCTGTGTTTTGGGTGTAATTCTCTGTCATTGGGGCCCAAATTCATTCGCAAATCCAATAGGGAACCATATTCTACAATTATTTCATGGAGGTATGTCCTATGTTGATATATTTTTTGTGTTAAGTGGTTATTTGATAACGTATGGTTTATTGGTACAAAAAAAGATAGTTCGTATACTTTTAAGAATTCAATTAAATTGTTTTATATTAAAAGAACATTTCGAATATTCCCAATTTACTACCTACTTATTCTTGTATTATATATTTGTAATTACACCCAGATAAGAGAGTATATTATTTATTTTATTACTTATACTACTAATATACTGGTTTATCGAAAACAAGCTTGGAATTCATTTTCTCATACATGGAGCCTTTGTGTAGAAGAACAGTTTTATTTGATTTGGCCTTTTGTTATTTTGCTTTCGCCCAAAAAATATTTAAAACAAGTTTTAATATTCTGCATAATAAGTTCTATTTCAATCTTTATCTATAAAGCAAGATTTGGCATATTTAGTATGTTTTTATTGCCCAGTAGTCTTTTCACATTGGCAATGGGTGGGCTTCTTGCATATTTAAAATACTTCCATTCAGTATGGATGACACAGAAATTATTCTATATAAAAGTTGTATTTTTTGCAGTATTATTATACCATTTCTTTCATGATCAGTTTAATCATAAATTATTTATTACAATTGATCAGTACTACAAAATAGTAACTAGTATAATAGGTTTTTGCATAGTTTATATTTTAATCCAAAAGCCCCAAAAGCTTTCTTTAAAATGGCTCACTTATTTAGGTAAAATTTCTTACGGAATTTTCTTGTACCATTACGTAATCCTTGATACAAATTTTTCAATATTTAATGAGTACCCAATTTTAAATTATTTTATTCGATTTGTCATTCTCATTTTAGTATCGATTATCTCTTATGAGTTTTATGAAAAAAGAGCTATTTACTTCTCGAAAAAAATAATTGTCTAGATCTTCAAATAAACTTTTAATAACTAATAAAGAATTAGAATAGTTAGAGTTTCACCCCTTGAGGAAATATATTTTTAAAAGTTAATTTTATGCAAAGTACCGTTGAAGAATGGAATATAATTATTAAGCCAAAAAATAATTTACTTGACTTCAAGCTTAAAGAATTACACAACTATCGTGATTTATTATGGTTATGGGTTCGTAGAGAATATGTAGGTGCTTACAAGCAAACTTTATTAGGGCCTTTATGGCATTTTATATCCCCAATTTTTTCTACACTAATTTATATGTTATTGTATGGAAAAATAGCCAAGCTGTCAACCGATGGGGTGCCCATGTTTTTATTTTATAATGCCGGTATTGCTATTTGGAACTTTTTTAATGGTTGTTTTGGTAGTGCATCTGGTGCGTTTACAAATAATGCGGGAATATTTGGTAAAGTTTATTTTCCAAGGTTAATAATGCCGCTGGCTAGTATGATCACAACCTTAATTAAATTTTTTATTCAATTTTCTTTGTTCCTATTGATCTATTTGTATATGATATTTTTTAAAGGGTATCAACCCATATTCTCAATTTGGTCTTTATTATATATTCCTCTCTCCCTTTTTATTTTAGCTGGAATTGGCTTTGGTTTTGGTATCATAGTTTCATCAATCACAACTAAGTACCGTGATTTGACTCAGTTGGTTGGATTTGGCATGCAATTACTCATGTTTGCAACACCTGTTATATATGGTTTATCTATTGTACCCCCAGAAATAAAACAATACTTATTATTTAATCCACTAGTAGCGCCTGTAGAGTCATTTAAGTACGCATTATTTGGAGTAGGAGAGTTTACTTTAAATCTTCAGTTATATAGTGCTGTATGTATGATGATATTCCTATTTATTGGACTAATTCTTTTTAATAATGCAGAAAAAAATTTTATGGATTCTGTATAGGGATTCTTTGAAGCCATAATTAATTATAATGAGTAACACAGTTGTAAAGATTGAAAATATTTCAAAACAGTATCGTTTAGGAGATGTTGGATCTGGATCTATGCGAGATGATTTCAAACGATTTAGGTATAAACTAATGGGAAAAGATGATCCTTTTGCTCGTTTGGGAGAAGAGAATATTCGTAATAAGCAATCAAATTCAGATTATGTATGGGCCTTGAAGGATATTAATTTTGAATTAGAAAAAGGTGAGATATTAGGTATTGTAGGTAATAATGGAGCTGGGAAAAGTACATTACTTAAAATATTGAGTCGCACTACTGGTCCTACAACTGGCAGTATAAAAATGAAAGGTAGAATAGCTAGTTTATTAGAAGTGGGAACTGGTTTTCATGGTGAATTAAGCGGAAGAGAAAATATTTATTTAAACGGTTCAATTCTAGGATTACGTAAATATGAAATCACTAAAAAGTTAGATGAAATTATTGAGTTTGCTGGAGTTGAACGGTATTTAGATACCCCAGTAAAGCGATATAGTAGTGGTATGTATATCCGGTTAGCTTTTGGAGTAGCGGCTCATTTGGATTCTGATATATTAATAGTTGATGAAGTTTTGGCAGTAGGAGATGCGGAGTTTCAAAAAAAGTGTTTAGGAAAAATGAAAGACGCAAGTCATAAAGAAGGCCGAACAGTTTTGTTTGTAAGTCATAATCTAGCAGCTGTAAATCAACTATGCACCTCTGGTATATTATTAAATAATGGAACTATTAATTCATTAGGTAAAACAAGTGTTGCAAATATTATTGATGCATATTTAAAATCATCTCAACCAAGTATTTGTATAGTAGATAGGTCAGATACAGCAATTCATGGTAATCATTTTAGTTTATTACGATTGAGTGATAACAATGGAAATTTTAAATCAGATTTTCAATTTGATCAGGAAATCAATATCCATGTTAAAATTAACTTACCAGATTATAATGAATATTTAGAATTGGCTATTAGAATTGAAGATAAAAATAGAGTACCTGTTTTTACAATCCACGAATCATTATGCAAGTTTTATGATGAAAATAGTTTTACATCTTTAATTATAACTATTCCAAAGAAGTTTTTGACCCCAGGATTTTACTCTATGGTTGTTTGTATAAATTATCCAGGTGTTACTAATTACGATTTACTTGAGAATATATTACCCTTCAGTTTATTAGATACAGGTTCAGAATTTTCACGGTATGAAAATTTGAATTATGGATCTGTTTTTGCTCAATATTCAATTACTAAAAATGATCAATAGTTTTATAAAAAACGTATTTAATTTATTTGATTTAGAAATTAAACGAATAAATAAAGAATCTTCAAGTGTAAATATACAAAGTAAGAAAACTGATAAGTTAACACTACATTCAACTAGCACAGGTTCTTATTATTTGCCTTCTGACGCTATATCAGATGTAGTTGCAAATACAATTATTGCTGGTGATATTTTTGAAAAATCAGTTGTTGATCTTGCTTCAAATTATATAAAACCCAATTCAACAGTTTTAGATGTTGGTTCCAACTACGGACAAATGAGCATTTTGTTTTCCAAACTTGTTGGATCAAAAGGTAAGGTTCACGCTTTTGAAGCTAATAGTTGGATTTACGAAATTCTAAATAAGAACATAAAAGTTAATGGTAAATCAGAAAACATTATACCTCATTTTGGAGCAGTACATGATGTAGATAATGTTACATTAATATTTTCAGATATTGATTTTGTTGATTGGGGTGCATATGGATCATATGGCATAGATTATAATGTTAACGTTGGGCAAGAAGTAAGTTCCATAACAATAGATAGTTTTTGCTTTGAAGAACCAATCAGTTTCATGAAAATAGATATTCAAGGTGGTGATTTGAATGCAATGAAAGGTGCAATTGAAACTATTAGGAAGCATCAAATGCCTATTTTATTTGAATACGAATACCATTTTGAAGACAAATTTAATTTCAACTTTCAACAATATGTAGATTTTGTTAATTCAATTAATTACAAGTTTCATAAAGTTATTAATGGTCATAATTTTTTAATAATACCTAAATAAATGTATACAGAAATAAAGAAATGCCGAATATTAGAAAGTTCAAATCTTATAAATGTACTTTCATTAGGAGAACAATATCTAACAGGTATATTCCCTAAAACTATTGACCAAAATGTAACTAAAGGTCCTTTAGATTTAGTATGGTGTCCAGATAGTGGATTGTTACAAATGAAACAATCTTATAGTGTTGATGAAATGTATGGAGAGAATTATGGCTATAGATCTGGTTTAAACTCATCAATGGTTGAGCATCTTACAAATAAAATTAGCAGCCTTGAACGACTAATTAAATTAAGTCCAGATGATTTGGTCATTGATATTGGAAGTAATGATGCAACATCATTAAAGGCCTATAAATCTAGTTGTAAAAAAGTGGGTATTGACCCAACCGGAAATAAATTTATAAGTTACTATACTGACAATATTAGTTTGATTCCAGATTTCTTTTCAAAAAATATATTTCTTAAAAACTTCCCAAATGAAAAAGCTACAATAATCACATCTATTGCAATGTTTTATGATTTGGAAAATCCTGTCTCATTTGTAAAAGATATTGAGTCAGTTCTTACTGATGATGGAATTTGGCACTTTGAACAAAGTTATATGCCTTCTATGTTACGTTCTAATTCATATGATACCATATGTCATGAACATTTAGAATTCTATTCATTTTTAGTAGTAAAGAATTTACTAGAATCAGTTGGAATGCGTGTAATAGACGTGCAAATGAATTCTATTAATGGTGGCAGTTTTGCTGTTACTGCTTGTAAAGTGAATGCGGCCCATAAATCTAATACACCAATTATTAATTGGATGTTAAAACAGGAAGAGGATTTAGGGTTAGATACCCCAACCCCTTATAGACTATTTGAAGAAAGGGTTTTTAAGCATAGGAAAAATCTTATTAATTTAATTGAAGCAATTGTCTCTGATGGCAAAACCATTTTAGGTTATGGCGCATCTACAAAAGGAAATGTATTATTGCAATTTTGTGGATTAACTACAAAACATATACCTTATATAGCTGAAGTAAATCCAGATAAATTTGGATCATTTACTCCTGGCACTAATATCCCAATAATATCTGAAGCAGAAGCTTTAGCAATGAATCCAGATTACTTTTTGGTTTTCCCTTGGCACTTTAAAGATTCAATAATTAGAAAAGAAAAGGAATTTATCAAAAGGGGGGGCAAATTCATTTTTCCTTTACCAGAAATAGAAATATTATGATAATTATTGCTTTGATTAAGAAACTGGCCAGAAAAATTATCAATTTATTTAAAGCTGAAACAATCTATATAAATGAAATAAACTCTTATAGTCAGGCAGGTGAAGATGCTATTTTATCATTCTTATTTAAAGACAAAAAGATAGATAAAATTAACTATTTAGATCTAGGCACCAATACCCCTGATGATTGTAATAACACATATACATTTTATAAAAACGGTAGTAAAGGTGTTTGTGTAGAAGCCGATGTTTCATTAATCCCAGTTATTAAAAATAAAAGGCCTAACGATGTAGTTATCAATGCTGGTGTATCTGTTAGTGAATTAAATGAAGCGCCACTTTATGTTTTCAATATAAAAGGTTTAAATACATTTGATAGTCTGGAAGCACAAAACCGTGTAGCATCCGGAAAATATTCAATTACAGAAATTGTAAATGTGCCATTGGTTAAAATAAATAATTTAATAGCCAACAATTTTAATTCATTTCCTGATTTGCTATCTATTGATATAGAGGGTTTGGATTTATTGGTACTAGAGTCATTAGATTTTGATAATTATCCAATTCCCGTTATTTGTGTTGAAACCTGCCAATACAGCGAAAATCATATTAGACCTAAGGACATTTCTATTGCTAGATTTTTGACATCTAAAGGGTATGAATTATATGCGGATACATATATTAATTCAATTTTTGTTAATAAAAATTGGTTTTATTTAAACAAATGAAAGCTTTAATATTTGGCGTTAATGGACAAGACGGAACCTACTTAAGAATATTTCTTTTACAACATAAAATTGATGTAATTGGAGTTTCCAGAACTAAAAGTTTGTACAATGGTGATGTTAGTGACTATTTATTTGTCTCAACCTTAATTAAACAACATCTTCCGGATTATATTTTCCATTTTGCAGCAGTATCTTCTACCAGTCATATTCATATTTTTGAAAATAATGATACAATCGGTACTGGAACCTTCAATATTCTTGAAGCAGCACGCCTTTATTCTCCTTCTTCAAAAATATTCCTTTCGGGCAGTGCATTACAATTTAGAAATGACGGTAATCCAATAGATATAGACACTGAATTTTTTGCTAGTAGTCCTTATGCAATTTCCAGAATACAATCTGTTTACTCCGCTAGATATTTTAGAGATAAATTTAATCTGCATGTCTATATTGGTTATTTCTTTAACCATGATAGCCCCCTTCGTTCAGAAGTTCACATAAACCAAAAAATTATAAGGTATATTCAAAATATATCACATCAACAGAACCTTAAGTTTGAAATTGGAAATGTAAAAGTTCGTAAAGAATTTGGATTTGCCGGTGATTTTGTTGAAGCAGTTTGGACTTTAGTAAACCAAGATTCAGTTTTTGAGGCTATAATTGGTACAGGTATTTCATATAGTATTGAAGACTGGTTAACTTATTGCTTTAATACAGTTAATAGAAGTTGGATGGATCATTGTATTATTAATAGCAATTTTGAAAAGCAGTATGACATCCTTGTTAGCAATCCTCAAACTATTAATAAATTAGGTTGGTACCCATCAACAAGTTTTACTCAACTAGCAGATTTAATGCTAAATAATAAATAGAAACTATGGCTGAAACACTAGGTTCTTTATGTGATAAACTTTCAATTGTAAGACTTAAAATATATCATACCAATGATAAGCAGAAAAGTATAAGCTTAAGTCAACAACAGAAAAACTTAGTAAATGAAATTGATGAATATGTTATTAGTGTTTCCAATGGAAGTATTCCAAAGAGCTTAGTTAGGTTTGCAGCAAATAAAGTTTATAATGAATCTATTAATAACACTAGAATAATTACTGGAAATCTTGGCCAAATATTTTCTGAATTGTGTAAAATAAATTGTGACTTGTGGCACGAACAAGAGAAGGTATATGATTTTAGCAAGGTTAAACCTGAAGAAAAAGATATAGTTGTTAATAAACTAGCAATTTTAAATTTAGAAAGAAATATATGCATTGATGCAATCAATAATATAGCTTTTGAATTATGCCCAAACTAAGAATATTGTTGGTTCAATTGGGTGCTAATGGAGATTGTATACTGGTTACTACAATTGCTAAGCAAATAAAAGAGTATGATTATATCAATTCACACTTAACATGGATGGTTGCTGCGCCATATAAAAGTACTTTACTTAATAATCCTCATATTGATGACATTATTGAGATTCCAATAGTATCAGACTTAACAATAACCAGGAACAGTATACCTTCTTTTATAAGGGATTATGCTAAACAAAAATTTGATAAAATATTTGTTACCGATTACACCACTGATACTTATAAAAATTGGTATGGGACTACTAGATCATCGCTTTTTAGGAGTTATCCTCATCCCTTAAAAGTTAAGCCAGAGCCAGTAGTAGTATTATTTAATTCAGAAATAGAGAATGTTACAGAATTTATTAAGAAGAATAATATAAATAATGCAACATATAATATTTTATTTGAGTGTTCACCTAATAGCGGACAATCATTAATCAATTTTGAAAGAGCTTTAAAAATTGCTCAAACAATAGTAATCCAAAGTATAAAAATAAAGTTCATTTTATCATCACCAAATAAATTCAATACAGAGTCTGCCAATATAATTGATGCTAGTTCATTGTCATTACGTGAAAATGCAGAACTAATAAACTATTGTGATTTGTTAGTTGGATGCAGCAGTGGCATTTCATGGATATGTACTTCTAGTTGGTCTAAGAATAGAAAGACTATCCAGATAATTGATCCTAATTATCAAAATGGAAAATTTTCAGCTTCTATGAAAAATGACTTTGATTTTTTTGGAATTTCTACCAAAGAAATTATTGAGCTATGTAATCCTAGTGACACAATCCTTACAGATTGTATTTTACTTGCTAATACTAAATTTAGTTTGGCAAAACGTAAATATGATAAACATAACACTGCAATATTTAACAACAGAAAATATTTAATGGAATCTAAATTATCAATATTTCATAAGATTTATTATATCCTTAAGCAACATCGATATACTACTTTAATCCTTTCCAAATTAGTTAAGAGGTAAAATTAATTAACCTAGAAAACTATAATATTATTATGCTTTTACATTTAAAAAGAATCTTAAAGAGGATATTTAGAAAATTTGAGACTGAAATTATTACTGAAAAAAAACCAGAATATTTTACATATAAATTCCACAAAAAGACACAACTATTAAAGGATTCAGACTTAAAAAAATATGCTCTTGAGATAATTGAAAATGGATATACTGTGGTTGAAAATTCAGTAAATCTTGATTTAATAGACAAAGCTGTAACTGAATTTTATAATTGGAAATTCAAGAACGCTGGCAAAATGCCAAACGATTTTTTTAAAATAGATGGTAGATTAAATAGAATAATAGATATACATACTAAGCTTTCTAGTTTTAAAGATCTTTTTAGCACAAATAAGGCATTGCTGGTTCAAGATTATTTATTTTCGCAGGAAACCGTTCTCTACTCCTCTCTATTTTTTGAAATTGGCAGTACTCAGACGATTCACAGAGATATTCCGCTATTTTGGAATGATCCAGCTTTCATGTATTTTGGAACATGGTTAGCACTAGAGGATACAGATTCTTCTAACGGTCCGTTGATTGTAATTCCGGGCAGCCACAAACTACCATTATTCAGTAGAGAAAAATTTGCAAAGGAACTGAAAATATCAATTTCTGATATACAACCTATTCATCAAGAGTTATGGGATAAATATCAAAATAAAATAATTGAGGAGTGCCAGAAAGCTGGTTTGCACAAAAAAGAAGTACATGTTAAAAAAGGGGATACTATTATTTGGCATCCATTATTAGCTCATGGTGGTAAAGATATATTGGATGTTGATCGTACAAGATTATCATATGTTGTTCATACCACACCTAAAAACATATCTGTTCACCATATGGATGTATTCTTTAACGAACATAAAAAAGTATCAAAAGAATTATTTTGGGATTACACCTATCATAATGATCGTTTAATTAAGAATAGTAGCCTAACTATTAATCATAATAATGATTTTGATTATTCAATATTTGATTAATAAAAATGAAACCAATAGCTATTTATTTACCACAATTTTATCCAATTCCTGAAAATGATGAATGGTGGGGTAAAGGATTCACTGAATGGACAAACGTTACTAAAGCTAAACCCTTATTTAATAATCATTATCAACCACACTTACCAGCAGACTTAGGATTTTATGATTTAAGATTAGAAGAAGTTAGAATTGCACAAGCAACAATGGCAAAAGATTATGGTATTCATGGATTTTGTTACTACCATTATTGGTTTAATGGAAGGCGAATTTTAGACAGACCTTTTCAAGAAGTTTATGATTCTAAAAAACCGGATTTCCCATTTATGTTATGTTGGGCAAATGAAAATTGGACCCGAACCTGGGATGGATTGAATAAACATATATTACTTGAACAGAAATATTCAGAAGAAGATGATATAGCTCATATTAAATCATTAATTCCATTTTTTAAAGATAGTAGGTATATAAAAATAAATGGGAAACCTGTTTTTGCTATTTACAAATCTGCACTCCTCCCCAATATTCAGAAAACAATATCTGTTTGGCGTAAAGAGGCAAAATTAGAAAACCTTGATTTGTATTTGTGTGTATTTGAAAGTTTTGGGAATCATGGTATTAAAATGATTGAAAATGGATTTGATGCAAGTATAGAATTTCAACCATTTTCAAATTATTTATACGAATTTATAGAGTCAAAGACTTTACAATTGTTGAATTCAATATTCAGAAACAGGATATTTAAAGAAGTTTTCAAAATATTTAATTACCCCAAAGGCAGTTCAAACTTGTATGAAAAATGTAAGAAAACTGTGATGCAAAATTTAGAATATTCTGATTTTGTTGATTATTTAATTAACCACTATCAATTTGAACAAGATTACGTTAAATATCCAGGCATTACACCTTCATGGGATAATACTGCTAGAAGAGGAAATAATGCATTCTTTTTGAAAAATTCTACCCCACAAAAATTTGAACAATGGCTCAAATTTCTATCTGATAATTTAGCAAATAAAACGGATGATAATAATTTCATTTTTATTAATGCTTGGAATGAATGGGCGGAAGGTAATCATCTTGAACCTTGTCAAAAATGGGGGCATAAATATTTAGAAACTGTTAAAAAAATAACATCCTAGTTTATTTTTATAATTAAATGAAAAAGATCTTATTTATTTCTCATAATGCTTCTAATACTGGCGCACCAATATTGCTACTAAGACTAATCAATGAATTGTTGGAAAAAGTAGAATTTACTCCAATAATTCTTTTGAATCATGGTGGTGAATTAAAGCATCAATTTGAAAAATTAGGTAAAGTTTATGAATGGAATCCTGAAAAAAAATATCGAATAAAAGACGAATTAGCAATTAGAATTTTAAATAAATTTAAGATTAAAGTCAACAGTAAAATTCAGCATCATAGGGATGATATTATTAATAAACTATCTAAAGTAGACCTAGTTTTCAATAATACAATTGCAAATGGAGATTTATTAGAAGTGTTGAATTTGGATAATAAAATAATTATTACTTATCTACATGAATTAGAGGTTGGTATTAAAATTGATTCATCTTATGAAAAAATGAAACTAATTCACGATAAATCTAATTATTTATTTGTTCCATCTTTAGCAGTTAAAGTAAATTTAGTAAATGGGTATAATTATAATTCTAATAAAATCACCATACTAAAATATATTATACCAAAATGGGATTTAGTAAATGACAACTCTGATTTGCATTTTAAACAATTCAATTCACTTAATAAATCATTCGTTGTTTCATTCTGTGGTACATTAGATTGGAGAAAAGGTTGCGATCTGGTTCCGCTAATAATGAAATTAACATACAAAAAATTTCCAACTTCCAATATTATTTTTCAATGGATTGGTGCAGATCTATCTTCAAAAGAATACCTAGTCTTGATGGAGGACCTCTATAAATTGAATTTACAAAACAAAATAACCTTTATAGAAAAGCAACATAATATTCATAATTATTTGAAGAACAGTAGTATTCTGTTATTGCCATCAAGAGAAGATGCTTTCCCATTAGTTGTTCTAGAAGCGGCACAATATAAAGTACCCTGTATTTATTTTAGAGAAGCAGGCGGCATATTTGAATTCTTGGGTACTGATGCTGGAATACCTATTGATTACCTTGATATTGATGAAATGGTTAATAATTTAGGTATGCTTGCTTCTAATAATGAATTACTCAAAAAATTTGGCATTGCAGTTAATTCAAAAATTATAGCCTATGCTTCAGATGCTAAACAAATGAAACCACTGTTAGATATAATAAACAATTAAAATGCCGCCTTTAGTTTCCGTTATTTTACCTAGTTATAATCATGCCGCTTATCTACGAAGAAGAATTGATAGTATTTTAAATCAAACATTTACAGATTTTGAATTAATCATTTTAGATGACTGTTCAAGTGATGGAAGTAGAATTATTTTAGAAGGGTATGCTAGTAATTCCAAAATATCTCATCTTTTATTTAATGAACAAAATAGTGGAAGCACATTTTTTCAATGGATAAAGGGAATTAAATTATCTATTGGAAAATATATATGGATTGCCGAAAGTGATGATTTTTGTGATTCCAACTTTTTAAATGTTTTAGTAAATAGATTAGAGCGATATCCTTCAGTAACTATTGCATATTGCAATACAATTCAAGTTGATGAAAAAGATAATATTTTAAACGGGCTTAGTGACTACTATAAAGAATTCCAATTGTGTAGGTGGGAAGATGATTTCACAAATAATGGAAAGGATGAAATTGTTAGATATTTAGTAAACAAGAATACCATTCCAAATGCCAGTGCAGTTCTATTTAGAAAAAAATCTATTAGTAAGTCGTTAAAACAGATTGTTGAATATAGGTTATCTGGAGATTGGCTTTTTTGGATTATGTTACTAGAGAATGGATTTATCTATTATACTGTAATGACGAATAATTATTTTAGGTACCATCCAAATACAGTTAGAAGCTCCTCTGCCGGTACTCATATTATAAATGAGGAAAGAAAAAAAATATTATTATATCTAAGTAGAAAAAAAATAATTACGAAAGATGTGTTTTTCGAAAACTTACATAAATACGGCATCGCCAAAATAAACCCCTATAAAGAAAACTATATTTATATCGTTTTAAAATTTAGAAAACAATATAAAAGAATAAATGATTTCATATTTAGAATTACAGTTAAATACAAAACCCAATAATTTAATTAGAGATTGATAACATCATCTCTTATTTCAGTTGAGCTATATACTTATGTTTAAATTAATACAACAGTTTCTGCAAAAAGTTAATCTTAAAATACGCTCAAAAATATATTCAACCAATTTTAAATTCATCCACAACTTATTTTCTACGAATAAGCATACTGTTATAAATGTTGGTATACTTTATATCTGTGTTGGTAAATACGATAAATATTTTAAAAACTTTTATAAAACAGCTCAAAAAAATTTTTTACTAGGATCCAATAAAACATATTTCGTTTTTACAGATAGCGTTACCTTAATTAATAGATATAGGTATACACCCTATATCACTTTTATTGAAACAAAAAAAATAGGTTGGCCCTATGATACACTGCTTAGAAATAGATATTTTATGCAGCATTTTCATCTATTTGCTAATATGGATTACTTAATCTTCTGTAATGCAAATATGGTTTTCAAAGAAAATATATTTTTGAACGATCTGGGATTAGGAACAAAGAATAAATTATTTGGTGTTTTGCAACCTTATTATTTTCATAAAAGATCTAACTTCTTCCCTGTTGAATCAAATTTGAGTTGTAATGCATATTTCAGCGCTAATGAAATAGAGCATATTGAGCATTATTTTCAAGGATGTTTTTATGGAGGTAATTATACCAACTTTAGAATACTAGTAGAAACAATCAGTGAATGGACAGAGGATGATTTGATTGGTAATAAAATACCAGTATGGCATGATGAATCTTACTTGAATAAGTTTTTTCATTTGAATCCACCATTTGTTCTGCATCCAGGATATGCTTATCCGGAAGAGATTAATCTGCCCTTTAAAAAGAATATTTTGATGCTACAAAAATCAAAACAAGCTGATCATATTCTTTTGAGAAGCTAAGAAAATAGTTTAAAAAAATGATAGCAGTCAGATTGTCGGATGGTTTAGGGAATCAATTATTTCAGATTGCTTTTGGGTATTCACTATCTATAAAGTATTCTAAAGAGTTTTATTTGACTGGAGATGTTCATCCAATATTTTCTAATAATGGGGATAATTCCTTTATTAGCCGTTCATTTAGAATTTTAAATTTGTATGAGATTGATAAATTCAATCGGAATGATTGTTTTTTTAATTTTAAGAAATTAAAATTCAATAAGTACCAAACTTTTCAAGAATTGAATTTTGGATATTCTAAGCTTAACATAGATTTACTTCATCCTACCCTTTTTAAAGGTTTTTGGCAATCAGAAAAATACTTTGTTGAATTTAATAAGCAGGTTCGTTTGTTATTCTCAGTTTCTCCTATTTTGGATTTTATTAGCACATCATATCTGAATCAAATTACTCTTTGTAATTCAGTGGCTATTCATGTAAGACGAGGAGACTATATTTCAATTCCGGAAAATTTTGAAAAACATGGATTTTGTGGTGTTGATTATTATAAACGTGCAATTAATTACCTATTAAGTAAAGAGCAAGATCTTAGCTTTTATATTTTTACTAATGATATTGAATGGGTTAGAATAAATATGTTACCTCTTTTTAAAAATATTATTATTGTGTCCACTAATAATGTAGGTGTTGATTCTTGGCGGGATTTATATTTGATGTCTCAATGTAAGCACCAGATAATTGCTAATAGTACATTTAGTTGGTGGGGAGCATGGTTAAATAAAAATCAACATAAACAAATTATTTCACCTAAAAATTGGTTTTCTAATAAAGAACTTAATGATTCTACTGGAGATTTAATTCCTGAAACATGGGTAAGATTATGATTTATCAACTCAAATGCTTTCTTATATTTTCTGAATCATGAATTTGGCTGTATCAATTATTATTGGATTTAAAAACAGAGACTTACAAAGAATTAAGCATTCTTTAGACTCCATATTTCAACAAACAAATTTATCATTTGAAGTTATATTTATTGATTATGGTAGTGATGAGGTTATCTCAACTGATACTAAAAATTTGGTTAATTCATATCCTTTTGTTCATTATATCTATGCTCACACTAATGGATGGTTTTGGAATAGAGCTCATGCACTAAACATTGGATTTAAATATGCAAAAAATGACATAATACTTTATTATGATATTGACTTGATTCTGGAACCTACATTTATTGAAAAAATATTATTATTAGATTATTCTTCCAGTTTTTATACGTTTAGTTGTTTTTATCTTCCAATAAATTTTGAAATTACACCACATACCCTAAAAAACAAAGCAATTCATTTAGAACAGAATTATGTTGGACTTTGTGCTGTTTCTAAGATTGCTTTAAATAGTATACAAGCATTTGATGAATTTTATTTTGTATGGGGTGTAGAAGATGATGATATCTATCATAGATTAGTTGCTTCAGGAATTTCGCACATTCAATTTAATGCTAATCAATTCAATGTTTTTCATCAATGGCATTTGATTCAAGCACCCCAAAAGCCTTCCCTTTGGTATCTTACTATGCTTACCTATTTTTATAAAAAAGAAAGTATACATACAGGACAAATGAATCTGGGTTATTGTACAAGTATTTCTGATAGAAAATTATTACACGTAGATCAGACGTCAGTAGCTATCAATAAAATATCGCTTGAAGTAGATGGGAGTTTATTATATTTTAATTCATTTATTCAATCATTTTATCAAATGAAATCTGGTGAAATTGCTCATGTTGAATATGTTGAAAAAGATAATGATGTTGTGAAACTACCATGGTATGTTAAGTACTTTTCTAAAAAAGAACGATCTAAAGAAATTACCAATCAAAAAGTAATCAAGAATGATATTTTATCATTCTTCAATTACTTCGTTGGTATTAATCGCCATAGGATTGATGATTATAATTTAAAAATTGATAGCAATTCAATAAGTATCTTCATTTTAGCAAAATAGGGTTAACTATTTACTATGATTCGAATGATCTTTAAAGCAATTCTGGTATATATTTCCATCTTATTAACCAGAAAAAAAGAAAAGAATTGTTTGTTAGTTGCTGATTTTTCTAGTTATGGCGGTACTAAAACATATTTTATCTCTCTTGTTAAATACCTTGTTTCAAAAAATTACCAGGTTACCGTTTTAATTGCTTTGCATCAGATAAGTCCGGATATACTATTACTACAATCACAATATCATTTTAATATTGAAATCCTTGAATTTGATATTTGGAGAACACGATTTGAGAATCCGATTTTTACAAAAATAAATGAGACCTATTTTATTTATCAAATTAATGAGTTCTTATATTTCTCTAATATTATCAAAAGATTAAAACCTGCTTTATTGATTTGCAGTACTGCTAATCCTGAATGGTTATTATTTTTAATTTTATTTCCTTCCAGAGTAATTTATATTCTCCATACAGTCACGATGGATAAATTGGACTTTTTTAAAAAGTGGATACTTAGAAATTTAATTACCAAAAGGAAGAAAATTATAGTGGTATCTAATGCTGCAAAATCATACTTGTTGTTAAATTGGTTTAATTCCAAGGATCTTACCAATATTCATGTTATATACAACTATTATGAACCAGATAATTTGTTAGATAAAAAACTAGAATCAATTCCTACTGTTTTAACAATCGGATCAACTGAATATTATAAGAATCCATTATTTTGGATTGATGTTTGTGAGAAAGTTACCAATCATTTTGCCTATCCGGTAAAGTTTGTATGGGCAGGAGACGGCAGTATGTTTGAAGATTGTAAGAATAAAACATTGAACCTTCCAAATATTAAATTTATTGGATTTACTAAGGATACCGACGAATTATATCAATCAGCTTCTATATATTTCCAACCTAGCATTTATGAAAGTCATGGAATTTCAGTATTAGGTGCTATGTATAATGCTATCCCTTGTGTTGTATCAAATAAAGGAGGGTTGGTTGAATCTGTTGTTAATAATGAAACGGGTTATATTGTTGAAATTGATACCATTGATCAATCTGTTTCAGCTATTCTTTCAATTTTGAATGATAAAGCTCTTCGTAATCACTTAGGATTAAATGGGTATACAAAATTCAATTCAACATTTACCAAAGTCTTATGGGAAAAGAAAATGGATAAAATAATATTCTAAATTATTTTCAGGGAATTTGTTTGAAGTCTAACAACATAATTGGTTTATAGACAAGTTAGGACAGTTTATTTTATTAATTTATATGGTTTTAAAAATTATTCCCCAAACAATATCTATAAGAAAACCTCCTTTTAATATTAAAAGTGAAGATGATGCCTTGTTCATTCACGAGTACCACAAAGTGATTAATCAAACAACGGTTTCTACATTAAATAATGTTTTGTATTTAGGTAATTCTTTATTTCATATTTCTAGAGTAAAGTTTCTTAGTTCATATACTCATACCATTTCGCCTTCAATTAAAAGTCTCTTGGTGAATTTATCCATGATTTTTAGAAACGGAAATACAATATATGAGGGTATCTGGATAACTGATAATTGGAGTGGTGGATACTTTCATTGGCTTACTGATGCTTTACCTAGATTAATAGCTTGTAATGATCATATTGATAATCATATTATTCTAATTCCAAGTCAACTCGGAAAAATAAGATTTATTTCAGATTCATTAAATCTTTTGGGGCTTAATTATGAGATAGTTCAAAATAAAGTTCATATAAAAAAATTATTGTTACCATCTCATACAGCTCAATCAGGTAATTATAATCAATTTATATTAACACAATTGAGAGAGAGATTTGGGATTAAAAATGATGTAACTGTATTTAGGAATATATATATCAGTAGAAAAAAAAGTGAAAAACGATTGGTTAGCAATGAAGAGGAGTTGCTTGTTCTTTTAAAACGTTATCATTTTGAGATTCACTATTTTGAAGAATATTCGGTAATTAAGCAAATTGAAATAATGCAGCAAACCAAAACTTTGATTGGACTGCATGGATCAGGACTTACAAATATGTTATTCATGCCACAAAATGGTAACGTTATAGAATTACGTAATTATGGGGATGCCCATAATAATTGCTATTTTTCACTTGCTTCAGATTTAAATATGAATTATTATTATCAGCAATGTAAGGGCTCAACAAATGATACCCATATTTCTGATGTTACGGTTCCATTGATAGATTTAAAATATATTCTTGAAGTTCTAGCTAATTAAAAAATATCCAAATCAGGCATGGTCATATATTTATACTTTGATATGCTATATATAATTTTTCGTGAAAGGGTTTAGTATCATTGTTTGTTCTTATAATGGATCTCTTAGGATATCAAAAGTTATAAAATTTCTCACTCAGTTGAAAGTTTCAAACTTTCATTTTGAAATTATCATTGTAGACAATAATTCAAATGATGATACTTTTAATGTTGCTTTTCAAGCTGCATTGCTTGTTGATAAAATTAAAATCCATGTAATTAAAGAAGAAAAACCAGGAAAGGCCAATGCACTGATTGCGGGGTTTAAACAAGCTTCTTTTGATTATTTAGTTATTTGTGATGACGATAATCATTTAAATGAAAATTATTTAGTAGTTGCTGAAACTATCTTTTTAGAAAATCCTCAAATTGGTATAATTGGTGGCAAAGGAATTTTACCTGATGATTATCAATTACCCCAATGGTTTCATATACACGAAAATGCCTGGGCTATTGGAAATCAACATTCTTTTTCCGGTGAAATTATAGGTGAATTTCCTAGTGTTTGGGGTGCCGGGATGCTAATAAGAAAATCTGTTTGGAATCAGTTGATAGATAATGGATTTAGCTCTTTTCTTACAGGCAAAAAAACAAGCAAGGTTAAAATGGCAGGAGAAGATACTGAATTGTGTATACTAGTTAATTCAATCGGATATGGTATATATTATGATGAAAGACTAACATATACACATGCTTTACCTTCCTCACGAATTACTTGGAACCATCTTTTAAATATGAAAATTGGGTTTACAAGATCGCAGGTTTATTTTGAGTATTATGTTATGTATTTAGATGGTCAATTAAAAACTAGAGATGTTTTTAAAAGACATGTCACAAAAAATTTATTTCAGTCTTTCTATCTTTTCTTTTCGGGTTACAATACTATAAATTACTATAAAACTATTTTTATAGCTTTTGTTGAAAACAGAGAAGGGTATCAACTAGGGATAGACAAGAGAAATCAGATTACCAGAATATTAGAATTATGTAAAATAGTAATTAGATTAAAATCAATTTATGCTGTTTTCAGGAATTTTAAATATGATTGTTACTAGTTCCCTTTATCTTTTCTTCAGTATTATTTTCAATTAAAAAAAGAATTGCAAGTTGGTTTTTAATAAAAAGCTGGGTATACTTCTGTTAGGTATTATACTAATTAGAGTTATAATCGTTTTCTGCGCTCATAATTTAGAAGGTGATGACGGTGGTAGATATTTGACCGAAGCTATTAACTTGAATCAATTTGGAATATTTTCAACACAAAATGTGCTAAATCCTCAACCTACAGCTCATGATATGCCTCTATTTCCTGGGTTGATTTTTGTATTGTTGCTTTTATTTAAAAGTCAATTTATTGTACTTAAAATAGTATCTGTATTAAACTGTTTGTTTTTTGGTCTCTCCTCATTTGCACTATATCAAATTAGTTATTTATTATCCAAAAAACAAAAAGTTGCTTTTTTGTCTGTATTAATCTTTGGATTATTTCCTGATTCATTTCCTTATTCTGTTTTTTATATGCCGGAAAGTCTTTTTACAGCTTTCCTACTTTTTAGTATTTACTATTTTGTCCATTGGTTATTCATTTTTAAAAATAAAAGTTTAATAATTTCTTTTACTTTATTGGGATTCAGTATTCTAGTAAAACCTATTTCTATAACATTTTTCCCTATTTATATTTTCATCTGTATTGTCTTTTTGCTTACTCAAAAGATATTATTTAAAAAAGTGCCTTTATTATTGATTGCTGTTGTGTCCTTTTTTATGGTGATTTTCCCATGGGTATACCGCAATTATAAAGTTTTTGGGACACCTGAAATAAGTTCAATAACAGGTACAAATCTTTTTTATTGTAATTACCGTTACATGTTAGAAGATCAAAATATTGTAAATGTTGATTCTGTGTTAAATGAAAAAAAGTCTTTTGCATTTAATAAGATAGATACCAATCATATGAATTATATGACTGAAAGTATTATCCTCAGAAATATTGCACAGTCAGAAATCAAGAGTAATCTTCATGACTATATTCATACTATATTAACTAGGCATCCCAGGTTATACGCTGGAACCGGTACAATTGCTCTTTTCAGCATATTTGGAGATACAACTGCAATACAATATTTGAAAAAATTTGATGTAAATAATATTTCAATAAAAAAAAGTAATCTCCTTCCATATTTTTTGCAATTAGTAAGTTGGTGTTTACTTGCCTTCTTTTATATTTTATTTGTATATGGATTGATAATATTGTTTATTGAAAAAAAGTATTACGTTTTCAATTTAATTTTATTTGCTATATTTTATTTAGCTATTGTTATTGGTCCAGTTGTTGCCACTCGTTATAAATTTGTAATGCTGCCATTCTTTTCTTTAGCAGCATCATTTGGTTTATATCATTTTAGGAATTTACATTTTAGGCATTTATAGAATTACATATAATCATCGCTTATTTAATTTATCACAGTCAGTCCTTATTTATAATGAAGTTTATTGTCAACCATTTTCCATATGTTACATTTAACGATTTTGATTTACATGAATGTGAGAAAGCAATTTTAACTGATGATATTGTGAAGCCTGTTGCTCAACCTTCACGATTACATCTCAGCATGCTAAAATTGACTGCGAAAATTCTTGGTTTATTTAAAATAAATCACATTCGTATCACTCCATATGCTTTATTAAACAATCCACTATCCGATTCTAATCATTTGTTTACTCTAATGATTGGACCGGATTTTAAAAAATATTTGCCATTTAGTTATTTTGTTTCTTGTAATAGAAGTATATATATGTTTGATGCTTGGCCTTGTCATCATGATACAATTATTTTATTTCTTTTAAAAAATAAAATAGATCATTTATTTCTAACATCACTTCAAGCCACTGCGACATTAAAAAAGCAACTTACTAATACTAATGTCCATTGGATACCTGAAGCAATTGACCCAGATGGTTATTTGTATTCAGATATTAAAACCATTGATGTCCTTTCTTTTGGAAGAAAATATGACAGATATCACAATCTTATCCTCCCTTTTTTCGAAAAAAACAATAAAGTGTATTTATTTGAAAAAATTAAAGGCGAAGTCATTTTCGAAAAAAGATCTGATTTTATAAATGCATTGGGTAATTCTAAAATATCAATTTGCTTCCCATCTAATATTACACATCCTGACCGAGCAGGAGATATAGAAATTATGACAATGAGATATTTACAATCTATTGTGTCTAAATGTTTAATTATAGGTAAAGCTCCGGAAGAAATGATTCAATTATTTGGTTATAATCCAGTTATAGAGATTAATTGGAATGATCCAGTTAATCAACTTGAAAATATTTTAAATGATTTTGAAGATTACAAATATTTGATTGAAAAAAACTATACAACTGTAATAAATAATCATACTTGGATGCATCGATGGGATGTAATAAAAAAATCATTTATTAAAAATATAAACTAATTATATGAAGAATGTAATTGTACTTGGTGGTGGTGGATTTATTGGAGGGCACCTTGCAAAAAAAATGAAAGATTTAGGTAATCATGTTAGAATTGCAGATATTAAGAAGAATGAATTCTTTAAAAAAGAAGATATTTGTCATGAGTTTATTTTGTGTGATTTAACAGATGCTAAGCTAGTAGAACTAGTGATTACTGAAAATTGTGATGAGGTTTATCAATTAGCTGCTGATATGGGTGGAGCTGGTTATATTAATACGGGTCAAAATGACGCAGATGTCATGCATAATTCGGCTATTATTAATTTAAATGTTGCTCATCAGTGTGTGTTAAAAAAAGTAAAAAAAGTATTTTACTCTTCATCTGCTTGTATCTATCCAGAGCATAATCAACTTGATCCGGATAATCCTAATTGTATTGAATCAACAGCATACCCAGCAAATCCTGATTCTGAATATGGATGGGAGAAATTATTTAGTGAACGTATGTTTCTAGCATTTAAGAGAAATCATAATTTGGATGTTCGAATTGCTCGTTTTCATAACATTTTTGGTCCACAAGGTACCTGGATGGGAGGGAAAGAAAAAGTACCTGCTGCAATGTTGCGGAAAGTTGCTCAAACAGAAAATAATGGAACTTTTGAAGTTTGGGGTGATGGATTACAAACAAGAAGTTTTCTTTATATCAGTGAATGTATTGAAGCTATTATACGTTTAATGGAATCAGAATTTTCCGGGCCTGTTAATATTGGATCTGAAGAAAAAATTTCAATAAATGATTTAGCAAAGATGGCAATTGCCATTTCAGGAAAAAATATATCTATATATAATATTTATGGTCAAGAATTTTTTAATAAATATGGTTTTAATTGTCCTACTGGTGTTAGAGGTAGAAATTCAGACAACACACTTTATTTAGAAAAGTTAGGATGGTCCGTTTCTTCACCATTAATTGATGGAATGTCTAACACCTACCAATGGATTAAATCACAAGTTGAAACGTTTGAAAAATAGTATTTATTAAATTCTACCATTTCAAAAATTAGCTCTATATTTTGAATTTACATTATCCTAAAATTTCTATTGTAACACCAAGTTTTAACCAAGGCAATTTTATTGAACAAACTATTTTATCAATTATTAATCAAGGTTATCCAAATCTAGAATATATTATTATTGATGGAGGTAGTACTGATAATACATTAGATATTATTAAGAAATATGAGGATAAGGTAAGCTATTGGATCAGTGAGTCAGATAATGGGCAAAGTGATGCCATTAGGAAAGGATTATTAAAGTCTAGTGGCGATATTTTTAATTGGATTAATTCTGATGACCTATTAGCCCCTAATGCGCTTTTTGATATTGCAAACGCATTCCAAAGTGATATTGATATTTATTGTGGAATTTCTCAAATATTTAATGATAAAGATGGTTTTACCTTATATAGCCATCGCACAGAATTATTTACTGAATTAGAAGAAACCATTGTTAATCAAAGAATAAATCAACCCGCTATGTTTTATAAACGCGCTATCATTAATAAGCTGGGTGGTATTAACGATTCACTTCATTATATAATGGATTTAGAACTATGGTGGCGTTACCTTTCTAAGTATGGCCAAAATAGAATTAAATTAGGCGATACCGTATTAGCAAATTTCAGGTTACATGATGATTCAAAAACAGTTAGTAGCAATGATGAGTTTAGAATTGAAGAATCATCAGTGTTATTTCATTTTTGTACAGTATTAGATACTAAAAAAGCTGTTTCTAGCTATTTTAAAAATAGTGGTAAGTATACTTCTTACAATTGGGATGTTTGCGCAATTTCAAAGAATGCTTTTAATAATAAAATAGCTGCCATGTATCTATACAAAGCATATAGTATTGGCAATACTCAATTTTGCAAATTTGCTTTCAAGCAATTACTATTAAATAATAGAATTAGTTTAAATTTTCAAACACTTGCATTATTTGTTAAACTATACATAGGTAATATATCATTTAGAAAACATTTTTTACGAAATGCCTAAAGTTTCAGTTATCATACCTTGCTATAATCAGGGATTATTTATTGAAGAAGCTATTAATTCAGTTCTTACTCAAACATTCACTGACTTTGAAATTATTGTTATTAATGACGGATCTAATGATCAATACACTAAAGAATTATTAAGCTCCTATTCGCCTGAAAAGACAAAAATATTTCATACTATAAATAAAGGTGTTTCAGCAGCTAGAAATTTAGCTATCCAAAACAGTAATGGAAAATACATCTTGCCTCTTGATGCAGATGATAAAATAGGGTCAAATTATTTAATGGAAGCTGTAAACGTATTAGATCAAAATGACCAAATTAAATTAGTATATGCAAATGGTGAATATTTTGGAGCACTTACAGGTTGTATCAAACATCCTAATTACAATGAGCAAACAATGTTAAAGCAAAATCTCATTTTTAATTCTTCATTTTATCGTAAAATAGATTGGGAAATCTGCGGAGGGTATGATGAATCATTTTTAACAGGTTGGGAAGATTGGGAATTTTGGTTAAGATTAATAAACCATTCAAATCAAGTTTATAAGCTTGACTCCTCTCATCTATTTTATCGTATTGTGAGTGATTCCAGAAATGCGTCATTAAAAAATGAACAACTAAAAATTGTAGAGCAGCAATTATATTTAAAACATATTAGTAAATATTTAGAATACATTTATTTACCTCTAACTCATTTACGGGAATATGAATATTTAAAAAATGAGCAATCCAATTATGTAAAGTATAAAAATGATATTTATAACTCTTTTAGTTATCGCCTTGGAAGAATTTTGCTCCTACCATTTAAATTAATGAAGAGAAATGATAAATAACAATACCAAAAATAAAGTTTTGGTATCTGTTATTGTTCCAAGCTTTAATCATCAATTATATTTAAAAGAAAGACTAATTTCTATTGTTCAACAATCTTTTGAAGCATTTGAATGTATTATTTTGGATGATGCTAGTGAAGATAACAGTGTTGAAATAATTGACAGTTTTGTTGGCGAAGATGATCGCATTAGAAGTTTCAAATATTTACAAAATTCGGGTAATACATTTGTACAATGGAATAAAGGTGTACATCTTGCTAAAGGAGAATTTATTTGGCTGGCCGAATCGGATGATATAGCAGATTCTGAATTACTAGCTAAGCTTTTGAAGCCATTAATAGAAGACCAAGATATTGTGTTATCTTATTGTCAAAGTCATAAAATGAATCATCAGGGTAATGTTACAGGTAGTTGGCTTGATTACACAGCAGATTTAGATTCAATACAATTTGAAGAAGATTTTGTAATGGAGGGTATTCAGTTTATCGATAAATTTCTTATTAAAAGAAATGTTATTCCTAATGCAAGTGCCGTATTATTTAGAAAATCAATTTTTGATAAAGTAGGTGGGGCTGATGAAATGTTAAAAACAAATAGTGATTGGTTAACATGGTTAAAAATGCTATGTTATGGTAAAGTTGCCTATATCCATAATCATTTAAATTATTTTAGATATCATTCTAAAAGTGTAATAGGTCTAGCTAATAGTTTGAAAAGTGAAAATCAATATTCACCGAAATTTGATTATATTTTAAGAAAAAATATCATTCAATTTTTAAAATTACATTCAATTGTTTTACCTAAAAGAAGTGTTGAATATAATAAAAGTGCAATTCAATTAGATGAAGGAAATCTAGGTCTATTTGTTTTGGGTAATGGATTGTTTCTTTATGGTTGGTTTCTAATATTAAAGTCATCCATCTATCCCAAATTACAGTCCGGTTTTATAAAAAAGGCACTTCAGCTTTTATGATTTCTATTATTATCTGTTCTATTAATGAGCATTTACGCAATAATATAATTAAAAATATAGCAGCTACCATAGGTGTTGAGCACGAATTATTAATTGTAAACAATAGTATTAATAAAGGTATTTGCAAAGTTTACAACGATACTTTAGTTGTAACAAAATATAATTTAGTTTGCTTTGTTCATGAAGACGTTATTTTTCATACTAATAACTGGGGAATACAACTAGAATTTCTTTTAAGCAAGAAGGACACAGGTTTAGTAGGAGTGTCTGGTACTACTTATAAGTCCAATTATCCAGCTCCATGGACATGTTGTGAGAAATCATTTTATAGAAATAATACATTACAGCATTTTCATGGTTCTAAAAAGGTTGTAGCATCAAATTATTTTCCAATTGGCATGGAATTTTGTGAAGTTGCTGTTTTAGATGGAGTTTTTCTTGCTGGAAGAAAAGAAATCTTTACGATGTTTAAATTTGATGATAGTTTACTCAATGGGTTTCATGGATATGATATTGATATTTCACTTGCTGTTGGAAATGAATTTAAATTATTGGTAACTAATAATATTTTAATTGAACACTTATCGGAAGGGAAATTCAATAAAAAATGGCTTGATGACTCAATAGTACTTCATGAAAAATGGATAAAGTCACTACCAAAATTTATTGGAATTGGTAATGAGAATAAATCCTATTCTGATTATTTATCATGTTCTAGTTTTTTACACTTACTTATTATTAATAGTTCTTCTAAGCGTTTAATATTTAATTATTTATATATAATACTCACAAAGTATTTTAGTTATAATAGATTTAAATATATACGGTCATTTTTTTATTCTTTATTAGGTCTACACCGTTTTATACGCTAAAATTTATATGTCATTGAATAAGATTTTGATTTTGGGATCTGAGGGCTTCATTGGGTTGCACGTAATTCAGAAGGGAATTAAAAATGGGTATCAAGTTTTTGGGTGCGATATTGTAAAGCATTCAAATATTGAGTATAATTATTTTAATATTTCAGTAGATACCAATGCATTTTGTACTTTATTATCTGAGGTTTCATTTGATTGTATTATTAATTGTGCTGGTAGTGGCAATGTATTTTTCTCAATAGAAAATCCTATACAAGATTTTTTATTGAATGTTAGCAATGTTCTTTTCATATTAGAAGCTATAAAAAAGTACCAAAAATCAACAAAATATATTCATATCTCAAGTGCAGCTGTATATGGTAATCCGGAAACTTTGCCAATTAAAGAAACAAGTTTAATTAGTCCTATTTCACCTTACGGTTTTCATAAAGTGCAATCTGAAATATTATGTAAAGAATATGCACAATTATATGGAATAAATATATTTATTGTTCGTCCCTTTTCAGTGTATGGTCCAGGTTTAAAAAAACAAATTATTTGGGATACTTTTCAAAAAGGAAAGATTAATAAAATAATAGAATTGTCAGGTACTGGAAATGAAACTCGTGATTTTATTTATATTGATGATTTAACCGATAGTTTATTTCATCTGATTATATCAAAAATTGAATCATTTGAAATCTTTAATGTTGCTACAGGAAATGAAATATCTATTAAATACTTTTTACAGAAGTTACTACAACACTTAGGATGGAATCACAAATTGCTATTTAATCAAACTGTTAGAGAGGGTGATCCTAAATTTTGGAAAGCAGATATATCTAAATTAAGTTCAGTTGGTTTTAGTTCTAAATGTATGATTGATGATGGATTATCTAAAACAGCTAAATGGTTATTAAATGAAGCATAAAAATTCCGTTGTTTCTCATGTAATTGTGAATAATATGGGAGGTATTACTTCCTTAGTACAACATTTAATTATATACAAAGGAGATTATTCACTTGAACAAAGTTTAATTCAACTTGATATCAATGGGAATTTAAATACACCAGCTAAATTAGATGATAGAATTAAACCAACCGAAAATCAAATTATTGATTCTAAAAACAATTGGTATTATACATTTGGACAGTTGGCTAAAAAATTAAGTTCTGAAGATGGTATTTTGGTTAGCAATGATCAATATGATTTAATAATGTTACAAGCTTTTAATATACCAAAGAAAGTTGTTCAAATTGTTCATGATCTTTATAATCTAGATTTATCTATAAAATATCATGATTGTATAGATGTCTTTATAGCACATAGTTTGTTCATTTCTGATAATTTAAAAAGAATATTTCCACATAGAATTGCAGATATTCATTTTATACCCTATGGAATTCCTTTATATCCTTCTAGTACAATATCTATAAACGAATCCAAATCATTAAATCTTTTATTTCTTGGAAGGCATACTGCCTCTAAAGGGATATTTGATCTTATTAAAATAAATCAAATACTTGTTGAAAAATGTATTTATGTTAATTGGATTATACTCGGAAACGGACCTGACACTGAACAGTTTAAAAAAGAGTGGGAAAACGAACCTAATGTTTCTTTTAGGCATCCACCAACTGTTTCTGAAGTTATGAATGAAATTAAGGATTGTGATATTTTAGTATTACCTACTAAGTTTGAAGGATTGCCAGTTGCAATGCTAGAAGCTATGAGTATGGGTTGTGTACCAATTGTTTCAAATTTAGAAGGAGGGATCCAAGAATTAGTTGAGGATAATATTAATGGATACAAATGTACTTTGGATGATAATGAATTATTTGCAGAAAAGATTATATATCTCCATTTAAATAGAATGATATTATTTCAATTAAAACAAAATGCTCAAGAAAAAATATACAAATATTATAATGCTTCCATACAAATGCCAAAATATCAAAAATTATTCTTACACCTTTTTGAAAATAATAGTTCACCCAATCATCATTCCGTTTCAAGAAAAATAGGATCAAAATTAGATCAGTTTTGGATACCTAATTTTATTACTCGGTTATTTAGAAAAAATATCTATGTCAAGTAGACCTATTGTAAGTGTTTTAATGGCGGCTTATAATAGCGAACAGTTTATTGCTGATGCTATTCAAAGTGTTTTATTACAGAGCTATACAGATTTTGAATTGATTATTGTAAATGATTGTTCAACTGACAATACTTTAGAAATCTGTAACAGGTTTGCAGATTTAGACAACAGAATATTTGTTTATACAAATAAGACTAATTTGGGTGATTATGCAAATAGAAATATTGCAGCTTCTTATGCAAATGGAAAATATTTAAAGTTTCTTGATCACGATGATAGTATTTATAAATACTCACTCTCAATGATGGTTGATTATATGGAATCTAATCCTAGTGCAGCTTATGGATTTTCATATAGAAAAGTACAAAATGATTTAAAGCCTTTCCCTATTTTGTATTCACCACAGGAGGCATACGAAGAACATTTTTTGAAAGGTGGATATTTTTATGCAGGACCAGGTTCTAGTATAATTAAAAGAGAATCCTTCTTTAAGGTTGGTGGTTTTAGTGGAAACAGGTTTGTAGGTGATTTTGAGTTATGGCTAAAGTTGTCATCTAAATTCGATTGTATTGTTTTTCAATCGGGTCTAATTTGGTGGCGTATTCATAACAGGCAAGAATCTCGCATGGCAGATACTTTATATTTTGAATCACACTTACTCTCAAAATATCTGCTTTCTTTAGATTTACTTAGTAATATTAATTGCCCTTTGTATAAAAGTCAAATTGTGAAAAGTAAAATGATACAAAAATCTTTGTTTTGTAGACATCTACTAATTCTTCTATTATTTAAACTTAAGCCAATAAGATTTCATGATTTATATAAGCATTCAAACATCAAGTATTATGATTTTATAAAGGCTTTATTCCCATTAAGGCTAAGACTAAAAAAAAATGCACAATGAAAAATGTGATATTACCTTTTATTAAGTTATTAGTTTCAAATAAATATACATGGAAAATTTGTTTGTTTATTATACGGATAGGAGAATGGTTTAGGTTTGAGAAAAGTTGTCATGATCATCTAGTAGCTGAACAGAGACTAATTACACACTTTAATGATCTTCTTGTTAGGGATGGATTTTTTAAGGGCTTAAAATATTCGGGATTTAATTCATTTGGTAGTTCCTTATTTCCTAAACTTTCTGGAACTTATGAAAATGAATTAACTCCTGTGTTTGAAAAGATTCAATCTAACACCTATAATTCTATTATTGATATTGGTTCTGCGGAGGGATTTTATGCTAATGGTCTAGCCCTAAAATTTCCTGCATCTAATATTTACGCTTTTGATATTGATATTTTAGCACAGCAGTTATGCAAAGAAATGTCTGTTATCAACGCAACAAACAAACGTGTATTTGTAAATGGTGTATGTACAAATAAATGGCTTAGTTCATTTGATTTTGAAAAAAAGTCTCTAATAATCTGTGATTGCGAAGGATTTGAAATCAAGCTTTTTGACGATACAAATGTTTCAAATCTTTCAAGCTGTGATTTAATTATTGAAATGCACCCCATGTTTGAAAAAGACGTAAAACAATATTTAATTGATTTGTTTAAAAATACGCATCATTTGCAATTTATTTCTAGTCTTGATGATAAAAGAAAAATATTTGATCTGCCATTAAAATATGCCACTTTTACCAATCTTGAAAAGATTAAATTAGTTCAGGAAGGTAGGGCATTCACAATGGAATGGTTGATAGCACTTGCTAATACTAATCTAGCTATCGATTCATACTAAAATATTATTAATATTATGCGGATTGCAGGTTTAGGAAGAGTTAATAAATTTATCAGTAAACAAATAGGTAAGAATAATAAAAATGAATTTGAAAATTATATTTCTTCAAATGATGTAAAATTACATCTTCATTCAAAAAAAGAATTTATTGATATTTCGCTTGTTACATTTGTTAATTCTAATAATATCACAGATTTATTATTATGTATTATTTCTTTTCTTGATTCAATAGGAGAGCCGAAAGTATGGACATTATACCTTGATGACAATCTAACAGCTCAACAAATTAGTTTAATCAAACAATTCGGATTTGTTCAATATTTTAAGTGGAATCATTTTGTTTCACAAGATAAATCCGATGATTATTCGCAAAAATGGCAATTAAGAAAGTTTATTGCATTTTCAAGCCATTGGATTCATGGAACAACTATTTTTACTGACTCTGATATTATTTACTATCCTAAATTTTATGATTATTTACCAGCTTTTAAAACAAAAAATTGGTATTTGCCAGAGCCTCCAGAATGTTGTAATTATGATTCTTCCTTAGGAGAAGATTTCAGATTCGAAAAATTGATGTATTCTGTAAACGCAGGTTTTGTTATTGTAAACAGTGAATTGAATTGGGAACTTGGTTTTGATTATTTAAATCAAGCAAAAAAACTAAAGTCGGAAAGTTACTTTCTAGATCAAACAGCATTAAACCTAATATTCTCAAAAGATTTTGAGGCAATGATATTAGATCCTAGAATTTTTCACGCTTCAGCCAATGACCATTTTTCACTTAAGCCACTTGATATACGCGATTTTGCTATTAGGCATTATGTTGGTTTAGTGCGACATAAAATGTGGCAATTAGGTTGGAGAAAATATTTTAAATAATATATTATATGGCCATTGAAAGAATTATTCCAGGAACAAAAGAATGGGATGCATTTTACGCTAATCATATTAAAAGGTATCAATTTGTTGTTTCACAAATACCTTTAATGAAACACTTTAATATCTTAGATGCGGCCTGTGGTGTAGGGTATGGAAGTTTTCTACTTAGTTCTAATCCTGATACTAATATAGTAGCGATTGACAGATCTAAAGTGGCACTAGAAATTGCTAGGTCAAAGTTTAATAGTCATAATATTCACTATTTGGAAGATGACTGTCATACTCTTGAAAATTCTAAATCCTATGGTCCATTTGATGCAATTATAAGTTTTGAAACATTAGAGCATTTACCAAATCCAGATGAATTTTTAAGACAGTGTTTTAATAATTTACAGATAGGTGGAAGATTATTTATTAGTACTCCTAATCAGATAGTTTCTGATATAGAGAATCAAAATAAATGGGAGTTTCATGAAAAAGAATATACACCACATGATTTTGTTTCTATTTTACAAAAAGCTGGTTTTTTAAGTATTCAATTATTCGGACAAGAACTTACCTCAATTGGCAAACTCAGAAAACAATTTAGGAGTGAACTGAATACTATTCTAAGTAATCCATTTATTAGAATTGGTCAATTTATTCAACGTATTTTTAAAGGACATATTTTTTCAACTCAACTACCTGAACAACTGGAGGATTTTGACATTGTTCCTTATGAAAATTATTCATCAATTGATACAAGTTCAAACGGTCCTTTTGTTTTAATAGCTGTTTGTGAAAAGTCATGAAAGTTTTACAAGTTTTAAATCATTTTTTGCCCAAACAAACAGCCGGAACAGAAATTTATGTTTGGGCATTAAATAAGCATCTTAAAAAACTTAATATTGACTCTTCTGTTGTGATCCCTAATTATGATTCTAAAAATGATTTTGAGTATGTTTTTGATGGTTTAAAAGTATTTAGTTATGCAGAACCGTCATTAGTTACTAGAGAGCTTCAAATGGGTTTGATTAAGCCATTGGGCTTAGTAAATTTTGAACAAATTATTTTAACTGAAAAGCCAGATATTGTTCATTTTCATGAATTGTCTGGTAGTTCTGGCATTGGTTTACACCATCTAGATGTAGTTAAGAAATCTGGTATAAAAATTTTAATGACTTTCCATTTAGCTGGTTATACTTGTAAATCTGACACATTACTATATAATGGAGTCAAAGAATGTGATGGTATAATTGAAAATAGAAAATGCAGTATTTGTTATTTAAATACAAAAAAAAGAACTAAAGTAACTACTCCTTTTCTAGTTAATGTTTCTACACTATTTAATTATTTTAATGTAAATCCTTACAATTGGAAAAATTCTATTGGTACTGCATTTTCGACAGTTCAACAGATTAGTCAATTAAGAGTCAATTTTAATTACCTCATTGATAAATGTGATACTATTGTAGTACTAACCGAATGGTATAAAAAAGTATTGATGCTTAATGGTGTTCCACAAGAAAAGCTTGTGCACATTTCACAAGGATTGATCAGTGAAGAATATGCAATCCCAAAGAAGGATCGGTTAAAAACCAATTCAATTTTAAAATTAGTATTTATAGGTAGAATTGTTGAATTTAAAGGATTGCATTTGCTTTTAAAGGCAATTTCCGAATTACGTGAATATAAAATTTCACTTGATATTTATGGTCAATCTAATAATGATGAGTATGAAACGGATTGTAAAAAAAGCTGTTTAACAAATAACATGATTTCTTTTAAAGGACCAATATTACATTCCAATATTGTTCAAACAATGAAGAATTATGATTTACTATGTTTGTGTTCTACATTTTCAGAAATGTCTCCTCTAGTAATTCAAGAATCTTTTGCAGCACAAACACCTGTAATTGCTAGTAATGTAAAAGGAAATGCAGAGCAAATTCAACATAATTACAATGGTCTTCTTTTTAATTTTAATGATACTGACTCTTTAAAAAAGCAATTATTAAGATGTATAAATGAACCAAGTTTGCTAGAAAATTTAATTAATAATATAGCAGCACCAAATGATTTTTCTAATGTATCTAATGCCTATTTTAATTTATACAAAAAAATGCTTAATTAATAATGCGGATTTTATTAGTGATGGATCCAGGAATATTAGTACCTCCAAAGGGCTATGGCGGACATGAACGGTTGGTATATATGTTTGCTAAGGAATATGTAAGACTTGGTCATGAAGTTCATTTGTTAGTTACAAAAGGATCCAAGATTAACAATTGTATTGTTCACTCAATTGGCAAAGAGGGATTCCCTCCAAAAAAAATAGATAGTTTATTAGCAATACCTACTGCTTGGATATTTCTGATGAAACATAAAAACAAATTTGATCTGATTCATAATTTCGGAAGACTTGCTTATTTGCTTCCAGTTCTCAATCATAAGATTAAAAAAATAATGACTTATGGCAGAGAAATTACCAGTAAGAATATTTCTATGGTAAATAAGTTACCTAATAGGAATATTTGTTTTACTGGTTGTAGTTCTAATTTGATTAGTAGAATTGAAACTAGTGGAAATTGGACAACAGTTTATAATGCAATAGATTTCAATTCATATACTTTATACTCAAATGTGGATTCGGATGCTCCTTTAATGTTTTTAGGGAGAATAGAAAAGGTTAAAGGTGCTCATAATGCGATAATTGTAGCTAAATCCACAGGAAGTAAATTGATTTTAGCTGGAAATATTTCTCCTTTGCCTGAAGAACAATTATACTTTAAAAACCAGATTGAACCATTTATTGATGGAGTTCAAATAATTTATTTAGGTCCTTTAAATGATGAACAAAAGAACAAATGGCTTGGTTCATCAAAAGCATTGCTATTTCCTATAGAATGGAATGAACCATTTGGTATGGTTATGGTTGAGGCAATGGCTTGTGGTACGCCCGTGATTGCTCTTAATAAAGGTTCTGTAAATGAAGTTATTACGGAAGGGAAAACAGGTTTTATTGTTGAAGACCTTGCACAAATGATTTCAGCAGTTAAAGTTATAAATCAAATAGACAGGAGGGAGTGTTGTGAATTAGCAAAAAGTAAATTTCATGTAAAGGTTATTGCTAAACAATATCTTTCTTTATAGTTTAGTTCCATTTAATAAAGAGTGAGAAGTTGAACTTTATTATTTAAAATTTCAATTGTCACATCTTATCCCATATGTCTCTTAAAAAAAATATTAAATAATATCAATCAAAAGTTTCTTTCTATGATTCATTTCATCTTTGAATATAACCTTCAAGATGAAAAAAATGTAATCTAGATTGTCAACCAAGTTTAAAGATTTGAAGAAAGTTTTAATAGTAACTTCCGCTCAGCCTACTGCTAATCCACGTATGAAGAAAGAAGCAATTTCTTTGAACGAGGCTGGGTATTATGTGACAGTTTTATATACCCCAATATCGCCTTGGGCAGACACATTTGATGATAACTTATTTAAATTACAGAATAATATTCGTTGGATTCAGGTTGGATTTCATGCCAAAAAACAACCAATTCTTTATCAACTAGCTTTATTTAGACAGCGATTTTATAAAGTTGTATATTACTTAGGGGGAGATATTAACGGAGCTGCTTTAAAATCATTGGTTTTATTTAGTCAAGAACTTAGACGGAAAGCAAAGCGTATAAAAGCCGATTTATATATTGGTCATAATTTAGGTTCATTCCCAGCTATTGTTTCGGCATCTAAAAAATTTAAATCCCCTTGTATTTATGATTTTGAAGATTTTCATCGTGGTGAAGGGCAGGAAAACCTATTACATTTTAGGAAAGTAATTTCAATTGAAAATTGTTATGTAAAGTATTTAAGTGCTGCAATTTCATCTAGTCCTTTGATTGAAATAGCGTACCAGAATTTATTTCCAAATCTTCCTTTTCAAACTGTTTTAAATTGTTTTTCTCAAGACCTTAAAAATTATAAAAACAATTTAATACCTGATTTACCTTTAAAATTATTTTGGTTTTCTCAGACTATTGGAAAAAATAGAGGTATCGAAGAAGTTATAATTGCAATGGGTCGATTAAAGGATTGTCAAATTGAATTGACATTATTAGGGAATATTTTAGAAGATCAAAAAAATGAATTTATTAATTTAGCTATTAATAATAGGATAAATTCAACCAGTTTAATTTTCTTACCAACTGTTAGTGAATACGAATTAGTTCTCATTTCTTCTCAACATCATATAGGGTTAGCTACAGAAGTTTCTAATATCATTAATAGGGATATCTGTTTAACAAATAAATTATTTATTTACTTATTAGCAGGTAATGCAATAATTTATTCTAATACCAAAGCGCAATCTTTATTTATGCATGAACTTGAAGTTGGTTTGTTGTATAATCAGAATAATATTGAATCAATTGTAGATTGTTTGCATTTTTATTATTTAAATCCTGACATTCTAAGTTTGCATTCATCTAACGCCACTAAAATTGCAAATTCAAAGTATAATTGGAATAATGAGTTTACTAAATTGAATTCTTTTATTAGTAATATCATTCTGAAACATCAGGCGTGAATTATTTCTAATTCAAGACATCTACAATTTACATTTCTTAGTATATGAAGAAAGTCTTAATCATTACATCGCATTATCCCCCTTCTAATTTAGCTGGTGTACATAGGTCTAGGTTATTTGCACAACATTTGCCAAGCTTTGGATGGGATCCAATTATTTTAACAGTTCATGAAGACTTTTATGAAGAAAAGTTAGATTGGAATTTGTTCTCTTTATTACCTTCTAATCAGCGAATAGAAAAAGTAAACGCTTTTAACATTACTAAACCAAGATTAATAGGGGACATTGGATTAAGGGCATTTATTCAATTTCGGAATAAAGCTTTGGAGCTTATTAAATCAGAAAGAATTGATTTTGTATATATTCCAATCCCATCATTTTATTTAGGAATTTTGGGAAGATATTTAAACTATAAGACTGGTGTCAAATATGGTATTGATTATATTGATCCTTGGGTCCATATTTTCCCCGGTTCAGAAAAAATATTCTCGAGGCATTGGTTTACTACAAAAATTGCAAAAATATTAGAACCAATTGCAGTTAAAGAAGCTAGTTTAATTACTGGAGTTGCTGAAGGATACTATCAAGGAGTACTTTCACGGATTCCAGGCTTAAAAAATACTTGTATTTTTGGAAGTATGCCATATGGTGGAGAGATCATGGATCATGAATTGGCAATATCATTAAATTTGTCTCCCTATCTATTTCAAAAAAATTCTAAGTTTCAATTGGTTTACGCAGGGGCCATGCTTCCCAAAGCCTACGAATTATTAGAGGTAATATTTTCTGAAATTTCAAATCATAAAACAAAATTTGAACACATTGAATTCCATTTCATTGGTACAGGGAAGACACCCAATGATGCATACGGATTTAATATTAAACCCTTAGCTCAAAAGTATGGATTATGGGAAACTATAATTTTTGAATATCCCCAAAGAATTCCCTATTTAGATGTTTTAGTTCACTTGAATGCGGCGGAATCCATATTTATACTAGGTAGTACGGAGCCGCATTATAGTCCTTCAAAAGTTTATCAAGCAGTTTTAAGTAACAAAAAACTGTATGCTTTATTACACAAAGAAAGCACTGCTGTTAACTTTATTGAAAACTTAGGTATAGGTAGTGTTTTAACTTTTGACTTAGATAGTGGGATTGAAAAAATAAGACAATATTTTGTTGGCTCTTTCTTTGAATTTATAAATTCTAATTCTAAACAATTTAAAAATAATATTAACCAAAAACAGTTTAGCGAATATTCGGCTAAATCTGTAACAAAAAAATTGGCTGATTTTCTTGATTCTTTATTTTAACATACGCTTTTTATAAATATTGCTGAGCTAATAAATTCTACTATAAATATTCATTGAAAAAAATTGCAATAATCACTTCCCATCCTATACAATACAATGCACCATTTTTTAAGAAATTGGCTCAGAATGATGTATTTGAAATAAAAGTGTTTTATACTTGGGGGCAATCTAAAAGTGGAGACATTATTGATCCTGATTTTAATATTAAGAGAGAGTGGGATATTGATTTGTTAGAAGGCTATGATTATTGTTTTATAGAAAATACTGCAACTGATCCTGGATCACATCATTTTTACGGTATTAATAACCCAAGTTTAATTAGAACTATTGAGTTGTTCAATCCTGATTCTTTATTAGTGTATGGTTGGAGTTTCAAAAGCCATCTTGCTATTATTAGATATTTTAAAGGTAGTATTCCCATTATTTTCAGAGGAGATTCTACCTTACTTGATAATTCCGGTGGTAATTTATTATTTTTTAAATCATTTATTAGACGAATATTTTTAATTTGGATTTACAGACACGTTGATTACGCTCTATTTGTTGGAAAATCAAATTATGATTATTATAAGATGATGGGTTTGAAAAATAATCAATTGTTGTTTGGTCCACATGCTATAGATAATCAACGTTTTAGCGTTATTACACATCAACAAAAAACTGAAATAGAAAAATGGAAAATAGAATTAGGAATTGACAAAAAAGATTTTGTCTTTCTATTTGTTGGTAAATTTGAGCAAAAGAAAAATCCATTATTACTAATAGAGGCGTTTAAGCAATTAACTCATACCACAGCTAAGTTACTATTTGTAGGCGATGGTGTTTTGTCTGGTACAATGAAAACGGCTTCTCAGTCTGATTCTCGTATTATATTTTTGGGTTTTCAAAATCAATCAAAAATGCCATTCGTGTATCGTTTAGGAAATGTATTGATTTTGCCATCACAAGGACCAAATGAAACCTGGGGGTTAGCTATAAATGAAGCTATGGCGTCTGGCTTGGCAGTAATAGTAAGTGATAAATGTGGTGGAGCAATAGATTTGGTTACACCTAATACGGGTTTAATTTTTGAATCAGATAATCAAATAGCTTTATACAATTCAATGTTACACTATCTCAATAATAAATCTAATTCAACTTCAAATGGTTTTAATTCTCAAGTTTACATTCAGAAATTCAATTATAATACTACCATCAATTCTTTAACGCTTTTACTCAATAATATTTAATGGAGATTTCGATTTTAATTGCTTTATTAATTGGATTTATCTCGTGCTGGTATTTTTTTATTAGTTTAAATAATAAAGTTTCTTTTAAAGAATTCTTTTTAATGTTATACGTAATAAATTATTTATTATCACCTGCCATAATTTATTTAATTCCAGAAGAATATGTGTTTTATAAAATGCGAATTACAGCGGATCATTATTTTTATATTGCATCCATAGGTCTGTTGGGTATATTAATAGGAGTTAATATCATTAAGAATCCCCTATTATTTAAACCCAATATTGAACTTATTCAATTAGAATCTGCGATAAATAAAAAAGTTCTTCAATCGTGGCTCTACGCAGGAATTGCATTAAGTTTTATTGCTAGTTTATTCCCTACCGAGATTGCTTTTTTAATATATCTATTGTCATTAATTCGTTTTATAGGTGCATTTGGTTTGTATTCTTTAAATCCTAGCGCTAATTGGAAATATGTTATTGGTGTTTTGGGTTATGAATTTATTATTTCACTACGATACGGGATGTTTCATGATTTTGTCATGTGGACTGTTTTTTTTATCATTTATTATTTTTATTTTAAAAAAATAACAAACCCTAAAAAAGTACTTTTAATGTTCATTGCATTTATTGCAGTATCTTTTATACAAAATTCTAAATCTACCTATCGTGAAGCATTAGGAAGACAAGAAACAGCCGGATTGAATACTTTTATAAAGTCATCTAAACTTATTCAAAACAATAATCAAACTAATAATGTATTTTATAGTGATAACTTCATTAATTCAATAACTCGAATTAACCAAGGTTGGATACTTGCTAGTGTAGTTGACAATATGGATCGTTATAGAAACTTTCAAGGGCTAACAGTTGTGATTGAATATTTTAAAGCTGCATTACTTCCCAGACTTTTAGCTCCAGATAAATTAAGAGCTGGAGATAAAAAAATATTTAATCAATTTTCCGGCACACGTATTAATGATGATACTTCTATGGGGATTGGTATATTAGGTGATGGATACATAGCATATGGAGAATTAGGTGTCTTTATATTTGGATTTATATTTGGTCTCTTATTTGCAATAATTTTCAAGATTGTTAGTGGCTGGACAAAAGTTTCTCCCTTTTTCTTTCTATTTATATTCCCAATATTAAATTATTCAATTAGACCAGACTGTGAACTTCAAACCATACTTGGTCACATTGTTAAATCAGTTATAATTTATGGATTAGTTGTTAATTATTATAAAGGATATTTTAAAAAGAATTTAGTGCATTTACAAAATACAACTAACTAATATTTATTTATTTTGCAAAAAAAGAAGATTTTAATATTTTCCGATTGGTTTTATCCGGGTTATAAGGCTGGAGGACCAATAAAAAGTCTTTTTAATTTATCAATAGCACTTCAATACCAATATGATGTGTATGTATTTACTTCTGATTCTGATATAACTGAAAACAAGTCTTATTCAAAAATAGATACAAATTCCTGGATAAAGCCTTTTGTTAATTCGGAGATTAAGGTTTTTTACTGTTCTAAAAGTAATTTAAATAGTAAGAGTATCAACAACATATTAAATGAAGTTAATCCCGAATTTGTTTATTTAAACCATATGTGGAGCTATTGGTTTGTGTTAAAGCCCTTAGTTATATGTTTTGTGAAATTCAATTTTATAAAAGTAGTATTATGCCCTCGCGGTGCTTTATTTGAAAGTGCTATTCATTATTTAAATACTTACGTTAAGAAAAGAATCTTACTAGCAGTTATTCAATTATTTAGTATTCATAAACATATTTTATTTCATGCTACATCCTGGCAAGAAAAATTTACTATCAAAAAATATTTTGGAGAAGTTAATATTATATTGGCTAATAATTTACCAGATTTACATCAACCAGCATTTAGTCCAATTACTAAAAATAAGGGCGAATTAAAAATTGTTTTTATAGCAAGGATTGTTGAAATTAAAAATTTAAAAATATTACTGCAAAATCTACAGCTAGTTAAATCAAATATTACTTTAACTATTGCAGGACCTATTGGAGATAAAGAATATTGGTTATCATGTCTATCAGTCATAAAAAAATTACCACATAACATTACAGTAACGTATGTTGGGGTAATTATTCCGATTGATATCTTGCCTCTTATTCAAAAACATCACTTGTATTGTCTTCCAACACAAGGTGAAAACTTTGGACATTCTATTTTTGAATCATTCTTGAGCGGTCGTCCAGTTTTAATTAGTGATCAAACTCCATGGTTAGATTTAAACAAGAAGAATGCAGGTTGGGATATTAATTTAAATCAAAATTATCCCCTTGTCCCATTTATTGAAAAAGCGGCTAAATGGGAACAAGAAAGTTTCAATCTTTATTGCAAAGGTGCATGGGATCTTGCTCATGAATATATTAGTAATCCAAACCTTATTTCTGATTATAATCATTTATTTAATTAACTAATGTCCTTTCAAAATTTACAAAGTTTCAAGCATACCTTGATTATAGGTGCATCTAAACCAAAAATGATACTTTGGATTCTTTTTAATATAATATTTTTTAAGTCAGCAATCCCATACCCCTCTATATTTAAGTCTTTTATTCTAAAATTATTTGGAGCCAATTTAGGAATAAAAATAGTTTTTAAACCTTGTATAAATATTAAATTTCCATGGAAATTATCAATTGGTGATTATTGTTGGATTGGTGAAAACGTATGGATTGATAATTTAGATTTTGTTATCATAGAAGATAATGTTTGTATTTCTCAAGGTGCATTTCTTTTGACGGGGAATCATAATTATAAAAAACAATCTTTTGATTTAGAGACAGGCCCTATCAATTTAAAATCTGGAGTTTGGATAGGTGCAAAGGCTATAATTTGTCCAAATGTTATTTGTAATAAAAATGCAGTTCTGTGTGTCAATGCCGTAGCAAAGAAAAATCTATCAGAAAACACTGTATATACTGGAGATCCAGCTTTACCCGTAAGAAAAAGAATTTCCTAATTCAAAAGCTTAATTTTTATCTAAATATTTAAAAAAATTAAATCCCATGAAAATGAAATGTAAATCATTATTATTTCTATGTATGATTTTATTACTTTCTTGTAATAAAAATACCAATTTTAAAGTTATAGGTACACCTAAAATTATTGGAAACTTAATAGTGGCTGAAAAAGATTTTCCTCGTTTAATGGATTGGAATACAGCTGTGTCAACTTGTGGTTCACTAGATTCTGGTTGGAGACTACCGAGTATAGATGAATTAAGTATTCTTAAACTATATAAAGACAGTATTGGAGGATTTACAATTGGAGATTATTGGAGCTCTACTAAAATTGATCAGCTTAGTGCATGGCATATGTATTTTCTAAATGGGTTTAAGGGCGAAACTCCAATGTATGTTAAATACAATGTACGTGCAGTAAGGACTAGATAATTTTTCCTTAATATAATTTCATTCTTCAAGTAATCATACTTCTTTACTATGAAAGTTACAATTATTACATGTACTTCTAATAGTGCATCTACATTAGCATGGAATCTCCAAAGTATAGCTATACAAACACATTTAGATATTGAACATATTATAATCGATAACAGAAGTACCGATAGAACATTAGAGATTGCAAAACAATTTTCACATGTAACTAAAATCATCTCTGAACCAGATAATGGTATTTATTATGCAATGAATAAAGGATTAGCACTAGCTTCTGGAGATGTTATTGGATTTTTAAATTCAGATGATTATTTTTCTGGACCTGATGTTATAGCTAAAATTGTAAATCGTTTTAAGCAAACTAATTGTGATGCAGTATATGGTAGTTTAATCTATGTTAAGGAACATGCATTAAATGAAATTCATAGGGTATGGGAAGCAGATGATTATAATCATAATTTGCCTTACAAAGGATGGATGTTACCACATCCTACATTTTATGTAAAAAAGGAAGTTTATCAAAATTATGGGGTATTTAATACCGATTTCAACTTTGCAGCAGATTATGAAATTATGCTTCGTTTTTTATTAAAACATCAAATTTCTGTTGAAACTATTCATGAAATATTAGTTTACATGCGCACTGGTGGTGCAACTAATAAGAACATGTCATCTAGAATTAAAGTACATCAAGAAGATTGGGGTGCATGGAAATCGGTTGGGATAACTCCTAGATGGTACACCCTTTATTTAAAACCATTAAGAAAAATAATTCAGTTTATTATACCTTATTTCTCAATTAAATGGCGTTTACATGAACATCCAGAATATCGCCCTATAATTAATAATGTTCATCCGCTAGTCAAATTAAATAGCGAAATTAAATTATCATTAAATACAAATATTAAATGATTTCTTTTTGTAATAACAAAAATAAAAAAATTAGTGATTTTTCTTTCTTAGAGGTGGATATGCATAATCATATTTTGCCAGGTATTGATGATGGAGCATCATCTGTTCAAGATAGTTTAATCCTTATGCAAGAATTGAAAAAATTAGGGTTCTCTAAAATAATACCTACACCACATATTATAGATACGATTTATCCTAATAGTCAACATACAATTAATAATTCTTATTTAAACTTAACAACTAATTTAGATTTTGACAAATTGAATTTACCTGAAATAGTATCATTTTCTGCTGAATATTACTTAGATAGTTCTTTTACGCACCTACGAAAGAATAATCAATTAATACATTTTGGAGATAAAAATATATTGATTGAAATGAGTTATTTAAACATTTCACAAAATGTAGAAGAAGAAATATTTCAATTACAACTTTTAGGATTTCAACCCATTTTAGCACATCCTGAACGATATAATTATTTACAAAATAACATGAATTATATTCAAAAACTAGTAGGGATGGGTTGTCACTTGCAACTAAATCTACTTAGTTTGGTAAATCACTATGGAAAAAACATTAGAAAGACAGCAAAATATCTATTAGATCATAAACTATATCATTGGGCTGGTACAGATGTACATAATTTAAAACATATTCATTTACTAAACCAACTATTAAATGATAAAATGATGTATAAAATTTTAGATTATCCTTTTTATAATAAAACATTAGTACAATAAATTAGTCCGAGTAGACCTCTCATCTAATCCCAAAATTCTATTATAGATTATATATTTAATTCAAAAAATTAACAATTATAAGCATATTAAGAAGCTTCACTTAGATATCATTAGATTTATAAAGAACTTTATTTTATTTATTTAAAAAATCTGTAAACTAAAACTTTAAGTTCTATAATATTCATTTAATATTTAATTAAAATGTTTTCTTTATTATCTATAATTTTTATTTCTACTTTCTTAACTACGTTATTTTTAGTTCCAATTGTTTCTAAAGCATGTATAAAATTTAATATATTAGATAATTCGATTGACGAACAAAAAAAAATCAAAAAAGCGGTTTTGCTAGGAGGTGTAGCAATTGTTTTTGGTTTTTTAATACCCTTTTTATGTTTTTTAAATGGTGGTTTACAAGCTCCATTCTATGCTCCCTATTTTAGGGCTGCCTTATTAATTATATTTTTGTCTGGCATTGCTGATGATTTATTGATTTATAAACCCATTACAAAATTACTCTCCCAATTTATAGTTTGTTTTATACTGATTTACTTGTGTAAATTAGGAATTCCAACTGTGCTGTTTCCTAATATTTTTATCCCTTCATCTATTCTTTCAATAGTAATAAATAGTCTCATAATATTAATTTGCATCAACTCTTTTAATTTGATAGATGGTATTGATGGTTTGGCCTCATCAATTGCTATAATATCATTAGTTATTTATGGGATAATATTTTTTATAAATCAGTCATATTTTTATGCTGCAATGGCATTTGGTTTAACTGGTTCTGTTTTTGCCTTTCTTTTATACAACAAGTCACCTGCACACATATATATGGGTGATTCTGGTTCTTTATTTTTAGGATTAGTTCTTGGTATATTTACACTAGTATTTATTCAAGAACCTAAAAATAATTTGAATTTTACTTTTAGTACAAGGTTTATTCTCTCTCTTTCAATTATTGGATTACCAACTTTAGATTTGGTACGACTATTTTTTGTTCGTATTTATAGGAATAAAAACCCTTTCAAGGGAGATAAAATGCATATTCATCACTTATTATGTGAGTTAGGATTAACTCATAATCAAGTAACATTTTGGTTGAGCATCTTACATTTAATATTCATTGGAATAGCTTTTTTAACTACTGCCTATTGGATATTATATTTTGCTTTTGCTTTTATTTTATACTTAGTATTCGTTCAAATTATTAGACAGCTTATTACATTTAAAAATAAAATGAAACGAGAAATTAGGGCTAATGATATTCAGCCGAATGAAAATTTGAATCTCAAGAATATTCTAAAATTAGAATTAAAAAAAATAGTTTAATCCCTTTTATTTAAATAAATATTTTATAATTACCTCAATATTGATATGTTACATTCCAAACCAACTTATATATTATTTATTTTTCTTTTTATTTTTTCCAAACATACATTTTCTCAGGTGAGTCTGAAAGGAATTAAAAATAAAGAATTAAAGTCAGCTATCCTCTTATACAATAGTAAGGAATTTTCATTATCATCAGAAAAAATAGAATTATACAGGAGGTCTGAAGCAGGTGCATATGATGATACTTTGGCTTTAAGATTATTGGCTGATTGTTATTGGAAATTAAGAAATTATAAGCTTGCTAAACTAACATACGATAATTTATTAATTGCATCAAAAAGCATATCTGCTTCTAGTAAACTTCACTTGTCGCAATTAAATGCCATGAACGAAAACTATGATATTGCCTCACGTTTTTTGGTAGGTATGGATCAAGAGAAAGATATACTTTTTGGATTTCAAAATACGAAACAATATTTTTTAGATTCATTAGATTATAGTGTTCAACACTTAGATAACACTAATAGTAACTTAAATAAAAAAACAATTTCTCCAGTACTTTATGGGGATAGTTTGTTTTGGACCATGGAGTCTCCGAATTTGCCTGTTTTATCTATGGCAAGTTTAAAAGACATGAAAAAAAATAATTATAAAAAAGCCAAAACAAAAAAATCTATTCTACTAGAGGAAGAATCAGGGTCAACCATTTTTAATCCAGTGACTATTAGCTACTTGCCAGGCACCAAAAAAGTTTATTTTACCATAAAAAATGATGTAGACGATATTTATCGTACCCGTATTGCAGAAGCGGATGTTAAAGGAAGTTCTTTAAAAAATTTAGTTACATTTTCTTTAGGTGAAGGTGACTATACGATGATAAATCCAGTGATAAGTCCTGATGGTACTGTATTAATTTTTCTTTCTAATAAAAATGCGGATCAATTTGATATTTATTATTGCCTATACAAAGATAATCATTGGGGTAGGCCTTTCCCATTAACTACTATTAACACTTCTGGGGATGAGTTATTTCCAATTTTTGATGCTTCTGGAAATCTTTACTTTAATAGTAATGGTCGTGCAGGACTTGGCGGATTAGATATTTACAAGGTTAAGCTAAAAATAATGGGAGGAGACGATATTGTAAACCATCTTCCTTATCCTATTAATACATCAAATGATGATTTTCATTTTTCAACAACAGATGATGCTGAAAAAGGCTATTTTGTTTCTGATAGATCTGGCAAAGACGAATATTATTATTTTGACTATAAAAAAAAATACATTAAGATCTTAGGACAATTATTATTTGTTGATACAAAAAAACCTATTTCAGACAGGTCTGTCTTAATTTACGAAAAAGATACTGATGGCAATTGGATTTTAAAAGATAGCTTGTTAACTGATTATGACGGTAAGTATCAATTTAAAGGCAGACCCAATTCTATTTATAAAGCAATTATAATTGATGAGCCAGAAAATTTAGAAATGTTTGTTGAGACTATTGATAAATTAGAACCTCTAGTTCTAGAAACAGTATTATTAGAAGATAGAAATAAACCTAAACCTGTAAATACGGACTCTGTTTTAAATAAGTTTGTCATTAATTACGAATTTGGAAAATCAACACTATCTAAGGAAAGTAAAATAGTGTTAGATTCATTAATCAAATACTTAAAAGATAATCCATCATATTATGGCATTGCTGCATCCTTTACTGATTGTTCTGGTAAGCCTGCATACAATCTTAAATTATCTGCCCTAAGATCAAAAGAAATGTTGTCTTATCTTAAAAGCAAAGGGATATCTGAATCAAGACTTAAGGAAAGTCATTTTGGAAATGAATTCCTAATTAATCCTTGTTCTGAAACTAATTATAAATCTTCCACACAATCAGTAAATAGACGAACAGAAGTTTATGTAAGTAAAAGCAATAATAAAGATTGGCAACAAATACATACTGACACATCCATAAAAGTTGAATCAATCAATATTAATAATTTATTTATTCCATCTGCTACCATAGATAATGGTGCTAAAAAGGATATTGATTCAAAAGCTATTACAACAACGCAAACACAAGCAAAGCTTGATGCTAGTAAAGGATCAAATACAGCACCCAAGTTAGTGCCTACTGACGTTTCAGTTAATGGTCCAACTTCTACTGGAATAACAAAATCTAATTCTATTAATCCTTCTTCAGTAACAGCAAGCAAGTCTTCTAATAATGAAACCACAGAAGCTAAATCACCAACAATTCCTGTTGCTAAAGAAATACCTACAGCTGATTTTTATATAAAGCCTAAAGTAAATACTGTACCATCGCAAGGTCCAAACAAAAATACAAATAATTCTAAAACCCAAGTTTATACCTTTACTGAAAAACCTTCAGAAAGCGTACCAAAAGATGATCCTAATAAATCTCTTGTTCGCTCTTTCCTTAGTAAACAATATACTTCTACAGGCAATAGTACACCTTCATCTAAAACCAATACATTTGGCATAAATGACTCAAAGAAAACCACTACTAATTCACCAAAAAATATGTTGTCAATTAATGCTGAACAAGATCGAATAAGAGAATATCTTACCACCAGAGAGAACAAAAAATCAATTATGGTAAATACATTTTCTGATTCATTATTTATTGAAGTATATGATAATGGTGTATATGATCACGATACTATTTCAGTTATTTTTAATAATAAATTAGTTGTTGATAGACAAGAAATTGGAACAAATGTTAAAGATCCTATTAGATTTACTTTAAAATTAAATGACGACCCACTTAAAAATCAAATGGTAATTATTGCAGAAAATCTAGGAATAGAAGCACCTAATTCTGCACTACTAATAATTCGTGATAAATTAAATAACCAAAAAAAGATTTATTTAACAACAGATTTAATGCATAATGAAGTTGTTTATTTCATCAATCTAAATAAAGATTAAGTGTGTTTCTGAATTTTAGTTTATTATTTAAAAGAGACATATTTAGTAAAAAGTTTATAATTCTTTTGATCTGTTTATTAATTGCCTATTCAATTAATGCTCAGATTGATATTGGGATTTATAATCATCCAATATATAAATCAGCAATGATTAATTTAGATAATCTAGAATACGATAAAGCTATTGAAGACCTTGTTAAGTTCAGGACTATTCCTAACTTCAAAAATGACCTGAAGTCTCTTCAAATACTAGCAGATTGTTATTGGAAGATAAGGAAATACCAAGAATCTAAATTTTGTTACGATACATTAGTCAAATCTAATATTAATTTCAGTTCAGTAGAAAGATTGCATCTTGCTGAATTATCAGCAATGAACGGTAATTATACTCTAGCATCAAAGTTTTTATTAGGCGTAACTGGTTTTGAAAAAAAAAGAAATGGTTACGATAATATAGCAAGATTAAATAAAGAAGATACTAGTATCACAATTTTGGAAGCTAAAAAATCAGCAATTTATACATTATATCCAGCATTAGTTAAAGACAGTTTAATTTGGGTTAATAAAGAACAAATATTTTCGGCCCCCAAAGGATCTGATCTATCCAAATACTTTTCATCAAGCAATAAATTACGCTTAAACTCATTTATTGAGTCTTCTAATCAACAAAATAGTAATGAAACAATTTTTTCAAATCCATCTTCCTACACCTATTCAATTGAAACAGGTAAAATATATTTTACAATATTTCAACAGTTCTTTTCAAAAAAAGTCAATACTAGTATACCTAATTATTTGAGAATAGCGGAATCTAAATTAGACGGTTCAAAAATTTCTGAAATAATAAGCTTTACACTAGGAGAGGGTTATTATAGTATGTTACAGCCGGTCATTAGTCCCAACGGTAAAGTATTAATATTTATAAGTAACTATATCAATAATCAATTTGATTTTTACTTTTCTGAAAAATCAAATAGTAGTAATTCTTGGACAAAACCAATGCCACTAAATATTTTAAATACAAATGGGGATGAAGTATTTCCTTCATTTGGTATAGATGACTATTTATATTTCAGTACAAATGGAAGAGAAGGCTTAGGTGGATTAGATGTTTATAAGGTGAAACTTAAAATATTAGGTGGAAATGATCTTGTTATTCATTTACCAAGCCCAATTAATAGTAGGCATGATGACTATGGATTTGATTTAACAGAAGATAGTACTAAAGGTTCTATTATATCTAAACGTAATGGTACGGATATTTCTTATAATATAAAATTTAATAAAAAATTAGATACTCTAAATAATACAATAATATTTGGAAAATACAAAGCTGATTTATTAATTCGTGATAAGAATTTAAAGAATAAATTTATTCTTGGAAATGTGCTTTTAAATAAACCATTGAAACCATTGGGACTCTCTAAAGAATTACTTGTTAATAAAAATCAGCCTAGGGATAGTAGTCAAATATTTGTTAGTAAAAATGATAAATTACTAGGTAAAATAAATAATAAAGTACCTAATATAGATTCAAGTAATACAGATTCCATAAAAAATAAAGTAAAATTAATTAAGACACAAAAATCAAATTCATTAGATTCTCTTATAAATAAAAGAAATACAATCTCTACTACCAGTAATAGAAAAAATATAAATTCAAAAAAAATCATAATTGATTCTTCTCTATTGTCTGTAGATACTTCCTATTTAAAAAAATATGAAAAAGACAAAAATATTAAATCTGAAAGTATAGCAATAATTCCCCCTAAGAACGTTTCCTCAGTGAAAAACGCTCAATCAAATAATTCAATTGCTAAACAAAATATACTATTTAACAAAAATGATACATCTATAACAAAATCCATTTCTAGAGAAGATTTAATACCCAAGGAATTTATTACTAATTCTACACTAGCACCCCAAAATATTAGCATTTCATCTACTTTAAGCGTTGACAGTTTAAAAAATAGAATTAGCTTAAATCCTATTGTTTTATATACCGCTGCTGACTCAGTGACTATTGATATTTTTGATAATGGAAAATTTGACCATGATACTATCTCTATTATTTATAATAATAACATGGTGGTATTTAGAAATGAAATTAGCACGGATGAAAAAAAACCTGTAAGATTTTCTTTTAAAATGAATGCTTATTCTTTAAAAAATGAAATAATTATTGTAGCTGATAATCTTGGTTTGGAACCTCCCAATTCTGCCATAATTGTAATAACCGATTCCTTAAAAAAACAATATATTAAATACGTTTCTACAGATTTATCTCATAACGCTATTCTCCATTTTGTTAAATCTGAAAATAAGTATCCATAAAAAAAAATAGTAAGTTTAAAAATATTACCATGAATCAATTAATTAAAAGAATCTTAGGTTGCCTCTCGTTTTTATTTTTAAGTTACTATGCGATTGCGCAAAGTACGCCTCCATCTAATCCGAGTAATAATATATTTTTATATGAAAATCAAGGTGCTTATACTTTGTTCGCAAATTCAATTTATCCAATTTCTTTTGGATTGCCATTTTTCTATTTAACAAAGGGTTTAATAAAAAAAGATAAAGAATTACAATTGAAAGGTTTAAGGTATACTGGTGGATTAATAATCAATGAATTAGTAACTGATTTTATAAAAGCATCTATTTATAAACAGCAAAATGTTAATACAGGTTTCTTTTCCAATCCTTTAGGCCAATATACTATTGTTTCCCTTCCTTCACGACATAGTACAACTGCATTTAATACTGCAGCTACATTTGCCATTAATAATCCCAAATGGTATTATGTTGTTCCATCTTATTTATGGGCATCTGGAGTTGTTTATTCTAGATCACAATTAGGAGAAAATTATTCATCCAATTTTGTTGGCGCAGTTTTAATTGGAGTTGGTAGTGCATATTTAAATCATTACTTATACAAATCCTTATTTGAAAAAAAGAAGAAAGAGAAATTTATGAATAACTATTTACTTTTAAAATAAATTTATATTTCTTTTATTTTCAATTACTAAAGAAACAGTTTGAAAAAAATTCTATACATATTATCTATTAGTTTCATTATTTCTTGTTCCCAACCATTTCATGTTTTACCAAAGCGTAATAAAGATGATGGACAATTACATGGAGTTATTTCTGCTTATAATATGTATAAGAAGTCCCCTATAAATATGGTTAAAATCCCATCTGGCCAATTTCGTATAGGTCCTAGCGATGAGGATATTACAGGTAACCTAATACAAAGATCTAGAACCGTTTCAATTGCTGGTTTTTGGATGGATGCAACTGAAATTTCTAATAACCAATATAGAAGTTTCGTTATTTGGACAAGAGATTCTATTGCTGCAACAGAATTAGGTTATTTTAAATCTGATAATAAATTAAATGGGTCTAACACTACTAATAATATTGATTGGATTAAAGCAAGTACCATTAAATATGATAAAACAAATTTGGAAAAACTAAGTAATAAATTAATTGAGGATCTTCCATTTAGAATAAATGGTAAAATTGAAATAGATCCATTTAAAATAATATTTCATTATGAATATCTTGATTTAAAGGAAGCAGCCCAAAATAAAAACACAAATATTAATAGATCTGCTTTTATTAAATCCTATGATGAACCAGTATATCCCGATACACTTGTATGGATAAGGGATTTTACTTATAGCTATAATGACCCAATGACCAAACGTTATTTTTCACATCCTTCATTTGGTAATTATCCTGTGGTTGGAGTGACATGGAAACAAGCAGTTGCTTTTTGTCATTGGAGAACGCATATTCAAAATTCTTATTTAGAAAAGAATAAATTTTCAGTAGATGGTAGCTATAGATTACCCACTGAAGCTGAATGGGAATATGCTGCTAGAGGAGGATTACAAAATTCTATGTATCCATGGGGTAATTATTATTTGCGAAACAAAAAGGGTTGTTTATTAGCTAATTTTAAACCAGGGCGAGGTAATTATGCAGAAGATGGTGGTTTCTATACTGTTCCAGCAAAACAATATAATGCAAATGATTATGGTCTTTATAATATGGTAGGTAATGTTGCTGAATGGACTGGGTCTTATTTTTATGAAGGTGCGTATAATTTTATTTCTGATTTTAGTCCCGACATTTCATACGATGCAAATATGAATGATAAACCACGCGAAAAAAGGAAAGTTGTAAGAGGTGGAAGCTGGAAGGATATAGGTTATTTTTTACAAGTTAGTACACGTAATTATGAATATCAAGATACCGCTAAATCTTATATAGGGTTTAGATGTGTCATAGATTTATCTCCCAAGAGAAAATAGTAATAATAGATTATCAACGCTTTAAAGTATAAATCATAATTCCCAATAACTCCCTTAAAGCAAATTCAGACTGTGCCAAACTTCCAATAGTTGGCATAAACGCTAAAATACTTGTTTTGTCATCATTTGTACGAAAGTCAACCGGATAAGTTTCTACTAAGAAACCTGCTTTTTCAAATATTATCTTAGCTCTTTTCATGTGAAATGCTGAAGTAACTAATAATATCTTAATTCTTTTATTTTTAAATAGTTTATTAACTGCTTTTGCTTCAGCTTCTGTAGATTCTACTTCATCTGTAATAAGTATTGAATCCTTATGTATACCAAAATTTATACTGTATTTTTTTAGAATTTGACCATCATTTAGTTTAGCGTTTGTCCAAGGTAATTTTGTTCCCATGAATACTAAATACTTAGCCCTTTTTGATTTTATCAATTCAATTCCACCAAAAAATCTATCTGGATCATTCCATTCAAATGTATTGCCGGAATTTGTTTTAGTATGCCCCAACATTCCCCCTAATACTACTACTGCATCTGCATTTGATACTTCATCGGGGGTTTTTCTTATTTCAGGTTGTTCTAATAGATGCATTAATTTATTAGAAATAAATTGAGTAGAAAAAAATACTAATGTACAAACCATTGTATAGGTTAACCATTTTATATTTTTTATAATACTTAATACAATAAGTATAATTGAAATGTAGGAAAGTGAAAATATAATGCCAACTATTTTATGTATATAAATCATATTGCTAATTAATTTAAATATGCTAAAGAATTCAAGTTTTAAACAATAGCTAGTTTTCGGAGAGTAAAATAATTTGAAAAAGATAGTAGCTATATAATTATTGAACCTCAGACTAATTAATGTATTTTATTAATTTGTGCTATCCTTAAATAAAGTTACATTACCCTTTTAAATTATCTAAAAAAATTAAACAATATCTACATTATAATTTATAAATAGTCATTAAATAATAAAGCATGAAAAAAACAATACCAGTTCTCTTATTAGTACTCTCCCTTTCAAATGCTGCCTATGCGCAGAAATTACAAAAAAATGCCTCTTTTTTAAAAGAAAACTTTTCCTCTTTATTTGATTCAAGCATCAGAAAAACTGCCATCGATAAATGGAAGGAAGATTCTACTATGGTGTATAATGAAATAAATAAACAATCAGATGCACTAGCTGATATTTTAGTAAAATTTAAGCCATCAAATTCTAATATACTTTATAAGTCAATTATTAAAAGTAGCATAAAAGAAAAATCATTGTCTAATGAAATAAAATGGAATTCCATAAAAATAATTGGATTTGGTGAACTATTAGCATTAGAATGTGATTGGACAATAGTTCAAAAAGAATATGACATTAAATTAAAAGAAAAGTTTAAAAAAATAAAAATTGCTTCTATTGTAGCTATTCCAATTGTAATCTTTTTATTTATTCTGACTAGTAAATAGATAAGCGTTTATATTTTAAGTTAATTGACCTACTTTTAATTTAGATAAATTATCATGAAATACTTAGTTGCTTTTATTTTATTCTTTTCAATGGGCGTGGGTTCCTTTGTTCATGCTCAAGGAATTCTCTTTAGGCAAAGCCATGAAAACGGCGTTTATCATAATGGTGATAGGGCAAGGGTAGTCCTTTCTATCAAAGACAAATCAGCACAAGTAGTTACGCTGAAGACGCAACACAATTTTAGCAGCTTTACCTCGGATCAGTTAAGTTATAGTGGAGACTCCTTGGTAGTTTTTGATCAAATTGTTAGTGAACCAGTCACCCTGGTTTTTGAAGCTAGAACTACCAATGATTCAGGATGGATTGGTTTAATTGTCAACCCCGAATTGTATCAGCCAGGAACAAAAAGACCTGCAGACTTAGAATCATTTTGGAACAAACAGAAAAAAGATTTGCGAGCCTTGCCCGTACAATTGATTTCAATACCGGCAGCTAATAATGATCCTACTTATCAGTGCTTTGATGTAGAAATCAACTGCACATCGCCCAAGCCGGTACGCGGCTATTTTGCCATGCCAACCAATGCCGCTAAAAGTTCCCTTCCCATTGTCATAAATTTTCATGCTGCTGGCGTAAATGGCGACTGGTGCAAATCTAAACCTGAGATTGCACTGCGTTATGCACGCATGGGAAAAGGTGCATTGGTTTTTGACTTAAATGCTCACGGCATGTTAAATGGACAATCCCAAGCGTATTATGATAGTTTGGATAGGGGCGAATTAAATAGATATGCGCAAATAGGAATTGCTAATAAAAATGAATCTTATTTCTTAGGTATGTATCAACGCTTGCTTAGAACCATTGATTATTTAACCAGTTTACCCGAGTGGGATGGTAAAAGAATCCTGGTCATTGGGGAGAGCCAAGGTGGTGGTCAATCCCTAGTGGCTGCTGGTCTTGATAAGCGCGTTACGGCAGCGGTTGTAACCGTGCCAGCTATGTGTGATTGGGGTGGAAGCTTGGTAGGCAGAAAAGGCTCTTGGCCCTATTTGTTTGATAACAAACTGGACAAAACTGTTTTAGAAGCTAACCTGCCCTATTTTGACGCAGTTCATTTACTCAAAGGATCAACGGCTACTATAGTTGCAGAAATTGGGTTAATAGACCAGACCTGCCCATCTTCTGCGCTCTATGCGGCACTTAATCAAACAGAAGGAAAGAATATTATTCTGACTGCGCCTTATAGGGCACACCATTTTACGCAAACTGACTATAAAAAAATTTGGGAATCGCAAGTGAATAAAGTGAAGCAAAGTTTTGTAGAAAGCTATTTAAAATAGTGGATCATTAAATAGTTTTTGCTTTTTCTTTTTCCTTGTCCGATGAAATGTCAACAATATTATTGATAACAGCGTCTAAGCGTTCAACTTCTTTTTGAATATTGTTGACCAACATCATTTTTTCTTCATAACTCAAGCTATTATCTGGTTTTAACAGTAATTTTGAAAGACCCAATAGAGTTGCAATGGGTGCTTTTAACAAATGCGATTCTCTCCAAGCAATATCATCTAATTTGTTTTGGTATTCAGATATTTTAATTTCGCTGAATTTCAAGTTACTGATATCCTTCATATTGAATGTTAGTCCCAATAAATCTTTTTTGTCATTGGTAATTGGGTATAATTCAATTAATCTCCAAGAATCACGTTGATTTGAGCAATTTAAGAACTGGTATTCTGTAGAAAATTTTTTCCCATTAATTGCTTTAGTGAATCCTTCCATGAATTGTTGCTCAAAGCTGCCTTTAATAAAATTTCTAATATCATCTCCCGCTCTTAGTTCATGTTCAAAAATTGACCAAACTTCTTTTGCTGCAGCAGCATTATAATGTATGACTTTGTAGTCAGAATTGATGAATACGGCAACATCTGTAGAGCCATTTTCAAGACTCGAATAAACCATATTTAATTTATGATTTTCTACATGCTGTTTTCCATACGCAAATGAGTATTGCATGCCATAGAGTAGGTTTGGATTCAAAATAAATAGGTAAATATTTATAACAATCACTAACAGCGTACTTAAATCAAGCAATACCAGATTAAATTGAATATTACTAGTGAATACTACAACAAGGGCAGCTCCTAAAACAAGTAAAAAGGCCAATAATTTTAATTGTAAAAACTGTTTGGCAAATAATAAGAGCCTATTATTTTCAATTAAAATGTATTGTGGAGCATTCTTTTTAAATAGATTAAAAAATTTAAAAGAGTAGAGTAGGTATAGGTTTACGCTTAAAAATTTTAGTAAATTATGTAATCCAGCTAATGCACTACTGCTATTTACTTCTATCATCTCCACCAATCCTTGTCCTACTAGTTGTTTGGCTATGTCTGTTTTAGTAGAGGTACTAGAAAAATAGAAAGGAAGTTCTTCTAGTAAGTGTAAAGCAAAAGGTAAAAAATGCCAATAATCCTTTTTTTGAAGTTTGGTTTCGTTATTTAGTAATGTTCTAATAAACAAATAAGTAAAAGGACCAATTAAATATCCCAATGGCGCTGCTACTCTTAAAAAATGAGGAAATTTTACAATATACCCTGATTCAAATAAAATGTAGGTAAATGAAATGCTTAAAATAATCATATAGTGTAAACCAAGAAAAAGAAAAGCAAACCCCTTTTTATGGCTGGCCATATAAAGCAGTAACACAAAAAGACCTATTGCAAAAACTGCAAATTTGATGAGTAAAAACATATTATTGTTTTACTGAAAGAGGAGACTTTCAAATTTTTTAAAACCAGGGATAAATTTATTAATCTATCATAAATTTGGAGGGTAATAAATAATTGAGATATATAACAAAATCGTCAAAAATTGCGTTGACTATCAACTAATTTCAAGTCATTTGCAGAACTTGCGTCTATCGGGTTTGTGCGTATTTTGTCACCTACAAACAGGACCTGCTTTATTATTTTTAATTTACTAGTGGAAAAAATATTTTGAACTCCGTTCCTACATCAACGGTGCTTTGAACTTCTACTCTGCCACCTAGTGATTCAATTTGTATTTTGATAAGATTTAACCCAATTCCTCTTCCAGGAATTAGATTTCCATGAAATCTTTTATACAATCCAAATATTTTATTGCTATTCTTGATTAAATCAATACCCATTCCATTGTCCTTAAAGGAGAGGCAAACAAATGAACCTTCTATGTTGGTTTGGATGAGAATTTGTAGTGGACGATTGGGAGAACGATATTTAATGGCATTAGATAGGAGGTTTTGTAAGATACTGTAACAGTAACTTTTTATTGTAACCAGTTTAGGAGAATTGGAGAAATTGGAATTAATCAATGCTTTTGATTCTTCCATTTGAACTGACAATGATTGTTCTATCTGTTCTAAAATTGTTTCAAATAAAACAAGTTCCATTGATTTATTTCCAGAATCTTGTATGGAAAGAATTTTATTGAGATCCCGAATAACAATGTCTAAACCATTTACTTCATGTAGAATAATTTTTAATAGTTCTGGATTATTGGGTTTACTATCAATTTCTTTTTGAAATAGATACATTAATCCTTGAATTTTGGCAATATGAGAACGTAAATTATGAGATACTATGTAAGCAAATTGATTTAGGTCATTGTTCTTAATTTGTAATTGCCTAATCATTTCTAACAATTCATGTTCTAGCTTTTTTAGTTCTGTAATATCTTGACAGGTACCATTAATGCGAATTGGATTTCCTTTTTCATCTAAAATCACGTTCCAATTTTCTAATATGTATATTGTCCCCTTATTTGAAGTAATTACCCGATGTTCCACCGAGTTTAGCTTTTGACTTATATAGGATTCTTTAAAAGCATTATTTACTTTCTCAATATCATCTGGATGTAGATGCTTAAAAAATATTTCTACAGACGGAATGAATGTTTCCTGATCAGCTTCAAATATTTTATATACTTCCCTGGACCATGTTACCTTATAATCGGGGATACCCAAATCCCAGTTTCCAATTTTAGCTATTGATTGTGCATCGTTTAGTCTTTCAGTTTCTTCTAAAAGTAAGGTATTCAGCAACCTTAATTTCTGTTCATTTTCCCTTAATCGGTTATTTGTATTTACCTTATCGGTAATGTCCCGAACATTACACTGAATCACATTTTTATTATTCTCCTCGTAAACATTACTAACAAATTCCACATTCCGGATTTGACCACTTTTAGTTTTAAGTGGCATATCTTCATATCGGATGTACTTGTTTTTCTTCAGTTCTTCAAATGCTTTTTTTGATTCTTCAATATCTTTGAATAATCCAATTTCCCAAAGTTGTCTCCCCAAAAATTCTTCAAAAGTATAACCCAATAAATTTATTAGAAAAGGGTTAACATCAATGATCTCTCCGGAACTTTCATTGAGAATGATAATACCGTCTTTGGCCGCTTCAAATATGCGACGGTACCTAATTTCAGAAGCTATAAGGAAATCCTCATTTTTTTTTCTGGTTGTGATGTCTTGGTGTGATATTAACACTCTAGAACTTTCTTTCCCAAATAGCATTACATGAAGCAGGTACCATTTCTTTTCTGTTGCAGTATTACATGGGTATTCTAGTTCAAAGACTTTTATTTTCTTTTCAAAAACAGCAATAATACCTGTCATTGTTTCTGCGGCAATACTATCTCCGAATTTTATTGCGTTATTACAAGCTGAAAAATAATTACTGCCAATAGAAGTAAGTTTCAGATTCTTTGTCCCATTCAAATTAGCAAATTCATCCCAATTATTATTTATAGCTATAATGTTGCCTGTTTTGTCTATAACAGCTATCAACGAACTGAGTGCGGAAAGTACATCGTAATTAAAATGTTCGTCTGTCTTAAGCATATGGAAGGAGGTTATTGACACTCCTTGTTCAAGGTAAATAGTCTTTTATAGCAAACTGTGACATGTTCATTTGAAATTGTTACAAATTTCAAAGGTTATCATAATGTTAGGGATAGCTATAGTTGGAAACTCATTAAATGCTATAGTTGCGAACAAAGACCCCATATTTAATGTTTATCTCATAATTAGAGTCAATTTATAATCATAATTTACCATGCTAAAGAATATTTTCCCTCTTGTTGCTGAGATTCCTACTGAATGGCAGCTAAACGATTTCATTGAACAAAGAGCGTATCTAGTAAATGGAGAACTTAGAATTTGGGATGGTCCAATGAATGAAGTGGTCTCTCCTGTATCTACCAATACAGGCAATAGTATTGAGAAAAATATTATTGGAACAACGCCGCTCCTAACTCAAAAGGAATCGCTGGAAGCATTAGATGCTGCTGTAGCTGCTTATAGTAATGGTACTGGGGAGTGGCCAACCATGAGTATTGCCAAAAGAATTGCTCATGTGGAACAATTTCTGGTAGAAATGAAAAAGCAACGTTCTACTGTGGTTAAGTTGTTGATGTGGGAGATTGGTAAAAATTTACCTGACAGTGAAAAGGAGTTTGACCGTACTTGTATTTATATTGAAGATACCATTAAGGGATTGAAAAATTTAGATAGACGCAATTCCAAATTTGAAAATGAAGAAGGTGTAATAGCTCAGGTTAGGCGGGTGCCATTAGGCGTTGCCTTGTGTATGGGCCCCTATAATTATCCATTAAATGAAACCTTCACAACCCTTATCCCGGCACTGATCATGGGAAATACGGTGGTATTTAAACCAGCCAAGTATGGGGTACTTTTTATAAAACCATTGCTCTCTGTTTTTCAAAATTGTTTCCCTAAAGGTGTCATCAATATTATTTATGGCAAGGGAAGAGAAACAGTGGGGGCTTTAATGGAAACTGGTAAAATAGATGTTTTTGCATTTATAGGAACCAATAAAGGCGCCAGCGACATTAAAAAATTGCATCCAAAGCCAAATAGATTGAGAAGTGTTTTGGGATTAGATGCAAAGAATCCTGCCATTGTTTTACCAGATGCAGACCTAGAAACAGCGGTTAGTGAATGTGTAGCTGGATCACTTTCTTACAATGGTCAAAGATGTACCGCACTAAAAATAATTTTTGTTCAGGAGCAGGTTGTAGATAGTTTCATTAAAAAATTCACAGAAGGGGTTGCTAAATTAAAATGTGGGATGCCCTGGGAAAAAGATGTTAAGATTACCCCTTTGCCTGAGCCTGGCAAAACAGATTATTTAAAAGAACTTGTTAATAATGCCAAGCAGTTTGGTGCATCAGTCATTAATGAAAATGGCGGTGAAGTAAATGATACTTTCTTCTACCCTGCGGTACTTTATCCAGTAAATGCACAAATGCGATTGTATACGGAAGAGCAGTTTGGCCCCGTGGTACCAATTGTATCCTACAAAAATATTGAAGAGGTAATTGACTATGTGGTTCAATCCAACTTTGGGCAACAGCTAAGTATTTTTGGAACCAACCCAAAATTGATTGGTCATTTAATTGACGAATTGGCCAACCAAGTAGGTAGAATCAACATCAATGCGCAATGTCAGCGTGGACCAGATACTTACCCCTTTAACGGAAGAAAAGATAGTGCCGAGGGAACACTTAGCGTTGATGATGCCTTAAGAGCGTTTAGTATTCGTATGTTAATCAGTACCAAAGATACTGTTGCCAACAAAAACATAGTGCAAACAATTGTTAGAGAACATCAAAGCAACTATCTGCGATTAGACTATATTTTTTAAAGGATGATTCAGTCAAACGCGTAAAATAAAAAATCTCCTATAAATTGAAATTTAATAGGAGATTTTTATTGCTGTAGGGGGAGGGGTCGAACCTCCACGAAGTAGTTAGCTATAGCACAAAGTTCAGTGGTCGACCCTGGTCATCCCGATAAATCGGGACGGCTCTATGCTATGTTTATCCTATGATCTTCACCCCCGAGACAAGAGGGCATGTCTGCCAAAAGTTTCATCACCCCACAGTATATAAGAGCTTTCCCCGGTTGGGAGTACAAATATACAGCCGTTCATCACAAATTTAAAAAAATTTAAAGAAAATTTAAAAAGTATAGAAAATATTTAATAATTTGCCTATTAATATAGATAAAATTCAAAAAAAGATCATTTATGTCCATTAAATTGAATTTAGATAAACTAGACCTGCAAATTATCCAGGAAATGATGAGCGATGCCGAAATTTCCTATGCGGACCTAGGCAAAAAGCTCTTTGTGTCTGGCGGTACCATTCATGTTAGGATTAAGAAATTAGAGGAATCCGGTATTGTGAAAGGCAAAAAACTATCTATTGATTTAAAAGCTTTAGGATACGATGTTATTGCTTTTATTGGAATCTATCTAGAAAAAAGTTCCTTATATGATAGTGTTGCCAAGGAATTGAAGAAAATACCCCAAATAGTAAGATTAAATTATACAACAGGAAACTACAGCATGTTTGCAGAAATTGTGTGTAAAGACATTCAGCAATTGCGTTTTGTGTTACACGATGAATTGCAGAAAATCAAAGGAATTGAGCGTACAGAGACCTTTATTTCCTTAGACGAAAGTCTTACCCGCAATGTAGTGGTTGCCCCTTAAACTAGTCATAAACTGGTCTGTATTTGGTTATAAATTAGTCATGAACTACACTTTACCATCTAATACTATGCTTGAGCAGTAGTTCTAAAACTTAAATTTGTATTTTCACCACCATGCAAGCAAACACAACTTATCCTAAATTCAACCTACAAAAAACGGCACAACTGCTCCAAGACAAATGGAAGCAATTGGCAGGTTTTGTGGTCATAGCTTTGTTGGTTACAACCATCACTTTATTTATAGTTCCCAAGTATTATCGGTCTTTTGCCATTCTGGTTCCAGCCAATCCGGCGTTGGCCGACAGGGCAAGGCTATTCAATGCCAATATTGAAGGACTCTATTCTTATTTTGGAACAGGTGATGATTTAGATAGGTTGTTTGGTATTGCCAGTATGGATACGGTCTATAAGCAATTAGTAGATAGTTTTCAATTGGTGAAGTATTATAAATTAACCAATTCAGATCAAGCGATTAATAGAAGAAAAGCGGTCTTGGAATTAAGAGAAGACCTGACTTTTCAAAAAACGGATTTGGGTCAACTAAAAGTATTTGCTTGGACAAAAGAGAAAGACCTTTCGGCAAAAATTGTGAACCGTTTGGTAGAAATTGTTCAGCAAACAGAAGCCGCTATTTGGAAAGAGAATTACCGTAATTCTTTAGCAAAACTACAATCCAACATTGCTGGTATGGAAGGGGAGTACAAATCACTGGCAACTGTTACAGGGCTATCAGTAGCGGAGACTAAATTAAACCAAAGCAAACTGCAGAATATATTGGATCAAATGAATAGCTATCAAAAAGCAGCTAATGAATTTCAGTTGGCTATTGATAATAATGCACCCGCACTCTATGTGTTAGAAAAAGCGGTTCCCGCAGCCAAGTCAGAAAAGCCCAATAAATGGGAGGTTTTGTTGGCAGCTTTTATGACTAGTTTAATTTTTGGTCTGATGGGATTATTGGTCTATCACCGGGAAGAAGCATTTTAATGCCAAAGCTGTTTTCATATCAGTCCAAACTCATAGCCAGCATTGTTTTTATGCTTTCTCTGGTTTTAGCCATTGTGCTCAAAGAGCCGGCTATTTTGTTGATACCATTTGCTTGGTTATTGTTTCCATTTGCTTTTGATTATTGTGTTAACAAAACGGAACAACTGTTTTGGTTACTGATATTGTTGATTCCATTGTCCACTGAATTACAAATAACTTCTTCCCTTGGATTAGACTTTCCGGATGAGCCTATCATGTTGCTGCTTACAGGATTGGCGGTGCTGAAATTCTTACATCAGCCAACTTCTTTTCCCAAATATGTAAAAAGCTCCCCACTTTTTTTTGTGGTAGTCTTGATGATGGCATGGAGCTTTCTGAGTGCATCCTACGGCACCAATCCAATGTTGGGATATAAGTTTTTTTTAGCCAGAGTTTGGTACATCGTTCCCTTTGTAATTCTCCCACAGATTTTATTAGATAGCCAAGCGCGGATTAGTAAAATGGCTTTCTATTTGTTGGTTCCCATGTTTTTATTAGCGCTTCAAACGCTGATCCGGCATAGCTTTTACGGGTTTTCATTTGAACTTGTAAAAAAAACCATTACTCCTTTTTTTAGAAATCACGTGACTTACTCAGCCATGCTGGTTTGTTTACTACCAGTGGCTTGGATCATGTATCAATTAACGCCAGCAGAAAATTCAAAAAAATTTTGGATCAAGCGTGGAATGATTGTTGGATTAATTGCATTGGTATTTGCCTATTCCAGGGGAGCATGGTTGGCTTTATTGGTAGGAGTAGGCATGTATTATGTGATTCAACAAAGATGGTTGAAGCAATTGCTGATTGGAGCCGTGGCAATGCTGCTGTCTATTACCCTCTGGCTAGCTACTGATTACAACTATATGCGTTTTGCGCCTGATCATGACAGAACCATTTTTCATACCAATATTAAGGAACATCTAGCAGCAACAGTTGCTTTAAAAGATGTTTCTAACGCTGAGCGATTTTATAGGTGGGTGGCTGGTTTTAATATGTTTGTTGAAAGACCCATCACCGGTTTTGGCCCCAATAGTTTTTATAGTCAATACAAAACTTATACCGTAAATAGGTTTCAAACTTGGGTAAGTGATAATCCAGAACATAGCACCGTACACAATTATTTCTTGCTCACTTTGTGTGAACAAGGCATTCCAGGATTAGTTCTTTTCTGTGCCTTGTATTTTGGTATGCTACTCAAAGCCCAGTCTCTCTATCACCAATTTCAAAACCAATTTTTTAGCAAGGTGGCCCTATGTATTGCATTGGTTCTTTCCATGTTGGGGGTTATCAATTTTATGAGTGATATGATTGAAACCGATAAATTGGGTAGTCTTTTTTGGCTCTGTTTGGGATTACTGTTGTTATTAGACAATAAATCAAAAGTGGAACAGTCCTTAATAGCCTAAGTTCCTTTTGCAACATTTCTTACTCACCCCCCTAAAATCTGATTTCACCGATTTGACAATTAGCTGGGCAACGTTCCAATTTGTAATGGTATCTATCTTTTTAAGCAAGCTTTAATAGATATCCATTAAACCTTTCTTTAATGCCAGTGTCCCAGTATTGTAAACCAAATCAAATCACTATGAAATCTTTTTTGCTTTTTCCGTTTGTGCTTATTGCAATGATTGGTTTGATGGTGTACGCTTGGTGGCCTGAAAACAAACAGGCCCATTAGCTACCAGTTTACCCCCAATGAACTGTGCAGTTTTTATTTAGTATTTCTTCCCTTCCATTGGTAGTTGCCAAATTTTCCTAACCAACCCGCAATCACCGTGTAACAAATATGTATGGGCTGCATGATGGGAAAATAAATGAGTTGTGCCGTTTGGCCAAAGAACCTACTCACAGGATAGAGGAAGAATAATTCTACCCCGGTTTTGAAAATAAGTAAATTAAAGAATTGACTAAGTTCTCCTTTAAAAAATCCCAGTATAAACAATAGTAAGAGACTCAGGTTTACTAGGTACACTAAGAGTAATACCCAGAAAATACGCTTGTCTTGGTAATGGGTTGCCTTGCTGGCCCAGCGAATTCGTTGATTGATAAACTGTTTCCAATTGGGCATAGGAAGGGTGCTAACAATGGCGCCTTGATGAAATAGAAATCCCAGTTTTCCTGGAAAGGCCTGCTTAATTTTTTGCATGAGCAACATATCATCGCCGGAGGCAATTTGGTCAATGCCCGCAAACTGCCCAACTGCGTAAAATGCTTTTTTCTCATAAGCTAGGTTGGCCCCATTACACATGGAATGTGCTCCTGCGCCTACGGCTGCTGCAGTAATGCCTTGCAAACTCATAAAGTCTAGTACTTGAAATAAGGAGACAAAACTTCCCATATTGGTAAACTTTACAGGTGCTGCAACAAATACCAACCCTGTTTTCTGAATATAGGCATCTAATAAGGACAGCCATGTTGTTGAAACAACACAATCTGCATCGGTAGAGACAATCCAATCTCCCTTTGTTTTGGCAATGGCTAGTTCAATGGCCTTTTTCTTATAGGCATTTAAACCGGGTTCAATATGGTCTGCCAGATGCATCAGTTTTAATTGCGGATAATCTTGCTGCCATTTTTCAACTATTGCAGCAGTTTGATCTGTTGAATGATCATTGATGACAATGATTTCATACAAATGACTAGGATAATTATTGGCCAGAATAGTGGCCAAACAGGCGCCAATATTTGCTTGTTCATCTCTTGCAGGAATAACAATGCTAAAAAAGGTTTGGGCTTTTAATGCTTTATTGGGTTCAAAGAGTTCTAGCAATAGAAACCAGCGTCTATATAACAGGATTAACAAGGCGTAAGCATTGATTAAACCAACCGTAATATAAAATACCGTATTGAGCATGAACAAAGAAACGGCTATTTCTGCAAAACGGTTCACCCCGCCCATTCTGGGAGCCCCTTAATTTTAAATTGTAAAGAAAATTAACAGTAAAATACTTGGTATTCTTAGGGAAACTCACGTACTTTGATTTAGTTGCATAACTAACTATATGCCAAACAACCATTTCAGAAGAGGAGAATTATACAGCGTCATCAATGGTATGGCTTCTACAGCTGTTGCCAGAAGACTGCAAAAAAATTTTAGACAAGCAGGTTTAGAAATTACCATTGAGCAATGGAGTGTCTTGTACCATTTGTGGAAGGAAGATTGTTTGAGCCAACAAGAATTATGCAATAGAACTTTTAGAGACAAACCCAGTATTACCCGCTTGATTGACAATTTAGAAAAGCAATCCTTGGTTAAAAGAATGCCTTCTAAAACAGACAGACGTATTAACCTGGTTTGCTTAACAGATCCAGCAAAGAACTTACAACAGCTCACTATTGATTTAGCCAATCAAACCATGAGTGAAGCCTTGATAGGGGTGAAGAAAGAAGATATTGATATTGTAAAAGATGTTTTTCAAAGAGTCTACGACAACTTAACATAATAATTGGCATAACAAAAACAAACAATTTTCTTCCATGGAAACCAACAACAAAACAGCCTTAAAAGGCGGCGAATGGATTATCAAAGAAAGTAATCCAATGGATACTTTTATCCCGGAAGACTTTAATGAAGAGCAGCAAATGGTCATGGACATGTGCCAACAATTCCTGACCACAGAAATCATTCCCATCATTGATAGGATTGAAAAATTGGAGCCAGGGCTGATGCCTTTTTTGGTGCAAAAAGCTGGTGAGCAAGGATTGCTGTCTACCTCTTTCCCAGAGCAATATGGTGGATTGGGAAAAGACTTTATTACTTCTACCATTGTCAATGAAGGACTTGGTGGTGGCTATTCATTTTCTGTAGCTATTGCTGCACATACCGGTATTGGTTCTTTGCCCATTTTGTATTTTGGAACCGATGCGCAGAAAGAAAAATACATTCCAAAATTAGCCAGTGGTGAGTGGAAGGGAGCTTATGGTTTAACGGAACCCAATAGTGGCTCAGATGCCCTAGGTGCCAAGAGTACCGCCAAGTTGAGCGATGATGGGAAACACTATATACTAAATGGTCAGAAATGCTGGATCACCAATGGTGGTTTTGCAGACGTGTATACCGTTTTTGCAAAAATTGACGGAGACAAATTTACCGGATTCATTGTAGAGCGTGGTATGGAAGGCTTTACACAAGGACCAGAAGAACACAAAATGGGTATCAAGGGTTCTTCTACGGTGCAATTGTATTTCCAAGATTGTAAAGTACCTGTAGAGAATGTATTGGGTGAAATTGGCAAGGGTCATATCATTGCTTTCAACATCTTAAATATTGGTCGTTTAAAATTATGTGCAGCAACACTTGGTGGAGCAAAACATGCATTGAACACTACGGTAGCATACGCTATTGCGCGTGAGCAATTCAAGATCTCTATTTCTAGATTTGGTGCCATCAAATACAAGTTAGCTGAAATGGCTACCCGTTTATGGGTTTGTGAGTCTGCCTTGTATCGTACCTCAAAATGGATTGATGATAATGAGCACGAAGCAGAAGCCAGTGGTAAATCCTTTGCTGAATCTTTATTGGGTGCTGCAGAAGAATTTGCTATTGAGTGTGCCATACTCAAAGTATTTGGTAGTGAGACTTTGGATTATGTAGTGGATGAAGGAGTTCAAGTGCACGGCGGTAATGGCTTTAGCGATGAGTATGCTATATCCAGAGCCTATCGCGACAGCAGAATCAACCGAATCTACGAAGGCACTAATGAAATCAACCGTCTCTTGACCGTTGACATGGTGCTGAAGCGCGCTATGAAGGGTAAGTTAGATTTAATGGGACCAGCCATGGCGGTTCAAAAAGAATTAATGAGCATCCCTGATTTCAATAGCGATGACGATGCTCCTTTTGCAAAAGAGCGAAAGTATATTGCCAACTTTAAGAAAGCCATTTTGATGGTGGCAGGTGCTGCCGTTCAAAAACTAATGATGAGTCTTGACAAAGAACAAGAGATTCTGATGAATATTGCCGATATGAGTATTGAAGTATTCCATGCCGAATCTGCTTTATTACGCGTGATGAAACTGACCCAAACCAAGGGTGAGCAAGCCGCCAATATTCAGGCCGATATGATGCATGTTTACCTCTATGACGCTGCTGACCGGATTAATAAAGCAGGAAAAGACGCCCTCAATAGCTTTGCCGATGGCGATGAACTTAGAATGATGCATATTGGACTAAAACGATTTACCAAAGTAGAACCATTTAATAGTAAGGATGCAAGACGAAGAATTGCTGATAAAATGATTGCTGACGGGGGTTACAAGTTCTAAAAGAAAATTTGGGAGAAATTGAAATATTTCTCTAAATTTAACCTTTAGATAATCTTACGATTGCTTGCTCAGTAAAAGGCCTTAGTATCACAAGTACTAAGGCCTTTACATTTTAGGGTCATGAAAACTATATCGGTTTCGTAAAATTAGTAAGGATAATCTTAAAGCTTACTAGATAAAAGTTGCAAATTCACAGTACGGAAACACTTTTCCTAAATCTATTTTTCACGATTAAATCATTGATTGCCATGTCTTCTCGTAGGAACTTCCTTCAAAAAACTGCAATGGGTTTGGCTGGATCGGCCATTATTCCCTTGTTTGGGAAAGCCGCTGTAGGTGCGGTACCTCCAACTAATAATGTTGCCCAAGAACCTTTAAATATTGGGGTGGCTGGTTACACATTTGTCAAATTCAATGTGGAACAGTCCATTGCCATGATGAAAAGAATTGGGGTGACCAATCTTTCCTTAAAAGAATTTCACCTGCCATTGAATAGCACAGATGAAAAAATTGCCGAAGTCTTGGGCAAATTCAAAGCTGCTGGGATTAATATTTACGCTGTTGGTGTGATCTATATGAAAACCAAGGAAGCAGTTGACCAAGCTTTTCAATATGCCAAAAAAGTAGGGGTAGACTTAATTGTAGGGGTACCCAATTATGACCTCATTGAATATTCTGAAACCCAGGTAAAAGCTACCGGTATTAAATTGGCCATTCACAACCATGGTCCGGAAGACAAATTATATCCAGCGCCCAAAGACGTGTATGATAGAATCAAAAACATGGACCCAAGAATGGGTATGTGCATAGACGTAGGTCATGCGGTTCGTGCAGGAACAGCACCTGAAAAAGCCATCAAAGATTATAAAGACCGTTTGTTTGATCTACATATCAAAGACGTTACCCTAGCTGCCAAAGATGGCAAAGCCGTTGAAATGGGTAGGGGCGTCATCAATTATCCAGCAGTAGTGCAGGCATTGTATAAAGTTAAATTCACGGGTATATGTAGCATAGAATTTGAAAAAGACATGGGAGATCCTATGCCAGGGATTGCAGAATCCATTGGTTATTTCCGTGGTATTGTTGCTGCGGAACGCGATTAATAAAACCTTTTTCTTTAGTTTAATATACAGGTTTAAGTAGCAGGGGGCATGGCAACATGCCCTTTTTTTTTATCTTCAAGTCATGAGAACAATTCTTACGCTGTTATTGGTAACTTCTATTGGACTAGTACAGGCACAAAAAATGCCCTCAACCTATTGGCTTGCAAAGACAACAGGTAAATTGCCATCTCTTTTGTATGGGCTTGGAGAAGACCGTTTGGGAGGCACTAAGTTGGGCTATATTGATACCAATGTGTTGTTGAAAGTAGTGGATAGCACCAAGGATCTTTATGCCGTACAATTGTCAAAATACCATAGTGCTTATATTGAAAAAGCCTATTTAAAACCAGACCCTAGTACCAAGCTAAAGCCCTTTTATCTCACAGGTTCTTTTTTAGCCAAGGGCGATACTTTACATGACCTGGTTCAAATTAGAATGGAAGAGAATTTGCCTTATAAAAGCTGGATGGAAATTGAGCCAGCCAGAATTATGGTAGACCTCTATGGGGTGCAAACCAATACCAATTGGATTACCCAGCTCAAAACACTCAAAGAAGTCAAGAACCTCTATTATAATCAAATTGAAGATGATGTAGTGCGCGTAACCATTGAGCTCAAACACCAACAGCACTGGGGCTATTCTATTGGCTATAAGGGAAAGAGTTTGGTATTGCAAATTAAAAGACAACCCGTATTACCTGATTTGAAGAAAATGGTGATTGCCATTGATGCAGGTCATGGGGGTAATAATGCAGGTGCAGAAAGTAGTAAGTACCACGTGGTGGAAAAAGAATCTACCTTACTCTTTGCAAAAGCCTTAGAAAAGAATTTGAAAAAATTGGGTGTCAAAAAAGTGGTGATGACCCGCAACAATGACACCAGTTTTGACATGAAAGACCGCGTATTGTTTCTGCAACAACAGAACCCTGATTTTCTAATTAGTTTGCACTTGAATTCATCGGCCAATAGTGCTGTGCAAGGTGTGAGTACTTATTATAAACATATTGGTTTTAGGCCATTGTCTCAGGCCTTGCTCAAGCAAATGCTCACGCTTAAATTGGAGGAGTTTGGGAACGTGGGCAATTTTAATTTTACCTTAAATGCTCCTACAGATTTTCCCAATGCTTTGCTAGAGATTGCTTTTCTGAGCAATCCAGAAGACGAGAAAAAAATCATGGATCCCAAGTTTCGCTTAGACGTGGCTAAGAAAGTGACACTTGGAATCCAAGACTGGCTAAAAACGCTTCACTAGATTAGTGACTAATAAATCTTTCAAAGAATTCCATGGTGCGTAGCATCTGGTCAATTCTTTGTCTATTATTACCTGTCCTGGTTAATTCATGGGTACCACCTGGATGGCGAACATACTCTACCGTGCGGCCCATGACTTTTAGACTCTTGTAGAGCATTTCACTTTGAATGACACCCGTGCGCAAATCATTTTCTCCGTGAAAAATGATAAAGGGTGTATGAATATCGGCTACATAGTTAATGGGTGATTCTCTTTCAATATTGGGCTTGGCTGCAGCTTCCCAAGGATAACCGCCAAAATAATTTGGCACCAATCTCCAGGCGTTACCCTCTCCAAAAAAAGTACCTAAATCATAAACACCTCTTTGTGCGCAGGCTGCTTTAAATCGTTGATCATGACTAATGATCCAAGCCACCAAATAACCGGCATAAGAACCACCTGTTACTGCTAGTTTAGAACTATCAATAAAACCTAATGCAACCGCTTTGTCTAGATAGGTTAATACGTCATAAGTAGGTCCCTTGCCCCAATCATTGAGGTTGGCTTTTAAGAATTCTGTACCATAGCCACCTGAACCTCTTGGATTACCATAAACAACCACATAACCCTTGGCTGCATAGTACTGAAACTCATGCCACATGCTGGATTCGCCGGGTCCCCACATAGCAGTTGGTCCTCCATGAATATCTAGAATAGCGGGATATTTTTTGCCAGCTTCATAGCCAAATGGTTTCATGACCCAGTATTCCACAGTCAACCCTTTTTCATTTTTGAAACTATATTTTTCTGGATAACTCAAAGATTTATTGGCCAACCATCCATCGTTAAAATGGCTGATACATTTGGCGTTTTTCATATTTGCATCTGAAGTATATAATTCAGAAGGATTGGCCACTTCTACCTTACTAAATACCAGTTGGTTATTGCG
>CANHGS010000002.1 GCA_947460595.1 Bacteroidota bacterium | reverse complement strand
GGCTTTTTTATTTATAAGCGTTGAAAGCTCGCTTTCATAAGCGAATAAATAAAATAGCCCCCACGCGACAGCGTGGAAGGCGTTTGGGTAAGCCCTCCATTTGAGGAACACCGAAGGTAATCCTGTTCTGAAGGAGCACTCCCTCAATAAACCAATCCAAAATTGAGCCGTTACAAATGAAATTTGTAACGCTACCCTAAGCTCCCCCAACCATTGCACCAGCCGTTGCAAATAAAATTTGCAACGCTTCAGCACGCTCATCCAAAATAAACAAATGCCGTTACAAATAATATTTGTAACGCTAAAGAACGCTCCCCCAACCACTGCCTCCGCCGTTACAAATATCATTTGTAACGCAACCCTAAGCTCCCCTAATACACCCTCCTCACCTGAAGCCCATTCAAAATAGCTTCTCCCAACAAAGCTTTAAAATCAAGGGTAATTCCTTCACCATTACTCACCACAATTCTATGCTTAGTAGTAATAGCATGAAGCGGCTCTAAAAAATTACTACTTCCAAAACCAGATAATATTTCTTGCCCATTAATAGATACATTAAAACTCCTTTCCTTAAACTCTTCTGGTGCTGCAGCATTTCCTAAATTATACACCAATTCATTTGCTTTAGCAGGAGACAGCAATTCAGCAAATAGTAAGGAAACTTCATAGGTTCCATTGGGTAGATCCATTTTGAATTGTTGAATCCCTGTTCGCTGTGTTTGAAAAATTGGATCCAAGTCAGAGCCAATTAAATGCTTGGTAGTGCCATAACCGGTTCTAGTGCTTCCACGAACGGTAAATAACTGACCGCCCACATAACCCCATGATCCAGGTTGGTATTCCTGTTCTGGAATCCATGTTTGTCCAGCAACAGCATCAAAGAAATAGCGCTTATCTCCCAAACTAATATTCATGTTTTGAAAGGGTAAACTGGCATTTTTTAAATTCTGTGATAATAGCTGAAAATCAATTGTCACATGATCCAACACCTGAACGCTATTCTCATTAGAACTAGCAATTAGTTCATTCCTCCCATTGACAAATGGAATATCTATTTTAGCCATTCCTTGATTAGTAAATACTGTACCAATTTCTTTCCCATTCAAAGAAACGGTTACCTTTTTTTGATTACTGAAAATAGTAATCGGTTGAACAGAACTTAGATTATTAGCAGCAATTGCAAACCCCGTTCTTTTATCCCATTCTTTTGATCCAATTTGTAGATAAGGCGTTTTCAATAAATTGGCCTGATAAAAACGATAACTATCTTTTGGTTTTCTATCCCAGGTTAATAGGCCCTTGGCATTAATGTGCGGGGTAGTCTCAGCTCTTTGTTCGGAATTAAACTCAGCCAAATTCCAAATCATGGCTGCTGCCACAAATGGCCTGCTCATCATGTCTTTTAAATAAGCCTGATGGAATTGCGTGGTATACTCCACTGTCTTATCAAATCGCTCTGGCTTAAAACTATGTAATCTAATATCTGCATCCGATCCATATTCGGTAATCAAGAGCGGCTTGTCTGGTAATTCAGTATGGTGTTTGTCCAAAAATTTTCCAAAATCTTCCAACGTTCCGCTATACCAACCTTGGTAGAGATTCCATCCAACCAATTTTGGAATTTTTGTTAACCCAACTTTATTATACAAATCCCAAGCGCCATGATTGGGAATCATGGTATATCGGATACTGTCTTCTTCATGAGTGATGTCTTCTAATTCTCTTGCCAACTTATTGACTGCGGTAAAATATTTCTCTTGTTGATCCGACCCCTTATTATACCTAGGCATCAATAACACTTCATTCATATAGGTCCACATAATCAAGCTTGGGTGATTGTAATTTTGCCTGATCATTTCAAGATGCATTTGTTTGGCATTTTTTGAAAACTCCTCCGTTTCCGTAATCCTATTGACAATGGGCGTTTCTACGGAAGTTAAAATGCCCAGTTTATCGCAGGCTTCCAAGATGGTCTGGTCTTGCGGATAGTGGGCAATTCTTAAAAAATTTCCGCCCATTTGTTTTAGCAACATTACGTCTTGAACATGCATCTCATCACCAAGTGCATTTCCCAATCCTTTGTAATCTTGGTGTCTACTAGCCCCAATTAATTTAACGGGTTTTCCATTTAAAGAAAAGCCTGTATTGGCGTCAAATTGATACCATCTAAATCCAAGCGGGTTACTGATTTCGTCTAATTTCTCTTTGGTAGTTGCATCAGAAATGGTAGAAACCACCCTATACAAATAGGGATCTTCTATAGACCATAAATGCATTCCCTTTAGGTTATTCCACTCCTGTTCAAATTCCAATTTTTGACCTGCATTGGCACTGTATCCCTTTTTTAGTTCTGCGTACAGATTCCCTTGCGCATCAAAAATTTGTTGACTAATTTGAATATTTTTTTTGGTATTGGATCCATTAACAAATGCACCCTTAATATTCAACACTGCTTTGGTTTCATTGACCAATGGGGTTCTAATAAAAACGCCTGAACTAGCATAATTGTCGCAATCAAAATGTACTTTGTTTACAGCTATTAAGTTTACATCTCTATAAATACCTCCATAAAATGTAAAGTCTGCCGCTAATGGCGGTATGTTTTCATTATGGCTATTATCTACCCTTACCACTAATTCATTCAAGGTATTTTCAACACCTGAAAAATTTAGAAAAGGACTAATATTAAAAGAGAAGGCATTATAGCTACCAATATGTTTTCCAACAGACTTGCCATTGATAAAAACTTCTGACACCTGACCTACCCCTTCAAAATTGAGATAGACTTCTTTTTGAATCCAAGCTTTTGGTAGGTAAATATTTTTTTTATACCAACCCACCCCCCTATAATATCCTGGAACTTCGTCCATTACATCGTTGGCGTTCCAAGTATGCGGAATAGAAACCGTAGTCCATTTATTTTGGTTACCCAGCCTAGCGGAATCTTCCCCTTGTATAAATTGCCAATTACTATTGACAGTAGTAGAAATTCTATCCTGTGTATTTCCCAACAGGCAGGCAAAGAGAAAGGGCAGCACAAAAAGGAGCTTTGTTTTCATTTTCTTATGATAAGCAAGTTAATAATGGTAAGAGGTAAACTGATCCAAATATAATCTAGGATTGGCAATCAAACATAGATATATCTAATTCCCAATTCTGTTGAATTTGCTTGTCAATCAGAATTCTCGCCATCATTAAAATCTCCCTATTCCCTCCCTAGTTTTCCTTATTTTCATACTTGCATGAAAACCCATTTCTTTTTTTTCTTACTATTAATGACCCTTGGCCTAAGTGAAGTTCATGCTGGTCAGTACATGGGCGGGGAAATCACCTATCAACAATTATCGCAAAACGGTAACACCAATACCTATAAGATAGTGGTCAGAATTAATCGTAACTGCAAAAGCTTTGCCGATTTTAATGCGCCTGTGATTTGGTTTTTTAATAATATTCCAGGTTTTCCGCATACTAAGGTCTTCCAATTAAAACCCATTCAAAGTTCCAAACAAAGATTGGCCGTAACCAAGATCCAGTCCTGCACCATTAACCCTCCCGATATCTGTAATGATCTTTATGAATTCACGGGAACCATTGACCTGCCGGTTGACCCAAATGGGTATTTGGTTTATACAAGTGATTGTTGCCGCAATGCACCACAAAAAAATTTATTAACCGAGACTTGGAATGGAGGGGTTGAAATAGTTGCTGGCATACCCGAACCAGGTGCTTCTTTTACGTATCATACCAGAATTCCTGGAACCAGTACCCCTGTTAATAGTAGTCCTTTTCCAAAAACAGACTCCATTATTGGCGCTTGTGTAGGAAAGCCACTGCAATATAAATTTGACTATCAAGACCCTGATGGGGATGAACTCCATTATGTAATAGGAGATCCTGCAGGTGTTACAACCATTGGGGTTTCTCAAATAAGAACCATCGGCTATGCCAATGATTTTTCTTTGTTTCAACCCTTTGGTATGAATAGCAATTTGAGCATTGACCCCATTACTGGTATGCTTTCTGGTGTTCCTATTGTACTGGGCAATTATACTATTTGCCTAGACATACAAGAATGGAGAAATGGGGTGCTAATTAATGTGCACAGAAGAGAAATAGAACTCAATGTAGTGGATTGTAAAGCTGTATTAAACGCAATCCCAGTAACTTGTTCTACCACCACCCTTTTATTCAATCATGCCAATAATAGCAGCTTGGATTATCTCTGGGATTTTGGCGTACCTGAAATTCTAACCGATTCTTCAACGCGTATCTACCCCATTTATACTTATCCAACTTCTGGTGATTATCCAGTAACCTTAATAGTAAGTAATCCTGCTGGATGCCGCGATACCGTCAAAACTATTGCAAAAGTTTACGACAATTTAAAAGTAGATTTTGAATGGAAGGCGCCTATCTGTGCCGGCTCTCCTATGCAATTTATGAATTTGTCCAGTTTTGGTTCTGGACAGATTACCAAGTATAAATGGGATCATATTACAGTGAGAGGATCCAATAATTTCTCCAATGCAAAAGATCCGCTTTATGCTTATACTTATACGGATACAGTGCCGTTGGGTTATTCCATAATGCTCACTATTACTACGGATAAGGGATGCACTGGAATAGTTACAAAAGTGCCTCTTGTTTATCCCAAACCCAGTGCTGACGCGGGTAGGGATACGGTAATTGCTTATGATCTTCCTTATGAAATGCCAGTTAAATCATCCCTTCAAAATAGTTATCATTGGACACCTGGTACTGGTCTGAGTGATATTAGAATAGCCAATCCTACTGTAACGGGAGGAACGCCAACCTGTTATACCATCAAGGTTTGGGGCAAGGACAGTTTATGCACTAGTATGGATACGGTTTGTATCAAATATGGTAGAGGTCCTGAAGTCTATCTTCCCACGGCTTTTTCTCCCAATGGGGATGGCATCAATGACCGATTGTATGTTAGAGCTGTTCAGGTACAAGTTACCCAGATTGCTATTTTTAATAGATGGGGGCAAACCGTATTTAACACCAATAATAGTAACCAGTACTGGGATGGCACTTATCAAGGAAAAATTCAAGTAAGTGGTGAATACAGTTGGTTGGTCAAGGGTATTGGTCCTGGCAACAAACCATTTATCAAAGAAGGTAGCATCAGTTTATTGCGTTAAATTGTTGCTCGATTGATCATGACCATTGAATCTATTGCCATATTATCCAACCCAAAAGCAGGAAAGGGTACTGCCCAACTAACTGCTCAATGGCTGGGTGAATCCCTCCTGCAAAGGGGAATTTCCTTTCAACTTTTTTTTCTGGATTGGCCAGTCAACTTTGAGGGCTTTTCTGATATCTGGATCATTGGTGGAGACGGCACTTTAAATTATTTTATTAATCAATACCCAGATTGTGGCTTACCGCTGGCCCTATTTAAATGTGGTACAGGCAATGATTTTGCTTGGAAACTCTATGGCAATAAAAGCAATGAGGAAATTTTTGAACAGGTTCTTGAGGCGGGAGTACAACGCATGGATGCGGGTAAAATCAATGACTGGTGGTACCTCAATTGCTTGGGCATTGGCTTTGACGGAGAGATCATTCGCTTTATGCAAACCATTCGTTTTCTGGGTGGACATCTAGGGTACCTCCTAGCAGTAATTTTAAAGGTATTTAGCTTTCAAGAAAAGCAGTTTCACATTAGAACAGCTACCGAAACCTGGCATCAACACTATCTATTGGTTATTGCCAATAATAGTTCAAGAAGTGGTGGCGGATTTTTTGTAACACCCCGGGCTAGTTTTCAAGATGGTTTTTTAGACTTATTACTCTGCGACAAACTCAACCTGTTTCAGCGTTTAAGATACCTACCGGTTTTGCAAAAAGGCAAACACTTACACCTACCCTTTGTAACCCATCGATTGGTCAAAGAAGTGAACATTCATTTGGAACAGGAAACAGACATTCAAATTGACGGTGAATTAATCAGCGCCAAAGACATCCAGATAAGCGTTGTTCCAGACAAGTTTTTATTTAGGTTCTAATCAGCGTCTTCCAAGTGCAAGTGCTGGTGGTGTGCTCCAGCTGCAATATGCAAGGCAAATGCAGCAATAGCGGTATCCTTGAGTATATTAATCAGCGCCAAGGCTTTCATCTCTTTATCACCCGCATTGAGCCAATTGGGAAAATGCACCCCAATAACAAAGATAAATAAGAGCAAGGCCAAGAGATAGCCAGCAAATTTTACATACTGGTTGGTAATAAATGAAATGCCTACTAAAATAAAGGCAACCCCCACAAAATAAACCCAAAGAATTCCCCCTGGAATAGATGGGATGTACAAGAACAAATCACGGGGATTGATAAAATAATAAACGCCGAAAATAATCATGATTACCGCAAGCAGGTAAATTGCTATGCGCGAAACAATGTGATATTGATGCATTTGCATAACGAAGATTTTGGTCCCTATAAGTTACTCAGGAAATCTGCCAAATGCAAGTGTTTTGCCAATTATTTTAAATAAATATTTGATTATCAACGCCCAATCATTGGCACTAGTTGTTTAACTATTCAGCTGCTGGCAGTTTATCTATTCTTTTGGTGCCAGCATATAGTTCATATTCCAATAATCTGCAGTCAATGGTAGCGTTGTAAAACTCAATTCTTCTACTAGGTTTTAATCTAATTTTTTTGGCCAAGTCTAGGTTACCCGTAAAAATATATCCCGTAAATCCCTTGCATTTGTTTTTTAGAAAATCGCCCATGCGCGCATAAGTGGCATTGAGTTCTATTTCATCGCCCAAGCGTTCCCCATATTCCGGATTAAACATGATTACAGACCCTTCAGTTTCTGGCAAACGGGTTGATTCAAAATCACAAACCTGAAAGTCAATCATTTGCTCCACCCCTGCCGTGGCTGCATTGATTTTGGCTATTTCAATAGCTTTATCGCTTAAGTCAGACGCAATGATTTTGATATTGGGATGATGGTTAATCTTGGCATATAATGCTGCCCTTTCTTTTTCATAAATGGCTTTGTCATACCCCTTAATATGCATAAAGGCATAATTGCTACGCATGAGACCCGGTACCCGATTACTAGCAATTAAAGCGGCTTCAATTGCCAATGTTCCGGAACCACACATGGGATTGATAAAAGCTGTTGTTTTATTCCACTTGGTAGATAAAATGGTGGCGGCAGCCAATGCTTCTAACATGGGGGCTTTACCAGGTAGTTTTCTATAGCCGTGTTTGGCCAAAGTTTCTCCTGAAGTATCTATAAAGACCTCTGCCTCATCCTTTTTCCAAAACAGATAGACTACGGCACCACTCAATTCAGAACCCGTAGATGGGCGTTGTTGGGTAGTTTCTCTCATCCTATCAACTATGGCGTCTTTGACCCTGAGATTTGCAAATAAATTAGTTTGTATGGTGGGATGAAACACATTGCTGGTTACCGAGAAATAACCATCGGGCTCCAACATTGTTTCCCAAGGAATAGTTACCAAATTCCTATACAATTCATTGGGATCGTTACAAATAAAGGCTTTTAAAGAATACATTACCTGACTGGCACAACGCAGATTCAGGTTTAGCTTAATACAATCTGCCATGGTTCCTTCAAGCTCCACGCCTGTTTGAAAAACATGGTATCGGCTATATCCAAGGGCTTCAATTTCCTTTGCCAATGAAGGCGCTAACCATTTATGACATGTAACAATAATCTTACTGGGATTGACAAAAGAATTCATTGGACAAATTTAGGACAATAATCTAAGGGTTCGTGGGCTTTGTGCATGGCAATAAGAAAGGAAACCCTTAAATTGATGCATTAAATCAACTCATTTATAATGAAACAACTCAGCAACACTGTAAAATCCATCATCATCATCTTGTTTTTAGCAATTTGTGTGCATCCCCTGATTGTTGTTGGGCAAGATGGTGTGATGATTGAAACATTACCTTCTACAAAGGCTGATGGAACCATTAATATATATGGAAGGGGTAATCTGTCTAATCGAATCCCTTATGACAAGATAACGGGGAATGCTTTTTGGAAAGCAGAATGGGTGCCTGCTACATTAATTGGCAGAAATAAAAAAGAAAGATGGGAACAAGAGATAAAATTAAATATGGCTACTCATGAAATTTATTATAAAAAACCCAATGGAGAAGAGGAAGTAGTTAATGAAGGATTGGTAAAAAAACTCCAAATTCACGAACCCAATGCGCCAGATAAAATTACTACTGCTTTTCTAAACGGGATTACTGAACCTTATGTAAGTGACGAACCCATCAAAGAATTGTTACAGGTTTTAAATGAGGGCAAATACCAATTATTAAAAATGGACAATCGTAAACTATTGGAAGGGGATTCTCTTTTTGGCACCATGAAACGCTATTATTTTAAAAATGAAGTCAAATACTTTTTAGCCAATAATTATCTAGTTAGCCCTTTGAAAAAACTGAACAAAGAAACCATTTTACAAATGGCACCAGCAGGGAAAACCGAACAAGAATGGCTCTTACAAAACAAAATTGATTTTAAAAAAGAAGCTGATATTGTTAGGTATTTTAATCAGCTAAATAGCGCTAAATAAAGACATTCCAATATAACTATAATTAAATTTTATGAATAAACGCAGTTTTATCAAAGGATTGGCTCTTGCGGGTTTGAGCAGTTCTATTAGTTTAGATGCACTTGCAAATTGGACGCAAAAGGGTGCTCACCAACCTGCCGCAATTTTGGCAGAAGACCCAGATTTTTGGGAAGGCATCAGAAGTTTTTACAGGTTAAAACCAGACTATATTAATCTAGAAAATGGTTATTATAATATTCTTCCCACCCCTATTTTAGAAGCCTATCTAGATCATATCAGAGAAGTGAATTATCAGGGTGCTTATTATATGCGTACCGTACAATTTGACAATAAGAAGAAAGCCGCAGCAAAAGTGGCGGCCATTGCTGGATGTACTATAGATGAATTAATACTTACCAGAAATACTACTGAATCCTTAGACATGATTATTGGTGGATTTCATTGGCAAGCTGGTGATGAAGCTATCATGGTAGAACAGGATTATGGTGCCATGTTAGATATGTTTAAGTTAGTAGCAAAAAAACATGACGTAGTCAATAAAATATTGTCACTTCCCATGGATCCCAAATCAGATGAAGAAATAGTGAACTTTTACGCTTCTGCCATAACATCAAAGACCAAGATGATCATGGTATCCCATATGGTCAATATTACAGGCCAAATCTTGCCTATTCGCAAAATCTGCGATATGGCACATAGCAAGGGTGTAGAAGTTTTGGTAGATGGTGCACATGCATTTGCCCAATTCCCTTACAGTATTCCAGATTTACACTGTGATTATTATGGGGCTAGTTTGCACAAATGGTTAGCGGTACCCCTAGGTGTTGGATTCTTATATGTTAAAAACGGAAAAGCAGGAACTATCTGGCCATTACTGGCCGATGGTGAAAGACCGGAAAACGATATTGCAAGATTAAACCATATTGGTACCCATCCCGTTCATTCTGATTTAGCCATTAGTAATTCGGTGGATTTTTACAATAGTATTGGGGCAGAGAAAAAAGAAGCAAGATTGCGCTTTTTACAGCAATATTGGACTTCTAAAGTAAGGGGCAAGGGCAATATTGAATTGTACACTCCTACTGATCCTACCAGATCCTGTGCTATTGCCAATGTGGGAATTAAGGGAATGCAACCAGGTGTATTGGCGGAGACTTTATTGAAAAAATATGGTATTTACACCGTTGCTATTGATGGAGCAGCTGTACATGGATGCAGGATCACGCCCAATGTATTTACCCGAACTACGGAATTGGATGTACTGGTAAAAGCCTTAAAAGAATTAGGGAATGCCTAAAACAAATGCGCCCTCACTTGGAGGGCGCAATCATTGGGTACTGTTAAAATAACATTAGGGTGTTATTTATTTACCAAGCTTAGGGGTTATCATAGCTACTTCTTTTGTACAACTTTGGCTTTTTTGGGTTGATATAAAAAATACATCAAAACTCCAAAGCCAAGAAAAAAACCATAAATCTCGAGTGCCATTGCTGTGTTTTTAGCTTGATAATTGATTAACAGTGTAAAAGAACTAAAAATGCCTTCAAAGAAAAATACCAAATTCCTTGTATTTCTTGAGTTTACACCTGATTTTTCCAATAAGTGTATCCATACAAAGTCCCTGGTTGAGACAGTTATTAAAAAAAGCTATTTCAAGTCTAAAAAAGAAAGGTTGTAAATTCGCCATCATTGAATAGCAGGTAAACACACAAGATGCAGGAGCAATTAACCAATTTTAAAAAGGAATTTGACGGAGATTTATTTTTTGATACCACCATGCGAACCTTGTATGCAACGGATGCTTCTGCATATAGAGAAATGCCCTTAGCGGTAGCCATACCTAGGTCTGAACACGGCATCAAACAACTCATTCAATTTGCTAACAAATATCAAACCTCCCTCATTCCAAGAACCGCTGGAACTTCTTTAGCCGGTCAGGTTGTAGGAAACGGTATAGTAGTGGACGTTTCAAAATATTTTACCTCCATATTAGAATTAAATATCCAAGAACATTGGGTAAGAGTACAACCTGGGGTTATAAGGGATGAGTTAAACCTATTCCTAAAACCGCATGGACTTTTTTTTGGTCCTGAAACTTCTACCGCTAATAGAGCTATGATTGGTGGTATGGTAGGTAATAATTCCTGCGGATCCAATTCAGTGGTCTACAGAAGTACACGAGAGCATTTGTTAGAAGTAAAAGCGCTCTTAAGTGATGGTTCAGAAGCATTATTTGGGTCTCTTTCTTTGGATGATTTTCACGCCAAATGTGACTTAGATAGTTTAGAAGGAGCTATCTACAGGTCTACCAGAACCATGTTGGGGAATTATGATCACCAAGTAGAAATCAGAAAAGAGTTTCCCAAAAAAACGGTAGAACGCAGGAATACTGGATATGCTATTGATGTATTGTTAGAGTCCGCACCTTTTACAGCGGGCCAACCTGATTTTAATTTTTGTAACCTGATTGCTGGTTCAGAAGGAACACTGGCCTTTATCACAGAGATCAAATTAAATGTGGTACCTCAACCGCCAAAAGAAATTGGGTTACTCTGTGTGCATTTCAATAGTATTGATGAATCATTACGTGCTAATCTAATTGCCCTTCAATACGGCCCAAGTGCCAGCGAATTGATTGACCATTATATTTTAGAATGCACCAAGGATAATATAGAACAGAGCAAGAATCGCTTTTTTGTGCAAGGCGATCCTGGTGCCATACTGGTTATTGAATTTGCCAAAGAAACCAGAGAAGAGATTCAATCCCTGGCCGCATCTGTTGAAAAAGACATGCGCGCTGCTGGATTGGGTTATCATTTTCCCTTGCTTTTTGGCGCCGATACTAAAAAGATTTGGACCTTACGCAAAGCTGGTCTAGGCTTATTGAGTAATCTTCCAGGTGACGCCAAAGCCGTTCCAGTAATTGAGGATACTGCGGTGGATGTAAATGACCTTCCCGCCTATATCCGTGACTTTAATGAGATCTTGAAAAAACATGGTTTGTATTCTGTACACTATGCCCATGCTGGTTCTGGAGAAATACACTTAAGACCCATTATCAATTTAAAAACAGCAGAAGGGAATAGGTTGTTCCGGGTAATTGCAGAAGAGATTGCCACATTGGTAAAAAAATACGATGGCTCTCTGAGTGGTGAACACGGCGATGGCAGGTTAAGGGGAGAGTTTATTGAACAAATGGTTGGTTCCAAGAACTATGCCCTTTTAAAACAGGTAAAAGATCTTTGGGATCCCAAACATATCTTCAATCCCAAGAAGATTGTAGATACCCCTTCTATGAATTCCATGTTGCGCTATGAACCTGGTCAACAAACTCCCAAGTTCAATACCGTCTTTAGGTACCATGAGCAAGACGTATTGCAACACGCGGAACAATGCAATGGTTCCGGTGATTGTCGAAAAACGGCTTTATCGGGAGGTACCATGTGCCCTTCATTTATGGCTACCAGAAATGAAAAAGATAGTACCAGGGCAAGGGCCAATATTCTAAGAGAGTTCTTAACGCATTCTGATAAAGTCAATAGGTTTAACCACAAAGAGATTTATGAAGTCATGGACCTCTGTCTTAGTTGTAAGGGTTGCAAGTCTGAATGCCCTTCTAATGTAGACATGGCCAAATTAAAGGCTGAATTCTTACAACATTACTATGATGAAAATGGTGTGCCTCTTCGTTCTAGATTGATTGCCAATTTTGCTACCCTTTCTAAATTGGGTTCATTGGTTCCAGGAATCTATAATTTTATGATCACCAATAAAACCATAGGTGGGTTAATTAAAAAAGTAGTAGGCTTTGCTCCAGAAAGGTCCTTGCCTACCCTTCATTCTCAAACTTTGCATTCCTGGTTTAACAAACATAAAAGAACTAACAAAACAACATCCAATAAGAAAGTCTTTTTGTTTTGCGATGAGTTTACCAATTATAATGATACGGAAATAGGCATTAAAGCCATCTTGCTTTTAGAGAAATTGGGGTATGAAGTTTCAATACCCAAACACGTAGAAAGTGGCAGGGCCAGTATGTCTAAGGGTTTAATAAGGGACGCTAAGAAATTTGCCAATGCCAATGTAGCAATGCTTTCTAGTATAGTAAATGAGGACCATTTATTGATTGGTATTGAGCCTTCTGCTATTCTTTGTTTTAGAGATGAATATCCTGACTTAGTAGATGACCATTTACTAGAAGCGTCCAAAAAACTGGCTAAAAGGGCTTTATTGATTGATGAATTTTTAGCTATGGAAATGACCAAGGGTAATATCAAAGCCACACAATTTACCCAGGCTAAAAAAACCATTCAATTACATGGACATTGTCAGCAAAAAGCAGTGGCATCCATGGATGCAAGTATGCAAATATTAGCAGCTCCAACCAATTATCAAGTTTCCTTGATTCCTTCTGGATGCTGTGGTATGGCGGGCTCCTTTGGATATGAGAAAGAACATTATGAATTGTCCCAACAAATTAGTGAATTGGTATTATTGCCCACCATTCGTCAACAAACGGAGGATGTGTTAATAGCAGCTACAGGAACAAGTTGTAGACACCAAATTAAAGATGGGTTGGCCAAAAAAGCACAACACCCAGTTGAAATATTATATGAGGCTTTGGCCTAAAAAAAGTCCCACTGTTAATGAGTGGGACTTTAAAATCAGCTTTTGCTTTTCAATTTAGAAGTTTCTTCTCCTATTGTTAGCAGTTCTGATATTGCGTCTCATATTCCAGAGATCAACAATCCCATAACGGTTTTTTTTAGCAACCAACACGTTCATATTGATATCGCTAGCAATGGTTTCTTTTACTTCTGTTAATAATTCTGCCAATACATTGGCTTCCATCTGCACAACGGCAGTCTTAGTGTCATTTCTCATGATACTTTCCATTTTTAATTCAATTAGTTAATACAACCGGGGTACTTGAGTTAAGAACCAGAATCGTTAGAAGGCGGTTGGTCATCATCCAAAGAAGGAATAAATACAGCTACCCGGTTTAGAGTTTGCAAAGTTAATGCATAACAACTTACCAACTAGTAAGTAATTGCTTAAGTAATGTTAAAATAAGTAAATATGAGCCTAGAATCAACTATTCAGAAGCTATAGACTGAATGCCAGTCTTGGTAAAAGCAATTTTATGTTGTTTGTACAAATTACCCGTAGTCATTTTAAAAACTTTTTTACTCATTCCAAAGAATGTATAAATATCCTCTGGATCTGATTTATCATGATAAGGTAGATATCCGTTGTTTTCAGCCAATAAACGCAAGATTTTTTCTGCTTCGTCTTCTACTTTTTGAAAACCTGGTTTACCCAAGACTACGTCTATTTTTTGATCTGCTCTAATGGTTTTGATAAAACCTTCTAGTTTTTCACCGATCACCATTTCTCTATAAATCTCATTACTATGCAATAATCCAATATGCTTGTTATTGATAATCATAGCATACCCTAACTCTGTTTTACGGTACACAATTAAGGATACAATTTCTTTCTCCTTAATGGTTAATTCCTCATTATTCAGACCGTAATCTATTTTTTCTGTGGCGGCTACCCTACCCGTCATTTCATCCAGATAAATCTTTACTAGGTATTCACCACCAACACGCATGCCACCTAATTGCTTGGAAGCTGGAACAAAAATATCTTTCATCAAACCCCAGTCTAAAAAAGCACCCTGTCTGGTTAGTTCTACCGCTTTGAGTTTTACAATATCACCTACCACACCAAATGGCTCTTGTGTAGTGGCAATCAAGCGGTTATCAGAGTCATGATAAATAAACACTTTGAGTAAATCATTCACTTGTAAATTTTCAGGAGCAAATCTTATGGGTAGTAAAATGCCTTCTGCTCCATCATCTAGATAAAAGCCAAAATCAACTTTTCTGTCTACCCTCAATTCATTGTATGCGCCTACTTTTATCTTCTCCATAACATTCATTGTTGTGGCAAAACTACGATTGTTTCCATAGATGGGTTAAAAGAGGTAAAATTTGCCTCAATAGGCATTACCAAGACCTGTTAGCAAGTTTTGCCATATGCAGCTTACAGTTGTTTTATTTTTGTTGCCATGTCTATACGTTCTGCCTTCTGGTTATTCCTGCCTTTACTAGCTTTTTGCTTGGCCGGGAATGCCCAATCTGTAGCGGGCAAATGGTATGGCATAGGAAGGGTACAAATGGAAGACGCTGCTGATAATTATATGACCGAGATGATTCTCAAACAGGACGGAAAATTGGTCAAGGGAGAATTTAATTACTATTTTAAAGACAGACAGAAGACCAACAAAATTGAGGGTAGTTTTGACAAAAACACCCGCATTTTAACTATCAAAGGGCTACCAGTCATCTTTTATAAAACCAATGATACCCGCAAATCGGTTGAATCTATCATGTGGGGACGATTTGAACTGCGGGTATCCAAAACAGCTTCAGTACTCAATGGGCTATTAACTAGTAATACCGAACACCAATACATGGTGCCAGATATCAAATTTCGTTTTCTAAGAAGTATCAGTGAGCCCATAGATACCGTGAAAACTGAGGATGAACCGGATTTATTGGCACTAGACAGAAAAGTGATAGGTAAGGATATTGAAAATCCAATTACCAATTCCATGCCAACTAAAGCATTGCTGGCTACTTCAACTACATTCAATAAAAATTTGACGGAGCAGGTATTGCCCATTAAGGATACAATACCAATTATAGAAACTAGGCAGAAAAATTATATCAGAGAAATTGAATTAGACAATGACCATATTGGCGTTGAGATCTATGACAATGGCACCATTGATTATGACTCTGTTTCTCTTTACTTAAATGGCAAGCAAGTTTTGGCTAAAACCATGCTCAGTCACCGATCCGTTAAACTAAACCTGCAATTAGACCCCAATAGGGAGTTTAATGAACTGTCTATGTTTGCAGAGAACCTGGGCATGATTCCTCCAAACACAGCAGCACTGATTGTGCATGACGGTCAAAAAGAATACCAACTCCTGCTTCAAAGTGACTTCTCTAAGAGTGCCACTTTGAAACTAAAAGTCAAGAAACCCAACCCTTAAAACAATTCGGGTTGAGGGTTTTCATCCTTGGGTTGTTGTTCCCAAGACATTTCAATGGTTTTACTAAAATCTGTGAGTTTAGCTCCTACCGCTTTCCATCCCATTACTTCTACCATATTGGCCACTTTGAATTTGGCTTTGCGCACCGTGGCACCTTTTCCTGACTGAACCACCAAGATAGGTGCTTCTTCAGAGCTTACCGCTTCAAGCCTATTGCCATCTCCGTCTTTAATAAAGAGGAATTTATTCTTCAGTGTGGTTGTTTCAATTTTAAAGCGCTTAATATTGAATTGCTGTTTATCATTGTCTAAATAAACAGCGGTTAAGATTTTATCCGGATTGAATTTTTCAATCATCAAAATTTTGTCTGGTTCAAAGCGCTGTTGCAATTCTGTATCGGTTAACTCATAAGCTCCTTCTTGATAGATGACTAAGAGTTTCTCGTCTTCAAAACTACCCAAGTATTGTCCCTTGTTTTCTGTATTCAACCTACCAAACTTATCATCAAACCAAAGTTTCCTACCTGCCAAAGTACTTCTACCGGCTTCTTTGAGCTTAACAGACTTAATGGGATATTTAGTAACCTGGTTACCCATGCTACTTCTTCCTTTTATCTCCAATTCTTCAAAATAAAAGTCTAATTCCTTGATCCTTGCAGTACAGTTGGGACTCAAGACAACTTTTAAAACTTCTGCTTCACCATTTAGGTTGGCCGTAAAATAGTGAACTTTACTTTTCTCAGAACCTTTGGTTAGGTCATATTCCTTGTCTCTTGTAACACCCGTTACATTGAAACGCTTGGCATAACTGGTTCCAGAAGCACCGTCTAGATAAACAATATTATAGGTGGTACGTTCATCGTTTTTCTGGAATACGGCTGCATAGATAATGTCTTTGCCAATAAAGACTTTATCTGAAACTTTAACCACTTTCATTTTACCAGACTTGGTAAATGCAATGATGTCATCATAATCAGAACAGTCTGCCAAGAACTCATCCTTTTTCAAACTAGTACCAATAAAACCTTCTTCCCTATTCAAATACAATTTGGTATTGGCAATAGCTACATGTTTTACCTGAATAGTATCAAATTCCTTAATCTCCGTTTTGCGCTCTCTTCCCTTACCATATTTTTTTTGCAGGTTTTCAAAATAAGCCACTGCAAAATCTGTCAAATGTTCTAAATCAAATTTTACTTGTTGAATTTCGGTCTCTATAGATCTAATCTGCTCATTGAGTTCATTGATATCTAATCTATAAATTCTTCTTACGGGCTTCTCGGTCAATTTGAGAATATCATCTCGGTGAATGTCACGCTTCAATCTTTTCTTAAATGGATTGAATCCTTTGTCTATGGCTGCAATCACGTTCTCCCAAGTCTCGTGTTTTTGTTCTAGTTCTTTGTAAATCTTTTCTTCAAAGAAGATTTTTTCTAGGGAAGTATAATGCCATTTGTCTTCTAATTCAGACAACTTAATTTCTAACTCTTGGTTTAAGAGCTTCTTGGTATGTTCTGCAGAAACGGTTAACAAATCATATACACTCAAGAATTGCGGCTTGTCTTCCACAATCACACAGGCATTGGGCGATAGACTAATTTCACAGTCTGTGAAAGCGTATAAAGCATCAATGGTAATATCTGTTGAAATACCAGCTGCTAAATCAATTTGTATTTCAACGTCTTTGGCCGTAACGTCAATTACTTTTTTAATCTTAATCTTTCCTTGGTCATTGGCCTTGGTAATGCTCTCCATTAACTGCGTAGTGGTGACGCTATAAGGCACATCTTTAATCACCAGGGTCTTCTTGTCAAGTTCTTCAATATGTGCTCTAACCCTAACTTTACCACCGCGTTTACCGCCATTATAATTAGCTACGTCAATCATACCCGCAGTCTGAAAATCTGGATATAATTCAAATTTCTTGCCTCTCAAATATTTGATACTGGCGTCAATGAGCTCATTGAAATTATGTGGCAGAATTTTAGTAGATAAACCAACGGCAATACCATCGGCCCCTTGGGCCAACAGTAAGGGAAATTTCATGGGTAGTGTTACTGGCTCATTCTTACGCCCATCATAACTCAATGACCAGGCTGTTGTCTTGTTATTAAAAGCCACTTCTAAAGCAAACTTGCTCAAGCGTGCTTCAATATACCTTGCTGCTGCCGCATCATCTCCCGTTCTTACGTCTCCCCAGTTACCCTGTGTATCAATCAACAAATCTTTTTGACCAAGATTTACCAAAGCGTCACCAATACTGGCGTCACCGTGCGGATGATATTGCATGGACTGACCAATAATATTAGCCACTTTGTTAAACCTTCCATCATCCATCTCTTTCATGGAATGGAGAATCCTTCTTTGTACCGGTTTTAATCCGTCTTCAATGGCAGGTACCGCACGTTCTAATATTACATAAGAAGCATAGTCCAAGAACCAGTTTTTATACTGTCCCTGAACCCCTGTTTCATTTTCATTTACCCGATTGTCAAATTTCTCTTTGGCCATAACAACAATATCCTTTTACGCTAACTATGTTCTAATTGAAAAGTATCTCCCTGACCATCAGCCAAGGCATTTAACTCAAATACCACCATGTCTTCATCCGCCACTACTTCATGCCATACCCAAGCTGTTATTTCTACCATGGCTGGCGCGATAGCTTTAGCAACTCCCTTTTCCCCGTTGCGCGTGTCTATCCAATTAATGGTAGCTGCGCCTTGCATGATGATGATCCTTTCGGGGTTTTTATTATTTGAAAGTCCTTTGTGATAATGTCTTGCATTTAAACTTCCTTTTTTCCTATAGGCTACTATAAATTGACCAGACTTATCTAAATCAAATACATGTGTAGAACCTCTTTCATCTTCATGGAACTTTAATAATGGAAGAACAGTTACTTGATTACTCATTATAAGTGATATAATTTCAATGATTGACTATTATTGACTCAATTTTCATCCGCTACATTATCAGTATTTTTTGCGCCTGCTAATTTCACGGTAATTTCCTTCCATCCTTTGGTCCAGTCACCCTGCAGATCCAATTTGCCCATTTTGCCCAACTCCATCAATCGCCAAACCAAATAAACGTCTCCTGTTTTCACTTTCATCTTGTTCAAAGTATTGTTCAATACTTTGTTTAGTTTTTGAGTTTCTCCAGTAATATTTTGCAATAAATCTGCATCAAAAAACTCCGCTGTTTTACCAACTATTTTTTTCCCACCTTCTAAAAAACGAACACCTGCATTTTCAGAGCAGGTTTTCTTCCACTCGTCTGGATCCAATTCATATTCACTCAAGGTAATAGGCCTAGCTAATTTCTTGGCTTTTAAAAATTCTTTGGGCTGAATTTCATGCAAGTGCGTTGGATAAAAGATATTCCCCTTTTCATTGATAAAGGGCAGGTTATTTAAATACAATACTTCTAGTCTTCCTTGAAAAGCCCGTAACTGGGGCATTAACCAATAATAGCCACAAACATCATGGGCATTCTGTCCCATCCAAATCCAAACCTTTTCGGCTTCATTTTCTTCCAAGGTTCTGATCAATTGGTGAACGGCTAATTTGTCATCCACCATATTCACCTGATCTTCATAGGGAGAAAATTCCAATAAGGGCTTCCACCAGTCTCTTCGCTCCTGATAACCCTCTGTTTCATAGATATTGGCCAAGGGTCCCACCATATAATCGTCTTTGATTTCAATGATGTCTCCTTGCAAACTTTCATCCAATTCAATGGCCGCTTTTAAAGCAATTACATTGGGTGTTTCAAATACAATATGTATCATAAATGCACTTTAAATTTAAATTCCAACTTCCCTTTCTTCCCTTTCTTCCCTTTCTTCCCTTCCTCCTTCCTCCTCTCTTCACTCTTCACTCTTATCTCTTCACTTTCTTCCTCCTCTCTTCACTCTTCACTCTTCACTCTTATCTCTTCACTAATTATGAACTAGGTCCAACTCAATCTTCAAATTATTGATAATAAACTCCTGACGCTCCATGGTATTCTTACCCATATAGTATTCCAACAAATTTTGAATATGGTCTCCCTGTTCGAGGATTACGGGTTGCAAACGAATCTGTGGTCCAATAAATCGGCCAAATTCTTCCGGCGAGATTTCTCCCAATCCCTTAAACCTGGTAATTTCTGGTTTTCCTCCCAATTTGTTCACCGCAATCTGACGTTCTTCCTCGTCAAAACAATAAATGGTTTCCTGTTTGTTTCTTACACGGAACAATGGGGTTTCAAGAATGTACACGTGCCCTTTTTTAACCAAGTCTGGGAAGAACTGTAAGAAGAATGTCATCATCAATAAACGAATGTGCATACCATCTACGTCCGCATCTGTAGCAATGACTACGTTATTATACCTGAGTCCCTCTAGTCCGTCTTCAATATTGAGTGCGTGTTGTAACAAGTTGAATTCTTCATTCTCGTACACCACTTTCTTAGTCAATCCAAAACTGTTCAAAGGCTTACCCCTTAAACTAAATACTGCTTGGGTATCTACGCTTCTAGACTTGGTTATGCTTCCACTGGCACTATCCCCTTCCGTAATAAAAATGGTGGTATTGTTTTGGGTAGCTACAAATTCTTCTCGATTTTTCTGTGGGGCTTCCTCATTTAGGTGTACCCTACAATCACGCAATTTTTTGTTGTGTAGATTGGCTTTCTTAGCGCGATCATTGGCTAGTTTTTTAATGCCTGCCAATTCTTTTCTTTCACGCTCATTTTGTTCAATCCTTTTGCGCAAAGCATCTGAAACAGTTGGGTTGCGGTGTAAGAAATTATTGAGTTCCTTTGACAAAAACTCCTCCACAAATTTCTTCATGGATGGGCCGTTTTCATACACGTTCTGTGAACCCAGCTTGGTCTTGGTTTGACTTTCAAATACAGGCTCTTGAACACGCACAGATACCGCTGCAACAATACTGGTGCGGATATCAGAAGCTTCATAATCTTTTTTATAAAAGTCCCTGATCACTTTTACATAAGCTTCTCTAAATGCTTGTTGGTGGGTACCCCCTTGGGTGGTAAACTGACCGTTTACAAAAGAGAAAATGTCTTCTCCGTAATCACTGTTGTGCGAGATAGCAACTTCAATATCCTCCCCTTTTAAATGCACAATGGGATAGCGCAACTCATCAGGATTGGTTTTGCGCAACAATAAATCTAACAACCCATTTTTACTAACGTACTTCTTGCCGTTAAAATGCATAGCTAATCCTGCATTCAAATAACAATAGTTCCAGAGCTGGTTGTCTAGGTATTCGTGTAAAAAATGATAGTTTCTAAAGACCGTTTCATCTGGTACAAAACTTACAAATGTTCCATTGGGTTCATCTGTCTTGGTTTCTTTGTGCTCCTTGATTAATTCCCCTTTCTCAAACTCAGCTGTCCGTTCTTTGCCGTCGCGATATGCAGTTACCTTAAAATATTGGCTAAGGGCATTGACTGCCTTTGTACCAACCCCATTCAAACCCACTGATTTCTGAAAGGCCTTGCTATCGTATTTGGCACCGGTATTAATCTTGCTTACTACATCTACTAGCTTTCCAAGAGGAATGCCTCGGCCATAGTCTCGTACTGTAACTGTTTTGTTTTCAATGGTCAGTTCCACTTGCTTACCATAACCCATGGTATGTTCGTCAATACAGTTGTCTATGACTTCCTTAATTAAGACATAAATACCATCGTCTGGAGCGGAACCATCACCCAATTTTCCAATATACATTCCCGGTCGCAAGCGGATATGCTCTTTCCAATCCAAAGACCTAATGGAGGCTTCATTGTATTCCGACATATTCTTTTCTTCTGCCATATTTCCTTCCTGTTGGCCAATTTCTTATCTCTTTGGCAACAACCCGCAAATCTAACCACCTCAAACTGCAAGACAATTATACTTTTCTACAAATGCCATCAGATTGTGGATAAACCTGTTTATAAACTTGGTTTTGCCAGCAGATTCAAGGAATGTACTTTTAAACCATCCAAGAAGCACCTATCAATATCATTTTTGACCTAGCCGCAATAAAAACTATTAGTTTGGGCTTAGAAACAGAAAATATCCGTTTTAAGGAGTTTTTGGGTGGTTTTGAATCGGACTTATTGGATCAAATGGTTGTTGAATTGGATCAATCAATCAGTCCAAAAGTGGATTGTACCCAGTGTGGCAATTGTTGTAAGTCTTTGATGATCACAGTCTCTGAGCCTGAAGCCGAAAATTTAGCGGAAGTTCTTGACATGGAGCGTACCCGTTTTGATGAACAGTATTTGGAAAAAGGCATGCATGGGCTTATGTTAATCAATGCCATTCCCTGTCATTTTTTGTCTGATAATAAATGCACCGTCTATGAGCATCGTTTTGAAGGATGTAAAGAATTCCCGGCTTTACACCTACCCCATTTTCAAAAAAGACTGTTCACCCATTTTATGCATTACCATCGGTGCCCCATTATTTTTAATGTGATGGAGCAGTTAAAAACCAAACTCTTATTTGAAAAACAAGCCCATGATTGAATTTGGTGTTGACCGCATATTGCAAAATGCCCCTGAGTGGAAATCTAAAAGGATTGGTTTAATAACTAATCAGGCTGCTACTACCAATACTTTAGTACCATCCAGAAAAGCATTAGTAGATCATGGTTTTAATATAGTTAGCCTGTTTTCACCAGAGCATGGTTTAATGGTAGATGGCCCTGATGGGCATCCCATGCCCAATGGAATAGATGCGTTAACAGGTCTTCCGGTGATTAGTTTATATGGTGAACAGCTATCGCCTACGGCTTCCGATTTATCCAATATTGACCTCTTGTTATTTGATATCCCAGACATAGGTTGTAGATACTATACTTATTTGTGGACGCTCTCTTATTTAATGGAAGCTGCTGCTTTTCACCAAATACCTTTAGTGGTGCTAGACAGGCCCAATCCTGTTTCGGGTAATTTGTCATTAGCGGAAGGGCCCATGTTAGATGAGTCCGAAGCTTCTTTTATTGGCAGATGGAATCTTCCAATAAGACATTCCTGCACATTGGGTGAACTTGCTCAGTATTTTAATGCAACCAGAACTTTGGGCTGCCTCTTAGAAGTGATTACCTGCAAAAATTGGAATAGAAATGATTTTCAACCTGATTGGGGCATTCCCTTTGTTCCTACCTCTCCTGCCATACAAGACTTTGCTGCTATGCTTTTGTATCCTGGTCTTTGTTTGTTAGAAGCTACCAATATCAGTGAAGGCAGGGGCACGCACATGTCTTTTCAAATTGCTGGAGCACCTTGGATGAATGGAAAACAAGTGGCCAGTATTGTTAACCAATTGGCCTTAGAAGATTTAAAAGCAATCCCCTTAGACTTTGAACCATTTGATGCCAAGTTTGCTAATCAAGCTTGCTCTGGCATACAGTTTCAGGTGCTAGAACCACCTTATTTTCAATCCATGGGGTATGGTTTATTGCTCATTAAACTTATCAAGGAATTGTATCCAACACAATTTCAATGGAGTCCCTATCCCACTTCTGTAAACAAAACAGGGCAGCGTCATTTAAACAAATTATTGGGTATTTCGGATGCGGAAAAGCTTTTTGATCTGTCCTTACAAAATTTTATTGCTCAGACCAGTAAATTAACGGCCGTTGGCGATTGGAAAGAGGCTGTTACCCCTTATTTATTGTATTAGTTTTCCTGTGCCAATAAACCCCTGATCACTACAGATGCTACCGTGCATCCAAAAATGGCAGGCATATAACTCATGGTGCCAATAATGGATTTTTTAGGAAAAGCTTTCTCGGTTTCTATGATACGGCTTTGGTCTACTTTTTCTGGACTAAATACCACGGTCAAGCCTTTTCGAATTCCCAATCCATGCAATTTCTTGCGCACATATCGGGCTAGGTTGCACTCATATGTCTTAGAAATATCCGTTACCTGAACTTGTGAAGGATCCAATTTGCCACCAGCACCCAATGAACTCACAATTGGAATCTTTCTTTCTATACAAGCTTTGATAAAATAAACTTTTGGAGACAGGGTATCAATACAATCTACTGCGTAATCAATGTGTTCAGATTCAATTAGGTTAATGGTTTCCTGCTCTTTAATATAAATGGGTAATACCCTCAATTCTAGTGCTGGATTGATGTCTTTGAGTCTTTCTGCCAATACCTCAGTTTTCAACCTTCCAACTGTTGAATGCAATGCGGGAATTTGCCTATTGGTATTGCTTAAGTCTACGGTATCTGCGTCTACAATGGTCATTCTACCAACCCCTGACCTAGCTATCATTTCTGCACAGATGCCACCTACTCCACCTAGGCCAACAACCAACACATGCTTTCCCATCAATTTTAAAATGGGTTCATCACCCATCATCAACTGGGTCCGGCTCATCCAATATGGGATCATCTTTCTTGTTTTAGGTGTTTGTACTATCTTTCAAAAACTATTCAAAGCTGCAAATCTGATACACTTATGGCACTAAATAAAATATTTTCCTGTTTGATTGCCTTTTTCATGACTACTTGCCTCTTGGCACAAAACCCAACAATAGACATTTTACAGTCAGGTACTAGAAAGAGTTTTAGGGGATTGTCCGTGGTGAATGACCAAGTGCTTTGGGTCAGTGGCAGTGGGGGTACAGTTGGCCGTTCTATAGATGGTGGTTTTCACGTGGATTGGATTACCGTACCCGGTTTTGAAAAAAAAGACTTTAGAGATATTGCCGCTTTTGATGACCAAACTGCCATCATTATGGGTATTGCAGAGCCAGCAGTGATCTTGAAAACTACGGATGCCGGCAAAACTTGGCGTACTGTTTTTACAGACAGTACCAAGGGAATGTTTTTAGACGCAATGGATTTCCATGATGCTAACAACGGAGCCGTGATTGGAGACCCTATCCTTGTCAAATTCTTTTTGGCCATCACCAAGGATCAGGGAGAAACTTGGACTAGCAATGACCCTATGATTACCAAACATAATTTGACCGCAAATGAAGGGGAGGCTTTTTTTGCCTCTTCAGGAACCAATTTGGTGCATAGAGGTAAGGAAATTGTTTTTGCAACGGGAGGTAAACAATCAAGGTTATTTTTGGAAGACAAGATTTTGGAACTACCCTTGCTTCAAGGTAGCGAATCCACTGGTGCCAATTCCTTGGTCATGGATGCAAATGGAAATGGTTTAATTGTAGGTGGCGATTTTTCAAAGGATAGTATTCAAATTGGAAATGCGGTTTTATTTGACAAAAGAGGGAAAAATATTCGTGTCCCTCAGATTAATCCTCAAGGATATAAATCCTGTGTCATTTTTATGACCAAAACTGAATTGATTGCTTGTGGTACATCAGGGGTAGACCTTTCACATGACGGTGGTCTTAGCTGGGAAAACATTTCCAAAGAAAGCTTTCATGTAGTTCAAAAAGCCCAAAAGGGGAATGCCGTCTTTTTGGCTGGGGGAAATGGGAAATTGGCAAAGCTGACTTGGCGCAAGTAGACATTATAAAAGAATCTGGCCATTGAACGCCTGCAATAGTTTCCGTTTTTGGGGGAATTTATTGACAGATTGCCATTAGAAAAAATGCTGCACGAATCTTGTATACCCTAACATGTAAAACATTAGCAGATGAAAAAGTTTCAGGCAATCATCAAATTTACCATGGATGAACAGTTCATGCAATTGGTTCCCCCACATAGAACCTATATCAACTATTTAATGAACAAGTCTGTGATTGATAGCTATGCAGTTAGTATGGAAAGCCAAACTTGTTGGATCACCATGAATTGTGAAAACAAGGCGGAGGCCGATAAATGCTTGGCTAAATCTCCTCTCTATAAATATTGGTCCTATGAAATTGAAGAGCTATTTGTATACGATAGTCAACATTATAGATTCCCTGCACTTCAATTGAATTGATCTTTTTCAAAAAAAAACAAAAATAAATTTGGTGATAAACATTCATCCCTTATTTTTGCACTCCCAAACAAACAAAGGGAGCATAGCTCAGCTGGTTTAGAGCATCTGCCTTACAAGCAGAGGGTCCGCGGTTCGAACCCGTGTGCTCCCACAAAATAACCTCAGGATTTATCTTGAGGTTATTTTTTTGTGGATACTTATACGGGTTTATATTTTTTATCCATACTGCTAAAAGTTGGTTATACCATTATTGGTTTATATTTTAACTTTACGCCATGCACTTATTTGGACAACAAGAAGCCGCTCAACCTAGAGAAGATTCAGACGTTGGTGTATTAACCCAATTGACTCCTTCTTATTCCCTCATTGTTTGGAATGATGAAGTGAATAGTTTTGATTGGGTGATTGAGACCTTGATGGAGGTTTGTGGTCATGACTTGGAACAGGCAGAACAATGTGCTATGATTATCCATAACAAGGGTAAATATGCCGTTAAGAATGGGGACTATGATACTTTAAAACCCATGTGTGACGCTATTACTGAAAGAGGCATTGGTGCTACCATTGAAATGATTGTTTAATTGGTTACATTCAAACTCAGAACAAACATCCCCACATGCCTTTGTTCACACTAGATAACAGTTTATGGTTTCCGCCTCTCTCTGATGCAGACGAAGAAGGATTATTAGCTATTGGTGGAGACCTTAGTATTGATAGGCTTCTTCTAGCTTACAAGCACGGAATTTTCCCATGGTTTGACGGCCCTGTTCCACTTTGGTGGAGCCCAGACCCTAGGTTTGTCTTATTCCCGGAAAATCTAAAAGTGAGTAAGAGTATGCAGCAAGTGATTAGAAAAGGAGACTATCGCTTTAGTGTTAACACCGCTTTTGACCAAGTAATTGCCAATTGCAAAAACCAAAAAAGATCGGGTCAGGATGGCACTTGGATCACCCCAGCATTAGAGCAATCTTTTAATGGACTACATGGACTAGGTTTTGCTGTATCAGCCGAGACCTGGTTAGATGGTCAACTGGTAGGTGGTTTGTATGGCATTAAAATGGGTAAAGTATTTTTTGGAGAAAGCATGTTTGCAAAAGCTTCTAACGCTAGCAAATTTGCTTTTATACATTTTGTAAAGCAATTGGAATTGGAAGGTGTTGAATTAATAGATTGTCAAGTCTATACCGCTCATTTAGAAAGTTTGGGAGCAACCATGATTGGTAGAAATGATTTTGCTCAAAAGCTTACCAAATTGATTTAACTGCGGTAACCGTACATTCTTTCTACGTCTATCACAATCTTTTCCATGTCTGCGTCTTTACCGTTTGGCTCGTACTTCTGTTTTAAATTACTACCAAATAATACGGCTAAGGTTTGCCAAAATGCAGCATTGATAAATCCCTTATAGTCTTCAATAATTTCATAACAGTTATTACCTGTTTCACGGTAAATCAGTTTCATCAAAACCTTACCTTGGTAAACAGATAACTGCGTCAATTTTTCAGTAAATTCTTTCTTCAATTCCTTTTCACGGCTATGGATAATCTTTCTACGCGCTCCTCTATCCGTCACGTTTACCAACCTTGAATTAATATCATTCATGATTCTTCCAGCAGCTTTTGCATAAGGATAGGTAACATAAACTGCGTTGCGTAAACGCGTCCAATCTGCCCAATATTTTTTCCATTGGCCAGTTAACTTTGCATAAACCAACACATTGGGCAAATAACTCTGGCCAATGGTATCCCCTTCTGGAGTCACATAGGCATAGACTTTTACCGTATCCAATGGCCCATGACCAACAGGTTGTTCCTGGGCCTGCAAAAATTGAGCTGCTCCCACAAAGAGACAAATCAATAGCCATTTATGATATGGTAGTTGGTATTTCACTGTTTAAAAATAGACAAATCAATATTCATTAATGCTGCCCAGCCAAAAAAGTAACCCAATCCCTATTTAAACCGCTTTTAAATTGGTTTTTGTTAACAATCGCTGACGAATACTCATGCCAAATCCAATGATCATCACCACTACGCCTAGCCATAACACATTGATCAAAGGGAACTCGTAAACCTTTAAGGTGATCAATTCAGTGATAGAACTACTTTCTTTGATGCCTATTTCTAGTTGGCCTGTTTTCTGATCAACCACTTTGTTGAATTGCAATACCAGGCTTTGTGAACGAATGGTATCATTAATTAATCGGAGTTGTTGGTCCTTGATGGCAATACCAGGATTAGCGGGGTAACGCCTTCCGTCTTTGGTAATGATTGTCATGTTTAAAAACAATGACACTTCACCGGGTAAGACTTTTGACTGTTGCTCAGCAGGATTAATGGCCACTTTTTCAAGTATCATCAAGCCATTACCATAAAACAAGGTATCACCTGCTTTTACTTGTTTGTTTCTAAAAGTGGTAGTATCTGTGGTATTGTTTTCTTGGAACGATGTGATATAACCAAAAATGTCTTTGTGCCAATAATGTTTGGCCGATGGGTTGGCAGCAAAGCCTTCCATGCCTTTATTGTTTTTCATTACATCAGGATAAAGCTTGAAACTATCCGACTTATCCTTGGCAATGAATTCAATTTCAAAATAACGTTTATGGTCAATATTATCAATGGTATCCCTGATCCAAGTAACCATATACTTACCCATATCAGTTTTTACTTGCTTAAAGAGGGTTAGGTTTTCTGCCGGATCGCCCTGGGCACCCTTAGCATCCTTAGACAATACGGTGATGCCTGTTGTATTCCAACTCAAAACGGTTTTCTTGGCCGATGAAATTAGGATTCCTACCAATACCAAACCAAAACCTACGTGAGCCACACTAGCACCTGCCGCTTTTACCTTTCCTTTTAATCCCAACCAGATATAAGAAGCATTTGCTACCACAGAATAGACTGCCGTAAAAATGGCAATATGTATGGCTACTAAAAATACGGGGCCTTTTGAACCATACCTGATTTCTCCAAACAAACTAATAGCTAGACTTATTAAAACCGAAACTAGGGTTGGAATCCAAATCTTCTTCCCAAACTGGTCTTTGGGCGTGTCTTTGTATTTGAAATACTGGGTAAAAGCAGTGAGTAACCCCAAGATCATGGCTACAAAAATCTGGATTTGGTTATGGGCAAATTCAGGATCTTCCGGTGGTGCAATATTGGAACCAAACACTTTATTGAAAACGGGCGTTGAGGTTTTTGCAATAATGACAATACCACCTAGAAATAAAACAAGTGAACCAATAAACATCCAGAATTCCCTACTGTAGGTTTGTTCTTCTTTTTGGATACTGGGTAAGGTTTTGTAATTCATGGCAAATAAAACCATGGCTGGTATGAAAAATACCAATACAAAACCTATTAATTGTACATAAATGGCTTGTAAGTTTTTATCATCAACGGTAAATGCGTGTACCGATGTGTCAGCTAAAATACCACTCCTAGTTAGGAAGGTAGAATACAGAATCAGGGTAAAACTGATAATATAAAAAAAGTAAGTAGTCTTAAGGGAGTAACCCGTATTCTTATAGACCATGTTCACGTGCAAACCTGCCACCAAGGTTAACCAAGGTACCAACGAGGCATTCTCTACTGGATCCCAAGCCCAATAGCCACCAAATGACAAACTTTCATAGGCCCATGCTGCCCCCATCATAATACCCAAGCCCAAAATAGCTGCAGAAAAACCAGCCCATGGAATCACTGGTTTTACCCAATCATGGCGCTTATTCATCAAGCCTGCAAAAGCATAGGCAAAAGGAATTATAGTTGAGGCAAATCCAAGAAACAACACTGGAGGGTGAATCACCATCCAATAGTTTTGCAATAAAGTATTCAAGTCATTGCCTTCATAAACCCTTGGCAATTGCAGGTAATCAGGATTGGTAAAAATGGGCAGGTCTGGCATGCTATTACGCCAAAGTATAAAAGGATCATTGCCAATTTTAGCACCAAAAATATAAACCCCTAGCAACATGGTTCCAATACAGAACTGGGCTAGGTTTAAAACAAACATGGTTCCGGCTTCCCAATCTTTTGATTTCCAAACCAATACCCATCCCAATACACAATGCCATACGCTCCACAATAAAAAACTTCCGGATTGGTCTTCCCAAATACAACTCAACAAATACTTACTTGGTAAGGAACGAGAAGAGTGGTTCCAAGCAAAGAAATATTCATGGTAGTGATTAGAGATGATGTAAACAATTAAACCAAATATGCTAAAAACGGAGACCGTCTCTACAAAAAAAGCGCCCCTAGCCATTTTAATCCAACTGGTTTTTTCCGTTGAATCGCCCAAGCGATTGGCCATAAAATAAGCAATGGTGGCCATCAAGGATGCCACCAAGGATAATAAAGTTAAGATATGGCCAATCTGGCCGGGCAATAAGTGTTCACCAATATATTTCATGTAAATCTATTCAGTCTTGGTTGAGAATGGGAATCTGGAATGGGTTATTTACCACTATTCCTGACAGCGTTTTTGGCCGCGTTGGGATCGTCCTTGTATTTAGAAGGGCATTTTAATAAGATGTCTTTGCAATCAAAATGATCACCTTGAACCCTTCCCTTCAATACCAATCTTTCACTTTTCTCCATATCGGTGGGTTTATTGTTGTGATAAACCACTTTAATGCTATTGCCCAAAGTGTCAACTGCTGTAAACGTTAGATAGTTGGGGTTTTTGGCCGCGTCGTATTCAACCGGCTGTTGTTTATCCACTTTGGCAATGAGGTTTACAAATTTGCCTTCTTTCTGCTTAGCAGATGAAATGGTCTCATAGGTAGTTAAATCTCCGGTGTAGCTAATTAATACTACAATACTAGCGGCAATCAACACTAAAATGACAATGTGGGTCTTTTTCATTTTTGGAGTTTTCAGGTGCAAAAGTAGTCCAAATTCCCTCACAGAAAGATGATGATTGTCAGGGTTTATTGTTAAAACTAGAAAGCTGCTATAAAAGCCACTGTTTTGTTATGTTTTAGCCAAACTAAATTGGCAGAATCTATAAAATGAAAGTAATTTGCATGGCGTTTTAAGCTAAACAACCATGCCTCATTTAGATCAGTTCAACCCCAATACGGTTGGCAATCCCAATAACAATATTTTTGGTCTGCCTTCCAATGAAGCAGAATCCTTACTAGTGGTGCTTCCTGTACCCTGGGAAGTAACAGTGAGTTATGGGGCAGGTACCTCCCGAGCGCCAGAACACGTTTTCAAATCTAGTATACAGGTAGACCTCTTTAACAAAGACGTGCACGATGGTTGGAAAACAGGATTTTTTATGCGTGAGATTGACAAGAAATTGCTCTTAAAGAGTGATTATCTTAGAAAAGAAGCCGAATTATATATTGACTATATCTCCAAAGGAGAAAAAGTAGAAGACAATAAATTCATGACCAAGTCACTCAAAGACATCAATGAGGGCGGGGCCTATATGAATAATTGGGTCTATGAGCATTGTAAGGAATTGTTAGAAAAAGACAAATTAGTTGCTTTGCTAGGTGGTGACCATAGCATTTCCTTGGGATACTTAAAAGCATTGGCAGAAAAGCATGGCCAGTTTGGTGTCTTACAAATAGACGCACACTGTGATTTGAGAAAACAGTATGAAAGCTTCCTATATTCTCACGCTTCTGTTATGTATAATGCCTTGGAAGAAGTTCCCAGTTTGACAAAATTGGTTCAAGTAGGTGTTAGAGATTTCTGTGATGAAGAATGGGAACTGGTTTGTAATAGCAATGGTAGAGTGTCTACTTATTTTGACCAAACCATCAAAGAAAGACAGTACGAGGGAGAAACCTGGAAATCTATTTCAGAGGAGATTATTGGCCAATTACCCCAAAAAGTATATCTCAGCTTTGATATAGATGGCCTAGACAGAAAATACTGCCCCAATACAGGAACACCGGTGCAAGGAGGTTTTGAAACAGAAGAAATTCTCTACCTAATTAAAAAGATATTAGATAGTGGACGCCAGTTAATTGGTTTTGACCTAGTTGAAATTGGCGTTGGTCAAAATGAATGGGATAGCAATGTTGGCGCGCATTTGCTCTGGCGTCTTTGTAATTTAATGGTCAAATCACCCGCAGTTTAGCTCAATTAGGATGAAATTATACCCATATATTATTGAATTAAAAAGGCCTTCCTATAGACTAATTGATTTTATTAGTCAGCTCTTGTTATTAATTAGCTTGAGCGCCTTTACCTATGCCCTATTTGAAGGCTTACCCGTGAATAAAATAGCCATTTATCTCTCTGCTGGAGGAATTATTGGATGGTGGGGCTATTGCTTGTTTCAAAACAAAAAAGAGCAGATTCCCTATTACAGAATAGGACTTTTTGTGGCCTGTTTGGGTTGGTGGTACCTGCCTAAAGGTGGCTGGATCTGTGCTATCTATCTCATTGCAGGCTTCTTTGAAAAGCAAGCCAAATTCCCCGAAGAATTGGCTTTTGACCAAGACGAAATTGTGGTCAACAGCTTTCCCAAAAAACATATTCCATGGGAAGATTTAAATAATGTTGTAATTAAAGATGGCTTATTGACTATTGACTTTAAAAACAACAAACTCTTGCAAAAAGAAATACAATCTGGTTCAAATACCAAAGATGAACAAGATTTTAACGAGTTTTGCCAAAACAGACTTCAATCAAAAGCGTAAAGCTACATTTTTCACTTTTTAGTAATTACCATGTCTTTATCTACTTCACCCTATATGCTCTTTTCTGATGGCAACGGAAATATTTTTGAAGATACTAGCTTATATGCTACTGGAAGAGCCGGCTGGGACGCTCTTCCAGTTCCTCCCGAAGACTGGATAGAATTACCTACAGGCGGTAATTTGTATGAATTACCTGGCAGAAGGGGCATTGGGATTGACGTAAAAACCGGAGACATGCGTCTTTGTGACAAGGGCTGGGCTGTTGCAGCATTTATTCCCCCCGCTCATACCGGTTTGTATATTGCGGCATTTGAAACCCAAGAAGACGCACCTACCCTTCCTTTGTTCTGTTATACTGCAGCGGCTTGGCACAATGAAAAATTCTACGTAACGGCAGTTCGCATTGAACAAGATATTAGACAAGAAGCAGCCGGATACGATGATCAAAAAATAGAAAATGGTACCACCCATTTGCTGGAAAATTATTCTCAGAATAGGCTAGTGAAACACTTGATGGAGAATTGCTGCATGACTTATACCTGTCCTGCAGCCAGAAATTTTGCCCTAGGGCGATGGGAATGTCCTGTACCTACGTCTCCCGCTTGTAATGCCAATTGCATTGGTTGTATTTCTTTTCAACCAGAAGAAGAAGCTATTTTTTCTACCCAAGACCGATTGACCTTTAAACCCACTGCCGCTGAAATTGTAGAATTTACGGTTCCTCATTTAATGGAAGCCCCCTATCCTATTATTAGTTTTGGACAAGGTTGCGAGGGTGAACCTTTATTAATGTGGGAAACTATTAGGGAGGCCATTATTGAAATTCGCAAACATACACCCAGAGGCAGTATCAATATCAATACCAATGGCTCCAAACCCGACGCCGTAAAAGCCTTGTGTGAAGCGGGTTTGAACAGTATAAGAGTTAGTACCAATTCTGCTAGAGAACATATTTATACACCTTATTATAGACCCAATAATTATGAGTTCCAAGACATTGTAGAAAGTTTGAAAGTGGTGAGGAGTTTTGGAGGTTGGACAAGCATCAATTATTTTGTTTTCCCAGGCATGACGGATAGCGTAGAAGAATATGAGGCTTTGAGAAAACTGATTATAGACACTGATCTAAACATGATCCAATGGCGCAATTTTAATATTGACCCTGATTGGTATATGGGTAAAATTGGGGTGCATGAAACCGGCGATATCTTAGGAGTAAAACAAATGCTAGAACTGATTCAAGAAGAATTCCCTAAAGTTCAGTTTGGCTATTTTAATCCACCCATGGAAAGAATCAAGGGTAATTTTCAAGCTGATTTTGCCCATCTCTAGCACTGAGCATGAAGGAACAACATTCTCAAAAAGATATTAGCCTAGGAATCCTATTGGCATTGATAGCCACCGTTATTTGGTCTGGAAATTTTATTATATCCAGAAGTGTGATTCATTTAATTGGCCCTATCAGTTTGGCCTTTTTTAGGTGGTCATTTGCGAGCCTTATTTTATTGCCCTTTGCTTGGAAAGTATTCAAAGAAGATTGGCAGGTTATTAGATCTAGACCTGCTTATTTTTTTTGGACTGCTTTAACTGGTATCAGCCTCTTTAATACTTTTGTTTATATAGCAGGGCATTCTACTTCGGCTATTAATATGGCCTTAATTGGCACCACTTCTTCACCCATTTTTGCCAGCATTTTAGCGCTCCTATTTTTAAAAGAAAAAATGGGTTTGATGCGCATCATTGGTATGATTACTTGCATCATTGGCATCTTATTATTATTGTCTCAAGGTAGTTGGGAAAAGCTTTTGGCCTTTCATTTTTCTACCGGAGATGGATGGGTATTAGCGGGTGCTTTTTCTTTTGCCATTTACAATGTTTTGGTTCGAAGAAAACCTACGGGAATCAGCAGTATCCGTTTTCTTTTTGTAGTTTTTTCAATGGGTTCCATTTTATTAATACCTTTTTTTTTGTATGAACATACTTATGCCACACCCATTGTTTGGAACACTGAATTAATTGGCTCCATACTTTATCTAGGTATTGGCACTTCAGTTATTTCTTTTTTATGTTGGAATCTAGCATTACATAAATTAGGAACAGGTAGAACGGTCATTTTTGGAAACCTAATTCCCTTATTTAGTACCCTAGAAGCAGTTTGGTTATTAGGAGAAAAAGTTTCTTGGATACACGGAATAAGTGGTTTAATTGTCATTCTAGGACTAATTATTGCCAATTTAAATTCCTCTAAATTTAGCAAATGATAGACTGGCAGATTTTAGTAGTGCTTTGTTTGTTTGCCTGTTTAGCAGGATTTGTAGACGCCATTGTTGGTGGTGGTGGTTTGATTCAAACACCTGCTTCACTCATCATGTTGCCGCAACTACCTGTTGCTACTGTTATTGGATCTTTAAAACTTCCCTCTTTCAGTGGTACTTTTTTTGCCGCTAGACAATATGTTAGAAAAGTGCCCATTGATTGGAAATTGATAGGCTGGATGGCTTTAACAGCCTTTAGTGCTTCTTTTTTGGGTTCTCAGTTGTTGACCCAAATGAGTAATCGGTTTATGAAACCTGTGATCTTAGTGGTCTTGGTATTAGTAGCCCTTTATACCTATTCAAAAAAAGATTTTGGTCAATTCTCACACAAGGAATTAACCCCTGTTCAAAAAACAATGTACAGTCTACTCATTTGTATGGTCATTGGATTTTACGATGGATTTATTGGCCCTGGTGCTGGTAGTTTCTTGGTATTGGCTTTTATTAGCCTGATGGGTTTGGATTTTCTACACGCATCGGCCAATGCCAAATTGATTAATCTTGCTACTAATCTGGGTTCTATCTGTTTGTTCTTAATCAAGGGGAGTATTATTTGGAAACTAGCCATTCCCATGGCTGTTTGCAATGCCATTGGTGGATTTTTAGGTGCTAAAATGGCCATCGCCAAAGGCAACCGTTTTATCAGAATTTTCTTTCTATTAGTTGTGATGGGTACCCTGATCCGCTTTTCTTATGACGTTTTTTGGAAGCCCTAAGTTGGAATTAACCTTTATTTAGGTGCATAAGTGGATTATGCAGGTAATACTGCCGTAATTTTCAACATTGAACCAAATACATGGGATTACCGATACATTTGTTATGAATAATGCCCGTAACATGCAGCTCAGTTTTGAAAAAGAAAAAAACATCAAGGCCAGCATCATTACTTTGCTGATTTGTCTATTGCTGTTTGTGACTTTCTTTTTTCTACAATGGACTTTGCCCCAAATTCCCATACCAGAAGCTGGTGAAGGCATTGAAGTAAACTTGGGCAATGGTGAAACGGGCATGGGCGATATTGCTCCTGAGATACCGAGGCAACCCTCGCCCACCCAAGACCAGACAAATCCTAGTCCTCCGCCAAGTAATCAACTAGTCAATACCAAAGAAATTCAGGCCGATGAAACAGGTGATGAGGCTGTAAATCTGGTTAAAAAAACAGCAGCTAAACCAGTTGAAAAAACTACCGTAGAAGTCAAACCAACTCTCAAAAAAACAGAGACGGTAGCAACTCCTGTTCCTGCTCCACCAAAACCCAAAGCTTTATTCAAAGGGGGGACTAGTACCAATAGCAGTGGTAATAATGCTGATAGTTATAATGGGGTAAAGAATCAAGGTATTGCAGGCGGAAAAGGTGACCAAGGTAATCCCAATGGCAATCCCAACTCCGATAGCTATCAAGGAAATGCAGCCAGTGGCAATGGTGGCGCAGGAAATGGTGTCAGTATCAGAAGTGGACTAGACGGAAGAAGGATTACCAAGCTACCTAGTTTTGAAGACGATTTTAATGAAAATGCCAAAGTAGCGGTGAATATTACTGTTGATCAAAATGGCAATGTAACGGCTGCCAGCATTAATCCCAAAGGCACAACTACCACCAATCAGACCATTAGAAATATTGCTTTGAAAAAAGCCAAAACCCTCAAACTCAATGCTGGTAAAGATAGCGAGCAAGAAGGAACCTTGGTTTTCAGTTTCAAGCTTCGTGGTTAAGCTTTCTATTCTAATTTGCAGTTGATGAAGACTTATGCTCAAACACTTGACTACTTGTTCCGTGCCCTTCCTATGTTTAGCAAGTTGGGAGAATCTGCCTACAAAAAAGACTTACACAATACTTTAGCGCTTTGTGAATTCTTGGGTAATCCGCAGCAAAAATTTAAAACCATTCATGTAGCAGGCACCAATGGCAAAGGCTCAACTAGTCATATGTTGGCTGCCATATTCCAATCAGCAGGTTATAAAACAGGGCTCTATACCTCTCCTCACCTCAAAGACTTTAGAGAACGCATAAAAATAAATGGACAGGTTTGTTCTGAAGAATTTGTTGTTGATTTTACTCATGGCATTGAACCCCTGATTCAAAAAATATCCCCATCGTTTTTTGAGATCACGGTAGCGATGGCATTTGACTATTTTGCAAAACAGCAAGTAGATATTGCCATCATAGAAGTTGGACTTGGAGGCAGGTTGGATAGCACCAATATAATTGATCCGGAATTATCCGTGATTACCAATATTGGTTATGATCATATGAACTTATTAGGTCACCGTTTAGAAGAAATTGCTTTTGAAAAGGCTGGCATAATTAAGAAAGACAAACCCGTTGTTATTGGTGAAACACTAGTTGAAACAAAACCCGTTTTCTTGGCTAAAGCAGCTTCTTGCTATGCACCTATTCATTTTGCCAAAGACCATTTTCAAGTAATCGATTTTGAAACAAAGGCTGGTCATCTATTAGTAACTGTAGCAAAACTCCTTAATCAGGAACACCAAAAATATGAATTGGATTTACCCGGGTATTACCAATCCAAAAACTTATTAACCGTATTAACGGCTGTTGAACAGTTGGTATTACAGGGCTGGAAATTGGATCAATCCATTGTATTTCATGCGTTGAAACAAGTAAAAAAGTTGACTGGTTTACACGGCAGATGGGAAGTCATTGCTGACCATCCATTAACCGTTTTAGATGTTGGGCATAATGAAGATGGAATTAAAGAGATTGTCAAACAAATAGAATTAACTGGAAAACAAAGCATCCATATTGTCATAGGTATGGTAAAGGATAAGGAGATTGATAAAGCACTTCAATTACTTCCTCAACACGCAACCTATTATTTTACCAAAGCCGCCATACCAAGGGCTTTGGATCAGTCATTGCTTCAGCAACAAGCAGCATCATTTGGTTTAATTGGAAATGCATATCCTAGTGTTTCTGCCGCATTCAATGCTGCAAAAAATCACGCAAGTAAGGATGATTTGATTCTTGTTTGTGGTAGTGTTTTTATAGTAGCGGAGCTACTCTAATGCTATAAAGGAAAGGATTCATCTATCTTTACATGCATCCATCCCAAACGAATCATGGCTTTGTAAATGGCGCCTAACTGGACCCCATGTTGCAATGCGTTTTCTTCTAATAGTTTGAGCAGCTCTTTTTTACCATAGGTTTCCACTATTAAATCCTCATAGGTATCAAAACTTGTTTCGGCTAGTTTTTCTGCATTGGTTGCCAAGAAAAAATAAGCGGTATTATTATTAATGGCTGGGTTAGGAGAAATTTTATAGAGGAACTCCACCTCCGTTGAAACATATCCCGTTTCTTCTCTCATTTCTCGAATAGCTGATGCCATGGGCTCTTCACCCTCCTCTAAAATACCCCCTGGCAATTCTAGAGTAGCAGTTCCTTTTGCGTGTCTATACTGTCTCACCAATACCATTTTCTCATCCTTGGTAATGATGATCATATTGGTCCAATTGGGTAATTCAATGACATAATAGGGTTCCATAACCCTACCATCTGGCAACAAACATTTATCGGCCCTGGCCCTAAACCAACGATCTTGGTAGACATAGTTGGAGGCTAATATTTTCCAATTCATTAATGCTGATTTTACTATTTATTTGTATACCAGTTTTCCCATTTTCAATAAGGCATAATGCAAAGTACTCACCTGCATAGCTTGCTTAAATTTTCGCTGATCCAATAGTTCCAAAACTTGATCCAAGCTTTTCAAAATCACTTCAACCCCTTCATCCAAATCCAAAGGATGAGTAGCATCAAATACTCCTCCTTTTGCCAAAAACATATGCATGTAATTGTTGTGCATAGAAGGGTTGTGTGCCACTTTTCCCAGGTATTCAATGCTGTCAAACCTATACCCAGTTTCTTCTAATAATTCTCTACTAATAGCCGCTTCCAATGAAGCATCAGAGTCATCTACACACCCTCCGGGTAATTCAAAATCCGTTTGTTCTATGCCATGCCTATACATTCTTTCTAAAATCACTTGGCCATCTTTGGTAAAAGCCAAAACTGATGCAAAATCTGGAAAACCATAGGTATAAAAAGGAGTAATAAGGGATCCATCTGCTTTCTGGCAAGTATCAATTCTAATATCGGCCCACTTATCTTTAAAAAGTTGTTCTCTTTTAAGGAGTTTCCAAGTCAAATTTTTCTCCATTACCATTGTTTATTTTCTCTGAGTGTTGTAACGTGTGCAACATGGTGATTACCATGCCAAGCATATAAGCCTAATAAAAACCAGAGACTCATTTCTCTATTGGCCGCAGGATGAACCACTAACCTATTCCACTGTTCTTTTGTTAAGTCTTTTATGCTTGCAACCCATCTCAGATGTAGTGCATGCAATAAGGTGAGTGATACATTTATGGGCACTAAATCATTGTCTGCCAACAAGGCCCAATCCTGCTCTTCATAGGGTTTAATAGTAGGCTTGTCTTCCGTAAGTCCTAATTTAAAGCGGATATACGCATTCATATGGCTATCTGCCACATGATGCACCAATTGCTTGACCGTCCAACCACCATCTCTATAGGGTGTATTTAATTGCGCTTCATCTAAATTATTAATAGCGCGTTCAAGTGCTTCTGGCAGAAATTGCAAATCCAATAACCAAGCCTGTTTTTGCTTTTCTGAATAAGGCTGAGGTTCAAATTTTCCAATAGGATAACGTGGGTCAATTGACATAGGAATCTATTTACACTTTTTATTAAATGGCATCTCTAATGTTCTTTTCACTCCTATCTCCTATCTCTTATCTCTTATCTCTCATCTCTTCACTTTCTTCTTCCTCTCTTCACTCTTCACTCTTCACTTTCTTCTTCCTCTTTTCACTCTTCACTCTTCACTCTTCACTTTCTTCTTCCTCTCTTCACTCTTCACTTTCTTCCCCCTCTCTTCACTCTTCACTCTTCACTTTCTTCTTCCTCTCTTCCCTCTTCACTTTCTTCTTCTTCACTCCCCTTTAAGTTCATGCCCCGTCATTGCAATAAATACATCTTCTAAATTGGCTTTTTTCACTTCCTTAGGTCTTTCAAATCCAGAAGCTACCAATTCATCAATTAATTTATCTGGAGAATTCAAAGCAATGATTTTACCAGCATCAATAATGGCAACACGATCACATAACACTTCTGCCTCATCCATGTAATGAGTTGTAATAATCACTGTAGTTCCCTTAGTGCGAATATCCTTGATTAATTCCCATAGATTTCTTCTGGCTTGTGGGTCTAATCCAGTGGTGGGTTCATCTAGGAAAATAATCTTAGGTTGATTAATTAAAGTAGTAGCAATAGAGAATCGTTGTTTTTGACCACCACTCAATTCCTTGTATTTGGCTTTTGCCTTCTCTCTTAAATTCACGGTATCTAACAAGGCCAAGGGCTCCACTTCTTCATTGTATAATCCAGCAAACAATTGAATTAATTCAGTCAAGTTCAAACTTGGGTAATAACCAGAAGTTTGTAATTGAACCCCAATAATTTTCTTGATCTCGTTGGGGGACTCGTCTAAATTAAATCCATCAACAATCACCAACCCACTGGTTTTGTTGCGCAATGTTTCTATAATTTCAAGAGTGGTAGACTTGCCAGCTCCATTAGGGCCCAGCAATCCAAATATCTCACCCTCCTCTACTTCAAAACTGATGCCTTTTACCGCTTCAAAATCTCCATATTTTTTGTACAAATCTTTGACAGAAATAATAGTCTTACCCATAGTGATTATTTGAAAGGAATGCTAATACCAAAATTGTTGGGTGATTTTTGCATACCCTTTGATTTTTGTTCTTGATCCATTAATACGGCTATACTTCTTAATTGTTGGGCTGCTATATTATTAAGTACTGCAGCTGTACCGTTAAGGAGAAGTCCACCGCCCAATAAATACCAATTAACCTTTCTATTATCATTGGTACCAATTAAACCCACAATAGAAGTAGCCGTTCCTAAAATAGTAATGATTCCAGCCCATGTTCTATTGGAGCGATATTGGTCATAGTAAATGGTATACTGCGGATTATTCAACAGGGCCATTAAATAATCCAACCTTCTTTTACCATTATACAATTGTCCATTATAGATTAATCCAGGCTTTGTTAAGACTGGAATATAACTTACTCCCTTAGGATTGTAATAAAATTGAACGGACTCAGGACTTGGTGGTTGCCCCCAAATATCTGACTGTAAAAAGATTGCCAATAGCACTAAGGAAATCCATTTCATGCATTTGTATTTAAAAAGGTTTCTAATTCATCCATCATATTCTTGCTGCCAATAAACAATGCAGTTCTCTCATGTAACTTAGTTGGTTGAATTTCTAAAATCCGTTGTTCTCCATTGGTTGCTTTTCCGCCGGCAACTTCTACAATAAAAGCAAAAGGATTTGCTTCATATAAAAGCCTTAGTTTTCCTTGTGGTTTATCCAACGTACCAGGATACATGAAAATACCTCCTTTTATTAAGTTACGATGAACGTCTGCCACCATACTACCAATATATCGTTGGGTATAGGGTCCGCCTGTTTCCTTGGTTTTTTTCTGGCAGCCATTTATGTATTCTCTCACACCTTCTTTGTATTGAAAGAAATTACCGTGGTTAACAGAATAGAATTTACCATCAAGAGGGCATTTGATATTGGGATGACTTAAAGAGAACTCCCCAATGGAGGGATCCAAGGTAAATCCATTAACACCTCTTCTGGTAGCATACACCATCATGGTACTAGAACCGTAAATGACATATCCCGCAGCCACTTGTTTGATACCTGGTTGTAAAAAATCTTCTTTGGTACAAGGAGTTCCTAAGGTACTAACCCGTTTATAGACACTAAAAATGGTACCAATGGAAACATTCACATCAATATTACCACTACCATCTAGAGGATCAAATAAAACTACATATTTGCTATTATTGCTAACCTCATCGTCAAATACCACAAAATCATCCATTTCTTCACTACCAATTCCAGCACAACTAATCCCATGTTTCAACACACCCATAAATTGGTTATTGGCATAGATATCTAACTTCTTCACGTCTTCTCCCTGCACATTCACACTTCCTGCATCACCCAGTATATCTACCAATCCTGCTTTATTCACTTCTACATTCACTCTTTTGGCAGCTAACCCAATATCTCTTAACAAAGAACTAAGTTCACCTGTTGCATTGGGAAACTGACGCATTTGCTGGATAGTGAACTCATCCAGCGTCAGTATATTTCTATTGATGATCATATACTTACCTATTTGTATAAAGATAACAAGGGCAGCTCAAAAACTGGTCATTTTTTGAGGAATGGGATTTTTGATCTGGCTTATATTTGCAATCATAAAATGCAAGCAACTAATGAAAGTTTTCAAATTTGGTGGAGCAAGTGTTAATAGTATTGAGAGAATTAAGAACCTTGGGCCTATTTTAGAGTCATTCAAAGCTGACCAATTGGTGGTAATCATCTCTGCCATGGGCAAAACCACCAACGCTTTAGAAAAAGTAGCAGCATCTTTTTTTGAAGGAAATAAAATAACTGCATTAAGCTTATTCCATGATATTAAAACCAATCACTTATCCTTAGCACAAGCGTTATTGACCAAGGGCTATGCAGCTTGCGAATTGCAATTGGCTGATTTTTTTACTGAAGTTGAATGGCTTTTGCATGATAATCCTGTTAGAGATTATAATTATTACTATGATCAAGTAGTTTGCTTGGGTGAATTGTTGAGTACCTGCATTTTGAGTCACTTTCTTAATGAAGCAGGCATTCTGAATAAATGGGTTGATGTAAGGGATTTGATTAGAACTGATAACAATTTTAGAGATGCCAATATTGAATGGCAAGCCAGTTCTGAAAAAATTAAAAGCTTGATGAACCAAGAGATTGGCAAATCATCTAATATATGGATAACCCAGGGTTTTATAGGAGCTACCGATGACAATGAAAGTAGTACCTTAGGTAGAGAAGGAAGTGATTATACCGCTGCCGTTTTTGCCAATGTTTTGGATGCTGAAAGCTTGACCATTTGGAAAGACGTAGCGGCAGTGATGAATGCTGATCCAAAAATATTTTTGGATGCTGTTACCATACCCGTTTTGAATTATACAGAAGTTATTGAAATGGCTTATTATGGAGCGCAAGTAATTCACCCAAAGACCATAAAACCCCTTCAGAACAAAGGAATCCCCTTACTGGTTAAATGCTTTTTAGATAGTAGTTTGGCGGGCACTCAAATCCATAACAAACTAATTAAAAACTTACCCCCAATCATTGTTTTAAAACCTAACCAAGTATTGGTCACTATGACTACTACAGATTTTTCATTTGTAGGAGACCACCATTTGCGGGAATTATCTGGCTTAATGGAAAGCTTGCATTTAAAACCCAATTTAATGCAAACAGGGGCTATTTCATTAATGATTAGCTTAGATGATCAAGTTGAAAAAATTAGCCGATTGGCAGAAGTAGCTAGTGGCATTTTTGACGTGCAAATAGAAAAAGGATTGTCCCTTTTAACCATCCGCCATTATACAAATGATACCATAGAACATTATTTAGCAGACAAAAAAGCTGTTTTGCAACAACGGTCTAGAGAAACTTTACAGTTTTTGTATTGATGTTTTTAGGACCTTAAAAACAACTATTTAAGCCAGCTAGTTTTTCAGAAAATCTGGTATTCCCCTTTCTGGTTAACACCAATAATTGGCAATTGGTGGCGCTCTTGAAAAAACGTAAAAATCAATTTCATCTTCTCCGTAAATGCACGGTATTCTGGGTCATCCCTACTACTTTTTTTGAGAAAGGCCTGACTCTTTTCTTGGTTGTAATTAATGGGAAAGATATGAACGGGTATAAAATCTTGCCCTTGTAACTGAGCATATGCTGCCAATACATAGAGCTCCTCCATGGGAACATCCTTGATGGGAATACAACCTTGGGTTAAACAGCCCCCATGAATAAATATATCTGAACCAGGTTTTATAGAATCACTTAATAATCTATCAGAAGCATTTGGGTAATTTAATGCTAGGGATAAATGGTAATTACTCAAAGGATTAAAAGACTTGATAAAATAACATCCCTCTGGTACTTGAAAATCTCCATCCATTCGTTTGGGCCCCATGGTTCCGGAAAGCGCACAAACAGGATAGGTTTTAAACAGTTGAAAATTGGTATCCCCTTTTGATTTAACCCAAACTTCTAATTGAGAATCGTATTTAAAACTCCTGATATACAATTGCTTGGGAGGGAATACCAGACCCTCTTTCTTAAATTGTTGTTGAAGGGTATCTGTTCTTGCTTTAATAGCTTTGGCCACTTTGGGATAGGATTGTTGTTGTTCCCAAAATGCAGATTGAGCGCACAATCCCTGCAATTGAAATATAAAAATGGTGCAAAGGAGAGTCAACTTCATGGAATCAAAAATAAGTGATCAACTCAAATGCACCATCTCTAATTATTTACAAATTGCCTCTTTGATCCTGTTCTCGTTCAATGGCTTCAAAAAGGGCTTTAAAATTCCCCTTTCCAAAACTGGTAGCTCCCTTTCTTTGAATGATTTCAAAAAATAAGGTAGGCCTATCTTCCACTGGTTTGGTGAAAATTTGCAGCAAATAACCTTCTTCATCTCTATCTACCAGGATTCCCAATTTTCTCAAAGGTGCTAAGTCTTCATCTATAGTCCCCACCCTATCTAGTAGTTCATCATAATAAGACCCAGGTACTTTCAAAAATTCAATACCTCTTGCTTGAAGCTCTGTAACAGTTTGGACTATATTATTGGTGGCCAATGCTACGTGCTGACATCCCTCTCCATTATAAAAATCTAAGTATTCTTCTATTTGTGATTTTTTCTTTCCTTCTGCGGGTTCATTAATTGGAAATTTGACAAATCCATTTCCATTACTCATTACTTTACTCATTAACGCAGAATATTCTGTAGAGATATCATTATCATCAAATGTTAGAATATTTCTAAATCCCATTACCTGCTCATAAAAATCAACCCATTTGTTCATTTGGTTCCAGCCCACATTTCCTACACAATGGTCCACGTAGAGCAATCCAGTATCAGAGGGATTATAGTCCGATTCCCATTGTTTAAACCCAGGTAAAAAAGCACCCTGATAATCCTTTCTTTCTATAAAAAGGTGAACCGTATTACCGTAGGTATGTATGCCACTCATCACCACTTTACCAATTGCATCTTCTAAAACAATAGGTTCCATATAAGAATTAGCACCCCTTTGTGTGGTTTGTATCCAAGCGTCTTTGGCATCTGTTACTTTCAAAGCCAAAAATTTAATCCCATCTCCATGCTTGTAAACATGATCTGCAATCTCATTGTCTGTTCTCAATGCTGTGGTAAATACAAATGTGAGTTTGTGCTGCCTAATAGCATAGCTAACGCGATCCTTGATACCTGTTTCTGGACCAGCATATGCCAATGACTGAAAACCAAATGCTGTTTTGTAAAAATGTGCCGCTTGTTTGGCGTTACCTACATAGAATTCTACATAATCTGTTCCTTGAAGGGGTAGAAAATCTACATGGGGTATATGATTTGATGACAAAGCAGGATTTGCTTCCATAGAAGTGTTTTATGATAAAAGTGGACAATGAATAAAGTGAATTAGTACAATAGCTTAAACCATTGAATCCATGGCAAGAGCAACCATGAGCAAGCAATAACTGATTCGTATATCGCCAAAAACCTTATGTGGGTAGTCAGGTCTCATTAATACAAAAATACCCTTTTTAGGTATCCAAACAAGGATGCATTAGAATGGTTCTATATCTTCGCGCTTTCTAAGGTTTTTTATCAAAATTTCAAGTAATGAAAGTAGGCATCTTAGGTGGCGGTCAATTGGGTAGAATGTTATTGCAAGCAGCGGCTGATTATACCGTTGAAACACATGTATTGGAAACTGATGCAAATTGTCCTGCTGCTCATCTATGCCACCATTTTCATTTGGGTAGTATCAAAGATTATGATACGGTTGTAGCATTTGGGCAAGGATTAGATGCCATTACCATTGAAATAGAATCGGTGAATATTGATGCACTGGAGACCTTGGAGCAACAGGGGGTAAAAGTTTATCCTAGCCCTGCAGCAATTAGAATTATCAAAAACAAAATTACCCAAAAAGCTTTTTATGTGGAACATCAAATACCCTCTCCAGAATATTTGATTACCAACAGTTTAGAAGAATTGAATAGCAAAGAAGCTTTTTTGCCTGCGGTACATAAAATTGGAGAAGGTGGGTATGACGGGAAAGGAGTACAAGTCATCAAACGTAAAGAGGATCTTAATAAAGGATTTGACGCCCCCTCCGTACTAGAGAAGATGGTACCCATTCAAAAAGAATTAGCATTAATCATTGCCGTGAACAGCAAAGGCCAAACAGCGGTATATCCTCCTGCTGAAATGATTTTTGACCCCATCTTAAACCTCCTAGATTATCAGGTTTCCCCAGCAAGAATTCCTGAAAAAATCTTGTGGAAGGCAGAAGCCATAGCATTAAAAGTGGCCAAATCATTGAAAAGCGCTGGATTATTTGCTGTTGAAATGTTTGTAGACCATGAACAAAATGTTTGGGTGAATGAAACAGCACCAAGGGTACATAATAGTGGACACCACACTATTGAAGGAAATTATTGCAGCCAATACCACCAACTGTGGCGGATTATATTGGAATATCCTTTGGGAAATACAGACGCCATCATGCCTGCGGCCATAGTCAATTTGTTGGGAGACCCCGGTTTTTCAGGGCCTGCGTTTTATGAAGGTTTACAGGAAACCCTTCAAATAGACAATGCTTTTGTACATCTATATGGCAAGGCAGAAACTAAGCCAGGTAGGAAAATGGGGCATGTAACCATTCTTAGTACCGAATACCAAGACCTCATACACCAATCCAACAAGATTAAACACTTACTTAAAATTGTCAGTAAATAAGCCCAAGGTTATTTTCTTATGACATTCAAAGGACGCAAGAAACCAATCCCTATCAAACTCTTGGTTTGTAAGGCGGGTGAGGTATTGTTTGGACCAAATAAGCGTACATTGTCATCATAGATCAAGTCTAAACTATAAGTAGCAGAGAAATACTTGTTTATTTTAAAAGCCAATTGATTGGTCATAAACAAATCCACATTTTGTGGATCTTGTTTGTAGTTAGAGAACAAGTCCATCCTTCCCTTATAAGCAATATTTTTAGCCACTGTGGTATTATAATTAACTGTTACAAAAGCACCAATTTCGTTCAAGGATTTCTGACCTTTTGGTACCCCGTATAATCCCTTTTCATATAATTCTTTCTTGGTTACTACGGTATACCTAGAAGTTAAAGGAGAAAGGAATACAGATAATTTAGAACTTGGTTTATAGTCAAAACCCAAAGAAAAAATAAAATACCCCGGGGCAAGAAAACTAGAACTTAATTCTGCAGGATTGCTGCCATAATTAAACCCATCAAAAAACTGAGATCGGAAATTGAATAATCCAGACAGGTACCACTTTCCAGTGGCATCCATTTTATAACCAAATTTGCTCAAAAAGTCCATCCTATCATCATTCTTTCTGCCCCCAGAACTAGAGGTATTTACATAACCTAAGTTTAGGTCCATATTATTGTCCCAAACCTTTCGGCCTTTTTGATGAAATATATAATAATTCAGATAAGTGTTTGCCGCTAAGGAGAAATTATCGCCCCCGGCTGCCCAGTTGCTCAAAGAACCTTGGGATAAGGAAAACAAGAAAAGCCCACCTCTTTTCCAAACCCATTGGGTAGTATCGGCATCTTTTTTAATGGTTCTAGAAGTTTCTGATCTTAGCTTATTTACAACCACATCCTGTGCTGTAGCATAAACACCCATTAAAATTCCAACAAAAAGTAGATATTTTCTCATCCTTATTTTTTTAAAAGCGCTAATTTAAAGCTTATTGAGAAGTTTAACGAATGCAATGCTGACAATCTGGCACAAAACACTTGATTTTATGTATTTTCGCGCTCTAAAACTGGGTATTGATGGAAATGTTGGATTTACAGGGCAAAAAACATGACGAACAAAGACAGGGCGAAGCATTTTTGCCGGCTACCGTCATTGAAAAAACCTATCAAAAGCATTTCTATATAGAAAGCTATGGCTGCGCCATGAACTTTGCAGATAGTGAGGTAGTTGCTTCCATTCTTCAGGCCAATGGATTTGGCCCAACGCCCCTATTTGAAGAAGCAGATTTGGTGCTTGTCAATACTTGTTCTATTAGAGAAAAAGCGGAACAGACCATACGTAAAAGACTTACTGAATTTAGAAAAGCCAAGGAAAGTAAAAAAGGCATGTTGGTGGGCGTATTGGGTTGCATGGCAGAACGATTAAAAGCCAAATTATTAGAAGAAGAAAAACTGGTTGATTTAGTAGTTGGTCCAGACGCCTATAGAAGCTTGCCCCTCTTAATTGAAGAAGCCAGTTCTGGTCAAAAAGCCGTGAACGTATTATTGAGTAGAGATGAAACTTATGCCGACATCTCTCCTATTCGTTTAGACAGTAATGGTGTATCCGCTTTTGTTTCTATTATGCGTGGTTGTAACAACATGTGCAGCTTTTGTGTAGTGCCATTTACTAGGGGTAGAGAAAGAAGCCGTGATGCACATAGTATCTTGGCAGAATCCATAGACTTATTTGAAAAAGGTTATAAAGAAATCACGCTTTTAGGTCAAAATGTAGATAGTTATTATTGGGTAGATGAAGCCCAGCATACGACCATCACTTTTGCGGCATTGCTAGAAAAAATTGCATTGATCAGCCCCTTGCTAAGGGTTAGGTTCAGCACTTCTCATCCTAAAGACATTACAGACGAAGTCATTTTTACTATTGCTAAGTACAAGAATATTTGTAATTATATTCACTTACCGGTTCAAAGTGGAAGTAATAGAATCTTGCAATTGATGAATAGGACTTATACACGTGAATGGTATTTGGCCAAAGTAAATAGGATTAGAGAAATTATTCCAGACTGTAGTATCAGTACAGATATTATTGCAGGTTTTTGTACTGAAACAGAAGCAGAACACCAAGAGACTATCTCTATTTTAAATGAGAGTGTTTTTGACTATGCCTATATGTATTTTTATAGTGAAAGACCAGGTACATTGGCCGAAAGACGCTATACAGACGATATTCCTGAGGACGTTAAAAAAAGGCGCTTACAAGAAATTGTAGATACCCAATACCAGTTGTCTCTTAGAAGTAATCAAAATGATGTGGGTAAGACTTATCGTATTTTAATAGATGGCCATAGTAAAAAAGATAGCAATTTCTGGAAGGGGAGAAATGACCAAAACAAAGTAGCGGTTTTTCCCAAAGCAGATTTGGACTTACAGATGGGTAATTATGTAGACGTGAAAATTAATAGCTGCACCAAGGGTACCCTTTTAGGAACAGCAGTTCCGGGCACCAAACATTGATAAACAGGATGGTAACATCCTTTAAAATAGATCCATGGATTTACAATCTATCAAAAACAGGTTTGGCATTATTGGAAATGCCACCGCTTTAAATCATGCGTTAAATACCGCTGTGCAAGTTGCTGCTACGGACTTGACAGTGCTCATTGTTGGAGAAAGCGGTGTGGGTAAAGAAGTCTTTTCGCAAATTATTCATGCACTTTCTAGCAGAAAGCACAATCCGTTCATTGCCGTTAACTGTGGGGCCATTCCAGAAGGAACCATTGACTCAGAATTATTTGGGCATGAGAAAGGAGCATTTACCGGTGCCGTAGATAGCAGAAAGGGCTATTTTGAAACCGTAAGTGGTGGCACTATCTTCTTAGATGAAATTGGCGAAATGCCTCTTGGCACACAGGCTAGACTCTTGCGGGTATTGGAAACAGGCGAATTCATTAGAGTGGGGTCTTCTAAAGTGCAAAAAACAGATGTTCGGGTAATTGCCGCCACCAACCGGGAATTATTAGAATTTACCCAAAAGGGCCGCTTCAGAGAAGACCTTTACTATAGATTAAGTACGGTTCCCATTCGAGTTCCATCGCTGCGCGATAGAAAAGAAGATATCTTGCTCTTGTTCCGGAAGTTTGTAGTGGACTTCTCGGAGCGATACAAAACCATTCCTGTTCAATTAGATGAGGAGGCCAAACAATTGTTGATCAATCATGGTTGGCAGGGTAATGTGCGTGAATTAAAGAATATTGCAGAACAGATTTCTGTACTAAGTACTAACCCGCAGGTGAATGGAACAGAATTAAGAAAATTTCTTCCAGAAAAAAATGGCAATCGCTTGCCTGTTTTGGCTAACCAACCAGGTGCTACTGCAGAATTCAATAATGAGCGAGAAATTTTATACAAGTTGTTTTTTGACATGAAAAAAGATGTCACAGAACTCAAGAAAATGTTTTTGGAAATTTTGCAAAACCCTTCAATGGCAGGTTCTGCAGCAAGTTTTACCAGGGATTCGCTTTTGAATGATTTTCATGCAAACAATGAATTACCCGTTGCTTCATCCAACAATTTGAACACGGCTGTTAATAATAATATACCAACCAACTATATCAATAATAACCAACAACCCGTGATCCTTGGCGAGGACAATATTCACCAACATGAGGAAATTGAAGAGTCTTTAAATATCATGGATAAGGAGAAAGAATTGATTGTAAAAGCCCTTAAAAAACACAAGGGCAAACGTAGAGACGCCTCACTGGATTTAGGCATTAGTGAGAGAACCCTTTATCGGAAATTAAAAGAGTACGATATTGATGAATGAATAGATTAAACACAAAACATCTTGCATGAAAAATAGTTTTTCATTTTCAAAAGCCAAAAACATACTCCTAGGGTTGATGCTGATCGGCCTTGCTGGTTGTGGCATTTATACCCTGAATGATGTATCAATTGACTATACCAAGGTCAAGACCATTAAGGTATTTTTTATTGAAAATAAGGCCAGTTATGTAAACCCCCAATTGAGCCCTAAATTATATGACAAGCTATTGCAGAAAATTACCAATAGCACCAAATTAACAAGAACCAATAACGATGATGCCCATTATCAGGTAACTGCTACAATTACTGGATATAACCCTTCTCAAACGGTAGGTATTAGTGCGCAACAAGCAACAACCAACCGATTAACGGTTACGGTTCATGTGGTGTTAAAAAAGACCTTGGAGAATAAAACGGATGAATTTGACGTAAGTAGAAGTGCTGATTTCTCTGCCAATCTTTCCCTGCAACAAGCAGAGGGACAGTTATTAGACGAGATGGTACGTAACTTGACAGATGAAATTTTCAACCATATCTTTTCCAACTGGTAATCAAATCGTACTTTTATCTCTATGAACGCATCTCAGGAAAAAGCATTATTCCATTTAACTGGACAATCTGACCTCTCTAAGATTCAGGAGTCCACCTTAAAACAAATGGCTGCTGAATTTCCTTATTTTGCTCCCATACACTTATTTCTGGCAGAAAAATGCCATGCCACTGATCCGGCTCAGTATGAGGCAGCATCACAAAAAGCCAATTTATATTTCACAAATCCTTATTGGCTTCATTATCAACTAAATAGTCGGACCCTAAGCTCGGCGTTGCAAGACACTGGCATTTCTCTAGCAGCCAGTCCAGAAATTCCAGTTACCCAAGCCCCTAATTCTAATAGCATTTCCAATGATGATAGTATCCCTACTATTGAAAAAGTCAAGGAAATGATGCGAGGCATTGACAAACAACCATTGATTGTGTCAACAGAGCGCTTGCGGGAGGATTCTGTTGAGATGGCGCCAGAACTGCCCGTTATTTTAGTAAGTCCTGATCCAACAATAGTTGTGGATAGAGAGGACCCAGAAAATGAAGCATCTACTCCTGCTGACGCTTATGATGAAAAGGAAGCTACCGCCATTAGCCATGCAAAAATATCTAGTTTATTATCTGACCAATTGGCCAATTTTAAAAAGCCAGTAACAGAAGCGGATCAACTTGGATTGCCCAAGGATCCCATGCATACCATAGATTATTTTGCATCTCAGGGTATTAAAATTGATTTGTCTCAAATTCCGCAGGACAAATTAACCACACATTTAAGGCGATTTACAGACTGGATTAAATACATGAAGTCTGAAACTCCTAACCCAATAGACTTTGGAACCAGAAAAGATTTAGAAGCAGCAGTTGAATTAAATGCACAAATTTCTAATGAATCTAAGGAGGTTTTAACCGAGTCAATGGCGGATGTTTTGCAAAAACAAGGGCAAATTGACAAGGCAATTCAGCTCTATATCAAATTAAGTTTCTTAAATCCTGAAAAATCCGCTTATTTTGCTGCCAAAATTCAACATTTAAAAGGTATACAATGATCATTTTCTTCTTAGTTCTGATTGTGCTTGCTTGTGCAGGTTTGGGTTTTGTGGTATTGGTTCAGAATCCCAAAGGCGGTGGCTTATCTGCCAATGTTGGTGGTATTAGCAACCAATTAATGGGCGTTAAGCAAACCACAGACGTTCTTGAAAAAGGAACTTGGCTTTTCGCAGGCATTATTGCCATGCTGGCTTTGTTCTCTAGTCTTTTCTTAAAAGGCGGTGCTTCTAGCAGCGTAGATAATTCTCTTTTGCAAAAAGTGAATACTACTGGTGCAGCTCCTGCTGCTCCAGCAACTCCTGCTAATACCGTTCCTATGAAGGCGGATTCTGGCAAGAAATAAGCAATTTTTAAAATTATTATGACCCTGTCTGCCGTGCAGACGGGGTTTTTATTTAATTTGAATAGATGAAATCCCTTCTACGCGGCATATTTTGGGTAATCCTAGTTTTAATTGGGCTTGGTGGTTGGTTGGTATTTGGCCATGGTACAGACTTTTCTGAATCACATAAGTATTTTACTGTATCAGTTGAAGAGGCTAAGATGGGGCAACCAAGCCAATCTTTGAAGGGAAAATACCTATTGAAACAACCCTGGTTATTAGACCTACTCATTTCCATTTCAGGAAATACTGGTAAAATAAAAGCGGGTAAATACGAATTACAAAATGGTCAAAGTATTTGGAGCGTAGCAAGGATGCTGAAAAACGGCAGACAAGCAGCAATAAAATTGGTTATCAATAGAATCAGAACCAAGGAAGATTTTGCGCATTTAATAGCAACAAAGTTTAGCCAGGATAGTACTCAGGTAATGGCTTATTTAAATAACCCAGACTCGTTAAAACAATGGGGGGTGGATACAGGTACTGTTTTTACCATGATGATTCAGGATACTTATAATTTCTATTGGAACAGTTCTTTGAATAAAATTTTTCAAAGACTCTATGATGCCAAAAATCAGTTTTGGAATAAGAACAATCGTTTGGCCAAAGCAGCAGAAATGGGCTTCCAACCAAAAACGGTCTATATTCTAGCATCCATTGTAGATGAAGAAACCAACTATGAATCTGATAAATTTAAAATTGCTAGTGTCTACATCAATCGCTTGCACAAACAAATGCCCCTTCAGGCCTGCCCTACCATCAAGTTTGCCATGCGTGATTTTACACTAACTAGGATTTATGAAAAATACTTAAGTAACCCTTCTCCTTACAATACCTATAAATTTAAAGGATTACCACCTGGGCCAATATGCATACCATCAACCAAAACCATTGATATTGTATTAGATGCACCAAAAACAGACTATCTTTTCTTTGTAGCTAAAAGCGATTTTAGTGGCTACCATCATTTTAGCAGTAATTACAAAGAACACGATGCCTATGCTAAGGAATACCAAAAAGCATTGGATATTTACATGGCCAAAAAAGCAAACACACATTGACCAAACTTGAACGAATTGTAGTTACATCAAAACCGGTTAGTTATCTAATCAGGAAAAGTAAGGAAATCATCATCCCGGGCTTTCAGGGAATTCCTTTGTATGATGTGGTACAGTTTTTCTTTATGCAAATAAGAAAAATTGGACTCAATGACCGTGCTTCTGTGATTGCCTTTCATTTGATCATGGCCATTCCTGCGGCTTGTTTGTTTTTATTTTCTGTGATACCTTATTTGCCTGGTTCTGTTGAATTTAAAAATGAACTATTGTCATTAACTAGAGATCTAACCCCAATTAAGCACACTTATAATTTAATTGAAAATTTTCTAGATGACTATTTTGATAAACCCAAAAGCGGGCTTATTTCATTTGGTTTTTTGTTGGTCATATTCTACGCTTCCAATGCCATGATGGGCATCATTAGAACTTTTGACAAATCTATTCTTGATGCCAAGACCTATTTCATGCACAAACGGTGGAGGGCCATTAGACTTACCGTAATCTTAATTTTATTGGTTATCAGCGCTGTCTTTTTTTTAATGGGGCATGATGCCTTAGAGGGCATTTTAAAAAGATTCTTTGGAATCAGAAAAAAGGTTCATTTGGGCTGGTGGGAGAACACCCGATGGATGGTCATTATCTTATTGATATTCTTAGGAATTTCTTTGATTTACAAATTTGCACCATCAGTAGAAAAAAGATGGAACTTGATTTCCCCAGGATCTCTGCTAGCCACCTTTTTAACCCTTGCAACCACTATTGGCTTTTCCTATTGGGTGAACCATTTTGGACGTTATGACAAAGTCTATGGCTCTATTGGAACGGTCTTAGTCATCATGCTTCTGATAGAATTGAACGCTCTAATTCTACTGATTGGTTTTGAGTTGAATGTGAGTATCACTTTCCTTCAAAAGAAAGTAGCAGAGCGTAAAAAGCTAGAACAAGTAGCCAAGTAATTATTTCCTTTTCAATAGCTTCAAATCTTTAAACCTGAATTTCTCTTTCTTCATGCTCCATACTGCCACAATAGCCTCCTCTCTTTGAACAGTAACAGTTTTCCGTTGATAATGCCCGGCTACCTTTTTCTGCCTATAAGCTTCATAAATACTAATTGCACAAGCCACAGAAATATTTAAGCTCTGAATCATTCCTACCTGGGGAATTATAAAATTACCATCGGCCACTTGGCGCATTTCTTCACTAACACCATCGTGTTCATTTCCAAATACCAAGGCCACAGAAGCTGTTGCAAAATCAATATCATACAAATCAACTGCATCTGAAGACAAATGCGTAGTTAAAATAGTTTGATAGAGTGGCCTTATGACAGCCATACAAGCTTCTACTGAATCAAACTGGTGTATGGTTAACCATTTAGCGGCACTACTACTGCTTTTGGGTCCAAATCTTGGGTGTTTGGGAATAGTAGTAGTTACAATGTAAATGTCTTGAATACCTACTGCATCGCAGGTGCGCATTACTGCGGAAATATTGTGAGGATCTTCTACATTTTCTAGAACAATGGCCAAGTTAAATTGCCTTTTGGCTAGTACTGATTGAAATTTTGAATGCCTTTCCGGTGTCATGTGCTATAAATGGATGCAAAACTATTCCTTTATTGGCTATAGATGGGAAAAATAGCCATTACATTGTTCTTAAAAAATAGAAACCCCACAAAAAAGCTGGTGAATTTGCTGTATTCACCTACCAACTAGCTTGTATTTTTAGCAGGTTTTAAGCATTTTTCAGCATAGAATGTAACAACCAATTGTTTAATTACTACATTTATATGCGCCCTAATCCAGCGTAACCGTCATCCAAACGTAGCCCCATGTTAAACACAGACAATGTTCGTGGAGAACATATATTGTGGCTTACCCCCGTGATATATACTTGGTTGGCCAGCTTTACAGCGCCAATACAAATGATTCTCTTCTTCTTTGATAACACGTATTATGTGTTGAGTTTTTTGACAAGTTCCATAGTATTCATTGCCTTAATTGGTGTGCCTTATTTGTTGCACAAGCATTTTAGAGAGAATGCAACAAGAAACATCATCATCTCATGGATGCATATCCTGAGCTCTGTATTTTTGATGCTAGGCATTTTGATAATATACACTTATACACCCCCTATTAACCGAGAGTGGAGATACTACCCCATCTTGAATCCAAATTTTGAAAGATGGAGAACCATGAATGATAGGGCCATTTTCCTATTTCAATTATTTGTAGGAATTCAAATCATGTTCTTTGTATATGGTTTAACCAAACTATATTATCAAAGAAAAGTTGAACAAAAGAAACTCCAAGAATTGGAGTATGCTTATAAGGTGAATTCAATGGGAAATCTGATTTCCAAATACTGACACTATTGTTTAATACAAAATAAACCGACCCTTGAGCCCGGCACCCAATGAAACATAAAAGCTGGAGAATTTCTTGGGCTTTTATAATGCCTTTTAAAATTGAATGCTTATTCCTAATCCCGCAGTTCCTTCCAATTTTACGGAGCCATAATCAAAAACAAGGCCTGTTGCCATGTCTTCACATAACAATAATGGCCCATCCATATCTACATAATCTAATTGAGGTAAAAAATTAGCAACTGCAGCTGCACCAATACTGGATTCATTCATACTACCCATCATGATTTTCATTCCCAACTCCCTTCCCTTTTCAATCATTCTTCTGGCAGGTGTAAGACCACTACACTTGGTCAATTTAATATTGATACCATGAAAATGGTTGGCGCAATGCAAAACATCTTGCTCAAATACGCAGGATTCGTCTGCAAATAAAGGCAATACTGATTCTTGGTATAATTGCTTCATGCCATCCCAATTATCTTTTGCCAGTGGTTGTTCAATCATTTCAACACCCAATTCTGCCAATTGAGGAATTTTTTCTCTGGCTTCCTCTAAGGTCCATCCAGCATTGGCATCTACTCGTATCACTGCATCAGTAGCAGCCCTTAGAGCTTGTATAATTACTATGTCTTGTGTTGTACCCAATTTTACTTTATAAACAGGCCAGGGTAGCTCCTGCATTTTAGACAGCATTTTTTCAATACTGTCAATCCCAATGGTATAATCGGTAACAGGCGTATTATTCCAAGCCGTGTTCCACAATTCATAGAGTTTCTTTCCCTTCATTCTTCCAAACAAGTCCCATGCGGCCATGTCTAATGCACAAACCAAGAATGGATTCTCTGGAAATAAATGGTGCAAGTAATGCCAATACCTTTCAGGATCGGTTAATGCAAACTTTTCAACCATTTTCTTTTTAGATTCCAAATCGGCTACCATTTGTTCAACCGTTATTTGGTAATAAGCAATGGCTGGAGCTTCTCCAACACCTACAAAATTTCCTATAGAAAGCGCCACCACCAAAGAAGGTTGATGGGTTTTGGTTCTTCCATTAGAGATAGTAAATGGGTATTTAAAAGGAAGTTCCTTTTGCCAATATTGTAATATCATGCCATCATATTTAAACAGTCAACTTGAAACTATCTGCCGCTTACTTGAATAGATTGAGCAAAACTTTCATTAAAATTAGTTGCTTGCATAAGTTCTTCCAAGGTCATTTGCATACGATACCTCCAATAATGTTGTGGATTGGCTGGAATATTAATACGTTCATCATTGGGATTCTCCCTGCGTAGTGTTTCATCCATTCCTAATATATCCTGTAATTGAAATATACTCCACATGGCTGGAGAAAAAAGATGCTGCAGGACTATTGCCTTGTTAATCCAGGCTTCGCAGAAAAATGGTGCTTCACCCCATTGCCCCAATTCCTGATTATAGAATTGCTGTATGCCGTCTCTATCTTCTTCCCACCAACCACGTATGGTACTCATATCATGTGTTGAAGGCGTCACTACGCTTAAATAAGGCGCGTCATTGGGATGAAAAAATTGTTTCTTACTATCTTTTGGCATCCGTTGAATTTCTAGACTTAGTAAACCCAATTGTTGCATCACATATGGTACGCTTGATGGAACCATACCCAAATCTTCACCACAAACCAGCATATTGGTTACCCGCTTTAAGGCAGGTAATTTTTGCATAGCTTCTAGTTTCCAAAAATCATCTTGACGATTATAGAAATAGTCTATATACAGTGCTTTTAGTTGTTGCTGGGTATGGCTATCTAGGTTTCTAAATGAGCTAGTATTCTCCATACCAAATCTAAAATGGAATTGTTGTCCTTGCGAGCCCTGCACTTCAAACAAAAGCACATTACTAATCAAATCAAATAAACCTTGTTTTAGTTTTTGATGATGCGCATCATTGGGTAATTGATTAAAATGCCATTCAACTTTACGCTGTGTGTTAAATGCAGTTAATAATTCATACCCACCCAAACCATCATTTTTTAAAAATTGTTGTTTTGCCCTTTCATTGTCATATCCAAATAATTCCCAAACAATATTTTCAGTGATATAAGGACTTGTATACCTATAAAGATCAAACCAAACATGCTTGCTATTAATTTCATTAATATGAATTGGAATAGCCGGTGCAAAATAACCCATGATACCTTCAACGGCATCCATTGGAATACTCCAGATTCTGAAAAAACCAAGTATATGATCTATCCTAAAAGCATCAAAATAATAATGCATTTGCTCAAATCGTTGTTTCCACCAAGCAAATCCATCCTCTAGCATTTTTTGCCAGTTATAAGTTGGGAATCCCCAATTCTGTCCTTTAATGGCAAAACCATCAGGGGGTGCTCCAGCCTGCATATCCATATGATATAATTCTGGATGCTGCCAAGCGTCTGCACCATAACGATAGATTCCAATGGGAATATCACCTTTTAGAATAATGCCATTTTGATGGGCGTATTCGGTTGCTGCTTTTAATTGAAGATGCAAGTGGTATTGAATAAAATAGTGCAAACAAATACCATCATAAGCAGCTGAACCTTCTTGGATTAATTCAGCAATTTCGTCTTCTTTATATTGTTGGTAAGCTGGCCATTGGTTAAAATCGGCTGTGCCATAATTATCCCGGAGATAACAGAATACTGCATAGGGTTCCAACCAATGCTTATTTGTTTTAAAATAAAGGGCAAAATCGGCATTGGATTGAAAGCTTGACTTTCTTGAAACAAAGACTTCCCTTAGAAATTCAAGTTTTATTTGATTTACTGTTTCATAATCAACACTATCCAATTTATTCAATCCCGCATATTCTCTTTTTATTCTATCTAAGGAAGCCTTTGTTTGCTTGTCTGAGAGTAAATCCAAGTTTAAAAACATGGGGTGTAAGGCAAAGGCAGAGATGGCTGCATAGGGATACGAATCTCTCCAAGTATGGGTTGCCGTTGTATCATTAACTGGCAAAATTTGAATCATTTTCAGTCCTACTTTCTTGGCCCAATCTACCAAAACCGTCAAATCAGTAAACTCTCCAACACCTAAACTCTTCTCAGTTCTTAGACTAAATACGGGAATTGCCACACCAGCACCTTTCCAATTTATATTGGGAAGCACCATGAATCCATCATGAATCAAAGTTTGTTGACCGGGTAAATTTACTTCATCTAAAACCCTATTATTCCCCTGCTCAAATTGTACAAATTGCTTGGTTTGAGTATCATAAATCCCATACTTATACGTCATGGGAAAAAGTTCTTGAGAAAGGTTTAATGAAACACTATAATAGGGATCAGCCTCCTGCCTAGAAAGTAATATAGGTTTATCTGTTTCCCATTTTTGCAATCCCTTACTGCTACCTAACAAACAAACTGTTTGACCTTTGGGCAGCAAGGGCGTTTTAACCTTAAACACATGGGTAATCTTTTTGGGCAATGACTGCTCAACAGAAGTCCAATTATCCTTTAAAAGCACATTGATAAAGGGTTCTGTGTAAAAAGCATTTTCAAAATACCCTCCAAAATTCCAAGAATCTACACTAATTAAATGAGCACAATTCCATTGCTTTGACAGGATTATTTTATCATTTTCTGCATCCAAACTATGGGTTCCATCTGCATTTTGAATCAAATATTGGTAGCTGATATCTTGCGTTAAACCATTGGATCCAAAATCTATTTTCACAGACCACAAATCATCATTTTGGTATTGTAAAGGAATTGCTTTTTGTAAGTTGCCATTTCCCAATAATGGATGATTCCCAGTTACCAAAATGGTTTGCCCAAATACCGTCTGGTATCTTAATTGAAACTGAATGGTTTGTAGTTTTTTGCCTACCGTTTTATCCAATACTATTTTAGTTTTGACTGTTTTTTTTGTTATTGCTTTGGTTTCACCATCTTTGGGTGTGGCTTTTTTAACCGCTGGCTTTACAGGCGCTTTTGCAATCCTCTTTTTTTCCGTATCCAAGGTCCTCGTTTTTGTGTTGTAAAACTAAACAAAACAATGTGTATTTCAAACACAATAAATAGCAAATTTTATTGGTTGAGGACCAATTGGGATGCTTTTTCGCCTATCATGATAACGGCGGCATTGGTATTGCCAGAAACAATGGTTGGCATGATGGAAGCGTCTGCTACCCTTAATTTACGAATCCCTATTACCTGTAGACTAGCATCAACCACGGCCATAGCATCTTGTCCCATTTTACAAGTGCCCACCGGATGATAGAGCGTTTCCAAACTTCTGAAGATATGTTCCATCAATTGTTCATCTGTTGCAGGTAATGCTGGAAAACTTACCCCTTCTGGGCAAATAGACTTAAAACTATCACTATTGACTATTGCAATGGATTTTTTTAAAGCTTTTAATAGTAATTCTCTATCCTTTGGACTACTGAGCAAATTGGGTTGGATAATGGGGGCTTCCTTGGGGTTGGCGCTATTTAAGGCAATATAACCCCTACTTTCTGGTCTAACTAAGATTGATAAAATACCAAATCCATCTTCTTTGGCAAAGGTTTCTAATTTATAGATATCGGTAGAATAATCATTGGCAATACCAATGGGTGCAAAATGCAATTGAATATCTGGTCTTTCTAAACTAGCATCCGATTTTATGAACGCATTAGCTTCCAATGGACTATTCCCCAAAGGTCCTTTTTTGAATAATTGGTGTTGTAATAAAGCCTTAAACATTTTCCAAGGCTTGATCAAACTATTGCCTGAAGGAATATTCGAGGAGCCACTAACCCCTGACCACACATGATCTTGCAGGTTTTTTCCTACGCCAGGAAGGTGCTTAAATACATCAATCCCATGCATCCTTAATTCAGTTTGATCGCCAATGCCAGAAAGCATTAGTAGTTGGGGCGATTGCAAAGCACCTGCACAGAGAATAACCTCTTTGTTACAGTTGATTCTTTCTGAATTGCTATCATGGGTTAATACTTCTACCCCTACGGCTGCGCCATCTTCAATAATCACCCTTTTGACCAGTGTTCCCGTTCTAATAGTCAGATTGGGTCTGTTCATAATTGGCTTTAGGAATGCTTTTGCAGCACTATGACGTTGATTATTTTTGATGGTGAATTGCAAAAGACTTGCGCCTATTTGCTCCTCCCCATTATAATCAGGATTTTCGGGAATCCCATTTTCTTTGCACGCATCTATAAAAACAGCCGCTAAAGCAGATGGTTGCTTGGAAAATGTCACATTCAATAAGCCATCTTGACCATGATATGGCTCCCCTAATTGTTCATTGGATTCTGATTTTTTAAAAAATGGTAACACTGAAGCATAATCCCATCCAGGATTCCCCAAACTTGCCCATTCATTAAAATCAGCCTGGTTACCCCTAACATAGGCCATAGCATTGGTAGAACTACTACCACCCAATGTTTTTCCTCTTGGAATAAAAATTTTTCTGCCCAAGACATGTTCTTGAGGTTCCGTCCAGAATGCCCAATCAACATGGCTATGGTTTAATTTTGTATAGGCGCCCGGAATATGAATTTCTAATTTCTTATCTGGTTTACCAGCTTCTATCAATAACACTTTGTTAGCCTTGTCTTCACTCAATCTATTGGCCAATACGGAACCTGCAGACCCAGCCCCTACTATAATATAATCGTACGACATAGTATAAATATAGTTCAATTATCTTAGCTTCTAAGGTTGCGTTAAAATCCATATCCAGTTTGACCCATAAGCCATGACTTGCCCCTATATTTGCCATACTAACAAATGTTCGCATATGGATACCACTTATAATAGCAATGAAGATTGGATGAAACTATTGATTAGTAAAACCAACCAACACCTACAACAGATTCATTTGGGGGGTGGTACCAAATCAATGGCCAAACAAAAGGAAAGGAATAAACTTAGTGCTCGAGAAAGAATTACTTATCTCTGTGACCCAGAAAGTCCTTTTGTTGAAATTGGTGCATTTGCAGGATTTGACATGTATGAAGCAGAAGGTGGTTGTCCAGCAGGCGGCACTGTTGCAGGAATAGGTTATGTGAGTGGAAGACAGGTAGTCATTGTGGCCAATGATCAAACGGTAAAAGCTGGCGCCTGGTTCCCAATAACGGGTAAGAAAAATTTACGAATGCAAGAAATTGCTATGGAAAATAAACTTCCCATTATTTACTTGGTAGATAGTGCGGGCGTTTATCTGCCCCTGCAAGACGAGATTTTTCCAGACAAAGAACATTTTGGTAGAATTTTTAGAAACAATGCCAGAATGAGTGCCATGGGTATTACCCAAATTGCGGCTGTTATGGGAGCTTGTGTTGCTGGTGGAGCCTATTTGCCTATCATGAGTGATGAAACATTAATGGTAGAAGGTAATGGAAGTATTTTTTTGGCAGGATCCTATTTGGTTAAGGCTGCTATTGGTGAAAATATAGACAACGAGACCCTTGGAGGAGCCGTAACCCATACTGAAATCAGTGGAATTGCTGATTATAAATTCCCTACAGAAGAAGCCTGTTTAGATCATATTAAATTGTTGATGGGTAGCTTAGGAGACAAACCAAAAGCAGGTTTCAACAGAACAAATCCTATCCTTCCTAAAAAAGCAACTGAAGCAATTTTAGGACAAATGCCTGTAGGCAATGCCAAACCTTATGACATGTTAGAAATCATAGAAAGGTTGGTAGATGATAGCAAATTTGACCAGTTTAAACAAGACTACGGCAAATCTATTTTATGTGGCTATGCTAGAATTGATGGCTGGTCCGTTGGCATTGTGGCCAACCAACGATTGGTCAGCAAAAACAAAAAAGGTGAAATGCAAATTGGGGGCGTTATTTATAATGATAGTGCCGATAAAGCTGCGCGATTTATCATGAATTGCAACCAAAAAAAGATTCCATTAGTATTCTTACAAGACGTTACTGGTTTTATGGTAGGTAGCAGAAGTGAACATAGTGGCATCATTAAAGATGGTGCTAAACTAGTCAATGCGGTAGCCAATTCCGTGGTACCCAAAATCACCATTATCATTGGCAATAGTTTTGGTGCAGGCAATTATGCCATGTGCGGCAAGGCTTATGATCCAAGGTTTATTTATGCATGGCCCTCAGCTAGAATTGCCGTGATGGGTGGAGACCAAGCTGCCAACACGCTTTTACAAATTCAAGTAAGTACTTTAAAAGCCAAGGGACAAGTGATTAGCCCAGAAGAAGAAAAGAAATTATTAGACACTATTAAAAATAGGTATGAAAAACAAACATCTCCCTTTTATGCCGCAGCTAGGCTTTGGGTAGATGCGATTATAGAACCTACCGATACCAGAAATTTAATTTCTGAAGCCATCAATGCCGCCAATCACAATCCAGACATGGAGGCATTTAAAACCGGTGTCTTCCAAGTTTAATCTTAGGAAATTTTGAAACACTGTTCAATTCTTGTGCTATTTAAGTTTCTTTGTTGGAATTAATAGTTAAGGACTGATGGAATATCCTATTTATATAGTAGACGCATTTGCAGCGCATTTATTTACAGGCAATCCTGCAGCGGTTTGCCCGCTAGAAACATGGTTAACAGATGAAACCATGCAACAATTGGCGGCAGAAAACAACTTATCTGAAACCGTATTTTTTGTGCCGCAGGCCGATGGATTTTATATACGATGGTTCACACCCAGTACTGAAGTAAAACTTTGTGGACACGCAACATTGGCTGCTGCACATGTTTTGTATACCCTCCTTAATTATCCCACCAATAAGATTGTATTTTATTCTAAAAGTGGCCCTTTAGAAGTTACTAGAAACCAAGATGCTAGTATTACACTCAATTTTCCATCCAATCCTCCGGAAGCGGTAGCTGAAATTCCTGAGGGGCTTTTTGAAGGTTTAGGTATAGAAATAGCCCCAGTTTTTAAAACATCATTTGACTATATGGTGGTATTACCAAACCAACAAGCTATTATAGACTTACAACCAGATTTTAGTAAACTAGCCATGGTTAAAGCCCGTGGTGTTATTGCAACAGCCATAGGTTTGGAAACAGATTTTGTGTCAAGGTGTTTCTATCCACAAAGTGGTGTAAATGAAGACCCGGTTACGGGATCAGCACATACCATTATGACTCCTTATTGGGCAGCCCATTTTAATAAAATTAGTTTAAGCGCCATTCAATTATCAGCTAGAACAGGCTATTTACAATTAGAACTAATGGGTAATCGGGTAGCAATAACGGGCAAAGCCATTACCTATTTAAAGGGGCATTTTCAAATTAACTAGTTCTCTTATTCATGCAAGAAAAACATCCTTTACGCATCTATACAGACGGATCATCTAGAGGCAATCCTGGCAGAGGAGGCTATGGCGTAGTTTTAATTTGGGGACAAGCCAGAAAAGAACTCTCCTGTGGTTATAGGTTAACCACTAATAATCGCATGGAATTACTAGGGGTGATTAGGGCACTTGAATCTTTGAATAAGAAAAATATTGCTGCTACTATTTATACCGATAGTCAATACGTAGTAAATACGGTTGAAAAAAAATGGTTGGATAATTGGATCAAAACAGACTTTAAAGGAGGCAAGAAAAACAAAGACCTTTGGATGATTTTCCACCGCTTAAGAAAGGATTTTCAATTAAGATTTGTTTGGGTAAAGGGGCATGCTGATAATGCCATGAACAACCGATGTGATGAATTAGCAACAACAGCGGCAGACGGCGGGAATTTATTGGTTGATGAAGGATATGAATTGGAAAATCCTAGCTAATCCCTTTCCATGTCTTAATTAGTTGGAATAGAAAGGGCTCCAAATATTTGTAAAATTGTAGCATTTAAAAAACAGAAAAGCCGCAATAATGCGGCTTTTCTGTTTGCATATGTTGAAATGAACAATTAAGCAACTTGCTTATTGCCGTAGGCACTTCTAAGAAAATAATATCCACCAAACAGAATAGCAGAAAAGACAATGGTACCTGCCAGAGAATTCTGGTAAAATGGAATACCATCGGTTAAAGTAAGTATTAAACCGCTGAAGGTCTTGGGATGGTTGTATCCACCTCCACCCATCCAAACCATGCCATTTGACAGCAAGAAATAAACAGTTGGTGCACCAAGGCTGGCAATAACCACTTTACCAATCTTCATACTACTAATCATGAATCCAAAAACAGTTAAGGAAGCAATCAATAAATAGTTCATCCATTGACCACTATAAAATCCCTGAATATCTGCGTATCCCAGACTATACAATCCTTGATACAAAAGATCAGAAAGAAACATAGATAGAACAGGCAAAGCAAAAGCCCATTGTTTGTTTTTTACAAAAAAAGCTCCTCCAAACAGAGCCATGGCAATCTGTGGTGCAAATCCATAAGGCCTATTGGGAATAATGCGATATACTGCGGCCACAACTACCAACAGGATTAAAGAGATAAATAGATTTTTGTTCAATTTCATTATTGTCAATTTCAAGGCAAAAATAGGCGAAAATAGATTCGATAAAAGGTTTTTTAGCAATTTGTGAAGAACGCGGGTATAAGCTATACAAAAGCCTTGTACAGCGTACATTCTCCGGAACTTTGAATTTCATAAGATGCTCCTGGTAGCATGCAAAGGGCCTCCCCTTTTTTAACCACTAAGTGATTATTAATGACCGCCCCACCTTCTGTAACTATAAATAGTTCTAACCCCTCTGTAAGATTGGCATAACTACTATTTCCGTGTAAAGAAATGTTGCTTATGGCAAAATCAGGTACTGGACAAGGATAACTTTTCTCACCTATTCTAGTTTCAATCCCCTTCATTACATTGGGTATAATTCCTTCAAAAAGGGTATGTTTCATTAATTCTGGCACATCAATATACTTGGGTGTTAGCCCACCTCTCAATACATTATCGCTATTGGCCATCAATTCTATATTCTGCCCTTCTAAATAAGCATGCGGCAGTCCTGCGCCTTGAAATACGGCTTCACCAGGTTTGGCATGGACAATATTGAAAAAATAGATAGAGAATACCCCTTTATCAATATCGCCAATGGGCTGACCCTTTTCAAATAATTTGGCCACCCACCATCCTGGATCAGCCTTGGTTAATTCCCCGTCTAATTTTCTACGAATTTCTCTTTTAACCACGTGCATTAAAAAAACATTGGCTTCCTGTTGCGTCATTTCCATGACAAATTGGTACAAAGCTTTGTAACCTTCTCTTCTAAATAGGGGCAAGAGAATATTAAATTCCGGTACTTCTTCCAATGTTTTTTCAAGCAAGGACTTCTCTTTAAATCCATGCAATAACCAAAAATCACTCAAAGCCACCATCACTTCTGGCTTATGATTGCGGTCTTTGTAATTTCTATTGGGCGCATTAATGGGTATACCCGCTGCTTCTTCTGCGTCAAAGCCTTTTTCAGCTTCTGCCTTTGTTGGGTGAACTTGAATAGACAACATATCTTTTACGTCCAATACTTTGAGTAGATAAGGCAGTTCTCCAAATTTTTGATAAACTTCTTTGGTCAATGCTGCTTCAGGATTTTTTTGAATCAATTCACTTAACAATACTTCTTCCTCAGCAGTGATTAATTTTGAAGATGCAGAAGGGTGTGCTCCCATCCAATATTCGGCAAATGGCTTGTTTTCTGGATTAGGAATGCCCAACAAATCTGGGATAAAATGATACCCACCCCAGGCATAGTGTTGGTTGAATCCTTTTAGTTTGAATATTTTGATAGGCGCTTGCATTGTTGGAATTTTAAGCTTTAGAGAACTTGAATACTTTAAAACGGCTATAAGCTGATAAAATTGTTTCAAATGTACCAGAACCATCAAACAGGAAAAACAGGGGAAAATGCGGCAACCGTATTCTTGGAGGAAAAAGGCTACTCCATACTAGAGCGTAACTGGAGACACCATCATTTAGAAATAGATATCATTGCCGCAAAGGATAAAATCCTACAGATTATTGAGGTAAAAACCAGGCATTCCATAGCATTTGGTTGGCCTGAACAAAGTATTAGCAAGAAGAAAATGCATTTCCTAAAAAATGCTGCAGAGGCCTATCAATTTCAACACAAACAATGGAAATACCTACAATTCAACGTAGTTTCCATTACTATGGAGTCAAATTCAGTAAAGGAAATACTCTTGCTAGAGGATGTTTACTTCTAACTGATTATCAGTTATTTATAAGCAGTTAATGGCTATTAATAGACAAGCCACTCTTCACTCTTCACTCTTCACTTTCTTCTCCGGTTTCACCCCCTGCTCCATCATTTTTTCAACCATTTTAAAGGTAGCCGGGCAATAACTTACGTTTTGCTGATGCACGTGTATATAGGTAGTCATCTTCTTTTTCTTGAGGTGCGGAAATCCGGCGCAATCATCTGGTCTTACTTCATAAATACTACACATATTGCTATCCAGATTCAAGAACTGACAAGGCTGTTTTCTATTCATCCAGTCCCCGTCTTTTTTATCGTAGACCAACCATTTCTCTTTAAATTCAGCCACAGACATTTCTACATGAGCCGCAATTGTTTTAAGGTCTTTGTTGGTAAAGGTAGGAGACATAGATTTACAACAGTTGGCACAACTTAAGCAGTCTACTTCTTGCCAAACTTCTGCATCAATTTTCTCAGCTATTTTGTCTAACCCTCTAGGCGGATTCTTTTCAATCTTACCAAGATAAGACTTGAATGCTTTTTGGTGATGGCGGACTTTTTGCTTGAAGGATCTCAGGTTCACTAACATGTTGATGCTGCGTTTTATTAATGGCATTCAGCGAATTTAAGGATTCATGTAATATGAGCAACTGTTATAGAAAAAGGTTTCTCGGAATTAGTACCGATATTTGAAAGGATAGCTGGATTTTTAAGAATAGTTATATTAAGATGTGGGAACCTTATAAAAAAGGATACAAAGCTTATCTACAATTAGAGCGGTCTATGAGTGAGCACTCAGTAGATGCTTATTTGCATGACGTAGAAAAATTAACTCAATGGATTCAATTGAGTAAAGAACTCAAAAGCCCTTCAGAGATAGATTTAAAAGACTTGCAAACTTTTGTAAAATGGATTGGGGAACTGGGTATGACTGCCAATTCTCAAGCAAGAATTATTTCAGGCATTAGAAATTTTTACAAATACTGTTTAATGGAACAGATTTGTAGGCAAGACCCGTCTACCCTTTTGGAAGCACCCAAAACCAAAAGAAGACTTCCAGATACTTTGAGCTTTGAAGAAATAGAATTAGTCATTACTCAAATAGACCAAAGTAGCCCAGAAGGCGCTAGAAACAAAGCCATTTTGGAAACCATGTATAGCTGCGGGCTGAGGGTAACAGAATTGATCAACTTAAAACTATCTTGCTTTTATCCAGATTTGGGATTTGTAAGAGTAACCGGCAAAGGAGATAAAGAGAGACTGGTACCCATTGGAAGAGAGGCTATTAAGTACATTAAATTGTATATCAATCATACCAGAAATAGTCAACCCATTCAAAAAGGTTTTGAAGACATTATTTTTTTAAATAGAAGGGGAAAAGGACTTAGCAGGGTAATGATTTTTTATATAATCAAAGAGATGGTGAACAAAGCTGGTATTCAAAAAAACGTCTCCCCCCACACATTCAGACACTCTTTTGCCACCCATTTAGTAGAAGGCGGGGCCGATTTAAGGGCCGTTCAAGAAATGTTAGGCCATGAAAGCATTACCACCACTGAAATCTATACCCATCTTGACCGAGACTTTTTGCGCGATACCTTACAACGCTTTCACCCTGCTTACCAACCATAGATTTTTCCACATTCCGACATTTCAATATTTAAAAAACATTGGATGTATAGTTTGCATGCTTTAGGTTTGCAGGATTAAAACAAGTATACATGAAAAAAATCCTTTTGCTTGCCGCTTTGGCATTGGGCAATTTTGCGATAGCGCAAATTAACATGCCAGCACCTAGTTCTACTCAAACTATTACCCAAGATTTTGGAATGGGGAAAATTACACTCGTATATTCTAGACCAAATATCAAGGGAAGATCCTTACTTAAAGACAATAGTGATCTTGCTCCCTTGGGAAAACTCTGGCGTTTAGGTGCCAATGCTGCTACCAAGGTAAAGTTTACAGACAATGTAACTATTGGGGGTAAGTTATTGGATACCGGTTCTTATGTTTTGTATGCCATTCCTGGCAAGGAATACTGGGATATTGTAGTAAACAAAGGTTTGACCAACTGGGGTACAGATGGTTATAAGGAAAGTGAGGACGTTGTAAGGGTAAAAGTAAAGGCTGAGAAATCTGCTACTACTTATGAAACTTTGACCATGCAATTAGGTGCTATTCAAGCAGAAACTTGTGAGATCAATATTCTTTGGGGTAACACACAAGTTCGTATTCCAGTTAGCACTAATGTAAAATCTAAGTTGAAAGCACAGATTGAAAAAGGGCTGGATGCAGACAAAGTAAATCCTGCTCTATACCAAACAGCTGCCAACTTTTATTATGAAATGGATAAAGACTTAACCAAAGCACTTGCCAATGCAAAAAAAGCAACTGCAGCCAATCCAAATGCTTTTTGGTTATTCTTGTTACAAGCTAAAATTGAAAAAGAATCAGGTGATAAAGTTGCCGCAAAAGCCAGTGCAGAAAAATGCATTAGCCTTGCTACCACTGCCAAAAACGATGACTACGTGAAAATGGCATCAGAACTGATTAAGTCATTATAATCCTAATGATAACCTATCGCGCAAGCGATAATTATTGGGTTTTTAAATAAAAAAATCCCCAAAGAACTTCTTTGGGGATTTTCATTTATGTAGAAGTTAGCCTTCACCTCTTCGCTCTCCATCCTCCTCTCTTCACTCTTCACTTTTATCTCTTCACTTCCTTCCTCCTTTCTTCACTCTTCACTTTTATCTCTTCACTTTTATCTCTTCACTTCCTTCCTCCTCTCTTCACTCTTCACTTCTTCTTCCTCCTCTCTTCACTCTTCACTCTTATCTCTTCACTTCCTTCCTCCTTTCTTCACTCTTCACTCTTATCTCTTCACTTACCCCGCCATATCCGGAATAGCTTCCACTTTATACGCACCCGTATCAAGCTTGGCCTTGGTTTCAGTAAATGCTACCAATGTTTCCTCAATATCCTGATCAGTATGAGTTGCGGTAGGAATTAAACGATAAATGATATGCCCCTTAGGGATTACGGGATAAACTACAATGGAACAGAAAATCTTATAGTTTTCACGCAGATCCATGACCATGGCGGTAGCTTCTTCTACTCCACCCTTCATGTAAACTGGGGTTACTGGCGTATCTGTTTTACCAATATCAAAACCGCGTTCTTTTAAGCCATTTTGCAATTTTTGTGCATTGCTCCACAATTTGGCTTTGAGTTCAGGCTTGGTTTTCAATAGTTCCAAGCGTTTCAAATTACCTAGTACAAATGGCATGGGTAAGCTCTTGGCAAATATCTGAGAACGGATATTATACCTAATAAAATCAATAATGGCTTTGTCTCCCGCCATAAATGCACCAATGGAAGCCATTGATTTAGCAAAAGTGGAGAAATACAGGTCAATAGCGTCTTGACATCCTTGCGCTTCACCAGCACCTGCGCCGGTTTCACCCAAAGTACCAAAACCATGGGCATCATCTACCAACAAACGGAAATCATATTTACCTTTTAAGGCTGCAATTTCTTTTAACTTTCCCTGGTCACCAGCCATTCCAAACACTCCTTCTGTAATAACCAAGATACCACCCGCTTTTTGTTTTTCAATTAAAGCAGTAGCTCTTTCCATTTGCTTTTCAAAGTCTTCTAGGTCATTGTGTTTGTATACATAACGATGACCTGGATGCATTCGCAAACCATCAATAATACAAGCATGAGCTTCCGCATCATAAACAATCACATCGTGTCTACCACAAACGGCGTCAATAGCACTCATAATACCCTGGTAGCCAAAATTCATTAGAATGGCGTCTTCTTTATGCTCAAAAGCAGCCAGTTCGGCTTCCAATTGTTCGTGGTAATTACTATTCCCACTCATCATCCTAGCGCCCATGGGCGATGCTAGCCCAAATTGAGCAGAAGCTTCCGCATCTGTTTTCCTAACTTCTGGGTGGTTGGCCAATCCCAAATAGTTATTCAAACTCCATACAATCATGTCTTTGCCACGAAACTTCATTCTGCTACCAATCTCACCTTCCAATTTTGGAAAGGCAAAATAGCCATGAGCGCGTTCCCGATGTTGACCCAAAGGACCGTAATTCTTAATCAGTTTCTCAAAAATGTCTGCCATATCTATTAATTATGTGTTCAGAATTGTCCGCAAAGATAAATTTTTAAGGCCTACGGGCAAAGCCAAATATTTATAACCAATTACTTAAGCATTTCATAATGGGAAAACATCTGAGCTTCCCTTATTTTTACGCTATAAATCATTGGAATGAAAAAAACTGCTTGGATCCTAGTTTGCCTTTTTACCTCCATTGTGGCTCAAGCCCAAACTAAACCATCGGCTTCCGCCCCAACCAAACCTAAACTGGTAGTGGGAATTGTAGTAGATCAAATGCGCTGGGACTATCTTTATAGATTTCAGCCATTGTTTAAGGCCAATGGGGGCTTTAAAAGAATGATGGGTGAGGGATTCACTTGTGATAATACCATGATTCCTTATGCGCCAACAGTAACTGCCTGTGGTCATACCTGTGTTTATACCGGTTCTGTTCCTGCTATTCATGGCATTACTGGAAATGCTTGGTGGGACAACCAATTAAACAGAGTGGTTTATTGCAGTGAAGACAAATTAGTCAAAACGGTGGGTAGTAATACTGATGCGGGTCAGATGAGCCCTAAAAACATGCTTACCACCAGTATTTGTGACGAACTTAGAATCTCTAGCAATTTTAAAAGCAAGGTTATTGGGATTGCCTTAAAAGACCGTGGATCCATTCTACCTGCGGGTCATTCTGCTAACGCGGCTTATTGGTATGATTCCAAAACAGGCAATTTTATTACCAGTAGTTTTTATATGAATGCCCTACCAGCATGGGTAGATCAATTTAATAATCGCAAATTGGTAGACTCGCTTTATGCTCTAGGATGGAAAACAAGTATTTCCAAAGAAACCCTTGCTAATTATGCAACCGATGATGTAAAAAGTTATGAAGGAAAGCCATTTGGTAAAGAGGCTATTGCATTCCCTTATGACTTAAATGCTTTTATTGGTAAGGATTATTCAAAAATTGCTACTACCCCTCAGGGCAATAGTTTAACAACAGAAATGGCTAAAGCCGCTGTCTTAGCAGAACAATTAGGGAAGGGAACCGCTACTGATTTTTTGGCTCTTAGTTTTTCTTCAACTGATTATATTGGTCATAGTTTTGGACCCAATTCTTGGGAACAAGTAGACGATTATGTTAAATTAGATGACGAGTTGGGTAAGTTGTTAAATTTCTTAGACACCCAAGTGGGTAAAGACCAATACACCGTTTTCTTAACCGCAGATCATGCCGTGGCGCATGTTCCAGGATTTATGAAAGAACATAGATTACCCGCTGGGAATTTTGATGACAACACCGCCAGAAAAGAAATGAATGATCTGATTAAGGAAAAATATGGCGTAGCTGGTGCAGTAGAAAGCTTATTCAATTATCAAGTATCTCTAAACCACAACAAAATTGATTCCGCTAAAGCCGATATCAAAGCCATTAAACAACAGATTATTGCCTTACTCCTCAAAAAAGAAGCTGTTTCAAATGCATTTGAAACAGCCAATATTATGACAACCAGTATTCCAAAAGTTCAGCGTGAAATGTTTGCTAATGGGTATTATCCCAATCGCGGGGGCGATATACAATTTGTATTAAAGTCTGGTTATATGGAAGGCGGTACTACAGGAACTACGCATGGTCTTTGGGCACCTTATGATGCACATATTCCTTTGTTGTTTTATGGATGGGGCATTAAAAAAGGTAGTTCACACAAGGAAGTATATATGACCGATATTGCTCCAACCGTTGCTGCTTTATTAAAAATTCAAATGCCTAGTGGTAATATTGGACATGTTATTACTGAGGTGTTAAAATAACCAAATAACAATCATTAAATGCTTCCAATAAATAAGGCCGTCCCGAATCATCAGGACGGCCTTTATATTAAAGCAATTTTTGGAATAATTACTTAGCTAGCTTCTTTTGTAGATTCTGATCCAAAGCATCTAAGAACTCTTCTGTATAAAGATAGTGTTCACCATGGTTTACTTTGTTACCATAAATACAAACTGCCAAATCCTTGGTCATTTTTCCACTTTCTACCGTTTCTACACAAACCTCTTCTAAAGCTTGGCAGAATTCCACCAACGCTTGGTTATTATCTAATTTACCACGAAATTCTAAACCACGGGTCCAAGCAAAAATGCTGGCGATGGGATTGGTAGATGTGGGTTTTCCTTTTTGGTGTTCACGATAGTGACGTGTAACAGTTCCATGGGCTGCTTCAGCTTCCATTACTTTACCATCTGGAGTAACCAAGGTAGATGTCATTAGACCTAAAGAACCAAATCCTTGAGCTACGGTATCACTTTGAACGTCTCCGTCATAGTTCTTACAAGCCCATACAAAATTACCATTCCATTTTAGTGCGCTGGCAACCATGTCATCAATCAAACGATGCTCATAAGTAATGCCGGCTGCTTCGTATGCTGCTTTGAATTCATTTTGGTAAACTTCTTCAAAAATGTCTTTAAACCTACCATCGTATTTTTTAAGAATAGTATTTTTAGTAGACAAATACAAAGGCCATTTTTTGATCAATGCCTGGTTAAAGCAAGCCCTTGCAAAACCAAAAATGCTCTCATCCGTATTGTACATAGCCAGTGCAACGCCATCCCCTTTAAAATTGTATACCTCAAACTCTTGGTTTGTTCCATCCTCACCTTCAAACTTGATGGTCAATTTACCCTTTCCCTTGGTCACAAAATCAGTAGCACGGTACTGGTCTCCAAAAGCATGGCGTCCAATACAGATTGGTGCTGTCCAGTTAGGAACCATCCTTGGAACATTGCTGCACACAATTGGTTCACGGAAAACCGTACCATCTAATATATTACGGATAGTACCGTTTGGACTCTTCCACATTTGCTTTAGGTTGAATTCCTTAACCCTTGCTTCGTCTGGAGTAATAGTTGCACATTTGATTCCAACCCCACAAGCTTTAATAGCATTGGCTGCATCTACAGTCACTTGGTCATTGGTTTGATCTCTGTATTCCATTCCTAGGTCATAATATTGGATATCAACATCCAAATAAGGCAGGATTAACTTGTCTTTTATGAACTTCCAGATGATTCTTGTCATTTCATCCCCATCCAGTTCTACTACTGGATTAAGCACTTTAATTTTTTGAGCCATAACGTAAAATTTGATTTTTAAAGGGCACTAAGGTAGCGAATATTCGCTTTTATCTAGCAGTAAAATACGATAACGTTACCGGTCTAAACATTGACAATCAATACAGGAATATCCAGTTCGTGGCGAACGCTTTCTATAGTTTCGCCAAAAATATAGTCCTTCAATCCACGGTGGCGGTGAGCACCCATGACCAACATATCGGCGCCAGCATCCTTAACAATTCTAACAATTTCTGTTACCCTATTTTTATAGCCTAATACCACTTTAACCCTAAAACCGGCATTTTGTAATTGCAGGGCAAAATCATCCAGTCTTTCTTGGTCTTTTCTTGTTTCATAATCATCACTACTGTCTCCAAAATAGCGTGCAGAAGCGCTTTCCACAATATGTAACAATACATAGTCTACCTGCTGTTTACCTTGGGCAATGGCATAGGCTATCAGTTTCTTGTCCGCATCGGTAAAATCAAGTGAAACCGCAATGCACCTAGTTGCTCTAACGTCTAGATTTTCTAATACGGGGGTGTCATTATGCATACGAGCAATATCGCGCAGCTTTCTATCTCTTACAAAAGGCAAAAAAGTCATCATTAGAAATAACCAAATAAACACAAGGGCCCCGAGTAGAATCAGGATCTTCCAAATCCAATTTCCCTCTGTTTGAAACAGCGGTAGTGCTTGCTCCACCACCATTTTAACATTCAGAAAAACCAAAATTGAAGCAACCAACCAAGCCGCCATTTTAGTGGGCGTCTTAATGGCAAATTCTCCCATAGTGTGTTTATCACTCACAAAATGAATCAAGGGAATCACTGCAAAACCAAGTTGCACACTCAATATTACCTGGCTAAGTACCAGCAACGCATCAATTTTTTCATTTCCATAAATCAATATGGTAAACACAGCTGGAGTAATGGCAATTAACCTAGTGATTAATCTTCTAAGGAGTGGGTTGATTCTCAATTTCAAATATCCTTCCATTACAATCTGACCTGCCAAAGTACCAGTGATGGTACTACTTTGACCTGCAGCAATAAGAGCAATGGCAAATAACATGGGTGCTAATTTGCTTCCCAATAAAGGTGCTAGTAATTGGTGTGCATCTTCAATTTTAGCAACCTGTGTATTACCCGTACTAAAAAAAACAGAAGCCGCTAATACTAAAATGGCTGCATTCACAAAGAATGCGGCGTTGAGCGCAATGGTACTATCAATCATATTGTATTTAAGCGCTCGCTTAATACTTTGTGGGTCTGGTTTGATTTTGCGGGTTTGTACCAAGGCGGAATGTAGGTATAAATTATGTGGCATTACGGTGGCACCAATAATCCCTACTGCAATGTATAGTGCATTATTGTTGAGCATTCCAGGAATAAATCCCTTGGCTACCAAACTCAAATCTGGCTTGGCTAAGAAAATCTCAATAAGGAAAGACAAGCCAATTACGGCAACCAAGGCAATGATAAAAGCTTCTAATTTTCTAATGCCGTATCGTTGTAACCATAGCAGTATTAAAGTATCTAGGACGGTTATTCCCACTCCCCAAATCAAGGGTAATCCCGTTAGCAAATAAATTCCCAATGCCATGCCCAATACTTCTGCCAAATCACAGGCTGCAATAGCTACTTCAGCAAATACATACAAACTAAAATTCACCAAGGGTGGATATACTTCTCTATTGGCTTGAGCAAGGTCTCTTCTTCTAACAATGCCCAATCTGGCACTCAGTCCCTGCAAGAGCAGAGCCATTAAATTACTCATCAACAAAACCCAGATTAGGCTGTACCCAAATTGAGCCCCACCTTGCAAATCTGTGGCCCAATTACCCGGATCCATATAACCCACACTTACTAGATAGGCGGGGCCTAAAAATGCCAAAATCCTACGCCATCCTTTTGGGGAATTAGTGGTGTCTACTGTTTCATGCACTTCTCCCAATGATTGCTCTATATCTTTTCTATTTGATTGCATGCTAGATTATTTTTACAAATAAAGCTTGTGCCAATTGTTGGCTAATATTGATTTTTCCTTTTCCTTCTACTTGAATTTCTAAAGAATGATCAAATTCAAATTTGTGTTGCACTTCTAACCTAGTACCAATCAGTATTTGCTTGTGCTTGAGTAACTCTAATAATTCTGGAGATTGACTTCCAACACTGCATACTTCTGCTTTAGTATGGGGCTTTAAATCCAGTAAATTTACCTGCCTAATGGCATGCATAACACCATTGCTATCAGGTATGGGATCACCGTGTGGATCAAATTTGGGATTGCCTAAAAACTGGTCCAATTTATCAACCAATTTTTTACTACTGATATGCTCCAATTCCTCCGCCACTTCATGCACTTCATCCCATCCAAATTGCAGTTTGTCTACTAAAAAAGACTCCCACAATCGGTGCTTACGTACTATTTCTAAAGCCAATTTTCTTCCCTCACTACTCAATCTCACACCCTGATAAGGTTTATATAATAATAAACGCTTAGCAGTTAACTTTTTAAGCATATCAGTTACGGATGCAGGTTTGGTATGAATATTTGCTGCTAACTGATTGGTACTGACCGTTCCATCCGCTTCTTGCAAATGAAAAATGGCTTTGATATAATTCTCTTCTGATATACTAAGATGCATATGCCTGAAAAATATTTTTAGACAAATCTAAATATTTTTATTGGGTTAAAACTAACTTAATCCGCTACTACCATTGAAAGACTTATTTTTATACAAATAATACGGTATGCTCAGTAGATTGCTTTGCTTCTTACTCCTTTTTTTGGTTTCCTGTGGAGAGAAAAAAATTGATTTATCAGGGGAAGTAGTTTTAAAACCAAAGGAATTCCTGAGTGTATTTCCCGTAATTTCAGGTAATTTTCAAGCCGCTGATAGCAATTTTATCAAATTAGCAGATAGCAGTCAAATTGGACTTAAAGCCATGTTACAATTTGTTCCAGATTCTGCGGTCAATAGTTTAATTGGAAAAGACAAAAAAGCCATTTTTCAACCAGTTGGTCAAATCTTAAAAGAAAAAGAAACCTATTTATTGGTAAATATCAAATTGAAACACAAGTGGGTCATGGCAGTGATTGTTTTAAACACTGAGACCAATGCCTATTTGGCTTCAAAAGAATTATTGGACAATAGCGTAGAAGATGAGTACCTGCATGCTGTAACAGTAAATAGAGAGCCCACTTTTTTATTAGGCAGAGAAAAACCTGGTAAGGATAATATTATCCAATTTACTCGGATTGGATGGGTATATGCATCTGATGTAGGCTTTATGGTTGTGATCAACGATTCTAATGAAGCTCCTAGTAAATCTGAGATTATTAACCCAATTGATACTTTACCTCGCAAATACAAATACAGTGCAGATTATGCACAAGACAAGAAGAATTTTATGTCTATTAGAGATGGCAATAAAACCGGTTCTTATGAATTTTTTATTCATTTTGAAAAAAACGAAGGGGCTTGTGTAGGAGAACTAAAAGGATCTTTTACCATGAAGAATACCACCAACGCACAATATCGTTTTAACGGAGATCCCTGCGTCATTGACTTTAGCTTTGAAGATGGTGAAGTACGTTTAAAAGAACAGGGTAATTGCGGCAATCATCGCGGTATTAAATGTTATTTTGACGATAGTTTTACTAGAAAAAAAGAGCCCAAACACAAATCAGTGTCTAGGCATTAATTTTTCAATATTTGTTGCATGTCTACTTAATTAATGTGTAAAATTTACATTTTATTTTTTTGGCTTATATTGCACTGATTTTATTTAATGAAATGTGCATTTATGAGTTTTAGAGACTTTCAGGTTCCTTATCCGGTAGACCAACAATATGCAAAGAAAACGGCTTATTTTTCAATGGAATTTGCCATTCACCAACCTTTGAAAATTTATAGTGGCGGATTAGGCTTCTTGGCTGGCTCTCACATGCGCAGTGCTTATGAATTAAGACAGAACCTGATTGGAATTGGTATTTTATGGAAGAACGGGTACTATGATCAAGCAAGAAATCAAGATCAAACTTTGCAAGTTACTTTCATGGAAAAACAATACAGTTTCTTGGAAGATACCCATATCAAATTTCAAATACTGATTCATGATCATCCTGTTTGGGTTAAGGCTTATTACTTAAATCCAGAGACTTTTAAGAGCGCTCCAATGTTTTTATTAAGTACTGACCTTCCAGAAAATGATTACGTTTCACAGACCATCACTCATTGTTTGTATGACGCAAACGTAGCAACCAAAGTTGCTCAATTTATTTTGTTGGGTATTGGTGGTGCAAAATTAATAGATGAATTAGGTTTCAATCCAGACGTTTATCACCTAAATGAAGCTCATGGTATTAGTGCTGGTTTTTATTTGTTAAACAAATTCAAAAGCCTTGCCAAAGTGAAGGAGCATATGGTCTTCACTACTCATACACCCGAAGAAGCCGGAAATGAAAAACACGATATTTACCTCTGTCAAAAAATGAGCTATTTCTGTGGAATGAGCTTAGATGAGGTTAGAAGAATTACCGGTATCCATGATGACCAGTTTAACCATTCCTTAGTAGCCCTCAGATTTGCTAGAAAAGCCAATGCTGTGTCTGCTTTGCATGGGGTAGTAAGCCGTGACATGTGGAAACATTATGAAGGCATTTGCCCAATTATCAGCATTACCAATGCACAGAACTGGCATTATTGGGCCGACAAACAATTATACCGTGCTTTAGAAGAAAAGAACGACCCCATTTTTGAAGATAGAAAAACCTTCTTAAAGAAAAGAGCTTTTGAAATTGTTGCAGACCAAACCGGCAAAGTATTTGATCCAAATGTATTAACCATTGTATGGGCAAGAAGGTTTGCTGGTTATAAGCGCGCCGATATGTTGAGTTGGCATTTAGAGCGTTTTGAGAAACTGTTGAGCAATGCCAAATACCCTGTTCAAATTATTTGGGCTGGTAAACCTTACCCTTTGGATTATCCAGCCATTACCACTTTTAATAGCTTAGTACAGATTAGCAAGAAATACAAAAATATAGCGGTATTAATTGGATATGAATTGTCTTTGAGCAAACGTTTAAAACAAGCATCCGATGTTTGGTTAAACAATCCTAGGGTTCCCAGAGAAGCTTCTGGAACCAGCGGTATGACTGCTGCTATGAACGGCGCCGTTAACTTCTCCACAGATGATGGATGGATACCAGAATTCATTAACCATGGCAACAATGGCTTTGTAGTTCCAAAAGCCGACTATGATAATATGTCTGTTCAAGAACAGGATGATTATGATTTGAATAAATTATATGAAATCTTGGAACAACAAATTCTTCCAATGTATTATGAAAACAAAGATACTTGGAGACAAATCATGAAAAATGGTATGATGGATGTGCGTTGGCAGTTTGATAGCAACCGCATGGCCAAAGAATACTATGACTTGATGTACAATGGGTAATTTATAGCTGAATTATTAGAACCTTTCCCTCCTACCTTTGTTCTAATCTCATGAATATGAAACATAAATTGGTGGTAGCCATTACTGGAGCTAGCGGTTCCGTTTATGCCAAAGTACTTCTGGACAAATTGCAGGCTATGCCTGATCAAGTTGACACTGTTGGTATTGTCATGAGTAAGAATGCCAAAACTGTTTGGGAAACGGAGTTGGGTAATGACAGTTATAAGGACTACCCTTTTACTTATTTTGAGAAACACAATTTCAACGCACCATTTGCATCTGGTTCCGCTAGGTTTGGAACCATGTTCGTAGCACCCTGTAGCATGGGAACCTTGGGTAGAATTGCTGGAGGCTTGAGTGATGATTTGGTTACTAGGGCAGCCGATGTAATCTTGAAAGAAAGGAGAAAATTGATACTATTAATTAGAGAAACACCCTATAACTTAATCCATATCCGCAATATGGAAACGGTAACATTGGCTGGGGGAATCATTTGCCCATGCAGTCCCTCTTTTTATAGTTTACCCAATAGTATGGATGCACTAGCAGCAACGGTCATTGATAGGGCATTGGACTTGGCTGGTTTAACAACCAATACCTACCGTTGGGGAAGTACCCAAGCCTAAATTATTTCTGCTTAATGATCATAACTGCGGGAACTGGTCTTTCTCCTTCTTTATCGCTAGGGGTAATGGTGGGTTTACCATTGACCAATAAGGCACTACTTCCTCCCCCATCTAAATTTAATGCTTCTAGACATCCTATGTCTTTAAGCATCACGGCCAACTCTGGAAGTGTTGCTCCTTCTGATTTTCCGGGAAATCGCCCTTCTACTACTAAGTAAATTATTTGCCCTTGGGGGGTATAGCCCATGGCCGTCCTAGGATGTTTATCCGCAATAGCTTTACCCGCAAACTTCATTTCTTCATTATTGCTAATCACCACTTTTCCATCTTGCAATAAAACGGGGCCGCCCGCTGAAGCAGACTGCATTTTCCATGGTTTAAAAGGAGCTTTGGCCAATATAGATGGAATATTAGTTTGTGCCATAGAATCCAATACCGGTTTGATTGGAGTTTGAATGGCCCACGGATATTTAGCGGTTGAATCACTCAATACCCAAGCTACATCGGCTTTACGCTTTTTTGTAATGCCAATAGCTCCGGAAACAGGATGCAGATAAGTAAAAGTATCTTTGCCCTTTCTAGGAATGGAAGAAACGGTATAGGCTACTTGTTGTCCATCCTTAATAATTAAACTTACATTGGTATTGTATTTGAACTCAAAAAAACTACAGTTCATGACCAATAAAGGTTGCGATTCTGAAGTGTAAAATTGACTGGGCGTACTTCTTTTTCCATCGGTTGCTTGGGTTTCAAACAGCAAATGTTTGTCTTTTAAATCTGCACTTACATAGTAGGCATGATTGGGTTTGCCATTGATACTGTCTGCCGTATAAAAAACATGAACACTAGCGGGCAATGGTTGGTATTGCTGATCTACGTTCACCCATTTTAATTGGGCATTTGATGTTACTGCAATTGCAATCAAGCCCAGTATTACTAGGCTTTTTATGCATCTTAATTTATACAAGTTGTAGTTGTTTTTCTTCTGTCCATTTTGCTTTTCCATATCCAGGAATGACGTGCTTCCCACTATGATAAGAAGACCTTACCAAGGGGCCACTCTCTACATAATCAAATCCTATTTTATAGCCAATCTCTCGTAATTCTGCAAACTCGTCTGGGTGCACAAAACGCTGTACAGGTAAGTGCTTTTTGGTAGGCTGTAAATATTGACCCAAGGTTAATACATCGGTACCAATGGCTACCAAATCTTCCATACTTTGAATCACTTCTTCTTTGGTTTCTCCTAGTCCAAGCATGATGCCAGTTTTGGTGCGCATACCACCTTGCTTCAAGGTCTTTAATACGTCTAGGCTTCTTCTATATTTGGCTTGGATTCTTACTTGGCGGGTCATCCTTTCTACTGTCTCCATATTATGGCTCACCACATCAGGAGCAGCATCAATAATTCTCTGAATTTGGTCTTGGATACCTCTAAAATCTGGAATTAACGTTTCCATAGTGGTATCTGGGCTTAATGACCTCACGGCTTTAATGGTATTGTACCAAATAATGGATCCCCCATCTTTTAACTCGTCTCTGTCAACGCTGGTGATTACCGCGTGCTTTACTTTCATAAGGTGTATAGCTTCTGCTACACGCTGGGGTTCATCCCAATCTACAGCTTCTGGTCTACCTGTGGCTACCGCACAAAATCCACAACTTCTGGTACATACATTTCCCAAAATCATGAATGTAGCAGTTCCCTCACCCCAACATTCACCCATATTGGGACAATTACCACTTTCACAAATGGTATGTAATTTATGCGTATCTACTAATCCACGAACGTGTTTGTAACTCTCTCCAATAGGAAGTTTAACCCTTAACCAATTGGGTTTTTGAATTTTTGACTGGGTATTGTCTGTTTTGGGTACTACTGGTAATTCTTGCATGCCGCTATTCCTTGGTCTAATTGATTAACAAAAATAACTCACTTTCGTTTACCAAAGACAATAGAAACATAAGCGTTGAAAAACAAGCTTTTAGGGTCATTCAACAAGACAACGGGCATTTTTTTAGAATAGTATTCCACGTTTAGGCCAACTTCAATAGCAGAAAGCACTTCATTGTAACGGCCATAGTCAAATCTAACCGCCGTTCTAGCATAAGCCCCAGGAATATATTGCATTTCACTTAACCCTTTTACTAGTCCAGCTTTACCAATAATGACTGTTGGGTCTAAGAAAATACTATCGTTATTATTGTATTTGATGGTTTCACGTTTCCCGCTTCCAAATGGATTCTCTACTTCAATATAATAGGGTTTCAATAACCCTAAAGACAATCCCCCGCCATAAATAGCTGAAACGGCAACCCCGTTTTTATTACCCTTTCCACCAATCAATTTTTGTTGACCAAATCCCAATTTGGCGTAATAGAAATTATTTTGTTTACCATAGGTATAACTAGAAAAAACCACAAACCCTTGAGAGGTACTCAAGGTGGGTACTTTTTCTTCTTTCTTGTCTTTACGCTCTCCCAATTCAAACCAAAACAAATTGGTCTTGGTCAAAGTCTTGTACTTTCCTTTTTCCAAAAAAGCACTCCACCCGTCTGTATTAAATTTAAATCCAAAAGCAGATTGCTTTTGAAAGATCATGGCTCCTTCTTCTTCCTGCTTGATCAATTGGTTGATTCTTTCCCGTTTATCGGCCTTTTTCTGCATTTTTTCTTGGGCAGCAGAAGAAGGTTGCTTTTGTTGGGCAAACCCATATACCGAACAAAGGATAGCTGTAATTAAAAAGAATTGCTTCACTACATTTGATTTGATACTTGTAAATTTAGGGCAAAAAATACGCAATGACTTCACAAATTATTTATAAATCCGGGTTAAGAACAAGCTGCACGCATCTTCAAAGTGGAACAGAAATTGAAACAGATGCCCCTACCGATAACAAAGGAAAGGGAGAGCGATTTTCACCAACAGACTTATTAGCCACTGCGCTAGGTTCTTGTATGATTACCACCATGGGTATCAAAGCAGAAACCATGGGTATTGAATTAGATGGAACCAGGGTTGATGTAACTAAAATGATGGTGTCAGACCCTAGAAGAGTTGGGAAATTGGTAGCCCATGTATTTTTCCCAGCAGGGTTAAAATTAGATGAACAAACAAAACTTATATTGGAGCGCTCTGCTAGAACTTGCCCAGTTGAAAGAAGCTTACATCCTGATATAGAATTGGATATGGCTTTTCATTGGGAATAATTATAGTTGCTCCAAAGCTTTTACTACCCGGCTTACTGGTAAACCCATTACATTGTAAAAATCGCCTTTAATGGACTCAATGCCTACAACGCCAATCCACTCTTGGATGGCATAAGCCCCCGCTTTGTCATAAGGCTGGTATTTGTCTACATAATTGCTGATTTGAGCATGGGTCAAGGGATGAAATTTAACATCCGTTATATCTGAGAATGCTATTTCCTTTTGGCCATCTAAAATAACAACCCCAGTGATTACTTGGTGTAATTGACCCGATAGTGATTGAAGTATTTGAATGGCGTCTTCTTTGTCAGTTGGCTTACCAATGACCCTACCGTCTAAGACCACAATGGTATCTGCTGCCAATATGGTCATAGACGCATATTGTGCATGAAAAGCTGTTTGAACATGCGCTCTTACAGCTAGTGCTTTCTGGCGTGCAATATGCACGGGCACTTGGTCCATGGACAAATACTCAGGAAAGGATTCGTCGGTAGACTGAACAATAATTTCAAAATCCAATTCTGCCCATTCCAATAATTGTTTTCTGCGGGGCGATTGAGAAGCTAGTATAAATTCTTTCATTTGTCAGAGTCAATTAAGGATATAACCTAAAGAATATCATAGATACAATACCACTTAACATGACAAATTTGATGATATTGCTTAAGCGATGAAAATCCGCTGCTGATTTGGCTTTGAATAATTGTTTAAATGCCAAAATTAATGGGGCTACCACCAAACAAAAACAATAAGTAATACTAGCCCACCATCCCATTTGGATTACATACAATTGCAATAAAACCAAGGCCGCAATTAAAACTACCATCCATACAGCTACAAAAGTCTTACTCACATTCAACCCCCAGACAATCGGCATTGTTTTGCAACCATATTTTCTATCCCCTTCTACATCTTCCATATCCTTAATCACTTCTCTGATAAGGGTAATGACAAATGCAAAACCTGCGTATAAAATGGTTAATCTAAAGAATCGAACATTTTGAGTATTGGGTTGGGTAATGGTATTGATAGCATCTAAGGGATATTTAGAAAAATATAGAACCCCAATAACCCATGCCGTTAAAAAAGAAATAAGAATATTACCAATCAATAATTGTTTTTTGAGAGAGGTGCTGTAAATCCAAAGAAAAATTACACTGAACATATTGGCTAAGACTAAGTGCCAAAAATTGTGAAAATCAAGGGCATAGACTGTGGCATAAATTCCAATTAAACTCAGACCCATATGCCAAAAAATTACCCATCTTCTTCCTATGATAGCATTTACTACTACTTTTTGAGGCTTATTTACTTGATCAATATCTAAGTCAAAATAATCATTGATAATATAACCAGCTGCTGCAATCAGTATGGAGGCCGCCAAGAGTAGGGAGAACGGTACACTAAATGCTGTTGCTTCAGGGAAAATGCGCTCATAAATGCAATACTCAAACAACAACTGAGTAAGGCCAATGAAAAGCAAATTAGGCCACCTGATTAAGCGAAAAAATCCGATAATTATTTTCAATGGAAAATTGTTTCAAATTGATGCCTGCTATTTACTTGGCGGCAATACTTGTTCCCGTATCCCAATCCCCTCTTAATTTAAGCACCTGCTCCAACACGTCCCTCACACAACCTCCTCCACCATTATAGGGTGAAATATAGTTACTTATCAATTTTATATCATTGGCTGCGTCTGCAGGGCAACAAGCAAAACCAACGACTTCCATGACGCTTAGATCCGGAATATCATCGCCCATATATAATACTTCTGACAAAGGAATCTGTTGTTGATCCAATAAGGTTTTGAGTAAAGACAATTTGTCTTTTACACCCATCCACACTTGATCAACACCTAATTTCAACAATCTTTCCTTTGCTTCTGGAGAATCCCCACCAGAAATCACCATTACAGAATACCCTTTTTTTACAGCTAATTGAAGCGCAAAACCATCTTTGATATTCATTTTCCTTGCCATTACCCCTTCAGGTAAAACAAGAAGGGTACCATCGGTTAATACCCCATCCATGTCAAAAACAAAACAGTTTGTTCGGGAAAGTTGTTGCAGTAGATTCATACTCATTAATGACTGAAAGGTAAATCATTCAAGCAAAAATCCCTATTTCTGGTTGTCACGCCATTCATATACCCATGCGCTTTGAATCATTTCTAAATGACCTTCTGTACTTTGTTCCTTAGTTCCTTCAAATCTCGGGATTTCTAAGATCCATTCTAACAAATCGGTAAAACGTATGCGGTAAATTCTAGATTCTGTAAAATCGTCCCCAAAACGTTCGTACAATTTCATGGCAATGTCTTCATGATCATTCCAGTAAATGGGTGGTTCAAAATGGCTCATAATATCTTTTCTAAATGATAATGGTTATTCTCCCAAAAATTGGGTTTGGTCAGGAATTCGAATATGCACATCCCCGCTGCCCTTTTCTAATACACACTGGCAACCTAATCTGGAATTGATTCTTGGATTTACTGCACGGTCTATAAAATCTTCTTCTTTATCAGATAATTCTTGTAAAAAATCCCCGCCTTTCTCAACATAAAGATGACAGGTACTACAAGCACAGACTGCGCCGCAATTATGATGAAGTTCAATACCGTTATCTAGACAAATTTCCAGTAAACTATCTCCTGCAGGCATGCCCGTAAGGGTTACTGGTTCTAGGCCTTTTTGCTCAAATTGTATGTGAATATTGTACATGATGGGTTCTTTGGGCTGCAAAAGTATCGGTTCAAATGTTGATTTGGCTTCGAAATGCGAAAAAAAATCATTTTTAAAAATTTGGTTAAAAATTAGGGGAAATCAAAAATATCCTTATTTTACAGGACCATATCATACACTAGGACCTCTAACAGTATTTTTTTGATTGCTAGCACATATACCCTTCTGGTAAAAACGGAAGGGTTTTTTATTGACCCTCTTCCCTATTTTTATCTTGAATGCTTTTACTGAATTGGCGGTAAAAATCCAATAAAACAGGTTCTTCTTGTAAAAGCTTTAGGTGTTTTTCCATTGTCTCAAAGTCTCCTCTAAAAGCAGGACCTGCCTGTGTTTTTGCAGGATCCATACCTTGTATACCTTCCGCTGTTTGACTGATGATAGCATATAACAAACCAACATCTAAATGATTTTTTTTGCAATAATCTGCCGCTAAATGGTACAAATGATTGGTAAAATTAGAGCATACCACCGCCATCAAATGCAATTTTTCTCTTTGATCATTATCGGCAAAAGCCACTTTAGCGCCAATTAACCTAGCCAGATTGGACAAAAAAGACTTATTTGAATGGGAGGAGCCATCAATGATTACTTGCACGGCACCCACACCATCTTGCCCTTTGCGAATCATTTTCATAGGCCAGAACACCCCATAGTTAGAACTTGCTTTGCTTAAAACATCTTGAGAAACGGATCCAGCAGTATGAACCAATAGCTGATCTCCAAGTTCTAAAGATGCAGCAATAGGCGCTATGGCGGGGTCGGATACTGCTATAATATAAGCATCTGCCTTGGGGCTAATGGCTGACAACTGGTCAACTGCTAAAGCTTCAATTTGACTAGCCAAATGCTGGGCATGGGATAAATTTTGGCTATACACTTGTTTAATGGAAATACCCCTTTCATAAAAGGCTTTACCAAGCACCGTTGCAATATTACCTGAACCAATGAGTACAAGCTCCATATCTTTGAATCTGAAATGAGATCAAAATTAGCACAAAGACTGGCCATTACCTATTATAGAACCAAGATCCGCACTATTGGTTTGGTGTCACCCAAACTAGCTGCTGAAAAAGCGTATGACCTATTCTGTACACCTAGAAAATCCAATAAAAAACCAAAAGAACCGCCCATTTTTCATAAAGCGGAACATTTAGACCTGGTTTCAAAAGGGGTGCATTTAAAAGGCTATCGTTGGGTTCCTTACCAACCCAATGGAAAAAAAGTATTGATTATCCACGGTTTCAGTAGTTATAGTTACAAGTTTGAGAAATATGTTGGATTACTAAAAAAAGAAGGTTTTGAGGTATTCGCTTTTGATGCACCTGCCCATGGCAAGTCAGAGGGGAAACACATTAATGCGCTACTCTATAAAAATGCATTATTAGACATTGAACAGGCATATGGCCCTTTTTACGGATGGATGGGACATTCCTTGGGCGGTCTTGCGGCAAGCCTTGCTTTTCAAACCTTGGACAATCAAGAAAACAGAAAGTTGGTATTAATAGCTCCTGCAACAGAAACCAAAAGAGCTATTGACCATTATTTTAGCATCATACAGGTTGATGATAAAATTAAACTGGCATTTAATGAGTTAATTGCCAGTTTAACCCATTATAAATTGGAAGAAATTGCCGTTTCACATGCTTTAACTCAAATTAATGCACCCGTTTTATGGGTACATGACAAACAAGACATGATCTGTGTATTTGATGCAGTAATTCCAATTATGGCATCAAATCCGCCCAATGTTCGCTTTCATATTACCGATGGTTTGGGGCATAGCAGGGTCTATAAGGAAGCCGAGGTAAGTGGGGCCATTGTGCATTTTTTACTTGAACCCTAAAAGGGATATTTTTTGGAATTTAACACTTTGGACTAATATTGCATCCAAACTAGCGGATGGGTCAGGCTCCAAAAAAGCCATTTCTCCACTTGAACTAGTTTCTTTATAAACATCATCAAATCACCGCCCATGGCGGTTTTGGGAAATATGGCAAAAAACTTATTGATCGTTGAGTCACCTGCAAAAGCCAAAACAATTGAAAAGATCCTGGGTAAGGATTTTGAAGTAAAAAGCTGCTTTGGACATATTCGTGACCTGGAAAAGGACGATATGGGTATTGATGTAAACAATCATTATTTGCCCAGGTACAAAGTGCCAGATGACAAAGAAAGGGTGGTGAAAGAACTCAGACAATTAGCAAAAAAAGCTGACGAAGTGTGGTTGGCATCGGATGAGGACCGTGAAGGAGAAAGTATCAGTTGGCATTTAGCTGAAGTGTTGGGATTGGATCCCAAAGTCACTAAAAGAATTGTGTTCCATGAAATTACAGCGCCTGCCATTAAAAAAGCAGTAGCCAATCCTAGGATAATCAATATGAATCTGGTAAATGCCCAACAAGCTAGAAGGGTTCTAGACAGATTAGTAGGGTTTGAATTGAGCCCTGTATTATGGCGCAAAATTGGTATGCAACGCAGTTTAAGTGCAGGAAGGGTTCAGAGTGTAGCCGTAAGATTGGTAGTTGAAAGAGAAAGAGAGATCAATCATTTTGTTTCTGAGAGTAGCTTTAAAATTGAAGCCCATTTTCTAGCCCCTGATATCAATGGCAAAACCGTAGGATTTAAAGCAGAAGGCCCGGCCAAATATGCCGAGCAGGAAGCAGCTAGAAAATTCCTAGCATCTTGTATTGGGGCCAATTATAAGGTAACAGATGTACAGGTTAAACCAACAAAACGTACACCAGCTGCACCATTCACTACTTCTACCCTACAACAAGAAGCCTCAAGGAAAATGGGCTATAGCGTAAGTAAAACCATGTTGATAGCTCAAAAGCTATATGAAAGTGGTAAGATTACGTATATGCGAACAGACAGTGTGAATTTGAGTGATACGGCACTGGCAGATATTAGTGGTGAAGTCAATAATGCCTATGGCGCACAATACCACCAACCACGCAAATTCAAAAATAAAAATGAATCTGCACAAGAAGCCCACGAAGCCATTAGGCCAACCTATATGAACCAGCATACACTGGCCGACGAAGAAACCAGGAGATTGTATGAACTCATATGGAAAAGAACCATTGCATCACAAATGAGCGATGCTGCTTTTGAGAAAACTACGGCCAAAATTGCCATAAGCACCAACGGGGAATCCCTTTCGGCTTCAGGTGAAGTATTGAAATTTGACGGATTCCTGAAAGTCTATATGGAAGGAAAGGACGATGACGAAGAAGAAGATTCTGAAGGCATATTACCGCCATTAGCCATTAATCAGCAACTAGATTTAAAAGAATTAACCGCTTCTGAAAAGTTTAGTAGGCCAGCTGCGCGATATACAGAAGCATCCTTGGTAAAGAAACTAGAAGAATTGGGCATTGGTAGACCATCTACTTATGCGCCAACCATTAGCACCATTGTCAAGCGCAACTATGTTGAAAAGCGCGACAAGGATGCCGTAAAGCGCTCTGTGACCCTGTTTAGATTGATTCCTGGAAAAGACATTGAAAAAGAAATTATTTCAGAGAATACGGGGGCTGAAAAAAGTAAACTATTCCCAACCGATTTGGGTATGGTAGTTACAGACTTTTTGAAACAACATTTTACCAAGGTCATGGACTTTGGATTTACGGCTAAGATTGAACAGGAATTTGATGAGATTGCCGACGGCAAAATTATCTGGTCCAATATGATTGATGGATTTTACAAACCCTTCCATAGTACCATTGAACATACTTTGGAAACGGCAGAAAGAGCCAAAGGAGAAAGAGAATTGGGCATTGATGCAGAAACTGGTAAAAAAGTAATTGCCCGAATGGGTAGGTACGGCCCCATGGTTCAAATTGGAGATAGCAATAACGAAGAAGAAAAACCTCGTTTTGCCAAACTTAAGCAAGACCAAAGTATTGAAACCATTTCTATGGCAGAAGCCATGGAACTATTTGAATTGCCCAAGACCATTGGTGAATATGAGGGCCAAGAATTACAGGTGAATATTGGGCGATTTGGCCCTTATATTCGAATGGGGGAACAATTTATCAGTGTTCCAAAAGGGGAAGATCTTCACGCTTTAGAATTAGAAAGAGCCATCCAATTGATTCAAGAAAAGCACCAAGCTGAAGCGCCCATTGCTCATTATCAAGAACTACCTGTTACAAAAGGTAAAGGAAGATTTGGGCCATTTATTAAATGGAATGACTTATTCATTAATATTCCAAGAGCCTATAACTATGATAGTTTGTCTCAAAGCGATATCAATGAATTGATAGAAAAGAAAATGGACAAAGAAGCCAACCGATTTATCAATCAATGGCCGGCTGAAAAAATTTCCATTGAAAATGGTAGGTGGGGACCCTTTATCCGTTTCCAGAAAAAGATGCTGAAAATGGGTAGAAAAGCAGATGGTGAAAAATACAGTGCAGATGAATTAGTTGACATAGACTTGGAATTGATCAAAAAAATGATTGAAGAACAAGTACCAGGTGCTTTTACCAAAAAAGCAAAACCAGCCGCTAAAAAATCAGCCACTAAGAAAGCGGCTAGCAAAAAAGCCAGTCCAAAAAAGAAATAGGCTCACTGCCAAAATAAAAGCCGGATAAATAATTTATCCGGCTTTTTTAGGCTGTTTTAAAAATCTTTTTAATCGTTTCTGCCCAAGTCTCTCAGAAATTTTACATGGGCAACTACTGCACGCCTCATAGTGGGGTACTCAATATACTGTAATTGGTATTCGGCACAAACGGTCCTAACAATATTACTAATGGCAGGATAGTGAACGTGTGATATTTTGGGAAATAAATGGTGTTCAATTTGAAAATTGAGCCCTCCAACTAACCAACTAATCAGTTTGTTTCTTGTAGCAAAATTAGCGGTTGTCTTAATTTGATGTGCCGCAAATTCGTCTGGTAATTGATGAGATGCTATGTCCGCAACAGGGAATTCTGTGTGTTCCACCGTATGCGCCAATTGGAATACAATACTTAAAATAAATCCAGCCACCATACTCATAATACTGAATCCTACCAACCAAGGCAACCAGCCAAGGGCATAAATGGGTATAATAATAAAGAATGCTGCGTGGTAAACTTTGACAATCCAGAATTCAAGATGATCTTTAAAGGCCATTTTTTTCAAAGGTACATTTCCAATTTTCTTACTGAAATACTTGTTATAATCAGTAAAGAAAATCCAAAATACGTATAGCAGCATGTATAAAAACCAAAAATAAAAGTGTTGAAATTTGTGCATTTTCAAGCGTTTCTGAGTAGGTGCCATCCGCATCAATACGCCAATTTCAATATCATCGTCTACCCCATCTATATTGGTGAAACTATGGTGAATCATATTGTGTTTCATGTTCCACATAAAGTGGTTGGCTCCCAACATACTCATAGATGATGCTGCAATACGGTTCATCCAACGATTAGTACTAAAGCTGCCATGACTTCCATCGTGCATCACATTAAATCCAATAGCGGCTATTAATCCCCCAAGAATAATTGCTTCTAGAATAGCCAGATACCATACTGGGGACCATACCAATAATTGAATATAAACTAAAACAAATGCCATGATCATTAAAATGGCTTTTGTAAATAATTTAGGTGTACCGGTAGATTTTATACCCTGTTCATCAAAATATTGCTGAACACGTTTTTTTAATTCAGCATGCAAGGATTGCTTAACAACGGGAAACTTAGGAATGGCAAATGTAGACATGTAATAGTTTGAAGTAAGATAGCAAAACTAATTCATCCCCCCTTCCCAATGTTGTTAATTTTGAGGGAGATGACACCCAAGAACTGCCTTAACGATGATTTTTTCAAATTAGTATGCCATTTTTAGCCATTATTTCCACAGGCATGGAATAACTATTTAGGGCCAATACGCAAAAAAAGAAGTTAGTTTGAGGTGGAATATTACAGATAATGGAAGATTAAGCTATTGCTGTCATTTTCAACCAGTTCATATGCAAACAACCAAGGAAATCAATGCACTCTTTACTTTGATAGACGATCCAGATGAGGAAGTCTATTCTACCGTTTCAGAAAAGCTGGTTGCTTTTGGAAGGGGGATTATCCCAAATCTGGAACACTTATGGGAAACAACCCTTAATGATACTATTCAGGAAAGGATAGAAACCATCATCCATCGCCTTCATTTTACGGATCTAACGCAAGATTTTACGGACTGGAATAATAGTGCCTATCATGACTTACTGCTAGGTGCTTTATTGGTGGCAAGATTTCACTACCCTGATTTACAAAGCACCCAAGCCTTACAGGAAATTGAAAAAATCAGGAGAAATGTTTGGCTAGAATTAAACAATTTTTTGACTCCTTTAGAACAGGCTAATGTACTCACTAGTATCTTGTACAAGTATTATCGGCTAAAAGGAGTTGAAATTAATTATGAACAACCGGACGATTTTTGCATCCATAAAGTCTTGGCTGCCAAAAAAGGAAATGCCATTACCAATGGAATCATTTACCAAGTGATGTGTGAATTATTAGATATCAATGCCAGAATTATCAATATTCCCAAACAAAGCATTATTGCCTTTTTTCATTCAGATTACGATTCCAGTACCCAAATGGGTAATCCACAAGAAGCCATCCATTTTTATATAGACAGTACCACAGGACAGGCTTTTTCACACAAGGATATAGAACAATATTTTTTAAAAATTGGGCAAGCCCCTCAACCTGAGTTTTTTAAACCTAAGAGTCACAAGGGGATTATCCAATTATTAATTAAAGAAACAGCCAAGTGCTTTTCGTCTCCAAACCTACAATACAAACAAGAGGAACTAATGCAGTTGCACGAACTACTTAAATAATAAGTTTAAGTAAGGCTCTCTAAATAGCGGCTGTATTTCTTTTCCTGATTGGATTGATTTAAATAGGGGTTTAGCCTCTACATGCAGTTTTTGATTGAATGGACACAATAAATTAAGCTCATTTATCGTCTTTATAGCATTCAATGCTCCCAATAAGTTTATCCATGACTGAAGTTCACTATACTTATTATGAAAGTCCTATAGGACTCTTAAAAATTGGGGGTACGGAACAGTATATCTGTGAATTAAGTTTTGTAGATGAGCCAGACCAAATGGTTTTTGGAGAACCAGGTATTTCTGAAGTAATGCACCAATGCACGGAGGAATTAATTGAGTTTTTTCATGGCAAACGCAAACAGTTTTCCATTCCTGTTCACCAAGATGGAACTGATTTTCAAACCCGTGTATGGAATGAACTTCTGGCTATCCCTTATGGCAAAACCATTAGTTATATGGATTTGGCTAAAAAGATGGGAGACCCAAAAGTAATCCGTGCGGCCGCTAGCACCAATGGAAAAAACAAAATCTGCATCATTGTACCTTGCCATAGGGTTATTGGTTCTGACCGTTCATTAACGGGTTATTCTGGTGGTATGTGGCGGAAAAAATGGTTATTACAACTTGAATTCAAAATTGCACACGGGGTACAGACCCTATTCTAGCCCCTTAACATTTTCCTAAATTAGCTGCCAGATGTTATTTTATGGTTTGCTTTTCCCAAATTTGTAGTCATTGAACCATACAAAAATGCGATTTTCCCTTGTTTTAGCCATTATCCCTACCCTATTTTCAGTTGAATTACTTTGTGCACAAGATGTACCAAGAGGCTGGCATTTATTAGACCAAACCCAAGACCATCATTATGGGATAAGTCTCTCAAAAGCCTACCAATTTTTAAAAGAAAAAAACAAAGTTTCTAAACCAATTATAGTTGCAATTTTGGATTCCGGAGTAGATACAACTCATGAAGACCTTAAACAACATCTATGGAAAAATACAGGAGAAATACCTAATAACGGCATTGATGATGATGGCAATGGTTATATAGATGATGTCTATGGTTGGAATTTTCTTGGAGGAAAAGATGGTAGAAATATTAAAAAATGTTCTGACGAGCGTTCTAGAATTTATCATCGTTTTAAAGCACAATTCTTAGGAAAAGAAATTGATAGTAGTAGTCTTTCTACTTCAGATTTTGCCAATTATCAGATGTGGAAAAGAGCAGCTGCTGAATTGAATTTTAGCACGGAGGAGCAAACAGAATTGCTATTTATAGAAATAACTGCAAAAGCCCTAAAAAGGCATGACAAGGTTTTACGCAAAGAAATGGGCACCGAAGTGTTTACTACCGAATTTTTGGAAAAATTTGAACCTCAGACCAAACTGGCTAAGGAAGCAAAACTGGGTTATTTAACCTGTATCAAAATGATGGGGATTGATCCAGATGAAAAAAATGCCCATACCATTGAGCAATTGGACGAATACGTTGAAGGCAAGAAAGCTGCTTTTGAATCAAAGGACAATGCACCATTTGACTATCGTGCAGACATTGTAAAAGACAATTACTTGAACTTTGCTGACCGTTATTATGGCAATGCCGATGTAATGGGGCCAAACCCCATGCATGGCACCCATGTTACAGGAATTATTGGCGCTGTCAGGAACAATGGGATTGGCGTAAATGGCATTGCCGATAACCTGCAATTGATGATGGTTCGTGTAGTTCCCGATGGAGATGAATACGACAAGGATGTAGCATTGGGCATTAGATATGCTGTAGACAATGGGGCTAAAATTATTAACATGAGTTTTGGCAAATCATTTTCTCCAGAAAAAATTTGGGTAGACAGTGCCATACGTTATGCCGCCAGCAAAGACGTTCTCATTGTTCATTCCGCTGGAAATGACGGTAATGATAATGATCTAAAAGACGTGTTTCCCAATCCCAAACAATGGAACTATAGGGCAGAGAACTTTATTAATATTGGTGCCAGTGGTGACCCTGCAACAACAGGTTCTCTTGCTGCAGATTTTAGCAATTTTGGTAAAAACAATGTAGACGTATTTGCACCTGGTGTGAAAATCTATTCTACTTTACCAGGAGGGAATGAATATGGCAATTTAGATGGAACCAGTATGTCTACCCCTGTTGTAGCAGGAATTGCTGCACTTATTAGATCTAATTATCCTGAACTTACTGCCCTACAAGTAAAACAGATTATTGAGGCTTCTGTTTCCATTCCAGATAGTAGCTTACCCAATTTCAAACCTGGCGCAGAACGCCAGTCTTTTGCTTTTAAGAATTTGAGCAAAACTGGGGGAATAGTCAACGCTTATTTATCTATTAGCTTGGCCGATCAAACAAAAACTATTAAAAAAGAGGTCCCCAAATCCCTTACTAAACCCACAAAATCCATCAAATAATGCCTAGACCAATTGCCGGAGACTTTGGCGCATTTTATCAGGGTTATGCAGACCTAGCTACAGGTAATTCTGTGGCTGAATTATTGGCGTTACACCCTGCCAGCATTAACGCATTTATTGCTGCTATACCTGAAGAGAAAGCTAATTACGCTTACGCTACTGGAAAATGGACTATTAAGCAGTTATTACAGCATTTAATAGATACAGAGAGAATCTTTGCCTATAGGGCACTTAGAATTTCCAGAAAAGATGCTACTCCCCTCCCCGGCTTTGATGAAAACCACTATGCTGAAAATGCCCCAGTGGCAGATAGATCCCTAGCTGACTTAAAAGAGGAATATTTTTTGGTGCGCAAAACAACGGATATTTTATTAGCCAGTTTTCAGGAAGACCAATTAGCATTTATTGGAAATGCTAGTGGGCAAGCTTGTAGCTTAAATGCACTATGCTTTATCATTTTTGGGCATCACCTTCACCATATCAATATTTTGAAAGAAAGGTACGTGTAGATTAGGTGAAAAGTGAAGAGTGAAGAGTGAAGAGTGAAGAGTGAAGAATTAAGAAAGTGAAGAGTGAAGAGAGGAAGAAAGTGTAGAGTGAAGAGTGAAGAATTAAGAAAGTGAAGAGTGAAGAGTGAAGAATTAAGAAAGTGAAGAGTGAAGAGTGAAGAATTAAGAAAGTGAAGCGTACAAATAAAAAGCCTCGCATCTTTTGGATGCGGGGCTTTTTTATAGCTTTAGAATAGCTTTAGAATAGCTTTAAATTATTTGGCACCGAAGATATGTACCGCTAATTGTACGTCTTTAGACACTTGACCTGGACCATAGTTCACACCTAATAAAGTTCTGTCAATGTTCAAGAATGCTTGACCAAAGAATCCTTTGTCATCGGCACTGCGCACATTTACAACAAATTTTACAGGAACAGTAGCTCCTTTAATAGACAATGTACCGGTAACATCTGCTAAAGCATCGCTTGTGTAGTTAACAGTAGCAATTTCAAATGTAGCTTCTGCATATTTAGCAACGTCAAAAAAGTCAGCACTTTTCAAGTGACCAGCCAAGCGGTCTCCACCAGCATCAGTTACTTTAACACCAGCTAAGTCAATGACAAATTTTCCACCTTTTAATTTACCTCCATCAACAGCAACAGAACCGCTTTTGATGGGAAAATAACCAGTGTGGAAATCGCCTTTCTTGGAACCAATCCAATCAATACGGCTTTTTTCAGCACTTACCGTGTAGTTGACAACGTCTTTTTGGGTATCCGCACCAGCAAAAGAAGAAAGACCCAGGGTTATTGCCAAAGCGGCAACAGCAAAAATTGATTTTTTCATAGTTTGTGTATTTGTTTTAGAGCTTCCCAAAAATATAAAATTATATGTTACAACATCAATTAATTCTCTACTATTATAATAGGACGGTTTCTCCTATCTTCGCAAAAATTTTATACTTATGAACCTGCATGAATACCAGTCGAAGGAATTGCTGAAAAAATTCAATGTTCCCGTACAGGAAGGCATCGCTGTTGACACTGTGATGGCAGCTGAAGAGGCCTATCGTCAAATCAAGACCCAAACCGGCAATAATTTTGCTGTTGTAAAGGCTCAAATTCACGCAGGTGGTCGTGGTAAAGGAAAAATTGTAGGAAGCGAACAACGCGGTGTTGCCATAGCCAAAAGCTTGGAAGACATCAGCAATATTGCCAAAAATATTCTTGGAGGTACTTTAGTAACCATTCAAACCGGCCCAGCAGGTAAAAAGGTGAATAAAATACTCATAGCTCAAGACGTATATTATCCCGGCCCAAATGAAACCAAAGAATTCTATCTCTCTATTTTACTAGACCGTGCAAAAGGACAGAATGTTGTCATGTACAGCACTGAAGGTGGTATGGATATTGAAGAGGTAGCTCATAATACCCCTGAAAAAATATTCAAAGAATGGGTACACCCGGGTGGTGGCTTACAGGGCTTTCAAGCGCGTAAAATTGCATTTAATCTTGGCTTGAGTGGTGAAGCTTTTAAGAATTGCGTGAAATTTGTAACCAATCTATACAATGCCTATGTTGGCATAGATGCTAGTATGTTAGAGATTAACCCACTTTTTAAAACAAGTGATGAGAAAATCATTGCAGTAGACTGTAAATTGAATTTAGATGACAATGCTTTAATGCGTCATCCAGATATTGCAGCTTTACGCGATGTAACTGAAGAAGATCCTACTGAAGTTGAAGCTGGTCAGTTTAACCTGAACTTTGTTAAATTAGACGGCAATGTGGGTTGCATGGTTAATGGAGCTGGTTTGGCCATGGCAACCATGGATATGATTAAATTAAGTGGTGGAGAACCTGCTAACTTCTTAGACGTAGGCGGTACTGCCAATGCTCAAACAGTAGAAGCTGGTTTTAGAATCATCTTGAAAGATCCCAATGTAAAAGCTATTTTAATTAATATTTTTGGTGGTATTGTACGCTGTGACCGTGTGGCTGCAGGTGTTATTGAAGCCTTTAACAAAATGGGAAATATTGAAATTCCAATCATTGTTAGATTACAAGGAACCAATGCTGTTGAGGCCAAAAAATTAATTGATGAAAGTGGTTTGAAAGTACAATCAGCTATTCAATTAAGTGAAGCTGCTGCCTTGGTAAAACAAGCAGTTGCTTAAAAAATATTGCGGATGCATAGCAAAAAGGCCCTTAGGGGTCTTTTTTTTTGGCCAGTTTTGCAGTATTTTTTATTTGTTAATTGCTGCTAATGGAGCCTCCATGATACAACAAGAAGATTAGTATCCTCAATTGAAAGATTCACTAATTAACAGAAGCCGTATTTCATCAAATTGTTGGCCAACTTGATGAAGCATTAATGGCAATCTTGAAAAATTTTTCAGCATTAAACACTTTAATCTGCTGGGGTGCTACACCCAAAATCTGACCAAGTTTGTGTAAGGTTTTTTGTTCTATACCAGTAATCCCATTTTCAATATTACTCAAATTGGAAATACTCATACCTAATTCAGTAGCCACATACTTTAGTGGAAATCCTTTTAAGCTCCGCAATGACTTGATGTTTCTACCTAATTGCATTCTTTCTGTTTTTCTTTGATGATACAGCATAATAGTTGTTTTTGAATACAATTTTACACTGTTCAATTTTTATCCAAGAATGATTTTCACCCTTTTCACTACCGCTAAAACACGTATTTTTTTTGCCTGTTTAATACATCATTGTTTTATTTGGAGATGACCAAGACAATACGAATACGTCTAAAAAATCCAATCCACTAGTCGTTAGAAGCCTCGGTTGGTAGGGGTTTGACTAAGGTAATGGGACTAAAACTATATTGCAATCCAGTTTTAATTTCCGTACAGGCAATTCTTTTTCTTCTAACAGCACCTCTTGTAAAAACCTTACCATTTTCTGTTTGAAAACGCAGGCCTTCTGGAACATCTACTACTGCACTATATCCAGGTTTTTGTATAGCATCATATTGCCTTAAAACCATGAGTAATTCTGTTTCTCCATTGGCCGTTGCTGATGGATTGGCAATTGATTTTTGAAGTGCTTTTACAATAGCTGCTGGGAACAGATCCTTATTTACAAAAACAATTAAAAGATTGCTATAAATATTTTTCCATTCCTTACCATGAGCTTCTACTTTATTTTTGTATTGTTCAAAACATAATAAATGAGCTAACTCATGTAATAAGGTAATGAGAAACTCATATTGATTCAGGTTCCCATTAATGCTAATACGATGATTACCGCCCCAACCGGCATGACGATAGTCTCCTAAAACTGATTTACGTTGTTTGGTAACCGTTAAATGAACTTTATAGTGATGCAGATAGCCAACAACGGGTTCAAAACTACCTTTTGGAAGATAGCCCGCTAAAGCTTGCATGGGATGCTCAGTTACCGCCATCTTTTTTTTGAGGTTTCACCAACAATGCAACGCGAACATCCATCCAAGTATAGAGAATATACAACCCCATTCCAATAAAAAGTCCGTTGATGTTTTTTTGTTCTCCAGCATTATAGAGGTATAAAAATGCTGCAGCACCAAGAACAAATAATTTCAAAACTGTGGAGCCCATAACACCTCTGACCATGGCGTGAGGATTATTTTGCTGTACAACTTTTAAGTGTTGATACACATTGTACAAACTAATTAAAAACAACAAAGTATTGGCACCAACAACAACCCATTTATCTATATGCCATGTCTTCATTAAAACCTCAAATCCCAAGGCAATTAGGTTAATTGACACAAATACTAGCACAAAGGGTAAAAAAGCCTTTTTATTATTATCCATTCCAATCATCGTTTTGAAGTATCTCTCAATACTTTTATTAAAATACCCAGTAATAATAACAAGGGCAGTATCCAAACTAAATAAGGACTTTTCCAACCAAAATAGCCATCCAACCAGGTTCCCGCCCATAACATCAAACCTAAACCAACCAATAACTGAGTGGCCAAGCCAGCGTATTGCCAAAGTAACTGATTGTTAGGTGTTGTTTGTTTCATTACTCGTTAGAAATATCCGTTTTAGGCAAATCCAACATAGTAGTATCCCTTTGAATGGGGGTATTCCCATTCAGTACTGCTTTAACATTTTCTAAATACTGCTCTTTGTACCTAATAGACTGTTCTAAAGAATCAGTTCTAATCTTCAGAATCTGAAGTGCCGTTCTACTTTCTTGGGTACCATAGCCAGGAATATAGTATTTAAGGGGCGAAAAAGCAATGAGTGCAATGGTTAAGCCTACCAATACTACAAAGCTCACGCTCAATCCAATATAGACACTAAGCCTAGACAACTTGAATGTTACCATTTCTTCATAAGTATCATCATTCATCACTACCAAGCGGTAAGAATTCCTGAGTCTTTTGAGTGTATCGTTGTAATTAGGCTTCTCCATTTTGTTAAATCATGATAAAGGTAATATTCCCCACGCTTTAAATGGGACAGAAATGGGAAATAAATGTATTTTTAAACAGTATTTATTTAATGTTGCGCATGAGCATGGCTAATAAAAGACATATCCCTACCATTATCTTGTTGTTAGTTCCTATGGTACTGCCTTTGATGCTGTTGGCCCAGCCCTATTCATCTGTTGAGTTACAAAAGCCCACCAAATATGAAAATAGAGACCTCCCAGCAGAGAAAACAGGCAGTGGCCGAATGAGAGGGGGAAAAAAAGTATATCAAAATACCGTTACCCATTACAATTACTATTTCAATGCTCAGAATAAAGTAAACGATGTTCTTGAACGGGCTAAAAGTGTTTTTGTAGAAGACTATAACCAACTCCTACCCTTTTACAATTTTACCAAAGAAGCGCTATATAAACAGAAAGAGCAGCTAGATTCAGTGCTCTATAAATGTACGGCTGGCATTTTGCTACATGATTTAAGAAATGCCTGGGTAGACGATTTGTATTTGCTCATGGGGCAAGCCTACCTCTACCGAAAAGACTATGATTCAGCCGCTTTGGTTTTTCAATATTTAAACTATGCCTTTGCCCCTAAAGAAGACGGTTACGACTTGCCTATAGGAAGTAATAGCAGCAATACCAATGGTGAATTCACAGTAGTGACCAAAGAAACTACTAATCTTTGGAAAAAAATTACTTCTAACCCACCCGGTAGAAACGAAGGTTTTCTTTGGCGCATTAGAACTTATATAGACCAGGACCAGTTGGCCGATGCTTTTGGATTGATTGCCATTTTGAGGTCTGACCCAAATTTCCCAAAAAGGTTGCTGCCTCATTTGAATGAAAATGCAGCATACGCATTTTATACGGAGGGCTCCTATGATAGTGCAGCTAGGTATTTGATAAAAGCTTTGGATAGAGCGGTAACCCCACAAGACAAAGCCCGATGGCTGTTCTTGGCTGGCCAATTGTATACACAAACCAACAATGATAGTTTGGCTGTTCTAGCCTATCAACAATCCATTAAATCTACTACAGATCCAACATTAGAAGTTTATGCAAGGTTGGCTATCAGTACTTTGGAATCGGGTAAAAAAGCCAATGCCATACAAGAGAACCTGAACCAATTATGGAAAATGGCCAAACGCCCTTTGTATGAACCATATAGGGATATTATTTATTACGCCATAGCTCAATTAGAATTAAAAGAAGTTCACCCAGACTTAGCACAAAAAGCCTTACTCAATAGTATTGCATTTAATGACAATAATCCAATTCAAAAACAGGCTAGTTTTTTGCTGTTGGCCGATTTAAATTATAACCGGAAAAATTATCCCGATGCTTATCGCTTTTATGATAGTTTGCAAACGGATCAATTAAATGAAATTCCCAAACAACGAGTAGTAGATAGAAAACCATCACTCAAAATCATTACAGAAAATATTACCATTATTCAATTAGAAGATAGTTTACAAAAACTAGCTCTAATGCCCATTGATCAGCGCAATGCTATTTTAAAAGCTAGACTCAAAGCTTTAAGAAAAGAAGCCGGCTTAAAAGATCTGGATAATCAGGAGCCTGGGTTTGGTGGAGGTTTTGCAGGTGGTCCTAGCCAAGATGCAGATTTATTTGCAACCAGTGCCAATGAATTTTATTTTCAAAATGCAGGATTAAAATCAAGAGGCTACTCTGAATTCAAAGCCAAATGGGGCTCACGTCCCAATGTAGATAACTGGCGCAGACAATCTGCCGTTGAAAAATCTTTTTCCCAAAAATCGGCTTTGAATAATAATGGTCCTGCTAATCCCACTAATCAAACAGTGGCAGCAACTGTTGCAGAATTGACCATGGAATCCCTTCTTGCAAAATTACCATTGACTTCAGAGCAATTGTCTGCTTCCTATTTGGCCATTCTCAAAGCATCTATGGAAAATGCAGCTTTGTACCAATTGAACCTTGCCGATTACCCCAGTGCCATCAAGGAATACCGTGGCATTGTAACCCAATTCCCCGATGTAAGTGAAACAGAAAAAGCCCATTTCAATTTGGCTAATTGTTATGATAGAAATAACCAACCCATACAAGCAGATTCGGTAAGACAATTATTGAAAACCAATTTCGCCAATGGCAAATACAACAAATTAGTACAACAACAGGGTAAACCAGTGGCTAAAGACAATGCAACATTGGCTTATGAGCAAGTGTATGACCTGTTTTTAGCAGGGTCTTTTAAAGAAGCATTACAAGTAAAAGAAACGGCAGACAAAAAATGGGGCAAATCCTATTGGACACCACAACAACTCTACATTGAATCTATTTATTATGTCAAAAATAGAGAGGATAGTATTGCCATCAATCAACTTACAGAGATAACCAACTCGTTTCCTAATTCTCCATTAAAAGAGAAAGCCTTTACCATGATTGATGTGCTAAAAAGAAGAAAGGAAATTGAGACTTATTTGACCGATTTAAAAATGGAGAAACCAGAAGAGATTTCAGATAGGCCAATAGAACTCAATGATGTTAACACAGTTAAAAAAGCCACTACTCCAAAAGCCGAGATTACCCAACAAGTAGCTCCGATTTTAAAAATCAAACCAAATACCCTAGAGCCAAAGGAAAAACCGGTAATTGTAGCGGTAGCACCTCCTAAAGTGGATACTACTAGAAAACAACCGAACGTAGTTTTAGTAGACGCTCCTATGCAAAAACTAGCACCCATTAAAGCAGCGCCAAGTAACGAGTATGTATTTAGTGCCAACGATCCCCATTTTGTGGCAGTAGTCCTAGACAAAGTAGATGGTATTTTTACTGGGGAAGCCAAAAACGCCTTCAATAGATTTAACCGAGAACAGTATAGTAACCAAAATCTGGCTATTGGCAATGAAACCATACAAGCTAATCTGCAATTGGTCTTGGTTGGCCCTTTTGCTAGTGCGGGAGATGCGGTTGTTTATATCAATAAAGCCAAACCTCAAGCTGCTTCCAGAATTGTTCCTTGGTTAGCCCCTGAAAAATATAGTTTCTTAATTTTAAGTGGTGCCAATTTGACGATTCTGAAATCAAAAAAAGATATCCAAGAATACAGAACCTTCTTACACGGGGTCTTGCCTGATATTTTTTAATGATTTTAGCAGTTCTGATTAAGGCAGTTCTATAGATTTACGATAAGTTTACATTTCCATCATACCTTTTTTATGTCTAGACCGGTTAAACTATTTTGGAAGATCTTTTTCTCAGGACTGGGATTTATTGTCCTCTTTCTATTAATGCTCAATTGGGGATGGATTGGAGACATGCCGGATATTGAAGACATTGAGAACCCCACGGCTTTGCAAGCCAGCCAGGTTTATGCCCAAGATGGATACTTGATGGGTAAATACTATATTGAAGACAGGATCAATGTTCAATACAAAGACATTAGCAAACACGCCATTAATGCGCTTGTGGCAACGGAAGACAAACGCTTTTATGACCATAGCGGTATTGACGCACAAGGTTTGGCAAGGGCTTTTTTCTACCTAGGAAGCCAAGGAGGAGCCAGTACCATTACCATGCAAACGGCTAAAAACCTGTTTACAGAAAACTGGAGTACCAAGAATTTCTTGTTGCGTAGTATTCAAAAATTAAAGGAATGTATTATTGCCATTAAACTAGAAAGGAATTTTACCAAAGAAGAAATTCTAACCCTTTACTTAAATACGGTAGCTTTTGGAGATAATGTATTTGGCATTAGAAATGGCGCCAAAACCTTTTTTCAAAAAGAACCTGACCGTTTGAATGTAGAAGAAGCGGCGGTATTGATTGGCATGATTAATGGTCCAGGTTTATACAATCCTCGTAGAAATCCCAGACAAGCTTTAGAAAGGAGAAACTTGGTTTTCAACCGTATGGTTGCTAAAGACTATTTAAACTCAGCAGAGGCAGAAATCTTAAAAAGAAAACCCATTGAACTTAATTTTAAGAAACTTGATGAGAGTGCCGGTTTGGGACCCTATTTTAGAATGATTCTTGGAGAAGAGATGAAAAAATGGTGCAAGACCCATACCAAGAGCAATGGTGATAATTATGACCTCTATAGGGATGGTTTACGCATTTATACTACCATTAATCCTAGAATGCAGCAATACGCAGAGGAAGCTGTAGCTAAGCATATGAGTTATATGCAAAAACTGTTGAACACCCAGGAGAACATGAAGGATGGTTCAATTTGGAAAAACTTTGAACAGGTATTGGAAGCGTCCATGAAACAGAGCGATCGCTGGCGAAATTTGAAAAAAGAAGGACTGAATGAAGACGAAATTAAAGCCACTTTTAAAGTAAAAATTCCAATGCACGTTTTTGCTTGGAATAGTACTCGTGGAAAAGACACTACCATGTCTCCCTATGATTCTATCAAATATCATCGGCAAATGTTGCAAGCAGGCTTTATGGTCATGGAACCCATGACAGGTGAGGTAAAAGCATGGGTTGGTGGAATTGATTTTAAAACCTTTAAATACGATCACGCCAATATCAATACCAAACGCCAAGTTGGTTCTACCATGAAACCACTCTTGTATAGTTTGGCCATTGAAGAAGCTGGATTTACACCCAATACACCAGTTAATGACAACCAACAAAGTTTTGGACAATATGGATTGGTACCTGCTACATCTAAGTCCTGTACAGGCGCTACCATGCCCATGGCTGAAGCTTTGGCCAAGTCTAGAAACTGTGCCTCTGCCTATATTATGAAGCAATTGGATGCTACCGGAAATAATGGTGCTAAAAGATTTGTGGACTACTTAAAAAAATTGAACCTACAAACCAAGATTGAGCCCTACCCTTCTATAGCGCTGGGTTCTTGTGAGATTTCTTTGTTTGAAATGATGCAGGCATATAGCATGTTTCCAGGAAGGGGATTTAACGCCAAGCCTATGTACATTACGCGCATTGAAGACAGAAATGGAAATGTACTGGAAAGCTTTACCCCACAACGCAAAGAAGTGATTAGTGAAGTAACTGCCTACTCTATTGTAAAAATGATGCAAGGAGTTATCCAATTTGGAACAGCCCGTGGCATTTGGGCTTATGACCTTCCCGGTAATTTAGAAGTAGCCGGCAAAACAGGTACCACCAATGACAATTCAGATGCTTGGTTTATGGGTTATACCCCACAATTGATGGCAGGAACTTGGGTGGGTGCCGATGATCGATTTATCCGTTTTAAAAATGAGAACCTGAATGGCCAAGGCGCCAGAGCGGCCATGCCAATATGGGCTTATTTCTTTGCCAAAGCATCTGCAGATCCCAACTGTGGGCTTGATGCTAGTCAAACTTTTGTAAAACCAGAAGTCATGACCAACGATATTATCATTGACTATATTAATGGCACTACTGCCCCATTGGGTGCTGAGGGTGAAGACCAGGGTAATGGAACAGTGAATGATTATGAATTGCCAAAAGACATTAAGCCAGAAGATATTAAGGCGGAATCTGACCCCTTAGACGCAGGCAAAACCGGGGTTCCAAAACCATTGGAAACAAAAAGTGGACAACCAGCCAAACTACCTGATAATAAACCCGTGGTTACTCCTCCGGTATTAAAACCAGGAGAAAAACCTAAAGCAACTATGCCTGCTCCTCTCAAGAAACCGGGTGGAGGAAATGTAGGATAAGTTAGTTTGAGGATGTTGGTAAAAATATTTACAACTTTAGTGTTTTAAAATTCGTAAAAAATCTGCTTAGTTTTTACAAGATCTGCATGGCTTTAACAAAATCACTAACCAGATAGCTAATGAGCTTACCGGTACTTCCATCGGTTCTACCATCTGATAAATGGGTGGCTCCTTCACAAATATGCAGGTACGCTGGTTTTGATTGTGCAGTAGCAAACTGAATATATTGTCTGGCTTGATTGGGGCTAATCCCTACAGGCGTTTGCGCACTACTCAAAACGCCTTGTATACAGTCAAGGTCTAATTCAATCCCACATAGGGTATCGTCTGTAAATGAAGTGGCATGCCCTATGGCTTGTAAAAAAGTTCTTTTCTCGTGTACAAAAATGTCTTCATAAGTAATACAATCCACAAAGGGATTGTTGACAATATCCATCCAAACATTTTGTGGTAGATAATTCTCATGAATACCAATAACACAATATTTTTCTAAGTATCCGTCTTCTTCTGCATACGTAAAACCATTTCCACTATGCCTCCCCTCCATGGGTCTAAAGTCTGCGTGTGCGTCTAAGTTAATGGCATTGAGTTGCGCAATGGGTAGGATACCTGCTTTGTTATAGCCCTTTGCTGCGCCTTTGATACAAGGATAAGAATTGTTATGCCCCCCACCTATCACAATAGGAATTTTCTTGTGTTGGGTAATCAATTTAACCAATTGTTCCACTTCTTCATCAATTGCATTTACGGCATGTCTAAAAGCTTCGGATTTTTCATCATAGCCCAACGCATTTTGCTCAATCAAATGTTCCATATTTGAAAAATCAAAATGACCTAGTAAAAGTATTTCTCCCCCTTCTAAAAAGTCATTACTCTGAATATTGAGAAAGGATTGTAAAAAAGGTACCCAAGCGGAATGGGCGCCGCCAATGCCTAGATTAGCTTTAACACCTATATCTTCGGGAATGCCAAATAGAACATAAGAAGCTGAGGATGCTTGAATAGATTGCCCCAGCTGATTAAGGTCTGATAACACTTGAATACGTTCTCCTAATTTGGTTTCAAATTTTCTGATCTTGGTAACAGAAAGCAGGTCTTGTTTGTGATAGGTTTTGAAGTGTATCATGGCGCGCTTATGGTTATGTTTCCAATGATTAAGTTAATCAATTCAACCCATAGCAGAAAATTGATTATATAAATTTTCCAGACACCATTACTTTTTCTATGAGGTTAGACCCAAATGAATAGGGCAAATAAGCCAATGAAGAAAGCGGTTGGGTAAAAATCAAGTTGGCCCTTTTACCCTTGCAAATGCTACCCATTTCTGATTCCAATTCCATAGCAAATGCGCCATTGATAGTAGCCGCATTTATGGCTTCTTCCGGCAACATTTTCATTTGAATACAAGCCATAGATACCACCGTGTTCATGTTTCCACTTGGACTGGAACCTGGGTTATAATCAGAAGCAAGGGCAATGGCAGCACCTGCATTAATCAAGGCCCTTGCCGGTTGATAACCCATGCGCAAAAAATAGGCAGCTGTAGGTAACAAAGTACCAATGGTATTGGATGCCGCTAACGCGGCGATGGTAGTTTCATCCATGGTTTCTAAGTGATCCACAGATAGCGCATTGACTGCTATGCCTGCTTCTACCCCACCTGATAAGCTTAACTGGTTGGCATGAATTTTGGCCTTTAAACCAATGGCTGCACCCGCCTGACAAATGCGAATGGTTTCTGCCTTATTAAAAAATCCGTCCTCACAAAAAACGTCAATAAAATCAGCGAGCCCTTCCTGAGCAATCACTGGCAACATTTCTTCTATAATCAATTGAATATAGGCTTCATGATTGTCTCTATATTCCAAGGGATAAGTATGAGCGCCTAAAAAACTGGCTTTGATGGGGATGGGTGAAACGGCTTTGAGCCTTTTTATTACGCGCAACATTTTTAATTCCGCATCCACGGTTAATCCATAGCCACTCTTGATTTCCATGGCCCCTGTTCCCAGCTGCATCCATTCCTGCAAACGGGGCAAGGCCAATTGAAACAATTCTTCTTCTGAGCAAGCCTGTAATTTTCTAGCGGAATTTAAAATACCACCACCCTTAGCGGCAATATCGGCGTAGCTCATTCCTTTTAACTTTTCTACAAATTCAGATTCTCTACTAGCCGCAAAAACCAAGTGGGTATGACTATCACACCAAGAAGGTAACACCGAGGCACCAGCAGCATCAATGGTTTGGTCAAAAGAATCCTGTAATTGATTCAACGCTGACATAGCACCATAATCAAGGATTAATCCATTTTCTATAGCCAACCAAGCTTGATCCATAACAGGAAGCTGGGCCAAAGCTGTACCTTTCAATAATTTGTTCTCAGAACGAACATTTACCAGTTGGTGGATGTTGGTGATAAGCTGTTTCATGCAAGGGCAAATTAAACAATTCAAAGCCTAAATTCACAGAATGATTTGTAGTATCACTATTGTTAGATATCCCAATTGGTTAGCATGGGCAGGATTCCTTTCTATGGCCTTATTCCGCCTTCCCTTAATGCTAGATAAACAAATCAGTTTCTGGAAACTCATGGGAACTGGTAAGAATGGGTCTTTTGACAAAACGCCAGATTTGTCACAGTGGGCTATTCTAGTCATAGATCAAACTGAACCTGCATCTCAACTACCTTCTTGGTCTAAGCCCTTGAATCCTGTTGAAGAAAATAAATATCTACAATATAGATACGGAAAATTCATAGCTGCCTGGTGGCGATTTTTTAACTGTGAAATATGGACAATAGTATTGGAACCCATTGAGGGGCATGGATTATGGGATGGAAAACAACCCTTTGGTCCAGTACCCATGAAAAGCGATTATGAAGGCCCTATTGCCATTCTTACAAGGGCTACTATTAAACTCAGTAAGCTAAAAGACTTTTGGGCTAATGTAGACAAAGTAGCGAGCAGAATGGCCAGTGCTCCTGGTTTTCAAACCTCCTTTGGTATTGGCGAAGTTCCTTGGATTAAGCAAGCCACATTCAGCATCTGGTCTTCTAAAGCAGACATGAAAGCCTTTGCCTATCAAATGCAGGAACATGCTGCCATCATTGCCAAAACCAGAAAGGAAAAATGGTATAGTGAAGACTTATTTATGCGATTTAGACCTTTGGGATCTTTTGGAAAAGTTAAGGGAGTTGACCCATTGAAACAAAACCCCTAACTTGCATTTGCATCATGTATCATTGTAGTACTATATCATTTTTGACAGCCCATTTTGCGTGGATGTATCGTGGTTTGAATCCCATGCCCGATCATTAAGTACGCTTAATTTCTCTTGCACATTGCAAGCCCTTTCTTATTGAAATCCCAACTATTCATCAATACAGTATTGTATGTCATCCCAATTGTCTGTTACCTCAGAAATAGGAACATTAAAACGTTTATTAGTACATAGTCCAGACAGTGGTCTGGGTAAAGTTGTCCCTTCTAAAGCCCAAGACTGGCTATTTGAAGACATTGTTCACCTAGATACCATTCGCAAGAATGAGTATGACTTCTATACCAAGATTCTATTGTATTTTCTAGATCCCACCAAGATCAAAGGAAAATTAAAAGAAATTGATGCCTTAGAAAATCATCGTAATTTTTATAAACCGGAGCATCCTGATTTTTTTGCGTCTGAAAATGTAATTGAATTACAGTGGTTGTTGGCACAGGTATTAGAAGATGCCGATATTAGATCTAAACTAGTGGCATCTGTTTGTGCTATTGAAGGATGCACCTACCAAACACAACATGACTTATTGAACTATAGTCCTGTGGAATTGGCTAAAACCTTTATTTCTGGGAGTGCTGCAGGAAATAGATCATTGTTGTTTGCCCCTATTCCCAATTTCATTTTCACAAGAGATATTGGAATTACCATTAATCAATACATTTTATTAAACAAGCCTGCCAAAAAAGCCAGAACAAGAGAAGCGTTATTGGCCAAGTACATCTTCTTTCATCATGCACTTTTTGCTGACTATAGAAAAAATATTATTGAGCTTTCCGATTCTCACCATAGTTTCTTATTACCTAAAGAGGAAGATGATAGAAAAATCACGCTAGAAGGTGGAGATATTATGGTAGTGAGTGAGAACCATTTATTGGTGGGTGTGAGTGAAAGAACCAGCTCTGAAGCAGCAGTTAGGGTCACTAATCTCTTGTTTGAAAAGGGTGTGGTTGAAAAAGTAACCGTTGTAAAGATTCCCAAGAAACGGGACTACATGCATATAGACACCGTATTTACGCAAGTTAAAAGAGACGTATGGGTCATGTTAGGAAATTTCTCTAGAAAAGCAGTAAAACATGAGGACGAAAATGTGATTGAGCGCATTTTAGAAATTAAGAAAGAAGAGAAGATCAAGATTCTCCAATTCCACAAAAAATCACCTGAGAATCCTATTAGTTTTGAAAGTTTGGAAGACTTGTTGGTAGATATTAGCAAGAATGATTTACACTGTGAAGAAGAGGTGAAATTTATCTTTTCAGGCAATAATGAATTCCCTTACAATGTAAGAGAACAATGGACAGATTCCTGCAATTTATTAGCGCTAAAAGAAGGAGTGGTACTGGGTTATGACCGTAATGATAAAACTACAGAAGCATTTAAGGCAGCTGGTTTTAGCATTATTCCTGCCAAGGAATTAATTGATGCATTAGAAGCAGGAACTTTGAAAGTAGAAGAAATGCATGACACATTGATTCTCATGCCTTCTGCAGAATTATCAAGGGCAAGGGGAGGATTTCATTGTATGAGTATGCCCATTTTAAGAACCCCAATTCAATAAAAAATCTTATGCAAAACACGGCGCATATCATGATGATTAGACCCGCTAAATTTGGCTTTAACGCAGAAACAGCGGTGAACAATAGTTTTCAACAATCCAGTTCAGATTCTCAAGTTGCTGAAAAAGCTTTAGCAGAATTTGACCAATTTGTAGCTTTATTAAAAGCGCATAATATTGACGTTACCGTAGTGCAGGATAGTCCTATTCCTTATACGCCTGATAGTATCTTTCCTAACAACTGGATCTCTTTTCATTCAGATGGCACCATTGTACTATATCCTATGTTTGCTCTCAACCGCAGACAAGAGCGCAAGCCCGATGTTTTAGAAAAACTCTCTCAAAAATTTTTGATTCAACAAACCATTGACTTTACTGAGCAGGAAGAAAGAGGGTTATTTTTAGAAGGTACGGGTTCCATAGTTTTGGACAGAGACCATCATTTGGCCTATGCCTGTTTAAGTGATAGAACCCACGAAAATTTGTTGGAACAATTTTGTACCGAATTGGGATATAGCTCTGTAGCATTTTCTGCACTAGACATGCAAGGTGCTCCTATCTACCATACCAATGTGATGATGTGTGTAGCAGACCGTTATGTGGTAGTATGCTTAGACAGCATTGCAACTGATTTGGAAAGAGAAATGTTGGTTGCACAAATACAAGCAACGGAAAAAACGCTTATCCCCATCAGCTTAGAACAGATGAATCATTTTGCTGGCAATATGCTACAAGTGAAAAATCTACAGGAGGAAAAAATTTTAATCATGTCTACTCAAGCCTATCAAAGTCTACATGAGGAACAGGTATTACAATTAGAAGCATTTAATCAAATACTGCATTCTCCCATTCCAACTATTGAAACAAATGGTGGTGGAAGTGCTAGGTGCATGATGGCAGAGATTTTTTTACCTTTGGTATAACTAGTTAAAACTTAATTGAACACCTGTTTCAAAATCTACGGGGCAATAACCTAATTCTTCAACTGCCTTGTCTATTTTCAAGCCAGAGAATTTGGCCCTTTGCACCAACTCAGGAAAACTGTCTGCTGTAACTGGGGTAATTAAATGGGTGTCTAGGTTTCTAACCCTTGCAACTGTCAATGCCATTTCATAGGGTGAGATCCGGTCTTTCCCTGCCAAATGATATTCAGTATTAATTGGACCAGAAAATACCAGTTCAATCCCTTTACACAGGTCTTGAACATAACTTGGGGTGCGTAATTGATCAGTTACTACTTTAATTGGTTTTCCGGCTTCTAGGTTCTGAGCCACCCATTGGATAAAGCTGGGGCGCATGCCCTGCCAATATTTGCCATAAATAAATACAGGTCTTACTATATGAAAGTTCAAACCGGAGGCCCTTACGCTTTCTTCTGCCATCAACTTACTCTTACCATAAAAATTCAAGGGATTGGGAATGGCTGTTTCAGCGTGAGGTCCATATTCCCCAAAAATAAAATCCGTAGAAACATATAAAAATCGGGCTCCTATGCTAGCGGCACCTTCCAAGAGGTTTTCTGTAGCAGTAACATTGTGCAACAAACAGGCTGCTTGGTCCAGATGGCATTCATCCGGCTTACTCATGGCGGCAGAATGAATCACCAAATTGGGTTTAAAAGCATCAAAAGATTGGCAAACAAGTTGTTTTTGAGTTAAATCTACTGATTGATACAAAAATTTGCCCAGTGGTATTCTTTGCATACCTCTAGATAAAGCAAGTACCTGGTGCCCTTTTTCAACCAAAAATTGGGTTAAATGTTGCCCTAAAAATCCATTTGAACCGGTTAGCAAAATTTTCATATTACTAAAATACTCATTTGTACTAATAGATAGGCATTTGAGAATTAGCTTTAATTGCGTATTTTTGGAACTCATTCAATAGTTAGAAAAAACCATTACGATTGCTATTTAACCTAAACGCCAATCGTATTACGAAAGAATTGAATACTTAAGATGTCCACAAAAAAAGTCAATAAAATAGGGGTACTTACCTCCGGAGGCGATGCTCCAGGCATGAATGCCGCAGTTAGAGCCGTTGTAAGAACAGGAATTTATCACGGTTTAGATGTTTTTGGCATTATGCGCGGATATAGCGGCATGGTGGATGACGATATTATTCCCATGGATTCAAGATCGGTAGCCAATATTATTCAAAGGGGTGGTACTATTTTAAAAACAGCCCGTTGTAAAGAATTTTTTGAACCCGAAGGCCGTAAAAAAGCCTACGACAACCTTAAAAAAAGAGGCATTGATGGTTTGGTGATAGTTGGTGGTGATGGTAGTTTCCGTGGCGCACAAAAATTTAGCAATGAATATGACATTCCCTGTATTGGTTTGCCAGGCACCATTGATAAAGATATTGCAGGTAGCGACTTCACCATTGGATTTGATACTGCCGTAAATACTGCTGTAGAAGCCATTGACAAGATTCGGGACACCATGGATGCGCATGACCGCTTATTCTTGGTAGAAGTAATGGGAAGGGATGCGGGTTATATTGCACTTCATAGTGGTATTGCCACTGGTGCAGAAAATATTTTGATACCGGAAACCAAAACAGATATTGAGGAATTAATCCGATCCTTGACTGAAAAGGAAAAAAGAAAAAAATTGGTAAACCTGATTGTTGTTGCCGAAGGCGATGAGTTTGGAGGAGCCAATGAATTAGCCAAAGTAATCAAAGAACGTATTCCACAGGCCGATACCAGGGTTTGTATCTTGGGGCATATTCAAAGAGGGGGTTCACCTTCTTGCTTGGATAGATTAATCGCCAGCAATATGGGCTATCACGCCGTAGAGTGCTTGATCAAAGGAAGGTTTAACGTAATGGTGGGAATTGTTAACAATAAAGTTCATTTTACACCACTAGACAAAGCCGTGAAACAAAAACAAAAAATTTCTGCTGAATGGATGAAGATTGTAAAAATCTTAGCCAGCTAAATAATTGTCCACAAAATTTCAAACTACAACAACGCATTATGTCAAAAAACTTAGATAAGTACCTGCACAAAGAAATGAACAAAGAAGCGGGTATTGAACACGTTAACCACCGTACCAAAATTGTTGCAACGGTAGGACCAGCTTGTGATTCATACGATCAATTATTAGAACTCTGCAGATCAGGTGTAAACGTTTTTAGATTGAATTTTTCACACGGTAATCACCAAGACAAACTGGCCATTATTGAGCATATTCGTAACATCAACAAAACAGAACCTTACAATATCTCTGTATTGGCAGATTTGCAAGGCCCAAAATTGCGTGTAGGTGAAATTGAAAACAATTCTCTTGACGTAAAAGCAGGCGATATCCTCACTTTCACCAATGTAAAATGTGTAGGAACTTTAGAGAAAATTTATGTATCCTACCCCAATTTGGCTGGTGACGTAGTACTAGGAAACGTGATAATGATTGATGACGGTAAACTAGAAGTAAAAGTGGTGGGTATTGAAAAAAATGGCGATGTAAAAGTATTGGTAACCCTTGGTGGTAACCTTTCTTCTAAAAAAGGCATCAACTTACCGGATACTAAAATTTCTCTGCCCGCACTTACTGAAAAAGACTTGGCCGACTTGGAGTTCATTATTGAACAAAAATGTGACTGGGTGGCGCTGAGTTTTGTGAGAAGTGTAAAAGATCTAGTGATCTTGAGAAGCAAATTACAAGAGAAAAAGAGCATGACTAAAATCATTGCCAAAATTGAAAAACCAGAGGCATTGGTTAATATTCGTGATATCATTATAGAAAGTGATGGTATCATGATTGCTCGTGGAGACCTGGGAGTAGAACTGCCTATTGAACAAGTTCCATTGATTCAGAAAGAATTAATTAGAAAATGTTTGCATCGCGCTAAGCCTGTAATTGTAGCTACCCAGATGATGGAATCTATGATTGACAGGGTAAAACCCAACCGTTCAGAAATCACTGACGTTGCTAATGCGGTTTTGGAAGGTGCTGACGCCGTGATGTTGAGCGGTGAAACTGCTGCTGGTAATCACCCTGCATTGGTGGTTCAAACCATGCGCAAGATTATCATGGAAATTGAAAAGAAAGAATATAGATATGACCGCTCTGCAGATTTAAAACCGCAGGCACATTCTCCCTCTTACCATAGTGATGCCATTTGTTACAACGCTTGTAAGATTGCAGAAGATGTTGAAGCTCAAGCATTAGTGGGAATGACCCAAAGCGGATATACTGCTTTTATGTTGAGTAGTTACCGCCCGTCATCTCCTCTATTCATCTTTACCAAGGAAAAAACTTTGGTAAACCAATTGAGTTTGAGCTGGGGTGTTAGGGCCTTTTATTATGATGAGGAAGAAAGCTTAGATGATATAGTTAATGACCAAATCAATATCTTAAAAGAACGTGGATTTGTGAAAGAGGGAGATGTGGTAGTAAGTACGGGAAGCACTCCTGTTCACCTACATTTACCTACCAATATGATCAAATTGACCAAGGTTTAGACCTACTTAATAAAAAAAATAAAAAAGTTTCCCGCTTCTAGGGAAACTTTTTTTATTTTCAGGCAATAGAACTATTCAATATGAAAAAAATTCTGATTGCCCTTTGCTTAACCATGGCTTTTACCCAAAACCATGCCCAGGAGGTTGCACTTATCCCCCAACCTGAAAAATTGACCCTAGGAACGGGCAATTTTAGTATTACCCCAAAAACTAAGATTGTCTTAGCTGGTTCTGGATTAGAACAATCTGCCAAATTCTTAAATGACTATTTCCAGACCTTTTTTGGCTTTAAGTTAGCCATTCAAAAATCCGGGGATTTTAAGAACAATATTGTGCTTAATTATGAGAAAATGGAGTACCCTATTCCTGGCGCGTATAATTTGCACATTAATAAAGAGGGGGTTCATATTGGTGGAGACAATGCCACAGGTACTTTTTATGGAATTCAAACCTTGATTCAATTATTACCAGTTGTCAAATCAAATAGCTTATTGGTACCAGTTGTTGATATTGAAGACAAACCAAGGTTTGGGTATAGAGGATTGATGTTAGACGTGGGTAGGCATTTCTTCTCTTTGGACTACGTGAAAAAATTCATTGATTTTATTGCCATGCATAAGATGAATACCATGCAATTGCACTTAACTGAAGACCAAGGCTGGCGCATAGAAATCAAAAAATATCCAAAATTAACTTCTGTAGGTGCTTACAGAAACGGCACCATCTTGGGACATCATCCAGGAAAAGGCAATGATAATACCCGTTATGGTGGATTCTATACCCAGAATGAGATTAAGGAAATGGTTAAATATGCTGCGGATAGATTTGTAACCATTATTCCTGAAATTGAAATGCCAGGTCATGCTTCTGCAGCTATTGCAGCATATCCTCAATTGAGTTGTTTTCCTGATTCCGCTACCAAACATCCGGCTAAAGTAACATGGGCTGGCAGCGATCAAGGCAAACAAGTACAACAAGCATGGGGCGTATATCCAGACGTTTTTGCTCCAACTGAATACACGTTTCAATTCTTACAAGACGTGTTGGATGAAGTATTAGCACTATTCCCTTCTAAATACATTCATATTGGTGGAGACGAATGCCCCAAAGAATCCTGGAAAAAATCGGCTTTTTGTCAACAATTAATCAAAGACAAAAACCTAAAGGACGAACACGGATTACAGAGCTATTTTATTCAGCGCATGGAAAAATACCTGAATGGAAAAGGAAGACAAATTATTGGTTGGGATGAAATTCTAGAAGGTGGATTAGCGCCTAATGCTGCTGTTATGAGTTGGAGAGGTGAAAAAGGTGGAATTGCTGCAGCTAAAGAAAAACACCAAGTAATCATGACCCCAACAGGCTGGGCTTATTTTGACTATTCTCAAACAAAGAAAGAGGATTCATTAACCATTGGTGGTTATTTAACAGTTCAAAAAGTGTATAGCTATGAACCTTTACCAAAAGAGTTAGCTGCAGACGAACTAAAATATGTGATGGGTGCACAAGCTAATCTTTGGACTGAATATGTTGACAACCCTAAAAAACTGGAATACATGCTTTTCCCTAGGCTTTCTGCCATGAGTGAAGTACTTTGGAGTCCAAAAGCCAGCAAGGACTGGAATAGTTTTGAAAAGAGATTAGAAACGCAATTCAAGCGTTATGATTTTTGGAATTGGAATCATAGCAATGCGGTATTTGACCCTGCGGCAAAAGCAGTTGAAAAATTATAGCCATAATTTTTAGAAACATCTTAAACTGATATATATATGGTTGATTCGTACGAAAAAATTAGTGTAGAAATTTATCCAACCGCCAAAGAAGGTTCTGGTTTTGTTGCTAGAGAAATTGCTAATTTAATCCGTCATAAACAGGCTTTAAATGAACCCTGTGTGCTGGGATTGGCTACAGGCTCCTCGCCCATTTCTATGTATGCAGAATTGGTTCGCATGCACCAGGAAGAAGGATTAAGTTTTAAGAATGTCATCAGTTTTAATCTTGATGAATATTATCCCATTGACAAAGATGCATTTCAGAGTTATTGGAGTTTTATGCATAGGCATTTATTTAGCCATGTAGATATTTTACCTGAAAATATTAATCTTCCGGCTGGAACAGGATCCAAGGACGATGTAAAACATTTTTGTCAGGAATATGAAAACAAGATTGAAGCAGTTGGTGGCATTGACTTGCAGATTCTAGGTATTGGAGGCAACGGACATATTGGGTTTAATGAACCAGGATCCAGTATTTTTTCAAAAACCAGGATGGTAAACCTAGAAAATAGTACCAGACTGGCCAATAGCTATGAATTCCAAAACATCTCAAAGGTTCCCAGAAGAGCTGTTACAATGGGTATTTCTACCATCTTAAAATCAAGAAAGATTTTGTTGATGGCCTGGGGTTCCAAAGCCAGTATTGTTGCAAAATCTGTAGAAGGAAATGTTACAGAACAAATTCCTGCAAGTATTTTACAACAGCACGCTGATTGCACCTTTGTGATTGATGAATTAGCATCTACAGAATTAACTAGGATTAAATCGCCATGGCTTACTGGTGAATGTACCTGGACTACCAAGATGATTAAAAGGGCCGTTATTAATTTAGCCTTGAAACTTGGCAAACCTGTTTTGAGTTTGAATACGGTGGACTATAATGAAAATGGTTTATCCGATTTGTTGGTGGAGAAAGGCGATGCCTATGAAATTAATTTGCAGGTCTTTTATTTGCTGCGCGATAGCATTACTGGATGGCCGGGTGGAAAACCTGGTGCCATCATACCCACTCACCCAGAAAGAAGCGCACCGCATCCTAAAAAGTGTTTGATTTTTTCTCCGCATCCTGATGACGATATTATTAGTATGGGTGGAACATTTATGCGATTGCATGACCAAGGTCATGAGGTGCATGTTGCTTATCAAACCAGTGGTAATATTGCTGTAACGGATGAATTTGTAACCAGATTTATTGACTTTGCCGTTGGCTTTGAAGACATGTTTGGTATTGACAATCACAAAAGTCAAAGCATTTTGTCCAATGCCCGAGACTTTATTGCTAGCAAACAAAAGAACCAGGTTGATACTGCAGAAATAAGAGAAATCAAGGGTTTGATTAGAAGGTGTGAGGCTAAAGCCACTTGCCGCTATGTAGGTCTTCCTGATGATAGTAGGGCGAATTTTCAAAACCTGCCATTCTACGAAACAGGAACCATTGAAAAAAAGCCCATGGGTGAAGCCGATATAGAAAATACCATGGCATTGCTTAGAAAAATAGAACCACATCAAATTTTTTGTGCCGGTGATTTAGCCGATCCACATGGCACCCATAAAGTTTGCTTAGATATTGTCTTTGAAAGTATGAGAAGAATTAAAGCAGCTGGGGATGCTTGGGTTAAAGATTGCTGGGTTTGGTTATACAAAGGTGCTTGGCAGGAATGGGATATCTCAGAGATTGAAATGGCCAACCCCATGAGTCCAGATCAGGTGATGAAAAAACGTTTTGGCATATTTATACACCAATCTCAAAAAGACGCTGTACCTTTTCAAGGGTCTGATAGTAGAGAATTCTGGCAACGTGCAGAAGACCGAAACGCCAATACAGCCAATCTATACGCCGCTTTGGGTCTAACCAAATATGCCGCTATGGAAGCATTTGTGCGCTGGCATTATTAAACATTTAACAACCACTAATCAAAATCGCCGCCAAGAACTGGGGGCGATTTTTTATTTTTGCCAAATGCATCTTGAGCAGGAAAAAAAACTACAAACGGTTTGGAGTGAAAACTGGCAGAATCTTAGTTTTCGTAAAAGGTTCCAATGGGGCCTTTTGGTATGGATATTGGTTTTAATAGCTTTCCCATTTTTCTTCCGCTATATAGAACAACGTAACGGCTGGACACCCCATGATTGGTTATTAGAGCAATTACCGAGCATGGATACATCCATACTTTGTTTTCTAGTTATATGGGGGATGTTTGTTTTATTTTTCTACAGGGCTTTGTACCAGCCTAAATTGTTATTACTGTTTTTATGGGGCTTTATCATTTTAAGTCTCATGCGATTTTGTAGTATTTATTTGCTGCCACTGGAAGCTCCGGCCAACTTAATTCCATTACGCGACCCTATTTCCAATCTTTTTTATGGGGGAAAAGATGCTTTTATAACCAAGGATTTATTTTTTTCTGGCCATACTTCTACCCAGTTCTTGATTTTTTTATGCCTTCAAAAAAAGTTAGATAAGACAATGGCTTTTTTGGCTACCATTGCAGTAGGCACCATGGTACTCATTCAACACGTACACTACAGTATGGATGTGTTAGCAGCGCCCCCACTTACTTATTTGGTATACTTGATTGCCAAAAAAATTTCCAATCACTAGAAAGCTTCGCCCAATTCAAAATAAAAACCGTGGTTCTTATCCGGCCCAATCCCATAGTCCAAGCGAATATTTAGCTTTTCAGCTTTATTGAGCGCATATCGTAAACCCGCACCAAAGCTATATTTCAGGTCCGCAAATTTGTAAGATAAGTTATGTGAAACATCGCCAAAATTGCCAAAAGCGACCATCCCAAATCGTTTATGCAATTGCTGTCTAAACTCTGCTTGAAAAACTAATTGATTTTTATCGCGGTAGCGACCATCGTAATAACCCCTCATACTATTCATGCCTCCTAATGTGGCCAAACTTCTAAGTGGTACATCATTTCCTGTATTGTTAAAACTATAAGCTTGCAGAGCCAAAACCCCGTTTTTACGAACAGCCATGTATTTACGCAGGTCTATTACAATATTGGTATACCGATGATTTGAACCAAATAAAGGCGAGAAATGGTTGAAATAGATTTGCGCAAAATTGCCTCTGTTGGGTGCAAAAGCATTGTTTCTGGTATCAAAAGTAAAACTCATTCCTAGTCCTGAAATATGATATCCATTTCTACCTACCACCTGCTGTTGGTCAAAAATACCGCCCGCCTTATAATTGGTTTCTAATAAGTTTTGGTATTCGTATAACCCCCCAATAAACATCCCCTTCCCCATTTTCCGCATTAAATGCAAATAGGTATAAAATTGTTGAAAATCATAGGACTCCTCTGCTTGATGGGGGGCTTGATTGCCCAATCCCCAAAACTTATCGGGAAAGGAGCTAAAGGAAATCTGTTCATTGAGAATATATAGCTCATTTTTAAAATATTGAGCCCCATTTATGGCTGCAACCAATTGTTTTTTTAAGGAATATAATAAAATGGTTTGCAAATTTGAGGTCCTAGAAAGGCTATCTGTCTTAGCTAATCTGAAAGTGGAGGTACCAGCTACGCCAAACGACCAACTGGTTTCAATGGACCTTGTCAAGACCGGAAACACAAGTATTTGCAGCTTTTTAGCCGAATCCTGCTGGGCAAGACAAGTGTTACCAAGTAAAATTAGCAAGCAAAACAAGGTGGAGAACCGGAATATCATTCTATTAAAGCTTGTAAAAGCAAGGTACAAAATACTTTGCTTATCCCATTAAAGTACATTTAGCTTTATAAAAATGCCTATTTTTGGCATCCTGATGCATGCCTAGTTAATATTTAGGTAACAATCAGATAACTTTAATTTTACATAGAAACTCATAACAGCGTAGGAATGAAAAAATGGGAAAGTAATTTTCAATTGGGCGAAACGCTAACCCATGATCAATTGGACTTTTTTGAAAAGCATGGTGTGATCATGTTTCGGAATTTCCTTACTAAGGAGAAAGTAGCAACTTTTCTTTCTGAAATAGATCGCTTGGAACAACTCTGGTTGTCTGAGGGACGCGAAAAAGTAAATGGTATCCCCTTAAAATTTGGAAAGGACGAGGAAGGAAACAAAACCATTCAAAGATTTTGTTTTACTTCTCAATATAGTGATGCATTAGCTGAATTATTAAATGACCCTAGGCTGGCACAACTTTCTGAATTATTGGCGCCATATGAAGGCCGAGTTGCGGAAAATGAAAAAGATGGCTTGGTGGTCAATAATTACCTAAACACTAGGAATAGTTCATTTACGCAAATGGGTTGGCATACCGATAGTCCCAGGGACTTATTCCTTGGTCAAAAAATCATGCCCATGCTCAATGTAGGAATCCATCTTGACGAATGTGCATTTGAAAATGGGGGTTTGCGTGTTTTGCCAGGAACGCATAAACAAAATGTTTTGAAATTGTTGTTTGGTAAAAAATACTTTATTGACAACAATGATGATAAGAATGAAATTGGATTTGATATTCATTCGGGAGACTTAACCGTTCATGATGGCCGTTTATGGCACCGTGTAAAACAATCTCCAAAATATGGAGAAGAAAGCCGTAGACGTGTGATGTATGTACCTATTGTAACAGGTAAATACAATCCAAAGGATGAAAATAGTAAAACTCCATTCTATCATAGATTTACTTCTAAAGTGCATCATTGATAAATCATACATCATTTTGAAAGGTCAACTAAAAAGTTGACCTTTCTCATTTAACTATGTTATATGCAATACACGCTAATTACTGGAGCAAGCAAGGGTATTGGAAAAAGTATGGCCCAACAACTAGCTGCTAAAAAACAAAACCTTTTATTGGTAGCAAGAACTGCTAGCCTTTTAGAGAAATTAGCCAACCAGCTACAACAAGAATATGGGGTTAAAGTGGACTATTTGGCCATTGACTTAGCGGGTCTAGGTGCCGCACAAACCATATTTGGTTGGTGCCAAGCCAATGGCTATCAAATCAATACCTTAATTAATAATGCAGGATACGGTAATGGCGGTTCATTTGACCAGATTTCTACCAAACAACATACCGATATGATGCAGGTAAATATGAATGTGCCTGTAGAATTGATTTCCTTATTTCTGCCACAATTGAAACAGCTCAATAGAGCTTATATTCTCAATATTGCTAGCTCCGCGGCCTATCAAGCTGTACCAGGACTTACGGTTTATGCTGCTAGCAAATCCTTTGTCTTAAGCTTAGGCAGGGGTTTACAGATTGAATTAAAAAACACTTCTGTTACTGTCACTACGGTTTGTCCAGGTGGAACCGATACCGATTTTGCTGCTAGGGCTCAATTGGGTGCAAAAGCGGTGAAAGCTGGCGAGAAACTTAATATGAATGCCGATGAAGTTGCCAAACAAGCACTGGATGCTATGTATGCGGGTAAAACAGAATTAATTACGGGATTCATTAACAAATTAGGCGCAGCCCTAGTTTGGTTAATGCCTAAAAAATTGGTTGAAACAACTGCTGCTGGCTTATATGGTATTGACTAATTTTAAGAAATGCCATTTTGGTTTTGTGAATTATTATTTTGCCCTTATATTTGCAACCCCAAACAGGGAATGGCTGCGTAGCTCAACTGAATAGAGTACCTCACTACGGATGAGGGGGTTTTAGGTTTGAATCCTAACGCGGTCACAAGGCCCCGCACAGCGTGCGGGGTTTTTTATTGCGAACACGTCAAAAGCTCGCTTTTGTAAGTGTGAGCAATAAAAAACCTTTTTGCGCAGCAAAAAGGGGCCTTGGGTAAGGCCACTCGAAAAGGCTCAGCGAAGCTAATCCTGATCATCTCATATCATCGAACTGAAAAGCACATTTTTTGCGCAGCAAAAAGAGAATAGTCCGGTTTTAAGAGTGAGTATTCCTAAATAGTTGAATAGTTAAAACGTCCTAACTGCGCGGACATAAGCAGCATAAGTCTTAACGCCAGTTGCTGGAATTCCATTATTGAATGATTGCATATAGTTTTGTGTACTGCTAAATTCAGATGAACTCTGATAATCACCAGTAGTAAAACCGCCAATTGCAACTCTATTTAGAAATAATGCATTCAAATCAAATCTACTTGGTAAGTACCAGTCACCATATCCTCCTCCATTGCGCGCGCGCTAATCCTGCAGCATAACTAGTAGCCGTTGCACCTTGGCTATTAATAATGGTATTTGTATTGGCTAACCCCGTCCCTATTGCAATTGCAGTTGCACCAGTAGTTCTAGTAGCGCCATTATCCCACCGAATTTCTGCGCTTGTACTTTGATCTGACGTTGCTGCAATTAAGCCATGCGTTTCGTTAGCAACATAGCCGGGATCAGTTGGAGTAAAAATATAAGCTACCTTACCACCTCCATAGCTTTGACCTACACTTAAAGTATGAACTGATTTTCCCAATAGATTTACCCAATAGAGAGTATCACAAATTAACAATAGCATTAGTAATAAAAAAGGAAGGAATTGTTTCATGATAACTTTTGATTCTATAAGATTATCTGGTACCAAATCCGCACTGTGCAGACAAAGCCTCAATAGTAAAATCTTTATGTTTATCTAGAACTTATTTATGATAGTCCGGTTTTAAAAGGGAGTATTCCTAAATAGTTGAATAGTTAAAAGGTTCTAATGGCACGAACGCGTCTTGTGTTACTATTACCAAGATCCGCCTGAGTACCTTCCGAATTGCCGCCACTGCTAAAAAAAAACTGAACCCATGCGCTTGTAACTCCTTTTGCAAATTCAGTAAAATTGGTTAAATTAATAGATCCCTTCTGGGAAGAACTCCAATATGTTGGATAGCCCGTAGTCGCAAAACCGCCAATTGCTGCTCTATTTTGGTATAATTTATCCAATTCATCTTTGCTAGGCAAATACCAATCGGTATAACTCCCATCCCTATAACTGTTAGCAAGTCCCGCAGCATAACTTGACAAAGTTACGGTTCCTGCAGCCGCAATGATTGAAACTGTATTAAATGAACCTTGTCCTAAAGAGATTGCGGTTGCACCATAGAAACCAGTGGTGGGAAACCATTTAACTCCTGCATCTGTAGTTTGATCAGAACTAGCTGCAATCAAGCCATGTGTTTGCCCTGCAATATAGCCAGGATCACTTGAAGTAAATATATAAGCTATTTTACCACCTCCATAGCTTTGACCCACTTTTAAAGTAGAAACTAATTTTCCTAACATATTTACCCAATAGGAACCATCATAAACTTCTAGTTGCTTGTTTGTGGTATTCCAAACGGTTAAACCTTCAACAAGACCAGTAATTGCATCTCTTTCAGAAGTGGTCATTCTTGGAGGTAAAAAACCTTTTGTTGTTGAACTTATATCCAATGCAGCAGAACCATTAGGAGATATAGTACCAATACCTAATGTTCCACTTAAATTTTGATTTGCAGCTGTGATTGTTCCAGTCAATGTTGGAGAAGTACTCATAACCACATTTCCAGATCCGGTTATAGCATTTGAAATTATATTCTTATTGGCATCAGTAAATAAAGCCTGTGATGCAGTAGCAGTAGATAAAACAGGTGCAGCTGAAAAAGTTTTAGCCCCAGCGATTGTTTGGGCTGTTGTTAAATCAACAAAATTTTGTGTACTGCTTCCTGTTCCTCCATTTGCAACTGGTAAGACACCCGTAATCTTAGCTGCAGACACAGTTGCAATTTTTGCATCTGTAACATTGGCATCTAATATTTTTGCGGTTGTTATATTGCCATCTGCAATTTTTGCAGTGGTTACATTAGCATCCAAAATTTTATTGGTTGTTACTGCATTATTTGCAATAGTTAATGCAGTGGAACCCGTTACATCGCCTGTATGGGTTGCATTAGATATTAATCCATTATACAAACTATTTACCGCATTATCACCTGTATTTGTTCCCGATAAATTAGCTACCGCCCCATTGGATAACATAGCGTTACTAATAGCCCCATTGGCTATTGAAGTAGCATTACCAATACTTGTAACCACTCCTGTTAAATTAGCATTAGTAGTTACGGTTGCTGCATTCCCGCCAATATTTAAACCAGCGGCAGTACCCGTTATATTAGTTCCTACCAATGCCGAGGGTGTTCCTAACGCAGGAGTAACTAGTGTTGGAGAAGTACTCATAACCACATTTCCAGATCCGGTTATAGCATTTGAAATTATATTCTTATTGGCATCCGTAAATAATGCTTGAGAGACTGTAGCAGTAGATAATATAGGTGCCGCTAAAAATGTTTTGGCGCCTGCAATGGATTGGGCTCCAGTTGTAACAATTCCACTGTTTGTTCCATCAGCTGGCGATAATCTTAAAACACCAGATGTTAAACTTGCACCATTTGCATTAGACGAACCAATAGCTCCTATTGAAATTGCCGCTGATGCTATTTGTGCATCAACATAAGTTTTTACTGCTTTTTGTGTTGGATATAAAACATCACTCGATCCTAAAGTTGTAGTTGTTGATTTATTTGTTAGATCTTCTTTTAAATTTAATGCTGTTTGAGTAGCTGTTGAGACTGGCTTATTAACATCACTCGTATTATCTACATTACCTAATCCTACCATTCCTTTTGTAATACCACTTACTGTTCCTGTAAAGGTTGGATTGTCAATTGGCGCTTTTAATTCAAGGCTTGTTGTAACATCCGTAGTATTTGCTTTTGTTGCTAAGCCTGGAACAGTTGGTGATGATGCTGTTCCGCCTAAATCTCCTGCTAATTGAATTTTACCTTTTGTTGTTGCATCAGCATCAGGTGTTGCAGCAATTACTTTTGCATCAACATAGGTCTTAACTGCATTTTGGGTTGGATATAAAATATCACTCGTTCCAAGGCTTGTTGTTGTTGATTTATTTGATAGATCTTCTTTAAAATTTAATGCTGTTTGAGTAGCTGTTGAAACGGGCTTATTAACATCGCTCGTATTATCTACATTACCTAAACCCACCATTGATTTAGTAATACCGCCAACAGTTCCTGTAAATGTTGGATTATTAATGTTTGCTTTTAATGCAAGGCTTGTTGTAACATCTGCCGTATTTGCTTTTAAATCTAAAGCCGTTTGTGTTGCGGTACTTATTGGTTTATTTACATCACTGGTATTATCTGCATTTGCTAACCCTACCATTGATTTTGTAATACCACCTACTGTTCCGGTAAATGTTGGATTATTGATATTTGCTTTTAGTGCTAAACTTGCTGTAACATCAGTAGCATTTGCCTTCAAAGCCTCTGCTGCAGTAGCTCTTGCTATTTCTTGGGTAACAGCTAGTTTAGTTGCATCAATTCTGGAAGATATTGCTGCTGTATCTATTTTTCTTAAATACGGGTTGAGCATATTACTAGTATCCGCAATATTTAGTTTTAGATCAAAGCCTGCAACTTTACTCGCATACATAGCAAATGGCACAGTCCAAAACTGCGAAGTACCCATGTCTACATATTGCTGGTCTACATTCCAATTTGTCAGTGGCAATGAAGGTGCTACTGCCGCTTTTAAATTTAAAAAGTAGGGCCCTGCCGACCAGTCTAAATTACTGATTGAGGTAGGACCAGATAGCCTTTGTCCTTTGCCAATAACAATGGTAAAGACACCTGTACTTGACGCCGTTACTTGAAAGGTTTCACTATACACCACTGTGCCTGTTGCCGTAGTTTGTAAAATGGCATCTTTAATATAGATGGTTCTATTAGCTGCAGGATTACCTTGTGGGTCTGTGGCAACTGCCTGAAATATAATACCATCTGGCACACCTGTTTGAGCCATTAGTTTTGTTGTAGTCAATGAACTGATCAAAAAAACAACTAATAAGTAGAATTTAGTTTGCACGCCTAATTTGATTTTATAATGGAAAGTGTTTGAAGAATAGTATTATTTGAAATAGCTCTAATAAAATAACCGCCATTTGCTATGTGGCTCATGGGTATCCGATAACCTTGGTTCAAGCCTTTGCTATTAGTATGATAGATTTGTATTAACCGCCCTTGCATATCCAATAATTGCAACTCAATATTATTATCTGCTAATAACTTTGTTTGATTTGCTGTTTGAACAGTGAGATTGTTAATTACTGGATTAGGATAAGCAGTTAAACGTAATCCTACTGCCTGGTCTAATATTAATTTACAAGAATTAGAAAAATAACCCTCTTGTGGTAAGTCAAAAGTTTTAACCCCATTGGTCAGTACCAAACAATTTGAGCCCATTATAACTACTGGACCCGAGAATACAGGATTGATGCTGCCTGTCATTCCAATGCTACCTAAGTTATAAGCATTTCGGATTTGGGCGGACACCGGGGTGCTTATCAAAAGCACTATTAATATACTACATTGAAGCAGTATAGATTGCAGTGATTTCTGTTCCATTTACAGTATAGGATAAGTTTAATTGAGTAGGCGTAATACCTAGAATTGTATATTCTTGGGTTACAGAAATGCCAGAACTGAAATTGGTAAATACCTCAATCAATTGATTGGCAGTAGGCATACTCCAGGTTCCCACTAAACCGTCTGTATCTGAAAATTTATGATCGGGGGTATAGCGTTTTGTATATAAATATTGAGTTGCAGTTAATACTAAATTAGTAGTACCTGACTTTAAAACTGTAAGCCGCCATTTACCAAAGTTGCTAACTAGAATTGAACTACGCTCAGTAATGGGGTCTACACTGTCATTTTTGGAACAGCCCATTAACAAGAATACCATTAATAAAAAGGGTAGGGATTGTTTCATAATTGCTTTTGATTCATTGAACCAAAAATCAATTATAAAAAAAATGCACAAAAATCAACCTTGTAATAAAAGCCAAATTTACGGTAAAATATAAAAAATCACCTTGATTATCATTTAGTTATGCTCAAAATATAATCAGTTGGCGAACAACCCTTTACCTTCTTAAAGGTCTGATATAAAGATTGTCTGGTACCAAAACCACATTGTGCAGATAAAGCCTCAATAGTAAAATCTTTATGTTTATCTTGATTTACAAGACTAATAAAATGATCCAAACGCGAGTTATTGACTAACTCAATAAAATTTTTATTTTGCTCTATTTTAAAATAATCATTTAATACGTCCTTATCTACATCAATAAGAATTGCAAATTCAGATAAAGAAGCATTTGCATTTAGGTAATATTTTTCTAAAAAAAACTTTTCATTGACAATTTTCTTTAATCCTTTATTATTGGATAAATTCATAATATCTGAAATGGAATATTTTATCTCTTCCGCATCTAAATATTTAGGTCTAAGAAGAACAAATAAATACAAAAATTCCAGAAGAATTAATCCGAAATTATAATCATATATATTATTAATATTTAATGCCCAAATATTATCTATGAATACTATAATAGTAATTATTGAAGAGAAAGAAATGACCACTAAAAAAACATAAATCCACTTTCTCAATACACGGTGATAATAAAATTCTTTATCTGTTCCTTTTACACTTTTAAAAGAAAAGTAGAAAATTATTGCAGCTGCCATGAATTGCACAACCAATTTAGAATAAGATAAAATTTTATTATTATTTGTTACAAATGGAGCTATATCACTATCTAAAACAAGATGATTTAAGCTAAATCTATAAAATAGAAAAATTAGACAAATTGAATATATTGATAATAATATATATATAAATTGCCAATTTAATTTGTACTTATATAAAATAATAAATATATTTAATAAAAATAAAATGATTCCAAATATGCCAGATAGGTGAAAGAAAAAACCAATTGAACTTTTATAAAATTCAATAAGATACAAATTCAAAATAAACAATGAAAATAAAAGACCAATAAATTGAAATTTCAATATTTGGCTCTTTTTGTAAAATTTTGAAATCTCAAAAATCAAAACCAGTGACACAATAATATTTACTAAATATATTCTGTTATATGAGATATCGAACATTAAAACTAGATTTTATAAATATAAAAAAAGTAATATTAGATGCAATTTAATTGCTTAATAACATATTGCTAAGATTTATAAATAATAAATAAACACATTTAACAATTCTGATATAACTTACCCCTACCCTAAGTAAGTTTCATGAATCTTATCAAGAAAGCATTCTCTCTTTTTCAGAACATCCATATTCAATCTTTATTAGGAAATGGCGTAATGGCCATTTTCAATATGCTTGCACTAGTCCTTTTGTACCGAGCACTTTCTGTAAACGATATCGGGGTCTATGTCTTGTTTATGACCATTTTGGGATTAATAGATACTATAAAAACGGGGCTATTAACCAATGCTTTCCTGAAATTCTATTCTGGCACAGGACTTGAGAGAGGTAACCAAGTAGTAGGCTCAGCATGGGCGTTAGTCTTATTAGCAATAGGTTGTTTATTATTAGTAAATCTTGGTGCTTATTTTGCCCTCCCCTATTTCCCCAACACTGGCACTAGATTATTAATTCATTATTTTAGTTTGATTACGCTGGCAACCCTGCCGTCTTTTATGGCCAATCTTGCTGTACAGGGAGAAAAAAGGTTTGATAGGCTTTTAATTCTAAGGCTTATTAATCAGGTCTTATTTGTTGGCATCATTGTAGTTTTGATTTTTCTCCAAAAAACCTCACTAACCAATATTATACTTACTTATGCATTTGGCAACTTAATGGCTAGTTTAGCCACGCTATTTTTGGGCTGGTCAAAAATTAGTGCTTTAAAATATGCCAATCTAACTACCATTAAAGACCTCTTTCATTTTGGCAAATACAGCATGGGCGCTAGTTTAAGTGCCAATCTTTTTAGGGTAGTAGATATCTTTTTTATCAATTATTTCCTAAATCCATCTGCCCTTGCCATGTATCATCTGGGAGGAAGGTTATTGCAGTTTGTTGAAATTCCATTACTCAGTTTTGCTGCGTCTGGAATGCCTGTTTTGGCTGGGTTTTACAACAATCATCAAAAAGATCAGATGATGCATTTCATGAAGAAACTGGTGGGTATGATGACCATTGGAATAACTGGAATTGCCATTTTCTCAATTCTATTTGCAAACCCTATTATAACGCTGATAGGAGGTGAAAAATATGCCAATTCTGATGCGGTTAACTTGTTTAGAATATTTATGTCTATGTCAATTCTCTACCCTATGGATAGGTTCTTCTCGCTTACCCTAGATGCTATCAATAAACCACAGGTTAACTTTTATAAGATACTAATTATGTTGACAGCCAATTTAATAGGTGATTATATTGGCATCTTATTACTCAAATCCGTATTTGGGATTGCATGGGCTAACCTGTTTCCCATATTAATAGCAATTATCATTTCTTATGTATATTTGAATAGGTTCTATAAATTCAACATTATCAGTATATTAAAAGTTGGTTTTGAAGAATCCATTATTTTGATAACACAGGTCTATCAATCTGTTTTCAATAGGAAAACAGTTTAACCAGTTTAATAGTTCCAATATGTCTCATATCAAAATAAGTATCATTGTTGCAAGTGACAACCACTATGCTATTTTGATAGCCGCCTTATTAAAGTCAATTGACATTAATCACAAGACATCGGAACATATAGACTTCTATATTATTGATGATGGCATAGCTTCTGGAACAAGAGACAAACTAAACGCCATAGTATCACCTGACCGTATTACAATAAAATGGATAAAATCAAATAATATGGTTCCTGCTGATATCAGCATACCAGTTGATACTTCTTCATTTCCGTTAACGGCCTATTTAAGAATATTTTCTCCATATGCCATTGATCAGGATTTAGATAGGTTAATTTATTTAGACGTTGATACCATTGTTCAATCAGACATTTCGGAATTATGGTATACTGATATTGGAGACTATATTTTGGCTGCTGCGCAAGATCCTGGTAAAAATGTGGCCTGTGAATGGGGAGGTATTCCTAATTACAAAGAACTGGGACTTTCTGCTGATACCCTATACTTTAATTCAGGTGTATTGATTATCAAACCAAAACAGTGGCGTGAACAAAATATTGCGGCACAGGTTATGGAAGTATTGGTTAAATACAAAGAGCACGTTCGTCTAGCTGATCAATATGGCTTGAATGTGATCATGGCCAATAAATGGAAGCAATTAGACCCCAAATGGAACTGGTTTGCTTTTCAAGAAGACGTTAAACCTTATTTAGTACATTTCTTAGACATTAAACCCATTTTTACTTCTTACAATTCCCAAGCAGTTTATAAGGATGAATTTTTCCGTTATCTAAAAATGACTCCTTGGAAAAATTTTAAACCCCAAAGTGGACATAGAAGAACCCTTAGAAAAATCTTTAATAAAATCAAGAACGGTCTGAAAGTACTTTTTTCAAAAAGGACTAATTTCTTTTCCTAAATTAATAGCTTTAAAGTAAGCTTTAGTAATAAATTATATTGTGTAATTATTTATCTAGTCTAAATAATCTTATGGTACAGAAATACAAATTGGTTTTATTAACACTAATAGCTACTTGCAGTCTCTTGTTTGCCAATGCACAAACCAAAGTGCCTCAAGATAGTATCCAATCCAAAATGCAATGGTTTGCCGATGCCAAACTGGGCATCTTTATCCATTACGGTATCTATGCTGTTAATGGCATCAATGAATCTTGGAGCTTTCACAATAAAGAGATTTCTTATCCAGATTATATGAAACAGTTGAATGGCTTTACTGCCAGCAACTATGAGCCAGCATATTTGGCTGGATTAATCAAAGCATCTGGAGCTAGGTATGCCGTTATTACCACTAAGCACCACGATGGTGTGGCATTATGGCCAACCAAACAAAATAAGCTCAACGTAGTAGATGCCAGCCCTGCTAAAAGAGACTTGATTGCCCCACTCTTTGAAGCACTTAGGAAAAATAATATTAAAGCAGGCGCTTACTATTCCCTCTTGGATTGGAGCCATCCTGACTATCCGGGTTTTCTAAAAGACAGCGCTAGGTATAAAGTAAAGGAACAGCCGGAGCGTTGGAAAAAATTCCAAGTTTTCTTAAATGGACAACTAAATGAATTGTCAAAAAACTATCGTCCTGATTTATATTGGTTTGATGGAGACTGGGAACATAGTGCAGAAGAATGGAATGCAACCAGCATCAGGGAATCCTTGTTAAAAGACAATCCAAATACCATCATCAATGGAAGACTTCAAGGCTATGGCGATTATGAAACCCCCGAACAAAATTTTCCAGTATCTAGGCCCTCCTTTAAATGGTGGGAACTATGTATGACCACCAATAATAATTGGGGATACCAACAAAAAGATACTGCTTGGAAAACGCCCTATGAAGTCATCAGCATTTTTGTAGACGCTGTTGCCAATGGAGGAAACCTATTATTAGATATTGGACCTAAGGCCGATGGAACCATTCCAAAAGAACAGGTTAATATACTTACAGAATTGGGAAAATGGAATCAACGCAATGGAGATGCCATATTTGACAGACTAGGTGGCATACCTCAGGGGCATTTTTACGGACCTACTACCCTTTCAAAAGACAGTACTACTTTATACTTGTTTTTGCAAGCAAAGACCAGTGGTTCAGTGATGCTAAAGGGGCTAGATAGTAAAATCAAATCCATTGAAATATTGGGTAATGGCAGCAAACTACCACACAAAATAGTGGGTAAAATTTCATGGAGTACCGTACCTGGATTAGTTTATATTAATGTACCAGAAAAGAATCTAGATACATACATGACCGTTTTAAAACTTCAGTTGGAAAAACCCATCAAATTGTATAGGGGTAAGGGTGGTTTATAGTTATTCCAAAACATACCAGGTATAGCCCTTTGCAGGAATTTGAAAGGTTAGAGACATTTCATAGGCCCTGTTTAAAGTCTTTACTTGCTTTAGTTTGCCTTGCTCAGAAACAGTAACCTTGTTGCTAAGTCCGCTATAATACATGGGAACCATAATGGTTCTGGTGATGTTTTCATTTAAGGGATTATAGAGCATGATTAAGCCTTTTTCTTTGAGTTTGGGATTAATGTGTAAAATGCCATCCCAATCCCTTCCATCGGGTCTGCGCAAATGAATAATGTCACTATTGAGAATATTTCTATAGCGCTTATACCAATCAATAACAGAGACTACCATTTTTCTGGTACTATCCGTATCATAGAGTCTTGGTCCTCTATAACAGGCTTGTACCCCAGCTCCATAATATTGTACCATCAATTGCTGATAGTCTACAAGATGGTCCTGTAATGGCTCTAAAATGGCTTCTGGCCCGCCACCTTGGTATTTGGTGAGTGGCACAAAACCCCAACCCATAGAAGGGCTCATATTCCAAGTGCCATCATAGATATTTTGCCTATTCAATAGCATTTGATTTTCTCTGGGTAAGGAAAAATTCACTTCCCTATATCCAATGCCTATTTTGTTGGTGCCGTCTAGAAAATACCAATCTGGGGCGTTAATGTATATGCCCAGCTCATTGAGCCAGTGGTATAATTCTTTTTGAATCTTCATTTGTTCCCATTGACTATCCTTCAATCCCTTGTGTCCAGGATGTTTGAGAGAGGCACAAAGATCTCCCGGATAAGGCCCATCATTTTCCCAAATATCAAATCCTGTTGTACTAAAAAACAGTTTTATTTTATCGCGATAGCCAAGCCCCCATTTACTTCCAAAACAAGGGGCATTACCAAAAAAAGCACCTCCTGGTTTACCGGTTGCAGCACTGATTACATCATCTTCGTCACTAATACGTCTACTAGAAAAAAGCGAATAGCCCCCAATTAGGATTCCTTTGGAATGTGCATAATCAGCATTTGATTTCCATCGGGCAATATTCTGAGGAGTAGTATCCTCCATATTAATATGACTTCCAAAACTCAAAATGAGTGCTTCATAACCGGTAGCAACACATTGATCAATGGCATTGCGTACTTCAGTATCATTCTTGCTCACCAAATGCATAAAAATAGGATTGGCAGTGGTCCATGGTGCAATGGTGTGATACATTTTTCTAATTGCTAATCCCCTTTGTTCCTTATCATAGCTGTCCATTAATAGTTCATGTGTTCTTACTGAACTATAAGTTTGACCTGCAGGTAGCACTAAATCGTAAACCTTATCAGGATATACTTCTAGCAAACAAGGTGTTCTAAAATTATAATTAACTTGAGAGGTATAGCTGGTATCTACTTTCCAGTGTGTAGTTTGGTCACTCAATGGATAACGCATGGCATTATTAAAAGCATAGTTGGTTTCAATATAAATGCCTTCTGGCACTTTCATTCCTTTGGCAGGAAGCTGTTTTTTTTGAGCCGCTGTTAACCCTTGTTCTTCTACAGATTCTTCTGAAGCCCCTACAACAGCACTTTCCTCTTCTACTGCTGCAATTATCTCACTAGTGACCTTATTAAAGGTTATTGGATAAGAAAACCTATTCACAATTTCAACCCATTTTACAATCAATGGCATGCCATCATATAAGGCATAATTGATTCGCACTTCTATACCATGCACAACCGATTGTTTAGCAGTATAATGAAAACGCAATAATTTTCCGGTAGGCTGCTGTTTATTAGAAGCCCATGACTTGGGTTTCCATTTCAAATAAACAGGAATGGGGCTCACTGATAATGAATCATATCTAAATCTACTGGTATCTGCTTGCATCTTTGAAAACCATTCCTGCTTCAAATAAGCTTTTTCTTTTTGGCCTAACCAACCACCAATATTAAAAGACTCCCCATTGATTGTTAAAGAAGCTTCAGGGCTAATGGCTCTGATAATTTCTTGTCCATTGATTAGGTTTTTAAAGCTGATGCAAGCAATGGTTCCTTGGTTTCTAAATACCCTTTTTAATAACCCATTTTGCAAGACAATTTCTTTACCGTCTTTGGATTGATCTACCCTTGCTTTATAATCCTGATTATCCAACAGCCAATCTTTGGGAATTTTTTGATCTGTGGCAAATTTGTTGAGTGGTAGCGTTTGAGAAAAAATGGGTAGCCCAATTCCCAAACTGAGTAGAAATAAAAATGAAAGCAGCTTTTTTTGCATCATTAGGTTTATTTTAATTGACCACTAACTCACTCATAAAAAACCAACCGGGCTGCCCTTTACCTGGATGCCATTCTGGTAATTTAGCAATGGGTTTTGCTGAAAACTTCAAATACCTAAAAGTTGTTGCAGGAAAATTCATGGTTAAAAAAGGCGTAATAGCAGGAACTAATTTATCAGGCATAGTTGATTGTTTACTAGACAATAATTTCCAATCTTGTAAACTATTGGATCCAAAAATTTTCATTTGAACAGGTGGAAATATATACGCACCCAAGTTCTGTAAGTTCAATACTTTAATAGCATGCATTAATGTGGGCTTGCCCATATCTAGTATCACCACCGCATCATTTTTCTGATATCCCAATGTCCTTGTTCCAAAATCTCCCGGATCACCTGCGTCTAAATCAATTAAGATCTTATCCGCGTGCAAAGCATATTTAGGATCAGGCACTGCAAGTATGGTAGCTTTAGCAACGGGCAATCCTGCTTTAAAGTATTGACTGTTTACAGACTTACTAGCGATCCATCCTTTTTTAAATGCTTTAACTGTTAATTTGAAACTAGAATCCACCCAAAAAGCTGCGCGATATATAGCACTTGAACTATCTGGTTCTGTTCCGTTCAAAGTATACCTGAGTTCCACATCTTTGATCACGTGTTTTAGAGAAATATTGACCCTGTCTTTAAAGAATCCTCCTACCGTATTAATAACAGGTTGGTTTAATGAAATGACCATGGTATCTGCCCCTTGAAAACCTGTTTCTAACAGTAAGTGAGGGAATTTCTTCTGCAATTCTTTCATATCTGAAACGGTTAACTGCGTGTTCCAAACATAAAGGCTTTTGATGCTTGCATTTGTTACCCAATCCAACCCGTTTATTCCAATTTTGGTTCCCACCAAAGAAAGAGCGGTAAGATGTTTTAATCCACTTAGCGTTTTTAAATTGCTATTGTCAATATTGGTATAGTTTAAATTGAGCTCTTCCAGATTTTCCAAATTCTTTAACCAATCCAATTGATTATTGTCAACCGGCATCTTGGCTAAATTTAAATGGACAATTTGCTTAGCAACTGGTTTCAAGGCCTTTAACTGATCAAAAGAATAGTTAGTTCTTCCAAAAAAGGAAACAGCCAGAGCTGGAGAGCCTGCACCTAATTGCTTTACTACCCTATTATTATTATTCAGTCTAGCTACTTGATCCAAATCTGCCGCTTGAAAATCATATTGCTTGGCGGAAGATTTTTTTAATCTCTGTTCTAGAAATGGCATGGACAAGATGCGCAAACTATCCGTAATAGGTCTTGCAATTAATAACTGATCAAATGGAGCACCAGATTTGATCCAATAAACTATTAAGGCTAATTCATCTGGGCTTAATTGTGGCTTCTCTGAAAGCGGCATATGTTTTTTATCGGTCATTGGCAAAACCAATCGTTGATACAACAAACTCTTGTCTAATAAACCAGCAACAATGGCTTTGCCATTTTTACCACCCTTAAAAATGGAAACACTGTCTTCTAAAGACAGCCCACCTTTCATAACAGATCTATTGTGACAGTTACCACATTTATCAGATAAAATGGGTTGTACCACCGCTTTGAAAATTTGGGCTTGTGACAAGTCAATTGTCTCTTTTTTATTTGTTTCAAAAGGACCAGTTAAATAACCCTCTCCATGGGTAAGTGATCCACCCCAATGCCCAGTTATGGTTAATACCAAAAACATAAAAACCACAGTGCTTCTTTGTTTGAATACAGTGTTTAAGAACCTGTCTCTATAAAAACAAAACAAGTAGACTGTTAGGGCCAATATGGTTCCAGACCATTTGTGCAAAAACAATCCATTTCCTGTATCTGTTTGTTCTCTTGACAATAACAAGCCCAATATGGCCGTACTGACTGTTGTAGCTACGGTCAGTGCCTCAAAGCCTTTCCACTTGGTTGTTTGCATCAAAGGCTCATTCCATAAAACCGCTAGCGAAACCAACACCAAAAGTACAATAGGAAAATGCAAGAACAAGGTATGCCACCTTCCTGCAACTTGTAACCATGCAGGCAATACCATCCTATTTTCAAATAACAATAAGAAGCCTAGGAATACCAGCCCACAGAAACTAAGGGTTTTCATTATTTTCCTTGAGTCTATCATGCTACCGGACTAAATTTATAAGGATAGACTTTACCAGATGCCCATTGGGCTACATAGATATTTCCTTCATCATCCACACAAACATCGTGGGGATGGGTGAATAATTTTTGTTGCTGAGTCATGGGCTGTAATACGCCATTCACATACGTTGGTTCTGAACCACCCAAATTAGAAACCACTTGATTGTCCTTATTTAAAATAGTTACAAAACCTGAGCCTTCTGTGTTCAAATTAGGTGAGCGCAAAACCGCAGCGAATAGGTAATCGCCCTTAATGACCGGCCTACAAATACAGGCACCAGGCAATTTTATAACTTCTAATAAATTTCCCTCTAAGGAAAATCGCTTAAAAGCATTTCTACTTCTATCTGTAACAATTAAAGTAGTAGTTGCTCCGCGATGGTCTACACAAATACCATGGGCATTGTCCAAATGGATATCCCCATCGCCCCGGCCCCCAAAATGGTTTTTTAATTTACCCGATGCATCATAATGCAGAATATATTGTGCCCCATATCCATCTGCAATATAAAATTCACCATTGTCTAAGACCGTAGTTTCCGTAGGTACAAATTGCTCCTGTTTGGGATACAAGTCTTTGGGTGGGTCAATGCCGAAAATTAATTTACCATGAATATCTGTTTTGTATACCTGATGGCGATTGGTATCGGTAATAAACAAAAAATCTTCTTTACCCGTTTTCTGAATGGTTAATCCATGGGCGCCTGGATATTCCTTTCCCCATGTTTCTAATAGTTTACCAGACTTGTTATAAACTATCATATTGTTCCTGGTTTCATTGGTCAATAACAAAATTCTACCCTTGCTGTCTTGCACCATTTCATGGCAATCATTTACAGGCGTCTTGTCTGGATTGAGCCTACCCCATGTTTCATTGTAGCGATAGCGTTTTTCATTATGACCATAAATGGGACCCTTGGGTTTGGCCATTAAGTCTCGGGCAATAAAAAAAGATGCCGAAGCCATGACTGTTTTTTGAATAAATTCCTTCCTTTTCATGCCTTAGTTTTAAGCTATAATTTGATTGACTACATTTCCGTACAAATCGGTTAAACGATACCTTCTTCCCTGAAATTTATACACTAGTTTTTCATGATCTAAACCAAGCAGGTTTAGGACTGTAGCTTGAAAATCATGCACGTGTACGGGGTCTTTGATAATATTATATCCAAATTCATCTGTTTCTCCGTGTACCACACCGGGCTTGATTCCGCCTCCTGCCATCCAAATGCTAAAACACCTTGGATGATGGTCTCTACCATAATTATCCGGTTGCATTTTTCCTTGACAATAATTGGTTCTTCCAAACTCCCCTCCCCATATCACTAAGGTTTCATCTAAGAGGCCTCGCTGTTTTAAATCCTTGATTAAGGCAGCAGAGGGCTGATCCACGTCCATTGCCTGGCCGCGCATTTCATTGGGTAGGTTTCCGTGCTGATCCCATCCTTGGTGATAGAGTTGAATAAATCGTACCCCGTTTTCAGATAATTTTCTGGCCAACAAACAATTGGCCGCATAGGTTCCCGGTACCAAACAATCCGCGCCATATAATTTGATTATGCTTTCAGATTCTTTTGAGGTATCCATGATTTCTGGTACCGCTGTTTGCATACGGTAAGCCATTTCATATTGTTGAATTTTTGCCCCAATTTCTGGATCGCCGTAGGCATCCATTTCTAATTGATTGAGTGCCGCAATTTTATCCAGCATATTGCGTCTAGTTGCCCTGTCCATGCCATCTGGGTCTTGTAAATACAAAATAGGATTCTCCCCACTACTAAATTGCACGCCTTGGTGAACAGAATCTAAAAATCCATTGGTCCACAGTTTGGAATACACCCCTTGCCCATTGCCCTTACCTCTTGATAAGAGTACACAAAATGCAGGGAGATTATTGTTTTCTGTTCCTAGACCATAACTGACCCAAGAACCCATACTGGGTCTATTACCCTGCTGTGCCCCAGACTGAAAAAAAGTAAGCGCAGGGTCATGATTAATGGCTTCTGTATGCATGGTCTTAATGATACAGAGATCATCTACTATACCAGCCATATGCGGAAACAATTCACTTACCCAAGCACCTGACTTTCCATGTTGGTTGAATTTATAATAAGATCCTACTAATGGGAAACTGGATTGATATGCACTCATACCCGTGAGTCGTTGGGTCCCTCTAATAGACTCCGGTAGGTTCTCTCCCATCATCTGACAAAGCAGTGGTTTATAGTCAAATGTTTCTAATTGAGAAGGTGCTCCATTTTGAAACAAATAAATAACCCGCTTGGCCTTGGGTGCAAAATGTGGAAGCCCTCTCATGATAGTATCTTCCAAATTATTAGCGCCTGAAAATAAATCTGGAATCAACAAGGAACCCAATGCAGCAGAACCCAACCCCAAACTCAGTTTAGAGATAAATTTTCTACGGTTCAGGTTCAACCCTCTTTCTAATAATTCTTTTTCCATAATCAGGTTTTGGTAATGGCTTCCTGCATGTTGTACAATAATTGAATGGTTTGCATACTCACCACTAAGTCTAATTTGTTTTTTGACTTTGGTTGATATGCTCCAATGGAAAGGGTTTTGTCCCATTCATTTGACTTTGTCATCCATTGTTGTTTGGCTTGATCCCAATAAGACTGTAAGGCTTCTATTTCCTTATCTGTAGGCTTTCTGCAAAGGATCATTTGAAAAGCAGTTTCAATTAATTCCTTTGGTCTTTTTTGCTGCATCAATAATTTATCTGACAAAGCTTTAGATGCTTCAATAACAGTGGGATCATTCAACATAATCAATGCCTGTAATGGCGTATTGGTTCTATACCTGCTTACCTGACATTCGTCTCTATTACTACCATCAAATAACATCATAGAAGGAGGCGGTACTGTTCTTTTAATAAAAGTATAAATGCCCCTTCTATATAAAGCCGTCCCTGTATCCTGTAAATATTTTTTAAGTATACCTCTTCCAGAAGTGGCCATTTCCCAAAGACCCGGGGGCTGATAAGGTTTTACACTAGGACCACCAATACTTGGATTGAGTAAACCACTACTAACAAGCAACATATCCCTAATAATTTCTGCAGGGTAACGTAACCTAGGGGCATAAGACAAGTACAAATTCAAGGGATCTTTTTCTATTTTATCATTACTGATTTTGCTTGACTGTTGATAGGTTGCACTCATGACTATTTGCTTTACCAATCTTTTAATATTCCAACCATGTTCTCTAAAATCAACAGCCAACCAATCTAATAAGGCCGGGTTAACAGGCAGTTCGCCTTGCATTCCAAAATCGGCTAACGTTTTTACCAATCCTCTTCCAAAAAATTCTTGCCAAATTCTATTTACATAGACCCTTGCTGTTAATGGATTTTTGGAATCAAACAACCACTTGGCCAGACCAAGCCTGTTGGCAGGTAGTTGTGCATTGAATGGCAGTATGGAAGCAGGTGTGGCAGCACTTACTTCTTCTGCTTTGGCGTCATAAGCCCCCCTTGTTAAAAGATAGGTTTTTCTAGTAGTATCTAAGTCTCCCATAACAGAGACTTCTAATTTATTGGTGTCAAGCGCCTGTACAAAGGAAAGGGTTGTTTTTAGGTCTTCTTGGGTAATCCGCATTCTTGGATTTTTGGCCCAAGTATCTGGCCCTCCAACGGTAGACTCTAATCCTTTTTCATTAACATTATTAAAGAAGGCAGACAAACTATAATAGTCCTTTTGTGATATGGGATCATATTTATGGTCATGACATTTGGCGCATTCCACCGTCATGGCTAACAGAGACCTTCCCAAAGTAGCAGTTCTATCATCTACGTACTGAATCCTATATTCCTCATCAATAACCCCACCTTCTTCTGTAATCTTATGATTGCGATTAAATCCTGTGGCCAAGATTTGTTCTTTGGTAGCATTGGGCATTAGGTCTCCTGCCAACTGCCAAGTAATAAAACTATCATAAGACAGATTTTTATTAAAAGCGTGAATTACCCAGTCTCTCCAAGGCCATTGGGATCTATAATTATCATCCTGATAGCCGTGTGAATCAGAATAACGGGCAATATCTAGCCAACCAATGGCCATTTTTTCACCAAACTGGGGGCGAGCCAGTAATTGGTCAATGGTTTTCTCATAGGCGCTGGGATTAGTATTACCCAAAAACTGTTCTGTTTCCTTAGGGTTTGGTAATAACCCAATCAAGTCTATATACACCCTTTTTAATAACCTTTCCTTATCTGCAATAGGATTTGGACTCAAACCCTTGGATTGCATTTTGGCCAATACAAAATAGTCCAACTCATTAATGACCCATGATGGATCATCCATTTTTGGCAAAGCAGGTTTTATGGGAGCCACAAAGGCCCAATGTGGTTCGTACTTAGCTCCCTGTTCAATCCATTTTTTGATCAGGTCTGTTTCATGGGGGGTTAACCTTGGCAACCTGCTTTTTACAGAAGGCATTTGTAACCCAGTATCTTTTGAAGTAATTCTCAGGTACAATTCTGAAGCTTCCGGTTTTCCTGGAACAATGGCGTGTTTATCCGGATGTTCTTGTAAAGACTTAAATGCTTCTGCCCCAATATCTAACCTTAGACCAGCTTCCCTTTTATTGGCATCTGGTCCATGGCAATTAAAACATTTGTCTGAAAGGATGGGGCGTATATCGTAATTATAGCTAACCAGATCTGGTAAGGATTCTTGGTTAGGATTAGCAGATTGGCAGGAAAAATAACCCATACCAAGGGCTAATACAGCCAATCCACCTACCATAGTTTTTAGAATAGATATCCGCATAAGGCTATAGCAGTTTATCAGCCATACTGTTTTATATGGCAATATCGTTTATTGCTCAATATAAATAAAATGGCTCAAAATGGCCTGAAAACCAGAAGATGGTCTTAAGAATTTTGGCTTATTATCTTACTTTCAACATGGTTCTTACTTGTTGAGTAGCCATATTTTGAAGTCTAGCATAATAAACCCCATTGGGCAATGATTTGCTATCAAATAGTACGGTATAAGTACCAGCTGCATACTCTTTATCTGTGAGATTAGCCAATACCCTACCCATGGTGTCCATAATTTGAATCAGGGTATGACCTCCAGCCGTTTTAAAGGTAATTACCGTAGAACTGGTAAATGGATTTGGATAATTTGAGATGAGTTGATCGCCAGAAATATTTACTACTTTTTTGCAAGATGCAGCATTGACCAAGGGTAAGACTTGGAAATTCTTTAGCATGATCTGTTGTAAATCAACTTCATTCACACAGAGCCAATTAGAGAGAATGGTAGAATAGATACTTCTAAAATCATACTGGAATGGCACATTATCATTAACAGTAGCATTTGTAGGAATACTTGGGGTGGTTCCGGTAACACCTCCTAATACATGTTTACCAAATAAGAAACAAGGAGCAGCAGAACCATGGTCCGTTCCTGTACTTCCATTGCTCTTAATTCTTCTTCCAAATTCAGAATAAGTCATTCCTACTACGCGATCTTCCATTCCCAATAATTTCAAATCGTCTTGAAAAGCTTTAATGGCATCACTCACGTTTTTCAACAAATTAGCATGACTACCTGTAGTGGTATCGGTACTATTTACTTGACTACTATGGGTATCAAAGCCTCCATAGTTTACCATATATATCCTTGTCTTCAATCCCCCATTGATCAATTTGGCTACAATTTTCAATTGATCTCCCAAAGAGTTATTGGTAGGATAAGTGACTTGTGTAGTGGTTTTGGCTGCAGCATTTTTAATAACTGTTGCATATTGCTGCGTTTGTTGAGAGATAGTTCTTACAAAACTCAGCTCCTTCCCTGCGGGTGTATCAGGCGCTGGGTCTTGAACGCCATTTATAAGATTGTAAAAATTGGTAGTACTACTAATACTTAAACCCATACTTACCGCCGGTCCTTGAACTGTCAAAGAAGTGACAGATCCAATTTGAATTGCCAAAGGATCTGGCGCTGAACTATTGGGATAACCTGCTGGAAAATTAGGGTATTCATAATTTAGGTATCTCCCTGCCCATCCGCTATTCACCACACTTGCGCTATCACTTGCACTCATCCAAATATCGGTTGCCCTAAAATGGGAAAAACTAGGTTGAGGATATCCAACTGAATGCACCACATTCAATTTACCATCGTTGTACAAACTGTGTAAGCCTGTCATGGAAGGGTGCAATCCTGCTTTACCATTTAAGGCCAACACTTTGGCTTCTGGTATATAAATATTTGATCGTGCAGCAACATAGCTACTAAAATTTTCAACGGGGATAACCATGTTTAAGCCATCGTTGCCTCCATTCAATTGAACAATCACAAACACATGGTCTGTTTCAGTTACAGGAAGTGCTAATGATTGCATAATACCTGAGTCGGCACTAAATGCTTTGAAAGAAAATCCGCCAAACAGAGAGGGCAACATGACACCTGTAGGTATGGCATTTCTCAGAAATTGTCTTCTTTTCATGATAATTGCTTTATGCCAATTGATATTCAGGCAGGTTCATCAAGTATTTAATTAAATCACGCAATCGGTTCTTAACCGTTGTGGCATTGGAAGTATTTGTTGGGGTACTCAAAAACAAATTCCAAGCATCTGTCCAATAAAAATCGGTTGATTGGCCACCCAACAAAATATCTGTTTTTAATTGATTTTTGGAAGCCAAGGAAATATCTACCCTAAGCATCTTCTTACACAATTCATCAATTAATTTATTAGGATCTCCTGGAGCAGAAAGCGATTGTGCTACGGCAACACCATCAATTTGAATCTTTTTGGCATTAAACGTGTAGCCACTGACAATCATGGTATCTGTATACTGGTTTCGCTTAGGTAGTGTGTCACTGTTGATCCAAATTTCATAGAACTGAGGCATTTGATAATATGCTTTCCAACCACTAACATCGGGTGGATCACCAATATTCTGTTGCATATTACTTACCCAACTAATCAAGTAATTGTAAAATCCATAATTGGTGTTATAATCAGTATCGGGTTGAAACTGAATATCAAACTCCCTACACAAACCAACTACCAAGTCTACCGGACTTTTAATCTGAGCTCCCCTACTTAGGGTATCATAAAAATGTTCACTTTTCAATAGTGCTGCTATCACTGGTTTGACCTCATATTTACTTTGCCTAAATAAATTGGCCATTGGGGTAATCACATTGGCTTCAATGGTATTGTCAATATCATAATAAACAAACCAACGGTACAATCGTCTACATACATATTTTGCAACTTCTTGTGTGGCAAAAATCATGTCTAGCATAGCGTCTAATTCCAAATCACCTGCTGTTGCACCAGTTTTTCCAGAAATCAACGTATTATTATAAAAAGCAGAAAACTGTTTATTGCTTGTATTATGTCTTGTTGAATCAAAATAAGAGGCGTTGGTAGTACTATTATTTCTCCAACCAGTTAAAATTTGGGATGCGGCTTTAACGTCTCCCTCAGTGTACAAAGAATCTTTCCCTTTTCCACAGCAAAACAATTCCTGAATTTCTCTACCATAGTTTTCATCAGGCGCAGTTGCTGTGTTACTTTGACCATTCAAATATACCAACATAGCAGGATCAATGCTAATAGCCCTTGTTAAGGATTTAAAATTGCCCAACGCATTAGCTCTTAGCAAAGCGTGGTGCTTGTAAATATATTGGGCATTCCCTATATCATTGGTTTCTGTAGAAAAATGGTTATGCCAAAAAAAGGTCATTTTTTCTAAAATGCTTCTTTCTTGATTAATCATCAAACCCATCCACCATTTTTTAAAAGACCCTCTTCGCTGACTGGCAACGGTACCATCGTTATTGGGATCGTTTACCCAAGTAGTTCCTAAGGCAATATTACCATCAGGAGTGGTTGCTGTTGTAGCGGTAGTATATTCCTTTAATGGCGGAACAGGAGGAACCGAATTGACAGTTAACAATTCATCCACTGCTTGCTGCATGGTGCGGCCTTTAAAATAATTGATATCCGCCTTTTTAGCACCAAACATGGTACGTTTCAATAAATGAACCACTTCTGCTTCAGTCCATGGACCCGTATAAGCATTCAAACCTGTACTAGGTAATGGAGGCTCAAACATTGGCAAATTTGTCTCCTTTTGCGGAATTGTTGCTATTTCCAAAAAAGCACGTCTGTCCATGTACTAAAATTATTTTAGTGTATGATACACAATATAATCAGTATGCAGCTTTTTGAGATTAAATTTTGGTAAAATCTAGCGGTTTTTTTTTATTTCAGCGTTTTCCTCGCTTTTATTAGTCTAGAATATTAACCGCTTCTGTTTTACTAGTAATATCAAGAATAATATTATCCAATTCTTGGGCGGAGTTGTCAAAATGTATCACCCATTCTGTAAATTCAGGAGTGGCAGTTCCAATTTCTTTGAGCACATTAACAATACCCATCATCCTTGACAAAGGAGCCCGAACTAAATGTGAATGTGTCCAAGAAATCTCTTTTAGTTTAACCGTGTAAGCTTCAATGGCCTTTAAATATTCAACAGTTTGTGAAATATCAGAAGCATTAATTATTCTTACTTGTTGATTATTGAATTGAAGCATACTACTATGTATAGCAACATAAAAAAAATCACCATTGCTTTTTCGGTGACGAATATTAACCCCCAATTTAAAATCACGAAAAATTCTTGCTGCAGTATTATCTAATTCAGAATCATTCACTTCTAAATCTGCCATAGTCAAATTCAAAAAATCTAATTCAGCATATCCATATTTCTCAATGGCCGCCTTGTTAACACTTAAAAACTTAAGGGTAGACATATCATATACCATTACTGGTTCAGGGCTAAACTGAAAGAGATCACTGTATCTTTTTTCAGACTCCTCTAACTGCTTAACTGTTTTTTTACGCTGAATGGCATAAACAATAGTTCTGTATAAAAGATCTGGGGAAAGGTCTTCTTTTAAAAGATAATCTTCTACCCCTAATGAAATGGATGTAATGCTAAAAGCTACATCGGCATAACCCGTCAAAACAATGACAGGAGTATTTCCAGCAAAATCAAGCATATCTTGAACTAACCCAACACCATTCTTATCCGGCAGGCTTAAATCTAAAAGTATGACATCGTACTGCCTAGATAAGTCTTTTAAAAAGACCGATGCCGCTTTAAAGGTTTTTGCATGATCAATTACAGGCTTTAAAAACTTATCTTTAAGCAAGTCCTCCAATAGGGTAAAATCACCTGGATTGTCTTCTACCACCAAAATATTATATAAGGTCTTATCTCTTAACATGCTAACTAAAATTATAAATGATTTTCTTCAACAAAATACTGAACTGTTCCTTATAAGTAATCTTTTTCAAAAGATATATATCAGTAAAAAATTCTAGGAAACCCCAACCATACCGGGTATTTACGGTCTTTTTGCAATCCTAAAATAACAGCGTTTAAAGCCTAAAAAATGTAGTTAACGAGGCCGGCTTTTTGTAGTACTTTATTGACAAATCAAGACTTTTTAAAGCTTTGCTAGAACTCAATAATGGCTTTAATACAAGCATTTTCTGCTAAAAAAAACTGTTTAAATTCAGCCGCAATTGCTTCAAAACAAAATCGATGTGTAATATAATGGCTGCTGTTTACTTGACCAGATTGCAAATAGCTAATCACTTGGGCAAAATCCTGCTTACTTGCATTCCTACTACTCATGAGGCTTGCCTCACGTTTGTGGAACTCGGGATGACTAAAACTGATACATTCTTTTTGTAAACCTACTAATACATATCGGCCAGTATGGGCCAAAAACTGGAATGCCTGATTAATGGCTTTTAAGCTGCCAGTAGCATCAAATACAACATTGGGCATATGACCCTGGGTGATTGCTTTTAGCCTTTCTATGGCGTCTTCCTTAGCAGGGTTAATGCCATATTCTATTCCAAATTTTTGAGAACAAATGGCCAACCTTGCTTCATTAACATCCATGGCAATTACTTGGGCACCTGCTAATCTGGCCATTTCCATTAATCCCAATCCAATAGGGCCCGCTCCTACTACTAAAGCAAATTCTCCCTTCTTCAAACCAGACCTAATCACGGCATGTTGCCCTATAGATAATGGCTCTACTAAAACCAATGCATCTAAATCCAAGCCTTGTGACTTTATCAAATATTCATTGGGCACGGCAATTCTTTGCCGCATTCCACCATCTATATGAACTCCAAAAACTTTAATTCTTTCGCAGCAATTTCCCTTTCCTTGGTTACAAGCAATGCAATCACCACAATTAAAATAAGGAATCAAGGTTACCAATTCACCAGCTTCAAAATTGGAATCAGTAGTTTCTAATATGCAGCAGGCCAATTCATGTCCTAAGATTCTAGGATATTCAAAAAAAGGTTGGTTTCCTGCAAAAGCATGTATATCAGTTCCACAAACGCCCACACGCTTAACAGATAAAATAGTATACCCAGGTTCTAGTTTTGGCTCTACCAAATCTTGGTATTCAAAGCTACCGGGCTCTCTGCAAATCAACGCTTTCATAGTCTTTGTATTTAGGCATTAGCCAGTGCTCTATCCAAATGAACATATCCACCGTCTACATGTATAATTTGCCCTGTGGTATGACTACTAACTGATGACAAAAGAAATGCAACTGCATTAGCAATTTCTTCTGCAGTAGTCATCCTATTTTCAAGCGGAATTTTAGAACAAATCTCTTTCAGTTTTGCTTCAGGTTCCTGTAAAGTTTGAATCCATTTTTCATAGGCTGGTGTATAGCATTCTGCAACTACTACCGCATTCACCCTAATGCCATATTTTAATAATTCTACGGCCCATTCTCTGGTAAGAGCATTTCTGCCCCCATTGGCTGCGGCGTAGGCCGATGTATTTCCCTGACCCGTTTCTGCTGTCTTTGAAGTGATATTGACGATACTTCCTTTGGCAGCAATCAATGAAGGCAATGCATGATGCGCCAACATGTAATAGTGAACCAGGTTCTTGTGCAAGCTTTGCATAAAACGCTCGTAATTCCCATTTTCCAAACCAACACCGTCATTTACTCCGGCATTGTTGACCAATCCATCTATACGATGGTATTTGTCTAATATGGCTTTTACAACTCCCTCCGCGCTTTCGGGATTGGATAGTTCCGCATAAACCTGCCATGCGCTTCCTCCAGCGGCTTCTACTTCAGCAACCATGGCTTGATTATCTTTTTCATTATGCCCAACTATTACAGGGATGGCTCCTTCCTTAGCCAGCACACGAACAATTCCTGCACCAATTCCTTTTGCACCACCAGAAACTAGAACCACTTTATCTTTTAATTGCAAATCCATTTTTATACATTATAGTTGATAGAATCTTGTTGCATTGTTTCCAAAAACATCCGCTTGCTCTGTAGCTGAAAATTGTTTGAAATAGTTTTTAGGAATAGCAAGTTGTTGCTCATAACTAGCAGCTACTTGACATACTGGCCAATCTGATCCATACATCAATCGCTTGGTACCAAAAGCTTCTACCAATATATCAAGGTAGGGTATAAAATTTATTTCATGCCAATTATTCCAATCCGCTTCTGTAACCATGCCACTCACTTTACAACTTATATTAGGATGTTTGGCCAATTTTCTAATCCCCTGTTCCCAACCTTCTATTAGTCCATCTTTAATGAAAGGTTTGGCTAAATGATCTAAAACAAAGGGCTGTTTGGGATATTGCTCAACCAATGCCAATGCTGCATCTAAGTGTTTGGGGAAAATTAAAATATCATAGGTAAAACCAAAGGAAGCCAAATGACCGATTCCGTTTAAGAAATCTGGTTGCAACATAAATGCTGGATCCTCCCCTTGCAATACGTGTCTAAATCCTTTTAATAACTTGTTTGCTTGATACTTATTTAGATTCTCCTCAACCTGACTTGACCTTAAATCTGTCCAACCTACTACTCCCTTGATCCAATTGTTTTGCTGGGCTAGTGATAATAAAAAATTGGTTTCCTTTTCTGTTTGGTCTGCTTGAACCGCTACACAAGCGTTTATGCCAGCTTGGTCCAGTAAGGGTTTTAAATCAGCAGGCAAAAAATCTTTTCTAATCACTTGCATGCTATCATCAATCCATTCATGAACAACGGGATCATATTTCCAAAAATGTTGGTGTGAATCTACTTGCATAACTTATTATGATTGTTGGAATGCAACAACTGTTTGTTTAGAAACACCTAATCCATCAATTCCCAGTTCAATAGTATCTCCTGGTTTCAAATAAGTAGGCGGATTCATTCCTAAACCCACCCCTGCCGGTGTGCCAGTTGAAATAATATCGCCTGGCAATAGTGTCATAAACTTACTGATATAAGCAATTAATTGTGGTACATTAAATATAAGGTCATCTGTGTTGCTATCTTGAACGGTTTTTCCATTTAAAGACAACCACAAACGAAGATTGTGCGGGTCTTTTATTTCATCCTTAGAAACCATCCATGGCCCTAACGGAGCAAAGGTATCACAACCCTTTCCCTTGTCCCAGGTACCCCCTCTTTCTAACTGAAATTCTCTTTCACTAACGTCATTGTGTAAACAATAGCCAGCAACATAATCCATAGCATCTGCCTCTGATACATAACTAGCTTTCTTTTCAATGACTACGGCTAGTTCTACCTCCCAATCTGTTTTAACAGAATCACGAGGAATCATGATAGCATCATTGGGTCCTACTACTGCTGTAGTAGACTTGAAAAACAAGATGGGTTCTGTTGGAATAGCAGCCCCTGTTTCTTTGGCATGTTTGGCATAATTCAAACCAATACAAACAATTTTAGAAGGCCTAGCTACTGGACAACCTAAACGAATTTCGGCAGGTATTTCTGGCAACACCGTATTGTGTTGGTGCAACATCCAAGACAAATGTGGCAAACCTCCGTGCTCAAAAAAGAACTCATCATAATCCTTGATAAATCCAGACACATCATAATTTTTACCGTCTATATGAACCCCTGGTTTCTCTTTACCCGGTTCACCAAATCTGATCAATTTCATAGGTTACTAACTTTGCTTTAATTCAAAAATTTTGCTTAATTCAATTGGATAATGGTATCTATCTCATCTATCTTAATCCCATCTAGGTAAATAAACAACCCTTCTGGCATTTGTTTAAATGTAACAGCAGTTCCTTTTCCATAAAGGCTGGCTTTTGTTACCTTTTCTGTGTATTTAGGGATAAATACAAAATTGTTATTGTCTTTTTTATCCAAGATGTGAACGAATTTGTTTTTCTCATTACCCGTTACAACTCCCCAATCTTGTGCATTTACAAAATTCCCGCGTGTACCTATCACTGTTTTACCATTTAGACTCATCCAGTCACCCAATTTGGCCAAGGTATCTACAAACTCCTGTTGAATCATACCAGTAGGTTTTGGACCCACATTCAATAAGAAATTAGCATTTCTTCCTGCGGCATTTACCAAATAATGAATCAATTGTTTGGATGTTTTAAAATTCCTATCAGTGATATTAAATCCCCAAGCATCATTCATGGTCTCACAGGTTTCCAAAGGAAGGGCAGAAATATCGGCACCGCCAAAACCTGTTGTATTCCTTCCGGGCAAGTCTTTCTCAAACATTTGAAAATCTTCTCCTGCAATAGGAGACAAATGGTGATTATTACCAATTAAACAAGCAGGTTGCAACTGGTGAATCAGAGAATAAATTTCTTCATAGTTCCAATTCAGCTTTGATTGCAACGTTTTGTCATGGTCGTTATCCAATTGATCCCAGTGACCATCAAACCAGATGCCCGACACCTCTCCATAATTGGTTAATAATTCCGTTAATTGGGCTTTCATGAATTTGATGTAAGAAGGCCAATCAGACTTGAGCGTTCTACCCGTCTTTTTTCCTGTTTTCCCAGTTTCCCATTGATAGTCTGTTCGATACCAGTCTAACAAAGAATAGTAGAAAAATATTTTAATTCCCTGCTTGTGACACTCATCTGCTAATTGCTTTACAATATCCTTAGCATACGGCGTATTCATGATATTCCAATCAGACTGTTTGGTATTGAAATTACTAAATCCATCATGGTGTCTTGTAATCAGGGTAATATATTGCATGCCTGCATGCTTGGCAATTGACACCCATTCCTTGGCATTAAAGTAGGTTGGATTAAATACATTCTGCAACATAGCATAGTCCTCCGCCCTAATGCCTCTATTGTTCATCACCCATTCCCCATGGCCCAACACACTTGAAGCACCCCAATGTATGAACATTCCAAATTTCATATCTTGGAATAAGGCCCTAGCTTCTAAATTTTGTTTAGTAGGTTGATATCCTGGTTGTGCCTGAGCAACTAAGACGTTAACGGTTACAAATACAAGAAGTAATAATTGTTTCATATAGTTGTTGTATTAATTGTTCAAAGTAATAAATCCTCCATCAATTGGATAATCATTTCCCGTAATAAATCCTGCTTCATCACTGCATAAATACAAAGCCAAAGCAGCAATTTCTGCTACTGAACCCATTCTTCCAATAGGCTGGCTTTGGGATAATTTTTCAAACATTTCAGCCTCTTTACCAGGATAATTCTTAGCAATAAATCCATCAACAAAAGGAGTATGCACCCTGGCTGGAGAAATGGAATTACATCGAATATTTTGGTGTAGATAGTCCCTAGCAACACTTAGTGTCATTGCAAATATGGCTCCTTTGCTCATACTGTAAGCAAATCTGTCAACCAAACCTATATGTGCAGCAATAGATGCAAGGTTTAATATACAGCCGCCGCCATTTATTTTTAGGTGTGGAATTGCCGCATACATGGTATTATACGCGCCTTCTACATTCACTTTAAAAACACGATTAAAATCTTCAGATGCCGTATTCTCCAAACTACCTACATGTGCAATTCCAGCATTATTGATCAAAATATCAATGGCACCAATACTATTAAAGATAGTAACTAAAGCTGCTTGATTACTCACGTCACAACCATGAGATGAAGCTTTGCCTCCTTGGGATACTACTTCATTTACAACTTCCAAAGCTGCCGCTTCATTAAAATCCAAAATATGCACTTCTGCACCTTGCTTTGCAAATAAAAGGGCAATTGCTTTTCCTATACCACTTGCTGCTCCTGTTATAACTGCTTTCTTATTCTCTAGACTAAACATCTTACCCTTATTTAAGTGAAAAAATCTCTTTCATCAACATCCACTTCTCTCCATTTTTGGCAAAAGGAAGTGCATTTTGAAATTGCCACATCAAAGTTTCCCATTCTTGCACCCGCTTGTTATCTGCATCAGCCGCTGCTTTTGCTTCAAAACTAAAAGTATCATTGGTTTCCATAATCATAAACATCCTAGTCTCAATCCTATAGATTTTCATGTCTTCAATGCCAGCAACTTTAATACTTTCTAATACTTCTGGCCAAACCTGTTCATGCCATTTTTCATATTGAGCAATCAATGCCTCATCGTCATACAAATCCAAGGCTAAACAATATCTTTTCATTTTTAAAAATTCTAATAGTTAACTAATTCCTTTTACTTTATATCCCTTCCAACCAAAATAGAAAATCACTACAAAACAAACTAGCGGTACTGAATAGCCTATTTGAATATTACCTGTAACATCACTGATATACCCCAAGATGGGTGGCAATAATGCCCCCCCAACTATTGACATAATAATTAGTGAACTACCCATTTCAGTATCAGATTCTAATTGCTTAATCCCAAGATCAAAAATAGTAGGGAACATAATTGACATAAAAAAAGAGATGCCAATAACGGCATACACTGTAGCCATTCCAGTCATTGTAATGGCAGCCAAACTTAATAAGACATTCATAGCTGCATAAAAGGCTAACAATTTGTTAGGGGCTATAAATCGCATAAAAAAGGTTCCTGCAAATCTTCCAATCATAAACGCCATACCACAACCCCATCCTAAATAGTTGGCTGCTTGCATTTTGGTTAAGCCCGCAGATTTTATGGCAAATAGAATAAAGAAACTAAACACACAAACTTGAGCACCTACATAAAAAAATTGCGCAATTACTGCCCATCTTAAATGAGCATGTCTTAGGGTATGTAGAATACTTTTGCCACCTGTCTCATTTTCCGTTTCCTTAATCTCTGGCAATTTTAAAAAGGCAAAAACCAATGTAATCACTAAAATTACCAATCCCAAAACCATATAAGGTGTCTTAACACTTGCAGCTTCAGAGGCAAGTGCCAATTTTCGTGCAGACTCGCTCATGACGGCAAGGGCTTCATCACTATTACCTTCTACCAAGATCATACGTGCCCCAATAATTGGTGCCAGCGTAGCCGCTAATCCATTAAAAGACTGTGCAAAATTTAAACGCTGTGTTGAAGTTGCGGGATCTCCTAATAAAGATGCATAGGGATTGGCCGCTGTTTCTAAAATGGTTAACCCACAAGCAATGATAAATAAGGCCAACAAAAAAAACAGGTATTGCTGGGTATTGGCTGCTGGAATAAATAAAAAAGAGCCAATAGCAAACAAGGACAATCCTGCTATAATTCCAGCTTTATAACCATATTTTTTCATGATAAAACCTGCTGGCAATGCCATGACAAAATAAGCTATGAAAACAGCAGAATCAATTAAGGAAGATTGAAGTGTGGTTAAACTAAATGACTTTTTTAAATGTGGAATCAGAATTGGATCCAGATTATGTACAAATCCCCACATAAAAAAAAGGGAGGTAATCATGGCAAATGCAAACTTGGTAGATGCGGATGTTTGGCTCATGGCAATCGTTTCGGTTTATTTTTTATCCTTTGTAAATAAACCAATTATTCAAGATGGTAAAGTAAAATTTTATTAGGTGGAATTAATGTTTCAAATTTGATACTCTAATTTTTACCAATGATACAAGTGATACACCGGGCATTAAATATTCTGGAATATGTTGCCAAGGATGGTAACAAACCCAAACTAATGGGCCAGATTGCTCAGGATCTTACATTAAATACCGCTACTTGTGCCAATATTATTAAGACATTGGTGCAAAGAGGGTATCTAGAAAAATCCGATTTACAAAAGGGATATATACTTGGCCCCCAACTCAAGGAACTCAACGGCAAACACCAACCACATATAAAACTCATTGCTGCTGCAAAAATCCAAATGGACCATATCTCACAGGAATTAAATGAGAAATGCCTTTTGGCCGTATTAAAAGGAGATAAAAGACAAGTAATTTATAAAAATAATTGTTCTCAAATAGTTCAAGCTACCACCCCAGATGAGAAAAAAGCTTATGACTCTTCTACTGGTAGATTATTGGTAGCCTTGATGTCTGATGAGGCCCTGGAAAAATTTGTACATAACTATGGTCTTCCACCCAGTTCAATTTGGCCTGACGCAGATAGTCCTGCTAAATTCATGGCTCAAATACAACAGATTCGGAAAAATAGGTACGCACTCATTGAAGACAGCAAGCAAGTAATTGGCATAGCAAGCCCTGTTTATCAGCATACAGAACTAATTGCAAGCTTAAGTATCTATCTTCCTGCTTTTCGCTTTAGCAATACTGTTAGAAAAAAAATGATTCAATTATGCCTTGCTGGGGCTGACGAAATATCTGCCCAACTTGGTTAAGCTTCTAAACGTCCAAATCCGTTGTAGTTTTAAGCAGTGTTTCCAATTTTAGAATAATGGCTTGTAATACATGGCTATTATTCATTTGTCCTTCCATTAGTTTCCAATCAAGCCTTTTATTCTTTAGTCCCTTTAATCTTAGTAAAGGCCTATTGGATTGCAATACAATACTCCTGTTTCTGCCCATTACCTTAAATCGCTCAACCTGCTCTGACAAATAAATCCTTTCTGCTTTTAAGTGCAGGTCTTTTTGGTCAAAACGGATGATAAAATGCCATTCCATGCATCAAAAATACTAAATTATTTAGCATTTTCATGACTTATAATAATTCTCTTAAGTCTTATTTGATTAGGTTTAAATAAAAGTTAGGTCAATTAGCTTTTATCAGAATAAAGTACGCAGCTAACAGTTGTGGGTATAATCATAAATCATTCTTTACTTTTAACCCATGAAATTGCTTTTCCTTTCCGTGGGTAAACCGCATGAAACCTATGTTCAGTCTGGAATTGAAGAATTCACAGGACGGGTTGGCAAATATTTTCCAGTGTCTTGGCAATTAATTCCAGCGCCCAAAAATGCCGCAAATATGTCTGAATTGGCTTTAAAAAAAGCAGAGGCATTGGCCATTTTGCAACAATTACAAAGCGATGACCATCTTATTTTACTAGATGAAAGAGGCCAAGCATTTAATTCTCCGGGAGTTGCTCAACTCTTACAACAAAGGGCCAATGAAAGTTGCAAACGACTGGTTTTCTTAATTGGTGGCGCTTTTGGCGTGGATGAAAGCGTAACAAAGAGGGCCAACACTATTTGGAGCCTTTCAAAACTGGTATTCCCCCATATGTTGGTTAGATTAATCTTAGCAGAACAAGTGTATAGAGCATGTAGTATTCTTAAAAACGAGAAATACCATCATGTTTAAAATCCGTAATTTGCCACATGATTACCATAACACTTGCTATAGTTGCCCTCACATGCGTTATTTCATTCACCGCCTTTTCCAATGAAAAAGTCATTAATGATTTAATCTTCTACCCGCCTGCAATTTCTAATAGAAACCAATGGTACCGTTTTATCAGCTGTGGTTTTATTCATGCTGATATTATGCACTTAGCTTTCAATATGTATTCTTTTTATCTTTTTGGCGATATGGTAGAAAGAGCATTTGAAGCAATTTTTGGAGGTGCTGGTAAAGTGCTTTACCTCCTTCTTTATATAGCTGCCTTGGCCATTTGTTTGGTGCCAACCTACCTTCAACACAAGGACAATTATCATTATAGAAGTTTGGGAGCATCTGGTGCAGTATCTGCCGTTATTTTTGTAGGTATCTTTTTGAATCCTACTATGGGGTTGGGTATATTTCCACTACCCTTTCATATTCCTGGTTTTATTTTTGGACCATTGTATTTGATACTTTCTGCTTATATGGCCAAAAAGGGCCATGGCAACATTAATCATTCTGCACATATATGGGGAGCAATATTTGGCATTGTATTTTTAATCATTACTTGCCAATTTTTAAGTGACTACAGGCCTGTTCCCGTTTTTTTCAGCCAAGTAATGGGCTATCTCCGCTAGGTTAATATAGGTTGAAAATTTAATTGCAATACCCTATCAGTAGATGCTTCACATTTAAACCTATTGTCTATGCGCATACCCACAACCCAGATAATTCTTTGATTGGATTCCAAAATCCAAACGGCTTCTTTTTGCGTTTTAGACAATTTTTGATCGATAAAAAATCGATTCAATTTTTTCTTTTTTTGCATCCCCAGAGGATAAAAATAGTCTCCTGACTTGGGTTTGCGCAACAACAATGGAAAACTAAGCTGCTTGGCATTGACCATTACTTTGAGTGGATTTGCATCAATTTCAAAAGTATGCGTAATGGTTGTACAAAGCAACTGCCCTCCTGCAAATTCAATGGTAGCATCTGAAGACTCAATGACTACATATGAATTTTCTTGTGTTGAAAGCTTTGCTATCAATAACCATTTTCTATTCCTAATAATCTGATGTGTTGAAGAAGTTAAACAGCTTCCATTGGGAGCATCCATCAATTTGATTAACTCTGGTATTTGTTGAACGGTAAAACCAAATGGCCTGATTAATTCCCAAATCACCGTATTTAATTGGGCCGTCTTTTTAAGTTTTAAAATGGGAACCTGACATTCCTGTCCTTTCCATTCCATTAAGCCTCTTAGCCTATCTGCAATAGCCAATTGATAGATCTCTGCAACCTCATTCAACCTATCTATATTTTGCAGCAAATTGTCTTTTACCTGTGGAAAGTTTTCTTCTAACTGAGGCAAGATCTGATTTCTTAGAAAGTTCCGAGTGTATTTATTGGATTCATTTGAACTATCTTCTACAAATGCCAATTTGTTATTTTCAGCAAAGCCAATAAGGTCTTCTTTTTTAAATGGCAGTAATGGTCTAAGTAAAAAACGGTCTTTTTGAAACGGTGTAATGCCACGGAGCCCTTGTATACCCGTTCCTCTAAAGAAATTTATTAAAACTGTTTCTACATTATCATTGGCATGATGGGCTGTAAGTAATAGCACGTTTTTATCCGGAAATTGCAATTGGCATTCCTTTCTTTTTTCCTCAAACCATTGATACCTAAGGGTTCTAGCCGCTTCCTGAATTCCCATCCCATGCAACTTGGCAAATTCCAATGTTTCAAATCTTTCAACAAAGATTTCTAAGCTTGTTGCTTTTGCTAATGATCTTACAAAGTTTTCGTCTCTTTCACTTTCTGTTCCCCTAAGTTGAAAATTCACGTGCAAGACATAGCATGGAAATCCCATTGCTGCTAACAAATGAGTCATGACCACACTGTCTAATCCTCCACTAACAGCCAATAAAAGCAAGCTATTATCCTGTTGAAATTGTGGAAATGCATGTTTCCAGTGTTTGGTAAAAGATTGGAATAAATCCATTGGTTAAGCTTTTTTTGCTTCTTTAGCCCAACCGTCTTTAAGCGTAACAGTTCTATTAAATACCAATTTTTCATTGGTGCTATCTCTGTCTAAAACAAAATACCCTTTTCTAATAAATTGATAGGTGCTATTAGGTTGATCACTAAGTAATGCAGGCTCTGCATAAGCAATAGGAAGCACTTGCAAAGAATCTGGATTAATATGGTCTTTAAAATCGCCTTCGGCATTGGCTACATCTTCCACTTTAAACAATCTATCGTACAAACGAATCTCTGCTTGTAAAGCTTGGGCTACACTTACCCAGTGAAGGGTACCTTTTACATTAATCCCAGATGTATCAGAACCGCTCTTGCTTTCAGGAATATAACTGCAATGTAATTCGGTGATATTTCCATCTGCATCTTTGATCACTTCATCGCACTTAATAATATAAGCACTTTTAAGTCTCACCATTTGACCTGGAGCTAATCGGAAATATTTCTTAGGAGCCACTTCCATAAAGTCGTCCCTTTCAATATAAATTTCACGGCTAAATGGCATTGTCCTTGTTCCACCATTAGGATCTTCTGGATTATTTTCACTCTCCAACACTTCAACCGTATCAGGATAATTGGTAATGACCACTTTTAATGGATCAAACACTACCATGCGTCTAAGAGCTGTTTTATTCAACTTCTCTCTAACACAGAATTCCAATAATCCAACATCAATGAGGTTTTCTCTTTTTGCCACTCCAATTTTATCACAGAACTCGCGAATACTTCCTGCAGGATATCCTCTTCTACGCATGGCGGAAATAGTAGACATTCTGGGATCATCCCAACCTTCTACGTGTTTCTCATTGACCAATTGCAGCAGCTTACGTTTGCTCATGACGGTATAGGTCATGTTTAACCTTGCAAACTCATATTGTTTGGAAGGAAAAATTCCCAATTGCTCAATGCACCAATCGTACAATGGCCTATGAGGAATAAATTCTAAGGTACAAATGGAATGGGTAATATTTTCTATTGAATCACTTTGCCCGTGAGCAAAATCGTACATGGGATAAATACACCAAGCATCTCCTGTTCTATGGTGATGTGCGTGTTTAATACGATAAATAATAGGATCACGCATGTGCATATTGGAACTTGCCATATCAATCTTTGCTCGCAAAACCTTTTCGCCATCCTTGTAATTTCCAGACCTCATTTCAGAAAACAACTGAAGGTTCTCTGCAATGCTTCTGCTTCTATAGCTATTTTCAATTCCTGCCTGAGTGGGGGTTCCTTTTTCTTGAGCAATGGTTTCACTATTGCTATCGTCTACATAGGCCAATCCTTTTTCAATTAATTGAACTGCAAATTGGTACAACTGTTCAAAATAATTAGAAGCATATAACTCATCCGCCCATTGAAATCCCAACCATTTAACGTCTTCCTTAATACTTTCTACATATTCAGTTTCTTCTGTACTGGGATTGGTATCGTCAAATCTTAAATTGGTTTTTCCACCATATTTGTTAGCCAATCCAAAATTCAAGCAAATGCTTTTGGCGTGTCCAATATGCAAGTAACCGTTGGGTTCTGGGGGAAACCGCGTCAAAATGGATTGGTATTTACCAGCTGCCAAATCTGCTTCAACTATTTCTTCTATAAAATTCAGGCTTTTTTCTTCACTCATGGATGGGTCATTTCTAGACGGCAAATGTACAAAATAGATGGCTAAGCCCCTATTCCATACAAGAACCCTGTTTTTAGGCATAAAAAAGCCGGTTCAAGATTTGAACCGGCCAAAATTATGTATTTAACAACGGCTTATTTGCCCCATTGATACTTCTAATTTGCAATTGTTACACTTTCAAAGAATGTTAATCCGTCTTCTTTCTTGGATTTAGCATCACCAGAATAAAACAAAACTTGATGTAAAACAGATCCAATAAAAAACACATAACCATATGCTTTTTTACCTTGAAATTGCGGTGCAGTAGAATTTGACCCGTCAATTTCCATATATAAGGAACTCTTACCTTTAAATTGAGTTACTTCATCTTTAGCAAGGGTTGCACCACCCATTTGGGCCACCATTCCACCCTTCATTTGGTCCCACAATCCATCACCCATAGAGCTAATGATATCAGCTGTTAAACCCATAGCAGAAAGATCAAAAGACATTCCCATATAAGTCATGGAGCTATCTTTTTTAAAGGTATAAACAGATGCACCATTGGCTGCTTTCATTTCTTCTGGCTTACCGGGAAATACCACTTTTACTTTCTCAGAAATGGATTGTGTGGTTGATTGAGCAAATGCTGCAAAACTTAATGATACAGCAAGGATAAAGGATAATATTTTTTTCATAGTTTGGTTTTTACGGTGAAAAAGTAAAACAAATTATGTTTCAATTAAAATTTTGTTGAATATTTTATTCGGGGCTTTTAATTTGATAATCTCGTAAAAAATGTATGGTAGCTACCATATCGTCATGCAAATACCTATCCACCTCATTAAAGCTGATTACGCTTCTGAAAGCAGCCATGAGTTCTTCCAATATAGGAGAACTTTTCATTGGCCTTCTAAAATCAAGGGCCTGTGCGGCACTCATCAATTCAATAGATAATAATTTCTCTACATTATTGATTACGCGCAAACATTTTGTTGCTGCATTAGCCCCCATACTTACATGATCTTCCTGATTGTTGGAAGAAGAAATACTATCAACAGAAGCTGGGGTGCATAATTGCTTATTCTCACTCACAATTCCTGCAGCCGTGTATTGGGGAATCATAAACCCTGAATTCAATCCCGGATTTTTAACCAAAAACAAGGGTAGCCCTCGTTGTCCGCTAATTAACTGATAGGTTCTTCTTTCAGAAATATTGCCTAATTCACTCATCGCGATGGCCAAATAATCCAATACCAAGGCCAATGGTTGACCATGAAAATTACCCCCACTAACAATCAAATCTTCTTCTGGGAAGATATTGGGATTGTCTGTAACTGAATTTACTTCACGCATAAATACGCCTAACACGTGCTCAAAAGCATCAAGTGTAGCACCATGTACCTGGGGAATACAACGGAAAGAATAAGGATCTTGCACCTGTTTGCCAGGCTGAACAGCAATGGGACTATCCGCTAAATAGGATCTTAGTATCCTTGCCGTTTCTACTTGACCTTTATGAGCTCTAATTTGATGTATGCTTGGATTCAATGGCTCTAAAATGCAGTCAAATGCATCAAAGGAAAGTGCAGAAACCAAATTAGCCATTTGTATTAAATGCTCCGATTTTTTTAAACAATACAAACCATAGGCACTCATAAACTGGGTCCCATTAATTAATGCAAGACCTTCTTTGCTTTGCAGCGATATAGGATTCCAATTAAATTTCTTAAGAATATCTGCAGAGGGATATTTGACACCTTGATGCACCACCTCGCCTAGACCTAGTAAGGGCAAGCTCATATGACTTAAAGGTGCCAAATCGCCCGATGCGCCTAAGGAACCTTGCGTATAGATAACGGGTAATACATCATTATTAAACAGATCCATCAATCGTTTTACCGTATCAATTTGCACGCCGCTATGACCATAACTCAAGGATTTTATTTTGAGCATCAACATGAGCTTGACTATATCCGTTGGAACTTCTTCTCCCAACCCACAAGCATGTGATACCAGGAGATTGTATTGCAGTTGTTCTATAGAAGACGCATCAATTTGTACATTTTGCAAAAAACCAAAGCCTGTATTAATGCCATAATACAAGCCTTGACCATCTTTCATTTTGCTATCTAAATAGGCTCTACATGCTACTATCTTCTCATGGGCATCAAAAGTGATAGACACTTGCTGGTTAAAATCTAATAAGTGCTTTACTTGTTCAAAATGCAACCAGTTGCGGTCTAATGGTAAATAATTATAACTCATTTGGCAATCTAAATATTTAATCCGGACTGATCCGGGATAGGCAAATGTCAGTAAAAGAAACCATCTTTAAAAAACAAAACGCCCCTGTGATAACTGAGAGCTGGAGCGCTTTCAGCTATGGGATTCTTATACCAATTAGGCCTCAATGGTTAGTCTGTTTTACCTATCCTTTTCCAAGAATAAGATATTTTTTGTATGCGATTCAAAACATACACTTGCCCAGTGTTCTTGATCTAATTGAAAACTCAATACCTGCCAATCTTTCCTAGTATTATTTTCATAAACAAGTTCCCACTCCCCCTCTAAACAAGGAATATTGGGCAAACGCTCATCCAGTCCTTTTGCTATTGCCTTTACATAGGATTCTTTTCTTGTCCAAAATAAATAAAATTTACTTCTAGCATCTGGGGCACTCTGAATTTTCTCTTGTTCAGAAAGGCTAAAACAGCCTGGTAATAAAGGTTCAAATTCAAAACTTGGCAAAATTTGTTCAACATCAACACCAATACTATCTAAACTAAAAGCTAATAAGATCCAATTCCCAGAATGGGAAATATTATATTCCAATCTATTAGATAGTATAGCATCAATAAATGGTTTCTTGTTGTTTCCAACTTCAATTTTGACCATTGCAGCAGGTATACCTAAATATTGACTTGCAATGAATTTAAGCATTCCTCTTGCAATAATAAAACGTTGACTATCTTTTTTTTGATGATATTTTGAAGCTCTTTTTAATTCTGCTTCATCTAAAAGTTCTAAGAAACTATCAATTTGATTTAGGTAGTTGGGTATAAAGCATTTATGAATTTGAACATTGGATGGGTGTATTGAAATATTGCTATGTAACGTACCCCATGCCGGATTCGCTATAATTTGACACTTGATACTTGAGATGTACTTCAAATTATTCTTTTGTCTTAGTTATTCTTGGTCAGGCACAAACTACAACCGTTTTTTGACTCTCCATAAGTCAATATAATTTGCTGATATTTTTAACTCATCATATTTGAGTGCATTTCATATGAGTCTTATTGGAGGTTCTTACCCAAAAAACTTGAGGCTATTTCTCTCTTTCAAAGGAAAAGTTGGATTAGCTGCGCTGATCCTTTGGGGAGGTCCTTACCCAAAAACCCTGGCCGCTTGCCAGCGGCTGGTTTTTTATTTACTTCAGCTCCCGTAAATGCGCTTCGCTTTTTACTTGAAAGTTGGATTAGCTGCGCTGATCCTTTGGGGAGGTCCTTACCCAAAAACCCTGGCCGCTTGTCAGCGGCTGGTTTTTTATTTACTTCAGCTCCCGTAAATGCGCTTCGCTTTTTACTTCGCTTCAGTAAATAAAAAACCCGACTTTCGTCGGGTTTTTGTGAACCGGATTGGATTCGAACCAATGGCCTGCTGCTTAGAAGGCAGCTGCTCTATCCAGCTGAGCTACCGGTCCAATTAGGGGTGTTTTATGGACTTTTTCAGTTTAGAAAGCTAGGCTTCCCGACCTGAAGGGTCGCAAAAATAAATTTTAATTAGTTTGCAGCCAAAAGCAATTCATACAATGGAGGTGAAAATTGAAGAAAGTTGGAAAGAACTGCTCAAAGAGGAGTTCTCCAAAAGCTATTTTTTGCAGATTGCGGCCCATTTAAAGACCGAAAAAGCAACAGGGGCAACGGTTTACCCACCAGGGCAGTTAATTTTTCATGCTTTTGAAAAAACTTCCTTTAGCCAACTAAAAGTGGTGATTATTGGCCAAGATCCCTATCATGGACCCGGTCAAGCACATGGCTTAAGCTTTTCTGTACCAAATGGCGTGGCCTGTCCTCCCTCTTTACAGAATATTTTCAAAGAGTTAAAGACAGATATTGGACTACCCATTCCTAGCACCGGTAATTTATCAGCATGGGCGCAGCAGGGTGTTTTATTACTCAATGCCAGCCTAACCGTAAGAGCCAATGAACCCGCTAGCCACGCCAAAATTGGTTGGATGATTTTTACTGATGCCGTGATAAGAAAAATCTCAGATCAAAAACAGGGTATTGTTTTTTTACTCTGGGGAAGATTTGCTCAAGAGAAACAAATACTGATAGACCAAACCAAGCACCATGTTTTAAAAGCGGCCCACCCCTCTCCTTTTAGTGTTGAAAAAGGATTTTATGGGTCTAGACATTTTAGCCGGACCAATGAACTATTGATAAAAGAAGGAATTGACCCCATTGATTGGAGTTTAGACCTGCCCGCTTAAGCTTTAAAAGAAATTTAGGATATTGCAGCCCTGAAGAAATAACCAAGCATGAGCAAACGTAGATCATCCAATCCTTTTGTAGAAGTCTTTGCCCGAATTTGGGCTTTTTGGGGACTGATTAGTTTTGCAGGAACCTTCCTGATTATTTTAATCCCCTCTCTACTAACCAAACTCATCAAAGACCCTAAAGGCATGTGGTGGTTTATTAGCATTGCTAGGGGCTGGCAATGGACTTGGTTACACCTAATTGGATGCCCAGTTAGCGTAAAAGGAAAAGAGCATTTTGCAAAAGGCAAAACTTATATAGTTACCTGCAACCACAATGCATTATTAGACGTTCCCCTTTCTGCACCATTTATTCCTGGACCAAACCAAACCATTGCCAAAAAAGAATTTACCAAGGTACCCTTGTTTGGGTTTTATTATGCCAGAGGTTCTGTATTAGTAGATAGGAATAGCGATGCCAGCCGCAGAAAAAGCTTTGATGACATGAAAGCCGCTTTAAGAAAGGGATTTCACATGTGCATTTTTCCAGAAGGCACAAGAAATAGAACCAAGGAACCCTTGAAGACTTTTTTTGATGGGGCTTTTAAATTAGCGGTAGATACGCAAACTGAGATTATCCCATCAGTGATTTTGCATACTAAAAAAGCCATGCCTGCTGACAAGTCTTTTTACTTAGTACCACACCCAGTGGCTATCCATTTTTTAGAACCGGTTAGCCCGGTGGGATTAACTAGCAAAGAATTAAGGGATAAGGTATTCCAAATTATGTCTGCTTACTATTTAGCGAATAATTAATTCAAAACAGCTGTATCAACTAGCTGTTTACCAATAAAATACTGAGATTAAAAATTAGAAAAAGTTCTACTCCTATTAATCCTCAAATCTCGCAGAATCCCTGATTTGGGATTGATGGTAATATTGAAGGAACGGTACAATCCAATAGGCGTAACGTTAATGGACAATTGCCAGCAGTGCATTTCACGTGAAATAAACATGCTCAATTGCTGTAACTGCATTACGTTAAAATCAAAATAACCCGTACCCCCCATTTTCCATTTTGGTGTGAGTGTAAAGTCTCCATTAAAATTCATAGAAGAAAAAATCTGACTTTGATAACCACTATAATCAGATTTAAGGGTTTGTGTGTAGTTTAGTGAATAAGAAAAACTCAAGGACCAAGGCACATTAAAATCAGTAAACTCTGCAGGATTGGCCCTAGCAAATTGCAATTGTCTTTGTTGCTCATCGGGGGTCATAAAAGGATCCAATGGCATGTCTTTGCTTTTGGATTCCTTACCCTCTTTTTCTTCCTTAGTCTTACTCTTAAAAGAAGTACTAATAGCAAGGTTAGCGCTGGTGATTCTACCAAATTTACCCTTGGCAGGTTCAAATAAAAGTTTGTCAACTCTATAGCCCTTACTGTCTACATCATAAGGATCCAAGTTAGCACTGGCCGTAATATTTACTATTTCAAATAAAGTACTACGTGCGTATAAATTAAAATTGCCTAGTGCAAAACTATCTGCCATTAAGTTATAAGAAGAGGAGAAACCAAAACCATCAATCAATCTTACTTTTTTAGATTCCTTATTAGCGGTATCCTTTTTATCCTTCACCTTCATCTCTAAGAGGTTGTCTACCCCAAATCCAATACCACCAAATTTACCTTCTGAAAATGACCCCATAATACCACCATCAAATCTAGAAAAACGTTGTGTTCTACCTGAGGTATCTACCTGTGTTGAATAAAAGTCTTTTTTGGCCATATCGGGTTTATAGTTCAAAGAGATATTTGGTCTAATCTCATGCCTAATAGCTTGCACTCCTTTAGACTTCTTGAACAAATAAGTACCAAAAATTCTAGTATTGGCCCCTACCCCAAATCCCATTTGACGCGCCGTATAAAAGCCTTTGGTTATAGTGGTATCCACTTTTTGAGTAGTTGGATTCCAAGACTTAGTATTAGATTGCCCATACCAACGCTCTTCATAAGATACGCTTGGTGCAATAGTAATAGGGCCCAATGAAGGCAAGGACAATGTAATGGGAATATTGTGTTGTGCTCCCCACTGAACTGTGTCTAGCATTCTACGAAAATTGAATGTACTATCGTAGAATGAGAATTGGTTTTGCAAGTTGCCACTATAACCCAAGCCCAGCTTCTCATACCATTTAGGGGTACCCACTGATTCTTTTTTCTGGAAGGGATAGAAAGTAACTACGTTAAAGTTGGCCGTTGGTAAGTTAACATTTACCAAACCTGAATTACTGTTCTGGTTATGGTTGGCATTCAAAGAAAGATTGTATTTACCCCTCCAATCCTTGGCATAGTTGATAGAAGAACTCAACTGGTTATTATAGTTGGCATAAGGATTATTGAGCAGGGACTGGTTGAACTTAGTGGATCCAAAATTCACCGATGCGCCAAAACTGGTTCCAGGCCTAGCCCTATTATCCATGCTATGGCTCCAGTTAATCATATAGGATTTGGATTGGTTAAATTCTTCCTTAGAATTTCCAGTCCTATTGAGTGCTTTGGTATTCTGAAAAGTGAGATTCAAATTACCTGTGTAGCGATAACGCTTAATGTATTTGCTATTAAAATTCAGCAGCCATCCTCCGTAGGAGTAAATATTGGCCTTGGTAGTAATATCTACATTATCATTGATTACTTTATAATAACCCAAGCCCTCTAATCCAACCCCAAAATCTTCGCTGGTAGCAAATGCTGGCGCCATGATTCCCGAATGCCTACCCCTGCTCAAAGGATACAAACCAAAGGGAATGCCAATAGGCATGGGCACTCCCTCAAATTCCGGAAATGCAGGACCAGAAACGCCAAGCTTATTATTCACAATTTTCATCTTGGCTGTTCTAAAGGCAAAATGCGGTGTATCTAAATTACAAGTAGTAAAACGGGCTTTTTTAGCAAAAGCTTCATCGGCATTGACTCTTTTTAATTGTTGTGCGTTTACATAAATCTCTCCTTCTTGCAAAAAAGTATTTTGAATCAGGGCCTTACCCGTCTTAGTATTAAAAGCAATGGAATCACTAATGGTCTTGGTTTCTCCTTGGTTAAAATGCGGCTTATTTAACGGATTATTGGCGGTATCTACTCCACCATAGGCTTTGATGAGCTGGCTTTGCTGGTCATACTTAATGGTGGCAGCGTCTAGATTCATGTCTTTGTAGTCCATTTTGGCCTTGCCATATAAAATGAACTCTTTGGTAGAAATGACTAATACACCTGAATCCTCGGCATTGTATTTAACTGGTGCGTCAATACTATCTTTAGAGATATGCAGGGTATCAACTTGGGGAATACTATCTAGCTTGGTGGTATCGTCAGGGTCTGGTTCTATACTTTTTTTTACTGGTAGGGCTTCAGGAACCGTATCTTGTAGGGTGTTTAACCAGTTCCATACCATGGGCGCTTGCGCACGCGAAGCCTCAGTATGAATTGTTAATATCAGCAAATAAGCCAATACAACAATACCAAGGAGCGTTTTTACGTTAATTTTACACAGTTTGCTCATAGTTATCTAGGAGCAAAAATAAGGGCTTCAAGGGGTATAATGATTAGTGGGGAAAATCCTTTAACGAATTGATATGATGCGCAGAACAATTATGGGCTTTTTTTTATGCGGATTTTGTGCTTTGGTAGCCATGTCCTTTATATATCCTAAACCCAATCCCATGCAAAAACAGGGCTTGCGCAGGATTGTGATTGACCCAGGACATGGCGGATCCGATGGCGGTGCCAGGGGTAAATTCTCCAATGAAAAAGACATTGCGCTAGCTGTTTCCTTGAAATTGGAGCAGATGCTGCGCGATGAAATGGCAGATGTGGAAGTGGTTATGACCCGCAAAACGGATATTTTTCATTCCGTAATTACCAAGGCTCAGATTGCCAATCAAGCCAAGGGCGATTTATTTGTTTGCATTCACGTGAACAGTGCGGATGATATACGCCACAGAGAAGTGGTTGGACATCATACCGAAACCTATTATAAGGGTAAGGGCAAGAAAAAGAAGAAATACACTAAAAAAGTTACTGATTACAATACCTGGACTACCCCTAGCCCTGCAAAAGGAACCGAAACATTTATCTATGGAGTGGGTAAGACCGATGCTAAGAAAGAAGCTTTAACGGAGAATATGGACATGTATATGGACAGTGTTTCTGCTAAGATTCTGAACGAGAATAATAGCAATGACCCTACCAAAATGATGATTTCTACCCTGAAAACCCAACAGTACTTTCAGCGTTCTGCCAATTTAGCCCTGACCATTGAAGAAGAATTTCAGAAAGTAGGTAGAATTAGCCGTCAGGCTCAACAACGCCAAAAGGGTATTTGGGTATTACAGGCCGTGGCCATGCCGGCGGTATTAATTGAAACAGGCTTTATCTCTAACCCAGAAGAAGAGGAATACCTGAATAGCGAAGACGGACAGCGAGAAATCTGTGAAGTCATTATTCGTTCTTTAAAACGCTACAAATTTTCCTTGGAAAAACAGCTTTCTGTTGGCGGGACCAAATAATTTTAACCATTTCCACTTATTTTTTACATCACGGATAAGAAGGCTTCAGCCCAAGAACCCTTAGTTTTGTAGCTATGAAGATTTCAAATGAAACCAAGGTGGGCGCCCTGACTGCCATATCCATCACCTTTTTGATTCTTGGTTTTAATTTCCTGCGTGGTAGAACCATGTTCAAAACAGGACATTTTATATATGCCAAATATGCCAACACCAAGGGTATTATGGTATCAAATCCTGTTTATATTAATGGATACCAAGTGGGATCAGTTTTTGAATTAGAAAATTCAGACAAAGCCCTTTCTAGTATTTTAGTGACCATTAAGTTGAAGGATTATTACATGATACCTGACAACTCAGTGGCCGTGATCAAAGAGAGCATGTTGGGAACCCCAAGTGTAGAAATCAAGTTGGGCAATTCTACCAAGGGTATGTTGACTGGTGATACCATTAAAACGGTATCGGAACCTGGTTTGGTAGGTGAAGTCATGGATAAATTGGGCCCAGTGGGTGACCAGTTAAAACAAACCATCAAAACATTGGATGCCGTTTTGAATAATATCAATTCGGTCTTTGACCCATCAACCAAGAATAATCTACAAGCAGTGATTGTTAATATGAATCAGACAACGGCCAGTTTGCAAAAATCAGCTGTATCTATTGAGACTATGTTACACCAACAATCTGGTACTATTACCCAGTCTATGAATAACCTAAATAGTTTCACTAAAAACTTGGCGGACAATAATGAAAAATTGAGTAGGACCATGAGCAATGTAGAGCAAACTACAGAACATTTGTCTAAGACCGATTTAGAAGGAAGCGTTACTGCATTAAAAACAGCCCTATCCAAATTAAATACGGTGATGAGCAAATTAGATTCTCAAGAAGGTTCATTGGGTAAACTCATAAACGACAAAGCCTTGTATAATAATTTGAACAATACCATGCATAGCGCTAACACTTTACTAGACGATTTGCGCTTGCATCCCAAACGCTATGTGAGTATTTCTGTATTTGGCAAGAAGGATAAAAGCGGACCACTCATGCAACCTCTGACTGATTCCACCAAGACAATGCAAAAATGAGTTGGTCCCCGAAATTGATTCTTGTTGTTCTATTAAACCTGTGCGGCTTTTCAGTTATGGCACAAAGAAATCCCGTGGATACGCTGGTGCCTGGAAAACAAATTGACATTCTCAAAGCCGACCGTTACAATGCAGTAAAAGTAGACAGTATTACCAACTTAATTTCATTGGGAGGCAATGTACTAGTGAAACAAGAAAACACTTTGTTCTATGCCGATAGTATTGTGATCAATAGTCTGCTCAATACCTTAGAAGCTTTTGGCAATGTGCATATCAATGATGCTGATAGTATACATACCTATGCCCAATACCTCAAGTACCAAGGCAAGGAAAAAAAAGCCCAATTACAAAAAAAAGTAAAACTCACAGATGGCAAGGCGGTTCTTACCACCGATAACCTTGACTATGATGTAACACTTAAAATTGGTATCTATCGCAATGGCGGAAAGGTAGTAGACAAAAAAACGGTTCTCACCAGTAAGGAAGGTTATTATTATGGTGATACCAAGGATGTGATTTTTAAACAAAAAGTGAGACTAGTAGATCCTGAGTACAAAATCAATGCAGATACTTTACAATACAATACCAATACAGATATTGCAACCTTCACCTGCCCTACAGTAATTCTAAATGAAAAGCGAACTATAAAAACCAAGGATGGTTGGTTTGATATCAAAAACAAAAAAGGGGTATTGCGCCAGCGCTCAGTGATTGATGACAGCACTTACACCTTTACAGCCGATGATATGGCTTTTGATGATAGCACGGGTATGAGTGAATTTACGGGCAATGCAGTATACCGAGGCAAAGACAGTACAGAAGGATATGATTTGATTGCCAATAATATCAAGACCAATAAAAAGAAGTCTGCATTTCTTGCAACTCAAAAGCCATTGCTGCTGATTAAACAAAACAAAGACAGTATTTATGTGAGTGCAGACACTTTGTATTCTGCGCGATTATCAGATTTGATCAAGACTAGGAAAGTACCCACTATCAGGGATAGTACTATGCACCAGCCCATGATTAAAACAGGGCCCGAAAAAGATAAGGATGACAGTAGCACGGATAAATTCATAGAAGCATTTTATCATGTGCGTATTTTCTCAGATAGTTTACAAGCCGTAGGCGATAGTCTTTTTTATTCCATGCAGGATTCTACCTTCCGGCTGTTTAAAGAACCGGTTGCGTGGGCACAAAGCAACCAGATTAGTGGAGACACTTTGTATTTGTTCCTTGCCAATAAAAAGCCAGAAAGACTTTATGTGTTTGAAAATGCCATGGCATTAAATTTAGCCGATAGTAGTAGCAAGGATTATTACAATCAGTTAAAGGGCAATAGCATCAACGCCCTGTTTAATGATGGTCAAATCAATTTAATGCTTGCCAAAGGAAGCGCAGAGAATGTGTATTATGGCCTTGACGATTTTAAACATTTTACTGGGGTAAATAAGTCTGAGGCAGATATTATTGAAATTAGCTTTGAAGACAATAAGCCACAAAAAGTGGTTTTTAGGAATAATTTGATTGGCAACTCCTATCCCATGCGGCAGGTGAATCATGAAGACCTGAAACTCCGAAATTTTAAATGGCAGGAAGAGAGAAGACCCAAGAGCAAGTTCCAGATGCTGAGCTATGATTTTTAAGCTTTGTTCATAGCATCTCACAAATTATTTATCTTGTAACCATGAGTGGATTTTTCAAAACATACCTGGTTGACCCAGTCAACCATTTCATGCATGATAGCAAGTCTGTTGGCATCATGCTATTGGCCTGCACCGGTTTGTCTTTGCTGATTGCCAATTGGGATTGGGCTGCTCAAAGCTATTTGCATTTCTGGCATTATCCCTTCTCCGGATTAGATCAACACCATGTTGAAATTGGTTTTCTTTCTCTACCCAATTCTCCCCTCCTGTTCATCAATGATGGACTAATGGCCATTTTCTTTTTCTTGGCCGGCATGGAAATTAAAAGGGAAATGATGGATGGGCAACTCTCCTCTATCAAACAATCCTTATTACCCGTGTTTGGCGCCATTGGGGGAATGCTGGCCCCAGCCATTGTTTATGGATTATTCAATAAAGGATATGAAAACATTAATGGCTGGGCCATTCCAACTGCTACTGATATTGCTTTTACCTTAGGAGTAGCTGCTTTATTGGGTAAGCGTGTTCCGGTAGGTTTGAAAATATTCTTAACCGCTCTAGCCATCATTGATGACCTTGGCGCCATTTTAGTGATTGCCTTATTTTATGGCAGCCATTTACAAGTGGGGTATTTATTAGGGGTATTTATTTGTGTTGGTTTGATATATTGGCTGAATAAAAAAAAGGTAGCTTTTGGTATTTGGCAATTTTTACTAGGCATCTTGCTTTGGTACTGCATGTTCAATTCAGGAATACACGCTACGGTAGCTGGTGTCATTTTTGCTTTCTTGGTTCCTGTAAAACATTTAAGAAATTTTGAAGCAGGCATTCATTTACCGGTTTACTTTTTAATCATTCCTCTTTTTGCATTAGCCAATACTGCCATACCTGTTCCAGCCAATAGCTTTCAAGCATTGGATAGCCGATTGGGTTGGGGCATTATCCTAGGACTTTGTTTGGGTAAGCCATTGGGAATTACCGCCGCTTGTTATTTTTTGGTTCAGAGAAAATGGGCAGAACTTCCACAAGGAATTACATGGTATAAAATTATTGGTGCGGGTATACTAGCTGGTATTGGATTTACCATGAGCATTTTTATCTCAACACTTGCATTCAAAGATGTTGCTGTTCAAGACATTGCTAAAATCTCTGTGTTATTGGCATCCATGATAGCCATTATTGGGGGCTATTGCTGGTTCAAGTTTGAACCAAAAGAGAAACCCTTCCTAAAAGTATTAGAAGCAGCAGTAGATGAAAATTCGTCTAATTAATTGGAATTGGCGTCTTCTTTCTCCATCATCAAGAAAGCTTTGATAAAGCCGTCTAATTCTCCATCCATGACAGGCCCAACATTACCTACTTCAAAATCAGTACGGTGGTCTTTGATCATTTTATAAGGATGGAACACATAAGAACGAATCTGAGAACCCCATTCTATTTTCTTCTTGCCCGCATTTGTAGCATTGAGTAATTCCTGCCGCTTGCGTAACTCTTCTTCATAGAGCCTACTCTTCAACATCTTCATGGCTAACTCCCTATTCTCTCCCTGTGTTCTGGCTTGTTGACATTCTATAATGAATCCGCTAGGTCCGTGTTTTAAACGTACCGCTGTTTCTACTTTGTTTACGTTTTGACCACCACTTCCACCACTTCTATAAAAAGCCCATTCCAGATCGGCAGGGTTTACTTCAATTTCAATACTATCATCAATCAAGGGATAGACAAATACCGATGCAAAAGAAGTATGTCTTCTTGCATTGCTATCAAAAGGAGAAATGCGCACCAACCGGTGTACCCCACTTTCCGCTTTTAAAAATCCATAAGCAAAGTCACCATCAAATTGCAAAGTGGCACTTTTAATACCCGCAGCGTCACCGTCTTGGTAATCCAATTCGGTTACTTTCCAGCCCTGCTTCTCGCCATACATGCGATACATGCGTAAGAGCATTTGCGCCCAGTCTTGGCTCTCTGTGCCACCCGCGCCAGCATTGATTTGTAAAACTGCAGGAAGTTCGTCTTCCGGTTTATTGAGCGTACTCTTAAATTCAGCTTCCTCAATTAAAGCAATGGCTTGATCATATCCTTCACGGGCTTCTTCTTCTAAAGCATCGCCCCCTTTCCAAAAATCAAACAACACGGCAAAATCCTCTACGGCACCGGCTACCTGCTGGTATAATTTCAACCAATATTCATTTACCTTAATTTCCTTTACAATGGCTGTTGCACGCTTATTATCGTTCCAGAAGCCTGGAGAAAGCGAAAGCTGTTTGTCGGTATCTACTTTATATGTGCGGTTCTCAACGTCAAAGAAACCTCCTCAGGACAACTACACGGTCCCTCATATATTTAAGCTGCTCTATTGTCATGCAACAAAAGTAGGTGATTGAAACTAAAAAATACTACAAACCTCATAAGCCGGATTCTGTTTCTAAACTATCATTTATCTGGCCTTGCAATTACTTGCAAGATCTAGCTGCCTACCCTGGAGCTCAAGCGGGCCGCCTTCAAACGCTCCTATACATGGCATTACAACACCCAAGGTTTACCCCCCTAGCAGGTTACCCTGCCAAGCAGTGCGCTCTTACCGCACTTTTTCACCTTTTCCCCTTGCGAGGTAGTTATTTTCTGTGGCACTATCTCTATCACTATTGCTAGTAATGCCGGCCATTAACCGGTGGGTTGCCCTATGCTGTCCGGACTTTCCTCCCCCACTTGCGCGGGAGCGATAGCTCGGGTTTGTAGTTTGTCAAAGGTATGCAATCAATATTTAAAGAAGATTTCTGTTGCTCCATAACCAAAACGAGGATCGTATTGGTTAATAAAATTCTTGACTTCGCGTTTTGATTTGAGTATTTCGTGAATCTCGTCTTTGAGTTTTCCGCTACCTACCCCATGAATGACTATTAAAGAAGATTGGTAATGGGCGGTACTCAAGTCAAGACATTTTTCAAACTCATTGAGTTGGATGGTTAGGATTTCAAAATTGCTTAGGTGCTTCCAATCATTTTGCAATTTTTCAATATGTAGATCTACTACCGTTCTGGCCGGTGGCAAATGTTGTCTTCCTTTGGAGGCATCATATATTTTGAAACCCTTGGCAGCTAATGCACCTAATTCAAAACGGTCATCGTCTACTTTATCTGGATAATTTTCAAACAAGAGATAATTCACTGTGGGGCTATTCCCTTCTTTAAGCGCCTCAATTTTTTGAAACAATTGTTTGGGTTTGATTTTCAAACTGGTTTCAAAATGGGGGGCTTTTTTCTTTTCTGGATTTACTAAAGAAAAATCAAACAAGAATCCAGGTGAATCATTAACGTCTTCAAACTTGATATCGTGCAAATAAAAATCATGAAAGGGTTGGATACTGGTATCCAATTCAAAATGGGTAACACCCAAGAATTGTTGTTGGTACTTAAACTGATAGGCTTTGTCTGAATGATTCACCAACCACACTTTCAATAACTCAACCACCTCATCATTAAAATCATCTATCCCAAATTTCGGAATCAGTGATAGCCAGATTCCATCGGCAACTTTTACCTTACTGGGCTGCGGTTTCTCTTTGGGAACCTGGTCAATATAGGTTTTGGGAGCAGGTTTGGCGGCTTCTTTTTTCTTTTCGGTAAATCTTTTGAAATAGGGAAAATCTATCTGGTCCATATAAGCCGGGAACTTAACCCCACGCACTTCTATGAGCACCATTTTATCGTTGATAATCTCAATTACTTTGCCTTCTTCATTGCTCAATAACACCAAAATGTCATCGCCTAATTGGTACTTCATTCCTTTTCACTAGTTGAAGTACAAATTTACAACTGTTCTGGTTCTTAAACGCAATTAATGAGCAGCCAGTTTGCTGCGTTTTCTACCATAAACCAAGTAAATAGCCAACCCCAACGCCATCCATCCAAAAAAGACCATCCAGCTCTTACCGGGTATTTCAATCATGAGGTACATACAACAGAGCACCCCACAAACAGGGATTAAGGAATAATTGCGTAAGAAACTCAAAGTAGCTGTAATTAAGGCTGCCAGTACAAATACCAAGAACAAGATTTCTTGATAGCCTATTGTGGTAATATGGCTAAAGTCATTGAGGATTCTTTCACGGAATAAAAATGCAAATAAAAGAACAATGCCAGGAACAATGAATTTAGCATTCACGTAGGGCAATTGAAACTTACCGGGTTCCTTTGCCAGTCTTGGCAAGACCAATACCCCACCACAAACTAGTACAAAGGCAAATAGGGTTCCAATACTGGTTAAGTCTGTCATGAGTTTATCGTCAATAAACAAAACAGGGGTACCCACTAATATTCCAGTCATGATGGTTGCAAAACCTGGTGTTTTATATTTATCGTTAAGCTTGCTGAATTTCTTGGGCAATAAACCATCCCGGCTCATACTCATCCAGATTCTGGGTTGTCCAATTTGGAATACCAACAACACACTGGTACTTGCAATAACCGCACTTACAGAAATGATAAACCCAATTTTCTGCATATTGATTTTTTCAAACACATAGGCGAGTGGATCGGCTACGCCTTCAAACTCTTTGTAATTCACCATACCTGTGATGACTAGGGTGGTTACTATATAAATGACTGTACAAATTAATAAAGAATACATCATTCCTCTTGGAAGATCTCTTTTAGGATTAGCACATTCTTCCGCTGTAGTAGAAATAGCATCAAAGCCAATATAGGCAAAGAACACAGAGGATACGCCCTTCAAAACGCCTGTCATCCCATTGGGTAAGAATGGACTCCAATTGGCCGTGGTTCCTTCAGAAAAAATATACCAAAAACCAATGATGGCTATAAAAATCAAGACCAGAATTTTAAGCCCCACCATAAAGTTGGCGCTCTTTTTACTCTCACTAATTCCAATATACGCTACAATGGTAATGAGTCCCACTATCATAAAAGCGGGTAGATTAATGATAAATTTGAAACCCAAAACTTCTGGCGCATTGGTATAGACCAGATCCGTTACGGGTTTTCCTGCGGCGATGGCTGCTTCATAAGCCATAGAAGCCGTTTGATGTCCAATAGTTAACCACACAGGCAATTCAATATGAATGGCTTTGAGTAGGTTATTAAAATAAGCACTCCAAGAAATAGCCACTACTACATTTCCAATGGCATATTCCAAAATCAGTGCCCAACCAATGATCCAAGCAATCATCTCTCCAAAACTCACATAAGAATAGGTATAGGCACTTCCTGATACAGGAACCCTAGAAGCAAATTCAGCATAACATAGTGCCGTAAATCCACAAGTCACGGCTGTTATCAAGAATAAGAATATCACACCTGGCCCACCATTAAAAGCGGCAGTACCAATGGTAGAGAAAATACCAGCACCAATTACAGCCGCTACTCCCATAAAAGTCAGGTCTTTTACACCCAGTACTTTTTTCATATCGGCGCCATGACCATCCAACAAACCCGCGTCATAATCCTTTTGTATGGTTTCTAAAGACTTCTTTCTGAACAGTGAATTAGACATGTGTAATTGTTTGCCTCAAATTAATGGATAAAAATGGAAACACCTGAATGGATTTCTAGTTAAGTTAGTGTTCTCTTTGAATTAGAAAATCTGCCAATTCTTTTAATGGTTCTTTTCTGGAAGAGACTACTGCAATATCTTCTAAATGTTGTAGGGCCGTTTGCAAATATTTTTCCTTGAGTTCATTAGCCCATTGATCAACATTACAGGCTTTAAAGATGGCTAAAACTTGTTGTACTTTGTCCGCAGGATTATCTTGTATTAATTGCTGTAAATGTGCTTTCTGTGCTGCTGCAGCTACTTCTAAGGCATGTAATAGCAAGAAGGTTTTTTTATTCTGACGAATATCGCCTCCTACATCTTTGCCAAATTTTTCAGGATCGCCAAAGGCATCTAAATAATCATCTTGAATTTGAAAAGCAATACCTAGATTTTTTCCAAAAGCATACAAGTGTTGCCTATTGCCTCCACCTGAGCCACCCAAAATGGCGCCCATTTCTAAACTAGCGGCCAACAAAACCGAAGTTTTTAAGCTGATCATGTTCAAGTATTCATCTAAAGAAACCTGCTCCTGCTTTTCAAAATCCATGTCTAGTTGTTGTCCTTCACAAACCTCTCTTGCTGTCTTGTTAAAGAGTTGCAGAATCTGCGGCAAGTGCGCTGGATGAATTTTATTCAGGTATTCATACGCTTGAATCATCATCACGTCACCTGTTAAGAGGGCTGTACTATCGCCATATTTTTTGTGTACGGTTTCCATGCCCCTGCGCAAAGGAGCGGCATCCATAATATCATCATGAATTAAAGTGAAATTATGGAAGAGTTCAATGGCTGTTGCTACGGAATAAGCATCTGCATGAATATTGTCAAATAGTTCATTGCCCATTAAACACATTACAGGTCTGACCCTTTTTCCGCCAAGTGCTAGAAAATATTCTCCTGGGTCATATAAACTGGCGGGAGACGCTGGAAAATGTCTGACCGCAAAGTGATTGGCAAATGCTGCTACTAATTCTTTGAATGAATGCATGCTACAAACCTAAATAATAAACCAAAAGGGCGGCAGGAAAATCTTAACTATTCTTTCAATGGCTGCAAAAAAAAGGTTGGGCATGATTTTTTTGAGTGTATCCCACAACAATCCATGAAAAAAAACTAAAAGCCGCCCTACTAGGACGGCTTTTATGTTTAAGACAATAACCGAAGTTATTGTAGTTATTTTTAACTAGAAAAACAGGTTAGACAAAACGTTGGTTGGATTATTGGTAGCAGGTTTCATGCCCAAGAACTTGGTCATTTGATCCTTGCCCAAAATTCCACCCAGATTACCTTTTAAACCATTGAATAGGCTACCAAATTGGCTAGCATATTTAGCAGGGTCAGACTTTAACAAACCAAGTATATTGGCTTTTTTACCCAAGAATCCAGTAACCGCTTCGGTAACTTTTGGTTGCTGCAACGCAGTTAAAGCCAAACCCGGCGTTAATTTACCCATGATGCCACTGGTCAATTTGTTTACATCAAAACCTGCAGCACCGGCCAAAGAACTGGCTTGTTTGGTCAGGTCACCCAATTGGGCTTTTGTTACTGTTGAAACTCCTACCAAAAGCAGGCATGCAAGAATGATTTTTTTCATAATCTGTGGTTGATTTTTTTAGTGGGCTAATTTAAACAAACTATCTACAAATTCGTGCTTATCAAATAGGATTAAATCCTCAATTTTTTCACCAACACCTATATATTTTACCGGAATCTTAAATTGATTGGCAATGGCAAGAACCATCCCACCTTTTGCCGTACCATCTAATTTAGTAATGGACAAAGCGGTAACATCGGTAGCGGCGGTAAACTGTCTGGCTTGCTCTACGGCATTCTGACCAGTAGATCCATCCAACACCAGCATCACTTCATGAGGGGCATCTGGAATCAGTTTCTGAATAACCCTTTTAATCTTGCTCAATTCTTCCATCAGGTGCAACTTGTTGTGCAACCTACCGGCTGTATCAATCAACACTACGTCTGAGCCTTTGGCGATGGCTGATGCAACCGTATCATATGCCACAGCACTTGGGTCAGAACCCATGGCTTGCTTGACAATAGGAACACCTACCCTTTCACTCCAAATAGTCAATTGGTCAACTGCTGCTGCTCTAAAGGTATCGGCCGCGCCCAATAAGACATTCATGCCAGCAGCTTTGTAATGGTGCGCTAGCTTACCAATGGTAGTGGTTTTTCCAACCCCATTTACACCTACTACCAATATGATGTAGGGTTTCTTACCTGCTGGAACCGTAAAGCTTTTGTAGGCATCTTCTGGGGCGTCAACTAGAACCGCTTTAATCTCTTCTTGTAAAATGCGGTTTAACTCAGAACTATTTAGGTATTTGTCTGTCTTGGCTCTTTTCTCTATACGTTCAATGATTTGGATGGTGGTTTCAATGCCAACATCGGCTCCAACCAAGGCCTCTTCCAAATTGTCTAAGACTTCTTCATCAATGCTGGTTTTACCGGCAATGGCTTTAGTGATTTTTGCCAAAAAGCCTTCCTTGGTTTTTTGCAAACCTTGGTCAAGACTTTCTTTTTCCTTTTTCCCAAACAGTTTTCCTAAAAAGCTCATAAGGTTTTCGGTTGATTCGCTGAAAATGTTCGTCTATTGGTATAGACTAAATACAAAAAGCCTTCCCTAAAAAAGAGAAAGCTTTTCAATAATGTATTGGTACCAATTATTTCTCAGTTAAGAAATCCTTCACCTTGTCCTTGTGCACAATCGCTTCCTTGAAAGTGTATGCACCGGTCTTTGGGCTTCTGATAGCCTTGATTACTTTGGTCCAGTTTTTTGCCTCGGCAGAAGCCTTAGCATCTTTAATTTTAGCGTTTTTTGAAGCTGCTTTTGCCATGACTATTTAATTTCTTTATGAACGGTTACTTTTTTCAAGATTGGATTGTACTTTTTGAGTTCAATACGCTCAGGGGTATTCTTTTTGTTCTTTTTAGTGATATAACGGCTTGTACCCGCCATTCCACTGGTCTTGTGCTCTGTGCATTCCAGGATCACCTGAACCCTGTTACCTTTCTTTGCCATTGTATTAGGTAGTTTTCTTTGTTAATAGTTAGATCTTAGATCCTTTCAGTCTCAATTCCTTGATCACAGTTGAAAGACCATTCTTGTTGATCGTTCTTAAAGCATCTGTAGAAACCTTAAGGGTAACCCAACGGTCTTCTTCAGCAAAAAAGAAACGCTTTGTTTGTAAATTGGGTAGAAAACGACGCTTAGTCTTAATGTTTGAGTGAGAAACACTATTACCAGTTTGTGGCTTTTTTCCTGTAACCTGACATACTCTTGCCATGACTCTAATTTTTTTCGGGACGGCAAAGGTAGGGAAAAGCAGCAAAATACCAATACCTAATCGCCTTTTTTTATTTAAATTTTACACATTTGGGGGGCAATTAGTTTTGAAAACTGCCATTTCAACTGTTTTTCCACATTTGGAAGGGCAAATTTACAGTTTATTTATGGTATTCCCTTGAACGGAATTGCCATTTCAAACAATTCATCAACGAATTAAGAAACAGCCCCAACTACTCTCACCATCTCCCCCCTTCACACTTTCTTCCTTCTTCACTCTTCATTCTTCACTCTTATCTCTTCCCTCTTCACTCTTCACTCCTCCCTCTTCACTCTTCCCTCTTCACTCTTCACTCTTCACTCTTATCTCTTCCCTCCTCCAAGTCTCTAAAAGCAAACGGCCAGTATTACTACTGACCGCTTGGTATTGGTTATAGGGGTAATTAGTTAGCAATCATCACTTTGATAGTCTTATACTTGGCCTCTCCACCATCCAATGAGATCAGGTGTACACCAGTTATCCCATTGCTTACCGGCACTTGAACCGTGTTCATACCTTTTACAGCTTGAACTTGTCTTAGTGTTAATACTTTACCATTCATATCGGTTACCCTTAAGCTTAACTCAGCCGCTTTAGCACTGCTAAAATTGACAGTTATCCTATTTCCAGTAACCGGGTTAGGATAAACTGATACCGCTTTGGCATCCAAACTATTCAGGTAGTTTAGGTCTTCCTTAGTAAAGGCTACATTAGCAATAGTGGTAGAAATTGGGCTATTTCTGCCTGTTCCTACTTCTACAGTGAAAATGATGCTGGTAATATCTTTGGCGTCAATCTTAGCGCTTGTAGCAGCTGATTTGAAATTATCCAAAGAAACATAGTAATCCTGTTGACCAAGTTCTAGTTGAACATTGGCTGCATATTGATCTTTGTAGTTAACAATACCATTTTTCACCAAGGTAACGTGTAGGTTATATCCACCACTTGCAGAGAACTTAAGTCCTTTAAAGGCATTTAGATCTGCAGTAGCTCCACCACCTCGCAGCAGCTTAACTACCGATACAAACTCTGAACTATTGGCTTTGATTTCCACATTACGTAATAAGGGATATTCATCAGCACTATATACACGTTTGCTATCATTGGTTACTTTAAAACTGCTCAACACAGTGGTTGCTTTGTTGTAATCAACAGCCCATGTTCCATCAGACATGTACAATACGTCTTTTACTTCTCCACCTACATATATGGTCAAAGTACTTTCGTAATTGTCATCCATTGGAATGATAACGTTGGTCTTACCATTTGCATTGATGGTAAAAGGAATACTCCTTACCACGCTACTAGCCGATGTTTCTGTTGCTTTGTCTTCTAGTTTGAAGTATCCGCTGGTATTAGCAGTAGCGTTCTTCACAACCAGATTCACACGCTGTCCGTCACGACTACCAGACTCAACATATATATTAGGCAATACGCTAGACTTAATCACAATTACTGGAGCAATGGCCTTGATCTTGGTTAGGATATCAGCAACCATGTCTGTTACCAATGAGGTAGAACCTGCCCATAACTGGAAGTTGAACATAGTCTCGTCATTAGCATAATCTTGAGTCAAGTAAATAGACTGTAAAGAGAAGTCTGGTCTGCCAGATTTAGTACCAACTGTAAAGCTGGTAGCGTATTCTTTTTGACCGTTCTCATTTTTAAGGCTGTACTTAACAAACTCAAAACCTTGCACTTTCACCGTTTCTACACCTAACAAGGTAGCTCCTTTTAAGCGATCACAGATTGGTTTGGTGTGGTCATACAATTCACCCAAAGTCTTAGTAGCAAAAGCAACCGCTTTTACTTCTTTGTTGGCAGTGAAGTCAAAGGCAATTACTTCTTTAGCATTAGTAATGCTAGTCAAATCTTTAGGAGAACTGTTATAAGCTGCATACCCTTTAGACGTGATATCAGGCATAATACTGGTAAGACTTACTTTAGAAGGCTCAGTTCCTTGTATCCTATTTTGTACATCTCTAAATTGAACCTGAGGCAATTTACCATAATCAACTGGTCCATTTTCAGAATGGATGGCTTTGTTGAAAATGCGCTTAGCAACAGCATCGCCCAAGCTACGGCTTTCTAATCCACCACCCCCGCCGCCAGACACCCAGCTAGCCTCACGTGACACTTTGATTCTATAATTATTCACGGCAACGCCGTCTTCGGCAGCAACGGTAATATCAATCATATTGTCTCCTTCTTGTAATGTCATGACAGGAGAAGCTGCACTACTTAATACAGGCGCATAAGGCTCAGGACTAAATCCAGTATTGTTGATACGAACCTGAATGGTTGCAAATTGATTTTCAGTTGTTGGTGTAACTGTTAAGCTATTCACTGCAATCAATACATAGGTTTCGTAGTCAATATCATTTCTATTAAATGCTGTATTTAATACACCAGTGCTTGATACCAAATTGCTCAAATAAGCATTGGTATTTGGAATCACTGTTAATGTTGCAGGAGCATAGGCAATGGCATAGTTAGAAGCAGTAAATGTACCTGCCGTTCCAGCACTTGGAACAACATGCCCAGGATTAGCACCCAATGCTGCAGGAGCCAATGCACTTGCACCATAAGTGATGGTAACTGATCCAACGGTTTCTGGAGTAACTAAACCAGTTGTAGCAAATGCAGTAGATCCAACAACTGGACTAGCTAATACATCACCGTGGTATTTATTCACGCCATTAGCAGTAATGGTTAAAGACGCAGGAGTAATACTTAAAGAAGTTAAGTTGTTAGACGCAAGAGCAGAATAGTTAGTAGCAAGACCACCAACACCATCAGTTACAACATAAGAAACCGTAGATGTATAAGCTACACCCACATTGGCACTACTATATGCAGTTGCAGACGGAGTAACCGTAAGTAATTCAGCTCCCACTAAACCAGCAACAGTTCCTGGAGTAATTAAACCTGCTGCAGTTGTAGCATTATACATTTTAGGCGCAATGGCTGGAGCAGAAATAGTGATTGGTTTAGGACTAACCGTACTAGATACCGTAGCCACATTAACGGTAGTAGATAATGGATGCGTTAAAACAATATTGCCAGCATAAGGACCACCAAGAACTGAGGCATCTGCTTTTAAGCGAACATATATTGTTTGAAGGGAAACAATACCAGCTGCATATGTTGTGGTCACATTGTTTGCAAACCCAGAACCAGAGGACAATGAAACCTCATAACCAGTTGCTGCTGTAACTAAAATCCCTTCCGTAAAAGAAGCAGGCCCTTCCACAGTGAAACTAGTTTCAGGTGAAGCTGTTCCATAAGTAGCGTTAACAACAGAGAGTGTTCCAGTTGTTGTGATTGTCTGAGCAATCAAAAGGTTCCCCGTAAGGAACAATACAATTGGAAGTAAAACCTTGAGTAGAAATGTTGATTTCATAAGCTTAGGGGTTGCTGATGCAGGGGGTCATCAATTTTGATGTTTTATCTAAATTAAATGATTAAATTGTAGTATTTACTTCAGTTTTTTTGTAGTAATAACCACAGTCTTAATTAAAGCTAAGTTAAATTAATTTGATTTGCAATAATTAGACAGCAAATCTTTAAATACTTTACCACATTAACTTATTAAAAATAATTAGCAAGTTATTTTTTAAAAAAAACTATATACTCACCTCCTACTTATGCTAAGCAAGCGCCAATTGAAACTTAATAAAATAAAACTTTTTAAGCAATAAATAGCACATCACTTATTTAGGCCTTGCCCAAATGCAAGAAACCCGCATTACTGCAGGTTTCTTAGTCTTGTTCAGGAATTCAACTATTTGATAACGTTAGCTATAATACGTTTCTCTCAATTCTTTCACCCTTGCGTCTTCCATGTATTCATCAAAAGTCATTAACCGATCAATGATTCCTTTAGGTGTTAACTCAATAATTCTATTGGCAACTGTTTGTAAGAAAGTATGGTCATGAGATGTAATCAATACAATACCATTGAATGTTTGACAACCTTCGTTAAAGCTTTGGATACTTTCCAAATCTAAGTGATTGGTTGGTTGGTCAAGAACTACCACATTGGGATTTTGTAACATCATACGGCTTACCATACAACGCACTTTCTCTCCCCCACTCAGCACATTCGTCTTTTTAGCAATATCATCTCCGCTAAATAGCATCTTACCTAAGAATCCACGGATAAAGGGTTCATCTGCATCAGTTACATGCGCTGGTACATATTGACGTAACCAATCCATTAGGGTAAGACCTTCTGTAAAGAACTCATTGTTCTCAACGGGCAAGTAAGCTTTTGTTATGGTAGTTCCCCATTCGTATTTTCCAGTATCTGCTTTTTGATTTTCATTGATGATTTCAAAGAAGCTGGTAACGGCTAATGGGTCACGGCTTAAGAATGCTATCTTCTCTCCTTTATTGATGCTGAAATTTACTTTGTCAAATAACTTTCTTCCATCAACAGATTTGCTTAGGCTCTCTACGTTTAGAATTTGATTACCTACATCACGTAGTGACTGAAAGATGATGCCAGGATATTTACGATTAGATGGTTCAATTTCTTCAATGGTCAATTTCTCCAAAGCCTTCTTTCTAGAAGTGGCTTGTTTACTCTTAGAAGCATTGGCAGAGAATCGGGCAATAAAGTCTAACAAAGCCTGACGCTTCTCTTCGTTCTTTTTGTTCTTGTCATTAATCTGACGGCTCATCAACTGAGATGACTCGTACCAGAAAGTATAGTTACCAGTAAAAGTCTTGATCTTGGACCTATCCACATCGGCAACGTGGGTACAAATGGTATCTAAGAAGTGACGGTCATGGCTTACCACCAATACAATGTTTTCATAATCGGCCAAGAAGTTTTCTAACCAACCAATGGTTTCAATATCCAATCCATTGGTAGGCTCATCCAATAACAAGATATCGGGATTACCAAACAACGCTTGCGCCAATAATACCCTTACTTTATAGTTAGATGGAATATCTTTCATCAAGCTTTGCTGCAAGTCTTCTTTCACACCCAAGCTGCTTAATAAAGTACCTGCACTGCTCTCCGCTTCATATCCGCCCATTTCACCAAACTCACCTTCTAGTTCACCGGCTTTCATACCATCTTCTTCTGTAAAATCGGCCTTGGCATAAATAGCATCACGTTCATGCATTACCTCCCATAAGTGCTTATGCCCCATGAGAACCGTATTCAACACCGTGCACTCGTCAAACTCAAACTGGTTCTGTTTCAAAAAAGACATACGCTCTCCTTTTGAAATTTCTACCACCCCTTTATTGGGTTCAATTTCACCACTTAAGATTTTTAAAAACGTGGATTTACCGGCTCCATTGGCCCCAATCACCCCATAACAATTACCCTTGATAAAGTTGATATTCACTTCATCAAACAATACCCTTTTACCATAAGCCAGGGTGATATTTCTTGCACTAATCATTTATTTCTGCTGATTTTGGCGCAAAATTAAGGTTTAGAGGGCAGAATTGCAGTAAAAACGGGTAAATTCAATAGTCAAAATTCAAAACCAGTTTTATAGAAACAAAAAATAGACAAAAAAATCGGGGAAATGGGTCTGTGAAGTTTCTATTAATTATTTAGTTAATCAGGCTTAAATACATTCATTATCAATAGGTTTGTTAAAATCAACATTATGTCAAATAAGTCTATACAAAATAGCAGAAGGTCTTTTATCAAACAGGTTAGTTTTGCTTCTATTCTATTGGCAAGTGGAAAACTCAATAGTATTAGTGCTGCTGAATTATTTGACCAGAAAGATAAAGTACTATTAAGATTTGTGGTTGCTTCTGATTCCCATTATGGACAACCCAATACGGAATACCAAGCCATGATGGACAAAGTGATTGATCAGATTAATCTGTTTCATCTTACACATCCATTGGATGCAACGGTAATAAATGGTGATCTCATTCACAATGAATCCATGTTTTTGGCTCAAGTAAAACAAAGAATTGACCGATTAACCATGCCTTGGTATGTAACTAGGGGTAACCATGATATGGTATCTGCGGAGTTATGGAATAAGACTTGGGGGTATCCGCTGAATCACCAAATCACCGTCAATGGCTATCCTTTTTTATTAATGGATAGTTCAAATGAAAAAGGAGAATACTTATCTCCAGATTTGGTATGGTTAAAAGAGTCTTTGGAGGCAGTTAAAAAACAAAAACAGGTTTTTCTTTTTGTTCATATTCCGCAAGCCACGTGGACCAAGAATGGTATTGACACACCCGCTTTTTTTGAATTATTGGCCAAATATCCCAATATCAAAGCCGTATTTCATGGGCACGAACACGATCAGGATGGCGTGAAATTGCAGGGCAAAATTCCTTTTTATTTTGATGCACATATTGGTGGTAATTGGGGAACGGCGTATAAAGGATTTAGGGTTGTAGAACTAAACCAAGATGGCAGTTTAGTTACGTATATGCTTAACAACGAGGGAGGTTTACAAAAGTGAGAAGTGAGGAGTGAAAAGTGAGAAGTGAGGAGTGAAAATTACCAATTCGCTCGCGCCGATGGCTGCAGATCAAGACCCGAAAAATCTTTTGCCAAATATTTGTAATAACCAGTAATGGCAATCATTCCAGCGTTATCAGTACAAAATTCAAAATCAGGAATATAGGTTTTCCAACCATGTTTTACACCCATAGCTTGCAGGCCAGTTCTGAGTCCAGAATTGGCACTTACACCTCCAGCTAAACAAACCTGTTTTACGCCAGTTTGCACTACCGCTTTTTTGAGTTTTTTTAGAAGGATTTGGACAATTGAATATTGCACCGATGCACACAAATCGTTCAAGTTTTTCTCAACAAAATCGGGTTCTTGTTTTTGCAGAAAATAGAGAATAGATGTCTTTAAACCACTAAAGGAAAAATTCAATTCTGGAATCTGCGGTTCTGCAAATTTGTAGGCCAAGGGATTGCCAAGTGCCGCATATTTATCTATCAACGGACCTCCCGGATAAGGCAGCCCAATCAACTTTGCCGTTTTGTCAAAAGCCTCCCCTGCAGCGTCATCAATAGTCTGTCCCAAGATCTCTAAATCTAGTGGTGCTTTGGCCAAAATAATTTGGGTATGCCCTCCACTAACCGTTAAACATAGGAATGGAAAACTTGGAGGGTTGGGACCAATTAAATTAGCCAATACATGTGCTTGCATATGGTGCACCGCAATCAAAGGCAGATTTCTAGCTAGGGCTAATGATTTGGCAAATTGAACGCCTACCAATAAAGATCCAATGAGACCTGGAGCTTCGGTACAAGCAATGGCCGATAGCTGACCCCATCGCTCCGCTGGAGTTAGATTAGGATAAGCTTCTGTCAAGGCTAAATCAACAACTGGAATAATATTTTGCATATGGGCCCTACTGGCTAATTCAGGCACTACTCCCCCATAAGATTCATGAACAGATTGGGTGGCAATCCTATTGCTCAGGATAGAACCATTACTGCAAATGGAAGCAGATGTTTCATCACAAGAAGATTCAATAGCCAATATGACTGCAGGTTGCAAAGGGTCCATACTACAAAGTTAAAAGCAAAAGCCACACTTGCGATGTGGCTTTTGAAAAGTCTATAGATAAATGATTATTTAGTTCTAATAGCTACCACAGGATCCATCTTTGCTGCAATGGATGCAGGTATGATTCCAGAGATAATTCCCAGAATAATACAGATGCTCATGGCCAATGAAACAATATTAGGTGCAATAAAAATGGGGAATGGCAGTATACTGGTCAGTGCTAATGACAATAACCAAACAAGGAATAAACCTACCAAACCACCGATGATGCACAAGAAAGCGCTTTCAATTAAGAACTCGGTTAGAATGGTACTGCGTTTGGCTCCAAGGGCTTTTTTTAAACCAATTTGACTGGTTCTTTCTCTCACAGTTACAAACATAATATTGGCTACACCAAAAGCGCCTACAATCAAACTCAATCCTGCAATGGCCCATCCACCTGCACTTACTTGTCCAAAAAAGCCTTTGACTTGTTCACTAAACATGGCCACATCATTACAAGAAAAGTTGTCCTCATCCATGGGACTTAATCTTCTCAACTGACGCATCACACCTGTCAATTCATCTTGCAAAGCCTTTGAAGAAACATTGGCTTTACCCTGAACCATGATACTGGGATTACTAAAATCTGGATTATATACAGAGGAGTAATACCTATAAGTAACCATAATACATTGGTCATAATTAAATCCCCCAATCAAACTCTGACCTTGTTTTTTGATGACCCCAACAATTATAAGTCTTTTACCATTATAAGAGATCTCTTTACCAACTGCTTTTTCTTGGCTACCAAATAACTCATCCGCCACGGTATATCCAATTAAACAGGTAGGGCCTCCCCTTTCAAAATCGGACTCGTTCAAATATCGCCCATGGGCAATATCAATGGTTTGAATGCTATTAAAGTCTTCTGTAACGCCATATAGGTTCACGTTATTGAGGATATTATCTATATAACTAGCGTTCACATTATTGCTCATGAAAAAAGTAGCATAGGCGGCCAGTTGACTTTTCTCCTTTACAATTTTCATTTCATCATATTTTGGAACAGGACGCTTTACATATTTCCACCATGGATAGTCAGGGCCTCCGCCATAATTCCACTTGTCAATATAGATGGTATTATTCCCAAGTGATTTAATATCGTTTTGGACTTTTTGTTCCAAACTGTCTACGGTAGCCAATACCCCAATGATGCAGAAAATACCAATAGTAATCCCAAACAAAGAAAGGAATGTACGCAGCTTGTTTACCCGCAATTCTTGCAGGGCCATCTTGAAGCTATTCCATAGAATGCTGAAGAGTTTTAACATGCCTCAAATGTAAGCAGCGAAACACTTAGAACGAGGCGTTTTTTATGTGAGCGGTCAAATGGCTGTTCAGCCAAAGCCCTTTTCAGTGAAAAAAGCCTTCAACAAATATCTTTTTTATTGAATTCTCAGAACAATCTCACGCAATCGTTGTCTCAAATAATGTACAAAAAAACCAAGTTTTCAATTATGGCATTGATGGATGCGTTATTTTTGCAGCGATTTCTCAAAACTAAACTTGCAATATGACCTGGAAACAAGTCTTCACTTCATCGGTAGGAAAGAAACTGGTAATGGCTTTCACCGGTATTTTCTTGATTCTTTTTCTAATAGTTCACGCTGGTCTGAATGCCTGTATCTGGGCTAATGACGGCGGTGAAATGTTTAACAAGGGTGCACACTTTATGGGAGCCAATGTTGTTCCCCGGATTTTAGAAATTGGTCTATTTGTTGGATTAATCCTGCATATAGTTCAGGGTCTGATGCTAGAATTAGACAATCGCAAAAAACGCAGTGTTGGTTATGCTGTTGCTTACAGCGATGGTAGCAAGTGGTATAGCCGCAGCATGGGAATCTTAGGAACTTTGATTTTATTGTTCCTAGTGTTGCACTTGTCTGATTTCTGGTTTCCTAACAGGGCACATCAAAATTTTGTCTTGGGTGAAGAAATTGACCTCTATGCCAAAATGAAAGAAACCTTTAGTGTTTTGTGGGTGGTGATAGTGTACGTTTTGGGATGCCTTTCATTGGGCTATCACTTGGCACATGGTTTCCAAAGTGCTTTCCGCACAGTGGGTGTTCACAATAGAAAATACAACCTGATGCTGGTTAGTCTGGGTCTAGGTTTTTCTATTGTAGTAACCTTGGCTTTTGCCATGATGCCACTGAGCTTCTATTTTGGATGGATCAATTAATCAAGTTTCCGGCAGAACCGGAATCGTTCTTACAAACAGTATATTCTAATCATAGTAAACATTCAGGTGTATGTTAGATGCCAAAATCCCTTCGGGACCTTTAGATGATAAATGGACGGAATACAAGGGCCATTGCAAACTGGTGAATCCTGCCAATAAACGTAAGTTGGAAGTGATCATTGTTGGAACCGGTCTGGCTGGAGCTTCCGCTGCTGCTGCTCTTGGAGAACTAGGCTATAAAGTAAAAGCCTTTTGTTTTCAAGATTCTCCGCGCAGAGCCCATTCTATTGCCGCACAAGGCGGTATTAATGCTGCCAAAAACTATCAGAACGATGGAGACTCCGTGTTCCGTTTATTCTATGATACCATTAAAGGTGGTGACTATCGCGCAAGGGAAGCCAACGTTCACCGTTTAGCAGAAGTGAGTACCAACATTATTGACCAATGCGTTGCCCAAGGTGTTCCTTTTGCACGTGAATATGGTGGATTATTGAGCAACCGTTCTTTTGGTGGCACACAGGTTCAAAGAACTTTTTATGCTGCCGGTCAAACTGGACAGCAATTATTGATTGGTGCTTACCAAGCTCTGGAAAGACAAATTGCTTTAGGTAATGTGCAAATGTTTGCCCGTCATGAGATGCTAGAAATTGTAAAAATTGATGGTAAAGCTAGGGGTATTATTGCACGTAATTTGGTGAATGGTGAACTAGAAAGACATTTTGGACACGCTGTATTACTTTGTACCGGTGGATACGGAAACGTATACTATTTGTCTACCAATGCCATGGGTAGCAACACCACGGCCACTTGGAAAGCACACCGCAAAGGGGCTGCATTTGCCAATCCTTGCTTTACTCAAATTCATCCTACTTGTATTCCCGTTAGTGGAGACCACCAATCCAAATTGACCCTGATGTCAGAGTCACTGAGAAACGATGGTAGGATCTGGGTTCCTAAAAAGAAAGATGACCAAAGAAAAGCCATTGATATTCCGGAAGAAGAAAGGGATTATTATTTAGAGCGCCGGTACCCTGCATTTGGTAACCTAGTTCCACGTGACGTGGCATCAAGGGCTGCCAAAGAAAGATGCGATGAGGGTTATGGTGTGGGAACTAGCAAACAAGCGGTTTACCTAGATTTTGCTGACGCGATAGTGCGTTATGGTAAGATTGAAGCTGGAAAAGAAGGCAATAGCAGTAAGAGCATGGAAGAGATTATTGTTTTGGGTAAGGAAGTAGTGAAAGAGAAATACGGTAATCTTTTTGATATGTATAAAAAGATTACTGGTGAAAACCCTTATGAATTCCCTATGCGGATTTATCCAGCAGTACACTATACCATGGGCGGTCTTTGGGTTAACTATGAATTACAAACCACTATTCCAGGATTGTATGCGTTGGGTGAAGCCAATTTCAGTGACCACGGCGCCAACCGTTTAGGTGCTTCTGCTTTGATGCAGGGCTTGGCCGATGGCTATTTTGTGATTCCTTACACTTTGGGTAATACCTTGGCCGATGAGATTTATAACAAAGCCATTGAAACCTCTCACCCCGCCTTTGAAGAAGCAGAAAAAGAAGTAGCTGATAGGATTAACACCCTGATGAATATTAAGGGTACACAAACTGTTGAAAGTTTCCACAAGCGTTTGGGTAAAATCATCTGGGACAAATGTGGAATGGCTAGAAACAAAGAAGGTTTGTTACAAGCCATTCAAGAGATTCAAGCCTTGAAAAAAGAATTCTGGAGCGATGTTCGTATTCCTGGAAGCATTAATGAAATGAATCCTGAATTAGATAAGGCCAATCGTGTGGCTGACTTTATTGAACTAGGAGAATTAATGTGTGTAGATGCACTGAACCGCAATGAAAGCTGCGGTGGTCATTTCCGTGAAGAATTCCAAACAGAAGACGGTGAAGCTTTGCGTGACGATGCTAACTTTATGTATGTTGCCGCTTGGGAATCCAAATCTGCACATGAATGGAACCTTATTAAGGAACCATTGGTCTATGATGTAGTGAAACCTTCGCAACGTTCTTACAAATAATTCGATTTTGATTTTTGACATTAATTGAAAAATTGCAAAGATGGAACATTACAATATGAATCTGACCGTAAAGGTCTGGAGACAAAAAAATAGCAGGGAAAAAGGTGGTTTTCAAAGTTATCCAGTAAAAGACATTTCAAGCGAGATGAGCTTTTTAGAAATGATTGACGTGTTAAATGAACAGTTGATCCGCGATGGCGAAGATCCCATTGCGTTTGACCATGATTGCCGCGAAGGTATTTGTGGTATGTGTTCCATGTATATCAATGGTAAACCACACGGTGCTTGGAAAGCCAATACTACCTGCCAATTGCACATGCGTGCATTTAAAGACGGAGAAACCATTACTGTTGAGCCATGGAGAGCTGGCGCCTTTCCAGTAATCAAAGATTTGATGGTAGACCGTTCTGCTTTTGACCGTATTATTCAAGCTGGTGGATATATTAGCGTGAACACCGGTAATGCAGTAGACGGCAACTCCCTGCCCATTAACAAAGACAAAGCCGATGCATCTTTTGCAGCTGCTATGTGTATTGGTTGTGGTGCTTGTGTAGCTGCTTGTAAAAACAGTTCAGCTATGTTGTTCTTGAGTGCCAAAGTGTCCCACCTGGCTTTGTTGCCACAGGGTGAACCTGAGCGCAAATCACGTGTAATTAACATGGTGGCTCAAATGGACAAGGAAGGATTTGGTGCTTGTACCAATACGGGTGCTTGTGAAGCTACCTGCCCTAAAGAAATCTCTATTAGCAATATTGCTAGGTTAAACCAAGAGTACTTGGTGGCCAGCCTTACTTCAGACAAATAGTTTTTAGTTTGATTTTTTTGAAAGCTCCCCTATGAATCGGGGAGCTTTCTTATTTACAAGAATCAATTGGTTCCTTTAATTTCATTTTTTTGACTTTTGACTTTTGACTTTTGACTTTTTACCGTGCCCAATCATTTTTTTAAATTCAAACAATTCACCGTCTGGCAAGAATATTGCGCCATGAAGGTTTGTACAGATGCCTGTTTGTATGGAGCCTGGCTGGCAAATCATATACAAGACCAGCCTAGTATTACCAACTGTTTAGACATTGGCACTGGAACTGGTTTACTCAGTTTACTATTGGCACAAAAAACTGCTTGCAACATTGATGCCATTGAAATAGAAAAAGCTGCTGCCCAACAAGCCAAAGAGAATTTCAGCGCCTCTCCCTTTATTAATCGCTTACAAGTATTTCAAGCCAATGTCAATGATTGGCAATCGAATCAATCTTATCAATTGGTTTTTTCCAATCCACCTTTCTATGAACATGACTTGGCTTCGCCTGATGCCAAAAGAAACCTAGCCTTGCATAGCAGCGCTTTAACGCTAGAAGCCTTATTCCTGGCCATGAACAGACTAGTTGAACCATCGGGGCAATTGAGCATGATCCTGCCCTGCCATCGCCGCGAGGCTGCTATTAACCATGCCCACAAATTGGGTTGGCATGTTTCAGCAGAAGCAACCATTTATCAAACAGAAAAGCACAAGGCTTTTAGAAGCTTTTTACTATTCTCTCAAACAGCAAAAACCCCGTCTGTTGAAGAGCTATTCATTCAACAAAACGGGGTTTACTCCAAAGCATTTACGGCTTTACTAAAAGACTATTATCTGGCTCTTTAATAACCTAGTCCCCAGTCCCTACCTTTTAATACAGCAGGCACACCTTCTGCTATCCATTTAGCAGGTTTCTCTCCTTTTAATAGATAGTCAAAAAACTGCTGTTCTCTAATTTGAATATCCTTGCGATTTTTTCTTTCAATTAGGTTATGGGCTTCGTTGTTATAGTTCAACATCCATACAGGTTTACCCAAGCGACGAAGACCGGTGAACATTTCAATTCCTTGGTACCAAGGCACTGCATCATCCGCGTCATTGGCCATCACCACCAATGGGGTTTTTACTTTTGGCAATGAGAACAATGCTGAGTTTTCTAGATACAAATTGGGTTTTTCCCAAAGGGTTGCACCAATCCTACTCTGCGTTTTTTCATATTGGAACTGTCTGTTGAGTCCTGTACCCCATCGGATACCACCATAAGCTGAAGTCATATTTGCAACCGGCGCACCTGCCCAAGCAGCAGCATACAAATTGGTCTTGGTAATTAAATACACAATTTGGTATCCACCCCAGCTCTGTCCTTGTAAACCAATCTTGGTACTGTCTACATAACCTTGTTTTACCACAGCCCTAGTACCACTTAAAATATAGTCATACGCGCCTTGTCCAGGATATCCGGTTTTGTACCAGATATCGGGTACAAATACAATATAGCCGCGGCTTACAAAGAAAGGAATATTCAATCTTGATGGTGTAGGTGCAGGCGCTTGATAACTGTATAAGCCATCGCTACTTCGCTCATAGAAATACACGATCATGGGGTATTTTTTCTTAGGGTCAAAGTCTTCTGGTTTGTAGACAATACCTTCTGTTTCTTTACCCGTATAGGCTTTCCATTTAAAGAGCTCCGCAGTTCCCCAATTGTAATTGGCTTGTTGTGCATTGGGCTGGAACAATGGTTGTCCAGGAAGATTTTTTGCATCCGCAAATTGATCTGCTGTTGCGGGCATTACCCTTATATCACTTGCGTGTGCATAGGTCTCTGAACCAAAACTCAATACTGCTGCATCTTTGGCTTTGATGGCCGCAGACAATCTTGTAGAATAAGTGACTGAAGGCGCCAAGCTAGTTCCTAAAGTATGCCACTGGAAGCCGCTTCCCTTGGTTGTTTCATTAAAAGTACCATACAAGAATTGTTGTCCTGCTTTGATAAATTTCTCTTCTCTATCAAGTACAATATTGCGGTAGGTGATTTTATTTTTCCTACCCAATCCACCAGTAATGCATACTGATGCTTTTACGCCAGTTGGGTCAACTTGCCAAATATCAAATTGGTCATACATAAATACCGCTTCATCATTTTCTAACCATCCCATGATACCATAGGCATTGGGATCATCGGGTACGTCATTGTCTACATCGTACAAAGGAAATGTAATGTCTTTAGCCACTCTAACACTTACTTTTTTATCCGCATCATAAGCGCTGAATTGTTTTTTGCGCTCATCATATTGCAAAAGATATTTACCCGTGTAGGAAGCATAAACATTTCCCTTGAAATCTTTTTGAATGAGGCTGGTAGCACCAGTGATTGGGTCAACGGCTAGTAAGTCATTCAGCGTAAAACCCTGCCATTGTGAAGCTATTCTTTTACCACCATCGGCTACTGCATAGGCAACTGCGCCATCGCCTTCTTTGGTCAAAATAAGGTTACGATATGCTGGATTTGCTAAGGATACCATTTCCTTTTTATCAAAATCATATCGCGCAGCAAAGCTTTTACGCAATTCAAATTCCAGGGTGCGCAATTGTTGTGGTTGTAGATAATCATCATTGTAATGCCAAACGTCTACTGATACGCGCTCAAATTCTGGAAGCGTAGTATCTTTTATAGGTAAAATGGGGGCTGTTCCAAAAAACAAATGCTTCCCAGATTTTGAAAAACTGATTTGTGAATTTTCACTAATCCCTTGCTTAGTAGGTAACCCTTTTATACTATTATCTGCAAGCATGGAAGCACTATCCATCCCGTCTTTGTAATAATAGAGTTTATAGAATTTTTGTAAGGATTTGGCCGAGCTATCTCTTTCAGCAACAAATGCCAATTGCTTACCCGCTTCATCCATCCTATACCCCTTGGCATCATTGAAAGACTGGAAGATGGTTTTCTTAGAAAGGTTATTGAGTTCTAGTTTTTGAACGGTAGCTTTTACAGCAGCATCTCCCGTTTTTTTGCTAGTTTCTATTAACAAAGAGGTTCCTTGCTGATTAAAGAAAAACTCAGTAACCAGTTTATAGGTTTCTTGTTTACCAGTTGCCATATTAATCAAGAGTAGGTCTGTTCCTTCTTCAATTGGGTCTTCCGGTGCTTTAGGACTAATTGATACTGGTCTTGCTTCTCTTTTAGGTTGCAGCACAGACATTCCTTTCATCTTGGCTTCCATACCTTTTAGACGAATACTATCTGCTATGCGCAGGATACTATCAGCAGTAGCAAAAATTTGTTTGATTCTAGTTGCAGAATCTAATTCAGCTTTTGCCTTAGGACTCATATCAGGTAAGGACTTTTCTAATAAGCAAGCCAACCAAATACCTGAATCATCCGGCAATTTAAAAGACTTGAGTCTTGGAATTTTCACCGTTTTCATACTATTTAATGCCACATAGCAAAGCGTGTCTTTGGGCATTTCATCAGGCTTTTTCTTTTTCACGCGGGCATCCCTGGTTTCTTTGAAACTGGGTTTAATTCTCAATACCAAGAACTGGCTATTGTCTGAAAATTGCGCCGTATACCCTCGGGGGATGGCCAATTTGGCATCACCCTGAACAGATTGCAGGTATAGAACCCCATCTCCTTCCTGTGGATTCACGGAATACGCCAAGAATTTACCGTCATTACTCAAAAGTCTTTCGGTAATGGACTGCCATCCATCATACACAGAATGATCCAGTGGCTTTTTTTGCGCTTGCAAACTGCCTGCCCAAAGAAGCAAACAAAATGCAGTGATTAGTTGTTTCATGCTAGTTGTTTTGGTAGAAATTGGGGTTAAATATAAGAAAGCGGCTCCATTAAACCCTAGGGAATCCTCCAATGGATGAACGATTCAACATTCATCCAATAACAGTTGTAAATTTGCACACTCAAGCACAAAAAATGAAAATCGGGACGTTTTTAGTATTAGTTAGTTTATATGCCTTTACGGCAATGGCTCAAAATACAGGATCTATTTCAGGGATTATTTTGAACAAACAAAATCAGCAACCCATTGCAGGTGCCAGTATCTCTATTGGTACCGCCCAACAAGGAGTCATAACAGATAGTTTGGGAAGGTTTAGAAAATCCGGCATTAAGAATGGTGCCGTGAATATAAAAGTGACAGCCATTGGGTATAGTCCTTTGCAACTCTTCAACATACTCATCACTTCCGGAAATGAAAATAACCTGGCACTAGAAATGGAGCCCACTGTTACTGAACTCAAATCTGTAACGGTTACCAGTGGAGGCAGAAAAACCGCCAAAGCCGCTACCCTTGAAACGCCTTTGAGTGTGCAACGATTGACTACAGAAGAAATTAAGCAAAATCCAGGAGGTAATTTTGATATCTCTAGGGTCATCCAAAGCTTACCAGGAGTGGGCGGAACGGCTAGTACAGCAGGTTTTAGAAACGATATTGTCATTCGTGGTGGTGCCCCTAATGAAAACGTGTATTACTTAGATGGTATTGAAGTTCCCGTGATCAATCACTTTGCTACCCAAGGAAGTGCGGGTGGACCAGCTGGTATCTTAAACGTAAGTTTTATTGAAGACGTAAAATTGAGTAGCTCCTCATTTGACGCCAAATTTGACAATGCGCTTTCTTCTGTGTTTGAATTCAAACAAAAAAGGGGAAATACCAATCACTTACAAGGCAATATCAGATTGAGTGGAACGGAATTGGCAGCCACCTTTGACGGGCCTTTATCTAATAGTGGTAAGACTACCTTCTTGGCATCTGCTAGAAGGTCTTTTTTACAGTTTCTGTTCCAGGCAATTGACCTTCCCATTCGCCCCAACTACTGGGATTTTCAATATAAGATCACTCACCAAATTAACCCCAAAACTACCCTTACCTTTTTGGGTGTAGGCGCTATTGATGAATTTAGTTTTGCAGCTCCTAAAAAAGCTACTCCCGAAAAACTCTATGCCCTCAATAGCAATCCCAGCATTGAACAGTGGAATTATACTATTGGACTTAGCCTCAAACATTTGATCAATAATGGGTATTGGAATTTGGCTATTAGCCGCAATGATTTTAGCAATAACAACCAGAAATACGAGAACAATTTGGGGCCCGCAAAAGGTACTCAAACCTTGAATGTAGACAGCAAGGAAACTGAGAACAAAATTCGTTTTGACGTAAATAAAAATCTGGGGGGATGGAAATTTACTTATGGGGCCATGGCCCAATTGGTACACTATGAAAACAGTACTTTCCAAATTGTCAGAGCTGCTGTAACAAATAATACTGGTACGGTAATCAAACCCGCTGAAACTTTTAATTACAATACTTCTAATAATTTCAGCAAACTGGGATTCTTTGCGCAAGCAGGGAAACGCTTTTTTGATAACAGACTAGCCCTTAGCGCTGGTTTGCGTAGCGATGTGAATAGCTTTACCACTGACGGATGGAACCCTATTGCAACGCTAAGTCCAAGGATTAGCCTCTCCTATGTATTGGCAGACAAATGGAACTTAAATGCCAGTATTGGGCGCTATTCCAAAATACCACCTTATACCATTTTAGGATTCCAAACCAATAACCAATTTGTCAACAAAGACGCCAAATACCAAATGAGCAATCATTATGTGATGGGTATTGAGCATTTGAAAAGCGAGTCTACCCGATTTACTTTTGAAGGCTTTTACAAACAATATAGCAATGTTCCTGTATCGGTGAAAAACGGAATTAGCTTGTCTAATCTAGGTGGTGATTTTGCCATTTTAGGAAACGAGCCAGTTAATTTCAATGGCAAGGGAAGGGCTTACGGATTTGAGTTCTTTGCGCAACAAAAATTGACCAAGCGCTTTTTTGGTATCTTGAGTTATACCTTTTTTAGAAGTGAATATACCAATGCCAACCAGGCATATACCGCAAGTTCATGGGACAACAAACACTTACTCAGTTTTACCTGGGGATACAAGTTTAACCATAACTGGGAACTGGGGCTAAAATTCCGTTACCAAGGCGGTGTACCAAATACGCCCTATGATGAATTAGCCAGCCGCACCAACTACTTAACACTGGGTACTGGCATCTTGGATTATGGCAGAATCAGTACTCAACGTTTACGCAATTTTAATGCCAGTGATGTAAGAATTGATAAGAAATGGAATTTTAAAAAGACTACCATTGACCTATATTTAGATGTTACCAACTGGTACTTGGCAAAGAGTCCAGCAGCGCCTATTTACACCTTCCAACGCAATGCTGACAATACGGGTTTTGTAACAACCAATGGACAACCCATTCAACAAAACGGATCCAATGCTATACCTTATTATTTAATTAGTGAAGACGCCAATGTTACACCAACTATTGGGTTCATTATTGAATTCTAAAGATTGACATTCTAGTGTTTCTTAGTTAAATTGCGTTTATGAAACCCTTACTAAACACCCTAGTTTTTTGTCTGTTGTTATTGAGCCATCAGTCCAACGATCTACCGCATAAGCTAACCAAATTATGGGAAACAGATACCCTACTTAGAACCCCAGAATCTGTACTGGTAGACAGTAAGAACAAGCGATTATTTGTATCCAATATTGACGGTGCACCCGCAGAAAAAGATGGTAAGGGTTTTATAAGTATCCTGTCTTTAGATGGCAAACCCATTAACTTAGAATGGATCAAAGGACTCAATGCGCCAAAGGGTATGGGCATTTACAAAAACAAACTCTATGTAGCAGACCTTACTGAACTAGTTGTGATAGATATAGAAAAAGCTACCATCTTGCAGAAAATACCCGTAGAAGGCGCTGTTTTTTTAAATGATATTACCATTGACAACAAGGGAACCGTATTTATTAGTGATACCCGTGGTTTCAATATTTACCAATATGATCAGCAAAGGATTAGTGTTACCATGCGCAACCTGAAAAGGCCCAATGGTTTGTTGATCAATGACAAAGACCTTTTTATTTTGGACAATGGCAGTTTATTAGCCCTCAACTTAAATGGCCAATTATTGCAGCTGATGGAAGGCATGGACCCTAGCACAGATGGCATTGAAAAAGTTAAAACAGATGAGTTTATTGTGAGTGCATGGGAAGGCGTAATCTATTATGTAACTGCTTTTAAAACCAAGGAAGTATTACTTGATAGTAGAAAGGAAAAAAAGAATACCGCAGACATTGGTTATGATGCCAAGAACCGAATTTTATATGTGCCTACTTTTTATGGCAACAAATTGGTAGCTTATAAACTGGATTAATTTGGTAGCCAATGAGATTAATGCTTTTTCAATTTTAAAACCCGCAACATTTGCAATACCACGGAAAAAGCAATCAATACAAATCCTGCATAGAAACTAGGTTGTAGGTCCTTTTGCTCCTGAAACAAAACAAAGGCCAATAATATTCCATAAACGGGCTCCAGGTTTAAACTCAGGTTTTGGGTAAAAGCAGAAACTTTTTGCAAGGCTTGTAACATGAGGTCCATGGCCCAAACGGTACAAAACCAACTCAAGACCAAGAGCCAACCCCATTCCAATAAAGATGGCATCAAATGATTGGTAGGAAAATGTTGCAAGTACCAAGGCATTAAAATGGTCAGGATTAATAGCCCTCCAGAAAGCTCATAGAGCATCATGGTCTTGGGCGCAATGGTAGCAACATTGCGTTTGTTCAATACAGAGAAAAGGGCGGCAAAAATGGCTGATGCCAGCCCTATACCAATTCCCAATCTATAACGGGCATCAAAATGAAAAATTAAATAGATTCCTGCCAGACTCAACAATCCCAATCCAACTTCTATCCAACTAAATGACTTCTTGGTGAACAAAGGCTCTAACAAAGCAGTGAACAATCCTGTAGATGCAAAGCAAACCAGACCTATAGATACATTGGCGTACTTGATACTCCCATAAAAACAAACCCAGTGTATGGCAATTAATGCCCCAATAAACAATAATTGTAGGGCCTTTGTAAGGGGTACTTGCTGTAATTCTTTTTTCCAAACCAAGAGGGCAAACAAACTAATAACGGTAATCCCAATTCTATACCAAACCAATAAGGCTTCGTTCAGGGTAATCAATACACCCAATACCCCGGTAAACCCTGCCAGAAAAACCGCAATATGTAATTTAATCAAGGCCTGTTTCATACAAAAACCATTTTGAGCTGTTTCAAAAATAGGGCTTATCGCCATGCAGAAATTTTTTTTTGTTCTAACGCATTGAACAGATTAAGTTTATTCTGAAATTGTAATGAAATTCAAAAACAGCTACTAACGCTAAAAACAATCCATGGAACCTATTATACAATTGAAAAACCTAGACAAGCATTATGGCGAAAAACAGGTTTTGAAAGGCATTAACCTAGACATTTTTCCTGGACAAGTCATTGGGTATATAGGGCCTAACGGAGCGGGCAAAAGCACTACTGTAAAGATTCTTTGTGGATTGATTTCTGATTATGAAGGAACCGTAATAGTAGATGGTATTGATTTGAAAACGGATCCATTAGCAGTAAAAAGAAAAGTGGGCTATGTTCCAGAGTTGGCAGAACTCTATGATGTATTAACCCCTGCTGAGTTTTTGGGGTTCATGGCAGAACTATATGGTATGCCTAAAGAAATTGCTGACGAAAGAATGCAAAAAATGTTGGCAGCATTTGGACTTGAGACCAATATGCACCAACGCATGGACACTTTTAGCAAGGGTATGCGTCAAAAAGTATTGATTATTTCTGGGTTATTGCACAATCCTGATATCATCATTTTAGATGAACCCTTGAGTGGCTTAGACGCTAATTCCGTAATCATTGTCAAAGATCTGATTAGTAAATTAGCCAAAGATGGTAAAACCATTTTCTATTGCAGCCATATGATGGATGTGGTAGAGAAAGTAAGTGATAGAATTGTTCTCATTAATGATGGCACGGTCATTGCCGATGGGAGTTTTGAAGAATTGCAAAACCAACAAGGCAACCAAAGTTTGGAAAAAATCTTTGCCCATATGACCGCTAAAGGATCTTTAAACGATGCCGCTGATCAACTCATGCGTGCATTTGAAAACTAAGCCATGAATATTATTAATCGCTTTTTTTTTAACATAGTGATGCTCCCATCTAGCGTCTATGAAGGCATGGGAGTAGACACCACCCAATTAAAATCTATCTTGAAAATCAAGCTGGCAATGGATGATAGAAGGGCCAGTAGTTTTCAACAAACCAGGGCGCAGAAAAATAAAAAACCTGTTAAGCTAGCCACATTGGGAACTATGTTTTTAACCCTAATGATGGGTGCATTTTTTTTGTTTAGTTTTTTTGTGGGTAATGATGACGTGACCAAGGGAACCATTTATTTCAGCATGTATATTTTTATGCTGGCTGCCACCCTCATTTCTGATTTCACATCGGTCTTAATTGATGTTAGGGATAATATGATCATTTTGCCCAAACCCGTTTCAGACAGAACTTTCTTGCTATCTAGGCTCTTGCATATTGTGGTTCATATTAGCAAACTCATCTTACCTATGACTTTGCCAGCCATGATATTAATTGGCATCAATAGGGGTATTGGCGGGGTTAGCTCTTTTTCATTTTTGGTATTCCTTGCAACACTTTTTACTATCTTCTTAATCAATGCACTCTATATCTTTATTTTAAGGGTTACTACTCCTGAGCGTTTTAAAACCATCATCAGTTATTTTCAAATTTTCATTGCCATTGCATTTTATGCCTCCTATCAATTGGTGCCTAGATTAGTCAATAAAGCTGAACTGGAAAATTATCATGTTGGTGATAATTTTTTGGTTTGGATAGCGCCCTCCTATTGGTTTGCCAATGCATGGAACTTATTAAACAATGCAGACTTTAGCATAGGAGCTATTATCAGTTTATTATTAAGCATTGCAGTACCTATTACTAGTATCTGGGTAGTAATCAAATATTTTGCGCCCAATTTTAACCGCAAACTTTCTATGATCAGTGGCTCAGAAGCTGGTGCTGCTCCCCTGCCAAAGAATGGTAAAATCATTAACTCTACCACCTCTTCTTATTTAACGCTAGTATCTAAATGGTTTAGCCGCAAGGGTGCAGAAAGAATGGCCTTCTTACTCACTTATAAAATCACTTCTAGGAGTAGAGAATTTAAAATGAAAGTATACCCTTCCATGGGTTACTTGGTGGTATACTTGGTCATGATCTTTTTTACCAACAAGAAAATGACGGTAGCGGATTTGAGCTATGGAAGTGCTGCCAGTAAAATCCTTTTTATCTCGCTCATTTATTTTAGTTCCTTTATGCTAATCATGGCTACTGGCCAGATTCAATACTCCGACAAGTTTAAAGCAGCTTGGATTTATTTTACTACTCCCATCAAAGAACCAGGCATGCTCCTCAGCGGAGCAATCAGGGCCATGATTGTAAAATTTTATCTGCCACTGATCAGCGCCATTACTATATTGTCCCTTGTATTTATGGGACCAGCCATTATACCCAATCTGGTATTGGGTTGTGCCAATCAACTCTTTATCACTGCCATGGTAGGTTATATTAGTGTTAGAGAACTCCCATTCTCGCACGCACAGGATCAGGTGAAAATCAATTTTATCAGAGGTTTGTTTACCTTCTTGATTCCAGCAACAGTTGCAGGATTGCACTATTTGATCTATAGCTTTATGCCCGTAGTGATAATACTAGCCGTGTTGGCTAGTATTGCTTATTGGATGGTCATGGACAGTATCCGCAAAAAAAATTGGAGTAATCTAATTACTACTTATGAAGACTAAAAGAGGTATTAATTACTGTTCTTTAAACGTTTGTGATAGCCTTTAAATAGGCTCTGCCATTGAATTTTAAGTACCCCAAGTACGCCTTCTTTGATGATGCCTTTGCTCATTTTACTTTGACCAATTTTACGGTCAATAAAAGTGATGGGCACTTCTTTGATTTTGAATCCTAATTTCCATGCCGCAAATTTCATTTCAATTTGAAAAGCATATCCCACAAAACTAATTTGGTCTAAGTTCATGGCGTCAAGCACTTCTCTTTTGTAACATACAAATCCAGCCGTTGGATCATTCACGGGCATCCAGGTGATGATCTTGGTATAAAAAGCACCACCCTTAGAATAGATCTTTCTGTCAATCGGCCAATTCTCTGTTTTACCACCTGGCACATACCTACTGCCAATTGACAAATCGGCCCCGCCTGTTTTACAAGCATCATAGAGTCTTTCTAAATCATAGGGACTATGAGAAAAGTCAGCATCCATTTCAAAAATGAAAGCATAGCCTTTATCTAAACACCATTTAAATCCATGGATATAGGCCGTACCCAAACCTAGCTTACCTGTTCTTTCTGCAATAAATAATTGATCAGGGTATTGGCTCATAAGATTTTTGACAATCTGAGCGGTACCATCGGGCGAACCATCATCCACCACCAAAATATGATAACCCTGTTTCAGGCCAAATACGGTGTGAATGATTAGAGAGATATTCTCCTTTTCATTATAGGTGGGTATGATAACTATTTTTTCCAAATCCAATAATCGTATTGCCGTTAAAATACAAATCTGATTCATTTGTGCAGATTAAATTTAATTAATCGGCCAAATCCTGTTGTAGAACGCTGGAATTATCCCTTTTTTAACAAAGTCCTGTTCAATATTTCAGTGAACTTTTGCTTGGTGTTCATGGGAAAATCCCCCTTCATCATCCAATCATAGTATTGAGGCTCTTCTTTAAGCACTTGTGTCACGGGCTTACCCTTGTGTTTACCAAAGTTGAAGACTTCTACCCCATTGTCTTTAACAAAACGGCGGGCAAAATCAACAATATCGTCTTCTCCAGTAAACTTGACAATATTTTCAACGGAGTCCCCTATTTGCGGATAGCGTTCTAATTGAGCTTCTAAAACCTCCCAAGTAGCTGTTGCATCGGCTTCAGCCCCATGAGCTCCTTCTAAAGTCTTGTTACAATAAAATTTATAGGCAGCACTTAGGGTGCGCTGTTCCATCATATGAAAAATCTTCTGAACGTCTACCAATTTCTTCCCATCAACGGTAAACTCAATTCCTGCACGCAGGAATTCTTCCAAGAGCATGGGAATATCAAAGCGATTGCTATTATATCCACCTAAATCACAACCTTCCATAAATTGTTTGATTTCATTGGCCACTTGTTTAAAACTAGGTGCGTCTTTAACCATCTCATCTGTAATACCGTGAATATCACTGGCCTGTTTGGGTATGGGCATCAACGGATTCAATAATTTGCGCTTTACTTGTTTGGTGCCATCTTGGGATATTTTCACAATGGCCAATTCTACAATCCTATCGTTGGTAATGTTAATACCGGTGGTTTCCAGGTCAATAAAGGCAATGGGACGAGTAAGTTGTAATTTCATAGTTATTCTTTTATCAGGAATTGGAATTTCCGGTAATCTTAGCTGCAAAAGTAAGCATATCTAGGCCATCATAGTTACCACTGCTCATCAAAACCAAATTGGCGTTGTTAAAAGACTTGTTTTCTAACCAGCTTTGCAATGCTTCTTTCTGATTCATTACTAATAGTCCGGGCTGATTAAACCCTTCTCTTACTTTTTCCGCAGATAGGTCAGGCATGCGTTTCAACTCCAGTGCGTGTTTGGAATAAAATACAATGGCGGTATCGGCCTTGGCCAAAGCCCCGTTGTATTCACTCATAAACGCTTCATTCAAACTACTAAACGTATGCAATTCCAAAATGGCAATTAGTTCTCGGTTAGGGTATTGTTGCTTCACCGCTTCAATAGTGGCTTTTACCTTGCTAGGCGCGTGCGCAAAATCGCGATAAACATTTAGGTGTTCATTACTTGCCAAAAGTTCTAAACGCTTGGACGCCCCTGTAAAATTGGCAATAGCCCGCACAAAATCAGCAGCGCTTACGCCTATTTCAGCACAGGCAAAATAAGCCGCATATAAATTCATGAGGTTATGATTGCCAAAAACTTTTAATACCGTAGAATAACCCTCAATAGTTACTGTTGTGACACCGTTGTCAATACTATGGGAGGGCACGCCGTAGGGCTGATAGCGTAGGTCTGCACGATGGTTCTCTTTGACCAATTGATTTAAAACAGGATCAGACTCATTGTAGATGAGCAGGCCCCCTACTTCAATTTTATTGATAAATAGGACAAACTGTTCTAAGTAAAATTCAAAGGTTGGAAAAACATTAATATGATCCCAGGCAATGCCCGTTAAAATGGCCACGTGTGGAAAGAGAAAATGGAATTTGGGTTTGCGCTCAATGGCACTGGCAGGATATTCATCGCCCTCGCATACAATCACCGGAGCGTCGGTAATGTCTACCGATTGGTCAAACCCAGCCAGTCTTGCCCCCACTAAGTAGTCAAATTTCTGATGTAAGGTTCTGAGAACGTGCATGATCATACTGGTGGTAGTGGTCTTGCCATGGCTACCCCCAACCACTATCCGCTTTTTCTGCTGGCTCTCGTGGTAAATATATTCTGGAAAGGAATAAATTTTTAGCCCAAGTGCGATGGCTTTTTGGAGTTCAGGATTATCCTGTCTGGCGTGCATCCCTAAGATAATGGCATCCAAGTCCGGGGTAATCAAATCTGGTTGCCAGCCCATTTGGGTGGGCAGAATCCCTTCCGCTTCTAGATTGGACCTAGAGGGTTCAAAAATCTCGTCATCCGTTCCTGTTACCTGATAGCCTTTTCTTTTAAGGGCAATAGCCAATTGGTGCATCACACTCCCCCCAATAGATATAAAATGTACCCGCATACTTGTATTTTAAAGGTGAAAATCTAAATTTAACAATAATAGAATGCCTTTAAGGCAGCAAATCACAATGAAAAGCTATCTTTATCGTTAAGTATTAAGGAATAAAAATAAGTCAATTACTCAATCAACCCCTTTGTATGAAAAAATTCAACTACTTGATGGTTCTTGCCACACTGATTGCAGTGATGGGAAGTTCTTGCATTTCGAGCAGAAATAGCAATGGATGCCCCACTACTAACAAGAATTTTTTCAGGGGTAGATAAATTGGCTTACTCAAAAGATTTTACAAGGCCATGAATTGGATCCCACTTACCAGCGAAGCGCAATTAGACAGTATTACTGAACAGTCTTTTAACAAACCTCAGGTTATTTTCAAACACAGTACCACTTGCAGCATTAGCGGCATGGCACTGAGCCGTATGGATAGGTCTGAGTTTCCAGCTAGCATTGACTTTTACCTGCTAGACCTAAAACAATACCGCAATATCTCTAATCAGATAGCAGAGAAATTTCAGGTACATCATGAGTCGCCCCAAGTTTTATTAATCAAGAAAGGGGAATGTATTTATGATGAAAGTCATTACGGTATACAAATGGACGAACTGGTTGAACAATCCGCCCAATAATTTTTCACTCTAGAAAGAAGTGATAGTCTTTTAAATTGCCATTAAAATAGTGCAACTTTACAGCCATTAGAAACGCTCATGGAAATCGCTGGCTTTTTTGCTGCATTTATCATTGGCATCACGTTAGGACTGATTGGCGGTGGTGGATCCATATTAACGATTCCTGTATTAGTCTACCTATTTCACATACCAGCCACCATTGCAACAGGGTATTCTTTATTTATTGTAGGTATTAGTAGTCTAGCAGGTTCTTATAATAGTTTTAAGAAGGGCAATATTGACTTGAAAGCTGTGGCCTATTTTGGAATCAGCTCCATTTTAACGGTTGTATTGATTAGACGTTTGCTAATACCCATTATTCCTGAACACTTATTTACTATTGGCGCTTTTGCTATCAGTAGATCTTTTCTAACCATGATTCTCCTGGCAATAGTGATGATTTTGGCCTCCTTCAATATGATTTTCAAGCCAACCCCCAAATATAGCCACCAAGACCAAGATATGCACTATGGCAAGGCATTGTTGAGAGGTTTGGAAATTGGAATACTTACTGGTTTATTAGGCGCAGGTGGTGGTTTTTTGATTATCCCTGTGCTTATCTTCTCCTTTCATTTGAGCATGAAAAAAGCAGTAGGCACTTCCCTACTCATCATTGCCCTCAACGCCCTATTTGGATTTGCTTCTGATTTGTCACATTATGAAATTCACTGGCAATTGCTTTTAACCCTTACCTCTATTGCCGTTGCCGGCACTTTTGTGGGTAATTTTTTGGGGTTGAAAATTTCAGGCGAAAAACTCAAAAAAGGGTTTGGCATTTTTGTCTTGATTTCAGGGTGCTATATTATTCTACATGAGTTGTTTGGCAAATAATATAAAAAAGTCAAAAGTCAAAAGTCAAAAATCAAAAGTCGCTAGGGGGCTAAAAAATAACTAGTTTTAGGGGCTAAATAGTTAGCATGCTTGATTGGATAAAATCACCTTGGCCTTGGTATGTAGCAGGCCCCTTGATTGGACTTACCGTACCTACCCTTTTGTTAATTGGCAATAAACGCTTTGGCATTAGTAGCTCTTTGCGTCATATTTGTGCAGCCTGCTTGCCTGCCAAGATTCCCTTTTTTCAATACGATTGGAAAAAAGAAGTATGGAACTTGTTTTTTGTATTGGGTATTTTTTTAGGTGGCATTATTGCCATACAATGCTTGGCCAATCCCCTACCCGTTGCTATTCATCCGGCACTGGCAGCAGAATTAAAAACCTATGGCATCAGCAATTATGATTCCTTAATCCCAACTGAAATTTTTAATTGGTCAGCACTCTTGCATCCCAAGGGTTTGATATTGATGTTTCTGGGCGGATTCTTAGTTGGTTTTGGCACCCGATATGCCGGTGGCTGTACATCCGGTCATGCCATTACCGGACTCAGCAATTTGCAATGGCCATCGCTAGTAGCCACTATCTGTTTTATGGTAGGTGGATTTATCATGGCCAATCTTATTTTACCCTTAATTCTCTCTTTATAATATGTCAAATCAAGTTCCAGAAAACGACGTAGAAATTCGCAAACAAGATAGTATCTGTACCAATGAAGCCCAGCTCAAGCACCCTTCTTGGTATAACTTTAAATACTTGGTGGTGGGCATTTTGTTTGGGGTAGTTTTTGTCAAAGCCGAGATCATCAGTTGGTTTAGAATCCAAGAAATGTTCCGCTTGCAAAGCTTTCACATGTATGGGGTCATTGGCAGTGCTGTGGCGGTGGGTATGATCTCTGTATTTCTAATCAAACAATTTAAGATTAAAACCATTTATGGTGAGCCCGTTCAATTGGTTAATACCCCTTTTAACAAAGGTCAAATATATGGTGGCTTGTTATTTGGATTTGGTTGGGCCATTACGGGTGCCTGTCCTGGGCCTCTGTTTGCCCAAATTGGAACGGGCGCAACGGTTACTATTGTGACTTTGCTCAGCGCTATTGCTGGCACTTGGTTCTATGGATTATTGCGCAATAAATTGCCGCATTAATTTCAGAACTAACTTTCAGCAAAAACTATTGCAGACTTTTCTTCATGACCCAGTCGTATTGTACGTCTTCGCCCAATACAAAAATGGCTTCCGCACAAATATTAAAACCAGCGGATTGGTAGAACTGAATCCCGCGTGGATTTAGTTTCCAAACTACCAACCAGAGCCATTTTCTATTTAATGCTTTTGCATGTGTAACGCAGGCTTGCATCATAGCTTTGCCAACACCCTTACCATGAAAATTTTTACGCGCATAAAATCTGGCAACTTCCATTGCTGGATCAGTTCCCAAACTGGCGTGGGTACTGTCTTTTAGCTTTACATAACCGGCAAGGGTGTCGCCCACATAGGCTAACAAAAAAAGATGCAAAGGATCTTCTAACTCCTCCAATATTTGTTCATCCGAAAACTTGGTAGACAAGTAGAGATCCATGTCTTCCTTGGTGTTATCCGCCGCGTAAGTATCGTAAAAAGTTTCCCTACTAATCTGCGCAATAAGGGCTGCGTCATTTAAAGAAACAGGAACAATAGTAATAGAATACATGCAAGAATTTGAAACGCAATATTACGCCAATTCAATCACCATTGCAGAAGCACCACCTCCGCCGTTGCAAATAGCCGCACCACCAATTTTACCCCCCTGTTGTTTCAAAACATGGATGAGTGTAACAATGATTCTTGCACCACTGCAACCTAGTGGGTGACCCATGGATACCGCACCACCGTGTACGTTTACTTTTGCGGGGTCTAGTTTCATTTGTTGGGTATTGGCAATCCCTACTACAGAGAAAGCTTCATTGAGTTCAACAAAGTCTAGGTCTTTTGTTTCCAAACCGGCTTTAGCCAAGGCTTTTGGCAGGGCCAAGGATGGCGTGGTAGTAAACCATTCAGGGGCTTGTTCTGCATCTGCAAAACTGCGAATAATAGCCAAGGGTTGAATGCCCATGGCAGTTGCTTTTTCTTTGCTCATTAAGACCAGTGCTGCTGCACCATCGTTCATGGTAGAAGCATTAGCTGCAGTAACGGTACCGTCTTTGATAAATGCCGGTTTGAGTTCTGGAATCTTATCAAATTTTACATTAAAAGGTTCTTCGTCTTTGGCAAATAAAATGGGATCTCCCTTGCGTTGTGGAATGGGCACAGGAACAATCTCTGCATCAAACCAACCATTTTGAATGGCAGCCTGACTACGGGTATAACTTTCAATGGCAAATGCGTCTTGGTCTTCGCGGCTAATACCACATTCTTTGGCACAAAGTTCCGCAGCATTACCCATGGCATAATTGTGGTAGACATCGGTTAAACCGTCTTTGGCCAAACCATCAATGAGTTGCACATTGCCATATTTATTACCCCAACGCATATTAGGAGAATAGAAAGGAACATTGCTCATGCTCTCCATACCACCGGCTACTACAATCTCAGCATCGCCCAGCAAAATGGATTGCGCTGCTAGCGCGATGGCTTTCATGCCAGATGCACATACTTTATTAACAGTTGTTGCAATGACACTATCGGGCAGACCCGCAAATTTAGAAGCCTGTCTAGCTGGAGCCTGACCTAGGTTGGCCTGGATTACCGAACCCATTAATACTTCCTGCACTTGAGCGGGATTAAGACCAGCTCTTTCTACTGCGGCTTTAATAGCAATACCCCCCAATTGGGTGGCGCTAAAATCTTTTAAAGAGCCACCAAAACTACCCATGGGTGTCCGTACGGCAGAGACAATATAAACGGTTCTTTGTTGCATGTCAAAGTTTTGAGTACCAAAGATAATCGTTCACACTAACAATCGTTAGTAGCATTTTAAAAAACTTCCTTAAAATTAAATGGGTACTAAGCCACTATTTCCACATCTGGTTTGGACTGATCGGTTAAAGGCACTTTACCCCTATCACTTCTTACCACCCTGGAATAAAGCGAGATATTTTTATCAAAAATAAAGCGGAAAAAAAGTTTGGTCCAGGAAGTATGGTAGTTCAGCGTATTGTAAAAAGCTGGAGCAGTAGCCCTAATCTGTGGCAATTTATTCCAAGGCACAGAAGGAAAATCATGGTGTTCATTGTGATAACCCACATTGAAAGCCACGGTATTAAAAGGACCATAATAACTATGGGTTTCTTGATCCCCTTCTAACAAATAATGTTCTTGAATCCACCTAGCTCCTAGTGGATGCAAACCCACAGAAAAAAAGAAAGAAGCAATTAAAAATACAATGGATTTTGGTCCCAGAAAAAATGCAACAGCTGCTACAAAAACTATTTGCACCAACATATTAAAAGCAATCCATCCGTCAAATGGTTTGATCTCGCGCAAGCGCTCCAAACGGAATAATTGAAAGAGTGGATAAAACAATAACCAGATAATTTTTCCAATCACGGAATTGTCTATGAGTTTGGCTTCCCACTCATTAGGCAAGTCACCGTCAAGTTCCATAACGCCTTGAAAAGAATGGTGTTTAATATGGTAGCGTTCAAAAGAAATACTGCTTGGAAATACCTGTGGTATATTGGCTAAAATCCCAGCCAACCTATTGGCAGAATGGTTTTTAAAAATGAGTTTGTGCGCGCACTCATGAATCATTACAAAGAGCGCATGATCCGCAAAAGCCCCAATAAAATAAGCCAGTCCAAATACCAACCACCAGCTTTGGTCATGCAACCAATAACAAAGAAATAATTGCACAGAAACAATGCCCACAATGGCCAAAAAAGTATAGGGATTTTTCCCTATTAATTGGCGCATTTCAGGCTTGGATTGTAGTATGGCTTTGGTACGGGCGCGATGTGGCTCCGGGCTGTTGGAGTGAACAAAGTCTTTAAATGCTGACATGAGAACAAGATAATTGAAAATGACTGATTTAGACATTTTGTACAAGAAATCCAGGCAAAAAGTTACAGATAATTTTACAAAAAAGCGGCCCCAAATTGGGACCGCTGATTATTTTGATCAATTTCAAATTCTGATATACAAATCTCCACTTAAATCTTCGCTTCAGTCTCCACTCTAATCTTCGCTTCAGTTTTGACTTTTGAATTTTGACTTTTGACTTATTTTATTTCACTTCTTCAAATTCTGCGTCTGTAACCGTTTCACCAGCAGCTTGTGAACCAGCAGCTTGATCACCGCCCTGAGGACCAGCTTGCGCGCCAGCACCTGCTTCGGCTTGCGCCTTGTAGATTTCTTCGCTAGCGGCAGTCCATGCAGTATTCATTTCTGCAGTAGCTGCATCAATGGCTGCAATGTCTTGGTTCTTGTGCGCTTCTTTGAGTTTTTCCAAAGCTGCTTCAATGGGTGCTTTTTTGTCTGCAGGAATCTTGTCTCCAAATTCTTTGAATTGCTTCTCAGTTTGGAAAATCATGCTATCAGCTGCATTCAATTTTTCAACACGCTCACGAGCTTCTTTATCAGCAACTTCGTTGGCTTTGGCTTCCGCTTTCATTTTCTCCACTTCTTCTTTGCTCAAACCACTACCCGCTTCAATACGAATCTTCTGCTCTTTTCCAGTTCCTTTATCCTTAGCGCTCACGTGGATCATACCATTGGCATCAATATCAAAAGTCACTTCAATTTGAGGAACACCGCGTGGAGCTGGAGGAATACCATCAAGGTTAAACATACCCAAGCTCTTGTTTTGGTTGGACATTGGGCGCTCACCTTGCAATACGTGGATTTGTACGCCAGGTTGGTTATCGCTAGCTGTAGAATATACTTCTGTTTTCTTGGTTGGAATAGTTGTGTTTGAAGTGATCATAGTAGTCATAACACCACCCATGGTTTCAATACCCAATCCAAGAGGCGTAACGTCTAACAACAATACGTCTTTGATGTCTCCACTCAATACCGCACCTTGAATTCCTGCACCAATAGCAACTACTTCATCAGGATTTACCCCTTTGTTTGGTTTCTTTGCAAAGAATTTTTCTACAATCTCTTGTACTTTAGGAATACGCGTAGAACCACCAACTAAGATTACTTCGTCAATTTGAGAAATGCTATAACCAGCATCGTTCAAAGCAGCTTCACAAGGCTTTAAGCAACGAGTAAATAAGTTATCAGCCAATGCTTCAAATTTGGCACGTGATAATTTCACCACCAAGTGTTTTGGAACACCGTCAACGGCAGTAATATAAGGCAGGTTAATCTCGGTTTCCTGAGAAGAACTCAATTCTACTTTTGCTTTTTCAGAAGCTTCTTTCAAACGCTGTAACGCCATTGGGTCTTTGCGTAAGTCAATGGCTTCTTGGTTTTTGAATTCTTCCGCCAACCAATCCATAATTACTTTATCAAAGTCATCACCACCTAAGTGGGTATCACCATTGGTAGATTTAACTTCAAATACACCATCACCTAATTCAAGGATGGATATATCAAAAGTACCACCACCCAAATCAAATACGGCAATCTTCTGATCAGCGTGTTTTTTGTCTAGACCATAAGCCAAAGCTGCAGCAGTAGGCTCGTTCACAATTCTGCGAACGTTCAAACCTGCAATCTCACCAGCTTCTTTGGTAGCCTGACGTTGCGCGTCATTAAAATAAGCAGGTACGGTAATAACCGCTTCTGTTACTTCCTGACCTAGGTAGTCTTCTGCTGTTTTTTTCATCTTCTGCAAAATCATCGCAGATATTTCTTGCGGTGTAAATAACCTATCGTCAATAGCTACACGCACCGTATTGTTATCCCCTTTGGCAACTTTATAGCTCCAGTGGCTGATTTCTTCAGTTACTTCATCAAACCTCCTACCCATGAAACGCTTAACGCTACTGATGGTATTTTGAGGATTGGTAATGGCCTGACGCTTGGCAGGATCTCCTACTTTACGCTCACCATTTTTCAAAAATGCTACAACGGAAGGGGTTGTTCTACGTCCTTCGTCGTTGGCAATCACAACAGGTTCGTTACCTTCCATTACAGAGACGCAACTGTTGGTTGTTCCAAGGTCAATTCCAATAATCTTTCCCATATACTTATTTTTTAATCTTTGATTCCTGTATGAAATCTATGCATTACTGTCAATCACCATGCCATCTGGGTTAAAGTGCAAAAATGTCAGAACCTGACAGTAAATTCTACAAGGTTTAGCAGTTTTTTTAGCAAATCCGTACTTTTAGTCATGCAAATCAAGCTGGTTCTCCGTCTTTTGACCCTTTTGCTGACAGGATTCCCCCTGGTTAGTAAGGCCCAATTGCCCTTGACAAAGGGCATGCAGATTCATCAAAGTACGGTAATACAGCCCGGTCTTTACCAGCTAAAAGCAGATACAGCCTTAGACAAATCCCTAATCAGTATTCAGGGTAATAATATTACGGTAGACTTTTCCCAAGCCATTTTAGACGGATCGCCCATGGGCACCCTACCCAATCAAATGCAGGGCTTGGCCATTTATATAGTTGCAGGGTCTAAAAATATTACCCTCAAGAATCTGGTGGTCAAGGGTTTTCAAATAGCCATTCTGGCCGATAGTGTTCAGGGCCTCATCATTGAACATTGCAACCTTAGTTATAATTATAGACAACAATTGCATAGCCAGTGGAACAAAGAAGATATTAGTGATTGGATGAGTTTTCACCATAATGAAAAAGATGAATGGTTGCGCTATGGGGCTGCTATTTATCTCAGAAACTGTGAAGGTGCTAAGATCCATGACAATTTAATTACAGGGGGGCAATGTGCTTTACTGATGACTAATTGCAACAAGGGCCAGATCTATGACAATAATTTTTCTTTTAATTCAGGACTAGGCATTGGCATGTATAGAAGCAGTTTTAACCAAGTCTATCATAACAAGCTAGATTATAATGTTCGCGGCAGCAGTTTTGGATTTTACAGAAGGGGGCAAGACAGTGCGGGCATTTTGGTTTTTGAACAGAGCAGTGAAAACCTGTTTGCCTATAATTCTGTTACGCACGGGGGCGATGGCTTTTTTCTTTGGGCCGGCCAAACCACCATGGATTCCGCCAAGGGCGGATGCAACCATAACCTATTGTATGGAAATGATTTTTCTTTTGCTCCTACCAATGGCGCCGAACTAACTTTTAGTACCAATACGGTTTTACACAATCGCTTTGAAGGTTGTGACCACGGCATTTGGGGAGGCTATAGCTATAACAGTGATTTTTCAGACAATGTATTTGTAGAAAATAGAATTGGCATTGCCATTGAACATGGACAGGGCATCAATATTGCCCTGAATCAATTTCTAGAAGACGGAACAGCTATTAAACTTTGGTCAAGAGAAATACAACCCACCGATTGGACCTATGCCAAATTGCGCAATACCCAAAGCAAAAATTATTGGATTACAGCTAATAGGTTTAGTTATAACAAATTGGTATACGATATCATGGGTACGGACTCTTCTGCATTTGGTGGCAATAAAAAAATGCAGGTGGGTGAGATTTGGAAATGGGGTCAGCGTCTCAACGAAATTGATACCAGCCGAGAGGGAGATTTACTTGACCTAGACTATCAAGAAGACAAGAGACTAGCCAGCATACCGGCCAAAGCCCTTCCCACACAAGAATTTCCCAAAGGTATTGACCAAATTAGAATTACACCATGGGGGCCTTATGATTTTAAGTCTCCCCTAATCTGGTTGAGCCAAATAGATAGTTTGGGGTTGTATCATTTTGAAGTATTGGGACCAAAAGGTGAATGGTCATTGGGCAGTTTGCGTGGCTTTGAAATGCTCACTTGTGGACCAGATAGTTTGCCCTCCAAGCTGCTGGCAAAATTGGATTCCAACACCCTGAATCCAGAAATCAATTTGCAATACAAAGGTGCTGCTACCACCGATGCATTTGGTAAAACCATCGCCGCAGGATTGGCACAAAACTTTTCTTGGAAAGGCTTTACTCCCAAACTTGCTTGGCAGCTAAATTGGTATGCATGGGATAGTTTGAGCCATCCAGAAACTGAACCACAAGGTTTTGAAAAACTATTGGCGGCCACTCCCCTAAAAACCGCTATTGTCAAGGATTTAAACTATATCTGGTGGGGCAAGATTTCAGATGGCTTACCAGCTGATAGTTTTGCAACAGTAGCCACCACAAGCATTGATTTTCCAAAAGATTTGTACCAATTATCAATTACAGCGGATGATTTGGTTCGCGTGTATTTGGATGGAAAAATCATCCTTGACGCCTGGTCTTCTAGCTATACGCAATACGATGATGGTACCAGTCATATGATAGAATTATCCTTGAATGGAAAACATCAACTAAAAGTAGTACATGCAGAAAAAACAGGACTAGCTACTTTGCAATTACAGATCAGACCCAAGAGTCATTTGCTTAATTCCCCTGTTGTGGCCGGAAAGTAAAATTTTTCTGACTCACATAAGAAAAAGCCACCACAAAAACGGTGGTCATTATTTTGCTGGGTGTAGGATACCAACCAAAGAGGTCTACAAATAATTTCAGAAAGGCATAATTGAGTAATAAGCAACCAAAAACAACCGTAAAATACTTGGCCAATTGTTTGGCTTTTCTAACCGATGTTTCTTGGAAAACCACATACCTACTCAAATAAAATCCAATAGGAAAAGTAACCATAAAGCCAATTAGAAAGGCGGCAATATGCGGCCCAATGGTTAAAAATCCAATATGCACCGGTTGTTTTTCTAGGATAAAATTATAAGAAACAAAAAACAAGCTGATGTCTAAAACCGTATTAAATCCGCCACAAGCAGCATACCTAAAGGTTTGTAAGGACATGATTTTTCTGAAGAACGGATAGAAGAAGTCCACAACACTGAGAATCAGGCTACGTATATTTTCGTGCAGCTTTAGCATTTACCACGGCGAAGGTAGGCCTTAATTTGTTAGCTTTGTTTTCCGAAAATGTTAAGATGAATAGTGTAGTAGCCCAAATAAAAGCAACCACCGTAACCTCCATACAGCAATTGTATGGTGTAGAACTGAATATAGAACAGGTATTGGTCAATGCCACCAAACCCGAATTTGAAGGGGATTATACGGTGGTATTATTTGCCTTTGTAAAGCAATTAAAAAAATCACCGGATGCCCTAGGGCAGGAATTGGGTACCGCCCTAGTAGCGGATCATCCAGAATTATTTAGTGGTTTTAATGTAATCAAGGGATTCTTGAACTTGAGTATTGCCAATACTTATTGGTTGGACTTTTTGCAAAGCATACAAGGCAAAGAAGGTTTTGGTTTGCACGAGCCGCGCAACCAAACGGTAATGGTAGAATACAGTTCTCCTAATACCAATAAGCCCCTACACTTAGGCCATTTAAGAAATAACTTCTTGGGCTGGAGTATTGCTGAAATTCTAAAAGCCAATGGATACAAGGTGGCCAAAACCTGTATTGTGAATGACCGCGGGATTCATATTTGCAAGAGTATGATTGCTTGGCAGCGATATGGTAACGGAGCAACACCGCAGAGCAACGGCATGAAAGGTGACCATTTTGTAGGTGACTATTATGTCAAATTCAATGATGCATATAAAGCAGAGGTTGCGGAACTGGTAGCAGGTGGTATGGACAGCGCCTTGGCAGAAAAAGAAGCCCCCATTATGAAAGCTACCCAAGCCATGTTATTGGACTGGGAAGCAGGCAAGCCTGAAGTGATGGAACTTTGGCGGAATATGAATGGCTGGGTTTATAATGGATTTGATGCTACCTATAAACGCATTGGAAGTGATTTTGATAAAACTTATTATGAATCCAATACCTATTTATTGGGTAAGGATTTGGTGGCATCGGGTATAGAGAAACAAGTGTTTTATCAAAAAGAAGATAGCTCGGTTTGGATTGACTTGACGGCGGATGGATTGGATGAGAAGCTAGTGCAACGCAAAGACGGCACCTCGGTATATATTACCCAAGACATTGGCTTAGCGGTTCATAAGAACCAAGAGTTTCATGCAGACCAAAGCATTTATGTGGTGGGCGATGAACAGAATTATCACTTCAAAGTGTTGAAACTGATTTGTCAAAAACTGGGAATTCCCGCAGCCGATGGTATTTTCCATTTGAGCTATGGTATGGTAGAATTGCCTACTGGTAAAATGAAGAGCCGTGAAGGGACGGTGGTAGACGCAGATGATTTAGTAGACGCAATGATTAGCATTGCGCAGCAGAAAACAGAGGAGCTTGGAAAAGTAAAAGACTTTTCCGCAGAAGAACTAGTTGTACTTTATGATACCATTGGTTTGGGCGCTTTGAAATTTTTCTTGTTGAGGGTAGACCCCAAAAAGAAAATGATTTTCAATCCAGAGGAAAGCATAGATTTTCATGGTTTCACTGGACCCTTTATTCAATATACACACGCTAGAATCAAGAGCATCTTGCGTAAACAAGAAAATACAGAATGGCAAAACTCTGCGCTTGGAGGAGATTTGCTTCCCTTAGAAATGGCACTGGCCAAACAACAGGAAATCTTCCCATCAGTATTGGAAGAAGCAGCCACAGAACATGACCCTTCTAAGATTGCAATTTATGTGTTTGAACTAGCCAAGACCTTTAATACTTTTTATAACCAATTATCTATTGGCAATGCAGAAACAGAAGCCAAGAAAATATTGCGTTTACAATTAGCCGCACTCACTGCACAAATTTTAAAAACAGGAATGTCTTTATTGGGTATTCAGGTTCCTGAAAGAATGTAATTAGACAAATTCATTTTGTAGTCAACTTTTTTAAGGACGAGACAAGAGCATTAAAAAGGCCCCGATTACTCGGAGCCTTTCTTATGTTCTATAGGGAATTAGTGTTTTTTGCTCCTATCCATTTCTCCAATCAAGGGTAAAGCGTCTTGGGTTTCTGCACGGATAGCAGTATGCAAAGCGCTTTCTAATTGAATAAATTTAGCGGCATTAATAGCACCAATGGCAGATTTTACTTTACCATAATATTTGCTATACAATTTTTCAAAAGCCATATTATTTTTCAATACATCTTTGGCTAATTGGTCTGCTTTCTCATCAGTAAGGGTTGCAAAATTGTCAGCATAATCGGCAATCAACATCATACGTTGTTTACCCAATTCTTTGCGTTGAGTTTCATAATCTTCATAAATCTTGGCAAAGGCAGCAGTTTGTGGTTCTTGTAATTTCATGTAAGCCTGTACCAACTCTTGTTTTGACTTACCATATAAACTTTGGATTACGGCAATGTCTTCTTTAACTCCTGATTGTGCAAAGCTTGTTCCAGCCACCAAAAGGGCTGCTACTACTACTAATTTTTTCATAGAAATTTTTTAAACATGTGGAATAAAAAAGCAGCCCCAATAGATACATTGAGGCTGCGCAAATTGAATTAACTTATTCTTTTCTAAAGGCTCTTTGAGCGTCTTTTTGCAAATCACTATACTGTTCTTTTCCAGTACTAACGGTTACAAAAGAAATGGTCCCCCCTTTAAATTCACCTGGTGACTTGTATAGTTTACTTACAGGATCTCCGCTATCGTATCCCACGCAAAGACCATCACCAGACAAGGTAAATTTACCTACCTGAGCTTTCATGGAAGTTGTTGCCACAGACTTTGCATTGATGTACAATTTAGCTGTTCCAATAGACTCATTATACTGACCTGCTTTCTCTTTGGTAAACTCCATTCCAAATGTGTATTTACCAGTTGTAATGGGTGCAGTAGATACTAACTTTTGTTCTGTAATTCCTAAGAAATTATAGACATAATAGAGTTTATGGTCTTTGATAAACAAACTATGTCCACCAAATCTAGAACCATGTGCAAAGATCACGCCTGATGCGTTAGCGTCTTTTACTTCTACGTTGGCAATGATTTTAAATGACTTACCACGTACGTTTACAGCTACCGCTTCAGGAACTGAGCTAGTATGCGGATAATAAGTATAACTATCTCTAGGCGCTTCTTCCATAGGACGTTCCAAACCTAGGATTTCAACCGCACTTCTATCATCTAATGGGAAGGCATTGTTCTTTTCGGCTTCAACAATATAAAGCTTTTTCAAAGCTTCTAATTTCTCAGGATATTGAGCAGCTAAATCTGTTGCTTCTGCCCTATCCACATCAGTATGATAGAGTTCCCATTTGTCTTGGTCAAAATGGCCTTTGCTAGTGAGAGGTGCGTGAACGGCAACCGCTTTCCAGCCATCCTGCCAAATAGCACGAGTACCCAACATGGTATAATACTGAACATGTTTTTGAGTTGGAGCATCAGGTGTAGCATCAAAACTGTATTTCATAGAAACACCAGACAATGGATATTGCGCAACCCCCTTGTATACTTTTGGCATTTCTACACCACAAGCTTCTAAAATAGTAGGAACAATATCCACCGCGTGGTGGTATTGGTTTCTTACTTCGCCACGGGCTTTGATACCTTTGGGCCAAGTAATTACCAATGGATCAGCTGTTCCACCTGAATAGTTAGCATAACGCTTGAACATTTTAAACGGCGTAGAAAAAGCTGCGGCCCATCCTGTTGGATAGTGCTCGTAGGTATTGGGACCACCCAATTCATTAATCAGTTTCATGTTCTCTGATAATTCATCCGGATAACCGTTAAAGAATTTGTTCTCATTTACAGAACCACTAGGGCTACCTTCTCCAGATGCACCGTTATCAGCTGCATACATGATGATGGTATTGTCATACTGACCAGTTGCTTTTAAGTGGTCAATGATGCGACCAATTTGTACGTCTGTGTATTCAGAGAACGCAGCATATACTTCACATAACCTAGAGAATAGTTTTTTCTCGTCTGCAGAAAGTTTATCCCAAGGTCTTACATAGTCACCAGCAGCTGATTGGTCAGCAGGCATGGGATTAAAATCAGTTAACTTGGTATCTTTTGGTAAAATACCTTTTGCAATCATACGGGGTAATACCCATTTGCGATAAGCGTCATATCCATCGTCAAATTTGCCCTTGTATTTGGCTATATAGTCTTTAGGCGCTTGGTGCGGCGCGTGATTGGCACCTGGGCAATACCACATGAACCAAGGTTTAGAAGGATTGGCTGAATTTTGATCAGCAATCATTTTAATGGCTTGATCTGCTAAGTCTTTTGACAAATGATAGCCTTTTTCAGGACCATAAGGTTGTTCAATGGCGTGGTTATCTTCTGTTAAATCAGGATAAAACTGGTTGGTTTCACCACCAATAAATCCATAAAAACGGTCATATCCTTGTTGCAAAGGCCATTGGCTTTTGTTAGCACCTGCAGACAAATCGGTTTCAGGAACGTTGTGGTCTTTACCCAGCCAAAAAGTACTCCAGCCATTGTCATTTAAGACTTGGGCCATGGTAGCAGCTTCAGCAGGTAATTGACAAGAGTATCCTGGGAATCCGTTGGCACCTTCTGTGATAGCTCCCATGCCATTCAAGTTATGGTTACGTCCCGTATTGATACAAGAACGGGTTGGTGAACAAAGAGCCACCGTATGCCATTGGGTATAGGTAAGACCATCGGCTGCCAGTTTGTCCATGGTTGGCATATTGATTCTACCACCATAAGGAGACCAAGCACCTAAACCGGTATCATCGTACAAAATGAATAAAATGTTGGGAGAACCAGCAGGAGCTTTTTTGCGGATAAAAGGAGCCCAATCGGGTTTGGAATCCCTTACGTCCAACTTTACTACCCCGTTAAACTTGGGGGTTACTTGCTGTGCATCAGCGCCTAAAGAGACAAGGGCAGTTGCGGCAACGAGCAAGGACTTGATTGAAGAAATTTTCATATTAAAAAGGATTGTTTATAAGTGGGATAAAAATAATCCAAAACAGTCCTTATTGCAAATATCCAATCTTTGTTATGTAGCAAATTTCAAAATCAGGACAGAACTGAAGTAGAATCTGGCGTTTTTGGGCTAAAAAGTGCCGCTGGAGTTAGTCCAGATTTCTTTTTTACGGCAGAGTAAAAAGATGCCCTAGATTTAAAACCAGCTAATTGCCCTAATGCTTCCAAGGTAAAATTTAGGTATTCTGGGTTCTGAGACACCAAATGTTCTAGATAATCCACCCTATAATTATTAATCAGTTCATTAAAATTCTTACCATATTCTTGATTAATAAAAGCAGATAGCTGGTGCGAGGGTATAGATAACTCCTTAGACAAATCTCCCATGGTATAGCCCCCTTTGATAAAGGGGTTGTTCTCTGCAAAATGGTTTTCTAATAAGTTTTTATACAGCGCCCCCTGCTCTAGGGTTAAACTAGTTCTGGGTAATTCCTCTTCAGACTTTTGTATGGCAATGGTCATTTTGTCATCCGGCATTGCTGCTTGGGGAATAGTTTGTTGTAACCATCCCGTCATGCCGTAAAGAATATTAGGTTTGCGTAATAGGTATACGATAATGAATAAAATGGTAAAAGTGATAGCAAAAATGACGGTTTGCCAGATGCTGAAATAAATAGTTAATTGAAAAATAATCAGACCAAAGGCTATCAAATAAAGAGACGCTCCACAACAGGTAAAATAAAACAACCATTTATAGGTATCTCTATTTTGATTCTTTCTTTCAGGTGCCAGTGCCAGTTTCTTTTTCCATTGAAACAACATCTTAAATTGGAATGAGGCCAATATTATTCCATAGAATGATCTGGCTACAGTGCCTATTCCATTGGGCAAAATACTTTCCGGTTCTTTTGCAATCAATGAATTATCAGTAATGATTTTCTGGATAATAATTAATTTATCTGAAGCAGGTAAGAGGTAAAAAGGCAATAGTGTTATAGGATATAGAATTGCTGGTAAAAAAAACAAGAAGTCCCATTTCTTGAATGCATAAGATTGATCTAGAACAGACCGTACATAGAGATACCCAAAAGCTTGAAAACAAAAACTAGCAAAAACTGCAGACCGCCACAAATGAGGAAAATTCAAAAAAAACCTAGTGGCCATTAATTCATTGTTCAACACTAGAATACAAATGCTGACCAAAAAACCCGCTAATAACCTAGCAGAGAACGTATCTGTTTTGTTGACAAAAAAGAGTATACCAGAGACCATGAAGCCTAAAAGAGTCACAAAAAAAATCAGGGCAAAATACCAGTCTGCCAATTGCTGCATAAGATGAGTTATGTACTAAAATAGAATGCAATTTAAGGCAATAAAATTAATGAATTTTAATAATACGTTATATAATAGCAATTATTCCGCAGGAACCAACTCTAATACTTCAAAATAAAGTCCTATCTATCCCAATGCATAATGCTGCCTTAGAATCAAACTGTTGAATATCATATAAGTAGATGCTCTAGTAAAATCCTTTAATTGTGAAACAACCTTAAATTCTATTGCTTCACAGGTGTGTTTACCAATGGGAGGGGTTTGGTCCAAGAACCTGTATCAAGCTTACGCGGTGTTGGATAAATCTCGTCTAAGGTATTGCCCTCATAGAGACGACCATTTTTAACCACATACTTGATAGTATTAGTATTGCGAATATTGGCCAGTGGATTTTGATCCATGATCACCAGATCGGCTAGTTTACCAGATTCAATACTACCTAGGTCTTTGTCTAAACCCAAGGCAGTAGCACCAAGAATGGTGGCCGTTTTTAGCATGTCTAAAGGTTTCATACCACCACTACCAATGCTCCACATTTCCCAATGATAACCAAGACCCTGTAACTGACCATGGCTACCCACTCCTACCAAACCGTCTTGTTCAACTAAGCTTTTTAAACCTTGTGCGTGTTTGGGGAAGACTTGGTCTTCAGGAGTAAACCAACCACCCAAAGAACCCGCGCGTCTAGCTGCTTTGCTATGCAATTCTTCATATGGGGTAAAATGATTCAATTTGGGATCATGCAAAGGACTCTCGGTGGTATAATAAAAATTCTCTGCCCATGGTCCACCATAAGCCACAATCAAGGTTGGGGTTAATGCTGTTTTACTAGCAGCCAAACTCTTGGTTAAGTCTTTGTACAAGGGGAAAATAGGCAATGAATGCTCAATACCAGGATATCCATCCAGCATATGGGTCATGTTCAATTTAAAGTCCAATCCACCTTCTGTGGTAGGCATTAATTTTTGTTCTTTGGATGCCTGGATAATCCATTGTCTAGCTTGTCTATTACCCGTTAAATACATTTTGATGTATTGGGTTTTATAATACTTGCTATACTGCTCCAAGATCTTTTTGGTTTGATCCAAACTGGTCAGGTTATACAACCAAAATCCTACACCGGGGCCAGTGCTATAAATGCGTGGACCAGGAATCTGACCAGCGTCTACCATGTCTCCATAAGTAAGCACATCGGTGGTAGCCGTTTGAGGGTCACGGGTGGTTGTAACACCATAAGCTAGGTTAGCAGCATAGAGCCAAACATTGTCTTTGTGCATGCCCCAGAAAGGCCACATATGGGCGTGCGTGTCTACAAAACCAGGGGTAATGGTCTTGCCAGCGCAGTCAATTACTTTGGTACCTGCAGGCGTTTTCAAAGAACCAGATTTACCTACTGCTTTAATGCGATTGTTCTCAATCAACACATCACCACGTTCAATAATTTCATCACCCTTCATGGTAATGATGCGGGCATTTTTCAAGAGGATAATGCCTGTTGGTTGGTCTTTTTGATAATAAACTTTCACCTGCATTTCAAGCGGGCTATATTTTTCTTTTAATTTTTGTTGCGCCAGTAAAGCACTGTCCTGCTTGGGTTTGCTGGTATCTTTTGGTTTTAATGCGTCTAGTTTTTTAACGGCTTTTACAGAGTCCTCTAAAGTCTTGGCACGGTCAAGATCAAAAACCCAGTGACCATTACCCAAGCTCCAGTGTACTTTTTTACCGTCTGCTTCCCAGGCTGGAAATTCTCCGCCAATCTCCGTTAGCTGGCGCGATGGAAAACTACTATTCTGCGGTGCAGCAACAGAAATGCTTGCTGTCTTACCTGCATCAGGAACCGTAACTACATAGATATTGTTTTTTACTTGAGCCAAGGCCTGGTCTCCCTTGGGTGCCATTAAAATCACATCGGCATTGGCCGGTGTTTGCTGGGGCTCGCGCTCCGATGCACCTTCAGGTAACATGCAATTATTTACTGGATCAAAACTGCTGCGGCTCTTACCCATCACATAGTCATGGTCTGCATCAGCAACGGTTCCAAATGTAGTGATACCAGATACTTTTACCAGTGTTTTCAAATCAGTTCCATCCCAGCGAATAGACAACAATGTTCCTGCACCACCATTTAAAAATACGCGGCTAGTATCGGTGGTAAAATGTAGGTTGCCACGGTTATTGGCATAGTCAATCAAGTGCTCTGCTCCACCATTGGGGCTGATCCAATTGATTTTGGTTTCAGCATCACTATAGTTATTTCCCTCTGCGTCTTTGAATACGCGATTGGGTGCTTTAAAGTAGGCAATGCGGTTGTTATTGCTCCAGGCCGGTTGAGAATAATATGCGGACTCGCTACTGATTTTTGTCAGGCCGGATCCATCTGCGTTAGCCTTATAGATAGCACCACCCTCCTGTTCATTCCAAGTAACAAAAACCAATTGCTTGCCATTGGGATTCCATGCTGGCATGGCTTCTACGGAATTGAAATTGGTAACCCTCTTAGGCGTACCATTGGGATAGTCCATCACATACAAACGGTTCAATGCAGTAAATGCCAGTTGTTTACCATCGCCGCTAGGCACAGCGTCTCTAATTTGAGAACTGAGTGCGTGGCTGGTATCTTTTACGGGATAGTTGAAATAGAGTCTTGGCCCAAGTTCTAGGTTTACACCAGCTTCAAAAGCAATTTCTTGAGGGGCAGTTTTTCCTTCTTGGTCAATGGTGATTTTCCAGATTTTACCGCCATAAGAAGCCAATAAAAATTTGCTGTCTGGGGTAAATGCCATGCCTGGCAAAACACCCAAGGGCGCAATAGATTCTTGTTCATCGCGTTGCACGGGATAGGCCAACCAACGCTCCTGACCTGTTGCCAAATTGCGTAGAATCAAACCTGTTTTATCCTCGTGTCTAGAACCATAAACCATCCACCTGCCGTCTTTACTCAACGTAGGTGTAAAGGCAGAACCATATCTTGATGTAATGGTGCTGTACTCTCCTTTTTCAATATTATAAGCTCCAATTTGGTATTGGGGCAATAAGGCGTTGTAGTTCCATGGTCCGTTACGTTGAGAGAAATAAACCCATTTACCATCGGCACTCACAAAGGGGTCAATGGTTTTTTGGGTACCGGGCTGGTCATTGATTTGAATGCCGCCACCTCCGTCTACATGGTACATCCAAAGACGGGGCAATCTGCGCCCCTTACTAGCAATAATGTATTTACCATCGGGTGTCCAAACCGCGCTAGGATAATCGTCTACATTGGTTTTGGTAACCTGAATGGTGTCATTGGTTTGCAGGTTAAAGATCCAGAGGTTATCTGCTCCAGAGCGGTCCGATGTAAAGAGAATTTTCTTGCCATCGGGACTAAACCTAGGGTGCGCGTCAAAAGCCAATCCCTTGGTAATTTGTTTGGCCTTGCCACCAGTCATGGGCAGGGTATAGATATCTCCCATCATGTCAAAAGCTATTGTGTTGCCATCTGGTGATACGTCTAAAGACATCCAAGTTCCTTCTTGGGTATTGAACTGAATACTCCGCTCTGCCTTGAGTGGGAGGTCTTTGAAAGTGCTGAACTTGGTAGTATCTTTTTTGGTGCTGTCTGCGTTAGAGACCCATAGATTCTTGGATTGAAAATTATGGGTTAGACCAATAATGGTCATAGGAATGGCAGCCATGGCCATGAGAACAAATATGCGCATAGATTTAGTTTTGGTTGGAACCGAGGCGGGTTCGGGAGTGAAAATAAGTAAAAAGCGCTAAGATGGGGAGGGAAAATAATCAACAAGATTTGCTGAAACAAGATTTGAAACTATTCTAAAATTCTATTTCTCAAATCCATTCTACTGTGCAAAATTCTTGCTACTATTATTCTTGTTGGGCTAACCCATTTATAAAAAACAATGTGCTGCCCAATTCTAGCGCCTAAAACTGTTAATGCAATTTCAGGATATTTTTTCCCTTTGATTTTTTTCTCAGATATATCTTGACAGGCATCAAGTAACATCATATAGTAATTGTCTGCTTGAGTTTCAGACCAAATATCAAATGTATAATTCCAGATTTCTGAAAGATCAACAGTGGCTTTTTTTGAAAGAAGGTAATTAGCCATTCTTTCTGGCGGCTTTTAATTTTTGCAAATGTTTTTGAGCATTAAAATCTTTAGCCAAACCACTTTCAAATCCTTCTTCAACTGCATTTTTTAAAGCTACCATTTTGGTCTCCTCCTCCTCTAATAAACGCAAACCTGCTCTAATAACTTCACTAGCATTTTTAAACCTTCCTGTTGAGATTTTATCTGCCAAAAAATCTTCAAAGTGGTCGCCAAGTGAAATGGAAGTATTCTTACCCATTTGGTTTATTTTAAAAGTTACCAATTATTGGTACTTTAAATTACTTTAATTCTTTGAACTGGCAATTATTTTGGAAAAATTTTACTCCCTCACCAAGCTAACATCATCCATCAAACAAAAGGCATTGGTCTCCCCTGCAGCATAAATGCCAATTTCTACTTTTCCATTGCGTACGGAGATGTTTTTAAGCGAGATAGTAGTCCATTCAGGGCAGTGACCAATGGTTTGAAATTGGCGGGTTTGGCCAAGGGCATAGAGTTCTAATTTAGAGAAGCCAGTACTGTTGCGGATCTTGGCGGTAAGGGTATATTGCCCGTTGGGCAATGGAACTGTTGGGGTGGATGGAATGGTTTGGGAGAGTTGGCGTTCAAAGGAAACTTGGTCTGAAATCTGGGCGGATTTCTCCCCTATCACTAGCTTTCTTTCCGCTTCTGAATTAAAGTGATTGAGCACTGGAGAATTCACCGAGTCCTGACTGGGAGCATTGCCTGTGATGACTTTGGTTTCCCAACCTGCGAGTTGGTCTTGCAAAGGTTTAACGGGGCTTGGAATATGCCTTCTATCGGCTTCAAAACTGCCGTTACGCACATAGTTATTGTCTGCTGCTATCTGCCATTGTCCTGTTGTTGCGTTTAAATGCCAAGTGCTCAAAGAATTGAAAACGGGTGTATTTTCTTTTCCTTCAAAACTCAAGGGCACCCACTGATTATAACCCAAACCATTGCCCGCAAAATCTGCCCATCGGTCACCGCAATAGAGCACTGTTTCTTGCTTGGTTCCGTGAATGGTATAGTAAAATCCGGTTTGGGAAACATGGGCAAAATCTGCTTCGCAACCTTTCATCACTAACATCTTGTTGGTGGGTGTATAGGGCCCACGAATATTCTCTGCTACTAAGTAATAAGCAAAGGAAGCATCCCATCCATAAATATTGGAAGCGCTCATATAATATCGGCCCTTGTATTTAAATAAACAGTTACCCTCACGGCTCTCACCCTTGAAAATTTCTTTGCAGTCAAGCAGGTTTACCTTGCCGTCTTTGACCCCTATTTCCGATACATAGATTTTGTTGCGCCCCCTGCCATAAGAATAGATCAAGTAAGCAATGCCGTCATCGTCCGTGAACACAGTTTGGTCTCCGGTATTGGGTGTACCAATCATGTCTTGCATGCTAATCTGGTTATGCCATTCAAAATTTCCGGTTGGCGTGGCCGATGTTGCAAAGAGCACGGAGTTACCACATTGTACTACCAAGGTATATTGGTTGATGGATTTAATATAGGCAACACCTAGTCTGCCAATCCAAGTTTTGCGGGTATGTTTGGCTAGTTCTTCTTGGGTGAGCACATTGGCTTCAAATGTCCAGTTTACTAGATCTGTGCTGCTGTAGCAGGTCACATTTTCAAATGTGGCATTGGCTTGTGTAATAGAGGGGTCTTGCCTATAGAGCGCTGCCTCTTTGTATTGCACACCGTACCAGTAGTATTTGTTGTTAAAGCGGAAGATGCCCCCGCCTTGGGAGTAGATAGGTGTTCCGGTGGTGGTGTTCCAGAAGGTATTGTTGGTGATTTTATTTGAAAGCTTTGGCTGCGCCGATGTGATAAGAGAAAGGAATAGTAATGGGATGAGGAGGCGCATGTGAAAAGTTTTTAGTTACTGTGCAGCTAAGATACAACAGGCATATTTACTAATATATTAGTGTTGTTGAAATAGAAAAGTTCTCTTTTTGTGAACTTTATATAAAAAACAACTAACTTTGTTATGAAGGTTCACCTAATTAGAAGAGAATCCATTGAAGCATTTGTCAAGCAAAATGCACAAAGTAGATTGTCTTTTGATGAATGGATATTTAAGTTGAAATATGCTGATTGGGAAATCCCAATAGATATTCAGTCAACTTTTCCAAGTACAGATATACTTGGAAATGGATCTAATAGGGCTGTATTTGATATAGGAGGAAACAAATACAGAATGATTGTAAAATATGCATTTGGTGATAAGCAAGTACATCTATTTATTTGTTGGATTGGTACTCATAGTCAATATGATAAATTATGTAAAACAGTAGAACAATATTGGGTAAGTATTTTTTAATTAGTTATGATGACCACTCTCAAATACAGAATAATCAGTAGCAAAACCCAATACAAGGAATACTGTCAATTATTGGAAGAGTTGGTATTTTATGGAATGAAAGACAGGAATACCAAGGATGAAATTGCCCTGCTTACTTTGTTAATAGAAAAATGGGATACGGAACATTTACCAAAAACAGAACTGGATCCTGTTCAATTGATTCAATCATTGATGATAGATCACCAATTAAAAGCCAAAGATTTAGTAGTGATCTTGGAGATTAGTAAGGGCTATGTATCTGATATTCTAAACTATAAGAAGGGGCTTTCAAAGGATGTGATTAGGAAGATGGCTCAATACTTTAAAGTTTCTCAGGAAGCGTTTAATAGGCCATATACTTTGAAACCTGAACCGCTCAGGGCTGTGGCGATGCAGTAAAAAACAACCTTACCATTGATGCAAAAAAAATCCCGCAATTGCTGCGGGACTTTCTTTTATTACTTCTTAGAAGCTTTCTTTGGTGCTGCTTTCTTAGCGGCTTTTTTGGGAGCTGCTTTCTTAGCGGCTTTCTTTGGAGCTGCGGCTTTTTTAGGAGCTGCTTTTTTTGCTGCCTTTTTTGGAGCTGCTTTCTTAGCTGCTTTCTTTGGAGCTACTGCTTTTTTAGGAGCTGCTACTTTCTTTGGAGCTGCTTTCTTAGCGGCTTTTTTAGGAGCTGCTGCTTTCTTTGGTGCTGCTTTCTTTACTGCTTTTTTAGGAGCTGCTTTCTTAGCGGCTTTTTTTGCTGTTGCCATTGTTTTGTTTTTTGTTATAAAATGGGTTATGACAATAAACGAAAATTGACAAGGAATATTGTATAAGCTATGTTAATGTGACAAGGAATGCCTTTTTAAAACTGCTCTTTGCCGTCATTTACAAATTCTAGAATATCGCCAGGCTGGCAATCCAAGGCTCTACAAATAGCCTCTAATGTGCTAAACCGAATGGCTTTTGCTTTTCCCGTTTTGAGGATGGATAGATTGGATAAGGTAAGGTCTACCCTTTCAGAAAGTTCATTGAGCGATACCTTTCTTTTAGCCATCATCACATCTAAATTTACAATGATAGACATAGTTTATACAGTTAAATCGTTTTCGGTTTGAATTTCTACGCCTTTCTTGAAGATGGTGCCTATGACATAGATCACAGGTGCCATTAAAATGAAGGCTTGACTATCAGCCCAAAATTGGCTGAGGTTGTCAACTTTATAATCATGGTGCATTAAGTATTTGGATACTTCTCTGGCCAAGTGACTGATGATGCCAATGGATAAAGCGTAGTAACTGATGAGCATGATTTTATTTGCCACATACATGCTAAATGGTTTTGTCAGGTCTAGTTTTAGTAAGAGTTGGATGACTACATAGAACATGGCTGCTTTTAAGATAGCAATGAATAAGATAAAGCTGTACATGCTATAGAATGTCCAGGTGCTTTTGTTGTAAATATCGCTCATGTCCAGTTGTTGGTAGAGGTGGCTGACCATGGATGGTTTGAAAATGCTAAATCCAAAATTGGTGAGTAAGGCGCCAGCTTCTATACAGAGTCCTACAAAGATGATCCAGGCTATAATGTGCAGGATGATGAAGACGATGTTTTTTTTTCTTTTGCATGATGTAAGTTTTAAATGATGCAGCGAAGACAAGGTAGTATTTATTGATAAACAATAAATATTTATTTTTAATGGGGATATTTTTATTGAGGAGGGGGTTAACCGTGGATGGCTTGGGTTAAAATCAGGCTAGACCCTATCCTTTTCTTTTGTTTGATATTCGTAAAAACTAGCCAAGATGGGAATTTTTAAAATGTTTTGAAGTTTGATTTGGGTTTCTATGGTCAGATTTTCTTTGCCGCTGACAATTTTTGTGATTTGCTGGGGCGATACTTGCATTTCTCTTGCTAAGTCCTTTTGCGCCCACCCTAGTTCTTCTAATTTCAATAAGACCTTGATGGCAATCTGTTGTGACTCTCGTAACATCTCACGATTCTTAATTCGGGATTGATTCTTTTTTAAAGTTTCCGTTTTCTCTTTTGAAACTAAGGATTGGAGTTTTTGTTTGGGGTTCATGTTATTCAATTATTAGTTCAAAGAATGAAGCGTCATCAAATACTCCGTTTTGAATTAAATACTCTTTTACTTTTTTAAGTTTTACTAACTCTATTGCTGTATCAGGATGATCCATCATTTTTTGGCTCATTTTAATAGCGCCTCCGGTTATTAGAAAACAATTTTCATCAATTTTAATAGCATAAAACCGAAGTTGATTCTGTTTGATTTTCCCTTTATGAAATGCCAATACTTTTTTCTGCTCTGAATTCTGTAATGGTTCAAAATAAAATCTAAACGGATGATGATTCTGCTCTAATCTTTCTAAAAAATCCTGAACCTGTTCTACATCCAACAAAATCTTATTGACAAACACTGGTATGTTTTTCAGATGATGATTTTTTGCAAAAGCAAATAAGAATGTTACATCTGACCATAATTCCAATAGTCTGTCAAACTCATTATCAAACTCGTCTTGATATTGAATTGCGTATAATCGGTCATCAAATATAGTAACAATTTTCACTTAATCAACCTATAGGTTTATTAAATTGGGTTTACTTTTTTGCTTTGGGAATAAATCTGGTTAAATTTTGGGGAGAATGGGAAGATTAGAGGTGAAAGGATTTTAGTGGGTTGGAAATTCAAAAACTAAGACTGGAGGTCGGTGATCTATATTGCTGACGCGATGGGTTTTGAGGATGTTTTAATCACTACTCTATTTGATAAACTGTTTGATTCTTTTCGCCGGTTTTTTTAATTAGGTTTTCTTTTACCGCGTCTAACAAATCTCGGCTTGCTGTTGCCGAAGAAATGGTTTTAAAATAGGCCATATATTGCTTTCGTGTAAATTCTTTGATACCACTAGCAAGGAAGATTTCCATCCTTTGGGAACTTGACATAGGGCCAACTCTTTCTAATAGTAATTCATCAAGTGATTCATTTAAAATCTGAAGCATGAAGGCAATAAAAAAAGTGGATTCAGCTTGATTGTCACTGGTGGCAAGTGCTTGATAATATTTTTCTTGATTTTTACTGATCAATGTTTCAAAGGGCAAGAATTCAAATACAGGATATTTTTGCATTAATAAAAGCGTCTGCCAAATCCTTCCCATTCTCCCATTCCCATCTGAGAAAGGATGAATGAATTCCATTTCGTAATGGAAGACGCAGCTTTTAATCAGCATTGGTTCATCCGTTTTAAGATACTTGAATAAGTCTTTCATTAAGAACGGAACATTGGTTGCTGGAGGTGCAAGATGTGCCACTTGGGACCCCTTCACAATCCCCCCTCCTCCTGTTCTATATTTACCTGCATCTTTGGTGAGTCCCTGCATTAAAATTTTATGCGCCTGGAAGAAAGACTTTTCGTTGTAGGGTTTGAAATTGTTTAACCGGTTATATACTTCTATAGCATTGGACACTTCTTGTATGTCTTTAGCAGGGCCTAGTACTTTTTTATTGTCTATGATGGCGGTAATCTGTTCTATGGATAGCGTATTTCCTTCTACAGATAAGGATGCTTGAATGGTTTTGATCCTATTTCGCTTTCGGAGTTCTGGTGATTGTTTGGTGATAAATGATGCATTGACCTCTCCTATTTTATGCGAGACATCGGTTAGTAGAGATAGGATTTGGGGTGTTATGGTGTATGGCGGCTTCAATTGATAGTATCATTTGATAGTATCAAATTTAGGGATTTTTGGGGTTTGCTGGCGCGATGGGGATTGATTAAATTTTTATCCAAAGAAACAATGGTATTTGTCTTCCTGAATGATTCTCATAAATTCATGCAGATTATCAACCTCCTTTTCTGGATCGTATGGAAACCACTTTAAATTCCCACGCATCCAGTATATCCTCCATTTATTAGTCGTTTTTACAAATGTTGTTTTTGCAAAATCGAATTCCATTTTTGTTTTTGGATCATTAAACTTGGGTCTTACCTCACAGAGAATGATACTTTGATTTTCTATTCGGTAATTGAGATCCAATTTATCTCGGATATCTTCAGGAGGTCGCATCTTTTCAATGGCGTTTTCCATGATTTCTATTATATCTACTGTATTGAAGAGGGAGAGGCTCATGGTTAGTCTATACTTATATAAGCAAGTTATTTTGTTTTCTTTTTAGCAACTTGCTTTTTACTTTTTTTGGCTTTATAATCAGCAATGTATTTACTAATTGCTTTTCTCTCTTTATCTGTCAAGGGTTCGCTTTGTATGATAAAGTTAATTCCTTTGGGCTCATTAGACATACATAACGTCTTTCAAGATTTTAGGACCTATAAATTTACTCAACCCGTTTTTGGTAACTATTTCAATTTTTTCATTTTTGAAAAGACTTTCAAAAATGTCATACACTGCCATGTAATTATCAAAATTCTCTTTCTCAGGTTCAAAGTCAACAAGCAAGTCAATATCACTTTTAGGTGATTGTTCATTCCTAAGATAAGAACCAAATAACCCAATACTTGAAACTCCCAATTTAGAAAACTGAGGTTTATTGTTCTTTAAAATGGTTAATATGTTCTCTCTTGTTGTCATTTGAATGATTAATCAAATATACTTATTTTAATTAACCTAGTAAATACGGTAGCTGGCAATCCGATGTATCAAATAGTTTTAGTTTTTGGCAAATAAATCCAAGCCTTTATCCCAGAAGCCAGAGTTACCAGTTCTCTGGTATAGTCTACTTCATAAAGATCTGCTTGTTGGAGTTCTTGTTCTGCTAGTTCTAATACCATTCCTGTGATGCTGTCTCCTGGTGATGGAATGGCAATTGGATGATGTTGTTGGTTGCTGATGGCTAAGACTTGGGGGTCAGTGATTTCTAGGGTGCCTTGGGTATAATTGGGCAGGGTGTCAGCTGTGCCGGTTAAGAGGCGGTTAAAGGAGGATAGTTGAACCGATGGGAGTTGGAGGGTTCCGTAGGAGAAGAGGTGGGGCATTTGATAGTATCATTTGATTTTATCTAATGTAAGATTTCTTGGGGTTTGTTTTTTACTGGCGCGATGTAATCTAGTAACCACTACAATATTGCATGCAAGTAATTTGCAGTATCCCTAATTCCTGCATTCCTCAATTGATTTAGAACTGCAAACTCATCCTGTTTGGGATTTTTTTTATTCATTACCATTTCCTTGAATGCAGCAACTGCCTGATATGGATTCAAATCAATAATATCCGTTAGAAAGTCATCCGCAGTTTTTACATTCAAACTGAATGATTGCAAATAATCAACTGGAAAGTCTTTCAAATTGTTTGTTACAATTACATTGGCATTTATTTTTATTGCCGCAGCAAGTACATGGCGGTCATCTTTATCTGGTAATTCTAGTAAATCAATTAATCTTTTATAGTTATGTACCAATGCGTCGGGAAACGCCTCATTCGCTTTTAGAATTCTTTTATTTGCATCAGTTTCTGACACTCCCTTTTCCAACATTACTCGCTTCCATTCATCAAAAATATGATCACTCCATTTTGGAGTAAATAAATCATAATGCGCAAACCAGAATAAGATATCTCTGATGATTACCGGATAGATTACATTGGTATCCAACACTGCAGTAAATCGTACACTATGAATCACACAATCCGTTTTCCTCATCAGCATTCATAATATCAATAATATTTTGTTTCTGCTGCTTTTTCATTTGATTTCTGAATTTTAGAATATCATCATATTGTATTCTTCGGTGTTTGCCCACTTTTGTAAATGCAATTTTTCCATCTTCTAATAATTTGACCAAATGTGGTCTAGAGCAACCTAACATTTCAGCTGCGGCCTGTGTGGTTAGGTCTGTTGCTACAGGAACTATTGAAATTAGCGTACCTTGACCCATTGCTTTTAATATTTCCCCTAAAAGTTTTAAAGCATTGATAGGAATTTTAATCTTTTCATTTGTTTCCTCTATTTCTATTTCAGCTTGGTTAGTATTTAAGTGTTGTATAGCAGATGCTAATGCCGTGTAAGATTTATGGGCAATTTTTTGGTCAAGCTTTGACGGCTTTTGTAGCGGTTCTAATAAGTTCATAGTATTTCAGGTTAGACAATGGCAATTTAATCGAAATACTCGAAACATACAAAATAATCGAAAAGGAGATATTATTCGGGCTTGGAGAGATAGATCCAGGCTTGGATGCCGGAGGATAGGCTGCTAGACAGGGTGTTTAGTTATGCTGGCACGATGTTTACAATTTTACTTATCAATGAATTGCCAGAGATTTCTCTTTAGCTTTTTGAAGGTATTGTCTTTGAATAAATAGGTATCGGGGCCTTTGATAAATTCAGCATTACCTCTATTGTAATACATAAGGTTGTAATCTACTTGTACGGTGTCTCCTTGGTGGGTGAACCTTGTTTACCTAGTCCTAGTGCTGTAGTTAGTTGGCAGGAGTCTCTTGTGCATAGGGTTCCTCCCATTGCTGCGTAGAAGGCTGCCATGGCTCTGATGGGTTAGGTGAGTTGTGGAATGTTGATTCGTCCTGGGATGGTGTCTGTTGAGAGGATGAGATTGTATACTTGGGGGTGGATGAGGTTGGGCTGGCGCGATGTTACTTAATTGATGATAAGGCAATTGGTTGAAGGTAACGCCCCACGCATTGAAGCAGTTGGGTAATGGATTTACTACTGCTGGGACTGGAGCTTAATAAAGTTACAAAAAAATAGAATAAGTTCTGCTGCCTGGAAATGAAATGAACTGCTTGGAACTACTGATTGGATTTGAAATGGGATGAGCACTTGTTTTGTAGCACCAATTGCTACAATGCACTGTTGGTTTTACTACTCAGTTGGAATAACAGCTATAATTCTACGTAGCATTTTATCATCAATAGACTCAAATTCTGCTTTATCATAAATTGTAAGGAGATAAACTTCTTTCTGAGGAGAAATTACATAAGTAATAATGCGAGCACCTCCGCTTTTACCTTTCCCTTTACTTTTAATAGAGACTCTTATTTTAAATACGTTATTTCCTAAAGCTGTTCCTTGAGTTGGTTCAATAGAAAGAGATGCTGCTAATTCAGTTAATTCAGATTTGAGAGAAGGATATTTTTTAATTAACCGTTTGGCTTCCTTTTTGAATTTGTCAACCGGTATTACCTTATAATTCATTTAGAAAATCAGTTAAAGTCTGTTTTTTAGCTTTTGATTTTCTTATAGTATCTACTTGTTTAAATGCAACTTTGAGATCGGATTTTATTTTTAGCACTTGCTCTGATTTCTTAATATGCGAAAGTACTTTTTCCCATTCGCTAACAGGCATTTGAACGGCATGTGGTTTACCGTTTAAGTCGCTTACATATTGAAGTGCAATTTTCATATATTAAAAGTAGTGATTTTGGTCAAAATTTTAAATCTTTAGCAAATAATGTTAAAATGGCAGACAACGTCCGAGGCTTTGCGCTGTTTGTATAATCCGTGATCCTACTGCTGGCTTGGCCACTACTGACGCGATTAGCTAAAGCCAAATTACTACAGTTTTAGCAATACCAAAAGATGATAGGCCAATGGTGGAAGCCCAAATTGCGCAAAGCCTCTTGTTAGTGGCTGACGGTCAATCTACAGATATTTCAATTACATTAGGAAGGCTTCCTTCATTGATTCTTTTGAATAGAAGTGGTACGAGATTACTCAGTGTCCTTAGTCGATTATCTGATCCACGTAAAACCGCAATTGTTAGAGGAAGTTTTTCGAGTTTCTGCTGGTATTGTAAATTTTGGTCGGCAGTTACAAAAAGTTCAAAGCCATCGTCAATCATGAGCTTAAGTAATTCGCCATTCTTTTTACTAAGCCAGCCTTTATCACGAACAGTCCATGTTTGTGTTCTAATCCGAAGTCATTTTTTAGTTTGCGTGGCAAACTTTCATCAAGCAAAATTTTCATGGAGCATTTTCTCTGTAGTGAGCGTTTTTTTAGCCATTTCTAAAACAGCTAAAGCTGATTCCTTAGAAACCGAAGGAAAGTCGTCAAGAAACTCCGCTAAATCTTCGCCACCTTCGATATAGTCGAAAAGAGTTTGAACATGAACTCGAGTTCCTGCAAATACAGGAGCGCCGCTCATCACTTCAGAATCGATGCTTATTTCTCCGTATTTCATTGTTAATAATTTTAAAGATAAAGGTACTAACTATTTTTTAAGCCCCTGAGAAGTTGAAATAATGCAGTTTGCCACTTACACTTAAAAGTACGCAAATTTCCAAATTAAACATAATGATTTAATTGAATTTATCTGTATGCTTTTTGCGTATATCAAACACTTTACATTTAGATAAACGCAATTGGGTTAAAGAGATTTTTTACATCTGATTTGATAGCGTTATTAGAGTATATCCTATTGGGGTTTATATACTTACTGAAGATTCAAAACAAATTGGAGAGATTATATCCGTGAACTCCTATGTGGGCGCATACTCAAAAACCTACACAGCTTCAGAATTATCATAACTGAGAATCAACTTTCGGAGATTGAGATTACGTCCCGTGATCTCTCAGGGAGGTGCTTACCCAAAAACCTACGCTTGCGGTGCCCGCAAGCTGGGTTTATTTTTTTACGCCCTTACCCAAGCGAGCTTGGGACGGTCTTAAAAAAACAAACCCTCCCGGTTCCCGGGAAGGTTTTTGTGCGGAAGAGGAGATTCGAACTCCCACGGCTGTTACCCCGCTACCACCTCAAAGTAGTGCGTCTACCAATTTCGCCACCTCCGCAGGTTGGGTTCCAAATGTTTGGAACTGAATGGTTTGGCTTTGGGCCGGGGCCCAAAAACCCGGTTTGAGGACTGCAAATATAGGGGAGTTTTTTCTTTCGGTGCTATCCGCTTACTTTGTGAAAAATAGTATCCATGTCTAGTTTTAATATAACATGTCCCAAATGTCTGCATCAGTTTGAAGCTGGTGAGAGTATGCGCGCAGAAATGAAGGATCAGCTGAATACACAGATGATGAAATGGAAGCAGGAAAAAGAAGCGGCATTTCAACAAAAAGAGCAGCAGTTTCAGCTGCAACTCAAAAAGAAGGAGGAGGAGGCTAATCAGCGCCTAGAGTTAGAGAAAAAGCAATTGCAGACTGAGTTGCAGCAAAGTATTCAGAAGAAAGTGTCGGAGGATTTTGAAAATAAATTGAGACTATTAGAGGAGAATGCAGCGGAGAGTGCAGAGAAGCTCAAAATGGCTAGACAAAAGGAACTGGAGTTCTTGCAAAAAGAACAGGCTTTGCTGAATAAGGAGGCGGAAATGCAAGTGCAAATGCAACGGCAATTGATGCAGGAAAGAGAGAAGTTGAAAGAGCAGTTGGTCAGGGAAGAAACAGAGAAGTCTAGCATCAAGGACCAGGAGCATTTGTTGCGAGTGAAAGAGTTGGAGAAGCAATTGGAAGACCAAAAGAAATTGGCAGAAGAAATGAGACGCAGGAGTGAATTGGGGTCTCAGCAGTTGCAGGGTGAAGTGCAGGAACTGATGCTAGAAGAATTGTTGGCTAAGACCTTTCCATTTGATAGGATTGATGAAGTGGGTAAGGGTGTTAGGGGCGCGGATTGTATTCAGGTGGTCAGAAACCAACTGGGGGCTGAAACGGGTAAGATCATTTATGAGAGTAAGCGTACCAAGGATTTCTCCAATGACTGGATTGAAAAATTAAAAGCAGATATGCGTGGCCTGGGGGCCGATGTAGCCGTGATTGTTACGCAAGCTTTACCAAAAGATATGGACAGGTTTGGTGAGAAAGACGGGGTTTATATCTGCACATTTGCGGAGGTGAAGAGTGTGGCATTGCTGTTGAGGAATGCTATTTTGAAGGTTTGGGATGCCAAGAAAAGTCAGGAGAATAAGGGTGATAAAATGGTCATGTTGTATGACTATTTAACGGGTACGGAATTCTCCTTGCAGTGGAAGGCTATTAGTGAGGCATTTAATCAGATGAAGCAGAGTATTCAGGTGGAGCGGAATGCCATGGAGAAATTGTGGAAGACCAGGGAAAAGCAATTGGAAAAAGTTTTGCTCAATGCCGCACATATTCAAGGTAGTGTTGAAGGGATTGCTGGGGCAGATGCCGTAAATTTGAATCTCACAGACCAAGACCCTTTACTACTTGATTAATATATTCCAAACCCAGAAGATCAGCGACCAGCCCAATAGGCCGTCTAGGAAAAAGCCCATCTTTCCGGTGAATGCCACGCTGCGTAAATATTTGCTGCGTTATGGTAGAGAAGTAGACTTGGCTTGCAGGTATGAAGATTTATTGCATTTTACCTATACCATACCCATTAGGGATAAACATGGTAAGGAAACGGCTTGGGAAAAAGCCATCTATGATATGCATCTTTGGGAAGACCTTAGGGTGAACCTAATTAAAAATTATGCCTACCTGAAAACCAAGGGAGACATGAGTTTTATTAACCACTTAGACGTGGCGGGAATTGATTTTTGTTTTTTTGGAAATAGCCAACCCATTCGCATTAGAATTATCAATAAGTACAACGATAATTACGACCACTATTATATTAAAAAAGCCGATAGTTCTAGGATTTATGGTTTGGAGCTAGAACACTTGCTATCACCCAATAGGATTACCTATTTTACGTTTCAGGATACTTTGATTGAAGAACATATTCCGGGTATTCCAGGTGATATCTTTATCCAAGATTATTTGAACCATCCAAGCTGCAACCAGATCAGGTTTGCCAAGGAATTTGTGAAGTTTAATGAGCGCTGTTTTTCTCATTTGCTGGGCGATATGCGGTCTTACAATTTTGTGGTGAATATTACCCCAGACATTGTGGATTTTCAGTACCGAATTAGACCCATTGATTTTGACCAACAGTCTTATGAGGGTAGAAAGAATTTGTACCTGCCGCAGTTTTTTAAAGAGAACAAGGCTTTTGTAGACATTGTGGGTAAGCACTTGAACAAAGAGTCTATTGAACAGTATCAGGCAGAAGAAAAAACGCAGATGGCGTTTAGATTGTCATCGGCCAAATACCGGATCAAAGAGTTATTGGATATCATGAGTGGAGACATGATTTCAAAGCCCGAAAAAATAGAACAACTCAAAACAGAATTGGCGGATTTTTTTGACCAACCCAGATTCCTAAAAGCGGAGACCATGGGGCAGATTGTCAAACTACAGATGAAACAAATGCTACTCCAAAGTTTGAACCTTATTCCCAAAACCAATTTTCGCGTTGCGGATTAGTGTCTTGTATTAAATGGGCTCCGTGGCAATCCACACATAAACCAAATCAGGCTTGAATTGGTACTGTAATTGCAAATGATATAAATGCCCGGGCTTTTGAAATAGGGCTTGCACCATGCCCTCTTCTTGCATCCTAAAAGGTTCTATTAAAAGTACTTCACTAAAATCAATGTCTCCCCTGCCCCACCATTTAAATAGAGCTTCTTTGACAGACCAGAGCAAAGTGAGTAATCGGGTTTGCTGATCCTCGGGATAAGCAGCTGCAAAAGCCTGCTCGTCAGGGTGCAGGAACTTGTGTTTGATTCGGTGTACCCGCTGGGTAATGATTTCTATGTCTATGCCCACTTGTTGGTTACTACTCACAATGGCTGCGGCATAATCGCCGCAATGCGAGATGGAAAAATGGTACTGCTCCGTGGGTAGAAAGGGTTTGCGGGTGCTGGCAATTTCTATTTCTGCGTGCGGAAAATCCGGAAACAAAAAGGGTAATAAAAAGCGGCCACCTAAGTGCTGTAAGCGTTTGTGCGGGTGGGTAATCTCCCTAGTCAAGGGTACTTTGGCCAGAAAAAAATCCTCCTCTTCGGTCAAATGCCAGATCCCGGCACGGGTGGTTTGGTTGATATCTTGTTGATAAAACAGCGGCACTTAGAAATGATTGATGATAGATTGATTTTGGTATGCAGATTTAAGATTTATTTGCATCCTAACCTAAATAAATAAAGCATGATATTGTCTGACAAGCGCATATTGGAAGAAATGGAGAAGGGTACTATTAAGATTGTTCCTTATAACAGAGAAGACTTAGGGAGTAATAGTTATGATGTGCACTTGGGAGGCAATCTTGCTACTTATGATAGTGCAGAACTGGATGCCAAAGCCCATAATACCATTTCTCATTTTGAAATTCCGGATGAAGGCTTTGTATTGCAACCCCATGCTTTTTACTTAGGCGTTACACAGGAATACACTGAGACACACGCACACGTGCCATTCTTAGAAGGCAAATCTTCTACCGGCCGCTTGGGGATTGATATTCACGCCACTGCCGGCAAGGGCGATGTGGGCTTCTGTGGCAACTGGACCCTAGAGATTTCTGTAAAACAACCCGTGCGCGTGTACAAGGGCATGCCCATTGGTCAGTTGATCTATTTTCCAGTAGACGGTGAGATTGAAGTAAAATACAATCAGAAGGGTAACGCCAAATATGCTGGCCAACCCAATAAGCCCGTGGAATCCATGATGTGGAAGAACAAATTCTAATGGCCTAGATTTTTCCGTATTTCTTTTTGTATGCAATGAGCCAGCCAATCACTTGGTCATAACTCTCTATGCCTTTTTCTTGGGCGTTCAGTTTTAAGTATTGGTCATAGAGGTTGTTAAAGGCGGGTGCCACCGATTTGCGTCTTTTACGGAAGAATTCCCGGATCTCTTTGCGCTCTTTTTTAACCAAGGTATCTAAGCGTATCCTGTTTTGTTTTAGAATGCTATCAAAGGCTTTAAAGTCTTTGCTCCTACCGTATTGAAAAATCTCCTCGCTCTGTGCGTAGGAAAATAGTTCCAAATACATACTATAACGGGTATAGGCGTTGGCCGATTTTGAGGCCGCTAGATAACCCACAAAATTGGCTTCGCTCTCGGATGCATAGCCTAGTTGATGGGCCATTTCATGAGAACAGACATAGGGAATCAACACCCGAGGAATATCGGTTCTGAGTTGGGCCTCACCCGAAAATGGATTAAAATAACCCGTGAACCCAACATAATCACCCACTTCACTAAACAAACTGGCTTTGACCGATTGGTTCTTATAGATTAGAAAGGCATAGTCTTTGCTGACTTTGGCATAATTATCTATGGCTTCTGCCTTAATTTTTTCAATAGAGGGCAGGGGCAAAATGCTATCCGGAATCAGTTTTCGATTAGCGTTTAAAGAATCTATGAGCTGATTGGTCAGATTGCTTACGTCTTCAACAGTATAGGATTTGGGTTTTAGGTACAATTGAGAGGCAATCCCTTCTCTATCATAGTTCAGCCCCCAGAGTAGTTTGAAAAAGATATAGAGTTTTAGGCTAAAGCGCAAAGTTTTATAGCCCGCCAAAATTAACCAATCCTTGGAAAACTGGCCCCCAGCCACCTGTATAAAAAAGCGTATTATGTTCACAATCAAATAGATAGCTAGAAGCACATAGCCAAAATCGCCCAAGCTAAAAGATAATTTAGCGGTAATTTGGCGCATGATCTGGCCCAGTTTGGGGTACCAAAGCGTTGAATACCAAGTCTCTACTAGGAATGGAAAATAAGATAGACCAAAGAGAACAAGGGCAATGGTGCCCAAGAAAATCAAGGACATGCTTTGTTTTAGGGTTATATTCGCCGCGGTTCTCATGGTTGCAAATTTGCGGTTTTTATGGTTAATACAGAACTGTTGATAAATTGCCCCGATTTTAGTGGCGATTTTCCTTTGGCAGTTCCGTGGATTTGGCCTACCTTTGCGAGCCTTTAAAAAAAGGAGTATGAGTCATCGGAGGGAATTTGAAATAGCATTTGTGGGGTTGAAGCCGGGGATTCATGAATACGAGTACCAGATCAACGATAAGTTCTTTGTACCATACGGACCGCAGGATTTTGAAAACTGCGAAGCCAAAGTGAAACTGAAACTGGAAAAAAATACCGGTTTCATGCAATTGAAATTTGACGTTGACGGACGTGCAGACGTTAATTGTGACAGGTGCGGAAACGGCCTGCCCATGCAGCTTTGGGACGAGTTCAATATTATTGTTAAGATAGTGGAAGAACCCGATCAGATGAACGAGACGGAGGAAGATCCTGACGTATATTATATTAGCCGTGGTGAAAGTCACTTGCACCTGGCCGATTGGATTTTTGAATTTGTGAACCTTAGTTTCCCGCTACAGAAAATGTGTGCGGAATCAGAAATTGGGGGACCAAAATGTAACAAAGAAGTGTTAGAGAAATTGAGGAAGATGGAAGAAGACGCTTTAAAAGAGCCGCCAACAACCGTCTGGAAAGGACTGGATCAGTTTAAAAACCTGGATTAATTTTTTTTTTAGTTTTATAAATTTCGAATTATGCCAAATCCTAAACGCAGACATTCTCAACAGCGTAGCGCTAAGAGAAGAACACACTACAAAGCACAAGAAGTGACTTTGAGCAAGGATTCTACCACTGGAGAATTACATGTACGCCACCGTGCGCACGTTAGCGAAGGTAAATTGTTCTACAAGGGCAAATTGGTTGCTGAAAAAGCACCTCTAAAAGCGTAACCTTTAGTTCAACTTACTTAGACTACCGCGCATGAATATTGGCTTGGACATGATGGGTGGAGATTTTGCCCCGCTTGAGGCGGTGAAAGGCTTGAAGCAATTCTTGTCCACTTCTAGTAGTATGACCCATATTTATTGCATAGGCGATGAAGCTAAGGTGCAGCCCTTATTAGAGGAGCACTTGGTTGCATCGCCTAATTTGCATTTGGTGCATGCCCCAGAAGTGATTGGTTATCATGAACACCCTACCAAGGCCCTGAAAGAAAAACAACGCTCTTCTATTGCCATTGGATTCCACTTGTTGGCTACTGGAAAGATTGATGCTTTTATCAGTGCGGGTAATACCGGCGCCATGTTGGTAGGTGCCATGTTTAGCATTAAACCCATAGAAGGCGTGCTTAGACCCTGTGTATCTGGCGTGGTTCCTAAATCCAACGGCGAAACTGGGGTCATTTTAGACGTGGGTCTCAATGCAGACTGCAAACCAGAGCAACTGAACCAGTTTGCTATTCTTGGAAGTTTGTATGCACAATACATATTACAGGTAGCCAACCCCAAAGTTGGTTTACTGAATGTGGGTGAAGAAGAAGGTAAGGGTAATCTATTAGCACAAGCCACCTTCCCAATTTTAAAAGAGAATAGCCAGATTAATTTTGTGGGCAATATGGAAGGCCGAGATATTTTTGGTACTAAAACAGACGTCATTGTCTGTGACGGTTTTACCGGAAATATTATCCTGAAAATGGCCGAGTCGGTATATGACCTTGCCCAACTCCGCAATTTTGAACAGGATGCTTATTTTAACCGATTCCATTATGAGAATTATGGCGGTTCCCCTGTTTTAGGCGTTACCAAACCCGTGATCTTGGGTCATGGCATTAGTTCTGCCAATGCTTTCAAGAATATGTTGGTATTGGCTGGTCAGATGATTGAGTCTGATATCTGCACCAAAATGGCGGAGAGCTTTAAAGCATAATCATCGGGCCATCTAACCAGCCGTATCCTTTATTTAACTTCTTTTACTCTTTCTCCTTCTGCTTGGAACATGGCCATGAGTGAACCAGTTACATGGTCTTCGTCTTTTTTAGCCAAAGTCAAGGACAAATCATATCCAGCAGCGGTAAAATAGATGGTTAGTCCATCATTAGCATATTCAATTTTGCTAATTACAGTAACCTCTTTGCCGGTTGTGTCCAGCACTACTCCGGCTAAATCTTCTCCTTTCTTTTCTACCTTAAAAATGAGTTTTACATCGCCCTGCGGTGTTTCCTTCATCAACATTTTCCAATTTCCCACATAAAAATCCATGGGTACCTTGGGTTGGGTTTGGGCGCTAGCCGATAAGGTTAAGAATAGACCCGCAACCAGGGTCAGCAAAAAAATGCGTCTTTTCATGTTATCTAGTTTTTCGTTTGTGCTTCAAAATACAGGATTTTATCCTTATTTCAGTTAACTGCTGGCAAAATTGCCCGCCATTCACCATATCTTTGTTGCAAACAAGTGTTAGTTTATGTGGCTGAACAATATTCTCGAAACCATTGGAAATACCCCCCTGATACAAATTAACAAAATTTGTAAAGACATCCCGGCCACGGTGTTGGCCAAAGTAGAATACTTTAATCCTGGAAACAGCATCAAGGACCGAATGGCTTTGAAAATGCTAGAAGTAGCAGAACAGGAAGGAAAGATCAAACCAGGTGGTACCATTATTGAAGGTACATCGGGCAATACCGGTATGGGTTTGGCCTTGGCCGCAGTGGTCAAAGGATACAAATGCATTTTTACTACCACCGACAAACAGTCTAAGGAAAAAGCCGATATACTTAAAGCCGTTGGTGCAGAAGTGATTGTATGCCCTACCAATGTGGAGCCTTCTGATCCAAGATCTTATTATTCTGTGTCAAAGCGTTTGGCTACAGAAGTGCCCAATTCTTGGTACGTAAACCAATACGATAACCTTGCCAACCGTCTGGCGCACTATGAGCAAACTGGTCCTGAAATCTGGGAACAGACTGAGGGTAAAATCACGCACTTGGTAGTAGCCAGTGGTACTGGTGGAACCATTGTAGGTACTGCTAAATTCTTAAAAGAAAAAAATCCCCATATTCAAATCTGGGCCATTGATAGTTATGGTTCTTTGCTCAAGAAATATTTTGAAACGGGTGAAGAAGATCAGAAAGAAGTATACCCTTATATCTCAGAAGGTTTTGGCGAAGATTTTGTTCCTGCCAACTATGATATGAGTCTGATTGATCGCTTTGAAAAAGTGACTGATAAAGACGGTGCAGTCATGGCTAGAAGAATTGCCAAAGAAGAAGGCATGTTCTGTGGATACAGCGCTGGTAGCTGTTTACAGGGCGTCTTGCAATTAAAAGAGCACTTGAAAAAAGACGATGTAGTGGTTTGTATTTTCCATGACCATGGTAGCCGTTATGTTGGAAAAATTTATAATGACGAATGGATGATGGAGCGCGGTTTCTTAGACGTAAAAACGTTCAAAGACATGGTGAGTGGCCGTAGCAGTAAGCGTTTGGTGACAATTGCCCCTGGCCAAAGCGTGGCCGATGCGGTAGAACTGATGAAGAAATATGATATTGAACAAATACCCGTAATGGAGGCTGGTGAAATCATTGGTGCTGTTTCTGAAACGGGTTTGTTTATGAAAGTATTTAGCAATCCTGAAATCAAAACTGCATCGGTTCAAAGTGTATTGGAATCAGCTTATCCTATTGTTGCTTTTGATACGCCAGTTGAAAGATTGAGCTCACTGATCACCAAAGAAAATGGCGCGGTCTTGGCTCGTGATGAGAAAGGCGACTACCATATTGTTACTAAGTATGACGTGATTCAAAGCCTTGCTAAATAAGCTATGCCAAATTCTTTACTGACCGTTTCTGACCAACTGGGTAGGGAAATACAATTACCTTCACAACCCAAAAGGATTGTTTCACTGGTTCCTTCTCAAACGGAATTACTCTTTGACCTAGGGCTTGACGCGGAAGTATTGGGTATTACTAAGTTTTGTATTTATCCTGAACAATGGTTCCGTTCCAAGACCAGGATTGGGGGTACCAAAGACGTCAATCTTGAGCTGGTCAAATCATTGGAACCCGATTTAATCATTGCCAACAAGGAAGAGAATGAAAAGGTGCAAATTGAAGCCCTAAGTGCTTTTGCACCGGTTTGGGTCAGTGATATTGTGAATTATACTGAGGCACTTACCATGATCAGATCTGTAGCCCAGATTACTGGAAGGTTGGCGCATGGACAAGAATTATTGGCCAAAATTGAAAAAGCATTTGAACAAATGCCCTCTCATCCCCTGCATCCTAGCGCGGCTTATTTAATCTGGAAAGACCCCTATATGACGGTTGGGTCAGATACGTTTATCCACAATATTTTAAGTCTGGCTGGGTTTCAAAACTGTTTTACTGGTGGTCTTCGTTATCCTGAAATTACTGTGGCTGATTTGCAAGAAAAAGCACCCGAATTCTTATTTCTATCTTCGGAGCCCTATCCCTTCAAAATGAAACATATCAAGGATTTGCAAGCCCAATTACCCCATACCAAGATCCATTTGGTTAATGGTGAAATGTTTAGTTGGTATGGTAGCCGCATGCAATTTATACCCAGCTATATTGGCAAATTACTGCAATCGATTGTGTAATATTCGAGTCTTGAGTTGTGTATTTTGTACACAATTCCAACTACTGGTTTGGCACAAAAAACGTATCTTAGCGCTCCTTATTTGAATAATAACTTTTAAACTTATTATATGAAAAAATACAGAGCTGGGGTTTTGTTCGGTGACGAACTAGAAGCCCTTTACAACGATGCTAAAGACAATCAATTTGCCTTGCCTGCTGTAAACACCATTGGCACTAATACCATCAATGCAGTATTGGAAACTGCAGCAAAAGTAAATTCTCCTGTGATCATTCAATTCTCTAACGGTGGTGCGCAATTTATTGCTGGAAAGGGTATGCCAAATGATCAATTACAAGCCAATATTCAGGGCGGTATTTCTGGCGCTTTACACATTCACCAATTGGCCAAATACTATGGCGTTCCTGTAGTATTACATACTGACCATGCTGCCAAAAAATGGTTACCATGGATAAGCGGCTTAATTGATGCTGGCGAGCAGTTCTACAAAGAAAAAGGTCAGCCCCTATTTAGCTCACATATGTTGGATTTGAGTGAAGAACCTTTGGAGGAAAATATTCATACTTCTGTTGAATTTTATCAACGCATGGCGCCCTTGGGCATGAGTATTGAAATTGAATTGGGCGTTACCGGCGGTGAAGAAGACGGCGTTGACAATAGTGATGTTGAAAACGACAAACTTTATACCCAACCACAACACGTTGCTTATTCTTACACAGAATTGAGTAAAGTTGGCAACCTATTTACGGTAGCTGCCGCTTTTGGTAATGTACACGGTGTATATAGCCCAGGCAATGTGCAGTTGCGTCCTGAGATCTTGAAAAATAGCCAAGACTATATTGAGAAAGAATTGAAAACGGGACCTAAGCCTGTTTACTTTGTATTCCATGGCGGTAGTGGTTCTCCTCAACACCAGATTCGTGAAGCCATAAGCTATGGTGCCATCAAAATGAATATTGATACCGATTTGCAATGGGCATTCTGGGAAGGCATTCAACAATATTACAAAAAGAACGAAGGCTATTTGCAAGCTCAATTGGGCAATCCAGAAGGGGCAGATAAACCCAACAAGAAATACTACGATCCACGCGTTTGGTTGCGTAAAGGTGAAGAATCCTTTAGCAAACGTCTAGAAATTGCTTTTGAAGACCTCAATTGCATCAACAGAAACGCATAAGTTGATTTCAATAAAAAACCGCCCTTTCTTGGGGTGGTTTTTTGTTTTGCGTACTTTGCAGCCTTAAACAAACCAAATCCCCCCGATTTGAAGCTGCCCCCATTAGCTTATTTGGGGCCAGTATTCCTACCGAGGTATAAAAAATATATTATCTTTCCGCCCCAATTCTTGGAATCATATATGAAAAAAGAACGCGAAGAAGACTTTGAATCAAACCTAACCGGTGAAGAACAGCCTGGAGGAGATAGTGCCAAGCCGCGTTGGTTTAAGCGTATCCGTAAAGGTATCCTCACATCTACAGCAGATAAGAAAGAAACACCCGAAGGTCTTTGGAACAAATGCCCCGAGTGTAATTATATCTCTACTACCACAGAACTCAAAGAGAATAGGTATGTATGCGCCAAGTGCAATTACCACCACCGAATTGGTTCAGAAGAGTATTACGATATTTTGTTTGATAATAAGGAATATACCGAATTATTTGACAATATCCGCAGTAAGGATGCCCTAGGTTTTACCGATCTGAAATCTTATCAAAAACGCTTAGACGATATTCACTCCAAAACCGATTTAAAAGACAGTATGCGCGTGGCTACCGGAACCGTTAATGGTGAAGGAATAGTGATTGCCTGTATGGATTTTGAATTTATTGGTGGATCACTAGGTAGTGTTATGGGAGAGAAATTCAGCCGTGCCGTTGACTATTGCATTGCGCATCGCCTGCCCTATTTGGTGATTAGCAAAAGCGGTGGTGCTAGGATGATGGAATCGGCGTTTAGCCTAATGCAACTGGCCAAGACCAGTGGCAAGCTGAGTCAATTGAGCGATGCCCAATTACCTTTTATCTCTTTATTAACCGACCCCACTTTTGGTGGTATTTCTGCCAGCTTTGGCATGTTGGGAGACTTAAATATTGCAGAACCAGGTGCTTTGATTGGTTTTGCTGGTCCACGCGTGATCAAAGAAACCATCAAGAAAGACCTTCCCGAAGGTTTTCAGCGCTCTGAATTCTTGCTGGAGCATGGGTTCTTGGATTTTATTGTAGACCGTAAGGACTTCAAAGACAAACTTGCCCAAGTAGTTACCCTGCTGAGGAAATAAGGATTTACTGACCACTGCCAAAGGAAACTGTAGCGTATGACCAAGGAAATGAATAACAGGCAGGCCTATTTCAATTACCAGATAGAAGACAAATATGTGGCAGGCATTGTATTGCTGGGCACTGAAGTAAAATCTATCCGGGAAGGCAAAGTCAGTTTCAACGATTCCTTCTGTTTGTTTGACAAAGGCGAACTCTGGGTTCGGGCCCTATATATTGCTTCTTATTCTCATGGATCAGCCAATAACCATATTGAGGTTCACGATAGAAAACTCCTACTCAATAAACGGGAACTCAAAAAGCTCCAGACCAAGATGAAGGACAAGAGTTATACCATTGTTCCACTAAAAGTCTTTTTTACAGACAAGAACCTGGTGAAAATAGAGATAGGTATTGGCCGGGGTAAGAAGAACTACGACAAACGTGAAACCATCAAGGGTCGTGACGTAGAAAAAGAAATTAAGCGCTTGCTAAAGCGATAGTAACTGATTTAGAATTACTTACAATAGTTTATTGAAATAAAATTAAAGCCTAATCATATCTAGGCTTGTCTGGTTCCTTATAATTTAGCTGTTCCAACAAAGCTTCTGGGGTGGGATTTTGGGTAATGCTGTATGCTGCGCTCCAACTAACTGCCAACAATAATAAGGACCAAAACAACTCATTCAAACCCATCCAATATCCTATAAAAGTGTATTCCTTAGCCCGATTGGGATTCTTGGATTCATAAATGACGGTTACCTTTTCTCCCAATTGATGCTCTCCTAATGAGTGGTCCACATTTGCATAATGCTTTTTATAGCCATCAGAGAATTCTGCCACCAAAACAGGCTTATCATAAAATTCATCATAAAGACTCACCATGGTAGCTTGCGCAAATTCTCCATCAAAATAGTCAGGATCCCTGCTAAACAGGATATAACAAAACAAACAAACTAGGTATAAAGGCACTACTATCTTGGTCAAGGGAGTTGAATTAGACCCGAGGGTGGTTATAAAAAAGGACCAACCCGTAGGTTAGTCCTTGTATAAAAATGGTTGAATCTCTAATTAGCCAGACTTCTAAAGTCTACCGGCACCAGCTTACTTACCCCAGCTTCCTGCATGGTTACCCCATAGATTACGTCTACGGCGCTCATGGTCTGCTTGTTGTGAGTTACAATGATGAACTGTGAATTATCACTGAACTTCTTGATCATCTGGGTAAACTTGCCTACGTTGGCATCATCCAAAGGAGCATCCACCTCATCCAAGATACAGAATGGAGCGGGCTTGATCAGGTAGATGGCAAACAACAAGGCTGTTGCGGTCAGGGTCTTTTCTCCCCCACTCAACTGCGTAATGGAAGACGGGCGCTTACCCTTTGGCTTGGCCACAATATCAATACCGGTTTCCGCTAGGTTAGTAGGATCTACCAAGACCATATCGGCCGTATCTTCTTCGGTAAACAGGGCTTTGAACACTTTTTGGAAGTTCTCGCGCACTTTATTGAAGGTATCTAAGAACTGTTGGTTGGCCGTTGCCTCTACTTCTTGAATAGTTTGCAACAAACTATCCTTGGCAGAGACCAAGTCATTCTTTTGTTCTAAGATAAACTCATAACGCTTCTTCATCTCTGTATAAGCCTCAATAGCTGTTGGGTTTACTTCTCCCATATTTTCCAGACGCTTTCTCATGCGGTCTGAACTAGCTTGCAATTCTTCCAAGGTAGTTTCTGTGCTACGAGCCTGGTCAAGGATCTCATCCAATTCAACTTTGAATTCTACACTCAAACGCTCTTTCATACCTGCTAACTGCAGTTTCAGCTCGTTCAAACGGTCTTTGATCTCAGTAACCAAGTGGTCAATCTGCTCTTTGCTCTTGATCTTCATACGCAGGGCGCTTTCTTTTTCCTGTAAGCTATTGCGTAGGTTATAGTACTCCTGGTCGGCTTCATTAAGCGACTTCTCTTCTACTTCCTTGGTACGAAGCAAGGTGACCAATTCCAATTCTGCGGCTTGCATGGCTTGAGCACCTTCTTCAATATTACCAGAAGCTTCTGATAATTGTTGGGTATTGGACTGGATCTGGTTGTGCAGGTCATTGAGTTGGTTCTCTTTGAACACCAATTCCTGTTTCAAACCATTGATCTTGCTTTGTTGTCTGGTCAAAGAGAGGTTGATCTCATTGTACTGAACAGAGGCAAAATTGTATTCCTGCTCGGCTAATTGATAATCCTGCTCTACCAATTGCATTTCTTGGGTAGTAGCTTGCAATTGCTCATTTAGGTCAATCAAGGATTCCCTAGTTTCAGCAATGGCTTCCTGCTCTTCTTGCAAACGCAGTTCAATATCTTCCAAGCGCTGTTGACCAGCGGTTTGGGCATGTTGCAAATTCTCAAACTTGTTGCGGGCAGCAAAGAGCTGGTTGGTCAACTGGTTAATCTCGTTCTCGGTTTGCTTGATAGCACCGTCTTTGAGTTGCTCATTGAATTCAATGACTTCGCTATGCTTGAGTTTAATTTCTTGCTTTAAGGCATTTACCACTGCGTCTTGCAAAATGATTTCATCCTGCAATTTCTCTAGGTTCTTGGCCCTACCAATTTTCTTTCCTTCAAACAAACCAACGGATCCGCCAGTAAGGGTATACTTGCCTTTTACAAATTTTCCGTGCTTTTCCAAAACTACCGCGCCATTGCTATTGTTAATGGCTTCTTCGCTCTCAGCAATATAAACATTACCCAAGAGGTAATTGGCTAGGTCTTGGTACTGCTCATCCACTTCAATCACATCCAGCGCCTTGATGGTGCCAGCGGGCTGATGGGTCTCTACCTTGATATCCCTGAATTTATCCATCAGGAAGAAATTGGCCTTACCCTTTTTGTTTTGATCCAGCAACTGAACCGCCTGCAAACCTTCTGTAAGGTTGTTTACTACATAGTAGTTTAGGTAGGGCTCCAACACGTTTTCTACTGCTGTGCGATACGCTTCGTTTACGTATATGATATCGGAGAGAATGGGCGCGTTATGGTTCCACTCTGGGTTCTTGTGTAAGAATTTGATGCTTTCTGGATAGCCTTCCATGCTATCAATCAAGCTTTTCAATAAGGCAAACTCATTGCGCTTGGCGTCTAATTTGCGGCTTTCCTCAGCTAGTTCATTGCGCAAAGCCTCCATGGCTGCTTGGGCGTCAAAGATCTGAGCCTTGGTTTTTTCGTGGTGATCTTGCAATTCCTGCAATTCAGAACGCTTGGCTTCCAGGGTACTTTCTTTTTCTTGCAGCTCCAACGTCAATTGCTCTACTTGGTAGTTGCGATTGGTCTTTTCGTCTACCTGCTGGGTTTGAGCCCTTTGCAGGTTCTGAATGCTGGTATCGGCCACCGCCACTTTTTTCTCCGCGTCAAACTGAGAACGCTGAATGGATTGGTATTTACCCCTCACCGCGTCTACACCTGAACGCTTCTCGTCAAAGATTTGGCGCTTGTCCTCAATATCTGTTTTGGCCGTGTCTACACGGTCCTGCATTTCTACCAATTTGCCCGCTTCTTCCTCCACCTGCATTTGGGTATACTCAATAGAATCCCCAATGGTTTTGAGTTGACCATTGGCTTTTTCCAAGAATGCTTTTAGACTACCTTCTTTTTCTTTGAGGTAGTGCAGTTTTTGGGTAGCCAGGTTTCTTTCATTTTCCTTACCGCGCAGATTTTGCAACAAGTCATTGAATGCGTGCTGCTTGGATTGCAAGGCGCGCTCTTTTTCAATAAATCCCAATTTCTCTTGTTCAATGGCCGCTTCTTCTGTGGCTATCTCTGCTTCTAATTGTGCTTTTTTGTCTACTTCTGAGTTTTGCTGCTCATTCAAATCATGGTAAGTGATATTAAATCCTTCTAGGGCAGCTTTGGCCAACTCAATGCTGATCTCTTTGTAATCCTTCTTAATTTCAAAATATTTTTCAGCCTTTTTAGACTGATTCTCAAGGGTTTTGAGCTGGTTATTAATTTCAAATAGCAAGTCTTCAATACGGGCTAGATCCTGTTCGGTAGCGTCTAACTTGCTCTTGGCTTCTTTTTTACGGGTTTTGTAGATAGTAATACCGGCCGCTTGTTCCAGCATTCTTCTACGGCTATTCTCCTTGTCCCTGATAATATCGTCAACCATGCCTAGTTCAATGATGGCATAGCTATCGGTGCTCACACCGGTATCTAGGAATAGATTATGGATATCTTTTAATCGGCAGCTCACATCGTTCAAACGATACTCGCTCTCCCCATTTTTGTAGAATCTACGGGTAACAGTAACGGTACTGAACTCGGTTGGAAGCAGGTTTTTGGTGTTTTCAAAAGTCAAACTCACTTCTGCCATACCACTAGCTGAACGGGTCTTACTCCCGTTGAATACTAGGGCGTCTAGGTTTTCAGAACGCAAGGCAGAGATTTTTTGCTCCCCAATCACCCAGCGAATGCTGTCAATGATATTACTTTTTCCACAGCCATTCGGTCCAATAATTCCGGTGATTCCTTCGTCAAAGCTGACTACCGTTTTATCGGCAAAGCTTTTGAATCCTTTAATTTCTAGCGATTTTAATCTCACGTTCTTACCTTTTAGTACTTGCGAACATACCAAAAAAGGCATAGAAAAAGGAATTCATCCTAGGGCCTGTGCATAATAGGTGGAGAAATAAACATGTTTTTTCTAGGAATGTGAACTGACTATTTGCAATCAATTGATTTATAAGTAATTAACAAGTTGAAAAGTGGATAAAATTAGCCGATTTTTTACCCACATTCTTGGTCCTCCCAGCCGTATATTTGTCCCAACCTAGCCCGCCAAATGCCCAGACTCGTTTTCACGGTTACCAACCAACTCAACTTTGACCAACGGATGCAAAGAATCTGTGGTAGCCTGTCCCAAAATGGCTACCAAGTTTTGCTGGTGGGAAGGTCCATGAAGGGGCAGCCTCCATTAGCTGAACTAGGTTTTGAACAGCATCGGCTTCCATGCTGGAGCAGCAAGGGACCACTGATGTACCTGGAATTCAACCTAAGACTCTTCTTTTTCCTCCTATTCCAACCTGCCGATCTGTTTTGTGCCATTGACCTAGATACCATCCTTCCCGTCTATTTTGCCAGCCTTTTACGGGGCAAAAAGCGCGTTTATGACGCCCATGAGTACTTTACCCAGCAAAAAGAAGTCATGAGCCGGCCGGCCATTCAAAAGGTCTGGAAAACCATTGAAAGCTTTAGCCTACGGCGATTTCCTCTTGGATATACCGTTAACCAATGGATTGCAAACGCTTTTCAACAGGAATATGGGGCAAACTACGCCGTGGTGCGCAACCTGCCCAAGCTGACTGAGGCGGCGAAAGCACACAATCTGGAAGTAACGCCGAAGGCAACCGAGATGGATGCTAGTAGCGCATCGCCGCAGGCATTGGACCCGAACATTACCCCATTGCCGCAGGCAAGTGAGGAGCAACCTTTCTTCATCTATCAAGGCGCCGTGAACCATGGTCGCTGTTTTGAAACCCTGATCCCAGCCATGCAGGAGGTAGCGGCACCTCTGCGAATATATGGCACAGGAAATTTTATAAATCAATCATTATCAATAATTAATAAATATTCACTTAATAATAAAATAGAAGTATTCAAACCCCTTGCGCCTTGTCTTTTGCAGACAACTACTCCGTTGGCCCATGCAGGCCTTACCCTGTTTGAAGCCCGGGGGCATAACCAATACCATTCCTTGGCCAACCGATTTTTTGACTATATCATGGCCGGAATTCCACAGCTATGCGTGGACTACCCAGAGTATCGGGCCATTCAAGACCAATGGGAAATAGCTTTATTAATCCCTAACACCCATATTGAAACAATTGCTCAAGGACTGAACAAATTGTTGGATGACCGTGTTTTGTACCGGAGACTAAAAGAAAATTGCTTGCAAGCCCGGGCTATATTAAACTGGGAATCAGAGGAAAAAGTCTTGCTCGCATTCTATGATCGCATTTTTATAAAAGACTAATTTGGACAAGTACTTACATATTATCTCCCTAAACGTGCCTTACCCGGCCGATTATGGGGGAGCATTTGACCTATTCTACAAACTACCAGCCTTGCAGGCCGCAGGCGTGAAAATTCATTTACACTGTTTTGATTACGGCAGGGGTAAACAGGATGTCTTGGATCAATACTGCCAGTCAGTGCATTATTACCCTAGAACAAAGGGACATCAGGCCATTTCTAGTTCTCTTCCCTATATTGTGGCTAGTCGCAAAAACGAGGACCTCTTACAGAATCTACTCAAAGATGATTACCCCATATTTATGGAAGGCGTTCATTGCACTTACCCAGTCATGGATCCTAGGTTCAAAGACCGAAAGTGTTTTGTACGCTTACACAATGTAGAATATCGCTATTACAAAGACTTATACCACAGCAGCAGTTCCCCATTGAAAAAGGCCTATTACTGGAACGAGAGTCGTTTATTGCGCAAATACGAGGCCAAATTGGCCAAAAAAGCTACATTCTGGGGCGTAACTGAGGCGGACGACCAGGTGTATAGAGACGAGTTTGGCTGCAAAAACATTGAACACTTACCCCTTTATCTACCCGAATGGCAGGTTGACTGCTTAGAAGGCATGGGTAATTATTGTTTCTACCACGCCGACTTGAGCGTTGATGCCAATGAAAAAGCCGCCATCTGGCTGCTCAAAGAAGTCTTTGAGAAGATCAAGATTCCATTGGTCATTGCCGGCAAGAACCCATCGCCCCAGCTATTAGAACTTGCCCATGCGCATTCTCATACTTGTTTGGTAGCAAACCCTTCTGAAAAAGAAATGCAGGATATGCTGGCCAAGGCACATATTAATGTACTGCCCGCCTTTATTGAAACCGGTATGAAAGTAAAACTGGTGAATGCGCTGTTTCATGGTAGACATTGCGTGGCCAATGAAGCCATGGTTGCCGGATCGGGTCTGAGCCCCGCTTGTTATATTGGCACAACGGCCAATGCCTTTCAAGAACTAGTTTCCCAACTCTATCACCAACCCTTTACCCAAACGGAGATTGAGGGGCGCAAGCGCCTACTCACGCCTATGTTTAATAATGCCGAAAATGCGAAGAAACAAGTTGGTTGGATATGGGGAAGCTAGTGAAGAGGGAAGAGGGAAGAGTGAAAAGTGAAGAGGGAAGAAAGTGAAGAGTGAAGAGGGAAGAAAGTGAAGAGTGAAGAGTGAAGAGTGAAGAATGAAGAGGGAAGAAAGTGAAGAGTGAAGAATGAAGAGGGAAGAAAGTGAAGAGTGAAGAGTGAAGAGTGAAGAGTGAAGAGTGAAGAGTGAAGAGTGATAAATGAAGCGTGAACAGTGTCTATTTATTTCTACTTTTTATGTAATTAGGATTCCTAAAACCATGTAAAACAGCAAATAAGATAATGTTTAGCTCGGCTTCCTGAATCAAGTAATGAATTTGGTAAGGGAAGATTTTAAAGTTGGCTGGTCTGAATTGTTCATGTCTAAAGCCAAAGCTAAAAGGGTTTGCTTTGATCTTTTGGACGGTATGTATAAAATCTAAAAGGAATCTTTTACCAAGACCTGGTACAACAGCATCGTAATAACTCTTAGCTTCCCAAATATCTAATTGGGCTTCCTCTAGTAGATAAACCTGAAGTTTAGATGTTCTTTGTTTCTTCATTCAAATCCTTTTCAAAATCTTCCCAATTGTGAAGTTTTGAATGACCGGATTTAAATTTCTCCAAACGTTCATTCAATACTTGCTGATGCCAATCAGGAGATGTTGAAATAAGATTCAACTCCGCAGACTCCAAACCCATTGCCTCAGATACTTCTTTGAGAAGTTCTAATTTTTCTGATGGTATGTTCAATGTTATCTGTGGCATCTTTAAAGTATTAAACTAACTAAAACTAATAAGATAAAAGACTAACTAAAAACAATTTACTAATTACTAGCTGCGCTGTCAATCAACTTTCCAAGTTCCGTTTTCAGCATTCTGGATGGGTAGCGGTTGATCACAATAAAGTCATGGGTTGCCATGATTACGGTAGTGCCGTAGTCTTTGGCAATCTTGAGTAGGAGCTGCATTATCTCATCACTGGTTTCTGGATCTAGGTTCCCTGTGGGCTCGTCTGCCAAGATTAGTTTGGGTGAGTTCAAAAGGGCGCGGGCAATATCTACCCGTTGCTGCTCTCCACCACTCATTTCAAAAGGCATTTTAAAGCCCTTGCTCTTCAGCCCTACTTTTTCCAACACATCATTGATCTTTTCTTCCATGAGTATCTCGTCTTTCCAGCCAGTAGCTTTTAGCACAAATTTGAGGTTCTCGTGTACATTTCTATCGGTGAGTAGTTGAAAATCTTGGAAGATCACGCCTAGGTTGCGGCGCAGAAAGGGTACTTTTTTCCAGTCCATACTGGGTAAGTCAAAGCCTACCACGGTTCCTTTTCCTTCTGTTAATTGTAATTCTCCATAAAGGGTTTTGAGCAAACTGCTTTTTCCTGTTCCGGTTTTACCTACCAGGTACACAAACTCTCCCTTCTGTACTTCAAAGTTCACGTTTTGCAATACCAGGTTGGTTCCTTGGTAAATATTGGCATTCTTAATAGATACAATAGCTTCGGGCATGGGGTGAAAATTCAAAAGTCAAAAATCAAAAATCAAAATTACTGATGCGAATTAAAATTTAAAATGACTGGTGCGAATAAAAAATCAAAACTTATAATGATTGGTGCGAATAAATATTTTTAAAGTCTTCAAGGGGTTAATGATGTTACTTAAAACCCAAATCTTATTTCTTAAAATTATAAAAAGCTATTCAAATTGCTTGTTAATATTCGTAAACCAGTTCTCCCTTGGCGGTCTTTAGAATCAGTTCTTTCTTTTCAGATGCTTCTACCCTTCCAACAATCCTAGCTTCAATCCCTAGTTTGGCGCCTTCGGCAATTAATTGGGGGGCAGTAGCTGCATCTGTGAATACCTCTAAACGGTGTCCCATATTAAATACCTGGTACATTTCTCTGTCATCGGCCCCAGAATTTTCCTGAATCAATTGAAAGATGGGTGCTGGTGCAAACAGGTTGTCTTTGACAATTCTGAGTGGCTTGGGCAAGTATTTCATACACTTGGTCTGTCCACCGCCACTGCAATGAATGAGTCCTGTAATTTTGTCAAAATACTGATCCAATAATTGCTTCATCAAGGGTGCATAGGTACGCGTAGGCGATAATAAGAGCTTGCCTACATTGGTAGGCTTGCCATCAATATCAATGGTATCTGTCATGGCGTTCTTACCCAAATAGACAACAGCGTCATTGAGTCTGGGTTCAAAGGTTTCTGGGTATGCTTTGTATTGTTTACCCAACACATCGTGCCTGGCACTGGTGAGGCCATTGGATCCAAGACCACTGTTATATTCAGTCTCGTATTTGGCTTGACCAAAACTGGCAAAGCCTACAATCACATTGCCTTCTGAAATTTTTTCATTGGTCACTAATTTGCTTTTAGGCCATCTGGCGCTCATGGTACCATTCACAGCAATAGTGCGGACCACATCCCCTACATCGGCGGTTTCACCACCTAAATAATGAATCCGTACGCCGTATTCAGCCAATTGGTTAAAGAATTCCTGGGTACCATTGATGATCTGCTCTAACACTGCACCGGGAATCAAGAGTTTATTCCGGTCAATGGTAGAAGAGAATAAGATATTATCTGTGATTCCCACACAGAGTAAGTCATCTAGGTTCATAGCTACGGCGTCTTGGGCAATCCCCTTCCAAACGGATACATCTCCAGTTTCCTTCCAATAGAGATAGGCCAAGATACTCTTGGTGCCCGCACCATCGGCGTGCATGATATTGATCCAATCGGGATCGCCGCATAAAAAATCGGGATAGACTTTGCAAAAAGCATCGGGGTACAAACCCTGATCTAATTTACCAATGGCTGCGTGTACTTCTTCTTTTTGGGCAGATACCCCGCGTTGCGCGTATAATGACATGGTGAAATTTTGGAATGATCTATGATTGCTGGTTGCAAATGTACAATTTTCATACTTCCATGAAACCCTTAGATTTGCACCCAATTATGCAGGTACACCATCTGGATCAGACTTCCCTTCCTGAATTTAAAAGGGCCGTTGTAACCATCGGCAGTTTTGATGGCATGCACTTGGGGCACCAGCAAATTATCCAACAATTAAAGGCCGAAGCTGCCGCTATTGGCGGAGAAAGCATTATCATCAGTTTTTATCCACACCCACGTTCGGTGATTTCACAGAACCCCGATAATATTAAACTATTGGGCACATTGGAAGAAAAAACCAAGTTATTAGCCGCTACGGGTATTGACCATTTAGTGATTGTTCCTTTTGACCAAGCTTTTGCCAGTCAATCGGCTGAAGGCTATATCAGCGATTTTTTGGTGGCCAATTTTCATCCACATACCGTAATCATTGGCTATGACCATAAGTTTGGTTATAACCGATCGGGCAACTTTCAATTACTCCAATCTTTTGGTCAGCAATTGGGTTTTGAAGTCAAAGAAATTCCTGAACACTTGTTGCACCAAATTGGGGTTAGCAGCACCAAGATTAGGCAGGCCATTAGCAATAGCCATATTGAAACCGCCAACCAATTTTTGGGCTACCCCTATTTTTTTGAAGGCAGGGTAGTCTTGGGCAATCAACTGGGTAGAACCATTGGCTATCCTACTGCCAATTTGGTTTTAGTTGATTCAGAAAAACTGTTGCCTGGCAATGGGGTGTATGCGGTAAAGGTGATTGTTAAACAAAGGGAGCCTGCTCAGATCTTAAACGGGATGATGAATATTGGGGTTAGACCTACCGTTGATGGCATTAACCGAGTCATTGAAGTAAACCTCTTTGATTTTGAGGGAGACATCTATGGCAAAACCCTAGAAGTAAGGGTATTACACTTTTTGCGCTCAGAACAAAAATTCAATGGCTTGGACGCGCTGAAAAACCAGTTGGCCTTGGATCAAGCATTGGCTAAGCAACTGTTGGCTTAGTTATTGCATCATTTTTACAACCATTTCTTTCATGAGTCCGGCATCGGTTGTGCCCCCGTTATTGACTCCCACACTTTTTAAATTGTATTGGTGTAGCAATAAAAGAATGGTTTCTACTGCTTGGTATGAATATTTGCGCGATGCATTTTGATAGTCGCGCAAAAAAAAGGGACTCACCCCCATAATGGAAGCCATTTCCTTTTCATTGGTTCCCTGCAGTGCGTGCAACTGGTATACTTTGCTAAAAAAATTATAGATAGAGGGTAGTACCAACTGTATGGGGGCAGACTTTGGATTGGCTTCAAAATATTGGATAATCCTGATTGCTTTAGCCAAATCCTTTTGTCCAATAGCTGCCTGTAATTCAAAGGGATTGAATTCTTTACTGATGCCAATATAGGTTTCAATATCGTCCTCTGTAATGCCTTTTCTTCCACCCAGATTCACTTTTAATTTTTCCACCTCATTCTCCAACCTGTTTAGATCATTCCCAATATGATCTACCAATACTGTCAAAGCCTTGGGCGATATAGTCAATCCTTGCTGAATCACCATTTGGTTGGTCCATTCTGGCAACTGATTGTCATACATTTTCTTGGTAGTCAATAATTCGGCCTTTGATTTTAGCACTTTGTATAAGGCGGACCTCCCATCAAACTTTTTCTCTTTATGACTAACAACTAAAATGGTGCTTTTTAAGGGATTGTCAATATAAGCCTGCAATTTTTCCAATTCTTTTTGAGCCATGTGCTGGGCTTCTTTGAGCAAGACCACCTGGCGCTGCGCAAACATGGGATAACGCATACAGGCATTCACTACTGCTGCCCAATCGGCATCCTTGCCATAAAATACGGAGAGATTGAAACCAGCTTCTGCTTCAGGAAGAATATGGTGTTCTGCATGATCTACTATCTGGTCTATGTAATAAGACTCCTCGCCTTCTAACCAGTAAACCGGTTTGAAATTCCCTTTTTTCCAATCAGCGATGATTTTTTCTGCAGACATGGTTGCAAAGATGGGATTTGCGGAGCAGATTAAAAAAAATGTAGAAAATGGATTTTTCTAAGGTTAAAAACAGGTTTGGCACGGTTTTGGTGAATTTGTGGTCATAGAACAACCATAAAACAAAAAACATGAGTTACTCAGCCAGCAACAATCCACAAACCACAACTCCAAACGATAACCGTAAATTGATTTATGGTATCCTCATCACAGCTTTGATTGCCACTTGGGGTTATATATTTTATGACAAGAGCCAGACCAAAGAAACAGTGGCCCAATTGCAAACCAAAATTACCAATGTAGATTCTGCGCGTAACGCCATTCAACAGGAGTTTATCTTTGTTAGCGCCAAAGCCGATTCTCTCACCCAAACCAATTTGCAATTGCAAGGAAGTTTGGCTGAAAAAAGTACAGAAATTCAAACCCTTAAAGGAAATATTGGCAGCATTTTGCGCAAGAAAAACGCCACTGCTTCAGAACTGTCCGATGCCAAGAAAATGATTGCGGATTTGAATGGTAAAATCAATGGTCTATTTGTTGAAATTGACCAATTGAAAGGCGAGAACAAGCAATTGACAGCTAGCAACCAACAATTGAATACAGAGAAAACCCAGTTGACTTCTGACAAGAAGAACCTGGAAGAAAATCTAAATAAGACCAATACTGAAAAACAACAATTAGCCGATAAGGTTGACGTAGCTTCTACCCTTCACGCTTCTAATGTTGGCATAGTTGCCATTAACCTAAAAAACAGTGGTAAAGAAACAGAAACCAATACCGCAAAGCGTGCCGACTATATGCGTGTGAGCTTTGTACTAGACCCCAATCGCGTTAGCCCTAATGGAAGCAAAGACTTGTATGTAGTGATTAGTGGTCCCAATGGCAAGGTCTTTAATGAAGGTGGCAATTTTACTACTCGTGAAGATGGCGAAAAAGGATTTACCAATAAAGTATCTGTGAACTATGAACAAAATAAAGTAGTTCCAGTCAGCTTTAACTGGAAGAAAACTGACAAGTTTGTAGAAGGAAATTACAAGATTGAAATCTACCACAATGGTTTCAAAATTGGCGAAAGCATCAAGACCTTGAAAAAAGGAGGCTTGTTTAGTTAGTATCCTATTTTAAGTTCCAATATCTGAGGGCCCTACAATTGTGGGGCCCATTTTGTTTAGCTTATTTGATTAATTTAGTCAAATGGTAGCTACTTGGTTTAACTGGCGCACCCTTTTGGTAGTTGTGGCTGTACTGATTGTCAGCGGCACTATTGTCTATTCCCAATACCTTTCTGGAAAAATAGCTAAGGAAGAGCGAAGAAATGTAGAAGCTTGGGTAGAAGCCCAAAGAACCATTCTCTATTCATCAGATACGGCTAGCATTAATTTGGCTAGCAAAATCATTACAGAAAATGATCAAATTCCCATTATTGAAACCAATGAAAAAGACAGCCTTACTGGGAATTTTTTAAACATAGATACAGCCCTTGTTAGACAGGACCCTGATTTTTTGAAGGATAAACTTAGGCAGTTCAAACGCTATACGAACAAACCCATTATTAGTGTCTTAAGGGATCAACCCTATCAGGCCAATAAATATTATTATGGAGAAAGCCCTTTATTAAAAGAAACCAAGCTTTATCCCATTATTCAATTGATGGTGATTGGATTATTTATTCTCATTGCCATATTATTACAGAGAACACATTATAGAAGTAGTCAGAACCAGCTCTGGGCATCACTTGCTAAAGAGACCGCGCACCAGTTAGGAACACCGGTTAGTAGTTTGGAAGGTTGGCTAGAAATTTTAAAAGAGCACCCTGAGAATACTGCCTATATTCCTGAAATTGCCAAAGACGTTCAAAGGCTACAATTGATCACTGATAGATTTGGAAAAATTGGAAGTCAACCCAAATTAGAGCCCACCAATCTAAATAGACAGATTGATTTGATTATGCAGTACATGAAAAAAAGAGCCGGCGGTCAAGTGGGCTTTGAATATGCTGCTGACAAGATGGAGCTAATTGAAGCCCAAATTTCACCGCCATTATTTGATTGGGTCATGGAGAACCTACTCAAAAATGCATTGGATGCTATGGATGGCAAGGGCATGATTACAGTGGCGTTACAAACTACCAACCATGAAATTATCATTGATGTTACTGATACCGGTAAAGGCATTGCCGCCCAACACTTGAAAAAAGTTTTCAAACCTGGCTTCACTACCAAGAAAAGAGGTTGGGGACTAGGTCTCTCTCTCAGCAAACGCATTGTTGAGCAGTATCACAAAGGCAAGCTCTTTGTCAAGTGGAGCGAGCCTGGTAAGGGAACCAGTTTTAGAATTATCCTTCCATTGGTTCCAACAGATTTCCTTGGCTAGCTGTTTTACCAAAGTAACTCATGGCAGAATGGTACAAGGATTGGTGATATACCTTAAATTTTACTTTAACACAATGGCCCCCAAAGCAGGCAAATTGAGCTTAATTTGATAGCACTTACTTGGTTTGTCTACCAGCTTGGAACTGATGCTTGCATTAAATACATCACCGGTTCCCCAATACTCCGTGGCATTGCTATTGAATACCTCTTTCCAACGGCCCTTTCCATGTACAAATATTTCCCAATCATGGCGTACAACAGGTGTAACATTCAAGATGATGAGCAAATTATCCTTGGCCTTTTTACCCTTACGCATATAAACCAAAACAGCGTTGGAGCGATGGTTCAAATCAACCCATTCAAATCCCCCAGGCTCAAATTGGTTTTCATATAAGGCGGGTTCATTTCTATAGAGGGCGTTCAATTGTTGCACACAGTATTTGAGGCCCCCATGACTTAGATGTTCTAACAATTCCCACTGCAATTCTGATTTATAATTCCACTCACTAGTGGCCCCAAACTCATTGCCCATAAAGAGCAGTTTTGATCCAGGGTGTGTAAACATATAAGTATAGAGAATTCTTAGGTTGGCAAATTTTTGCCACTCGTCCCCTGGCATTTTATAAAGCATGGGGCTCTTGCCATGCACAACTTCATCGTGCGAGAGTGGCAGCATGAAATTCTCGTCATAGAAATACATCATGCTAAAAGAAAACTTGTCTTGCTGGAACTGACGTAAAAGAGGATCAAGTTTAAAATAATCTAAGGTATCGTGCATCCATCCCATCATCCATTTCATACCAAAACCAAGACCGCCTTCAAAAGTTGGTTTACTAACCTTGGGCCAGTCTGTAGCTTCTTCTGCAATGGTTTGAATGTCTGGAAAATCGCGATAAAGCGTTTCATTTAAATCTGTAATAAAAGCAATGGCTTCAATATTGCCATTCCCGCCGTATTCATTGGGTTCCCACTGTCCTGCATTACGGCTATAATCTAGCCTAAGCATGGAACTTACTGCGTCAACTCTAATGCCATCGGTATGAAATTTGTCACACCAAAATCTGGCACTGCTAATTAAAAAAGATTTGACTTCTCCCCTTTTGTAATTGAAAATATAAGAGTTCCAGTCTGGATGAAATCCTTTGCGCATATCGGCATACTCATAGGTATGGGTACCATCAAACATGAAAAGTCCATGCGCATCATATGGAAAATGTGAAGGCACCCAATCTAAGATTACGCCAATACCTGCTTGGTGAAAAGCGTCTACCATGGCCGCATATTCCTGTGGTGTACCAAATCTAGAAGTGGGTGCAAAATATCCTGTGCCTTGATAACCCCATGAACCATCATAAGGATGTTCCATCACAGGCATAAATTCCACGTGTGTGAATCCCATCCCTTTCACATAGGGCACCATTCTTTCAGCAATCTGTGCGTAGGTATTATAAGTTTCTTCGTTGTCTTTGTTGGGGCGCATCCAACTGGCCAAATGCACTTCATAGACGGAATAAGGTGCATTGAGCGCGTTGTGTTTTTTTCTGTTTTTCATCCAGTGCGCATCTTGCCAATCATAATCGGTTTGCCATGTGATAGATGCTGTATTGGGGCGCTTCTCCCAAAAGTTAGCATAAGGATCTCCCTTGTCTAACCTAATTCCTTTAAACCCATGAATATGGTATTTGTATGCTTCTCCTTGTCCAAGATGGGGAATAAATCCTTCCCAAATGCCTGAAGAATCTAATCTAACTGTTAGGGGATGACTTTCTTTGTTCCAACCATTAAACTGGCCCGTAACAGCAACAAAACTGGCATTGGGTGCCCATACGGCAAAATAGGTTCCAGGAGTTTCATTGACGCTCAATTGCTTGTTGCCAAATAATTCATAGAGTCTATAGTTTGTTCCGTTTTGAAAATGGCGAACATCTTTTTCAGAAAAAAGGGAATAATTCCAAACGGGTTGGTTGGTATCTACAAAATATAATTCCTCATACTTTTTCATAAGCACTGTTTCAACTTTTATTGATTTGCGCACCCTTTTCTTGGTTGAAGCTACATCCTCTTTTTTGATATTAGTGCTAGTCTTTGAATTTCTTGTGGGCATACATCAATGATTATCAAATAAGAAAAATCTTTAACACAAGTTTACAACTAAATACTTAGTTAATCCATCCTAATTTATGGATTTTGCAGCCCATTGCATCCAATACCTTAACAACGGCCTCCATGTATAGAAACCTATTTGTATTCTTATGCCTTTTTATTGCCCTTGGCAATTTACAAGCACAGTCCTCTAGTATCAAAGGGACCATTACGGATACTTTAAATAAACAAAATTTGTCCAATGCGGTAGTCTCCATTTTAAGGCCAAAGGATTCCGTGTTGGTTAAATTTGTGAGAACAGATATTAAGGGAAGTTTTGACATGAAGCAGGTTCCTGCTGGCAAATATTTATTCATGGTCTCTTTCCCCAATTATGCGGAGTATGTAGACCAGATTAGTGTAGAGGCCGGGGCCGATAACACCCTTGGAATGATTCCACTCATAACTAGGGCTACCCTTTTACAGGAAGTAATTGTGAAGCAACGCATTTCTGCCATTCGAGTAAAAGGGGACACTACTGAATATAGAGCTGATAGTTTTCATGTGGGGCCCAATGCAGACGTGCAAGAGCTCTTGAAAAAAATGCCCGGGATACAAGTAAATAGCAAGGGAGAAATTAGTACACAGGGGGAAAAAGTGAGTAAGATATTGGTAGATGGGGAAGAATTTTTTAGCGATGACCCAGCGGTTGTGACCAAGAATTTAAGGGCGGATGCTATTGACAAGGTGCAGGTTTTTGATAAAAAATCGGACCAAGCAGTGTTTACCGGCATTGATGACGGACAAAAACAAAAAACCATTAACCTGCAATTAAAAGAGGACAAGAAAAAAGGATTCTTTGGTAAAGTAGAAGCAGGTACCAATTTTGACCAATATAGAAGTGGAAAGGCTTTGGCAAACGCCTTTAAGGGCAAGCGAAAAATTGCAGGATATATTAGTAGTGACAATACCAAGTTTGAAACCTTGAGCTGGGATGAAAATAGAAATTATGCAGGTGACCCCAATACTACTACTGAAATTAGTGATGATGGGGGTGTCAGTATTAATTGGAGTGGTGACGAATTTAGTTGGGGTCAGGGTCTTCCCAATAGTACTACCGCAGGATTGTTGTATAGCAACAAATGGAATAAGGATAAGCACGCAAGCAACAATGGCTATCAATACAATAATTTAAAAGTAACAGGTAAGACTACCAGTGTCACTGAGAACATTTTACCGGATACTAGTTTTACCAATACCACTAATCAAACACAGGCCAATGAGCGAACAAGAAATAGGATTAATAGTATCTATGACTGGAATATTGACAGCAGTAGTTCATTAAAAGTAACCATCAAAGCAAGTGATACCAAGAGTTCCGGCCTAAGTAATTATTTGGGACAATCTATTAGTTCAGACAAGAAATTGATCAATGAAAGTGATAGGACCACCAATAATGTAGATGACAATAAGAATTTAAATAGTTCTATTTTCTGGCGAAAAAAGTTCAAGAAAAAAGGGAGGACTATTTCACTCAATACAGATTTAGGCTTTACGGATAGAGAAGAAAATGGATTTTTATTAGCCAAGAATAGTTTCTATGACAAGACCGGATTATTGATAAAACTTGACAATATTGACCAGCGAAAAGTAAATAAGCAAAACGGATCAACCATTAATGCAACCGCTAGTTTTACTGAACCGCTATGGAAAAACACCTTTTTGATTTTGAATTATAAATTGAATATAACCCAAAATGATGCAGAAAGAAATACCTATAATAAATCAAGCAATGGTAAATACGATTTGTTGAGTGATAGCTTGAGTAACCATTTTATTTTCAATACCCTTGGTCATACCGGTGCTTTTAATATTCGTTATAATGTTAAGAAATTTAATTTTGCAGTTGGTTCAGGATTGGGTACGGTTAACTATAGAATGACCGATGTACGTAAAGGGAATAACCAAGATGTTAGGTTTACTAATTTCTTGCCAGCCGTTAGTTTAAACTATACCCCCAAACAACAGAGAAAAGTATCATTTTCCTATAATGGCTCTACACAGAATCCAACATTAACGCAGATTCAACCCTTAATAGACAATACTGATCCCTTAAATATTACGGTAGGTAATCCAAATTTAAAACAGGCATTTGTTCATAACCTAAACCTGCGAGCATCGGATTATAAAGTATTAAAAAGTAGAAGTATCTTTTTTAATCTAAATTATACTGCTACAGAAAATGCCATTTCTAATAATAGCTTTGTAGATTCATTGGGACGCCGCGTAAACCAATCCATCAACGTAGATGGCAATTTTAATTTGAGAGGAAGTTTGGGTTATGGATTTGATATTATTCCTTCTCTCAACTTCAATATTGACGCGGGTCCTAGAATTAATAGATACGTCAACTACGTAAATGGCAAGCGTAACGAAACCAGGAACACCGCCACCAACATTAGTGTGAATATGGGTTATTGGGCAGATAAATGGATCAATTTCTGGATGAATTTTGACGCTAATTATAATCATTCAGTATCTTCTATAAGACCAGATATTGCTACCAATTATTGGTCTTATACTTATGAGACCAATATTGAGTTTAGGTTTAAAAAACAGAAATTCTACTGGAATTGGAATGCAGACTTTAACCTATATCAAAAGACAGCTGATTTTGCAGGAGTGAATAATGTGTACTTGGTTAATACCACTTTACGCAAAGTCATAGGCAAGGATGATAAATGGGAAACCAGGTTATACGTGAACGATATCTTTAATCAAAACCTAGGAATCAATAGAAATATCAGCAGCAACTTTATTACAGAGACTACTAGCCAAAATATTCAACGCTATTTTATGTTGTCTTTGGTGTATAATTTTTCAAAAAACGGTAAGCCTAGTTCCATGATGGGCTTTTAAATCATACTTTATGAAACAATTATTGATCCTCTTTTGCCTATTCATTTCTTTGCTGACTAATGCACAGACCCAGTTCATTACAAAGGGTAGAATTGAATTTGAGAAAAAGATGAACCAATTCAAACCATTTGAGGAAAATGAATCCGATAATGAATGGATGAAGGAAATGATGAAGTCCATGCCCAGGATATTAACGGATGTATATGAATTGCGTTTTAATGAGACCAAGAGCATTTACAAATTGGCTAAAGAAAACACAGACAACAAATACATGTGGGGTACCAAACCTTCTGAAACAGATCATGTTGTCAATGATCTTGATGGTAAAACGGTTTCAGCACAAAGAGAAATCTTTGAAAATACCTATCTGATCAAAGACAGTCTACGCAACTTAGAATGGAAAATAACCAGTGAAACCCGTGATATAGCCGGTTTTGAATGCAAAAAAGCAGTGACCAAAATCTGTGATTCTGTAGTGGTGGTAGCTTTTTATACGGACCAAATTAGTGTAAGTGCTGGCCCAGAAAGTTTTGGCGGTTTACCAGGCATGATATTAGGGTTAGCCATTCCCAGATTATATACTACTTGGTTTGCTACAAAACTGGAATTAATAGAACCTACTCCAGCACAATTGGCGCCTGTTCAAAAGGGTAAGAAAGTCAATTGGAATCAATTATATGTTGAGTTAAAAAAAGGTATGAAAGACTGGGGCAAAGAAGGACATAGACGCATCTGGACAGCATCTTTATAAATTTGCGTAACTTTTGACCATAATTGCTCAACTCCACATATGAAAAAAACAATTCTTGCTGCACTTGCGGCCTTTAGTCTTTCTGTAACAATAGCACAGACCAAGTCTGCCGAAATAATTCCCATTCCTGCTTCCTTAATAAGTGAATCGGGGAAATTTGTTCTAAACAACCAAGTTGGTATTAGTGTGTCAAATCAAGACGCGGCCAAACAAGTTGCCCAACAGTTAGCCCAACATTTGTCTCAGTCTACTGGATTTAAATTGGCTATCAACCCTTCCTTGAAAGAAACGGGTATTCGATTTCAGTTATTGGCTAAACCCAATGCCAATCTTGGAACAGAAGGTTATCAATTAAAGGTTACGGAAAAGACTGTGACCATTAGTGCCAACCAAGCGGCGGGTTTGTTTTATGGTATGCAAACCCTATTACAATTACTGCCCAATGAAATTGAAAGTAAAAAAGTGCAACCCAATAAAACATGGACCATTCCCTGCGTGACTATTGATGACCAACCAAGATTTGGTTGGAGGGGATTAATGCTAGACGTGAGCCGCCATTTCTTTACCAAGTCAGAAGTAAAAAAATTCATGGATGACATGGTCCGTTTTAAATTCAATCTCTTGCATTTACACCTAACAGATGATGAAGGTTGGAGAATAGAAATCAAGAGTCTTCCCAAATTAACTTCTGTGGGTGCTTGGCGTATAGAACGCAATGGCAAATGGTCCAATTCTTCCAAAGCCGCTGGTGACAACGAAGCCAAAACTTATGGTGGATTTTATACCCATGAAGACATTAAGGAATTGGTACAATATGCTAAAGAAAGATTTGTAACCATCTTGCCCGAGATAGATGTTCCTGGTCATAGCCTGGCTGCAGTGGCTGCCTATCCACAATTATCTGCTACACCTGGTGAACATAAATTATACCAAGGCATTCCTTTTATGAATTGGTTTTCTGGTGGGTTTGCTGCCATTTTAGACAATAGCATCAGCCCTGCTAATGAATTCTCCTATGAATTCATAGACAAGGTAATGACAGAAGTAGCCCAACTCTTCCCATTTGAGTACATACATATGGGTGGAGACGAGTGTGCCAAAAATTTCTGGGAAAAAAGCCCTGAAATCAAGGCATTAATGGCTAAGGAAGGACTCAAAACCATGAATGAAGTGGAGGGTTATTTTGTAAAAAGGGTTGAAAAAATTATTCAGTCAAAGGGCAAGAAAATGATTGGCTGGGATGAAATTTTAGAAGGAGGCGTATCTCCTACTGCCAATGTGATGAGCTGGCGTGGCGTGAAAGGTGGCATTGAAGCAGCAAAGAGCAAACACAATGTAGTGATGTCTCCTACCACTTTTACCTATGTAGACTATGTACAAGGGGAGCCTACACTAGAAGGTCCAGTTTATGCCACTCTTCGTTTGAATAAGAGTTATGAGTTTGATCCCGTACAAGAAGGCATGGACCCCAAATATGTATTGGGTGGTCAAGCCAACATGTGGACAGAACAGATTGCCAATTATCGCTACCAACAATACATGATGTGGCCCCGTGCATTAGCCATTGCGGAGTCTGTTTGGTCTCCAAAAGAGAAAAAAGATTGGAATGGATTTTTCAAACGTGTTGAAAATCAGTTTGACCGCTGGGACCTTTCTGGAGACCGTTATGCTAAATCTGTTTATGACGCCATTGTTACCGCTGCTAAAGATGAAAAAGGTAATTTGGTTTTACAGATTGGTTCTGAAATTGAAGGCGTGGATCATTACTATTCCATTGATGAATCTGCTCCAGACAACTTTTATCCCAGGTATAGCAAACCAGTTTCACTCACAGATGATGTGCAAACTGTTCGCATTATCAGCTATAGAAATGGCAAACAGATTGGTAGACAAATCAATATTCCGGTAACCGATTTAAAGAAAAGAGCGGAGAAAAAATAGCTACAACCAACCATTGGCCATTAACCAATTTTTACAACGTTCCATCCAATTGTCTTTGGTGGTTTTATTGTTTAATCCAAAACCGTGTCCACCACTTTGATACAAGTGCATTTCAGTTTTGATTTTATTGGCTACCAAGGCTTGGTAAAAACGAATACTGTTTTCCACTTTTACGCCTCCGTCATCCGTTGCGTGCACTAAAAATGTTGGTGGGGTTTCCTTGGTTACCTGCAATTCATTGCTGTAATAATCAATCTGTGTTTTGGTGGGCGTTTTGCCAATTAAGTTATTCCTAGAACCCATGTGACAAATAGAATCTTGAAAACTAATTACTGGATAACCAAGTATCATAAAATCAGGCCTAAGACTGGTATTGTTGGTATTGGTTACCAATGCATTGCTATAATGTGTTCCTAAGGAAGACGCTAGGTGACCACCAGCAGAGAATCCAACAATCCCAATCTTGGCAGGATCTATTCCCCATTTGCTGGCATTTTCTCTGGCTAATAAAATGGCTTGTTGTGCGTCTTGCAATGGTCCAATGGTTTTGTCTAACATGGTCACATCACTTGGTACTCGATACTTAATGAGTATGGCAGCAATACCCATTTCATTAAATACTTTGGCTACGTCTATGCCCTCATGTTGTGAAGCGGTAATGCTATATCCCCCACCGGGAAAAATAATCACCGCCGCTTTTTTGGGGCTAGGATTTGCTGGTAAAAACAAGGTATAAGTAGGTATACTAATCTTGCTATAGCGCAGGATACCGTTGGTTACTTCTGCTTTTTCTTCATTGGGTCCTGGTTTGCTATTGGGTATAGTTGTAGCATACAAGGGAACCTGATCCTGCTGGGCATTCACAATCATATGGGAGCAAATTAAAAGACTAAGGGTGAAAACTATTTTTTTCATGAGATGGCGTTCAATCTTTTGATGACATAATGGTTACTCAAAGCTTTGGAAGAACAATGTAAGATAATCCAATAGCAATTGGTCAATGTAACTTGGTAAAAAAAAATTATTTACCCAACTCCAATATCCACATACGCTTGGCCGGAATCTGAAAGCCCGATTTAACATGTGCACCAGTGATAACATTGCGTCCTGTTTTGAATGTTTGGGTTCTTTCTTCAAATTTGTCAAAATCAATGGTCTTGTCTTTTTCACTAGTATTCATCACACACATGACGGTTTGTTTTGTATCATAACGGAAATAAACATAGAGACCATCCTCTGGCACATATTGCATGAGTTTGCCCTTGGTAATGGCAGAACTGTTTTTTCTATAATTGGCCAAGGTTTTCAAATAGTCTTGCATGCTTTTTTCTTGCTCTGACAAACCTAGTCCTGTAAAGGCATTTTTGGCATCGCCATCCCATCCCCCAGGAAAGTCTAAACGCAAATAACCATCTGGATTCTTCTCCCCTTTCATAAGCACTTCTGTGCCATAATAGATTTGAGGAATTCCCCTTGTGGTCAATAACCAGGCAAGTCCCATTTTTACTTTTTCTACATCTTCTCCAAACTCGGTATAGATTCTGGTCAGGTCATGATTATCTAAGAAAATGCAATTCCTATTGGCATCTTTGTATAAAAAATCATTACTCAAAGTGCTGTACAATTTATTTACACCCTCGGTCCATCCAAATTTTTCTTTGATGGCTGGAAATATGCCATAGAATAAAGTTTGAAAATCGGTAACACCTTGCAGATTACTTTTAAAAGGGTTATTGATATTGTTTTCTGCAAAATATGCTTGTGCCGCTGTGCCATGAACCCAGGTTTCCCCAAAGAGCGTGATATTAGGATATTCGTCTGTTAATGCTTTGTTGCACTTGTTCATAAAGGGCAGGTCATTGTAGATATAGGTATCAATTCTCCAACCGTCTACGCCAAACATTTCAACACTCCAAAGGGCGTGTTGTATTAGAAAATTGGCAACATAAGGATTGTGTTGATTGAGGTCCGGCATTTCTGGCGTGAACCATCCATCAGCCATGAGTTTAGTGTCTACTTTGGATGCATAGGGGTCAAATACGGGCTGGTCCTTATAAGAAGTTCCTGTGTATTTAGGCCATTGGTGGTACCAGTCTTTCATGGGTTGTTCCAAGAAAGTCAAGTGTTTGCTTCCCACGTGATTATACACAGCGTCTTGCATGAGTTTCATACCACGCTGATGCAATGCATCACTTAGTGCTTTGTATTTTTCGGCTCCGCCTATTCTGGGATCAACGGTATAATGATCTGTTATGGCATAGCCGTGTTCGGTTCTTTCTGGTTGGTCATTGAGCAATACAGGGGTCATCCAAATGGTGGTTACTCCTAGATTTTTCAAATAATCTAAGTGGTTTATGATGCCTTGTAAATCGCCCCCGTGTCTGTCATAAATTTTTGACCTATCCAAACTTTGGTCTTTTAATCCAGCTATTTTATCATTGGATAAATCGGCATTGCTAAACCTATCTGGCATAATCAAATACACCAAATCAGCGGAATTTACGCCTTGCGCAAAACTGGTTCCCCTTCCCATTCTTTTGTTGTACAAGGGCCAATTCACTGGATGTGCTTTACCAGCGTTTAAAAATTCAATAACCACATTACCTGCTTTTGCCGAAGCGCTGATTTCCAAGTCCAGTGCAAGGTATTTACCATTATCTAGTGCTGTTGTTTTTAATAATTTAACGCCAGGATATTGAATACTTACTTGTTCTTTATTAAAGCCATTGTATTCACCCTGAACCAGTATTTGTACTTTATTCCATTTCATTCCTGTCCACCAATTAGTGGGATAGCATTTGGCATATTGTGCATCTGCAAACAAATTCAACAAAGCAACCATTAAGACTATTAGGGCCATCCTTTTCATAAAATTCTATTTAATTCAATTATTTTTTAATCTTTTCCTTATTTGTCTTTAATAGCACCTGCATCATAGACAAATAATACACTAATAGCCGCACAGATCATGAAAAAACCTGCCAAGACTATGGCATAAATAGACTGACCACCGTAAAGATATTTGACTATCCATCCGCCCCCAATGCTATTGATGATTTGTGGAAGGGTAATAAAGAAATTAAAGATGCCCATATAGATACCCAATTTTCCTGCAGGAATGGCACCGGACAAAATTACATACGGCATGGCTAGAATACTGGCCCAAGCTAGTCCAATACCAATCATGGAGAACTTGAGCATTTCAGGATCCTTGATAAAGAAAATAGAAATCAACCCAACCCCACCTGCAAATAAAGAGAATGCATGCGTTCCTTTTCTACCCAATAATTTAGCAACTATTGGCAGCATTAGTGCATATACAGCCGCTACCAAATTATAGGTTCCAAAAGCAGAACTTACTTTATTTCCCGCATCATTATAGGCCACGGATTTGGCATATTCACCCGTTAATCCATATACATGGGTTGCTACCGCATCGGTTGTAAATACCCACATGCTAAAAAGGGCAAACCAAGAAAAAAATTGTACCAAACCCAATTGCTTCATGGTCTTGGGCATTTTGGCAAAGTCTTGGAATATATCCGTTACTGCCGCTTTTGGGGCGTCAGCATCTTTCTTTCCATGAAACTGCTCGTATTGTTTTGGACTGTATTCTTTTGAAAAGAAAACAGTGACCAATATTGCTGCCATAAATACCGCTGCTCCTATGTAAAAACTGTAACGAATATTATCTGCTACACCCGATGCTCCTGCTTCTTGAGAAAATCCATGATTGGCCAAGAAAGAAGGCAGCTCGGATCCTACTACGGCACCAATGCCAATGAGAAAGGTTTGAACGGCAAAGCCCGATGTTCTTTGAGCGTCAGGCAGGTTATCTGCAACCAAGGCCCTAAAAGGTTCCATGGCCACGTTAAAACTAGCATCCATCATCATTACCATACCAGCACCCATCCAAAGGGCTGGTACAATGGTTGATAGGGACCCCGCATTGGGTAAGAAGATTAGTGCGGCAGAAGAAAGTATGGCCCCTACTAAAAAATAAGGTTTTCTTCTTCCTATTCTAGTCCAGGTGTTGTCACTGTAATGTCCAATCAAGGGCTGAACAATCATACCCACCAAGGGGGCCACAATCCAGAACATGGGTAACTGTTCTACATCTGCCCCAAAGGATCGTAGAATACGGCTGGTATTGCCGTTTTGCAAAGCAAATCCAAATTGAATTCCCAAAAAGCCAAAGCTCATGAAAACAATTTGAGAGATGGATAATCTGGGTTTGGGCTTGAGTCCTGTGTTACTCACGGATGGGTTGGAATGAGCCATGGCAATCGTTTAATGTGTAAGAAATACATGAAACTAAAATTACACAAAAAAACATCCCCGCGGGGATGTTTTTTTGTGATTTATATTACAAATCCATCGGGTAAAATGGCAGTCTTTTTTACCACCACAATCCCATCTTTAACGGCGTATAATGGATGATCTGTATTGGCTAAATGTTTACCGCCCACAATTCTAACATCGTTACCAATGCGGCAATTTTTGTCAATAATGGCGTCTTTGATATAGCAGCGTTCTCCAATGCCAATCTTGGGTAATCCCTTACCCTGATCACTATCCATTTCTGATAGGGTTTCATAATAGTCATTCCCCATGATATAGGAACTTACAATGGTGGTACCTTTTCCAATTCTGGAACGAATACCTACTACGGATTGTTCTATTCTGCTAGCATTGATAATGGAGCCTTCGGCGATAATAGTTTTTTCTAAAGTAGTACCACTGATCTTTGCGGGTGGCAACATGCGTGCTCTGCTATAGACCGTTTTGGTATTGTCAAACAGATTGAATGCAGGCACATCATCTGTCAACGCCAGGTTGGCTTCAAAAAAAGAATAGATATTTCCAATATCGGTCCAATAACCATCGTATTGGTAACTAATTACTTTGTGATTGTCAATAGATTCTGGGATAATTTCTTTTCCAAAATCGGTTGCTTTTGGATTTTTTTCATACAAAAGATGATCGAGAATTTTTTTATTGAAAATATAAATACCCATAGAAGCTAAGTAATTCCTTCCCTGCTTTTGCATTTCGGCACCAGTATCACTAATCCACTCAGGTAATAATTCCTTGGCGGGTTTTTCTATAAAAGAAGTAATAAATTGTTCCTCATTGCTTTTCAAAATCCCAAACTCTGGGGCTTCTCTATCTCCTACTGGAATGGTAGCAATAGTAATATCGGCACCCTTTGATTTGTGATTGGCGATCATTTCACTAAAGTCCATTTGATAGAGTTGGTCTCCACTCAGGATCAAAATATACTCGTAGTCAAAATTGCCAATATGTCTTAGTGATTGCTTTACTGCATCGGCCGTGCCCTGAAACCATCCTGGATTATCAGGAGTTTGCTCCGCCGCCAATATGTCTACAAATCCAGAACTAAATGCACTAAAGTGATAGGTATTCTTAATATGCTTGTTCAAGGATGCTGAATTGAACTGGGTCAATACAAACATTCTATTGATGTTACTATTGATACAATTACTAATAGGAATATCTACCAATCGGTATTTGCCAGCTATTGGTACGGCTGGTTTTGACCTAGTATTGGTTAAAGGGGATAACCTGCTTCCTGCACCACCTCCCAGGATCACTGCTACTACTGATGCTGAATAATTATTCATGGGTACTATTATTTTATTGGTACGTATCTATTTATAAAATAAGCTGGTAAACACTGATATATTTTTGAACAGTGGCTTCCCAACTATTGTCAATTTGCATCATGTGTTTGCGCATTTTCTCCATATGGTTGCTGTCTTTGAAAACAGACACACCCCTGTTAATAGCATAAACCAAATCAGATTCACTGGCATGGTTGAACCTAATACCATACCCATCCGCTTCCCCCATATCTACTACCGTGTCTTTTAATCCTCCTGTACTCCTAACCACTGGCACCGTGCCATAACGCATGGCATACATTTGGTTTAATCCACAGGGTTCCACCTTAGAAGGCATGAGCAAAAAGTCCGCCCCAGCATAGATTAAATGACTCAAAGCTTCATTGTATCCAATATATGCATTGTACAGACCAGGAAATTGACTTGTCATTTGCTGTAATGACCATTCAATATCTGTTTGGCCAGTTCCCAAAATCAAAAAACTAGCAGCTCCACCTGTTTCGTGAATGGCCCTAGTAATGGATCCGGGCAAAATTTCAGCAGCTTTCTCTCCTACCAATCTTCCAATAAAAACAAAGAGCGGTTTTTCCTTGTCCAATCCGTATTTTTCACAAAGTAAATCTTTGTTGGCCTTCTTACCCTTGGTTACTGTTTTAACGGCAAAATGGTTATCTAAATAAGTATCGGTATGTGGGTTCCAAATTTCATTGTCAATTCCATTTAGAATGCCTACACATTTACCACGCTCATTTTCAAAGAGTGCTTCAAGTCCATTAGCATCATAGAGCAATTCTTCCATATAGCTCTGAGAAACCGTGGTAACTTTATCGGCGCATTTAATGGCGGCAGCCATCGGATTAATACTTCCTCCCCATTCTAATAACCCTGTTTTCCAATCGTCCCAGGCAGGAATCAGCTTGCTCTGACTCCAATCCATCCACCCTTGATACTGACCATTGTGGATGGTAAATACCGTAGATACCCTGCTGAGGTGCCTATAATTGAAACAGTGTTTCATCATGAATGGCACTAAACCTGCATGGTGATCATGGCAATGTACTATGTCTGGATGGTGTTCCCAACTGGCCATCCAACTCACTACCGCTATTTGAAAACCTGTAAATCGCTCTGTGTCATCATCATAGCCATAGATTTTTTCTCGGTCCAATAAGCCCTTAATGTCTACTAGGTAAAGATCAAAGCCCAGAGAATTGGTTTTTTCTTTTATAATAGTGTATTCAAACACCGAATCGCCCAATTTGGCTGACCCGTTAAAATCAACTACCCATTCATGATTGTACAGGAATTTGGTTTGATACATGGGCATCACTACTTTGGCAATATGACCAGCTTTAGATTGGTATTTTGGCAAGGCTCCTACTACATCTCCCAAGCCACCAGCTTTGGCTACTGGATAGCATTCGGCACTTATATGAACAATCTCCATGGAGTTCAGAATTGAATCTTTAATTGCATTCAATTTAGGAATGAATTGCCAGTGCACAAAAAACATTTAAAGTTTTGTGCTTAACAAATTATATTTATTTTACAGCCTATTCGTTTAATAATCAATCAGTCGCTTGCCATGAATCAAAAAACTAACTGGTCCCAATTTGGCACCCTCATTACAGTTTTCTTTTTCTGGGGATTTGTTGCTGCTAGCAATGATATTCTCATCCCAGTTTTTAAAACTGCCTTTAAACTAACACAGTTGCAAAGCCAATTAGTGGCTGTTGCCTTTTATGTGGCATATACGGTGGGCTCCTTAATCTACATGGGAGTTTCTTCTGTCATAGGAGGAGATTTGCTTAATAAAATTGGTTACAAAAATGGGATTGCCCTTGGTCTGGCTATATCAGCATTTGGAACATTGTTATTCTATCCAGCCGCAATCGGCGGCGGATCTTTTAACCTGATGATATCTGCTCTTTTTATTGTGGCCCTTGGTTTTAGTTTGCAACAAATTGCAGCCAATCCCCTAGCGGTTGTTATTGGTGATCCAAAAACCGGATCACAGCGATTAAATATGGCAGGTGGTATCAATAATTTTGGAACTACCATTGGTCCATTGCTAGTTAGCTTTGCCATTTTTGGAAGTGTAAGCAGTGGCAATACAGCTGCTAGTATTGACAGTGTGAAAACACCTTATTTAATTCTTGGTGCCGCTTTTTTATTGGTGGCTTTATTCTTTAAATTTTCTTCTATTCCTAATAAAATTGATTTGGAAACAGTTGCGTCTGAAGAAGCGGAATCTGGTTCAAAAATATTACACAAAAAATCTGCTATTCAATATCCTCAATTGGTGATGGGTATGATTGGGATTTTTGTCTATGTTGGTGTGGAAGTTTCTACGGCTAGTAACCTACCCGAATACATGCGCCTACACCTAGGCATTCAAACAGAACAAATTGCTCCTTATATTTCTTTGTATTGGGCTAGTTTAATGATTGGTCGTTGGACTGCTTCTGTAGGCGCTTTTGGCGTAAGTGCTTCCAAAGCCAAAGTGCTGAATTTTGTAATGCCTTATTTGGCATTTGCTGTTTTCTTAATTGTCAATACCATTGCACAGCACAATATGACTCAATTCTATATTTATGGCCTAGTTATTATAGCCATGATTGCGGGCGATATCTTGAGTAAGGGAAGCCCTGCTAGAATGTTGCTTATCTTCTCTAGTATGGGTATTATTGCCTTAGTAATTGGTATGCTTACTTCTGGAATGGTCAGTGTTTTTGCCTTTATTAGTGTGGGACTATTCTGTAGTACACTTTGGCCTTGCATCTTTACTTTGGCGGTGGCTGGATTGGGCAAACATACCAACCAAGGATCTAGCTTGCTGATTATGATGATCATGGGTGGTGGGGTTATTGCGGCATTACAGGGCTGGGTTGCTGACGACAGTATGCTTGGTATTCAGTACAGCTATATTGTGGGTGCCTTATGTTTTGCTTACCTTGCATTTTACGCTATAAGAGTTAAATCTATCTTGAAATCACAGGGTATTGATTACGACGTGAAAACTACAGGCGGAGGACATTAATTTCATCTATAAACAAAGAGACATGGCATCTAATAACGCCGGTATGGAACATTTGGCCATTGGCATTGACATAGGAGGAACTGGTACAAAATTTGGGATTGTAGACAAATTAGGCAATGTGTTGTTTTCTAGTGAAATGTCTACTAGAGGATTTGAAACCATTGATTTGTTTATTGCGGAATTGCATAAAAAAGTGCAACCCCTAATTGATAATGTTGGTGGCTCAGGTAGGATTAGAGGTATTGGTGTAGGTGCGCCTAATGGTAATTTTTATACTGGTACTATTGAGTACGCCCCTAACCTTCCTTGGAAAGGTATTATTCCACTGGCAAAACTGATTCAGGATGAATTTAAATTACCCGTAGTTGTTACCAATGATGCCAATGCTGCAGCCTTAGGAGAAATGAAATATGGTGCCGCCAAGGATATGAATGATTTTATCATGATTACTTTGGGTACTGGTGTGGGTAGTGGTATTGTTGCCAATGGTAACCTCATTTATGGGCACGATGGGTTTGCTGGCGAATTGGGCCATGTGATTGTGATTCCTGATGGTCGCTATCACGAGGGTACAGGCAAGAAGGGTTCCTTAGAAAGTTATGCGTCTGCAACTGGTGTTCGCAGAACGGCAATTGAACTATTAGAAAAATCAGATACCCCAAGTTTGTTGCGTGCCATACCAAAAGAAGAATTGGATTCTAAAAAAGTATATGATGCAGCCATAGCTGGGGATCAGCTTGCAAAGGATATTTTTGACTATACTGGAAAAATCCTTGGATTAGCCCTTGCTAATTTTGTCATGTTTTCTAGCCCTTCTACCATTGTTTTATTTGGCGGTTTAACCAAGGCTGGTGATTTGATTTTGAAGCCCACCAGAGAACATATGGAAGCCAACCTGATTCAGGTATTCCAGAACAAAGTAAAAATCTTGGTAAGCCATTTAAAAGAGTCGGATGCGGCAATACTTGGTGCGTCTGCACTTGCGTGGGATATTCAATAGATGATTTAGTGAAGAGTGAAGAGTGAAGAGTGAAGAATGGACGGTGTTCTCTATAAACGAGTGAACCTAAGCTGCGCTTAGGTTTTAGTTAATAAATGTTTTTCCAAAAAAGAAAACCTAGGCAAGCCTAGGTTTTCTTTTTTTTATTCTTGCAAAAAATGCAACGCATTTTTTACTTATTTCTTCCTGCACTCTTCACTCTTCACTCTTCACTCTTCACTTTCCTTCCTCTTCACTCTTCACTCTTCACTCTTCACTCTTCACTTTTTCCTCTTCTTCCGTTCTTGGCTGGAATTCAAATTTGATTTTTCCATTTTCTTTGTCCAAATCAGCAATCAAGACATCGCCTTGTTTGATAGTTAGATTTAGAATTTCTTCTGCTAATGGATCTTCCAGGTATTTCTGCAAAGCCCTGTGCAATGGTCTTGCACCAAACTGTACGTCATAGCCTTTATCTGCAATAAATTCCTTGGCCGCAAGGGTTAGTTCCATGCCAAATCCTAGGTTTTGCAAACGCTTGGTTATGCCCTTCATCAAGATATCAATGATGTTGAAGATATTATCCTTCCTCAATGAATTAAAAATGACCACATCGTCAATACGGTTGAGGAATTCAGGAGAAAAAGTACGTTTCAAAGCTTTTTCAATAACGGCTTTGTTGTTCTCTTCTGCATTCTGTACCCTAGTGGCTGTTGCAAATCCAACACCGTCACCAAACTCTTTTAATTGGCGTACACCAATATTAGAAGTCATGATGATCAAGGTATTTTTGAAATCAATTTTTCGTCCCAACCCATCGGTTAACTGACCCTCATCTAATACTTGTAACAAGATATTGTAGATGTCTGGATGGGCTTTTTCAATTTCATCTAAAAGGATTACGCAATAAGGCTTTCTTCTTACTTTCTCTGTTAACTGTCCGCCCTCTTCATATCCTACGTATCCGGGAGGTGCACCAATCAATCGGCTCACGGTGAATTTTTCCATGTATTCACTCATGTCTATACGAATCAGTGAATCCTCAGAATCAAACATATAACGGGCCAAAGATCGCGCTAACTCTGTTTTACCCACACCTGTAGGACCTAAGAAAATAAAGGTACCAATTGGCTTCTTAGGATCTTTAAGACCTACTCTATTACGTTGAATAGCTTTAGTTACTTTCAGGATGGCCTCATCCTGACCAATGACCATGTTACGCATATCGTCACTCATTCTACGGAGTTTCTCCGTTTCCGCTTGAACCATTCGTTTTACAGGAATACCTGTCATCATGCTCACTACTTCAGCAATATGTTCTTCCACAATAGGATAGCGTTTGTGTTTGCTTTCTTCTTCCCATTGCCCTTTGGCTTTTTCTAATTCCTCGCCCAATCTTTTTTCAGTATCACGCAAAGCAGCAGCTTCTTCAAAGCGTTGACTTTTCACTACCTTATTCTTCTCATTCTTTACCTCTTCAATCTTTTTCTCAAGTTCCACAATTTCTTCTGGAACATTAATATTTTTCAAGTGCACGCGCGCGCCTACTTCATCCAATACGTCAATGGCTTTGTCTGGCAATAGTCTATCAGTCATATATCTATCACTTAACTTCACGCAGGCTTCAATGGCTTCCTCATTATAAGTAACATTGTGGAAGTCTTCGTATTTAGACTTGATATTGTTTAAGATCATGATAGTCTCTTCCACACTTGGTGGTTCAATCAACACTTTCTGGAACCTTCTATCTAGAGCACCATCTTTTTCAATATGCATGCGGTACTCATCTAAAGTAGATGCACCAATGCATTGGAGTTCACCCCTTGCCAAAGCTGGTTTAAAGATATTTGATGCATCCAATGAACCACTAGCGCCGCCGGCACCTACTATGGTATGGATTTCATCTATAAACAGAATCACGTCACGGTTCTTTTCCAACTCGTTCATGATGGCCTTCATCCTTTCTTCAAATTGGCCACGGTATTTGGTACCTGCAACCAAGGCTGCAAGATCTAAGCTAATCACGCGCTTGTCAAACAATACACGGCTTACTTTTCTTTGCACAATACGCAGTGCTAGACCTTCTACAATGGCGGTCTTACCCACTCCTGGCTCACCAATCAGAATGGGGTTATTCTTTTTCCTACGGCTTAGAATTTGACTTACACGTTCTATCTCCGCTTCACGGCCAACAATGGGGTCCAAATTGCCACTTTCCGCCAACTTAGTAATATCCCTCCCAAAATTGTCCAAAACCGGTGTCTTGCTTTTTGCTCCTGCTGGTTGCTTGGCTCCACCTCTTTGACCAGAATATCCACCTGAACGTTTTTCCTCATCAAACTCGTCTTCGTTTTCTTCAGAAAAATCGGCCCTAGTACTTGGGTTGGGATTGGTAGATCCTACCATGCCCAATTCATTGCGGAATAGGTCATAGTCAATATCAAACTGATTCAGGATCTGAGTAGCAATATTCTCCTTGTTCTTTAGAATACTGAGCATTAGGTGCTCGGTTTCAACCAAGGGACTTTTCAAAGCTTTTGCTTCTAAAACAGTTACCCTGATCACTTTCTCTGCTTGCTTGGTCAAAGGAAGACTATTGATATTGGCAATGTTTTTACCTGTTTTGTCCTTGACAGCCAGTTCTACTTCTTTACGCAATTCATACAGGTCTACATTCAGCTGTTTGAGTACTTTAATAGCGGTATTGTCCCCGTCGCGAATCAACCCCAACAGGAGGTGCTCCGTTCCAATGAAGTCATTCCCCAACCTCAAAGCCTCTTCTCTACTGAAGGAAATGATTTCTTTTACTTGTGCTGAAAAATTATTATCCATAATCAAAATTGGATTTATACAATTATAACGAATATTTTTGAGTGAAGTTGTCTGGCATTTATGCACAGAATGTTAATCTTACAAGCATATGGAAGTCAAAATTGATACCAAGGAGAAATTCAGCGTTTTAACGCCTCTATTGCCAGATTTAACTGTCAATATAGCAGCAGTTTTGGAAGAACTCTGCCTAAAACAGTTGGAACAACCGGTCAAAAATGTGATTTTGCAAATGACGCTAGTTGAAAATATAGACGTAGAGGCTGCTACCAAAATAGCTGAATTGCAACAACAGTTTTATGAAAACAGTAGCAGTTTTGTCATTTGTTCTGTGAGCAAAAATGTAGAAGCCCAATTTGAATCATTAGACCTCATGGACTTGTTGAATATTACTCCTACTGAAAGTGAAGCCTGGGACATTGTACAAATGGAAGAAATAGAAAGAGAATTATTGGATGGGGATGATATGGAATTTGAAAAGAATGATTAGAACTGATGAAAGCTGGTAAGAGTCATTATCAAGTATTGGACATTCCTGTTAGCGCAAGTATGCCTGAAATTAAAAAAGCATACAGAAGCTTGGCTTTAATATTTCATCCAGACAAATATCCGGATTCTATTATTGCTATTGCTAAATTCAATGAAATTAAGGAAGCTTATCAAGTGTTGGCTGACCCTAGTAGAAGAAGGGAATATGACAGGGAGTTTCTTTTTCAAAAATTCCAAGACAAACAAATACCATTGGCTTCTGAAGCGGACGAAGTATTGCAATTGACTAAGGCGCTTTGGGCCAAACTTAAAAATCAGGATCCTTTTAGACTAGATCAAGACCTACTTTATTTTCAACTGACAGAATTACTTAGTAGCCATAATATTCGATTACTCAATAATAAAGGGAATGCGTTACTAGATCAAGAAATTCTCCAATACTTGATGGATTGTAGCATGGCATTGCCATTGAACAAAAAAAGGAGCTTGGCACAATCCTGGCAATTAATTGCTAGAAATAATCCTTCGAATAAAGCCGGTATTCAAACCTATTTGAAACATGCTCAAATTTGGACAATTTGGGACAACCATAAAATGGCACTGGCAATACTAGTTAGCATTTTAATTTGCATATTCATTATTAATCAATGATTTTTTTAAAATACACAGGAATACCTTTTGCGTCTAATCCTTCAATTACTATTGTATATTTTCCAACAGCATCATTATTGTAAAAATCTAGGACGGCAGCTTTGTTTTTAAATTTCAGCTCAGGGTTCCAGTAAATACTACTTCTTTTGTCTACTACTAATTTTGATTGATCCGTTTCATATTTAGGGTTGAAATATTCTTTAGCATAATTATACCCACGAATATTTTGTTTAGCAAACCCCTTACTATTATCTACACTACCTTTTCTAGTATAAATAAACATACTTCCTGCATTTGAATTAGATACCGCATTTACACCTCTATTTACTTTTACCAATGCAATATCTTTTGGATTAATACTATTGATATTATCAATTGAAACTGGCATTTCATTTAAGAAAAAAGCAATAGAACTTTTAATTTCTCCATTAATTGTATTTAGGCTTTCGTAAAAGGTTTCAGATAATAAACTAGGATCTGTAATGCCTCCGGAATACCTTGAAAAGTTTACTGTTGGATTAAACATATCCCCACTAATATTCAATCCAGGTACTTGTCCTTGCAAATACTGCCATATTGAAGAAAAGCCAGTAAGGCTATCGATTGCAAAGCTAAAATCACTACTCTTATACCAATCTGAAACGTACTGGTCTGTAAGCCTCTGTTCTTTTGTTTTTACTTTGCTATTAACAGTCACATTCCCCAATGTAAGATTTGAAGTATTATATGGAATGGGCAAAGAATAGCTTTTATATAGCTGGTTATTTAACTTATCACTGAAATTTAAAAGGGAGACCTTTTTAAACCTACTAAATTGTAAAGTGTCAATATAATTGGGTAATAAATCAAACTGCAACTGATTCTTTATGACGTTTAGTTTCTTTCCTTGCATATATAATGTACCACTTTTTCTAAAGTCAAGATTATTTGCTATAAAGCTGCCCCCTTTTAAAATAGGTGTTTGTATTACTATGGTAGTTGAATCCTCTGATTTGACAATTAGATCAATTTGTGCCTCGGTTTGCAACCCATTTTTATTTTTATTTTCTTGCACCAGCCCGCGAATAGATATCCCTGTTTCTATAAAATAATTTAGGGTTGGTTGTTTGTTAGACAGAACTGCGGAAGACTCAAATCTTCGCCATCCCTGTGTTTGCATTAATAAATCCAAAGCCGCTTTATGCGAACTATCGCTATTTTCAAAATAATACGCTGGATGATGAACATACCCTTTCACCTCACTATTAAGTAGAAAATAACTAGAAATAGTATTGTTATTAAACCGGCTTTCAGGCCCCTCTGAAGTTGCTACAGAAATGGACAACTGCATTTTATCGTCTTCGGTTTCAACGCGAATACTATTTTTTCCTTTTGATTGATTGCTCCTACTCAAAATCTGAACATTTGGCGTTATTTCAGTTACTTTCTTAATAAACACCAGTCTTTCTAACATAGGCATTTGATTATTATTAAAAACAGTAATGTTCATTACCCCATGAGGCAAGTTCTTTTTAGATATGGCGCCTCCTGTAACTAATTCTTCCAATTTGATTTTTTCTGCATAGAAAATTTGACCATTCATATGAGCAACCACCCAAACTTCTGGCACTACATTACCAATAGATTCTTTTCTATTGATGGTATAAAATACCCTGTTTTCATTCATATTGCTTACTTGAAAACTTATTCCATTTTCAAGAATCGCAGGAAACTTTGGAACATATTTAACTGCATCTATCTTAACAGACAATTTATAAGTCTGTTGAATATCTGGCACAAATTCAAAACTACCCATTCCATCAAAAAAAGGAGTTGCAGAAGCAATTATTTTACTTGTTCCATCCTGCAATTCAACATTGGCTTTCTGAACAGGTAATCCATATTTGTCTGTAATCTTAAAAGCCAATCTAGCTTTTAAACCATTCATCAAATCTCCTCCTTCTGGAAAGAGAAAGACACGATATTCATCATTGCTGTTTGTTGAATTATCAGTAGACTTTAATGGTGAATCTGGTAAAACTATGTTGATCATTTTCTGATCAATTACTTCTGGTGTATTCAACATCCACATAGTATAAGTTCTAAGCTTAATATTACCTGATTGAAGATTTGAAGGAATTAATATATCACCCTTGCAAACATTTTTATCAAGCTTCCACATTGTTTTTGCAATAACACTATCCCTTGAATCTAGCAAATCAACATACACTACCTTACTTAATTCTGATAATTGATAATCAACCGAAACATAGGTTTTAAAAAAAATAGTTTCCCCAGGCAAATACCATTCCTTGTTGATTTGTGTGTACGCTTTTTCTAAAGGATTTAGTTTATAAAAACTATCAATATTTATGGCAAATAACTTTAGCTTATCATCTGAAAATTGTGCATTTCCAAAATAGTAGAGCAAATTCATACAAATTAAAAACAGAACTTTTTTCATATTTAGTTATTCTAAATAAAAATACCTCCAAAAGGAGGTATTTTTATAAAAATTTTATAAAAGGAAATTACTGATTTAAGTAACCTGCAATTTGCAAATTTCTTGGAGAAGCTAAAGTAGACACCCCTCTAACAACAAATGTATAAACCCTAGTTCTAACTGGTAAAAATCCATTGAACTGAGCCAATGTAGTAGTTGTACCTGTAGACCTAATTTCTAGCGTATCTGTTGTTACCCCATTTACCAGTACAGGAGACAGTACAAAACTTGATGCTGCCCTGTATGCTAAATTGGTTACAATATTTCCAGCTTTTCTTCTAGAATAAATATCAATTCCAGTCAAAGTTGCTGGTACTACCGGAGTTAGATTAATAAATCGAACTCCATAAGACCCCGTATCGGTAGTTGGCAAATTGTCTTCAAAAGAATAAAATCGCTGGTTCGGTATAGTATCTCCAGCAACTACCGTGTACCTTTTACCATTTTCCAATGACAAAGTAGTAGCAACAACCGTATCTGCAGGTGTGCCTCCAGTGAGACGAAACATAGCCCCAGCAACCCTAACAATCCCTCCAGGGACAACGGCATAATTGAATACATTATTACCATTTGATGAAGCGGCTGCAATAGCGGTGCCTGGGAAAGCGCCACCATAAGAGGAAGTAAATGTTTGAGATGCAGAACTAATAGGATTTACCCTAACACCATCTATAAAGAAATTAAGTGCAGGTGGCGCTGTAGTAGCCGTAACAGGTGATACCGTATTAATAGTATTTGACGACAATGCATGTATAAATCTAACTTGGGTAGAAGTTGAAGGATTTATATAAATGTCTTGTCTGTTTTGGGCTAATTTATCTTTTTCGCATGAAATTATCAGCAGCGAAATAGACATTAGAAATAAACAGAAATATATTACTTTTTTCATATTCAATTTTTTAAGGAATTTGGAACCAAACTGGTTTGGTATGGTAATCAATATCTAGTCCACCAATAGCAGCTAATTGTGCAGCATTCCATTGGAATTCTACTTGCATTCTTGGCCTCATCCTATTAACAAGCTTGGAATTATTATCAGGGAAAAGATTTGGACCTGTTGGAGGAACAAAACTTGGATAGGCAGCTCCACCGTAGTTATACCTTCTCAAATCTACCCAGGTTTCTACAAATCCATGGAAATACAAAGCAATGTATTTTTGATTCATAATCATTGCAAGTGTTAAATTAGCCGGATCAGTTGGTACAACTGCTGGGCTAGCCAAATAGGCTGCTCTTGTTGCCGCTGTATGTCTTTGCGAAATTGAATAGGCGGTAGAAGCCGGGAAATATAAATCTATCATATCAAAATGCCCATTAATACCTTTTCTGTAGGCATCCAGAGCCAATGCTCTATCCCCTTTCAAAAAAGCAGCTTCTGCTTTTAGAAACTGAATTTCCGCATAAGTAAGAATTGGCAAAGCTGCTGTATTCCTATATATGAACTTACCCGTGTCTTGGCCAGGAGTTACGCTGGCTAATTGACCAAATGGATTAGGAATACGTTGAGTTACAGGCAATGCTGCATTTTCTCCTGAAACTGGATTCACACCTCTGTAAACGCCATCTTGACTTGACCAAAGAAGCGTACCGCGTCTTGGATCAGCAACACCAGCAAAAGGAGTACCTGCATCTCCATTCATCAATCCAACTATAAAATTTGATTGTCTAAAAGCACCCACATTGGCCCTTAACTGACCATAGAAATTACTTTGGTCTGCAATACCACCAGCAAATTTGATGGAGGCATCATCACTTGCACTTGCTAAAGACAAATCACAGTATTTAATGACACTGTCCGCAGAATAACCAGTTGATTTTCTAGAGAACCTATGAAAATGTCTTGCCTTAACGCCATAGGCAAATTTGAGCCATTTTGATTGAACACCATTATAGATCCAAGCATCCCCTGGCATTAAACTTGTAGCAGTTACTTTTTGTCCAGACATCTGTAGATACTTAATGGCACTATCTGAATATTGGCCAACTAAATCATATGCCTTAGATTGAGATTCAAAATCAAAGGTCAATCTTGTATTGTCAAATGCTTGGCTTACAATTAAGTCACCATAAGAATCTCCAGCAGATTGCCAGCTATATGCAAACATAGCATATGCAACCCCTACATAATCCCAGTTTTCGCTTTCCTTTCCTGCCTCAATCATGTATTTCAATGATGAGCCCACCGCCCAATAGTGTTGGCGCCAAATTTCACCACCTGCTGTACCGTTTGTGATGTTTTGGTCCCAACCTTGTCTGTCCCAAACATTGTTAACACCTGAACTTACAAAGTTTTGGATGTAAGGGCCAATATATCTAGAGTCAAAGAATATACCTCGTGACCAGTTATTAGCAATGGGTCCCAAAACAGTTTGAACATTGGGAGTTACTGGCCTATTAGGATCCAGATAAGCATCTTCAAGGTATTTTTTACAACTTGCCATTGAAAACAAGATGCACACCGAGAAAATTATTGTTTTAATTTGATTTCTATTTTTCATAATAACTCAGTTTTAAATGTTAAAAGCTAGCTCTAATACCAAATAATATGGTTCTTGGCAATGGAACTGTTCCATAGTCAAATCCAAATCCACCCACACCTGGCGTTGAAGGTGTATTGGCATTGGTTAGCGGATCAACTCCAGAGTAGTTAGTAAACAAAATAAGATCAGTAGCAGTAACGTTAAAACTCAACCCTTGAATGAATTTGGTTTTTGCCAAAGTCTTTTTGGGAACACTATAGGAAAGTGTTACGTCACGTAATCTAAACCATTTAATATCTTTTTCTATAAATTCATCCTCAACAATACTACTCCAATAATCACTTCTAAACATTGGCGTTACAGAAATAGTGTTTTTAGTAGGATTAGCGGAATTCACATTAGCATCATTCAAAACACCAGGAATAATTCTAGGCGTCTCTCTGTCTAATGTTCTTTGGCTATAACCTCTACGTGCCATATAAAGTGCATTTACATTGAAGATATCCCCTCCACTTCTATAATCCCATAACATACTAAAGCTCCAGCTTTTGTAAGAAATTTGATTATTGATACCAAGGGTAAAATCAGGATTTCTTTCACCAGTTGGGGTATATATAGAGTTTAAAACAGGATATCCAGTTGATGGGTTAATGATGATATCCCCATTTACATTTCTTGCATAGGTTTGGCCACCAATGGAAGTGGTTGTTCCTCCATTAAACATACTACCTCTTGAATTGGTAATAAAGTTATCCGATACATAAAACTCGGGTAAGTTAGCAGGCATTCTTAACACCTTATTTCTTGTCATGTTATAATTCAAAGTAACATTCCAAGTCATATTTTTATTCTTGATGGGAGCACCTGTAACTTGAATTTCAGTTCCCCAGTTCCTAGTATCTGTAAAGTTTTGTGTATTTAATACAAATCCAGAACCATAACTCAATCTTAATAATTGTCCAATTTGGTCAGTGATTGTTGTATTATAGTATGCTACATCAATACCAAGTCTATTTTTCAGGAATTTGGCCTCAAATCCTAATTCATAGGTACTTTGTTTTTCTGGTTTCAAATTGGGATTGGGGGCAAAAAAGTCATACGCGAATCCACCACCAGAAGTTGTTTGCGCAAGGAATGCAGCCTGGTTTTGGTAAGGAGTAGGGAATCTGTTGGTACGAGCTAATGATGTACGCAAACGGAAAATATCTAACCACGTTCTAGTTGCCTCTTTCACTCCTTTCAAATCACTTACCACAAATGACAAACTTGCTGTGGGATAGAAGAATGACCTATTTTGTTCAGGCAATGGTGATGCCCAGTCATTTCTACCAGCTACAGTTAGATATACCAAATCTGAATAATTAACAGATAATTCCCCGAAAACGCCTAGAATTCTCCTCAACTGATTTCTTTGACGTAAGCGTTGAAAAGTTGGATTGGTATTATCCATACTATTAAACTCGGGAATAAATAAGCTATCACCACGTTGAGACGAGGTAACTCTTCTAGAATCATCCAATGATGTACCAACCCTTAACGTAGTCTTGAAAGCTCCATATTGTTTTTTTACAGAACCCATGAACATATAGTTCAATAATAGTAAGTTATTATTGTAGTTTTCAATTCTACCTCTATTAAAACCTGCTCCTGAAGAAACTGACTGAGAGGAACGAGGATGAATAAAATTATTACCAAAATCAGCACTATAATCCACGCCAGCTCTACCGCTTAGTTGTAACCAACTAGTAGCATCCATTGTCAAGTTTACCGTACCTGTGAAACGGTTACTTCTATCATTGTTTCTATTGTAATTAACGTCAAAGTAAGGATTGTCCACGTCGTTAACCAACTGATTAGGATTTACTGTTCTCTTAGTACCATCTGCATTTAAATAAATGCGCATATCATCATCAACAGGCCATTGCAATAAAGAAGTCATTAGACCATCTTGTCCACGAATAGGCTTATCAACAACACTATTAAAATAAGCAAATGAAGAACTTACATCAATTTTATTCAGGATTCTAGTACTAGAATTTAAACGCATATTCAAACGCTTAAAGCTTGTATTTGGCACTGTGCCCACTTGATTGGTGTATTGAGCACTAAAACGGTAAGCCGTTTTATCAGCTCCCCCTTCAATAGACAAGTTATGCCTATCCATTCTTCCTGTTTGGAAAAAATTATCTGCATTATCATAAAACTGAGTACCTACAGGAAACTTAGGACCGAAAGTGCTCCTTGTAGTAATATCAAAGGTTCCGTTATTTCCTTGATCATAAACCGTTTGTGTTCTAGGAATACGACTAAGGTCAATCATATCAAAACGAGTATTGTAGTCGTAAGATATTTTGCCCGTTCCGCTTTTTCCTTTTTTAGTAGTAATCAATATAGCACCATTGGCACCTAATACCCCATATAGCGCTGCTGCTTCAGGTCCTTTAAGTACGCTGATATTTTCTATATCTTCTGGATTGATATCTGCACCACGATTGGTGTAGTCAACGTTCCTATTTGGCAAATCACTTACCAAGTTTCCTTGGTTAAATGTTTCATTATTGAAAGGCACACCATCCACTACAATCAGTGGTTGGTTACTTAAACCAACAGAATTAAAGCCTCTTAATACAATTTGTGTAGAAGCTCCTACTGCACCCGAAGTGGGAGTAACTGTTACCCCTGGCATTCGACCTGCAAGTGAAGTAAATACGTTTTCACGGTTTACTGCTGCAATCTCTTCTCCTTTAATGTCAGCAGTACTATAACCCAATGAACGTTTATCTCTTTTAATGTTTAAGGCAGTAACTACAACGTCATTCAATCGTTTGTCATCATTACCTAATTTAACATTAACTACGGCTTCATTGCCTAGTTTTAATTCATAGGTATTATATCCAACAAAACTAAAAACCAAGGTTTTACCGGCGCTCGCTTTGATGGAATAATAACCAGAGGAATTGGTTTGAGTGGCGATATTGGTCCCTTTCACTTTAACAGAAACGCTTTGCAAAGCGCTACCATCTGTGATATCGGTTACCAAACCGCTAAATGTTTTTTCAGGCTCCTGTGCAAAAGATGCAAATGAGCCAAATAGCATAAGCAGCAGCAATAGAGCTGCACTCATTGAAAAGTCGGGTTTTCTCATAACAGTTTTTTTGGTTCTTTAGTCTTAAATTCAAATAACCGAGGCTATTCTTATCCTAGACAACCAAAAGCTTCAAAACATTGCTTGGAGATGCGAGAAATACGCAAAAAACCGCAGAAAAGTTTCAAAACAAGAGGATACCTAGAATAATAGAGCAATGTTAAAATTTGTCAGCGAGACTTCCCAAATAAATTTGATGAGATTTTAGACAGATATCCACAATTACTGCATAAAAAAAGATAAAAGCCGCAAAAAGCTGCAAAAAAGGGGGATAGAATGGGTTAATTAGCTCAAATGTTAGAAAACTTGGATTCCTTTAGCCCAGTAAGGAGTTAATTTTTCATGATCTGGACTTAGTTCTGTAATCAAAATATCAACGTCTTCAGGTACGCAAACCTGCAAACGTTGAATAGTATTTAATTTTTGGGAAATAGCCAGGGAAACCGTTTTTTGAGAAGATTTGATCATGGCTTTTTTTACCTCAATTATCTCCCATTCCATATCGGTTATGCCATAATTGGCGTCAAAACTATTGGTTCCTAACAAACATAGATCCGCTTTAATCCTGCTCAATCTTTCAACTACCTCCGCTCCTACAGACATTTGTGCATTCTTCAATAATCTATTACCAAGAAATATCACTTCTGCAGTGGGGTGGTTCAATAATTCCAAAGCAATGGGCAAACTCACGGTCACAAAAGTGGCGTTTAATTCAGCCGGAAGAGACTTAACCAATTCCAAGATGGTAGTGCCCCCAGTTAATAATACCAACATGCCATCTTTAATCAGTTCCATTGCCTTAAAAGCTATCACTTTTTTTTCCGGCAAACTATAGATGGGATTAGTTTCTAGGGTAAAGTGAAAGGATTTAGACAAAGCCCCGCCATGTACTTTAATCAATTTTCCTACTTCTGAAAGTTCCTGTAAATCCCGCCTAATAGTATCTTCGGAAACGTCTAAGTGCACACTTAGATCAGAAGACATGACTTTATTGTGAATATTAATTTGCTGTATGATAAATGCCTGACGTTCTTTCTTAAGCATGGCTAAATTTAATAGAAAAGCTAAAACTGGACAAAATTGATTCTGGAGATTCTCACAAACGGGCATTTGAAAACAATTATCTTTACAAACGCATGATTTCACCAAATACCATACAACAGATTACCAACAGAATTGACGTGATGGACGTGGTGGGCGAATTTGTCAAGCTCAAAAAAAGGGGAACCAACTATTTGGGCCTTTGCCCATTTCATAATGAGAAGAGCCCCTCTTTTACGGTGTCGCCTGCCAAAGAGATCTATAAATGCTTTGGTTGTGGCAAGAGTGGTAATAGCATTACTTTTCTCATGGAGCATGAGAAGTTTAGTTATGTAGAAGCGTTGCGTTGGTTAGCTGCCCGATACAATATTGAAATTGAAGAAACAGAAGCTAGTCCTGAACAGAAACTAGCCAATCAAACAGCCGATAGTCTTTATGCCATTAACAACTTTTCACAAAAGTTTTTTTCTACTCAATTAACTCAAACAGAGGAAGGCAAAAACATTGCCCTCTCCTACTTGCAAGAAAGAGGTTTTAGAGAAGAGATTATTCAGAAATTTCAAATTGGATATAATCCCAATTCAAGGGACACACTTACAAAGGCTTTATTAGAAAATCAGTTTAACCCCGAGTTGTTACCAAAAACTGGTTTGGTTTCATTGAGAAATGAAACTGAATTGGTAGATAATTATAGAGGGAGAATTATTTTTCCAATTCATAATAATTCGGGAAAAGTTATTGGCTTTGGTGCGCGCGTTATTGGCAAGGCCGATAGGGCTCCCAAATACATTAACACACCTGAAAACGAAATTTATTCCAAGAGTAAGATTCTCTATGGTTCTTATTTTGCAAGACAAGCTATTGATAAAGCCAATGAATGTTTACTGGTAGAAGGTTATACCGATGTTGTAAGCTTACACCAAGCTGGCATTGAGAATGTAGTTGCTAGTGGAGGTACTTCTTTGACCATTGAACAACTTAGGTTGATTAAGAAGTATACCAATAACCTCACCATCATTTATGACGGAGATAGTGCTGGAATAAAGGCAGCACTAAGAGGATTAGACATGGCTCTAGAAGAGGGCTTGAATGTTAAACTGGTCTTGATTCCAGACAAAGAAGATCCTGATAGTTATGTCAATAAAGTTGGCGTAACCGCTTTTAATGAATTCATTGCAGCCAATAAAAAAGACTTCATTCTTTTTCAATTAGAAGTCATGCTCAAAGAAGCGGGTAATGACGTGTCCAGAAAAAGCGAGGTAGTAAATCAAGTGGCTGAGACAATCAGCAAACTCAATAAGGCAGAAGACTTTACCAAACAACAGGATTATATAAGACAGTGCGCAGGTCTTTTGCGTATTGATGAAATGGGGTTAACCACCCTGGTAAACAAACTCAAAAGAGATAAGGTTGCCAAGGAAGAACGTAAACAACAAAGTATTGAAGATGCTCAATTAGAACATGACCTAGCTGCGCAACCAGAAGACGTGTTGGACGATTCTCAATTACTCTTTAATAAAGATGAAGCACATGAAAGAAATGTGCTGCGTGTTTTATTGGATTATGGTTTGTTACATTGGGATGAAAACAAAACTATGGCTGCCTATATTTTTGAAGAAATAGAGCAGTTTCATTTTGACAATCCGGCATTAGAATCATTATACGAAACCTATAAAAATCTTTACCACCAAGGACTTGAACCTACCGCCAAGAGTTTGTTGTATAATGTAGATGATGCTACCAGAGCCCTATTGATTCAAATTACCATGCAGCACCAAGAGCTGAGTTATAATTGGGATAATGTAATGGAAGGCATGCATATTTTGAATAGAGACACCAGCCATCAAGACGTAATGATGAGCGTTAACTATTATAAGTTACGCAAGATTAAAAAGATGTTTGATGAAAATCAGCGAGACTTGGAGCAAGCCCCTAAAGACGACTATAAAAGGCTAATAGAATTACATCAGCACCTTAAAGCCATTGAACGAGAGATCACGCTTCAATTGGGTACGGTGATTATTAAGTAAGTGAAGAGTGAAGAGTGAAGAGTGAAGAGTGAAGAGATAAGAGTTAAGAGTGAAGAGTGAAGAGTGTGTCCGTGCCTAAATAAGGTTGACCGTTTTTAATTGTGATTTATTTTTAATATCTAGGTTGTTTAGGTTATTAATTTCATTGGAAGTGAAGGGGGGCTTTAGGGCAACCATTCGCTTCCTTTGTTT
>CANHGS010000001.1 GCA_947460595.1 Bacteroidota bacterium | reverse complement strand
TCTCGGACTTTAATAACCTTAAAATTCTTACTAAAGTGACGCGCTTTACGCTCTTGAAGGGTTAATTCAAATTCTGTTCTTGTTGCCATTTTTACTGTTTTAATGGTCAACTTATTTCAGGCATTGACAATGGAAGAAATAATGAAGAGAGGATGAAGAAGTGAAGAGATAAGAGTGAAGAGTGAAGAATGGAAGAAATAATGAAGAGATAAAAGTGAAGAGATAAAAGTGAAAAGTGAAGAATGGAAGAAATAATGAAGAGATAAAAATGAAGAGTGAAGAACGAAGAGTGAAGAATGATAAAAGCCAATAGATTTTGCTTGGGATTGGGGAAAAAATAAACCGCCCCGGGATTAATCGAGGCGGTTCTTTAACCAGGTACGGTTTAAAGCTATGGCTAAGACATTGCTGTCTAAAACCCAAGGTTTGGTACTTTCCTACATTCATTCACTTCACACCCATCATCCTTCACTCTTCATTATACTCTCTTAACACCCATCACTGTCCATTCTTCACTCTTCACTCTTCACTCTTCACTCCACACTCCTATCTCTTCACTAAAGAACTAGCTGCATCCCATGCTATTGCCACAGTTCAGGCATTTGTAGCAAGTACCGCTACGGATGGTAATATGCCCGCAAGTGTTGCAAGAAGGTGCATCGCTTTGCATGTTCTTGGCCGCTTGGTTTACAGCGTCCATACCATACTCAGCTTTTACAGCAACTTTCTCTACTTTCTGTGCAACCGGAGCAGTGGTGCTAGCAGCGGTAGGCGCTGTTACACGGATACTGCTCAACTCAGGCTTTCCCACAAAAAGGGATTCTCCCTCCTCTTCACCGGTATTACCAACCGATGGTTTATCTAGCACGTGTACCAGATCGGTACGGTCAAGATATTCATAAGCCAGAGCGCGGAATACAAAGTCAACCAATGATGTAGTAGTCTTGATATTTGGATGATCCACCATACCAGCAGGTTCAAATTTGGTAAAGACAAATTTCTCTACAAATTCATCCAGTGGCACACCGTATTGCAAACCAACAGAAATGGCAATAGCAAAACAGTTCATCAAGCTTCTAAGGGTAGAACCCTCTTTGGCCAAGTCTATAAAGATTTCTCCCAATGTTCCATCTTGGTATTCACCAGTGCGCAAGAACAATACTTGTCCGTTGATCTTGGCTTTTTGGGTAAATCCTCTACGTTTAGCAGGGAGCGATTTTCTTTCTACTATCTTAGACAATGCGCGTTTAAGTTGGGTATCAGAAGAAGCCTGCATACGCTTGGTTACTTCTTCTAATAGTTCTTCAACCGTTAATTTGCCTAGGTCTACAATATTGCTTTCTGGTGTAGCAGTTTCTTCTGCAACCACTTCTTCAGCAGCTTCTTCTGTCTTTTTCTTCTTTTCAGATTTATTACTCAAGGGCTGGCTCAATTTGGAACCATCTCTGTAAAGGGCGTTGGCTTTAAGACCCAAGCTCCAACTCAACAAATAGCAATCAGCAATCTCTTCAACCTTGGCTTCGTTTGGAAGGTTGATGGTTTTAGAAATGGCACCACTCAAGAATGGTTGACAAGCAGCCATCATTTTAATATGACCGTGTGCGTGAATATAACGCTCTCCTTTTTTACCACACTTATTGGCGCAATCAAAAATAGCCAAGTGTTCCGGCTTCAATAATGGGGCACCTTCAATGGTCATGGTACCGCAGATAAAGTCATTTGCGGCATCAATTTCATCTTCTGCAAAGCCAACTGCTTCTAGCAAGTTAAAGCTCCAGTCACTGTATTCTTCTTCCCTAAATCCAAGGCGTTGCATACAAGCATCACCCAAGGTGAAGCGGTTAAAAATGAATCCTATTTCAAAGGCAGAACGAGCAGCGCCATTTAGTTTTTGAATTTCTTCTTGAGTAAACCCTTTGGCAGCCAAAGACTTGTTATTGATAAACGGAGAATTCTCAAAGCTGGCAGCACCTACGGCATATTGCTCAATAGCTAAAGCTTCTTCAGGGCTATAATTCAAATTCTTCAACGCTGCAGGAACAGATTGGTTGATGATTTTGAAATAACCACCACCAGATAGTTTTTTGAATTTCACTAGTGCAAAATCAGGCTCCACTCCAGTAGTATCGCAATCCATTACCAGACCAATGGTACCAGTTGGTGCAATTACGGTTGTTTGTGCATTGCGATAGCCATATTTTTCTCCTAATTGTACCGCATCGTCCCAAGCCTTGGTAGCGTGTTTTAACAAGATGTCTGGGCAATATTTAGCGTTGATACCAACGGGTTTCACGCTCAATCCTTCATAAGCTTCATTGGCATCGTAGGCAGCCGCACGGTGATTGCGCATAACCCTGAGCATATCATTTTTATTCTCTTTATATCTAGGGAAAGCACCCAAGAAACTGGCCATTTCAGCAGAAGTCTTATATGCAATACCCGTCATGATAGCAGTGATGGCACCGGCAATACCACGTGCTTCTTCACTATCATAAGGAATACCACTTACCATGAGCATGGTACCTAGATTAGCAAAACCAAGACCCAACGTACGGTAATCGTAAGACAACTCAGCCACTTCTTTAGAAGGGAACTGCGCCATCAAAACAGAGATTTCCAATACAGTGGTCCACAAACGGCAAGTGTATTCAAATCCTTCAACATCAAACTTGTTGTTACTGGTATCAAAGAATTTCATCAGGTTGGCAGAAGCCAGGTTACAAGCCGTGTTGTCTAAGAACATGTACTCAGAGCAAGGGTTAGAAGCGTTGATACGTCCTCCTTGAGGGCAGGTATGCCATTCGTTGATAGTAGTATCATATTGGGTACCAGGATCCGCACAACTCCAAGCAGCATAGGCAATTTGATCCCAAACATCTTTAGCAGGAATCTTTTTCATTACCCTACCATCGGTACGAGCTTTTAATTCCCAGTCTCCACCTTCTTCCAATACTTTGAAGAATTCGTTTGGAATACGAATAGAGTTATTACTGTTTTGTCCAGCAACAGTCATATAAGCTTCCCCTTCATAGCTATTATCATATCCGGCAGCCACCAACGCAGCTACTTTCTTTTCTTCACCCACTTTCCAGTTGATAAATTCCATGATTTCTGGGTGATCCAAATCCAAGCAAACCATTTTAGCAGCCCTTCTGGTAGTACCACCACTCTTGATAGCGCCCGCAGCGCGGTCACCAATTTTTAGGAAGCTCATCAAACCACTAGATGTGCCACCACCACTCAATTTCTCTCCACCTCCACGAATATGAGAAAAGTTGGTACCAACACCAGAACCATATTTGAAGATACGCGCTTCTCTTACCCAGAGATCCATGATACCGCCATCATTCACCAAGTCATCGCTTACGCTCAAGATAAAGCAGGCATGTGGTTGAGGACGCTCGTATGCGTTAGCAGATTTTTTTAGTTTGTTGTCTTTGGGATCAACATAGTAGTGACCTTGAGGTTTACCTGTGATACCATAGCTCTCGTGCAAACCAGTATTGAACCATTGAGGAGAGTTAGGAACGCATGCTTGATTCAAGATGCTATATGCTAACTCATCATAAAAAATTTGTGCATCATTTTCTGAAGCAAAATACCCATATCGCTCACCCCAAACGCGCCAACAATTGGCCATACGATGTGCCACTTGCTTTACACTGGTTTCCCTTCCCAAAGAACCATCGGCTTGCGGCACACCCGCTTTACGGAAATATTTTTGTGCTAAGATATCTGTGGCAATCTGGCTCCATTGTTTGGGCACTTCCACATTGTTCATTTCAAATACTTTTTCACCGTTTGGATTTTTGATTACGCTATCACGGTAATCATAATCAAACATGTCATAGGGAGTTACACCATCTTTGGTGAACTTGCGGGTAAACTGTAAGCCTTTTGCCTTGGAAGGAGTAGCCATAATCGGAGCGTATTTTTTTGTTCTGGGTAATGGGTGATAAGCCCCGTTAACTAATTGTTAAGCGGTAGACGAAAATATCCTTCCAATGTTGATTTTCAATTTTGTAAATATCAACAGGTTGTGGAAAAGGAATGTGAATAATCCCAAACCTCAAAACAGGATTGATTTTGCTGAAATGTCCACAGATGTACACAATTATTTGTGGAAAAACTAAGCGTTTAACCAAGTATTATCCGTAAATAGGAAAACCTTGCACAATTCTCCTTCATCTGGGCAAAAGAATCCAAGCGGGACAGTTGAAAAGACCCAATTGTTCCAAATTGGAGAAACAGTTGAAGAATAAACACCATAAACAAAAACTTTTTTGCATTTTTGCAGGCTAGGAACCATTCCATTTCTTACATGAAACAGGCAATCTATCAACAATTTGTGGCGAAAAAGCAGCAGGGAAAGAAGTCTTTTGCCGTGCTGGTTGATCCGGACAAAGTAGACGCTGCCAAGATTGAAGAACTGGTTCAATTGGCGGTTTCAGCCAAAGTAGACTACTTTTTTGTAGGTGGCAGCTTGGTTATCTCAAATCATTTAGACGAGTGTATCCAACAGATTAAGCAGTCTTGTTCCATTCCGGTTATCCTTTTTCCAGGTTCTCCTTCCCAGCTCAGTAAATACGCCGATGCCCTACTCTATTTGTCCCTGATTTCAGGTAGAAACCCCGAATTATTGATTGGACAACACGTGATCAGTGCCCCCTTTGTTCGCAAAAGCGGCTTAGAAATCATGCCAACCGGTTATATGGTGGTAGACGGAGGTGCCCCAACCACGGTTTCCTATATCTCAAATGCTTCCCCTATTCCTGCTGACAAAAATGAAATTGCGTTATGCACAGCCATGGCAGGAGAGATGTTGGGCATGAAACTCATCTACATGGATGCTGGAAGTGGCGCCAAAAGGGCCATTACAGAAGACATGATTGAAAAAGTGGCTAAAAACATAGAAATACCCCTAATTGTTGGTGGCGGTATTACCACTCCAGAAAAAGCCTATTTGAACTGCAAGGCTGGTGCCGATATTATTGTAGTAGGCAATGCCATTGAAAAAGATAGCCATCTAATTGCAGAAATCAGCGCAGCTATTCACAGCGTTCCTGTGATTGCTTAATCCCAAATCTTTTATCCATAAAAAAAGCCCAGCAGTTTCCTGCTGAGCCCAGTTATTTTAGAATAGGTAAGATTATTTCAATCCTGCTACATTAACCCTAGAAGGGGTGTCTTTTCCGCTTACTATGCCCTTTGAGCTAAGCGCGATGGCCTTGATAATTCTAGCCATATTTTCCATATCTAGTGTACCAATATCGTCAGTCACTTTGTGGTAATTAGGTTCACTGTCCATTTTAGAAGTAGAAATAGTATGGGCAGGAACACCTAAACGGGCCAGTGTTGCATTATCCGAGCGATAGAACAGGTTCTGATCAGTATAAGGATCTGGGTAAAACGTAAAACCAGTACCTGCTAAATTGGCCTGTAAAATCTTACCCATATCGGTTTGTTCAAAACCGGTGATATAAGCAGAATTGTTTCCCCACTTGCTTTCTGTGCCAATCATTTCAATATTAAACATGGCTTTTACGTCTTCCGGATTAAATTGCCTAGAGCAATAAGTTGCTCCAAAACCACCCACTTCTTCAGCAGTAAATGCCACAAAAATTAGGGTGCGTTCATTGTCATTCTTGGCTTTAAAATATTTGGCCAACATCATCATGGCCGTGGTACCAGCAGCGTCATCATTGGCGCCGTTATAAATAGAATCATTGTTCACCGCTTTGCCAATTCCCAAGTGGTCATAGTGACCTGAAAAAATCACGTATTCATTCTTCTTACTTTTGCCAGGCAAAACCCCAATCACATTGGCTAATTTTTGCTCGGTGAATTCGTGCTTAGAACTCACAGTAAAGGTTTTGGGTTGTTCCGCTGCCAATACAAAGACCACGCTATTATCGGCTTTGAATAATTGTCTTTTTAAACCAGCTAATCTTCCAAAGCTTTTGGCAAAACTAGTATCTACAGTAACAAAATAATTCTTACCAGACTGCACATATTTGTTGGCTTCACTAGACAGATTGGCTCCTTTTGCAATCAGTACTTTTTCATACCCACTATTTTCTGTGATATTTAAATCGGGTTGACAAGTCACCACAATCACGTCCCTACCATCTACGGCAACTCCATTAAAATTGCAACTAGCATTGATGAATTTGGGTTTGACCATCACAAATTCTTGCAAATAAGTGCCGCTGTTTTTCCAGGTTTGCAAACCGGTTTGTTTAAACTCATCTGCAATAAAAGCGGCTGCCTTTTCAATGGCGGGACTAAAGGTTCTGCGCCCCTGCATCTCGTCAGAGGCAAGGGTGCGCTCAATTCGCTCTACTTCTTTGGCATTGATAATTTCATCAATATTCTGCGCATGTAAGTATGACACAGTAAATAGGCAAATAGCCAAACTTATTTTTTTCATAGTAATTTTTTCAAGGTCCAATATAAAACAAAAAAATAGGCGCAACTAAATCACGCCTACTAAATATTTATTTCCCTTCTTCACTACATACACCCCAAGCCAATCATCCTCCTCTCTTCACTCTTCGTTCTTCACTCTTCACTTCTTCTTCCTTCACTCTTCACTCTTCACTCTTCACTCTTCACTTCTTCTTCCTTCACTCTTCACTCTTCACTTCTTCTTCCTTCACTCTTCACTCTTCACTTCTTCTTCCCCCTCTCTTATCTCTTATCTCTTCACTTTTATCTCTTCACTCTTCACTAAACTACAGGCTCATCATCTCCTTAAACTTAACCGTCTGCCTCCGGCTCACTTCAATTTTCTCCCCACCTTTTAGATCAACTAATAAACCACCATTAAAATAAGGTTCAATTTTTTCAATCCAACGCAGGTTAATGATGTGTTTTCGGTTGGCACGGAAGAACATGCGCTCATCCAAACGCTCTTCCAATGCATTGAGTGATTTTAGGATCAAGGGCTTATTGGTACCAAAGAAAACTTTGGCATAATTACCAACGCTTTCAAACAAACGAATCTCCCCTAGTTTTACAAACCAGCAACGTTCTCCATCTTTTACAAACACTTGATCAAACTCAGTCAAAGGACCACGATTCAACCCATTCAGACCGGCATTTTCTTTGCTGATTTCTACATGTAATTTTTGGATGGCATCTGCCAAGCGCTTGGGTTCTACAGGTTTTAACAAATAGTCTAAAGCATTTACTTCAAAGGCTTTGATGGCGTATTCGTCATAAGCTGTAGTGAAGATGACACGGGGTGCTTTTTCCACTTCGGCCAACAAATCAAAACCTGTTTTACCGGGCATTTGAATGTCTAGGAAAATCAAGTCCGGATTTAGGGTTTCTATTTTTTCAATGCCGTCGTCAACATTGGCGGCTTCTTCAATGACTTCAATATCTGAGTGGTCTTGCAAGAGTTTTTTGAGCTCATTGCGGGCCAAACGTTCGTCGTCAATAATGATTGCTCTAATTGCCATAACGCTATAATCAAGGTTTAATAATGCATGTCTTTTACCGGCATTTTTACTACCGCTTCTACCATTCCATTCTCTGTATCTCTGATCTCAAAACTGGCTTTACCACCAAACAATAATTTTAATCGGTTGCGGGTACTGTTGATGCCAAATCCATCGGCAGCCGCTTCTAAGTTACCATTTAAGTGACCAGAATTTTGCACAATCAGTTCATGGTGGTTGTCTCTAAAATCAGAGATCACGCGCACTACCCCGCCTTCTTTTTGTTGGCTAATCCCATGCTTGATAGCATTCTCTACCAAGGTCTGCAACATCATGGGAGGCACAGGCTGACCCATGGTATTTTCATCAATGTCGTATTCAATACGCAAGCGGTCTTCAAAACGAATATGCTCTAAAGCCAGATAATCTTTTACAATACCCAATTCTTTTTCAAAAGGTGCCAATTCCAATTTCTCTGCTTGCATGCTGCTGCGTAAAATATTGCTCAACTCCGTAATGGCAGTTCTAGCCCTGTCTGGATTCTCATCTACCAAAGCGCGGATGCTATTGAGGGCATTAAAAATAAAATGGGGATTAATATGACTTTTGATGGTCTTGAGTTCCAGCTCTTTAACCAAGGTTTCAAGTCTAACTTGCTGAATCTCATTTTTTCTACCCGCTTCAATATAGTGCCAGACAAAATAGATAGAAGTCCAAACAAAAATCAAAGGAGAATCAAAAATGAGGTTACCCAAGAACCGCTTTTCAAAAGAGATTTTCTTAACGGGATCATAGAGTTTGAACCATTCTACTAGGGCAGAATTGGCCATATTATAAAGCACACAAATTGTCAGAATGAGAACGGCCAATTGAAACCAACGTTGTTTCTGTGTTGGGGGGCGCATCTTAAAACGAATCACCATCAAACGGAGTAAATGGGTAAAGAAGATACCCGCAAAAACGCCAATAGCCAATCTAGCATAGAAAATATTGGTATATTTCTGTTCAAAAACAAAGGCAAAAAAAACCATGGCTAGGCTATAAAATAACCAACCGCCTAACTGGCACCACCAATATGCAGAAATTTTCCATCTCATGTTCCGGTAAAGATACCCCCTAAACAAAGCCTAGAAGCCCCATTTTGGGATTAAAGGCAAAATCGGTATCTGTCTGGCGGAAATTCCCCTTATCTGCGGCGAACTATCTGTTTCAAAGGGTGTTGTACTATTTTAACGGCAGCTTTTGCAAGCCTTAAATGCTTATTTTTACAACTAAACAAAGTCTCATGGATATAAAGGCCGGTCCACTTCTACAGCAAATTGACAGCCCAACTGACCTCAAAAAGCTCAACAGGGAACAATTGCATCAGGTTTGTGACGAGCTTCGTCAGTATATTATTGACGTTGTGAGTGTACACGGCGGTCATTTTGCAGCCAGTTTGGGTGTGGTAGAACTCAGCGTGGCACTGCACTATATTTATAATACCCCTTATGACCAATTGGTTTGGGACGTAGGCCATCAGGCTTATGGACACAAGATCCTGACAGGTAGAAGGGATAATTTTGCCACTAACCGCAAATACAATGGTCTTAGCGGATTCCCAAAAAGAAGCGAGAGTCAATACGATACTTTTGGCGTAGGCCATTCTTCCACCTCTATTTCTGCCGCTTTGGGAATGTCCATGGCCGCCAAATACAAGGGAGAAGACAGAAAATCCATTGCCGTAATTGGAGACGGTTCCATGACAGCGGGTATGGCTTTTGAAGCCATGAACCATGCCGGCGTAGCCGATAGTGATGTCTTGATTATCCTCAATGACAACTGTATGAGCATTGACCCCAATGTGGGTGCGCTTAAGGGATATCTGACCGATATTACTACCTCTCCTACCTACAATAAAATGCGCGACGAAGTTTGGAACCTGATGGGCAAATTACCCGTGGGCAAAACTTTTAGTAGGGAGATGGCCAGCAAATTAGAAGCCAATATCAAGGGCGTAGTTTCTAAGAGCAGCAACTTGTTTGAGGCTTTGAACCTGCGTTATTTTGGACCCATTGACGGGCATAATATTACCAAATTGGTAGATACCCTCAAGGACCTGAAAAATATACCCGGACCCAAATTATTGCATATTGTTACCGTAAAGGGAAAGGGCTATGCACTGGCCGAGAAGGACCAAACCAAGTGGCATGCACCCGGACTATTTGATAAAGTAACCGGAGAAATAGTTAAGAAACCCATTACTGCTCCCCAACCACCCAAGTACCAAGACGTATTTGGACATACCTTATTGGAACTAGCAGCATTGAATGAATCCATCATGGGGGTTACACCTGCTATGCCTAGTGGCTGTTCTATGAAATTCATGATGGAGAAAATGCCACACCGTGCTTTTGACGTGGGTATTTGTGAGCAACACGCCGTTACGTTGAGTGCTGGTTTAGCTACTCAGGGTATGCGTGTGTTCTGTAATATTTATTCTTCTTTTATGCAGCGCGCTTTTGACCAAGTGGTACACGATGTAGCCATTCAAAAACTACCCGTGACCCTTTGCCTAGACCGTGCCGGACTAGTAGGAGAAGACGGACCTACCCACCATGGTTGTTACGATATTCCTTATATGCGCTGCATACCCAATATGGTGATCAGTGCACCCATGAATGAGCAGGAATTGCGCAACCTCATGTATACTTCTCAATTACCGGAAAACCAATACCCCTTTGTGATTCGTTATCCAAGAGGAGAAGGTGTAATGGTAGATTGGAAAACACCCTTTCAAGCATTGACCATTGGTAAAGGACGCAAACTCAAAGACGGAGATGGCGTTGCCATTTTAAGTTTTGGACACCCTGGTAATTTTGCCCAAGCAGCTATTCGTGAACTCAGAACCGAGGGCATTAATCCAGCGCATTATGACTTACGTTTTGTAAAACCCATTGACGAGGATTTGCTACACGAAGCCTTTAGCAAATACAGCAAAATTGTGACTGTAGAAGACGGCACCGTAGTAGGTGGATTTGGCTCAGCCGTATTGGAATTCATGAACAAATATGGCTATAAAGCCGATGTGACTATTTTAGGTATTCCAGACCGTTTGGTAGAACACGGAAGCCCCAAAGAATTGCATCGCGAATGCGCTTATGATGCACAAGGTATTGCTGCAGCTGTAAGAGAACTAATGAGTGAATCAATTTCTGTAACTAGCAGGATTGCGGGATAATTCAAAAGTGAAAAGTCAAAAGTCAAAAAAAGATTTTTGAAATGTCTGAATCACTATTGGGCATAAAAAATACTGAAAATTAAAAAGCACCGAAAATAAATCCGGTGCTTTTTTTATGTCATCCTCTTGATTAAATCTTAGTCTTCAAATCTGCTGGCGCTGATTTCTTCTTCGGTTAAACCCGCATCGGTCAGGTCTGATTCTCTATTGTCATTCCATTCTACAATAAAATTGTTACGTCCCTCACCCACCATCATTTTCATGAATTTCTGTTGGGTTAATTCTAAGATGGATAGGAATAAGAAAATGGCATGAATTTTATCTTGACAGTCTTCAAATACTTTTTCAAATGCAACCGTTTTTTCCTTTTGCACAAAGGTCAGCATATAGTCACGGCTGCCTTCCATAGTATGGTTGTAGCGAACTACGGTATGCACGGGTTTGTTCTGCCTTTCCTGAACACGAAGCATCACTTTTTCAAAAGCCTTCATCAGCTTGAATAAAGTAATGTTTTGAATCTCGGTTCCTTCAGATGCCTCTTCTCCAATCTCAGCAATTTCACGGTGCAGGTTGCCACGTTTTACCATAAGCAAGCGCACCGCTTCCATTTCTGCCATTTGGGTAGCCGCTTCTTTAAAGCGTTTATATTCCAAGATTTTGTCAATCAATTCTTGACGAGGGTCAATTTCATTTCCGGAAGCATCCACTTCTTTTCTGGGCAACAAGAGTCTGGCCTTGATGCGCATGAGGGTAGAAACAAATAGAATGAATTCACTACTCAATTCAATATTCAATTTCTCGCCTTGGTGAATAAAATCCAAAAAGTCATTGATGATCTTAGTAATGGGAATATTGTAAATATCCAACTCATCCCTTTCAATAAAGAAGAGCAGAAGGTCAAAAGGACCCTCAAACTGGTCCAGTTTGATCTGATAATTCGCGGTAGCCAAAGGAAAATGTTTAGATGCAAAGAAACTAAAACAGCTGCAAAACAGCAGCTGTTTTAGGAATAGTTATCCACCAAATAGGGGCTTATTTTTTCAAAGCGTCCCTGATCTCAATCAATAATTGGTCTGTACTAGAAGGTGCAGGAGGCGCAGCAGGAGTTGCCTCTTCCTTCTGCTTCAGTTTGTTAATGGCTTTGATGACCAAGAAAACCGCAAATGCCACAATGATAAAGTCAATCAGGTTGGTAAGGAAACTACCATATTTCACAGATACTTCTGCAATAGCTTTTTCCACTACTTTGCCGGCTGCGTCTTTTACTTCGGGACTAGGGTCTTTGAGAATCAACTTCTTATCGTTAAAGTCTACCCCACCGGTAAGCATCCCCACTGCAGGCATAACCATGCCATCTACAAAGGAGGAAACAATTTTGCCAAAGCTGGCACCCATAACAAACGCTACTGCGGTATCTACCAAATTACCCCTAATGGCAAACTCTTTGAATTCTTTAACCATTCCCATAATAATCTTTTTATGTTTTTGCTGAAAGTAAAAAAAAATTGCACAAGAACCATATTCCAGCCCTTTTTCAGGGCTTTTTTTCTCCCCATCATGGGATTCTGGCCAAAACCCCCAACTTTGCCACCCATGCAAGCAAATACTAAACTGATTAACTGGGGCATTTTTGCTGCACTATCCCTAATCTGGGGCAGCAGCTTTATGCTCATGAAATACGGGATGCATACATTGAGTCCTTACCAAGTGGCTACCATCCGCATCCTGAGTGCGGGTCTGGTGATGACGCCATTTGCGCTGGAGGCATTTAGAAAAATCCCCAAGGAGAAATACTTATTGGTTATACTTTCTGGATTGATTGGTAGCTTTTTTCCCGCTTATTTGTTTTGTATTGCCGAACTAGAAATTGATTCTTCCTTAGCTGGGATTCTCAATGCCCTAACGCCACTGTTTACTATTATAGTTGGTGTTTCTTTTTTTCAATTTCAGGCCAAACGCCAAAAGTTCATGGGGGTCTTGGTAGGTTTTGTGGGGCTCTGTTTACTTTTTGCAGCTCAGAGGAAAGTGAGTTTTGAAAATATCTCTTACGCATCTTTAGTGTTACTGGCTACCCTACTCTATGGCATTAATATTAATATGGTGGGCCGTCATTTAAAAGATGCGGGATCATTAAACATTGCCAGCATGGCATTTGTGTTCTTGATTATCCCCTGTTTCGTGATCCTATATTTCACGGGGTATTTTTCCCTAGACCTTAGTTCAAAAGAAGTGTTATTATCTACTGGCGCTTCTATGTTGTTAGGACTTCTAGGTACGGCTGTAGCCACCGTGATTTATTATATGCTGGCCAAAAGAGCCGGTAGCTTATTTGCTTCAACAGTGACCTACGGCATTCCTTTTGTGGCCGTGTTCTGGGGGCTATTGGCTGGAGAGGAAATTAATTTGACACAATGTGGCTGTATGTGTATTATTTTATTGGGGGTTTGGTTGTCCAATAAAAATTGAAAATTAAATGGAGGTGATAGAAATCACCTCCAAATTAAACCATTGCGAATCTGCTAAAATCGCTTGCTTGATAAAAAGCATTTATAAATTAGCCTAAAATAATACGCCGGTTTTTATATTATAACCATCCGCTTTTATTTGATACTTGTTTGAACTCTCATTATATCCAACACGCACTATTTTTTTCTCGCCCGGCAAAAGCGTAAAATAACCATCACTGAAATAAGCGGGCAAAACAATCGCCCCTTTGTCATCCACTAAATTTAATTTGATGCCTATTGCAGGAGTAGTAGTGTTGTTTTGTATTTCAAATACAGTGATCCCTTTTTGATTACTAACTTGTTTTCCTACAAGTGTAACTTTAGAAAGCTGATTAAAGGCTTCATAATTAATAGTTGCAGCATTTGTTTTCCAATAATCATTTGCAGCTAGAACCTCTTTTTGATTGTTTTCAATTTCTAGTCTGGCTAAATAGACTGGGGGTAAATTTACAGTTGAAAGATCAGGCGTAAATGCTGCTACTTTTTGATTAGTGCCAATATTTATTTGTTGAACTTTAGTATAGAATGCTGTTCCTTGAAGGTCATACAATTTTAAGATTACTTTCAGATTTTGGTAGCTTTCAAGTGCGCTATTGATCACAATTACTTTCTGATCATGCAAATTCATTTGAACATGCAAGGGCTCACATGCTTTTTTTGAACCATAATAGGAACCATGCGTTTCAAAATCCCATGAATACGTTTGCCAGATCATACTTGGCCATGCTGGATGTGTCATCCACAATAAAACACCACTGGTATTATTCCATAGTTTACTGTTCCATGCCTCAAAAATGGCCCGATGGCTTTCATAATTAATCAATTGCACTTTTTTATTAAAATCATCCAATCCAATTGCTTTTCCATATAAACTATCAACAGCACTCAAATATCCTTTTAGATTTTGATTAGAAACTTCAGAATGAAGATCATGGTAGTTCCAAACATCATTGATTGGCCATTGATCTTCTTTTTTTATAAACTTCTGGATAGTACTAGCTGTTGGAATAGAAAAGGTTCCAATTTCGGTAGTAAATCCATCTACGTTCTTAGTAAAATATTCGGCCGGATTATTGATATACCTCCAGGCACCACTTTGCCTAAGATTCATTTCACGTGAATTTCCATTATAGTGCCTGGTACCATCTTCTGTTGCTAAGATCTCAGAAATTTTCTGCTCCATACTAACAGGTGCATATCCTTCATTCCGCGGACACCAAATGGCAATAGAGGCATGGTTACGGAATCTTTTTACAACTTCTGTTATATTATCAAGTGTGAGTTGATCATTATTTGGTGGTACATTATATCCTTCTGTTGACATCCAGAAATCATTCCAAACCAACATCCCATATTCGTCAGCTAGTTCATAAAAAACTTCCTCTGTACATTCTCCTGTCCAATTTCTGACCATATTGTAATTTGCCTCTTTATGTAATCGAAAAGCTGGTTCCAACCTTTCTCTTTCAACCCGTTTCATTGCATCATCCATTCCCCAATTACCTCCTTTACAAAAGATTTTCTGACCATTTACGTTAACCACCAAATAGGGATTATTTGAATCTGGAATAGTTTCAAACTGTTTTTCATCAACTCCCGCATAGATACTTGGAATAGTAAATCCCCCTGCCACTTTTACGCGATTAATATTATCGAAAAGGGGTTTACCCTCCATGGCATTGGTGGGCTGATAACTAATGCGCCATTCCTTTTTACTTGGAGCATTTACCATTAATTCATAAGAAAATTCACGAACGCCAAATCGAATATTTTTTTCATCTGAAATAAAATTTTGACCTTCTGCAACTGAAAGTTTCAAATCATATAAGTTTTGACTTCCATATCCATTTGGCCACCATAGTTTTGGGTGTTGAAGCTGTAATGAAGGGTTATTATCAGGTGAGAGTTGTACTATTTTCTGTTCGCCGGGCATTAAATTGACAGGCAATGAAAAATTCAAAGAACCTATCCTACCCTGAACAGTACATTTTTTAATGACTGATGAATGATTTGTAACTAAGGCTTTGATTGTTAATTTTGCCGAACTAGTATCTGGAAGCGGTAAATCAGTAATTACTTGAGGGTCTTGAATAGTAATAGCTCCCGTAAAATGAAGGGATACGTTTTGCCAGATGCCCATATTTCTATCTCTAATGCCAGGCATCCAATCCCATCCTTCTGAAGCAATAAAAGTTGGTCCATCTAATGCAAGACTACCACCGTTGGGTCCAGCACCTGCACTGGCCGATTGCTCGTGTGGGATACCAGGATTAGGTGGCGGAAGAATATGAACGGCAAGAATATTTTTTTCCTTTTTATGCAAGTATTTGCTGATATTAAAATTGCCCCTTGAAAATGCACCATTAATTGAACCAACAAGATTTCCATTTAGCCATACATCTGCCTTATAATTGATTCCGTCAAATTGCAGCCAAGTATTTTTCTCAACAGCTTCTAGGGGACTAGCAAAACTGATTCGATACCACCAGTCTTTTCGGCATAAACTATCTGGAATAGAAAGGTTATTCAAGCCCAAATAGGGATCAGGATATACACCTTGCTGAACTAAGGTAGTTAGCACTGTTCCTGGTACTGTAGCATTATACCAGTTGTTGGTTGAATAGTTTCTACTAAAAATAGATTGTCCATTGGCAATAACTGAATTGCCATCAGTCATTTCCCAACCATTTTTTAGAACATAATCGTTCTGCTTATTTTTATACAAAAGGGTAACTGGATTATGTTTTGCTTTCCTGATGGGTATTTCAGGTCTACCAATACCTACAGGCATGGTATTGTCTGGCTGCGTTTGTGTTAATCCAAAGTTGGGTTTATATTGAGCATGTACTATAATTGATGCTAACAATAAAGAACTTGAAAGGATGTATTTAAGTTTATAAGAATTATTTTTCATGAAATCAAGTTTTAATAGTTAAATAGTTTGTAGGAATTCTGTACAACAGTTTAGTTCTGAAAATGGCAATTTAAAAGCCATCAAAAATCATTAGTTTATTTTTTCGTTAAAAGGAAACATAGGTAATCCTTCTTGATTATACAAAGGGGCTGAAGGATTTGATTGCCAAGCATACTGGATTCTCATAGGTTTTTTTATGTCCTTAACGTTTAATACTATTTTTTTTCCAACAATTTCCGCAGTGGTCCAATGCCATTGGCCATTTTCATCTAATAGTGCAAAACAAGTGTCAAGAGAGCCGCCTTTTAATGCAAATCCATTAGGTGCATTTCTAAACGATACAGCCACTTTTTGTCCATCATAGCTTGCATCTTTGAAAAGGGGGCCCATACCTACTACATGCTGTTTGTAGGCTATTTCTTTTGCAGCCTCATACAGGCGCCTCCCTACTTCTTGCTTGTTATTAGGGTGAATATTGAATTCGTCGCCAATATCAATCGCAGAGGCAAGTGCAACATGTTTTGTATTTTCTAATGTTTTTTGTTGTGCATCTCTTAGCTCTGCCCATGCATCATTTGATAGTGGAACGGAAGAACGTTGTTTATAATTGGCTAATTGAACAAATAGAAAGGGTAGTTCAGCATTTTGCCAAAGTGATCGCCAGTTATTAATCATTAACGGCATCAGGCTTTGGTACTGTTTTGCTTTACTAGCATTGTTTTCACCTTGATACCACAGAAATCCTTTAATACTAAATGGTATTAAAGGGTAGATCATGGAATTAAAATTAACCGTCTCTTTATTGTAATAGCCCTGCCACTGTGCTACATCAGGCTCAATTTTATTATGGTGTGTCCAAAAGCCTGATAAGTCTATTTGATCCCCATCTAGTGCTTTTAAAAAACAGTTTGATGTTCTATCCCCCACATCGGCAATACCCCAGTTAACATACATTCTTATTGTTAAGACATTTTTTCCTGATTTCAAAAGATTTGATGGTATATCAATTGAATTTGATTTGGCTTTGGAAACACCTATTGCTATTTCTTTTTCATTTAAGTAAACAATATCATTTTGGTCACGCAAAGGGAGCGTTAAGACCCATGACTTAATAGCTTGGGGGTCGTTAATTTGAAAAGTTTTTCTTATCCATATGATACCCCAAAAAGAGGGATACCCCATTTTTTCGCTACTCAACGGAAACAATGTTTTACGCCAATCAGCATCATTAAAATCAATTTTATGAATACCTAATTCAATGCCCTTAAAAGAGGTTCTTGCAATAGTTTCTCTATCCACATTTGCTTTATTACTATTGATAACAAAATTCTTCCAATGTGAAGAATCTTCGTCTCTTTTTTGTAACGCTTCTTTAAATTCATTCTGAGTCAATAAACTCTCTTTACTCATCCAGGATTCAATACTTGTAGCCCCTTTTGCAGAAACTATAATACCAACAGGAACCTTTTTATCAATATGTAATGAACGTGCAAAAAAATAAGCAACTGCTGAAAAATCAAGCACATTTTTCGGGTTACATACTTTCCACTCTCTAGAAGTCATATTATCTAGTGGAATGATTGATGTATTATTATCAACAATTCTAAATCGTATATTAGGAAAGTTTGCATTTTTTATTTCTGTTTCTTTATTCAATAAATCACTACTAGTTAGATAGGCCATATTAGACTGGCCAGAAGCTAACCACACTTCTCCTAGAAGGATATTAGTGAATATATTTTTTTTTCCTTCTGATTCAATTTGAAGTTGATGACTTTTCCCATCGGCTTTCATGGCAGGTAGAAATAAGGTCCAATTTCCTTTCTCATCCGCCGTTACCTGTTTTTGATAGGCAGCAAATGAAACAGTAACTATTGCCCCAGCGCTTGCTTTACCCCAAATAGGCAGTTTTACCTTTTGTTGAAATATGGCATTGTTCCCGAAAATGCCAGCAGGTTCCAATTGTGCAAAACAATATTGGCAAGTAATGCAACATACAATCATTAAGGATACCACATATTGTATATTCAATTGAAAAAAACGAAACTTTAAGGGGAACATAATTCAATTATTTTAAATTTTATAAAAATATTGAGGTGTAAATATTACTTCAATTTTTTCTGTTGTTTTACCTTCCAAATTGATTACCAATTTCTTAAATCCTTGATTTATTGAATTTTTGGTGAACGGGAATGTTTCTCCGGGCAGATAGGACGCCCCTAGTATTTGAAAACTAGCATTACTAGGACTCTTAATAGTCACTACCATCTGTTTGCCATTTAATTTCAACAACGCAGATTTCCCTTCCGATACTAATTCAATTTTTGCTTTAGTATGCATTGACCACCAAACTGTAGCTTTAGATTTTGAAACAAAATTATCCTCCACAGTAATAATAGACGTTCTCTTGTTTAATTGAATTTTCCTAGAATAAGAAATAACATCACGGGAATAGCAATTAGCAAGATCTAATGTATAAGAACTTTCATTAACTCCTACCAGCTGACTTTGCAAATTTGCTGTACCTCTTTCGTTCTGATCCGGACTAGCAGAGGGATTAAAGACTAAACAATTTTTTCCTTCGGCCCTAAGTCTATAAAAATGCCATCGCCCTGGAGCAGTTTGTGGCGAATCAATCCCTGTATAAGTAGGTAAGCTGGTTTTAGAAAAATAACCAGGATAGGTATAATTATCACTACCAAGATTACCATATGCCCAAACTTGACCCAAAGCCTGAATATCAAAACTACCTGCGTCTAGATGTCCGTGATTGGCAAAATTATTGCCGCCATGCATTGATACAAATACTGCGTTTTTATCCCAACTATCTCTCAATGTCATAATGTCAATACCATGTATATAATTTTCCAGTGAGAGCGTTCTAGTTAAAGAGGATGATTTAACCATATTTGGATCATAGTAGATCATATCCATCCAATTCATGGTATTGGATACCTTACAAACTTCATATTGCTTTGTAGCTAAAGCAGTATCGTTGTAATTTTTGGCAAACCAAAAAAAGGATTTAATGATTCCATTTTTTAAAGGATCGTCACCAATATTTAAACTTGTTACAGGACCAGAAACATAAGTAGGAAACCAACCAGTTTTTTTGAATCCCAACATTTGGTCTAATCCAAATGCGGTTCCTAAAACTCTTTGCATGCTCTCTATAGCAATGGTGGTGTACATTAGGCCATAGCCCCAGTACATTAAACCTTCTTCACTTTGACCATCGGGCTCAAATGATTGAATATACTTAGGAAGCGCATTAATAGCCAAAGCAATGATTTCACTCATTTCCTGAGGATCATCTTCGTACATTGCTAATGCAGCCATAATGAGGCCCCCGTTACAGATTCCATTCCAGTTATGATTTGCCGTTGACCACCATATTTTCTTTTGTAATTGTTGTTTTCCTGGCAATAAAACATACTTGCTTACAGCATCTTTCATCATCTTTTTTTCTTCCTTATTCAGAAAACTGTAAAGCGCATCATAGGCAAAAGCAAAATCAAAACCCCCAATACCACTATCTAAAAAATGTCTATTAGCTCCCCAATCTGGAAACTCACTCATTTTTGTAAATTGATTGATAATTCTCCTAGCATAAACAGTATCCCCAGTGAGTTGGTACATCATCACTAATGAGGGCAACTGACTAGCAAACTTGTGCATAGAAGGCACTCTCAGATTAGCCTCGTCTAAAAAATAATTTAGCAATGGCTGTTTCAATAGGTCATTTGCTTCTTTTAGATATTGTTTATAGCCTATTCTAATTAACAAATCGCCCTTTTGATTCAACAGTTTGACTCTAGCAATATCGGCATTCGAAAAAAATAATCTTGGATGAATATTTTTAACTGTAGAAGCATCTAAACAAGCTCTTATCATTGAGGAACTCACTGGCTCATAGCTTGTATAAGATGGTTGGCAATTGGATGCCAAACTGTAATTGAGCAGTAGAAAAAATAAAATATACTTAACGATAATTTTTCTTGTGAGCATCTTTATATTCTTATTGCAATAAAACAGACCAGTTTCCTGAATAATAGGCTTGGTTAACTTTTTTTTCTAGCTCCAGGTTACTATTAACACGAGCTTGATATCTAAGGTCTTGATAAATATAAAAATTAAGCCAAAAAGAATAATCATATTTCTCTTGCAAAGAATGTGGCTGTTTATAAAATGAATACCAATAGGTATTTATGCTATACTTTTCAGCAACTTTTAAGGCTTGCAAGGCCCGATTCCAATTTTTATTGGTAATAGTTTTGAAAAGCGTTGAATAATCTGTAAAGCGCATATTGGCTGTTTCAATAACTGACTGTTTTTCGTCTATATTCATTTTGATAAGAGAAACCGAATCTTCAAATATATGATCGCCATCTAGATCATAGCGTATTTGATCTATAAAACCATTTCCATTAGTGTCTTCATATTTTACACTTGCAAATTTTTCAGGTATTAACTGTAATCTTTTCCGATTCCATTTTTCATAAAACCCTCCAAATCCTTGGTAGGAAAATGCAGTTTGATCTATTCGCCACCCTCCCCATTCTGCTCCATATAAATGAATTCGTCCATCAAAAGTACCAATGTACAATCTCCCCTTTCCTGAATTATCCATATCAAATTCACCCCGGTCCCCTATTGCATCAGCCTGTCCATTATTATCAAGTCCTCCGCCCTCTATCCCTGTTTTCCAAAAATCAAGCGGATCATAAAATTCAACTCTTTCCCATCTATTGCAATCATCATCTTCATCAACTATTAACCTGCACTGCTGCCAATCTCCTTTTTTGAAAATCATTTGATAGGCCGTATCTCTATCAGGATAAAAAAGGGTATCAATATTACGCCAACGGCTATCGTTCATAAAACTATTTGCAGCTGAAAGACCTCTCAATCCTTTGAATTGATGGCCTTGGTCTTCATAAGCAAATCCTTTGCCCTTAAACAGCAAACTCATATCAAAATCAAATTCATTTCCTGCGCTATTATCATTATCCAAGTCCCAAGTAATAGCAGCATAATCAATTTTCTTGGTGAATTTTACATCAAAATTTGAATCAATATTTCCAAACCCGTTTTTGGCATTATCCATTTTATCCCTGAATTCAGGGGTATCAACAAGTCGTATGGCCCATTCTGTTAGCCCATCCTTGTCTGTATCATAAAAAATAAATGGGTTCTCCCAATTATACCTTAGATCGCTGATTCTAAAACTGGAAGCATGCATTTTTAGAAAGGTAGTATTTCCGCTATAATCTTTGTAAAAATTAGCATGGCCATAATGTTCCCAAGCCCTCATCATAATTTTATTCCAATCTATAAAATGCATTATTTGGTCTTTGTCTACATCCAACACATACATAAAATCGGCACCCCAATCAAAATAATTTCTAACTTTTGTTCCTGCATTATTTACTATTAATTGAATATCTGCTTTACCATCATGGTCTTCATCAATCCAATCAATACTAAAGTCAAAGGGGCCAGCAAATATGCCATCTCTGTTCTTGTCAATTAACAAACAATCATTATCGGTATCTCCTTCATGGGCTCCCAGCTTCATATCGTCGTCATCGTCTATCCAAAGAATGGGAATTGAGTCATTCAACATTGCCTTAATGATGTCTGGGTCTCCATCATTATCTAAATCTAAATAATCAATTTTAGAGATTATTGGAACCATTCTAAATGGCAATAATTGTGTATTAGAATTCCAGTAAGGAATATTATTTTTTTGAGAGAATAAACTTGATGAATAAAAAATAATTGTCAAAAAAATAGCCGCCTTAATCAAATACTTTTTTACCATATTAATTATTAAATAAATAAGCCGGGAATTTTGCTTCTTTAGAGCCAATAGGGTTTCGTTTATTAGATTGCTTGCCCTCATCTCTGTTCAAAGGCAAATACATACCTTTTGTTTGTTTTAGTAATTCAAATAAATCACTATTCATTTTTTTTACTATGGGCGAAAAGCTCAATTCATTAATAAGGTTTTTTGATTCAAATGGATCGGAAAGAATATCGTATAGCTCGTCGGTATCCCAAATTCCTTGGTAATGAATATACTTATATTGACTAGTCCTTAATGCATGAATGGTAGGTGTTTGAGGATAATTCCTTTCCCAATAGTATTCATATAATAATTCATTACGCCACGGTATAGACGTTCCTGTAAGTTGTGGAAGGAAACTTTTTCCATCCATATATGAAGGCGCTTTTAAGCCCGCAGCATTCAACAGCGTTGGGGCAATATCAATATTAGCCACAATGTCCTTTATTACTGTACCTGGTTTGATAATATCGGGACAATAAGCAAGCAATGGAACCCGCATTGACTCTTCATAGGCATTGCGTTTATCAATTAATCCATGTTCTCCAAATAAAAATCCATTATCACCCATATAAATAATCAATGTAGACTCTAACAAACCATTTTCTTTTAAATAGCTTATAATACTGCCTACAGATTCATCTACCCCTTTTAACGTTCTTGCGTAGCGTTTATAGTATTCCTCAATATCTAAAGTACTATGATAAGGAAAATCTATCCCATGCCATGAATTACGTTGATTTTGAACCCACATAGGTTGATCAAAGTGTACACCTAGATCCATGGTAGTTGGCTTTATAAAACTATCCGTAAGATGATCATTTTTAAACCGGTCCGGTGGAATAAAATCGGCATGAACCCCTTTATGAGAGAGATAAAGCATAAAGGGCTGTTGCTTATCAATTGTTTTTAACCAATCAACGGCATATTCTGTTAGCTCGTCAGTTATATACCCTTTTTGTTTTGTTTTTAGTCCATTAACATTCAAACCGTTTTCATCAGGCAAATAACTCCCCTGGCCAGGAAATGATATCCAGTGATTAAATCCACGTTGAGGATTTGCACTTTCTCCCCCCATATGCCATTTTCCTATAAATCCGGTTTTATACCCAGCTTTCTGAAGATATTGAGCAAAAAAAACTAATTGTTGGGAAACTGGTTTGTTATTATCTATAACCAAATGTTTGTGAGCATATAATCCAGTTAAAATGGAGGCTCTAGAGGGAGAACACAATGAAGTAGTAACAAATGCATTAGGTAAATAGGCTCCCTCTTTTGCTAATTTATCTAGGTTGGGAGTTTCTATAAATGTTTGAGTTTTTAAAAAACCAATTGCATCGTAACGGTGATCGTCAGTTAAAATAAATATGATATTTCTTTTTTTACTTTCCCCAATTTTTTCTAATCTAATGGAAGCATTTTTTTGTTGAACAACTGCATTTTGGGAAAATCCTATGACACTCTTAATTATAAGAAAAATAAAGTAAGCAGTTTGCTTTTTCATATTGCTTTATTCAATAGTGTAGAAGTTATCAAATAAAATATACCTAATTACTTGTTGTCCATGACTGCAACCCAATTAATGGTTGAGTTACCGTTGAAGTTGATTTAACAAAATCAACTCTCACTGTAACTGGGGTTGAGACAGGCAGGCCAGTTAATTTAATTTGCAATTTTCCGTACCACTGGTTAATAGAATTTTTACCCGCCATAATACCAGAAAAAATCCCAGCGGTTTCTGTTAAATAATTAATTTGAGAAGTAGACCTATCTATTTTCTGAAAAACTGCAGTAGAGGGGGATTGAATGATGGCGTAAAATGTTTTCCCATTTTTAGACATAGTGGCGGTTTTACCATTGGCACTAATGATAAGACCATCAGTTGCAGGGCTATGCATTAACCAATAAACTGTTGAATTATTAATAGAAGGATTGAATTCATCCTGCACGGTAATTACGCCAGTAGTTCTATTTAACTTAATGCCTCTTTTATAGGAAGAGACATCTTTGCTGTAGCATGATTGTAGATCTGCAACATAAAAACCACCAACACCATCATTTGCTTTTAACAACATTGTTGCACTACCTAAAGGATTCTGTTCTGGTCTAGCATCGGGGTTAAATACAAGACAATTCTTTCCTTCTGTTCGTACTCGATAATAATAAAATCTTCCGCTGGTAGTTGCAGAATTAGTTGCGGCAGAAGTATACAAGGGTGATGTAGTATTAAAATAATCCGAAGGGTATGGAGATTCTAAACCTAAATTACCTTGTGCCCAAGTTTCTCCGTTACCTTGAATGAAAAAGCTACCCGCGTCTAAATGACCATGACTTGCATTATTATCTCCACCATGCATACCTACATACAAGGCGTTATCATTATTTGCATTTTCCTGTAAGTACATATATTCAACTCCTTTCAAATATCCTTCTAATGGCAAATTAGTGGCACTTCCTTGCGAAACGAGTGATTTGTCATAAAAAAGTAGATCGGTCCAGCCATTCATTTTTTCTGCATCTAGCGCATTGATAGATAAACAAGCATCATAATGAGCTTTAGCCAGTGCTGCATTTTTAAAATATTTGGAAAACCAGAAATAGGACAAAAATTTATTCGTTTTTCCTACATACAAGTAATCGTCACCAATAGTAGCGGTTCCAACAGGACCGGACATAAAATAAGGAAACCATCCCGTTTTTGTAAACCCAGCATTTTCAGCTAATCCATATGTTGTACTCAAACACCTTTTTAAACTTTCAAAAGCTAAAAAAGTGTTGGTCAACCCATAGCTCCAGTAAGACATTCCTTCCTCACTTGCTCCGTCAGGCTCTAAAGACTGCATGTATTTGTTTATTCCGTTGGCAGATTGTGCAATAATGTTTGCATTAAAAGTAGAATCAAATTCATATCCTGCAAGAGCACCTATAATCATGCCTCCATGGCAAATCCCATTCCAATTATCATTTGATAAATACCATTTCCAAACCCCCGTATTGGTTTCAATTTGCGTTTTGCCGGGTTGCAAAACAAAATTTTTAATCCCTGCATACAATCTAAGCCTTTGAGTTGCTGTTAGGTAGTCGTATAAACCATCCAAAGCTATACCTGCGCCTTTTGCAGCAATTCCCGCATCCAAAAAATGTCTATTGGCTCCCCAATCGGGCCAGGAACACATAGCATCTAATTGTTGCCAACAACGGGCTGCATATCTACTATCCTTAGTAAACTGATAGGCAAGCACTAAGTAGGGAAGTTGATCGTTAGAAAAAGTGTGAATATTGCTGATCCTTAATCCTGCTGCGTCTAATCCATAAGTCAAAATGGGTGATGACAATAAGGTATTTGCCCTAGAAATAATATTATCATAGGTAGCTTTGGCAAATGCATCAGACTGAACCAATATTTTAATTTGATCAATTTCAGCAGCAGAAAACAATAGTCTGGGGTGAATGTCTTTTGTCTTCATTCCGGTAAAGCATTCAGAAATTGTTGCTGGGCTTACAGGAATTTTTGCAGAACTAATAAAAACCCCTCCTCCAGTTGAAGGAGGGGGATTAATAGGTGAATTAGCTGGAGAATCCTTTTTATTACATGCTATTACTATAGAGAATAATATAAAAACATAGGCAATATTTTTCATGTTACAAATTTTACCAACCTGGATTTTGCGAAATCAATCCATTACTTTTAGAAATCTCTGTAAAAGGAATTGGATATAAATACATTTTAGGGGTAAATATCCTTGGTTCCACTGTAAATTTTTGATAAGAAAAAGTTGATGCTCCTGTAGAGGTAACTCGCATGCCACCAAGCGGAATTGTTTCTGTCTGTTCTGCAATTTTCCATCTCCTGACATCAAAAAAACGATGCTCTTCAAATGCAAGTTCTACCCTTCTTTCATTTCTTATTCTATCTCTTAATTGAGCTTGGGTAACTCCAGCATTTAGGGCTGGTAAACCTGCTCTAACCCTCACCAAATTAACAGCTTCTCTAGCTGATCTAACAGCAACTGAACCAGCTAAAGTAGGTTTGGCTTCAGGTCCAAATGCTTCATTTGCCGCCTCCGCGTAATTTAAAAGTACTTCTGCATAACGCATTAGAATCCATGCTTTTGCTCTTGTACCACCTAGAGAAAGATTATAATTTTCAACACAAAACTTTCTTAAATAATATCCTGTTGTAGTTGCTCCTTCTTTTGCACCAATTGCATCTGCCCCACCAGTAAAAGACTGAACAGTTCTAACGGTATTATCATTATTCAATCCCATAGTAGAACCGTTTAATACTACAATCCAACCCAAGCGCTGATCTCTATTTGCATATGGATTATTGGCATCATAGCCCGATGCTGGATCAGCAATGGGCAGCCCATTGGTACGCATTTCAAATGCGTCTACTAAGTTTTGCGAGGGACAAGTTGCCCCCTCACCACCATTAACCATTCCTACCGGATAATTAGCTCTTTCAAATGTATTGGAATTAAGCTGAAATGGTCTTGTTAGAATAATACCTGAATTAATCCCTTTTCTTGGAGTTAGATTATTGGTAGTATTCTGTGACATGAAAAGATCTTTATATGCTGTATTCAAAAAATTGACATGGGCACAATTAGGATCTGTAAATAATTGCTGAGCTGCTTCTGCTGCTTTTTGCCAAAGTGCTATGTTACCACCGGCATTATTTAAAGGACTCGCAGCGTAAAGTAATGCCCGTAATTTCAAGGCAACTGCTGCTGGCTTTTCTATTCTTCCCAATCTATTATTATCTGATCCGGCATCACCTCTTCCAATTGTTTGACCAGCAGGGATTCCATAATTGATATAATGATTGGTTAGGTCTAAATAAGATGAATCACATTGCTCTACAATATAATCTACGCATTGTTGAAAAGTAGATCTGGTAACTCCAAATGCTTCATTTTCATTAATCACATTTTTCACTAATGGAACACCACCATAACGCTTAATCAACTCCATATAATAATAAGCGCGTAAAAATCTAACTTCTGCTCTTAGTTTTATAAAATCATCTACATCTAAGACATAATTAGCCTTGTTATTAATGGTGTCAACTACTAACAGTTTTCTAAAGTCTACTGTTTTTTCTAAAAATAAATTAGCGTGTCTTATGCCTTTATAATAGGTTGCCCAAACATCATCCGGATTAGTGAATGGATCCCAGGCTCCCGCATTAAAACGTTGCAAATTATTAAAGCGCGCATAATCAGCTTCATCTGATCCAGCAGCCAACAAGGCATTACCACCAAATCTATTCATTTGTGGCAAGTAATCATATACCCCCATCCCAAATGCTTTAAGATTAGTTGGGCCAGAATTCAGAAAAAGATCTTCGCTGAAATTTTGTTGTATCTGCGTATCTAAAAAATTCTTCTTACAAGCTGTAGTAAGCAAACTTGTAATTGCAATAATCAGGAGAATATTTTTTCTCATAACATCAATTGTTATAATGATCGTTTAATAAAATATAATTATAATTTAAGCGTAAATCCAAAATTGAAACTTTTCATTGGAGGATGTACAAAAGTATTCATGACCTCAGGATCTACATTTATTTCATTAATATTATCAATAGTAAATAGATTATTTCCACTAAAGAAGAGTCTAATTGCATTCATTCCTGCTTTTCTAGTAATCTTCTCTGAAATAGTATAACCAATTTCTAAATTTTGAATTCGAACAAAAGATCCATCCCTTTGCCACAGGGTAGAAGCGCGATAATTATTATCATTCTGTATAGTGGTCAAGCGCGGGAATTTTGCGTTATCCCCCCTTGCAGACGTCCAATAATTGTCTCTTACCCATGGAGAGGGTTTTACACCGCCATTCAAAAATGGAATGATCATATTATTATCCAATAAAGAAACAGTTCGCTTAGCTGCACCTTGAATAGTTACATTAAAATCAAACCCTTTATAATCTCCTCCCATGTTAAACCCATAAAATATTTGAGGAAGAGCGGTATAGCCAAAAGCTTTTCTATCACGATTATCAATGACACCATCCCCATTTTGGTCTTTGTATTTGATGTCACCTGGAACAACGGTTCCAAAGAGTTGGGTAGGGCTTGCACTAATATCAACTTGATCCTTAAAAAATCCAATAAATTCCAATACGAAGGGTTGATTAATGGGATTTCCTTTTGCAGTCAAGTAGGGATCTGATGGAGTAGGTTCAGCAATATCAACTATTTGATTTTTAGTAAAGGAAATATTGCCTCCAGCATAAAAATTTAAAGCACCAAACTTCTCTTTATACATTAACTCAAATTCGGCACCTGATGTTTTAGTTTTTCCTCTATTGACACTATTAAAACTTGCCCCCATCAAAGAAGGTGTGTAACTGTTTGGGTTAAGAAAAATATCAGTTCTATTCTCTTTAAAATAGTCTGCTGAGATTGTTAATTTTTTCAAAACAACTGCCTCAAAGCCAATATTAAATCTGGCAGCTTTTTCCCAAGTTACATTAGGATTAGCTAAAGCACTTTGATTAAACATTGGTGCATTTACACCTAAAGCATTTCCAACTAAATAATTACCAGTACCATTATAATATTGGTTGTAAATAAATCTACCGGCATTTCCTGTATTATCATTACCCAATAAACCAGCAGACGCTCTTAATTTAAGAAAATCAATAACATGCTGATTAGACATAAATTCTTCATTACTCATTACCCAACCTGCAGACAGTGCTGGGAAAACGCCAAAACGATTGCCTTTGGGAAAATTTTCTGATCCGCTATACGAAACATTTAAATCAGCAAAATAGCGTTGGTTATAATTATAGCTTACTCTTCCCATAAACCTTTGCTTGGCATAGGGCATATCAGAACCATCACCATTGAATTTTTCTTGAAAATAAGTTAGTGACGAATAAATGCTATGTTTCTTAATTTGCTTTTCGTATTCTGCACCGCCCAGCAAACTTGTTCTATTAAACTGATTACCGCTTCCCTGTGTAATAGTAAAATTGTTATCTACCGTTCCTCTTGTGAAAATATCGTATGGAATAACTCCAGGAGTTGTAACAAGGTCTAAACGAGGAACAACTTCGTCGTAGTACAATGGCCTTGTTTTGTTATACGTATCGTAGAAAAAATTACTGAAGTTTAGTTGCCAGAAGAATTTGAGCCCTTTAGTAATAAAGTCCATATTACCAATCAACTTAACATTAGCATCTATAGTTCTGTCATTGATTGATTGAAATCCACGCTGTAAAATTGAAGCTGTAGGATTATCCACGTAACCTTGTGCACCACCCCATTTTCCATTCTCTGTTTTAACCGCATACGGTGTAAATAAAGACATTGATCTCCACAAAGTATTTTCAGGTGTATTAGGAAAATATTTATCCATCATGGTAGCGCGAAGATTTGCCTGAGCGCTTAAAAAAGAGGTAATGTTTACATCAAAGTTTGCACGTAAATTATACCTTTTAAGATTGTAATTAGAATTACTTGTTCTGTCATTATCGGTTCCTGCATATAATCCTTTATAATCGGCATAACCCATTGCCAAAAAATACTTTACATCTTTTTTACCCCCATTAAATGATAAAGTATAATCTTGACTCAGTGCATTTGGACGAACAACTTGATTGTACCAATCTACATCAGGATACAGGTAAGGATACTGTTGATTTTTGAAGAAATTAACAATTGAATCATTTCTAAAATACCCATCTTTTATTGATCTGCCATCATTTAAAATTCCAACGTTAAACATCTGAGCGTAGTCTCCATTGTTTACTACCTCTGGCAAATACCTAGCAGAATGAACTCCAAAACGTGAACTAAAATTTATATTGGTTTTTTTTGATTCCGCACCTCTCTTGGTTGTTATAACAACAGCACCATTGGCAGCATCCATTCCAAATTGTGCCAAACCAGCCGCATCTTTTAATACTGTAACGCTTTCAATTTCTTCAGGAAGTAATGTAAACCAATTTGATTCAAAACCATCTACAAGCACCAATACACTATTATCTTGAAAGGTTTGTCTTCCTCTTACAAATAATGAAGGGTAATCTGTATTGCCGGGTGATCCTCCAGATTGTTGTACATACAGACCGCTTAATTGGCCATACAAGGTATTACTCAAAAATGGTGTATTTATCCGTTTTAATACTTCTCCACTTACGGAAGAAACGGCGCTAGTAATATATTTCCGTTGAACTCGGTTAGCAAAGGGTACTTGAATAGTTTGATCTATAAAACTATTTTTTGGATTATTCCCAGCCACTATTAAGGTATCATTCTGTACTGGAGATACACTTTGCGCATCAACAGTATTGAATAATAGTGTAGAAAATAAAGGAATAAACAAGAAACGTTGCATATTGTAATAAAAAGCCATAAAGAATCGTTTTAAAAATTAATTTTTACCAGCCTGGGTTTTGTATAATAAACCCTTTATTCACCTCACTTTGAGCAAAGGGAAAAAAATACATTTTATCTTCCCATACGCGAGACTCAAAAGTTTCAATCCGATACGATAATAAATTATCATTCGCCAATCGTTGTGCGGGTGTTAATGTAGTAGTTGGATTTACATAAGCTGTAGCACTATTTTCATATAAAAAAATTCTTGTAAATGCACCTTTCATCACACCATCATTAGCAGCAATTTTCCATCTTCTCACGTCAAAAAATCGATGCTCTTCTCCATATAATTCAACTGACCTTTCACGTTGAATATATTCTCTAGTTTTAGCTTTGTCTCCAAAAATAGCATTGTAAGTTGCATTACCTGGAGCTAAGTCTGGCAATCCTCCTCTTTTTCTAATTACGTTAAGTGCAGTAACTATTTCTGCGTTCGAAGGGTTGACTTCATTTAGTGCTTCCGCATAACCCAAATAAAATTCTGCTAACCGGAAAATGGGCCAATAAAGACTGGCCGTACCATTTACTTGATTAACCAGATTAATGAATTTCTTTTGATGTATTCCATTAGGTATGCCATTTCCTATTAAAGCTGTACCTGCTCCAATTTGCACAGTATTCCCTGTCAATCCTTTTTGTTTGTAAAGAAACTTAGCAGTATCATTTCCTCCTTGCGCTGGCATTAATCCAGTATTAGTATAAGGAGACCCTGGCCACCATGCTACTGCTTGGAATCTTGGTTCCATTCGTTTCATGATTGATTTTAGTTGTGTAAATGTTCCATCAGTTGGAATAGTTACGTCATTCCCATTCACATCCCTAAAGGTCTTAGTAATAAAATTCATTGGAAGAGCCATTACAGTATTACCCCAGGAATAATAAATTGGGCAGCACCATCTAACTACATTGGCACCACCCGCCTGTAACCCATGAGATTTATCATAATACAACAATTCTTTATTTCTTGGATCCAATGCTGCTCCAGTAGCATAGTTATAACTTTCACTTTTCCCAAGTGTAGCATCATCTAATAATGAATATCCATTGCTGATAGCCCAATCCAAAGCAACCTTATGGGCATTGGCTGCTAAAGTCCAGCGATTGGGATCTGCTGTACCCATACAAACGAGACTATCATTTGCGCTTGAAACTGGAGGGGTATTGGTATTGACCAATGGACTAGCTGCCCACAATAAAGTAACCGCTTTGAGTGAAAGTGCAACCCCTTTATTTACCCTACCAATATCTGAAGCTGGAAAATTATCTGGCAGGCTAGGAATGGCTTCATCACAGCTTTTAATGATAAAATCAATAGTAGATTTTAAACTTCTTCTATTACCAGAAGGAATTACTTGAGCTTGATTCACCCCATTTACCTCGTTGATTTGTACAATCGGCGTTTGATCAATGATTGGAATACCACCATACCTAATCATCGCTTCATAATGCATTAGCGCTCTTAGTAGTTTTGCTTCTGCAATAGTTTGATCTCTAAGTTGGGTTGTCCAATTAATGGAGCCAGTATTACCTATAGGAACTTTATTTGCATTTTCAATATAAATAGATGCATTTCGCATACCAATTGTTACCCTATTATAGGAAAATTCATCTTGAAATGAAGGGCCCCAAGTACCTGCATTAAATGCATTAGCCCTTCCCCCGGTACCAAATTGATCGCCTTCATCACTAGCTGCTAATAATAGTCCATCCACACTACCGGCATCACTTAAACCAGATCCTCCATCGCCAGTAGGGAATCCATTGATAACACAAGTTGCATAGACGTTCCAGAGGGCACGCTGAGCGGCATCTGGTGTGGTAAATACAGAATCTACCGTAATAATGCTTCCGCTTGGTTGCTCAAGAAACCTTTTACAAGAAGTATTCATCATTAAAATACACAATACAAGTACAGGTGCAACTTTAAAGTAAAATTTCATTTTAATATATTTTGGCATAGTACAATCGTTTTAAAATTTTAAAACTGAATATTTAACCCGAAATTTAAAACACGCATCATTGGATAAACTGATCCATTAGAACTCGGAATTTCTGGATCAAAATAGGGCATCTGAGTCCATGTTACTAGATTTTGACCATTCAGGTAAACTCGCAAAGACTTCATTGATAATTTTTCTAGTATTTTACTGGAGAAGCTATAAGCAACCTCAATATTTTTTATTCTCAAATAGGATGCATCTCTCATCCAATAAGAAGACACTCTATAATTATGTCTATTAGCATCTGGGGCGGCTGTTAATCTTGGTAAAGAAATTGGACTACCATTTGCATATCTTTCAGCTGACCAACTTTCTTTTGCATTCTCAAATGCAGTTTTAGTTCCGGCTATAAAGGGCCAAGCAGATTCCCCTGTTAAATAAGTAGATACATTTCCAGCACCTTGAAAAAATATAGACAATTCAAATCCTTTATATTGAACGCCAAAACTTGCTCCGTAAATGATTCCTGGTATGTTTGGATTGCCAATATTTGTACGATCATTATCATCAATTAAACCATCTCCATTAACGTCTTTATACCTAATATCTCCGGGCTTTAAGCCAGCACCTTCCCATGCAGATTTTGGTCTTTTAGGATCGTTGATTTCTTCTAAAGTATTAAAAAGGCCTTCTGCAATTAGCCCCTTGGGTTGACCAATTCTATTTGAAGTCATAGCCAATCCTGAAAAGGGTTGCGGGGCTTCATCCATGTATACAATCTTATTTTTTGTATAGGTAAAATTGGCGTTTGCATAATACGTTAAGCCAGATTTTTTTGCAACACTTTTATAACCTAATTCAATTTCAAAACCTTTATTCTCAGCTATACCTATATTATAAGGAGAAATTAGATTAGTTGGCCCAAATGTTACGGGTACATTTAAATTCCACAGAATTTTCTCCCTTCTTTCTGAGAATAAATCTGTTGTTAAAGAAAGTTTGTTATTAAAGAATTTAAAATCAGCACCAATATTGGTTTTACGAGCAACCTCCCAAGTAACTCCAGGATTTCCAATACTTGACTCTCTATACCCAGTAACTGGTGTATTGGCAAGGCCTAAAAAATAAGATCCCCCTGAGGCAAATGAAGACGGTAAGAATAAAAAACGATTTCCACCAATTTTGTCATTTCCTACGGTTCCGTAGGAGCCTCTTAACTTTAAATAAGTAAAGGCATCCGATTTAGGAAAGAAGCTTTCTTGAGATATTAAATAACCTGCACTAAATGAAGGAAAAAAACCAAACTGCTTTCCAACAGCAAAATTCTCTGATCCATTATAACCTATGTTAACATCGGCGAAATACTTATTTTGAAAATTATAAGTTACCCTACTAACCAGTCCTAGGTAATTGAATGGTAATTGATTACCCCCATCATATAACCTCTCTGCAGTTCCTAAGAATAAACCTGTAACGGTATGGCTACCAAAAGTTCTATTATATTCTATGGCTGCCTCACCGTAAATTTTCCTGTTTTTACTAAAACTTTCGCTTTGAAAACCAACAGGACCTTCAAACTGATTTACAACCGGAATGGGTACAATAGAATCCTGGAAAGTTGAAGCAAGCGGATTTCTTCTTAAATCCCACATTGGAATTTGCTTTCTTCTTGAAACAGCTTGTAAATAATAACTATCATAAGCACCCATTGCCCTTACTGACAAACCTTTAGTAATGCCATCTAACTTGTATTTTCCTCCAATATTTATATTTAATCGGCTGCTATAATTTACGTTAAACCCATTAAATAACATTTGATACAACGGTGTATTAGAGATATTCCAAGCAGCTAACCCGTCAATATTTCTAACCAGTTTCCCATCATACAATACTGGTGTCATAATTGGATTGGCAGAAAGAATTGTACCAAAAATATCACTAGTGGCACTATTGGAATAATTAGAATTTTGAATTTCAGCAGAAGATTTAACGAATAAAGAGAAGTTCTTAGAAATATTGAAATCAAAATTACTCCTGATATTATAACGCTTGAAATTAGGATTTGCGCTAAACTCAGGAAAAAGCCCCCCAGTTGTATAGACGCCATCTTGATTCAAATAGCCAAGTGAAACAAAATATTTAGCATCTTGTGTTCCCCCACTTACATTTAAATTATACTGTTGCTGAGGCGCAAAATCTTTAAGCATATAATCCATCCAGCGAACATTAGGATGAAAAATTGGATCATCTCCTTTTCTAAATCTTTCAATGTCATAATCACTGAATCTTTTAGCATTAGGATTATTTTGATCATTTACTTCTGCTTCATTTCTCAATATAGCGTAGTCTACAGCATTCAGTTCTTTGGGAAGACGAATTGGATTTTGCCAACCTAAATTACTAGAGAATGTAAATTGTGGTTTTCCTAATTGGCCTGTTTTGGTAGTTATAATAATAACACCGTTTGCACCACGAACTCCAAAAACTGCCGTGGCAGACGCGTCTTTTAATATGTTAAAAGATTCAATGGTATATGGATCAATTCCATTTAAGCTTCTTTGAACTCCATCTACTAAAACAAGGGGTGTTGCACTTGAGCCACCAGCAAATGTGGCAACTCCTCTAATGAAAATATCCGCAATGTCTCTTCCTGGTTCACCACCACGCTGAACGGTATAAATACCTGGAGCCCTTCCCGCTAAAGCATTTGCTACACTTGAAACTGGCGCTTTTAATATGTCTGTTGTAGAAACGGTTCCAATGGCCCCTGTTACGGTAACTTTTTTCTGAGTACCATAACCCACAACAACTACATCTTCTAACTTGATAATACTAGAAACCAGAGCTACCCCAATTGTGCTTTGATTACCTACAACTACTTCTTGTATTGCATACCCTGTATAATTGAAGACTAAAACAGAAGCGTTGTCATTAACCTTTAATGAAAACTTTCCATTTGCATCAGTAGTAGTACCCTGTTTTGTCCCCTTCACCTGAACAGAAACACCTGCCAGAGAATTACCTTTATCATCCGTAACAGTCCCTGTAATTATACTAGGATCTTTAAGATTATTAATTGGCTTACCCAGATCAGTTGTTACAATAAAAGCTGTTTCTTTTTCAACTTGCTTTAAAATAATTAAATCATTGTTAATCTCAAAAATGAGATCCATGTCTTTAGAAATTTTTTCTAAAAACTCTAATAGTGGTTTGTCAATAATTTTTACAGTGATTTTTCTAGACGCTTGAATTTTTTCTGCACTATAAACAAACCTAACTGAAGCCTGTTTTTCAATTAAAGTGAGTACTTTTTTTAATTCTACATTATTGACCTGAATATTGATTTTTTTATCAGCAACATTCTGCGAATTCGCATACCCACATATCTGTACAAAAAACAATACTATAAAGGGAAAAAATGATTTTCTCATAGCAAGCGTAGTTTTATTTTTTATTATATTAAATTGAATCAAAAAAAATTATTTTTTGAAACAACCCTTTGCATTAATTATCACTCTACCATCCAATACTTCGTAATTGCCATTTAAAGCTTTACAAATTATATTCAACTGCTCATACAGACTATATCCTTCTAGATTAGCGTTTAACGTACAACCAGCCAAAAGTTCTTCATCAAAAACAATATCAATCCCATATATATCTTTCAAAATAGCAAACACTGTATTAATGGGGGTGTCATCAAAATTGAATAGTTTTTTAACGTCTGTATCTGCCTTTAATAAAATTGGTTCGTTAACTAAAGTCTTAACGATACTAGCATCAGATTTTAAAAAACTAACTTTTTGATTTGGAACCAACACTATACTTGACAATTCGTTAGAATTCTTATTTTCACTACTCACAAATTTGGGATTCGTAAAAACCGAAACCTTACCAGCTGTTACTTCTACTAATACTTCTTTATCAATTGCGTATGACCTAACTCTAAATTTGGTGCCTAATACTTTGGTGACTAATCCATCTGCGTAAACTAAAAATGGCTTTTGTGTATTTCGTACAACTTCAAAATACGCTTCCCCAATTAGAAATACTTCTCTTTTATCCAAAGAGATAAATTTTTCGGCATAGCTTATCTTAGACTTGGTGCTTAATGTGGCCCTAGTTCCATCAGGTAACGTGACAATCAGAGGCGCATTGGTTAGATTAACTTTTTCAATGAGACTATGTGGAACTTCTTTAATTAAATTCTCGTAAGTTGGTTGGAATGATAGGCTATTTGAATTTTTTTGTTGAACCCAAACTCCGCCTAATACTGCCATAATTAAAATAGAAGCCGCAACCAATAAATATTTATACAAATTTTTCTCTGGCAATAATCTTTCAAAATGATCATCTTCTATACAATCTAATTCAAGTATTTTTTGAGTATCTCTAACTAATTGCTGTACTTCATCTTCATGAAAAGTGGAATTATCTATATAAACAGACAGGATTAACAACCTAGCTTTTTCAATAAGTGCCTCTTTAGTAGGATTTTGTTTTGCCCAATTTTCCCAATAGGCAAAATCATTACCCCCAGTCATCACATCTGACCTAAATTGCTCATCCCAAAAAAAATCTTCAAGATTATAATGCAAATATGGATCCTGTACTATCATTCAAAAATGTTGTATTAAAAACTAATGAGACCAGTTTAAGAATTCCATACCATTGGTTACCTAAATAAATTTTCAACAAATAATAATGCTAACAGCAATTTGTATAGCTTCCAAACTGACTCAGGAGTACCTGTTTTCAATTTTGCCAGAGCAATTTGAAGGATATTGGATACAGTTTGAGGCGCAATTTCTAATACATTGGCTATTTCTTCCCTACTTAAAGTCTCGAAAAATTTTAAATAAATTACTTCTTTTTGTCGAGCTGGTAATTTGGTAATTAACTCATTAAAATGTTTAGATAAGTTCTTAGCTTGCTCAGATGCAATCATTTTATTGTCAATGCCAAGAACAAAAGAAAAAGATTCTAAATAAATGGGATCCAGATTTAAAGTAGCCGTTTTGTGTACTTTTTTGATTTTTCTAAGAAGTAATCTTCTAAATGAAGTAAATAGATACGATTTAAGATTAACAGAAGTTGCCAATTGGTTTCTCCGCTCCCATAAAACAATAAATAATTCTTGTACTGAATCTTTGATCAACTCTTTATCAGACGTAAATCTTAGTCCATAATTTGCTAAAGGGCGAAAAAAAGACTGCATCAACTTAGCCAAAGCATGCTTGTCTCCAGACAGGAGATCTTGCCAAATTGAATTTTCATTTTCTGGAGTAAAACTCACAAGTATCCTTTAAAGTATTAATATTTTCATTATAGAGGCTATTTTTTGATAATCATACCATCTAAATGGCGATTATTTTTAAATTGCACTAAGTTAATATACCCTTTACCACAATTAAAAAGGTCCGGACTTTCATCCGAACCTTGATTATTTCTAAAAGAGACTGATTAGATAGTCATCATTTCTTTTTCTTTGGCGGCCAAGTGTTTCTCAACCAGCGCAATAAATTTGTCTGTGAGGTCTTGGATGGTTTTTTCCGCGTCTTTGGCTACGTCTTCACTCAACCCATCTTTCTGTAATTTCTTGACTTGCTCAATGCTATCGCGGCGAATATTGCGGATGGCTACTTTGGATTGCTCGCCTTCTCCACTGGCCCTCTTCACAAATTCCTTGCGGCGCTCCTCTGTCAAAGGTGGCATGAACAAACGAATCTGTACCCCATCGCTCTGCGGTGTAATGCCAATATTGGCTTGCATGATAGAGCGCTCAATAGGAGCCAACATATTTTTCTCCCAAGGCTGGATGCTAATGGTTCTTGCATCTAATACGGTGATATTGGCCACTTGGCTAATTAAAGTGGGGGCCCCATAATAGTCAACATGAATGCCATCTACAAGCCCAGGGCTTGCTTTTCCGGCCCTGATCCTGGTCAATTCCAGTTCCAAATGCCCAATGGCTTTTGACATGGTATCTTCTGCGTCTATGGTAATCAATGCTATTGCTTCTGACATAGTGGTCTTTTTAAGAATGGCAAAACTAAATAAATCCTTTCAAAGACGTCTAATTAGCATTTAGCTTTTATCTTCGCAGCCTGAAAACAACTAATATGGCAAGCATACAGGATCTAGAAAGGAACGCATCACAAATGAGAAGAGATGTTTTACGCATGGTACACGCGGTTCAAAGCGGTCACCCCGGTGCCTCCTTAGGCTGTTCTGACTATTTTTCTGCCCTGTTCTTCCATAGTATGCACCACCACACTGATTTTAAAATGGATGGTAAGAACGAGGACTTGTTCTTCTTGTCTATTGGTCATATTTCTCCGGTTTACTATTCTGCCCTGGCGCGCAGCGGTTATTTTGAAGTAAAAGAACTGGCTAGTTTCCGTAAAATCAATTCTCGTTTACAGGGTCACCCTACCACCCACGAACACCTTCCTGGTGTGCGCGTAGCCAGTGGTTCCCTAGGTCAGGGAATGAGCGTTGCAATTGGTGCCGCTTTAACCAAAAAGATTAACGGTGACCCACATTTGGTTTTCTCCTTGCATGGCGATGGTGAATTACAAGAAGGCCAGAACTGGGAAGCCATTATGTTTGCTGCCCACAACAAAGTAGATAATTTAATTGCCACCGTTGACTTAAATGGCCAACAAATTGACGGACCTACCAGCAAGGTTTTGTCTTTAGAAAGTTTGCAAGCCAAGTTTGAAGCTTTTAACTGGACTGTTTTAAATGTAGATGGTAATAATATGGCAGAACTGGTGGCTTGTATTGACAAGGCCAAATCCATGACTGGTCAGGGTAAACCCATTTGCATGATCATGAAAACCAAGATGGGAAAGGGTGTTGACTTTATGGAAGGCAGCCACGAATGGCATGGCATTGCGCCCAGTGACGCACAATTAGAAAAAGCGCTGGCTCAATTACCTGAAACACTAGGAGATTATTAATGCTAAGTCAAAATTAAAAAGTCAACAGTCAAAATAAATAGGGTAATAAAATATTAAATCTGCCGCTTGAAAGAGCGGCATTTTTATTGGTACTTACTTAAGACTTTAAAGAGAATGCTTGTAGACTTGCTTTTCTAGCGGGTAAATAAGCTGCAATTAGTGCAATTAAAAATACAGTGGCGCCAACCAATACAAAATCTGCAGCCAACATTTTTACAGGATAATAGTCAATCACAAAAGTATTGCCACCCAATTTGATCAGTTCAAATTTGATCTGTACCCAACAAACAAATGCCGCTAGTAGCATACCGGCACCTCCTCCCAAACCAGCCAGTAATAATCCCTCGCTGATAAAAATCCACTGAATGCGTTGCTGACTGGCACCCATGGCTTGTAACACAGAAATGTCTTTTTGTTTTTCTAGTACCAACATGGTGAGTGCACCAATCATATTAAACGCGGCTACTATTAAAATCAACGATAGAATGCCATAAATGACCCATTTTTCTATTTGCATCACCGTATACAAACTCTGGTTCTGCTCATAGCGGGTTTGTACTAGATAAGCCTTGCCCAGTTTGGCTTGCAGGTCTTTTTTGACTTGGTCTGCATTAGCGCCTGCACGAATATCAATAGAAGAATATTGGTCTGCATCCAAACCCAACATAAAACGCATAAAATCAATATTGCTAAAAGCGTACTTATTGTCAAAATCTTGCTGCACCATAAAAGCACCTAGGGCTGTGGCATTGAAAGCATTGAGGGCATCGCCGGAGGCAAAATTGCTGGATTGTCTATTGGGCATATATAAAGTAACCGGACCAGCGGGTCTTTCCACGTCTAGGCAGGCGGCGTTTTCAATGCCAACCCCAACCACTAAACTGGGTTGCTCTGCTGTACCTAGTGCAAACTTGCCCCTTCTAATATGGGTATTCAACCTACTCACAGCAGTGTACGAACTGTCTACGCCTCGGATATAAACAATTGAGGAACAGTCTCCATTGGTAAGTACCGCTTTTTCTTCTACTACCCCACTCATGGCCTGAACCCCTTGCTGTGTTTTGATTTCCTGCCACTGCGCGGTATTGATGCTGATGAATTTTCCTTCTGCTGGGGCGATGCGAACATCGGCATAAAAATCGGCGTATAGCCCTTTGACCAAACCCTCAAATCCATTGAACACACTTAAGACCAAGATTAGTGCCGCAGCTCCTACGCCAATAGCTACCACACTAATCCAGGCTATCAGGTTGATGGCATTGGTGGATTTCTTTGACTTGAAATAGCGCCAGGCAAATAATAGATTCATACGGGCTTATTCAGCTTCGGGATCGGTAGTTGGAGCTGTTGGTTTGTCTTCTTTTAATTTGCGGAATACTTCTTCCATCTTGAATACATAGTCCAATGTATCATCCAGATAAAAGTGTAAAACGGGGATTCTTCTCAACTGGTGCTTCACCCTACTGGCCAGTTCTTTCTTGATTTCCCAAGCTCTTGCTTCAATGGTTTTCATCACAGAAGCAGGTTCTTTAACCTGAAACAAGCTGATGTAAATCCTGGCTTCTAACAAGTCTGGGGTTACTTTAATGGATGAGATAGATACCATTCCTCCATCAATCATATTCAAGTTCAGTCTCCTGAAAATATCATTCATTTCTTCTTGCAGGGCACTTGCCACCTGCCGTTGGCGCTTTCCTTCCTCCATTTTCTAACATTTGATTGGCGGTAAAATTAGTTACTTTGCCGTGTATTAACCGTTTTTCCTATTTATGAAGCGATTTTCACGCATACTTTTCTACTTAAAAGATAAAAAACAGAACATTGGACTCTATGTAGTCTTCAACCTGCTCTCTGTGCTCTTCTCCTTGGTATCACTGGCTTTGTTGGCTCCTTTTTTGCAAATGCTCTTTGAAAAAGGAGAACAAGTAGCACTGGCTAAACCTGAATTTGAATTAAATGCAAATGTACTTCAAGCCTATATTAAATATGGAATGAATGACTTGATTCAGCAGCATAGTAAGGTTTATGCACTGGCAGTCATCTGTATTTTAATGGTGGTGTCTATTTTTTTTAAAAATGTGTTCATCTACCTTTCTTTTCGCGTGTTAGCACCCATGCGCAACTATGTAATGACCAAGCTACGCTCAGACCTCTATGCCAAGATCTTGGAACTTCCCATTGGTTTTTTCACGGAACAGCGCAAGGGCGATATTATTAGCCGCATGAGCAATGACGCCAACGAGATTGAATGGTCGGTGATGAGCACTTTAGAAGGTCTAATCCGTGATCCTTTACAGATTCTGATCATCTTGGCCATCATGGTGGCCATGAGCCCAGCGCTATCCCTGTTCTTATTGGTCTTGTTGCCCCTAACTGGCTTTATCATTGGAAGGGTGAGTAGGTCTTTGAAGAAACAATCTACTAGTTCTCAGGAACAATTGGGCACGTTGATGTCTATACTTGACGAGACACTAGGCGGTTTGCGTGTGATTAAAGCTTTTAACGCCGAGAAGATTTTGCGCAATAAATTCTTTGACACCAATGATACCCTAAACCATATTCGCAATAAGATGAATTTTAGAAGAGATCTTGCGTCTCCTATGTCTGAGTTCTTGGGGGTATTGGTGCTCTCTTGTATTCTTTGGTTTGGTGGGCTCTTGGTGCTAAGAGGTGAAGCAGGTTTGAGTCCTGAAAATTTCATTACTTATATTCTCTTCTTTACCCAAATTATTAATCCGGCCAAGAGTCTATCTACTTCTTTTTACAATGCACAAAGAGGCAGTGCCGCTATTGAAAGAATTGAAGAAATTTTAAAGGCACCCATTACCGTAGTTGACAAGCCTGATGCCAAAACCATTGTGCAGTTTAACAAAAGTATTGAGTTTAGAAATGTGTCATTTAATTATGACGAGATCAGCATTTTAAAAAATATCAACCTCACTATTGAAAAGGGTAAAACCATTGCCCTGGTTGGTTCTTCTGGCGCGGGCAAAAGCACGTTGGCAGATTTAGTGCCACGCTTTCATGATGTGAGCGAAGGAGAATTATTGATTGATGGGGTGAATATTAAAGAGTATAGTTTGAATAGCGTGCGCAACCTCATGGGCATTGTGACGCAAGAACCCATTTTGTTCAATGATACCATTGCCAACAATATTGCTTTGGGGATTGACAACAGTAGTCCAGAAGCCATTATGAAAGCCGCCAAAGTAGCAAACGCCTATCACTTTATAGAACAAAAAGAAGCGGGTTTTGATACCAATATTGGGGACCGTGGTTCTAAATTGTCTGGTGGGGAAAGACAGCGCGTTACCATTGCCAGAGCCGTGCTCAAGAACCCGCCTATTTTAATCTTGGATGAAGCTACATCGGCACTAGATACCGAGAGTGAAAGACTGGTACAAGACGCCATTAATAATATGATGCAGAATCGCACGTCTATTGTAATTGCACATAGGCTCTCCACGATTAGACACGCGGATGAAATTATTGTATTGCAAAAAGGGGAGATAGCGGAGCGTGGTAACCATGATGAACTGCTTGCTAAGAATGGCATTTACAGAAGGTTGGTTGATATGCAGGAAGTGAAATAGAAGAAAGTGAAGAGTGAAGAGTGAAGAGTGAAGAGTGAAGAGTGAAGAGTGAAGAATGGAGGAAGAGGATGAGTTAGAAGTTAAGAAGGGAGGAAGAAGGAAGAAATTAGAGGATAAAAAAAGAGGATGCTTTATGGGCATCCTCTTTTTTATTTCAATCAATTAGATGTAACATCTTATTGTTCACCGGGGTGTTTTGCTAGACCCAGTTTTGCTTCCAAACTCAAAGTAGCATGGGGTACGGCTCTTAAACGGGCTTTGTCTATCAATTTTCCTGTTACACGGCAAATACCGTATGTTTTATTTTCAATACGCATCAGGGCTTTTTCCAGGTGATCAATATAAGTGATCTGGCGGCTGGCCATTTGGCTCAACTGCTCCCTTTCCATGCTCATGCTGCCATCTTCCATAGTCATATAACGCGCATCGTCGTTGTCTCCACCCATTTCATCCTTACGGGTAATTAAACCTTGTAAATAAGCCAATTCTTTTTTGGCTGCTTCTAATTTCTTAGCAATCAGTTCTTTAAAATCAGCTAGGTCCACATCATTGTACTTAACAATGGATTGATTGGCAGTAGCAGTAAGGTCTTCCCTTTTTTCTAATGGGGTATACATGGGCCTATAAGGCACGCTTGACTTAGTATTGGTTTTGGGTAGTTTCAGATCCTTGATGGGCTCGGGTGCTTTTCTCACGGGTTTTACCGGAGGAGCTGGAGGAGCTTTCACTACTGGAACTTTTGCCTTCTGAACGGGTGCGGCAGGTGCTGGTGCCGCTGCTGCTGGTGCAGGTATGGGTTTAGCAGCAGGTTTTGCTGCTGGTTTTGCTAAGGGAGTTGCTGATTTTGCCACAGGTTTTGGAACAGTTTTAGATGAGACAGCAGGAGCCTTTTGTGGCGCAGCCTTGGCTTGCGGAACAACTGCTGGTTTTGCAGCCGGTTTAGCGGCTACAACGGGTTTCTTTACGGATGCTGCTGGTTTAGCAACAGGTGCTGCCGCTGGTTTAGCAACAGGTTTGGTTGCTGGTTTAGCAACAGGTGCTGCCGCTGGTTTAGCAACAGGTTTGGTTGCTGGTTTAGCAACAGGTTTTGTAGCAGGCTTAGCAGCTGGTTTGGCTACTGGTTTTGCTACTGGTTTGGGAGCCACTTTTACGGGTGCTGCCTTCTTTGCCGGAGCAGGTGCCGCTTTTTTTGCAGGGGCTGCTTTTTTTGCTGGAGCAGGGGCAGGTGCCGCTTTTTTTGCGGGTACTGCTTTTTTTGCTGGAGCAGGCGCTGCTTTTTTAGCAGGTGCAGGAGCCGCTTTTTTGGCGGGTGCTGCTTTTTTTGGGGCTGGCTTTTTTGAAGGCATAGCGTTATCCTTTTTTTGTGACGGCTAGTTTTAATATAGTCTCATTGATTTCAATTTCAACGCCATCAGGCAATGTTGAAACCCATTCAATGTTGTCTGCTAAAATTTCGCGGCAAATGTATTCGTTAAATTTAATAATAGATTGCTTGAATCCATCAGATTCAAGCAATTTTACGAATATACGGTCTGTTAAATCAAAACCGTTCTCTTTTCTAATATTTTGTATCCGATTCACCAATTCTCTGGCGTCACCCTCCTGTTTTAGGTCTTCAGAGAGCACAATATCCAATGCAACAGTCAATGCGCCCTTGCTGGCCACACTCCATCCGGGAATATCTTCGGCCGCAATTTCAACTTCTGCCAGCTCAATTTGATAGTTTTCACCGTCAACTTGAATAGCTTTTTGGCCATTTTTCTCCAATTGAGCAATCTCCGGTTGGCTAAAAGCACCAATTAAGGCAGCTGCCTGTTTCATTTTAGCACCCATTTTGGACCCCAAGAGTTTGAAATTGGCTTTGATTTTCTTTTTGATAATACCTTCTGTCTCGGTTAAGTAGACCAATTCCTTCACATTTACCTCGGCCAAAATCAGGTCTTGTACCAATTCCAGCTGTGCTTTCATTTCCGGATTGAGCACCGGAATCAAGATTTTCTGCAATGGCTGACGCACTTTTATATTCACTTTCTTGCGCAGTGACAGCACCAGAGAACAAGTGTCTTGGGCCAACTGCATTCTTTCTTCTAATCCTGCGTCAATAGCAGCAGGATTACTAACTGGAAAATCAGCGTGGTGAATAGAAGCCGCATTAAAGCGATTGGTTACCTGGTTTAAGTTTTGGAACAGGGCATCGCTGAAGAAGGGCGAAATAGGCGCCATTAAACGAATAATGGTTTCCAAACATTCATATAATGTTTGGTAAGCCGAGATTTTGTCTAATTCATAATCGCCCTTCCAAAAACGCCTTCTGCACAAACGCACGTACCAGTTGCTCAAATGCTCATCCACAAAACTTTCAATGGCCCTACCTGCAATGGTGGGTTCATAATCGTCCATGGCTTCGGTTACCTTTTGAATAAGGGTATTGAGTGAACTCAAGATCCATCTGTCAATCTCGGGTCTATCCGCTAAGGGCACGGAAGCTTCCTGAAAAGCAAACCCGTCTACATTGGCATAGAGAATAAAGAACTGATAGGTATTGTAGAGGGTTCCAAAGAATTTGCGTTGCACTTCTTGAATTCCCGCCAGATCAAATTTCAAATTATCCCATGGCGATGCATTGGTGATCAAATACCACCTAGTAGCATCCGCGCCATATTTTTCAATGGTTTCAAAAGGATTCACCACATTACCCAAACGCTTACTCATTTTGTTCCCGTTCTTGTCAAGCACCAATCCATTACTCACCACGGTTTTATAAGCCACATTGTCAAAGAGCATGACCCCTAGTGCGTGAAGGGTATAAAACCATCCACGGGTTTGGTCAACACCTTCGGCAATAAAGTCTGCAGGAAATGCTTCTCCCTTGTCTACTAAGTCTTTGTTCTCAAAAGGATAATGCCACTGGGCATAAGGCATGGCGCCACTATCAAACCAAACGTCTACCAAGTCTGATACGCGTTTCATGGGTTTGCCCGATGGACTCACCAAAATAATATCGTCCACAAAGGGTTTGTGTAAATCCAATATCCCCTCGTGTAAATAGTGTTTGTTTACTTCTCCACCCAAGACCTCACTGGCTTTTCGAATTCCCGCATTGAGTTCTTCAATAGAACCAATACAAATGGTTTCATCGCCTTCCTCAGTTCTCCAAACCGGTAACGGGGTTCCCCAATAACGGCTTCGGCTCAGGTTCCAGTCTACCATGTTTTCCAACCAGTTACCAAATCGGCCTTCACCAGTGGATTTGGGTTTCCAGTTAATGGTTTTGTTCAGCTCCACCATGCGGTCTTTGACTGCAGTAGTTTTGATAAACCAAGCGTCTAATGGATAGTATAAAATGGGCTTATCCGTTCTCCAACAATGCGGATAACTGTGTTCGTATTTTTCTACTTTAAATGCGCGATTTTCTTTTTTGAGTTTGACACAGATGTCTACGTTTACGTCTATATAGTCTGTCTCATCCTTGTAGTTCTTCACGTATCTATGGCTAAACTCACCCAAACCGTCTACAAATTTCCCCTGTTTATCCACCATGGTCAGAATTCCAATATTGGCTTTCTTACCCACTTTATAGTCATCCGCACCAAAGGCTGGGGCCGTATGCACAATACCGGTACCGTCTTCTGTGGTTACAAAATCTCCCACAATTACTTTAAAGGGTTCTGCGCCTGGGGCGATGGAATCTATTACGGCAGGGCTATTGGCTTCATAAGGCATCAACTGCTCATAGCGGGCGTTTTCAACTTGTGACCCTTTGAATTTTGCCAAAATGGTCCAAGGCAATAATTTGGTTTCTGCTGTATGATTATCAAAATCACCGTCCGCTCCCTCTGGCTTAAAATGCTTGCCCAGCAAGGCTTCTGCCAATACTAGGTTTACAGGTAAAGCGGTATAAGGATTAAAAGTTTTTACCAATACATAGTCAATATTAGGACCAACCGTTAAGCCAAGATTGGATGGAAGGGTCCATGGGGTGGTTGTCCAAGCCATAAAGAAAACTTGGTCTGTTCCTGCAGCATCAAATAAGAATTGGGTCTTCTCATCTTGAATGGCTTTGAACATGGCCACGGCCGATGTATCCTTAACGTCTTTATAAGTACCCGGTTGGTTTAATTCATGAGAGCTCAAACCCGTACCAGCGGCGGGAGAATAAGGTTGAATACTTACGCTTTCATAGAGTAATCCTTTTTTGTATAACTCACTCAAGATCCACCAAAGGGTTTCAATATAATCGTTCTCAAAAGTGATGTAGGGATCATTCAAATCTACCCAGTAACCCATTTTGGTAGTGAGTTCGTCCCATTTGTCTTTATAGCGCAATACGGCTTCCCGGCATTTTTGGTTGTATTCCTCAATGCTGATTTTTTTGCCGATATCTTCCTTTGTAATACCCAATTCTTTTTCTACACCCAATTCTACGGGCAGTCCATGGGTATCCCATCCGCCCTTACGTTTTACCTGAAATCCCTGCATGGTTTTATACCTACAAACCATGTCTTTTAGGGTTCTGGAAATCACATGGTGAATCCCGGGCATGCCATTGGCGCTGGGTGGTCCTTCATAGAACACAAAGGGCTTTTTGCCTTCTCTCAAAGAAATGCTCTTTTCAAAAGCCTGTGATTCCTTCCATTTAGACAGGATCTCCTGCTCTATTTTGGGCAGGTTTAAACCAGAGAATTCGGGATATTTCATACTGCTAAGACGCTTTACCAATCTGTTTTTAAGGCGGCAAAGGTACGAATATGCCAACAGAAAACCCCGGTTTTTGACCGGGGTTTTACAGCTATCTTAAAATGTGGATGTCTAGAAGCTATTGCTACCACTTGGTTGGTAAACATATTGGAACTTATAGAGCAACTGAGAAGGTGATGGACCTGTAAAGGGTGCATAATCTACCGCCAATAATTGCATTTTGGCATAATGGGCACCATCGGCAGTGCGGAAAAAGAACACTTTACCCGCTTTTGGAATAAATGCATGGCTCAAAGCATTGTAATCATACCAGCTACCGTCTTTAATAGCCAATTTAGTACTAGTAGTATCATAAGCATATCCAGAAGTTGGTGCCGTGTTCAAGCTGGCAAAAATACCATCCTGCATCACCACACCAGCTTTGCCCGGTCCACTGGCATTACTATTCACCAAGAAAGTAGTGAGTCTTAAACCAAAATCCCATTTGGCAGTAGTAGAATCGGTGTTGGCTACAAAGGCACTGTCTTTAAATCCAAAGAAGGCAAAAGGCTTGGTAGCACTAAAATTCACCGTGAGGGTTTTGGTGCTGCTATAGGCAGGTCCTACCATGGGATGCGCATCATTTTTCTGACATGCAGTAAACACTAAGGCAAGGGCCGCAATTGTCAAAAGACTTAATCTGTTTTTCATGTTATGGGATTTTATGTTTTGAAGGTTGTAGGATATTCAAATTGAGGTTGATAAAATAGGTTCTACCAGGGATATTGGAAAGCTGAATAGGATTGGTATAATCCAATAGATTCTCTGCACCAATTTGCACGCGAATCTTGCTACCAATGGTTTTGCTAGCTGCTAGATTCAACATCCAATAACCGGGAGTCATTTCTGCATCATTGTCAATAATATTGTTGCCGTTTTTATCCATGAAACCAAAAGCGCCACGATAAACGGCCCTGAAATAAGCATCAAACCCCGTAGCAGTTTCGTATAAAATCTTGGCGTTAAAACTATGCTTAGACCTATTGGCCAATCCAACATAATCCTGACGGCTCACCAAACTAGATTGTAGGGTAATGGGGTCACGCTTATAAAGCATTCCATTGTCAATATTTTTCAATACCTGTTTGTCTTTGGCCAACAAAAATTGGTACCCACCAGATAATCTAATTTGTTTGGTTAGTGCATAAGACAGGTCCATTTCTGCACCTTGGGTAAATACATTCCCAACATTGCGATAAGCGTAAATAGGCAGTCCATTACTTCTGGTAATTGGTAGCGCATAAACATCAATTAGGTTACTAATATTGTTTCTAAACAAACCCCATTCTGCTACCAGTTGACCACTAGTATATTTGGCTCCAATATGCATCCCAAAACTGGTTTCTGGCTTGAGTCCTGGCGCATTGGTATAAGCACTAATATCGGCTCCTGTTTGGAGCAATCCTTGTTGTTGTAATTTGGTGAGTTCCTGAGCAAGGGTGGCCGTACCCAACAAAGAATAGCCTATTTGTGCATTGTAAAAATTCAGGTACATATGCCTAAAGTCTGGGGCTTTAAAACCCCATCCGGCAGAAGCCGTGAATTTCCAGTGACCATTGGGCTTATAAGCAATGGCCAGTCTGGGACTCAAGTGAAGGTCAAAATCTGTGCGCTTGTCTACACGAGCACCTGCAATCAGCGTTAATTGTTGAGAAAGCAAGTACCATTCTTTTTGTGTAAATGCATACACAGTAGCTAGGTTTTGTTTACCTGCATATCTAGAAGCATCAATCATTTCTATATTACTACCAAAGCCTGCTACGTATTGGCTTTTACCGGGTCTGTTTTTTTCAAATTGAAATTCTGGTTTGAAAACCGATTGGTCAAAACTAGTCTCGTCAAAACGCAGACCTGTTTTGTCTAGGTTTACAAATGATTGATTGGTATAACGGTCATAAAAACCGCGAAAATACAATTTACTATTCGGGCTTAACAACCACTTGAATTGGGCAAAAGCAGACCTATCTGTTTCCGTAGTATACCCGGTGACTATAGCTGGTTGGTTCTGATAAAAAATCTGGTAATGATTGTCTTGCTTTGCGTCATAGTTGCGCAAAGAGATCAGCAATTGTAATTTGCTACTTAGCTCTTGGGTAATCTTTAATTGTCCATTCCAATCCCTGTAAGGATCCACGGTCTTACCATAGATATTGGGGGCTAAATCATACCCGTCTGTAGAAAGTCTGTTTAAGAAAAATTGGATGCCCGTTTTATCTATGCGATTGGCATAAGACATGGTACCACCCCAGGTATTATTGCTGGCGCGATGAAGTTGGAAACCAATATTTTCTTTAGAAGGTTGGTCGGTTAAAATATTAATCACGCCGGCCATGGCCTCTGAACCATACAAACTAGAAGAAGGTCCTTTTACAATTTCTACTTGCTTAATATTGCCAGTGGCAAGTCTACCCAATTTTAAAATGCCAGCATTCCTTCCAATCAAGGGCTCCCCATCTAAAAGAATGGCTGTGTATGCTGGGTCCAATCCCAACATCTGAACGCCTTGTCCAAAAGGATTGGGATAACCATTGAGTGAAGTACCTAGCGCACTATTCACTATCACAATTCCAGTTTGTTCTTGCAAAATGTCTTGGATGCGCAAAGAGCCTGTTTGGCTAATTGTCTTCTTCCCAATTAAGATAACAGGCACTGCCACATTGCCCATTTTCCTTTCGGAACGATTGGCCGTAACCACCACCGTTTCACTGCTACCATCTAAGGTGTCTTTGAATACCCTTGTTTGGGCAAAACCCTGTAACTGAAACAAGACTAGTGCAATGGTAAAAAAGTAGTGGGTCTTTCTCATTTTATTTGTACTGCAAAATTTCATTAAGCAGCCAGCAGTTTTGCCATAGAATTGTCAAACGATGCGCAAAAAAACTTTATGACAAACAAATGACAGGAGAAAAATGAACAAACTGATAATTGTCATTTTTTTTAGATGCAAAGCACTGTACCAATATGTCAACAATCTCTAATGCTAAGCCTTAGTATTATATTTGGTGTATGAAAATTGCCTTCTTCTCAACCCAACCTTACGATATTGTTTTTTTCAACAAACACAAAGAGGAATTCGGATACGAATTGGTCTATTTTGAATCTTCTTTAACAAAAGAAACGGCCAATCTAGTAGATGGTGCTGAAGCAGTTTGTGTGTTTGTTAATGACAAATTGGGCGTTGATGTAATGGAGGCTTTGGCAGCAAAAGGCGTAAAAATGATTGCTTTGCGTTGTGCGGGTTTTAATAATGTAGACCTAGCTGCTGCCAAAAGCAATGGCATTCAGGTTTGCAGGGTTCCCGCCTATTCTCCTGAAGCAGTGGCAGAACACGCTGTGGCCATGCTGCTTACCTTAAATAGAAAAACACATAAAGCTTATAACCGTGTAAGGGAACAAAACTTTTCTTTGAATGGATTATTAGGTTTTGACGTACACAACAAAACCGTTGGAGTAGTAGGTACCGGAAATATTGGCAAGGCTTTTTGCAAAATCATGTTGGGCTTTGGTTGTAAGGTCAGCGCTTTTGACATAATTGCCAACAAAGACCTAGAAGCCATAGGTGTTGCATTCAAACCCTTGAGTGAAGTGTTGGCCTGTGATATTATTTCTTTGCACTGCCCACTCAATGACCAAACCAAACATATTATCAACGACCAGACCATTGCCATGATGAAAAAGGGGGCTACCCTTATCAATACTAGCCGTGGCGGGCTCATTGATACCAAGGCGGTGATCAAGGCTTTAAAAGCCGGGCAGATTGCCTACTTGGGTATTGACGTCTACGAACAGGAAGAAAAACTGTTTTTTAGGGACCTCTCATCCGATATTATCCAGGATGACCTGATTCAACGTTTGATGAGCTTTCCCAACGTATTAATTACGGCCCATCAGGCATTTTTTACAGAAGATGCCCTAAATCAGATCTCCCAAACAACGTTAAAGAATATTAAAGATTTTCACGAAAATGGGAAATTGGAAAATCAAGCTGCATTTTTAGCTTAATTTACCTCTATTCTATATGCACCCATTCTACAAATCTACTAGCGTCTGCATGAAACAATTGGCAAAAATAGTCACTGCTTGCACTATATTCCTGCTGGTTTTGGCCGGGTGTCAGAAAGAATTGAGCCTAGAAAACAATATGGGTGGTGCCAAAGCAGAGGGAACTTTGCTAGATTCCATGGGTAATTGTCAGTCTGCCATTGTTCGTGGTGCTTATGTCATGGATAGCACCATGACCGATAGCAATTACGCCCTCATCAACGTCAACTTTACTGGAATAGGTAAATATGTGATTAGTACTGATACTGTGAATGGCATTTGGTTGATTGATTCTGGTTATGTACAAGTAGTAGGCGCCAAACCTATTAAACTAAAAGCCTACGGTACTCCCATCCTACCCATTGCTAGTAATTTTTTGGTGCAATTCAATGGTCAGTTTTGCAGCATCTCCATTAATATGGTTGCAGCATTGGATTATTTACCTACCAATGCTGGCTCTACCTGGACCTATCAATACTTACCAAGTTTAGTAGGTAGTTCCGGCCCCTTGGATGCTTTTAAATTGACTACGCTAGCCAAGTCCATTCCTTATAATAGTAAGAATTATTACCAATACGCTACCAGCTTGTCCGATACCTTTTATTTTGCCAAAGAAGCTGGGGGTACTTACTATGAATTTGGCACCATCGACTTTGACTATACCAGCATCTTTGATGATATTGGTGGCTTTATTGAATACCCCTATCTCAAAGACAAATCTCCAGTAGGTACTACTTGGGAAAGTGGAGAAATGGATGTGTTGTTTGGAAGTTTTGTTGGAGTAGCTGTAAAACCTGGTAAAGCCAAGTCTGTATTCACCATTGCAGGTGTTAATCAAACCATGACCATTGCTGGTAAAACCTTGACCAATGTGATTACGGTTAAAAGAGAGATCTACTTTAAAGAGACGGGAGGTACTGGATTTAGTAAAGTATTGACCGGTACCAGTTCTTATGCCAAGGGGATTGGTATGGTGGACCAAAATATGGTATTATCGGCCACAAGCACTCAAAGCGTTACGGCAACTAACTGGAAAATCAATTAATTAATCTGGGTATTATCATCCACAATAGAACGGGTTTCAACCGTCTCGTTTTGGTTAGTTTCCGGCTTGTTAAAAAACCGGTTCTGAAACGCCAAGATGATCATCACGCCAGTAGAAATAGCGGCGTCTGCAATATTGAATACAGGACGGAAAAATTCCAATTCATCCCCACCCCAAAAAGGTACCCACGCTGGAAAATGTGTATTGCGTACAATTGGAAAATAAAACATGTCTACCACCTTGCCGTGCAAGAAACTAGCATAGCCACCTCCTGGCGGTAAGAACCTTGCCACGTTCTGGTTAAAGGGATTGCTCTGTTCAAAGATCATTCCATAAAACATGCTGTCTATTAAATTACCCAAAGCGCCGGCATAGATCATGGCAGCACAAATAATAAATCCTTTGTGGTATTGTTTGCGGATAAAATCGCGTAGCAAAAAACTACCCCAGATTACCGCCACCAAACGGAATAGGGTTAGGGCAATTTTACCAAATCCACCCCCAAATTTCCAGCCCCAAGCCATCCCCTCATTTTCCACAAAGTGCAGTCTAAACCACTGACCCATGATCAAATGTTCTTCTCCTTGAAAATAGCTTAGCTTAATATAGAACTTGAGTGCCTGATCGGCAAAAATGATTCCGAGGATAATTAATATGATCTGTCTTGCTTTCAATTCGGTGATTTTTGGTGGGCAAAGATAAGGTTTGGGCATTACTCTTCAAGATATACCCGCTTCACGCGTTGTGAGATGCCTGTTAAAATTTCATAGGGTATGGTGCCGGCCCATTTGGCCAATTCTTGCACAGGCAAGTTGGCGCCAAAGATTTCTACCTGGTCTCCTTCCTGAACGCCAGGTATTCCCGTAACATCTATCATGGTCATATCCATACACACATTGCCTATTACGGGAGCCAGTTGCCCATGTACCCAAACCCTTCCTTTTCCATTGCCTAGTTCTCTTCCAAACCCATCGGCGTATCCAATTCTTATAGTGGCTATAAGGCTGTCTTTTCCCATGAACGCATTTCTTCCATATCCTACTGACTGCCCTTTGGCAACAGTTCTAATCTGCGCAATGGTAGACTTGAGGGTAGAGACGGGTTGTAAAGACAAAGCCTCTTCATTTATGGGATCTACACCATATAAGCCAATACCCAATCGCACCATTTGGTATTGTAATTGGGGATAGCGGAAAATGCCTGCTGTATTAGAAAGATGTTTGATCAAGGGATAGTCCAAAATAGAGGCTACTTGATTGGATGCTTGGTCAAAAAGCGCTGCCTGTTCCAAGGTAAAACTATCCAAACCCACTTGCTCACTACCCGCCAAATGACTAAAGACAGTCTTGACCTGCATGGTATTATTTTGCTGCAATGCCCTTGAAATGCTGGCTGCTTCCAAGACTTCAAACCCTAGCCTATTCATACCCGTATTAAACTTAAGGTGAATCGGAAACTGGGTCAGACCCTGTTTTAACAAGTACTCATGAAAAGCCTGATATATACCAAAGGAAAAAATTTCTGGTTCTAAATGAGCATTCACCATTGCGTCAAAACTACTCTCGTCTGGACTCATAACCATGATGGGCAATCGAATACCCGCTTGCCTCAAAGCCACGCCCTCATCGGCATAGGCCACAGCCAAATAATTCACTTGGTGAAATTCTAAGAGTCTTGCCACTTCTACAGAACCACTGCCATAACTAAAGGCCTTAACCATGGCCATGACTTTGGTGCCAGGTTGCAACTTTGCCTGATAGGCTTTAAGATTATGCACCATGGCATTTAGGTTAATCTCCATCAAAGTTTGGTGCTGTTGTTGCTCTAGCCATTTGCTAATTTGTTCAAAGGCAAATACCCTAGCACCTTTTAGGAGAATATATTCCTGTTGAAATTGGTGTGCATGGCAGCGCTCTAAAAAATCTGCCGTACTATTATAAAAACTGGTTTGGACAATGCGGTTTTGAAAACTAGACGCAGCGGCACTTATGGCTGGGCCAATTCCTATTAATTGTTGAATCTTTCTTTCTGCTAACGCTATTGCCACTTGCTCATATATAGCAGTAGGATCTACCCCAGTTTGTGGAATATCAGAGAGAATGACCGTGGTTTTGTTATCACCGGCTTGTTGCTTTAAATAAGCTAGTGCCATGGACAAACTAGATAGGTCATTGCTATAACTATCATTGATTAAAGAACAATGGTTAATGGCATTCTTGAGTTGCATGCGCATTTCTACGGGCTCTAATGCCAGCATACGTGTAGCTATTTCTTGGTCAGCGTATTGCATTTGTAATAAGACCAACCAACAAGTAATGGCATTGTCTATAGAAATGGGATCGGCAAATGGAATACGGATACTTATTTCTCTTTGTTTATAAAGGGCGTTTATTTGCGTAAATCCTTTTTCGGAATGGGTCCCAACCACTTGTAAATGGGCAGTTTGTTTTTTACTCCATTGAATAGCATTTGGAAAATGCTGCAACAAATAAGCTTGCTCTTCTGTAGTTAAAGAATCAATACCTACCATTAAGCTAGATAGTCCTTGAAACAATTGCAGTTTCTCTTGTAGCTTTTCTAACCTACTAGCAAAACCTTCCGCGTGGGCTTCTCCCAAATTGGCAAATACCCCCATGGTGGGTTGAATCATGGATGCCAATTGGGGCATTTCATTGACCGTACTAATTCCTGCTTCAAAAATGCCCAAACGGTCTTGATCACTAATTTGCCAAACACTTAGTGCCACACCTATTTGAGAATTATAACTTCTTGGGCTTCTAACTATTTGAAAGTCTTTTTGTAAAAGCAGGTTCAACCATTCCTTGATCATGGTCTTGCCATTGCTACCTGTGATACCAATTACGGGCAAGTCTGGGTATGCTGCGCGATGCGTTTTGGCCAGGGTTTGTAAAGCTACCAATGAATCTGCTACTACCAATAAATTGGATCCTTCTAATGCAGCAAATTCACTTGCATCATTAACCACAAAATTCCGAACACCTGCTTGATAGAGTTCTGCAATAAACTGGTGTGCGTCTTTGCGCTTGGTTGATAAGGCAAAGAATAAAGTGGTTTCTGGAAATACTAGCTTTCTACTATCGGTTAGTAAGTGATGAATAGTGGCAGTTGAAAAAGCTTGCCCATTGCCTGGTTGGGCATGAATGGCATGGGCAATATGTTGTATGCTATAGGGCATTAAGCGTTTTTGGGCATCCCTTTTTTCTGATGATAAATAGAATAAAATATAGAACCAGAAATACAAACCAAGATTACAGAAAGAGAAATAATGGTTTGTGCTGTCTTATCTAACCATTCATTGATCCAGTGCTCACCTAACATTTTAGCACCAATAAATACCAAGACAATAGCAATACCTTGTTGTAAATAATCAAATTTATTCACGGCTCCTCTGAGTAAAAAGAACAATGATCTTAATCCAAGTACTGCAAAAATATTGGAAGAATAAATGACCAATTTGTCTTTAGAAATTCCAAGTACTGCAGGAATACTATCTAGTGCAAAAACAAGGTCAATAGATGCTAGCAAAATCACAACCACAAATAAACTGGTATATAATGGCTTTCCGTTTTCTCTAATCACAAATTTTCCATTCCCATCGCTGGTAGTTAGGGGCAACCATTTTTTTAAGAAATGATATATCTTGGAATCATGTGGATCAAAAGCCTCGTCTTCATTGGTACTAAACATTTTATAACCCGTATACAAAAGAAATAAACCAAAGCCATATAATAACCAATGAAACTGTTCTACCAAGGCTACTCCAATGGTAATAAAGATGACCCTAAATACTATGGCCATCATAATCCCAATGAGTAATACCCTTGAATAATTGTTCTCTTTTACTTTAAAGGAATTAAAGATGAGGATAAAGACAAAAATATTATCAATGCTCAAGCTCCATTCCATCAGGTAGGCACTAATATATTCCAGCGCAGGTTTACTACCCTGCACATACCAAAGAAATCCAAAAAAGGCAAAGGCCAATAATACCCAGAAAAAAGTTTGATAGAGCGCGTCCTTGATGCTAATGGTCTTATTTTTCTTACTCAATAAGCCCAGGTCCATCATTAGTGCCAGGATCAATACCAATCCAAATACACTATACACTATTTGCTGATTGTCCATGAAGCGCTTTTAGGATAAAGATAGGAATCACAAATTAGGCGGCAAACTTGGTTTTTCTACGCCATTGAATCAATAACCCTAGCAATAAGACTAAGCCCAAGGGTAATCCAATATTCATCAGTTGCCAAAATGTTTTTTCTTCTGAGAGTTTTTTCTTGTCTAGCAATCGGAGTACAAAATCTTTGTTCCTAGTTTCAAATAACCGGTTGCCACTCACCAAATAATCCACACTATTGGCCAAGAACTCTTTATTGGCAAAGCGATAGTTTTCCATTTGCAATTCACCCATGGGCATGGGGCCCGTGGTCTGACTTACTTCATTGGTCACAATATCGGCGTCAGCCACCACAATCTGTTTTCCTGGTTGGACTGCCTGTTTTAAATAAGGCTTACCTGTGGCTTTTTGAATTGAATCTGCCAGTACACTTGAGACCCGATTACTAAACAAAGACTGGAACCTGCCCTCTAATAAAACCGCCACAGGAATATAACTCTTGTTAAAAGTTCTTAGGTCATTTTCATCCTTGACACTATTCACAGAAACCATAGCAGGTGAGCTCAAACGCCTACTATTGGAGTCCGTTGCCAACAATATGGTCTTATTAATTCCAGGGGCTTTTACGGTATCAATACTGGAGGGGAATAGGGGTAATACCCTGTCTAGATTTTGTGAAATGGGATTATTGGTTCTTGCAGATAAGAAGGGATAATAGGGCCATGGAACGCGTTGCATTTTGGGACTACCATCGGCGTTCTGCCCAATCACAATAGGCATTTTAGAACAGTTCAAATCTTGCAATAAATCTCCGTTAATGCGCACACCCCATTTAAAAAGCAGGTCATCCAAATCCAATCCACGGTCATAAGCGGTATACTCCGCTTGGTTGCGTTTTAAGCTATCTAGTTCTGCGTATAGCTTGTCTACAAACCAGAGCATTTTTCCGCCATTCATCACGTACTGATCCAGTTTCAATTTGTCTTCCTCACTAAATTGTTGGGTGGGTTTAACCACCAACAAAGCATCAATCATACTGGGGTCTGGGTATCCCTGTTGTAGATCAAATACCGCCAAGCGATATTCATTTCTAAGGCTCTCGCCCAGGTCATTGATCTTCAAGTCTACTGGTTCACCATTACCCACCAAATAAGCAATGGTTGGCACTTGCTTTCTAGTTAACTTGTTGATGGCATTGGCAAATTTATATTCCAACAATGCTTCTGCTGCATTACGCGTGGCTTCCTTGTCTTCTTCTGGTTCTGCCACGGTTAGCATGTCATATTGCTTAAACACCTTCTTACTGCTTCTTAAATCAATAGCAATAGGTTTTTGATTTTTGTATTGCAATAGTGCTGAAGGTATAATTAATTGCTGGGTTGTTTTGTCTGATTCAGCGGATACAGAAGCTGTTTGTTCAAAAACAACTCCCAGCCTGGAAAGACTATCATAGAGTATGGCTTTGGCCGTATCCATTCTTAAGTGCTCCCCTGGTTTTTCAAATTTGACTTGTAACAAATTGCCACCAGCAATAGATTTGAATTCATTTAATAGGTCTTGTGTTGCTTGGTTAAGCTTTCTATAATCAGAAGGCAAATCACCTGTAAGAAATACGGTGATACTTACGGTGCTATCCAAGCCTTCCAATATTTGGTGAGTAGAAGTACTAAGACTAAATCTTTTTTCTGCCGTTAGGTCTGCCCTAATTGATACAAGATTAGAAAGATATACTAGTGTAATAAATAGGGCGGTAAAAATGGCCCAAGCGTATTTGTGTTGGAATAGTTTTTTCATGGTACTAGCGCTGTGCAATGTTTTTACGGGTGATCAATAAAAACAAGGCTGTAAGACCCAAAAAATAAATGGCATCGCGCAAATCAATAACCCCTCTACTTATACTGCGATAATGAAATTTAATACCTAGCATTTCTATATGATAATCTAAACCATTTGAAAAAGCGGAGAGCTTACTAATGGCTTCAAATCCATTGTACAATAAAAAAGCCACAAAAGCACCTGCAATAAAAGCTAATACGGTATTATTGGTAAAACTACTTGCAGCAATACCAATGGCGGTAAAACTGGCAGCCAATAATCCTAGCCCCAAATAACTACCAATTGCAGCCCCAAGATCAATGCCCCCTGTTACGCTTAGGGCCTGCAAGGAAAATGCATATAGGATGGTAGGCAGAATGGCCGTGAGTACAATTAAAAAGGACCCCAACCATTTACCCATGACCAAGGCAGTTGGACTGAGTGGTAGTGTTTTTAAAATTTCAAAACTGCCCAATTTAAATTCATCCGCAAAACTGCGCATGGTGATGGTAGGAATCAAGAACAACAATAACCATGGAGCCAGGCTAAAATAACCGGCTAGGCTGGCATAACCAAAGTCTAATAAATTGGTATCAGGAAACAAAAATAGAAATAAGCCATTGAGCAAGAGATAGACCAACAATGCCAAGTATCCAGTAAGGCTGCTGAAAAACTGTTGCCATTCTTTTTTACAGATCATCCACATGCTCCAAAACTAAATCTTAAAAGCCAATTGAACCAATCTTAGGGAGTTTTGAAACGGGTTTTATGTAATTTATCACATTTGGTATCTCTATATAAAAAAACGCCAGGAACCTACGCCTAGCGCTAACCGCTGTCTGCCTGTTTGGAAATAGTGCAAAAAAATGCCGCTAGGTTGCACCCTAGCGGCTATTTTATTTGCAAATGTAGCTTACGCTAACAATTCTTATTCCAGTTTATACCGCAAAGCTCTCTCCGCAACCACAACTCCTACTAGCGTTGGGATTGTCAAAATAAAAACCCTTGCCATTGAGTCCATCAGAAAAATTAAGTTCAGTATTTACTAGATACAAAAAGCTTTTCAGGTCGGTTACCACCTTTACACCATTGTCTTCAAAGACTTGATCCATGGGTTTAATCTCATTGTCAAAGTCTAATTTGTAACTCAAGCCTGAACATCCGCCTCCTACCACACCAACACGCAAGAAATAAGATGCATCATCAGAGACGCCTGCTTCTTCCATGAGTTGAGCCACTTTTTTCTTAGCTTTCTCGCTTACGTAAATACTATTTTCTAATGCAACTTCTGCCATAACTTATCTTTTGACGGTGCTATTACCGTCAGTCATTAATGTATCCTTTCTTCAAACACCAATTGCTCCAAACCATTCTTGGTACGGTAGTCATTGATGGCTGCTTTAATAGCGTCTTCCGCTAAAACAGAGCAGTGAATTTTTACTGGAGGAAGGTTTAATTCTTCTACCAAATCCATATTATCAATAGCTACCGCTTGGTCTACGGTCTTGCCCTTTAACCACTCTGTTGCCAGAGAAGAAGATGCAATAGCAGAGCCGCATCCAAAGGTTTTGAATTTAGCATCGGTAATAACACCGGTAGCGTCATCCACTTCAATTTGCAAGCGCATAACGTCGCCGCATTCTGGAGCACCAACTAGTCCGGTTCCTACGTTCTTTTTAGCCTTGTCTAAAGTACCCACGTTCTTTGGATTGCTATAATGGTCAATAACTTTTTCTGAATATGCCATGGTATCTTAATTTATGTGGAAGTGATTTAAAATATTAATGATGTGCCCATTCAATTTTATCCATATCAACGCCTTCTTTGAACATCTCCCAAAGCGGGCTCATATCGCGCAGCTTTAAAACAGTTTCACTGATAGCTTTAATGGTATAATCAATTTGCTCTTCTGTGGTAAACCTACCTAGTCCAAAACGCAAAGAACTATGAGCTAAGTCATCACCCAAGCCCAAGGCTTTTAATACATAACTAGGTTCCAAAGAAGCAGAAGTACAAGCTGATCCAGAAGACAAGGCAATGTTCTTGTTAAAGCCCATCAACAAACCTTCACCTTCTACATATTTGAAAGAAATATTGCTTACATGTGGTAAGCGGTGTTCGCGGCTACCATTTACATAGGCTTCGTCTAATTGCATCAAAGCATTTTCCAACTTGTCACGCAATTTGCTCAAGCGCTCTGCATCGGCTGCCATATCTAGTCTAGCCAGTTCACAGGCTTTACCAAATCCAACTATACCTGGCACATTCAAAGTACCGCTGCGCATTCCGCGCTCGTGTCCGCCACCGTCCATTTGGGCAGTAACTTTTACGCGAGGATTTTTTCTACGTACATACAATGCACCAATACCTTTTGGTCCGTACATTTTGTGTGCCGTAAATGCCATAATATCAATACCGTCTTTGTTTACGTCAACTGGTATTTTACCTACCGCTTGCACCGCGTCAGAGAAAAACAACACCCCGTGCTTCTTAGCAATGGCGCTGATTTCTTTTACGGGTTGAATTACCCCAATTTCGTTATTGGCATACATGATGGCAATCAAAATGGTTGTTGGCTTAACAGCTGCTTCCAGCTCAGCCAAATTAACCAATCCGTCTGCACCTACTTCTAGGTAAGTTACTTCTCCACCACTGCGCTCAATATGTTTGCAGGTATCTAACACGGCTTTGTGCTCGGTAGTACAAGTGATAATATGATTTCCCTTGCTGGCATACATTTCATACACACCCTTGATACCAAGATTATCTCCTTCGGTTGCACCAGAAGTAAAAATGATTTCTTTGGGATCTGCGCCAATTAATTTGGCTACTTGCTCACGAGCATAGTCTACAGCTTCTTCAGCTTCCCAACCAAAGGGGTGGTTACGGCTGGCCGCATTACCAAAATGCTCGGTAAAATAGGGAATCATGGTTTCCAATACCCTTGGATCCATGGGGGTAGTGGCGTTATTGTCCAGATATATAGGTAGTTTCAGCATAATCAAAACGTTTATTCAACTAATAACGCAAAAGTATGGCAATAGGTTCTATAAATTTGAGGCTAGAAATCATGCCAATACGTTTTTCCTCAATTCGTAAAGTAACCCTTTTATAAAAATATCATGAAAAAACTAGAACATATTGGTATTGCTGTTAAGGACTTGGAGCAATCCATTCCCTTATTTGAAACCTTATTGAATACCCCCTGTTATAAAACAGAAATAGTTGAATCTGAACAGGTTGCAACGGCTTTTTTTCAGAAAGGAGAAAGCAAAATTGAGCTATTGGCTAATACTGCACCGGGTGGCGTGATTGAAAAATACCTAGAAAAAAAGGGCGAGGGTATTCATCACTTAGCTTTTGCCGTAAGCGATATTAGGGCTGAAATGGCCCGATTGGCTGCTGAAGGTTTTCAATTATTGCAAACAGAACCCAAGCGCGGGGCCGATAACAAATGGGTTTGCTTCTTGCATCCAAAAACAACCAATGGTGTTTTAATAGAATTGTGCCAGGAAATTGAATCTTAGAGTCCTAGCTTCTCTACCGCTACTTGGGCGGCTACCTGGCTAGCGTCTTTTTTGTTATACCCCTTGCCTTGAGAAAGGATTTCTCCGTCTAAAACGGCGTTGATGGTAAAGAGTCTTCGGCTGCCTTCCATTTTTTCTTGGGCCAACTCAAAATTTAAGACCTTACCATTTTTGTTGGCCCAACCAATCAACTTGTTTTTGAGGTTGATGTCTATGAGTTCTAAGTCATCTACAAACATGTGCGGAATCACAATTTGTTTGAGCACCCAGTTACTAGTTTTTGCATAGCCCTTATCTAGGTAGACTGCTCCCACTAAGGCTTCTAGGGTATTACCAAAGATCTGGCTACCCTTGAGGGAATTGTCAAATTTATTGTAGAAAGTGAGTTTTTTAAGTCCCATTTTTAGGGCAATATCGTTGAGCTGTTGCCTATTTACCATTTTACTACGCATCTCTGTCAAGAATCCTTCTCCCTTGTAAGGATAGCGTTTAAAAAGGTAATCCGCTACAATGGCGCTTAACACGGCATCGCCCAAATATTCTAGGCGTTCGTTATTCTCGTCAGCGGTTTCTTTTACGGATCTATGAGAGAGCGCAGTTCTGTACAGTAAAGCATTACCGGGCTTGATACCCAGCACGTTTTTCAACTGATTTTCAAAAGAGGCTTCTGGTGACTTTTTGAGTAGTTGTTTGAAAAATTGCACAAACTTAAGCTACATATTTTTTGACAATCACACAGGCATTATGGCCGCCAAATCCAAAAGTATTGCTCAATGCCGCATTCACTATGCGTTTCTGTGGCTGGTTGAACGTAAAATTCAGTCTTGGATCCAAGGTTGGATCTGCAGTAAAATGATTGATAGTAGGCGGAACAATATTGTAGATCACACTCTGGATACAAGCAATGGATTCAATGACACCAGCTGCTCCCAAACAGTGACCTGTCATGGATTTGGTAGCACTGATATTCAAGCTGTAAGCATGCTCACCAAATACTTCTGTAATAGCTTTTGCTTCTGCTCCATCACCTAACGGTGTAGAAGTGCCATGTGTGTTAATGTAGTCAATTTCTTCTGGCTGCATGCCCGCGTCTTTGAGGGCTGCAATCATTACGTTGCGCGCACCCAATCCTTCAGGATGTGGAGCGGTTAAGTGATAAGCATCGGCAGTAGCACCGCCTCCAGCTATTTCACAATAAATTTTGGCTCCGCGTTTAATTGCGTGCTCATATTCTTCTAATACCAAACAGCCTGCTGCTTCTCCCATGACAAAACCATCACGGTCTTTGTCATAAGGACGGCTAGCGGTTTTGGGGTCATCATTACGTTCGCTCATGGCTTTCATGGCGTTGAAACCACCCACACCAGCTTCGCTGATCACGGCTTCTGATCCACCACTGATAATGATATCGGCCTTGCCCAAACGAATATTATCGCAGGCTGCAATAATACCATTGGTTGAGGAAGCACAAGCACTTACTACGGCAAAATTTGGTCCACGGAATCCATGGCGCATAGAGATCTGTCCGGCAGCAATGTCCAAAATCATTTTTGGAATAAAGAAGGGATTGAATCTGGGAGTGCCATCGCCCTGGGCAAAATTGGTTACTTCTTCCTGAAAAGTGCGTAATCCACCAATACCACTGGCAAAAATAACTCCAACCCTATCCACGTCTACATTCTCCTTGCTGATTCCGGCGTCTACAACGGCCATATCGCTTGCAACTAAAGCCAGTTGTGCAAAACGATCTAATTTTCTAGCTTCTTTCCTATCCATAAAATTGGTAGGATCAAAACCTTTTACTTCACAGGCAAATCTTGTTTTGAATTTGGTGGCATCAAACAAAGTGATAGCATCGGCTCCTGAAACGCCGTTCAGAAGATTTGTCCAATATTCGTCCAAATTGTTTCCAATGGGAGTTAATGCGCCAATACCGGTTACTACTACTCTTTTCAATTCCATATCCAAAGCCTATTTGAAGTGATAATCCGGCCAGGAGTGAACCGGGCCGGATTAATTTATTCCTAGTGAAGGGATTTCTTACTTGGCGTGCTCTTCCAGGTAAGCTACAGCTTGTCCAACAGTTGTGATGGTTTCAGCCTGCTCATCAGGGATAGAGATGTTAAATTCCTTTTCGAACTCCATAATCAACTCTACGGTATCCAAAGAATCGGCACCCAGGTCATTGGTAAAAGAAGCCTCGTTTGTTACCTCTGCTTCGTCTACGCCTAACTTGTCAACTATGATTTTCTTTACTCTTGTTGCGATGTCTGACATTGTAAAAGTTTTTGTTACAGGCGCAAAAATATACTTTTTAGCAAAACCGCCATCTTTTAATGCATTTTTGTTTCCACAACTAGTTACTATTAGCGGTTAGTCCCTTTAATTTTCACGTTTTTCCATCTAAAAAAGGTTTGCTATCTTGTAGCCATACTCTAGCTTATGCCTTTACAAATCATTGACCACGGCTCTGTTCAACACCAACAAATGGTGGAATTGCGTTTTCAAATGCTACGCAAACCCCTTGGATTAACTTTTACCAAGGAAGATTTGGAAGCAGAAAAAAATGACATCCTCATTGGTTTTTTTGACGATGGCAAGCTAGAAGGTTGCTGTATTTTAACCAAACAAGACGCTAAAACGGTTAAACTAAGGCAGATGGCCGTGCTTTCTGGACTGCAAGGAAAGGGCATTGGAAGGGTCTTGATGACTTTTGCCGAGAATATTGCCCGTGACCGGGGATATCGCAAACTCACCATGCACGCGCGCAAAACTGCCCTTGGGTTCTACGAAAAACTGGGATATAGTGCGTCAGGTTCCGAATTTGAGGAAGTGACCATTCCCCATTTTGAGATGGAGAAAGAGTTGTAAGTGGAAATATCTTTATTTTGATTTGGCTTTTTTCCGCTTACCGCTTTCAAGGTTTAAAAGCATTATATTCCTGAAATCAATTGGCTGACCTTCGCTTTGCAACGCAATAAAACCACGGTCAAGAATTTTGCCATCCATTTTTTGTGCCGGGTCAAACCGATTCACTACCTCTCCTCCTATTTGTGGTTTGGAATATTGCAACACCGTATCTCCGTTAATGATATGCGTGATCAATGAATCTCCTAGCACAATCAACTCCCCTTGTATCCATCCATCAGAAGGCAGATAAGTTTTTGAACTTGAATTGATACAATGCCGAGTATCTAATTTACCCTTGTAAACAATATGCGTTCCCGGTGAGCACATATTTCCAGTTGGCCTTGGTTGATTATCAGGTAAACCTGCCAACAACTGCATTTCAATGGAGATAGGCCAGTCCTGCTCTTTTGGCATGGTGCGTGGATCTTGAGAATGATACATGACACCGCTATTTAGTTGAGTATAACTTGGTGCATCTTTTCGCCATTCACCTGAAAAACGATATTCAAATTTTAAATGATAATAGGCAAATGGTTGTTTAAAATAAAGATGTCCAAATTGCTCGTTAAATTTGTCATAATGGTCGTATCGCACTTTAATGATTCCATCTTCTACCCTAAAAGTATTACCATAATTATCCCCTGTTTCATGATGCTGTATCTTAACAAACCAGTCATTAAGATCTTTTCCATTGAATAAAGAGATCCAGTCCTGTTTGGTAGATTTTCTTTGCGCTTCAATATTTGTATTGCTCAGAAAACAAAAAGATAATAATATAATTACTACGCTATAATTGTTCCGAATAGAAAATATTTTCATGACATAAAAATTAGTACAAATATTTTACTCCACAATAGCCCAATTAACAAAATAAATTTTCTTAAATGGGTCATAGGTTTTCTTATTTGATACTATGTTTCCCAATCTTAGTATTCAATAATCCTCTAAGGTCATGCCTAAACTCGTCTCCCATACCATCTTTAGGTACAAGGAAAAAGGATTTGCTATCAAAGTATAGATGAAAAAAATTAGGGCTTTCAAAAAAGTTGGAAAATCTATTCCATTCCCAAAGCATTTGCCCCCTTTCGGTTTCTAGTAAGACATTGTTGTCATTAAAATCAATGACAAACTTGTCCTTGAAAGTATCAGATTGATTATAGATTCTATTGGGTAAGAAATACCAAAAAGCAGACATCAAAAACATCCAAACAATGGATCCCAATAAAAATGGTTCTGGCCTAATTTTCTTGGTATAAAATAAAATGGCGGCTACAATGGCAAATACATTTACCAAGATGAGCATAGTGCGTACTTCTGGTCTTTGCACAAAATGATAGCGCAAAGCTTGGATTACTTTTGATTTTTGGTAACTGAAACTCAACTGCATGGGGTAAAAGTAGTATCCCACAAGGGAATGACAAATTATTTTACCTGTTGAAATTGTTTTTGTTGCGTTTGAATTTGTTCATTACTCAAACGGGTTTTGCCTGTGGCGATGACAATTCTGTATTTAAAACTAACTGATTGACCTTTTTCTAAGGTTAGGTTCAATGACTCTTTTCCATTGGAAAAGATTTTCTGACCCAAAGGATTGGCCGCAAATAAACCATAATTCCTAGCATGCCAATAAGTAGGATAACCTGGGTTACTCGGATGGTCAATCATCACAATACTGGTGCTGTCTGCACCTTGTTTGCCATAGAGCATGCACCAATCGGCCCTGGTGGCCCATACCGCATCGCCTTGCTTGCCATTACTAGCCAGATAATTACCAGTTACACTGCTGTCTTTTGTAGCTTTTACAACAGTAACAATGCCACTGGCGTCAGTATATTTTTTAGATTCTAAAATGGGTAGTTCTAGTTCATGTGCTACACGCAATCCCAAAAATCCGTCTTTGATATCTGCAAATAAGACGGTTTCTTGCGCAGTTAAGGTTGTTATTCTATCAATAACGCGTTGGTTCTCCGTTCCGCTAAATTCAAAACTGGTAGCCTCTTTTAATAAGACTGTTTTTGCTTGGTTATGCCAATTGGCTTCATAACTTAACTGGCCTTTAGTACCTGATTGGATGCTACCAATTTTACTAGTACGGATCCAACCATAATGTGATTTTTTATCCGCTGCAATAGCAAAAGAATTATTCCAAAAATCCAACCCATTAACGCTCTCGTAATTCATCCATAATCCAATATGGTGTGGATGATCTACAGGATCATTGGGCTGTGGATTCAACGGGAAGCCCCTTGTAATGGTCTTCCCGTTGGATGCCACTATGGGATATAAAAATGGTTTTTCCAAACTGTCTGGATAGTTGAATTCCGTAAACGGTTTCCCATTAACAGTAATCGTAGCTTTCTGTTTGCTGGCGTCATGACTAATTTGCACTGGCAGTGCTTTTTGAGCACTCGCCTGAAAAGCAATCATAGCACCCATCAGGATGGAAAAATATTTCAATTTCATTATAGTCTTACTTGTTTTTCTTTAGGTACCAATAGTTTCATAATGCTCCAGGCAATCAGATAAGCCACTGCACAGAATGAGAACATGATGGTATAAGAAGTAGACATGGAAGCCATGACTACTTGTTTTTGCATGGTCAAGAATTCAGCAAATTGAGCTGGGTTTACCGCTTCTAATTGGGCTTGCAAATCTTTAGACAAATCTGTAACAGCTTTCTTGGTAATATCAATGGTATCACCATATTTATCTACCAATTTCACCATTTTAATTTGGTCTAAAAATCCACCCATCCCCTTGGCAGTTGCTTGTTCCATGGATTGTTTAATACCTGCTATTTTGTAGCTATCAAATAACCAACCTCCAATCTTTGAAATGATCACGCCACCAAATCCACCTGCCATACCACCAATTCCAATGACAGAGGCAATTGATTTTTTGGGGAACATATCAGATACGGTAGTAAAGATATTGGCAGACCAAGCTTGATGGGCAGCTGTACCAATTCCAATCAACAAAACAGGTACCCAATAACTGATACTACCCAATGGTTGAGTTGCTAATACAATCAATGGAATCACTGCAATCACCAACATGGCTTTCATTCTTGCGTCATATGGTTTATACCCCTTATTTATAAAATAGGTTGGAAACCATCCTCCACTAACACTTCCTATCATGGTTATACTGTACAATACAGCCAATGGAATATTTACCGCAATCCCTGTCATGCCATATTGGTCTTTTAAATAACCTGGCAACCAGAACAAATAAAACCACCATACCCCATCGGTCATGAATTTACCTACTACAAATGCCCATGTTTGGTTAAATCCTAATAATACCAACCAAGGAGTTTTTTCTGTAGATTTTTCATTAGTCGTTTCTGCTTCTACCTTATCGCTATTGATATAATCTAATTCAGCTTTAGAGAGGCGTTTTTGTTTGGTGGGAATTTCATAATATATAAACCAAAAGATTAACCATACAAACCCAACCGCACCAATAATTAAAAAGGCAGCTTCCCAACCCCAGTTCTCTGCAATCCAAGGCACCGACAATGGAGCAAGAACAGCTCCAACATTGGCACCTGAATTAAAAATACCTGTTGCAAATGAGCGTTCTTTTTTGGGAAAATATTCAGCCGTTGCTTTAATAGCAGCTGGAAAGTTTCCTGCTTCACCAAATCCTAAAACGGCTCTTGAGATCATGAAGCCTAAAATAGAAACAGGAATAGCTGTAATACCTACAATGCCTAATACCGCTGATGCAGTTGTTCCCAAAGGAACGGCATAAGCATGAATAATGGCACCTAATGACCAAATAATAATGGCCCAAGCATAACCCCATTTAGTACCTAATTTGTCCACTATTCTGCCGGCAAATAACATGGATACCGCATACACAAATTGAAACACAGAAGTAATATTGGCATAATCGGAATTGGTCCAATTGAACTCGTGTTCCAAAGTTGTTTTAAGCAAACTCAACACCTGCCTGTCTAGGTAGTTTACGGTTGTTGCAAAGAATAGCAACGCACAGACTGTCCATCTGTATTTGCCAATTTTTTCAGAGATCGTTTCCATAAGGTTTATTTGGGGGATTTGATAGATGTAATAATCTCAAGTGCTTTAACGGTATCCGTTGCTATTTGTTGATAGTTTTGTTCTTCTAACAATTGTTTGGTGATCAATTTGCTTCCCATACCAACTGCACAAACGCCAGCTTTAAACCATGCACCAATATTGTCTTTGTCTAATTCTACACCACCAGTAGGCATAAATAGTAAACCCGGGAAAATCTCTTTAATGGCAGAAAGAAATCCAGGACCTAGAATATTTCCTGGAAACAATTTAATCATTCTTGCTCCCATGGTCTCAGCTTGAATAATTTCTGAAGGAGTCATACATCCTGGCACCCATAACATATTGTATTGGTCAGCTGTTTTTGCAACTGATTCTACCAAACCGGGAGAGATAATATAATCAGCACCGGCATCAATAAAAGTCTTAGCCATATCTGCATTCTTGATGGTGCCAATTCCCAAATACATGCCTTTTAACTCAGCATCGCACACCTTGCGCATTTCTTTAAAATTGGTCAATGCTGCTTCACCACGATTGGTATATTCTACGGCACGAATACCTGCTTCATACAAAGCTTTCAGTACGCCAATACTCACGTTGGTATCCTTATAAAAATAAAGGGGTAAAATACCTTGTTCGGGAATCAAATCAAGGATGGCTGCTTTCTTTTCCATATGACTAATTTTTGATAAGCAATGTAAGTTTGAATTGCTAAAAATAAACCATTTTAGTACGCAATCGTTTGCGTATTTTTTGTTCTATTTAAAGCACGTTTTTTTCTCTTGGCAAGGATAATTGACCAACTTTACAAAGAGTCTTTGAAGATAAGATGATTCAACTTAAACCCTACTATTAAAAACGATTGACATGTCTAAAAAAGTTGTAACGCTCGGAGAAATCATGATGCGTCTTTCCACTCCCGGTTTTGAACGCTTTGTACAAAGCGACAGTTTTGACGTCACTTATGGTGGCGGTGAGGCAAACGTGGCAGTAGCCTTAAGTAATTATGGCTTGGATGGTGTATTTGTAACAAAAGTACCTGACAACGCACTTGGTCAGGCTGCTATCAACCATATCCGTAGGTATGGCGTAGATACCCAATTCATTGCCCGTGGTGGTAAACGTTTGGGTATATACTTCTTAGAAACAGGCGCATCCATGCGTGCTTCTCAAGTAATTTATGACAGAGCTGGCGCTTCAATTGCTGATGTAGACATTAGCGAATTTGATTTTGATAAAATCCTGGAAGGAGCTAGTTGGTTCCATACCACTGGAATTACACCAGCTTTGAGCGATAAAGCTGCTGAACTAACCCTTGCTGCATTAAAAGCTGCTAAAGCAAAAGGCATTACCACCAGTATTGACTTAAACTATCGCAAGAAATTGTGGACTAAGGAAAAAGCAAGAGAAGTAATGACCAAGCTTTGCCAATATGTAGACGTTTGTATTGGCAACGAAGAAGACGCTGATACAACATTAGGCTTTAAAGCAGAAGGTACAGATGTTACCAAGGGCGAATTAAACCTAGATGGCTACAAGAGTGTTTTCAAACAAATGAAAGAGAAATTTGGATTTAAATACATTGCCTCTACTTTGCGTGAAAGCCATAGTGCTTCTGATAATGGCTGGAGCGCCTTGGTATATGATGGAACAGAATTCTACCATAGCAGACAGTACGAAGTTAGAATTGTTGACCGTGTGGGTAGTGGTGATTCATTTGCTAGCGGTTTTATCTATGGTTTGGTTAGCGGTATGCCAATGCCAGAAGCGGCCGAATTTGGGGTAGCAGCTTCTGCCATCAAACATACTATTCCAGGAGACCTGAACCACGCCACATTAACAGAGGTGAAAGAATTGATGAAAGGTGATGGTAGCGGAAGGGTACAACGTTAATTTTCAAAAACAACAATCATGATTGTAGATAGCATCAACAACGGATCAAAATACGCTTCCTTGCATCCTCATTTTGCAAAGGCATTTGAATTTATCAATAATACAGATTTAGCTGCACTTGAAGTGGGAAAATTTGATATTGATGGAGAAAATCTAAGAGGCATTGTTTCTGACAAAGAAGGTACTACTGCAGCAGCTAGTATTGCCAAATTTGAATGCCACAATGCACATATTGACATTCAAGTTTGCATTCGCGGAAAAGAAACCCTAGGATGGAAACCCAGAACCAGTTGTCAGTCTCAACGTGGAGAATATAATTCAGAAAAGGATGTATTGTTCTATGAAGACGCACCTGACATGTATTTTGGATTAACTGATGGTCAGTTTGCCATCTTCTATCCAGAAGACGTACACGCGCCCATGATTGGCACAGAAGCTATCAAAAAATTAGTGATCAAAGTTCGTTTGTAGTTTAAATAGCAGTGAATGCTTCGCACCTTGTACATAGCGGTACAGGGTGCGATTTTTTTTGGGGTGAACCGCCGAATGGCCGTTCACCCTTGTAGAAAACTATTCACCTATAATGATGCTACACTATTTCATCTCTGCAATAGCCACTGGATCCATATCAGAGAAGACTTGGTTTTCACCAGCCATTGCCCAAATAAATCCGTAATTGGTAGTGCCAGGTCCACAATGCACAGACCATGGTGCAGATATCACTGCTTCATGATTGGCCATAACTAGATGCCTGGTTTCTTGTGGCTCTCCCATTAAATGGAAAACCCTATGTTGAGCTGGCAAATCAAAATAGAAATAGACTTCCATTCTACGCGTATGAGTATGCGGTGGAACAGAATTCCAAACACTTCCTTCTGCAAGTACCGTTAAACCCATCACCAATTGACAACTCTTAATGCCGTCTAAATGAATGTATTTGTAGATGGTACGTTTGTTAGCAGTAGCTGTTTCACCCATGGCAACTGGCGCAGCCGCTTCCTTGGTCATTAAAGTATTAGGATAAGCAGCATGTGCAGGAGTAGACATTAAAAAGAAATCAGCAGGGGTTGCAGCACTCTTGCTAGAGAAGCTAACGTCTTGGGTTCCTTTTCCCAGGTACAAACAATCCAATTTAGACAGTTCATAACTAATACCATCAGCAACTACGGTTCCATCACCTCCAACATTAATAATTCCCAACTCCCTTCTTTCCAGAAAATAAGTTGCTTTTAATTCTTCTTCCACTTTCAATGGAACACTGGTATTCACTGGTTTCACGCCACCCACTATCACACGGTCATAATGTGAATACACTAATTCCAAATGATCCGCTTGCATCAAGGATGGCACTAAATAATTCTCACGCAATTCTGCTGTACTCATACCCTTTACTTCTTTAGGGCTATTTTGAAATCTAATTTGCATAGGGTCAAGTTTTAAAATCTTCAATTTTTTTATTTATCTATTTTTTATTTCCCTTTTTTATTTTCTACTTCTACTTATTTTGACTTTTGACTTTTGACTTTTGACTTTTTAACCTTACCTCCCCATCCATCCACCATCAACGGTGAGTATGGTTCCGCTTACATAATCAGAAGCTGCTGAAGACAAGAAAACGATTGGGCCTTTAAAGTCTTCAATCTGCCCCCAACGGCCTGCAGGAATCCTATCTAGTATGGTTTTACTTCTTTCTGGATCATTGCGCAAAGCCTCTGTATTATCGGTAGCAATATAGCCGGGGGCGATGCCATTTACTTGAACCCCTTTAGAGGCCCACTCATTGCTCAAGGCTTTTACCAAACTACTTAATGCTCCTTTGCTAGCGGCATAACCTGGTACATTAATACCGCCTTGAAAACTCAAAAGAGAACAAGTGAAAATAATTTTTCCCTGTCCGCGCTCAATCATTTTTTTACCAAATTCCCTAGCCAAAATAAATGGCGCGTCTAGGTTTAAGGCTAGTACTTGATCCCAATATTCGTCTGGGTGTTCCGCAGCAGGTTTACGCAGAATAGTACCCGCATTATTAATCAAAATATCAATGATGGGATGAGCAGTTTGTACTTTTTCAACAAAAGCTAAAAGGGCCGTTCTTTCACTCAAATTTGCTTGATAGGCAAAGAATTTTCTACCCAATGCCGTTACAGCTAACTCAATTTCACTTCCACTTGCGGCTAGTGATCCAGATACGCCAATTATATCGGCCCCGGCCTCAGCCAAGGAAATAGCCATGGCTTTTCCTATTCCTTTATTACAACCTGTTACAAGGGCAGTCTTTCCCCTTAAATCAAATAATGCTGGTGTTAACATAGCTTAAATTTAAACCATTAATAATGGTATAGGCAAAGTTAACTCCTAGAAAATTCAAAAGCCCCCAGATAAGCGCTTTTGAATAGAATATTTACGTTATCGTTTGCGTGTCTACACGATGGGGGTAATCCCCTTCCAACCAAAATAGTTCTGTGCATTTCTATAACAGATATCTTGAATCACAGAACCCACCCATTCAATATCGTTGGGTAATTCTCCACTCTCAATTTCTGATCCAAACAAATTACATAATAACCTTCTAAAATATTCGTGCCTTGGGAAAGACAAGAAGCTTCTGGAGTCTGTCAACATTCCTACAAATCGGCTCAACAACCCCATATTAGAAAGCGCATTCATTTGCTTAACCATGCCGTCTTTCTGATCTAAGAACCACCAAGCAGAACCATATTGAATTTTACCAGCACTGGAACCATCATTAAAATTACCAATCATGGTAGCCATTAGTTCATTGTCTGCAGGATTCAAATTGTATAAAATAGTTTTGGCCAAAGTATTGCCGGTATCTAGTTTATTTAGGAATTTAGCCAATGCCCTTCCTTGTTGAAAATCACCAATAGAATCCCAGCCAGTATCTGGACCCAACTGCTGCATCATCCTAGCATTGTTATTTCTCAAAGCGCCCAAATGGAATTGCTGTACCCAGCCTTTTTCATGATCCCACTCTGCAAAATGCAAGAGCATGGCCGATTTGAACTTCAATTGCTCGGTTTCATTCAATGCTTTTCCTGAATGAATCTTATTGAAGATGTTATCAATTTCAGAACCCGTAAAGTCTTCTGCATAAATTTCTTCTAAACCATGATCAGAAACACCACATCCAGCTTCAGCAAAAAAGTCATGTCTGTTTTGCAAGGCATAGAGGTAGTCATCAAAAGAAGCAATAGAAATATTGGTACTGGCCTGCAGTTTTTGCAAGTAATGATTAAACTGCTCTGGGCTTACTACATTCATGGCATTGTCCGGTCTGAATGCTGGCAGAATAGGAATTTCAAAACCCTGTTCTTTTAATTGCTTGTGGTAGCGCAAATCGTCTACAGGATCATCTGTGGTACAAACCAATGCCACATTCATTTTGCGTAGCAAATTTTGAACAGAATATTCTGGAGTTTTAATCAGATTAGACGCGGTTTCATAAACCAATTTGGCACTGTCCGCATTTAAAATATCTGTAATCCCAAAATAGCGCTGTAATTCCAAATGTGTCCAGTGGTACAAAGGATTGCGCAAAGTATAAGGAACCGTGGTAGCCCATTTTTCAAACTTGTCCTGATCAGGTTGATCACCTGTACAATAAGATTCATGCACCCCATTGGTACGCATGGCGCGCCATTTGTAGTGGTCGCCATATAACCAAGCCTGTGTAATATTTTGAAAAGAATGGTTTTCTGCAATTTGTTGTGGAGGCAAATGACAGTGATAATCAATCACGGGCATCTGCTTGGCATAGTCATGATATAGTTTTTCCGCTGTCTTATTTTGTAACAGGAAATGCTCGTCTAAAAAGGGCTTCATACAATCAATTTTTCTTATCCAATGGCATGGCTGGCATTACCAACCGTTTATAAACTCACACCCCTTTTCCAAGGAATGAAATCATCTTGTCCGTGTTTTACAGCAGCCACTTTTATATTTCCGCTAGCTACTTCAACAACATAATCCAATATTCGTTCTCCTGCTTCTTCAATAGTTTCCTCACCTTCAATGATGGTGCCTGTATTAATATCCATAATGTCTTGCATTCTTTGAAAGAGCGCAGAATTAGTAGCTATTTTAATTACTGGAGTTATTGGGTTACCGGTAGGAGTTCCTAAACCTGTAGTGAATAATACTACGGTTGCACCTGAAGCAACTTCTGCAGTGGTTGATTCCACATCATTGCCAGGAGTACACAATAAATTCAAACCTGATTTGGTCACTGGTTCTGTATAATCCAATACATCCACCACCGGAGAAGTACCTCCTTTTTTGGCAGCACCTGCGCTTTTTATAGCGTCTGTAATTAGTCCATCTTTGATATTTCCCGGAGAAGGATTCATATAAAAACCACTTCCTGCTTCTTCAGCCAAACGATTATAAGTTTGCATCAAATGCATAAACCTATTGGCTTTGTTTTCATCCACACATCTATCACTTAGTTCCTGCTCAACCCCACATAATTCAGGGAATTCAGAAAGGATAACAGAACCACCCAATGCCACTAACAAATCTGACGTAAAGCCAATGGCTGGATTGGCAGAGATACCAGAGAAGCCATCGGAGCCACCGCATTCCAATCCAATCACAATTTTTGATACGGGTGCTGGTTCTCTTGTTTGTTCATTGGCTTTTACCAAACCTTTAAAAGTTTGTTGAATAGCTGATGCCAATAAATTAGTTTCTAACCCCGTTTTTTGTTGTTCCAAAATATACAATGGTCTATCATATTCGGGAATTCTCTTGGCAATTTCTTCTTGCAGCATTGATACCTGGGCGTTCTGGCAACCTAGGCTCAACACCGTGGCACCTGCACAGTTGGGATGGGTAATATAGCCCGCCAACAATGCACACAAAGCTTGTGCATCTGATCTTACGCCACCACATCCACCTTCGTGATTTAAAAACTTGATGCCACTAATATTTGGGAATAAAGGTTCTACACCTTGACCTACTAATTTCTCTTCAAACAATTCCGCTTCAATAGCTTCCATACTTGCACCACTCTTGTACAAAGCAGCAAGTTTGTTGGTGTATTGGTGGTATTTTCTGGGTCTTGCATAACCCAGTTCTTCCATCAAGGCTTCTTTTAATACTTCTACATTTCTATTCTCACAAAAAACCATGGGTACTACCAACCAATAATTACCCGTACCTACAGATCCATTTTTACGGTGATAACCCATAAAAGTTCGGTTCTTCCATTTTTCAACAGATGGCATTTGCCAAGCAGTTCTTCGCTCTCCTAATTTGAAACCATCCGATGCATGCCTAATATTTTCCGTGGCAATTCTTACGCCAACCTCTAATTGAGCCTTTGCCTTGCCAACTAAAACACCATACATGATAATATCTTCTCCCTCTGCAATCAGTTGGGTAGTGAATTTGTGTTTGGCTGGAACGTCTTCTAATAAGGTATAAGAATGACCATTAAACGCTAGTGTTTCTCCTTTTGCCAAGTCTTGCAAAGCCACCAAAACATTGTCATTGGGGTGCACTTGTAATATGCTTCTTTTGATAGACATGATTTGCTAATTAATCCTTTAAAGTTCGTAAAATTTCTGTAATTCCTTGTTGTTGACAAGCGGCTAATACTTGAACTAGGTCTTGAACAAATCCGGGAATAGTACTTAGGTTAGCATTCCAGATATTGGCATCTTGTAAAACGGCAATGACCGTTTTTTCTAGATTGGGTTCTTGCCAGTAAATATGCATACTGGCCGCTTTATCATCTGTCAATGCAATCCTATGGCCACTAACTTCGGCATAATATTTTCCATCCCCATCCTGCACCGTACGCATCAATAAAAGATAGGCGGCAAAACCCAATAACATTCTTTTTCTAGGGCTATTCCCTTGTTCATAAGACTTTAGAATTAACGGCATACACCTTGAAGCCATTTTCAGACTGTACTGCATGCTAATATTTACCCAACGATGTTCAATAGAATTATTCCTGAATCTATCTACCACTTGCTGTGCAAAGTCTGACGCCTCCGCTTCTGTAATGGAAACACCCACTACTAAGGGTTTGATTTCTTCCATCATGAGAGCCAAAACAAATGCACGAAATTGGTCCGAAGCCATGGCTACTTTAACTGTATCAAATCCACTCAACATAGCCAATGCACAGGAAAAACTATGGGTAGCATTTAGTAACCTTAATTTAAGTTCCTTGTATTTAGAAATATCATGGGTCAATTTCACTCCAGGATTTACGGAAGCAAAAGACAAAATCTCTTTGGTTCTTTCACGCTTAGTTTCTATGGCCCACAAACTATAAGGCTCTGCCATAATCATCAAATTATCTTCATAGCCCAAGGTCTTGCTAATTATTTCCGCTTCTGAAGTTGGAAGCCTGCCCGGAACAATTCTGTCCACTAATGAATTACAGAAATCAATGGCGCTATCTAACCAAGCTATAAAGGCTGGCTCTAATTGATTGAATTGAGATAAGGACAATAAAATTGATTTTAATTTTTGTCCATTGTCAGAAATCAATTCTGTAGGAATAATAACCATTCCTGCGTCACTACTACCATTGAAATGCCCATAGCGTTTGTATAAAAAGGCTAGGAGCTTGGCTGGAAAAGAGACTGGCGGATTAGCATATATAGATTCTTCCAATAGTACTATTCCCACTTCTGTGGTATTGGAAATTACTATTTGCATGTCTGGATTTGCAGCTGAAGCCAAAATAGTATTCCATTGGGTATTGGCTGCCAACACCCTACTAATACTGGCATTCAAATCCCATTTGTCTATTGCCTGACCATTTTCAAAACCCCTAACCACAACCGTATAGAGACCATCTTGTTGTTGAAAATCATCAGAGCCTGGGGTATCCGTAGACTTGACTACCAAGACCCTTCCGTTAAACAATCCCTTCTTATTGGCCAGGTCTATATACCCATCTGGCAAACCACGTAACAAAACTCCGGTGCCAAATTGCAAAACTTTTTCTGGCAATTCCATTATAGATTGAAAATCTTTTTCACCAGTCTTGACAGTGATGGAACCAATGGTCCCCTTGTTCAATTTGCTCATCTCTTATGAATTGCTTGCTTACTAATTATGATTCATAGTTTTCCATTGGGGATAGTCCTTGTTTAGCAAAGTTTCTGGCCAAACACCATACCAGGCATATCCCGTTCTTCTTTCCCATTCAATTTCTTTGACGTCATATTTTTTCTGACTATCTCTTCCACTAAATAGCGGTTTATTGGTTTCAATTTCATAGAACCTTGCCCATACACTTGCATTAGCATCTGCCACCAAAACCCGATCCTTGCCCTTGGGCTGATCAGGTGCTGCAACATCTTGGTATCTATAACCATTAACTCTAACAGCTTGAAACCATTCAATGGCAGCATTGATAGCTTGTTTTATTGCAACAGAAGGCTGTCTTTGACGCATTAAGAACCTTACAATTGCTACAGACTCATTAGCGCTAATAGAAGCCAATTCAAACTTTCTTGCCATTTCTGGGACAAGGGTAATAGGATTATATTGGGTACACCATGCCGTGAGTTTGCCATTCACTTTAATCTGGGTATCTATAATGCAATCAATAGCCTTTTTGATAGCCATTTCAGCTGCAGGTTTAAAAACAGGATTGATTTTATCAAACCCGTTTTTCCCCTCAACTATATCACCTAAAATATTGAGCACATTCACCATGGCATTATCATTGTAAGTGATCTGTGCCCTGTATAAACTTGCATCTGGAAAATATTGTGGCCAACCGCCTTTGGCATTCTGCGCGCGCAAACAATAGGCTACGCCTTTTTCTACTGCAGCCAAATACCTTGGATTAGCAGTTTTTATATAGGCAGTCATTAAATATTTAATTTCTCGGCTAGTAGCTTCATTATCAAATGTGGCGTCTATATGCAAAGAATCGGCCAATGCCGTTTTGGCTTCTAAAACAGTGAGTGTTTTTTGGTAATCCAATTTTACTTCATTCACAGCTTTGGGCCATCCGCCTACGGCGCGTTGATAGAACAACATTTTTTCAGCAATAGTATCAATACTAGGCTGCTGACTTGTAGCAGGAATTTGGTATACAGCAGGCACCACTTTGAATTCAGGTTTGGCTTTGACAAAGCTGATCAACTCGGGTTTCCAACTTCCATGAAATACCCAAGTTGCTGTGATGGTTTCTGGGCTAATTTTTGATTCAAACAAATTGTTTGCAAACCAACCATAGTCTCCGCCTTCTTTGTGGCAATTGTAGAAATAAATTCTGCGTCCCCATTGAATCTGGTTTTGCGGTTGCGATGGGTTTAGATAAATAGGCGCATCCGCCATGTTTTTGGCAAACTTACAATCCAATAAGATAAACTGTGCGTCTCTATGATACCTTCCTAATTTAAACCCGTCATCACCTTTAAATACACAATTTTTTAATACTGTTTTGCTGTCTTGATTTCCTGATCCATCATGCCAGATAGCGGCCGTATTGCCATGAGCATTGAACACGCAATTCTCTGCATAAGCCCAACCTCGTGGACAGTAGAAATCTACCCCTCCTTCCATGTCACAGTCTTTGAAATAAAATTGGCCTTCTGTTGTATTCCAAGGGCTTACGGTATCGCCACCATAGGCTTTGAAAATACAATTACGCGCAATTAACCTAGTGGTACCAAAACTTCTCAAAGCCATTTGGTGGCCCGATTTTTTAACCACTTTAAAGGGATTAATAGAATCCGCTTTGCAGTCAATATGCATTTCATCTTTTAGGTTAAATCCAAAATCATTTGAGATGGTAAGGTTCTCCAAAACAATATCTGAACCTTTTAGATTAATAGTAGCTACACCCCAATCATCGGGGTGTTCACAACGCCAAATATCTCTAGCCTGCGAGCAGCGAATCTGTGTTTTGTTTTTGTCTTCACCAACTAGTGCTACAAAATGCTTTTCAATAAATATTTTCTCCTGGTAAATGCCATTTTTAATTAGGATCACCCTATGTTCTCCCGCTTGATCTGGAAGACTGTTAATTGCAGCTTGGATACTTGTAAAATCTCCTTTTCCTTGTTGATCTACCACTATTACTTTAGCTGTGGCATTTAATTGAATGCTAGGCATGATTAATATGAAACAGCATAGCTGCATGCATGCAATTAACCAATAAGTTGCTCCTTTCTTTTTCAAAACTTTGTATTGTTGTTGACAGTTGTTAAAATAAACATCAATGATAGGTTGATTTATTTTGCGCTTTGTTTAACCGGAATTTGTTTGATCAACCATTTTACCAAATCATTGGCAGCTTGGAGGTTCTGGTATTCCATGGGCAATTTTCTACCATCTGTATATTCATTATACAACCAAGGGTCAGCTGTTGCAAACACAGTACCCTTGCCCAATTTTGCAGTTGCAAAAATGATTAATTCCTCTTTTTTCAACATGGGTTTTGCAGGGGCAGTTAAGGTAATTGAACTAACTTCTTTTTGATAGATCTTTTTCACGTTTGGCAAGATGGGATTTCCTGCAGGGACCATTACCGCACCAGTTTCATATTGATTACCCTGAACCCTATTATAACTATCCTCATTAAAATGGATCCCAAAACTATTAGCCAATTGATTAAAATGTTCAAATTCAGCGTTACCCTTGTCATTGTGTAACAAAACCAATACACCACCAGCTTTTACCCATTCAGTAATGGCTGTTATGTCTTTTGCCTGAACATAATTAGGGGTGGGATTATCGGCAATATTATCGGCATCAACAATCAAATAGATCTCACTGTTTTTCAGATTCTCTTTTGTTGGAGCAGCACTCAAGGTTTTGGTTTGTACACCATGAGCATTAAATACCTGACCTAATAGGTAGAAACCATTATTGTACATTTCATCCCATTTATAATGATAGGGTTTTAGAATACCAAGAATATCTTTTTTCTTTTCTGAGTTGAACCAATCATCTAAGAGCACAGATTTTCCCGCTCCCAATTTCAAATTTTTGTGCAAAGCCATTTCATTGGCCATTTGCAAGAATGCGCCTACGCCTTTTTTATCATTAACAATCACTTTCTCACTCATGTAATAAGCATAGCTTCCGTCTCTATAAGGATTACCTCCTAAGCCACTAACAGAAACCGTACCATGTAAATTGGTTTGACCATTCTCATCTACTTTTAAAAACTCTTTGAGAACCCCTGCATAACCTTTCTCTGCAACTGCCATCCAAGTGGCTGGCAAGTAACCCAATCTAACTGCTTTTGCAATGGTGCAAACAAACATACTTGAGGCAGAAGCTTCTAAATAGTTCCCTTTTTCTTTAGGCAGGTTCAATATATCATACCAAACACCTGTTGTTGGATCCTGTACTTTCTTGATGGCAGTAACAAACCTAATTAGGATCTGTTTTAAAGAGTCCTTATAAGGATTGTTATTAGGCATCCTTTCCATCACGTCTACTAATGCCATACCATACCAACCCATGGCCCTTGCCCAAAAATGTGGTGAGAGGCCTGTCTTAGGATCAGCCCATTTTTGTTCTTTTGATTCATCCCATCCATGATAGATTAAACCAGATTTAGGTTCTCTGGCTTTGGCTTCCATAACAATAAACTGTTGAGCAATGTCTTTATACGCTTCTGGCTCATTAAAATCGGCGGCAAATTCTGCATGAAAAGGTTCTGCCATATACAAACCATCTAACCACATTTGGTGTGGATAGATTTTCTTATGCCAATAACCTCCAGCATTGGTGCGAGGTTGTTTTTTTAATTGTTCCCTTAATGTTAAGGCTGCCTTATAATACTTTTCTTTACTAGTTACTTTATACAAAGTCAATAACATTCTACCATCCAGAATATTATCAAGATTATAATCCTCTATTTTATAAGTGCGAATATTTCCATTCTCTTCTACAAAATAGTCCATACTTTTTTGCAAATAGTTGAAATACTTGGGGTCAGCGGTTTGATACCAAAGACCTTCAATCCCTTTTAAAACAACACCAAGGTCATAAGACCATTTGGTTGGTTTAGCGCCATCTACCCATAGGGTATCTGTCCAGGTTTTCATAATGGTGGCTGCCATTCTTTCTGCTGGACTCTGTGCATGTATTGCTTGGAGCAAAGTCAAAGAAAACAATACAATGGAAATAAATCTTTTCATATTACTTAATTTCTATGGTTTTAGCATCGGCTCCAAAGCCAATATCAGTTTTAGTTTTTTGATTGTTCTTCAGGGTAATAGAAACAGTTTTTGTTCTAGGACCATGTGCTTGCAAAAATGTCTCAGATTTATTACTAAAGTCAAAACCCTTAATCTTGATGTCACTACTATTGAGTGTATACACCAATGGATTTTTATTGTTAGCGTGTACGCTTATATTATTTAGTTGAATACCTGTTGCTTCTTGAATGTCAATACCCTCATTTGCTTGTATAAACACATTGTTCATTTGAATGTCTTTTACATGCATTTCTGGGATTCCTCTTACAAAAATGGCTTTTGATGCACCATTGCAACTGATATTATTAAAGAAGAAATGCTGAAACTGAGGAGTAGCTTCTGTTACAGGAAGTGTTTCTACCACAGGAGGTTCTCTTTTTTCACCAGCCAAAACAACTGGGTCTTTGGCCATATAATACATGTCAAACAAAATAGCTTCTGCCACAATATCTTTCATCACAATATTGCTAGCATAGATATTTTCAACAATTCCACCTCTACCCCTAGTTGTTTTAAATCTAAGTCCAATATCAGTTCCAATAAAAGTACAATTTCCTACATACAGGTTGCGTGCTCCACCACTCATTTCACTCCCAATTACAAAGCCTCCATGTGCATGATAAACAGTACAATTGTTCACAATCATATCCTGTGTTGGCATCCCTCTTTTTCTACCATCTTCATCTCTACCAGATTTGATAGTAATGCCATCATCTCCCGTATCAAACACACAGTCTTCCATGAATATATTTTTACAACTTTCCAGATCAAGGGCGTCTGTATTGGTGCCATACCAAGGATTCTTCACAATCAGTCCCTTAATGGTAATATGTTCGCTTGTAACTACGTGTGTAGTCCATGCTGGGCTATTATTGAAGGTGACACCTTCAATTAAGATATTTTTTGAATTAGAGATCCTAACCATATTGGGTCTTAGAAAATCTTTGATTCCCTCAAAATCACTGAGTTTTTTACCCTCAGTTAGTTTGCCTATATTTTTGTCCAAAGAAGCTTTAACTGCTGCTTCTGAAGGATACCATGTTTTCTTGTCATCTGTTAAGGCGCCACCATAGGTTTGTAAATGATTCTTCCAACCAGATTCATTCATCTTATCTTTCTTCAATGGTCTCCAGTAAAAACCATTGCCATCAAAAGTACCTTTACCTGTAATAGCAATATTACTTATTCCTTCAGCAGTAATAGGAGACTGACACCTTGCAGCGTCTACACCTTCAAAAGATGAAACCACTAAGGGATATTGATTCAAGTCACTGGTAAAAATAACCAAGGCATTTTTTTCTACATAGAGATTGATATTGCTTTTCATTACAATAGGACCTGTTAACCATAAGCCTGCAGGTATTTTAACTACCCCACCACCCTTGGCTGCCATTTGCTCAATGGTTTTGTTAATGGCTATTGAATTCAAGGTTTTACCATCTGATACTGCTCCATTAGCTAGGATGCTTAATGTGTCTTGCCTAAAATGTGGCAAATAAATTTTGGGTAATTCAAATTGGAATTTCCCCTGAAACAAAGAAGGTTTTAAAAAATTGACTAAAGACAATTTTTGGTTAGCTATAGATTCACAAACCAAGGAAGCCATTGATGCTGCTCCATATTCACTAAAATGTGTATTGTCTTCTTCCTTGCCTTTATAATTTTTAAAATGCTTTGCTGGGATGTTTAAGAATAAGCGCTTACTACCTTCCACTCCTTCTTTTACAATCAACGCCTCACTTGATTTGTGCAAATCAATCATGGGTACTTTTAACATGGCTGCTACTTCTTTTACAACACCTGGGTAGTCACCGTGCTGATCTACAAATTTTCCTTTATCATCAAACTTGCGTCGCATTACAGGAGTAATCAAAATGGGAAAACCACCTTTACTCCTAGTATCATTTACAAAGCGGATTAGATTCTCTTTGTATAAGCCATGGGCTGGCGCAGAGCGATTGCTATCTTCTACCTTTTGGTCATTATGCCCAAATTGAATGAGCACATAATCACCTTTGCGCATTCTTGACATAACGGTATCCCACCTACCCTCTTTGATAAAGCTCTTGGTGCTTCTTCCATTCATGGCATGGTTCTGCACCTGAATGCCTGGCAAAAGAAACTGGGGGAATAACTGCCCCCAGCCTCTTTCTGGATTTTCGTCCAATGGCTTGTCTGCCATAGTTGAATCTCCAATTAGGAATATACTTGGTTTATCATCTGCTTGCCTAAAAGCGGCAAGTATGATTACAACAACTAATGCCAGAATTTTTTTCATATTGTGTTCCTATTTTTAAAAAATCTACGCTCAAATTTAGGCTATTGATAGCCTTGGTTTTGAGGAAATGCTGATTTGTTTGTTACAGCATCAATTTGGCTTTGTGGAATGGGCCTAACTGTATGAAAAGGTTGAACATAAACCGCCGCATCAGGATTCATAGTCTTAATTCTATCAACCAGTTTTCCAGTACGTTTTAGGTCAAACCATCTCAATTGCTCACCCGACAATTCCCTTGCCCTTTCGTCCAAAATAAAATCAAGGTTCATTTGAGCAGGGGTCACTTGCATTTGAGCAACTTTTCCAGGTAATGCAGCCCTTGTTCTAATGATATTTACATAATAAGCCGCTGAATCAGTTTTGCCAATATTTACTTCAGCTTCTGCAGCAATCAAGTACATTTCAGCCAAACGTATCACATAAGCATCCCTTGCACTTTGTGCCTCAGCTAGGCTTGCCCTTGTTGAATCTTTGAATTTTTTCAGAGAAACATAGAATTTCCTTTGTACAGGAACCCCATTAGCAGCATAGGTTTTAGCCTGATCATAAGTAGTATATTTCTTTGAAGCCATTACTGCAGGGGAAATAATTGCCTTACTTGCAAATGCAGCAGTATCGCCAACGGCAAAACCAGTTGCAGCTTTATTAGCAGTCCAAACGGTTTGGAAAGAGGCGGCATACCTACCGTCATTGGCGTCATCAAATAGATTTAGGAAAGACAAAGTAGGCATATACCTATTGAATGGACGACCATTGGGTATATCCCTAATCAAAATGCTGGTATTTACTTGGTCATATACCATCAAGAACATTAGGTGACCATTATTAGAACCCCTTGAATGCCCTGATGGGAAGGTGGAACTAGCTAGGTCATTTAGTGCAAGGTTAGTAGAATAATCTACTGCCCAAACCACTTCCTTGTTTTTCAATTTACCCATATCCCATAAGTCTGAATAGGCAGGCAGAAGACTATATCCATAGTTTTTAATCACATCATTTGCTAGGGCAATTGCTGCAGCATTCTGTCCTCTTGTAAGGTACATTCTAGCTAAAAAAGCTTTTGCTACTGGCTGAGTTGCTCTACCATATTCTGCAGTGGTCAAAGGTAAATTTGCTACTGCAAATTGTAAATCGTTAAAAATTTGGGTATAGAAACTATCAACAGAAGTTCTATTGGCAGTAGTAATAACACCATCACTTGGCTTGGTAGTTAATTGTACGCCACCCCAAGTCTCTACAATATGCCAATTATAAAAAGCTCTTAAAAATCTCAGTTCACCTTCACGAGTTGCTTTTTGAGCAGCAGAATAATCAGTTACAGCCGCAATATTGGTAATACCAGTATTGCAAAGATTGATGGCCGCATAGAAACTATTCCATTCAAGGTCTAAAGCATTGGTATTATTACCTTGTAAATTGTTGTATTGGCTTACCTGTGGGTATACATCACCCGTTCCACTGGTCCAAATATCCGTACCCATTTCAGAAAGTTGATATCCTTCTTCCTTCCCATACCAATATCTACTATAGGAATAAGCAGCATTTACCAAGGTTTCAAAACCAACTGCTTTTGTGTAAACGGTACTAGCTGTAAGACCGCTTGGGTTGTATTCTTCTAATTTCTTTTGGCAAGCTGTAAACACTATTACTAGTGCTATAGCTGATAGAAAGTATTTAAATATATTATTTTTCATTTGTCTTGATTTTTGTTGGGTTTATGATCAAAATGTGAAAGTAAGTCCAGTTACAATCAATTTGGTTAGTGGTCTTTCAAAAGAACCACCACCTTCTGGATCATAGTCTTTCACTTTAGAAAAAGTAACATAGTTTCTGGCACTTACATACCATCTTAAACTGGCAACATGGATTTTGCTAGCTATAGAAGAAGGCAATGTATACCCAATGGTAATATTTCTAATTTTCAAATAAGACCCGTCTTTATAACCTAATGTTGAGGCAAATGGCATAGATGCTTTTGAGATATTGATATTGGGTCTAGGATAATCATTGGTAGGATTTTCAGGAGTCCAATAATTTACATTAGCTCCATTTTCAATACCATTAGGTTCAAACTTAAGTGCATAATCAGAAACAAATGTTTGTCCTACCCTTGCAAATAAATAGATATTCAAGTCAAAGTCTCTGAAACGGATATCGTTGTTAAATCCAAGAGAGTATTGAGGAACGGCAGAACCAATCACAGACCTATCGCCCAAGGCTGTGAATTTTTTATCTCCGTCTACATCTTGTACACGAATATCGCCTGGCTTATAACCAAAGCTAGCAGCTGTTGATGCATCTTCAGTTTGCCAAATTCCTAATTTGTTATAATCATAAAATGACCTTACTGGAGAACCAATGAAAAATCCACTAGCTACATCATTTTGGCCGTTTGGTAAATCAACAATTCTTTCATTGTTGCGCATGTAGGTCAACTGTGATGTCCAAGAAAAATGATTTGATTTGATATTCTCTGATTTCAAAGTCAATTCAAATCCTGAGTTTCTTGTTTTACCAACATTACCCAAGATAGAAGTACCACCTGTTGTTGCTGGCAATTTAACCAAGTACAACAAATTGTCTGTTTTTGAATCATACACATCAATTGACCCTGAAATTCTATTTTTTAGAATAGCAAAATCAAGACCAATATTGGTAGTTGCAGTTAATTCCCATTTCAAATCTGTATTACCAATTTGTGGATCCAATCCATAAGCCAAGGAGCTGATATCATTAAAGGAATAAGGAACCAAAATCAATCCACTCTGTGTTTGATAAGGACTTACTGCTGAATTACCAGCAACTCCATAACTCACCCTCAATTTTAAGTCATTGAAGAAGTGATTGTTCTGCATAAATCCTTCGTCTCCAATTCTCCAAGCAGCAGCAGCTGAAGGGAAGAATGACCAACGATTCTGAGGTGCCAATACAGATGCTCCATCTTCTCTACCTGTAAAAGTTAATAGGTATTTACTCTTGTATCCATAATTTAAACGGAATGCATATGAAGTTAGATTACTACCAACATAGTTACTAGAAACAGCCAAATTGGAAGGATTATTTTGTAAAGCGTAAAATGCTTGACTTGCCAATAATTGACCAGTTGCAGATGCCGAATTATTTTCAGACCTATTTGACAAATAACTGGTAACGCCAGTAACTGCCACACTATGGTCACCAAATTGTTCTTTCCAATTGATGATATTTTCCCAAGTTAAATTGGCCTGCATACTATTATTAATCCTAGATAGTGAACCAGAAGACAATGCACGGTTAATAGTGTTGGCGTCTTCAAAGAAACCATTTCTTGAATTGGCATTTACTACCCCAAAATTAGAACGAATGCTTAGGCTTTTCAATGGTTTCCAATCTACATAACCAGTTGATAAAATTCTAGTAGTTTTTGTATCATTCTTATAGGCACCTGGTACATCGTCTAACAAAGGATTAAACTGAGCACCGTTTCCTGGATTTTTTAATAAGGTCACACCATCTGCGGCATAGGGATTATAATAAGGTAATACTTTGTTTGCTTGGTTTAAAACACCATCTGCGCGAGAATTCCCATCGTAATAAGACAACTGACTTTCAAAGCCCAATTTCAAACTATTGGTAATAGTTTGCTCAATATTTAACCTTAATGAATATCTATTTAAATAGTCATTGTACAAAAGACCTTTTTCCTTGAAATAGGCAAAAGAAGCAAATACACGTGTCTTTTCTGTACCACTGGCAATGTTTACGCTATGTTCTTGTTGTGAACCTTTTCCAAGAAGCATCCCAGGATAATAAAAAGAAGCACCAGATTGAACGGCAGCTAAATCTGCAGGACTTGTGAAAACTTTTGCTTCATCCGTTGCTGGATTATAAGCTGGATTAGCTGTACGATATGCTTGTCTTTTTAACTCTGCAAATTGTGGCCCGGTCATTGGGATAGGGTAACCAGCGGCTTCTGAAATACCATAATAAGTTCCGGCATTAACAGTTAATTTTCCCACCTTACCTTTTTTTGTGGTAATCAGAATAACCCCATTGGCTCCTTTTGATCCATAAATAGCAGTAGAAGATCCATCCTTCAACACTTCCATTGATTCAATATCATTGGTATTGATGTCTTGAAAATTGTCATACTGAATACCATCAACAATATACAATGGACCGTTACCTGCTCTAATTGACCTGTTTCCGCGTACTGTAACACTAACATTTGCTCCAGCAGAACCACTAGTTCTAACAATATCAACCCCTGCAACTTTACCTTGTAATGATTCCATGACACTGGTAGCAGCTACTTTTCTAATTTCTTCGGCTTTAATTGAAACCACTGCACCGGTTAAATCTTTTTTAGATGAAACACCATAACCAATGACTACAACTTCATCTAAAGCTTTTACTTCTTTAGACAAACTAATAGTTAAAGCACTACCTGTTGTTGCTGAAACGGTTTGTGATTTGTAGCCAACATAACTAAATTCTAATTCTACAGAAGCTGCTTCAGATTTGAGGGTTAATTGAAAATTACCAGCTTCATCTGTTTTGGTGCCTGATTTTGATTTTTTGTCAATAACAGAAACCCCTGAAAGTGGTTTCCCGTTGCCCTCATCAACAACGCTACCCTTAATGGGCTTTGTTTGTGCTGCTAGTTGCAGCAGGCATCCCATAAATAGGATTAAAATTTGTACTTTTTTCATACAGCAAGTTTGTTTTTACTTTTGGCAAAATTTGAAACTCCATAAAACTTGCATGCAGACAAATAATCCAACTTTTTCAAGTATTCGTAAATCAATCCTGTTAAAATGATTGATTTGCATCCAACTATCTTGGTTAGTTATTCAAGGGCAAGCAAAATACCTATGGAATCTAGTTAGCAAATTAGCATTGTTTTCAAACGCCATTACTGATTGACTTTTCTTTATCTACGCAATCGTTCCCGGCATCGATATCAAAGCTTATCAATAAAGGGTTTTAGCCTTATTTGACTCCCATTTGAAAGGAAATTTTTGAATGAATCATTTTTTATCATTCAAAAAAAAGAATAGTTTTATTTTATTGCAAAATGTACTTTCAAGAAGTTTAGCAAATACCTAAGTTCAACTTATGATTCCTTACTCTGAGAAAAAGAAACAAATTACTTGTCATGAAAAAAATCATCCCCTTTTTAATTATTATAATACTGATTATTGACAACACAGTTTCTGCACAAACTTTCAGAGAACGAATTCTTCCTACCGAAGAAAAATTTGGCTTTCATCAAGATAATTATTGGACTTGGTGTGGGTCAGTCATTAAAGGAGAGGATGGCAAATACCATATGTTTGCTTCTAGATGGTCTAAAAAATTATCTTTTGAAATTTATTGGCTTACAAATTCTGAGATTGTACATGCAGTTTCAGATAAACCCGAAGGCCCCTATAGCTTTTCAGATGTGGTACTTGCACCAAGAGGGGAACAATATTGGGATGGGAAAATGACACATAATCCAGCTATTAGAAAATCAGGAGATACCTATTTACTTTATTATACTGGTACAACTTACAAAGGTGATATGCCGGATGAAAATCATCTAATCACTGCCGAATCTGAAAAAAAATTAGACGCGCATCATCACGAACGAATTGGATTAGCAACAGCAAAATCACCTTATGGGCCTTGGACTAGAAGTGAAAAACCAATTTTAGATATTGTTCCAAATTCTTGGGAACAGTATTTAGTAGCAAACCCATCTCCCTTTGTTTTTGAAGACGGGAGGGTAATGCTGTATTATAAAGGAGTTGAAAAATTAAAAACACATGCCATTGGTTTGGCTATAGCAGATAATTGGGCAGGGCCATATAAACGTGTTTCTGATAAACCATTTGAGATGGGCATTGGCGCTGAAGATCCTACCATTTGGTTTGAAAATGGCAAATTCCATGCATTGATGTTAGATCATGATAGAAAATATTCAGACAAAGAAATCTATTATGCTCAATCAAAAGATGGTTTAAAATGGACTGTTGAAAATAATCCAGTTGCTATTACAAAGAATATTACATTAAAAGACGGAAACACATCCATACATGGTGCCATGGAACGTCCGTCTGTATTAATAGAAAATGGAATTGCCACTCACGCTTTTTTTGCTACCAAAAACAAAGACAATACCCATTCTTGGAATATGTCAGTGCCATTAAAAAAAATAAGTGAAGTACCAGACAATACTAAATGGTTTAGAGAGGCTGGATTAGGGATGTTTATTCACTGGGGTTTGTATGCTATTCCAGCAGGAGTTTGGAATAATCAACCTGTCCATGATGAACGATATATTAATCCTTTGGCTGAGCATATTATGTTGTTAAATAAAATTCCATTGAAAGAATATGCCCAATTAGCAAATGGTTTTAATCCTACCAATTTTAATGCACTTGAAATTGTAAAAACGGCAAAAGCAGCTGGGTTTAAATACATCACTTATACTAGTAAACATCATGATGGGTTTGCTATGTATCATAGTAAGGTTTCGCCCTATAATATTGTAAATAGTACTCCATATAAAAAAGACCCCTTAAAAGACTTGGCTGAAGCTTGCAAAAAAGAAGGGATTAAATTATGTCTGTATTATTCATTGGGCAGAGATTGGGAAAATCCAAATGCCATTTCTAGAGAAGCTAGAAGAAATATTTGGGATTTCCCTGATACTTCCAATAGGAGTTATGAAACATATTTATCTGAAAAAGTGAAACCCCAACTTCAAGAGTTATTGAGTAACTATGGTGAAATAAGTATGATTTGGTTTGACACACCAGAACTCACTACTCAAAAACAAAGTATATCATTAGAATTATTTGTGAAACGAATTCAGCCCAATTGCCTAATTAATACAAGGGTGGGAAACAATGTAGGCGATGTAATTGAAATGGAAGACAATCGCATACCTGAAAAAGAAAGCCTAAAACCATGGGAATGCCCAGCTACCATGGCAGAAAGTTGGGGTTATAGTGTTTTGGATAGTAATGAATATTGGAAATCAGCCAATGAATTGATTGAAAAATTGGTAGAGATTAGATCTAAAGGAGGCAACTATTTATTAAATATTGGGCCTGATGCAAAAGGTAATATACCCGCATTGGCAAAGACCAGACTAAAAAGCATTTCAGAATGGATGTCTGTTAATGCAGCAGCTATTCATCAAACTAACAGTTCTTCCCTTAAAGTCTACAACACTTATATCACCGAAAACAAAACACATATTTTTGTATTCGTTAAAAAGACTAGTCAAAACCACTTATTGATGTATGTTAACCCTAAAACAATTGGCAAAATACATCTATTAACTCCCAAGGGAGAAAGTCTAGTTACCTATAAACCAAGTGCAGGAACAGGAATTGTAATTAGTATACCGGCTGTTTTACCTTTTAATTCACTATCGGTTTTAAAAATTGAAAAAATCACCAGCCCAGGTTCGCATACGGGCATTTTAGACTAAATAACTGATGATTCTTGATAAAAAATAAAATATGTATTTTGTGGTATCAAGAAGCTTACATTTAATTGAACTAAAAGCATGAAATACGAAGCTGTTACCATCAAAGACATTGCCAAGGCCTTGGGGTTATCTACCTCTACGGTATCTAGGGCTTTGAGGGACAGTTATGAGATTAGTCCTGCAACTAAGAAGCAAGTATTGGAATATGCTGAGCAAATTAATTATCGTCCAAACCCAATTGCACTTAGTTTAAAGGAAAAAAGGAGTAGGTCTATTGGCGTCATTGTTTGTGAAATTGCCAATAGCTTTTTCTCTCAAGCCATTAACGGCATAGAGTCCATTGCCTATGACAAGGGATACAATGTCATTATTTCTCAAAGCCATGAATCCTATGAACGTGAAGTAATTGACTTACAATATTTGGCATCCAGATCTATTGATGGTTTATTAATTTCAGTTTCGGCAGAAACAGAAGATTTTTCTCACTTGAAAAATTTGCATGATCGTGGGTTTCCAATTGTGTTTTTTGATCGTGTAGCAGAAAGCATTAATACCCATAAAGTAATTGTAGACAATTTTAAGGGAGCATATGACGCCACCAAACATTTATTGGATAAAGGACACCAGCATATTGCTAACCTTGCCGGTTCACCCCATTTGTCAATTACAAAAGAAAGATTGGGCGGTTATAGAAAAGCCTTAGAAGATCATGGCTTAACTTATCAAGAGTCCTATACTGAATTTTGCCTGCATGGTGGCATGTTATATGAAGAAGTAGAAGCAGCCTTAAACAGGTTTACTTCCTTGAATCAAATTCCAGATGCTATTGTTGCTTCTGCCGACAAACTTACCACCAACTGTTTGCGTTATTTCAAATCAAAGAGCATCAAGGTTCCAGAAGAAGTAGCACTCATGGGATTTTCAAATTTGGACTTAACTGATTTGCTTTCTCCTTCCTTGTCAGTGGTAAAACAACCCGCTTTTGAAATGGGGCAATTAGCTACAGAACTCTTGCTACAATTGATTGAAAGCAAAAGACCTATTACAGAATTTGAATACAAAGTACTTCCTCTGGAATTAATGATTCGGGAATCTTCCTTAAAGCCATAAGGATATTTTAGGGCAACAGGGGTTCTATCCTAAACCAATCCACATCGGCGTAGCCAGCATCATTGGTATTTTCAGTTCTATTACAATACAACCCAATTTTAGCACCAATCCACCTACTTACTTCTGCTTGGAATTTTGTGGGCATTTCTCTGAATTCTTCATTATTCCAACTATAGCTAAATTGACAGATACCGCCAGACCCAACTTTAACCCTTAACCAAATTTGGTTTCCTATATTTTGTGCTAGGGTCTCTTCTATTTCCTTGCTTCCTTTTTGAGCGTCTTTACAGATGGTGTAAACCAAATTAATTCCAGTTTTGGTGGATTTAAATCCTAGGGATGCAAAACTATAACCCATGACCACTAAACCAACTTTCTCATTGCTGATTTTAGTATTGGGGTAAAATAGAATTTTGGTAGTGACCATGAATTTTTCGGCTGGAAATTTTTGTTGAAGAACATTGGGAACATCCCAAAGATTTTTAGCAGAATCCGGCATCTTATCTGCATATAATCTGAGTGTTCCTTTTTCTTGGTTCATAAAATACCAAGTTCCTTTTGCATTGGCCTGCCACTGCCATTGTTTTCCCATCTGCACGCCATTAAACTCATCCGATTCTGCTGGCGTTTGTATGGGCCAGGTTTTACCCACATTCGGTTTTTGATAGACTAAAACAGGTTCTCCTTTCCCAACATTATTTTTATCTACACCTATCACAGGCCAATCTCCCACCCATTTCATCGGCTGCAAATGCATGACCCGTCCATAAACAGCTTTGTCCTGAAAATGCAAGAACCAGTCTTCTCCCGTTTGAGTAGTTACCCAAGCTCCTTGGTGTGGGCCATTAATGGGTGAACTTCCTTGGTCCATCACTACTTTTCTTTCATAGGGACCGTAAATGTTTTTTGAACGCAAAACCAATTGCCATCCAGTACCCACACCTCCTGCTGGTGCAAAAATGTAGTAGTAGCCATTTCTTTGGTACATTTTTGGCCCTTCAATAGTGGGATCCTTTTCATGTCCATCATATACAATCACGCCTTGATCCATCACTTTGTCTGCACTGGCATTTAACTTTTTAATGGTAAGAATGCTTTTGATACCTGCTCTGGAACCAGCCCAAGCATGAATCAAATAATTGTTTCCATCCTTATCCCAAATTACAGCTGGATCAATCAACCCCTTTCCTGCTTCTACCAGAATGGGTTGAGACCAAGGACCTGCAGCGTTTTTAGCCTTTACCAAAAAAATGCCAAAATCCGGATCTGGATAATAGAGATAAAACTCTCCATTATGATGTCTAAGACTTGGGGCCCAAACACCTCCTCCGTGTTGTGGCTTGGCATAAAATTCAGCGGGCGGAAGAGCCGTAATGGCGTGGCCGATAATTTTCCAATTCACTAAGTCTTTAGAATGCAAAATGGGTAGACCAGGAATGGCTTCAAAGGAAGAAGCTACCAAATAATAATCATCCCCAACACGAATGGCATCAGGATCAGAATAGTCTGCGTGCAGAACAGGATTTTGAAACTTTCCGTTTCCCAAATCAGCCACCCAAACCTTGGATGGTTGATTGATTTGCGCACTAAGGGAGCAACTAATTACCAAAAAGAAAATAATAAAATGAACTTGCTTCATACTAATAAGATAAGTTTATAAAGGCCACCAATCATCCATTCCTTTCAGAATATTTCTAGGCTGGTATATTTTGCTTTCTTTTTTTGACAATTGCTTAGACCAACTTACCCTTCCTTGGGTTTTAGCACCAGCACCTGTATTTTCAAATTCAGCATAATAGGCTGTTTTTTCTTTGTCAGGAAACATTGCATCTCCCTTCCATTCATTCCATCCCTCTACAACAATATGTGAACCAAGCTCACAGTGCAAAAAAACTGTTTTTGCATAGGGTCTCCAGGGTCTGCCTAAAAAGACTTTTGTAGCTGCGGAATCGGCAATTAATTTACAGTTCAGAAATACAAAACCAAATCTTTGCCCTTCTTGGGTGGATGCTGCAGTGAAATAAGAATTGACCAAACTTTTTATCACACAGTTTTCAAATAGCGCTACCGCCTCACCAAAAATAAAATCGGTTGTGCCTTCTATATCGCAATTCAAGAAATACTGTCTTGCATTTTCCTTGGTTAAATACAGGGTGTCTTGATTGCCCAATAACCTACAATTTTTAATCAACACTCTATCCGCTTCAATATGCAGGGCTACTGCCTGGCCTACCCTACCAGCAGTATTTTCAATTGTCAGGTTTTCGGCAATAAATCCATTTCCTTGAACCAGCACCGTGTAGGAAGTAAATGTGCCAAATTTATCTCTTCCATACTGATCCTTGCCGCCAGGAACTTTCTTACCCGAATAGTCATCATAACTAATAATGGTTCTTTCTTTTGATTCACCAATAAGAGAAATATTGGTTTTCCATGAGGGTATGTTTAGCTTCTCATGGTATCTGCCATTTTTTATGCGAATCTCTACTCTGAAAATTGATACATCACGTGTTGAATTAATGGCTTCTTGTATAGATGTATAGTTTCCAGATCCGTCCAATGCAACAATAATTTGGCTTGGGTATGCTGGAGGAGAAGTAGCATTTTGTGCAAAAGCATTTAAATGGCTTACATAATAAAAAGCAGATATTAATAAACAAAATACAGTTTTCATACTCTTCTAATAAAGCTAAAATTAATCAAAAAAATAAGGCTGCCATTTACATGACAGCCTCATAACTTTTATATTATCCAAGATTGACCATTTTAATAACCTGGATTTTGTGTTAGATTAATATTAGCGTCCCTAGCTGGTTGAGGCAAAGGAAGCAATTCAGATTTTCCAGTAGTAAAACCTGTAGCATATCTTGACAATGCAGTTGTATTAATGGCGGCACTCAACCAAGTTACCCTAGTAGTACCTGTTGGAGTAGCTGTTGGGGCAGTTTTATAGAATGAGTTTACCCACAATCCACCAGTGAAACTATTGTCATCAGAAGTGCCAGTTGTTCTAAAATACATAGAAATCGGCAAGGTATTATAAGGGGCTGAAAGTGTAGACATAGCCAACAATGCAGCTTTTGTATCAGCAATTTTTTGAGCCAATAAATTCCATCTAATTAAGTCAAACTTACGAACACCTTCACCGCCTAATTCCAATGAACGTTCTTTAACAATGGCATCAAAGAAAGTGGATTTACTCAAACCAGTTGGCAAATCAACAGTTGCATCTGCTGTACCAATTGCTTTACCATATCCCCTTCTTCTTACTTGGTTAATAGCAGTATAAGCAGCTGCGGTTGGACCATTTAATTCATTTTCTGCTTCTGCATACATTAATAATACATCTGAATAACGTAGAATCTGCCATTTTAATCCAAAATATTGAATGGCATTAGTTGGAGCATAAGATGGATTGGTAATCCAATCTCTGCGATACTTTCCATCACAGATGGCTGTAATAGCTTGACCAATTTTTGTTACACCATCAGCTGCAACATTATAAATGGCACAGGTTACATCTCTGCGCAAATCAGTACTATCAAATGCATAAAAATAAGTAGGCAATACGTTGATACTTTTATTACCCAAGCTGTTCACTGTTGGGCCATTGTAATAAGCCAATTTAGTATCCGCTGCTCCTACTCCACCAATACCACTTGCTTGAAACATGAGTTCCCCTTGTGGATCAGCAACAGCATGTGCATTTACTTGGTCTTTCCACAGTGATTTAAAACTTGGATTCAAAGCGTGTTGATTGGAATTCATGATTTCATTGCATTCATCTTTAGCTATCTGATAATAGGTTTGATAGTCAGCATTTCTCTTCATGGTACCATCAGTTCTTAAAGCATATCCACCACGGAACAAGGCAATTCTTGCTCGCAATCCTTTAACTGTACCCTTGGTGATGCGTTCGTCTGAAGGATCTCCAATAGCAGCCAATTCATTACGCCAAGGCACTAATTCAGAAGCCAATTTTAAATCTGCTAACAATCTATTATAAATGGTGTCTCTGTTGGTTCTTACAGGAAAAGGATCCGAAGAAGCTAATTCAGAAGCTGGTCTAAAGTGTGCAGGTAAATCACCCCAATTTACAATAGCCTGAAAATAATACTGTGCTCTAAGTGTAAGTGCTTCACCATACATCCTGCGTAATTGCTTTTTCTCTTGTTCTGTACCATTGTTATACATATCCATTTTAGGAATATTGGCAATGCAAATATTGGAGAATTCAATTCCAGTAAATAGCTGATTAAATGGATTGGTTATTTGAGCATTACCAGAAGTAGCTGAATACCTTGCCAAATCTCTACGGTCATTGTCTGCTGCTCCACCTGGACCTTGCATTTCATCTGTATCAACAGTATAATACAAACTTAGACGAATACCAAAACCGGCATCCCCTACCATACGACTATAGGCTCCAGCCAAGGCTTTATAAGCACTAGGAACATCGCTGAAAGCAACTTCTGCACTTACGTCTGTAATAGGTTGTTGATCTAAGAATTTCTTGCATCCGGTGATTACCATTAGCATAGCCATGATGGCCAGAAAAGTCAGTTTATTAAAATATTTCTTATTCATGTTGCAAAAATTTGTGGTTTGAATTAAAAGCTTGCATTTACACCAAAGATGAAACTGCGGCTTTTTGGATAAGCGGAATAATCTAGACCTGGAGTCAACGGACTGTTTTTAACACTTACTTCTGGATCATATCCTGTGTATTTGGAGAATACAGCTAGGTTATTTGCTGTGAAGTAAAATCTCAGTTTACTGATTTTCATCTTACTCAATTTCTCAACTGGTACACTATATCCAAGTGTTAAGTTGTTAATTCTCAAGAAAGATCCATCTTCAATGGCCCATGAACTAGGATAGAATGCTCCTGATCCTTTAATTGGCTGCCAAATACTTGCATTCGCATTCAAAGCAGATAATTGGTCTGGTGCAATCCCTACCACTTTACCTGTTGAATTTACCCATTGTGCAGTCTGACCAGTGGCGGTTACCACTTTCCAACGGCCAGCCATTAGGTCAATCATATTTGAATTACCAGTATATCCATTTGTAAACTCAACCTTATTAGCATTGTAAATATCATTGCCATAAGAGAAGTTTACAAACAAACTCATATCCCAATTTTTATACGTGAATTGGTTATTCCAACCACCTGTGAATTTTGGAGTTGGGTTTCCAATGATGGTTCTGTCTTTATCCAAATTAATCACACCGTCACCATCCAAATCCTTGAATTTTACTGAACCAGGTTGAATGGTTCCAATAATACCTGAATTATTTACTGTACCGGCTTTCAGCGTATACACACTTGTTGCAGCATCGTAATCAAAGTCTGACACTTTATAGAATCCATCATTCACTAAACCCCACATAGAACCTACTGGATCTCCTATACGAATAATATAGTCAGTAGGCTGTCCAGAAACACCCCAGCTTGCAGCAGGATAGAACAAGGTTTGATTTAATCCTAGTGCTTCTACTTTGTTTTTATTAAATGCCATGTTGAAATTGGAATTCCATGTAAATGCTGATTTTTTAATCACCAGTGCATTCAATTGAAATTCAACCCCCTTATTAGATGTCTTACCAATATTTTGCAATTGGGTAGCATATCCATAGGTGGAAGCAATGGGTACATTCAATAATAGATTTTTGGCATTATTATTATAAACATCAACGCTTAATGAAACCCTGTCTTTGAATAGACCTAGGTCCATACCATAGTTTTGGCTTTCATTAGACTCCCACTGTAAAGCCTCATTTACTAATCCGGCAGAATAATAGGCAGTAACCGCTTGGTTGTTGATGCCGTAATAGTAGGTTCCATCATTTTTAAATGTGGTCAAGAATAAGTAATCATTAATTCTATTATTACCTACATTACCATAACTGGCCCTAAATTTAAGGTCACTGATAAAGCGAACATTTTCCATAAATTTCTCATTCTTTACTCTCCATGCAAATGATCCTGCAGGAAAATAACCCCATTGTTTACCCGGTGCAAATTTTGATGCTCCATCAGCGCGTACATTAAAGGAGAAATAGTACTTGTTATCATAGGTATAATTAATCCTACTAAAGAAGGAGAGATTGGTATATCTAGTTTTACCAAACTTAGGATATCCAGTAAAGGGAATACCTAAACCCAGTTTATCAAAAGCATCGTTAGGTGCTGTAAAGGTTGGATAGTTTCTAATTAATTGTGTATGAGATTCTGTTTTTAAATCATAGGTTTCTTCACCAACTAAGAAGTCAAAATCATGCTTACCCTTGAATTTACTAATAGAGTAAGTAAGTACATTACTATTGGTAATAGTTTTCTTGGTAACAGTATCAAGCTGTGCTATAGGCTTTCTAGAACCTTGGATTACTGAATATGGGGTAATAGAGTCACTGAACTGGCGATCGATTAACTTGCTATCATCATATCCAAACGTAGATTTGAAGCTCAGATTTTTTGCTATATTATATTGTAGAGAAACTGTTACGTTAAATACATCAGTAGTTTTTTTCCTATACTCTGCATTTGCTAAAGAAATAGGATTTACTAAGTTCAACCCATTCCCAACATTTGGATCAGCTAATGGATCTGCATCATCAATGTCTTGGTTATTTGATAAGAAAGGTCTGTATTTTACCGCATTACGAAGTCTACTATAAGAAGAACCTTGCTCGGAAGAAACACCAGCACCTAGAACATTGGTGTTAGTATACCTTGTAGATAAACTAGCACGCAGATTATTGGTGATTCTATAATCAGCTTTTAAGTTTAGTAAATGCCTTTTATAATCTGAATTCAACAAAATTGCTTTGTCGCCATTGAATGTATAACCAAAATTGTAAGTAATTTTTTTGTTTCCCCCTGAAGCATTTAGACTATGGGTTTGCAAAACACCCGTTCTTCCGGCAATCTCATCTTGCCAATCAACTGGGCTAACATTTTTATAATTAGCAAGTGTATCCCATGTAGTACCAAAATTTTTTGTAAATGTGGTACTATCTGTACTACTACCTCTAGAACGTTCAGACTGATACATGACATAATCATATGGGCTTAACACACCTAATTTTTTTGCCAAGCTTTTTACACCAACAAATCCATTGTAACTAAGGGTCATTTTACCCTGTCTACCACTTTTTGTAGTAATGACAATAACACCATTAGCCCCCCTAGCACCATAGATAGCTGTAGCGGCAGCGTCTTTTAAAACGTCAATGGTTTGAATATTTTGTGGTGCAAGAGCAGACAAACCATTTTCTACTTGAACACCATCCACTATGTACAAAGGAGAGTTATCACCTGTAATTGACATACCCCCTCTAATTCTAACACGAACATCCGCATCAGGAGAACCTTCGGCGGTAGAAGCTGTAACACCAGCTAGCCGTCCATTCAAAGCTTCCGCAGCAGAATTCACTGGAATATCTTTAAGGTCTTTGGCGCTTACACTGGAAACAGAGGCAAGCAAGTTTTTCCTTTTGATGGTTTGGTAACCAATTACAACTACTTCCTCAGACAGGGCATTTTCTTGAACCAGACTCAAGTTGATTTCTGTTCTATTATTTACCGATTCTTGTTTAGCCACATATCCAACATAACTAAAAACAAGGATAGCATTTCCGGGAACTGAAATGTTGTATATACCTTCCTTGTTGGTTAAAGACATTTTTGTAGCCCCTTTTTGAGAAATAGTCACTCCTTCCAAAGGTTGATTGCTAGCACCTAGCACTTTACCTATAACGGTTTTGTTTGCATTTTGAGCCATCAAACTTGTCTGAAACAAAGCAATTCCCAAAAGCAATATAAGCCCCATCAATATTTTAGAAGGGATTTCCATGAAATTGGGTAATCGAAGTTTGGGTACATTGGTTTTAAGATTTGGAAGGTCCATAGAAAAATGGCTTCCACAACCGAGATTCGGATGTAATAAGAACATAGCAAGCAGTTTAATAAAAAAATCGTTTTGTGATTGGGTAACTTTTGATTTCCTTTTGGAAAACCATTCAAAAATACCCCCAATGCTACACTTATAAAGACAAGGCTTAATGGGATTTTGTTTTTTTTTCTACGCAAACGTTCCCGTAACGTTGAAATTCTAGCTATTTGTCTAAGCAGCTTGTCAAACTGGCTCTTTTGTAGCCTATTTCTATTTATTTGTCCGTTTAGTAGTACCCTTTGGATGTGAGGTGGTTTTCTTGGTGTATTAGGGGGGCTCATCTATTGGATAATGACCCAGGCAAGGCTATTAGCTTTGGTGGTATCTAATTACTTTTGCTCTTACGTTACGCATTAACTATCAATAGAACAGATGAAAATACTTTGCATAGGAGAAGCCTTAATTGACATGATTTGCACAGACAAGGGAAGTAGTTTATTGAATGGTCAAAATTTTTTAAAAAAACCAGGTGGTGCTCCCACTAATGTTGCGGCAGCGGTTGCTGCATTAGGTGGTCAAGTTGAACTAGCAGCTAAAGTGGGCAATGACCCCTTTGGTAAACAACTGGTTCAAGTTATGGAGGATTTTGGAGTTTCTACAAAATACATGCTATTAGATGATACCCATTTTACCACATTTGCCTTTGTATCACTGATGCAAGATGGTGAAAGGGATTTTGTATTTAATCGCGGAGCCGATGGATTATTATCTGAGTCAGATATAGAAGCCATTGACCTTACAGACATTTCTATCATTCACTTTGGATCAGCAACTGCATTCTTACCAAGCCCCTTACAAGAGGCTTATCTCAGGCTTGTAGAAAGAGCTAGCATGCAATCCATTTTTATCAGCTTTGATCCTAATTATAGACATTTACTTTTCAAAGATAATACGGTATCATTTATAAAGCAATCATGGAACTTATTAAACCATTGCCATTATTTTAAAATGAGTGATGAAGAAGCCATATTGATTACGGGAACAGAGAATCTGGACGCGGCTGTAGCTACTTTATTAAAAAACACTAACGCAATCTTTACAATCACCTTAGGTAAGGATGGAACTTTACTGGGCTTTCATGGAAACACTTGTCTTATTCCAAGTATAGTAGTGAATACAGTAGATACAACTGGAGCAGGTGACGCTTTTGTGGGAGCTTTGCTCTATCAATTAGCCAATTACAAACTAGAACAAATTCTTGCATTAGAAATAAACGTTTGGCAAAAAATGGTCACTAATGCCAATAAAGCTGGGGCACGAACCTGTGAATGGCTTGGAGCGATGGAAGCTTTTAAATACCTAAACAATCAAATTTTCGATTAACTTTTTAAACTCCGTACAATTATCAAAGTGCTTTGTTTTAAAATAACCCGTATCTAAAGGACCAACCTACTAGTTGGATCCCATCAACGACTACTATGTTCTAGATTTCCCCTGGTTCATTCCAACCCTCTATCATACAAGCATTAGTGATGTAGAAACTAGTGGTCATCAACTAGGAAAGTTAACACTTACCCAAATGATGGACTGTTTGTCTGGGAGTGATGCCCTGATGGAGATGAGAGTAGCTTTAAAATAAATTAAGGGAGGATCACACTAGTAATTTATGGCTAAACTTTTCAGTAAACACTACCGCTATTTTGAGCTAGAATCAAGAAAAACAACCACTAACTCAGTTCCGTGTCCGGGAGCACTGATAATTTCCATTGTTCCATTGAACAAGGACGCTCTGGTTTGAATATTAATTAATCCCACCCCCCTTGATACGATGGCCGCATTAAAGCCTAGTCCATCATCCTTAATCCTAAGATTTAATTTTCCATTTTCATGGTATAACCTAATTAATATTTTTTTAGCTTTTGCGTGTTTGAAAATATTTGTGAATTGCTCTTGCACAATTCGGTAAATGGCCAATTTTAGTTTATCAGAAATAGCATTTTCGTTAAACCCGTGTAAATCCTTTTTGATCTCAAACACACCGGTTTTTTTCATTACTGAAATAAAATGGTCCAACGCCTCACCTAAGGCTACTTCATTTAAAGAAGGCGGAATCAAAGAATGGGAAAGTCTTCTAATTTCATTGATGGCTCCCGTAATTAACTTATCAATATCAGTGAAAAGCTCAGAATTAATATTGAGTTCTTTTTTTAGTAGTCCTAAATACATCAGAGATCCAGCTAAAATTTGGTTAACGTTATCATGTAACTCTAAACCAATTTCTTGACGTTCTCTTTCTTGGGCCGCAATAACAGCTTCTGTAATCTCCAAACTCTTTTGGTTCTTTTCTTCTTCTAATTTCTGTTCCGATGTTTTAATGGAGTCTTCTGCAGCTTTTCTGTCAGAAATATTTTTAAAATGTTCAACAATACCTCTTACTGAAGGTTCAAAAAGTAAATTGTGAAAAGAGCTTTCCAGCCATATATATTTCTTTTCTGCATGCAGAAACCGGTATTCCACACTCACAATTGCATTAGGCTGTTCTTGTACCCTTAAAAATGCAGCCCTTGTATGTTCAAAATCATTTGGATGAACTAGGTCCTCTCTCAATATCTCTCTTAATGCTTCTTTAGTATATCCTATCATTTTTTGTCCTGCACTACTCAAATCTTGAATCTGGCCATCTATAGAGCAAACTATCAACCCATCAGTACTATTTTCAATGAGCGCCCTAAATCGTTTTTCATTCTGTACCAGCGTTTTCCCAATCTTATTTCTCTCAATACTATAAGTAATACTTTTCTGAAGTACAAAAGCGTTTACTTCATCTTTAATCAAATAATCCTGTACACCTAATTTTAAACTATCCATTGCAAACTGCCTATCACTATATCCTGTAAGCACAATAACAGGAGCGTCGTTGGCCATTTTGACCACAGAATCAACAGATTCCTTACCACTACTATCAGGCAATGTAAGATCAAGGAGAATTACATCAAACTGGTCGTTGGTAAGACTTCTATGAGCATCTTCCAATAGTTGGTTATGAATAATAATTGGGTTAATGAAATTGCTATGCAAATACTCGTTAACTAAAAAATAGTCACCCATATTATCTTCAACTACCAATATTTTCAATTGAGGCTCCAACATATATTACCAATTTAAACAATAATCTTACTTTAAAATAATAAGAAATAATGAGGCTAAATTATTCAAAATAATCAAATGCTTCCATTGTCAGAATCATGTTGCCCTCATTATCTTCCACTAATAATATCTGATACGGCTCGCGCATTTGCTTATTTTGGAAAACTGAAACTAAATGTGCTGCCTTCTCCGGGCTCAGATTCTACCCATATTTTACCATTAAACCTATCTACAATTTTTTTACAAATAGCAAGTCCAATACCTGTTCCACTGTATTCATTTTTGTTGTGCAGCCTTTGAAAAATCACAAATATTTTATCAAAAAATTTAGGGTCAATCCCTAAGCCATTATCCCTAATTTTAAAGGTAAAGGCTTCTTCATTTTCTTGACAATCTATCCAAATTTCGGGTGGCGCTTCACTCCTATATTTTAAAGCATTCCCAATTAGATTTTGAAGAAGTTGGGTAATGGGTGTTTTATCTGCCATGATAACAGGTAAATTGGAAGAATGAATCACACCACCAGATTCCAATAATTTAATTTTAAATAGATTTTTTAATTCATCTACAATTTCATTGGTATCCACAGGCTGTAGTGCAATTGCAGTGCTACTTACTCTGGAGAAATGAAGCAAATCGCTAATTAAGCGTTTCATTCTATCAGCACCATCTACTGCAAGATGAATGTATTTTTTCCCTGTTTCATCCAATTGGGAGTCGTATTTTTTATGAAGCAATTGTAAAAAACTGCTTACCATTCTTAGTGGCTCTTGCAAATCATGAGATGCCACATAAGCAAATCTTTCTAATTCTGAATTAGAATTCACTAATTGTTCTGCACGTTTTTCTAGCTTCTCATTTAGACTTTTAAGAATTAGTTCGGTTTCTTTTTGCAAAGTTATATCTCTACTAGCGCCAATCATCCTTATTGGCTCTAGTTTTTCATTTCTAGTCAAATAACCCTTTTCAAATAAATATGCATAACTACCATCTGACTTTAAAAACCTATATGAATCAGACCAGTACAATTCAGCAGTTTCGTATAAAAAGTGATCCATTTTTTTAATTACACCACTAACATCTTCAGAATGAATCCGTTCAATCCATGATCCGTGATTAGAAGATAATTCAGATGCAGACTCTTCAATTAATACTTTTAATCCATCCCCAGTCCTGAACACCTGACTATTCCTAATATTCCAGTCCCAGATAATATCATTTGTAGCTTTTGAAACCAAGTTATAGCGCTCATTGATTTCCAATATTTCTTTTTCAAATTGTTTATTGTCAATAATTATTTTTAAAATATTAACAGCTCTTAATATGGTTTTCTCTTCTTCTAAAGTTGGTTCCTTAATTGTATTAAAATAAATTGCAAAAGTTCCAATCACCTGTCCTTGACTATTTAAAATAGGATAAGACCAACAAGCCTTAAATCCATATTCTTTTGCTATGTGCCAGTACAACCTCCATCTTTGATCATTGGCAATATCACTGACAATCACTTTTTGTTTCAGAAATGCAGCAGTGCCGCAAGAACCTCTATCAGGACCAATTACTTCACCTTCAATTTTAGATACATAAGTTTCTGGCAAATTAGGAGCTGACCAATTATAAAGTCTGCCCTCTTCTAAACGCAGCACTGAGCAAGTCATCTCAGGATGCAATTTTTGAATCTCAGTTAAATAGAAGGTAATTGTCTTTTCCAGGGTTGTATCTGGCAAAGCATTCTTCTCCAAAATGTCTTTTTCTAATTGCTCTAATGCCAATAATCTTTTAGTTTCTGTTATATTCTTGAAGTAAACAGAAAGTCCTCTTTCAGAAGGGTACGCGTTAACTTCTAAAAAAAGATTTAAAGGGGCATAAAACGCTTCTCCATGTATAGTAACCCCTTCATGCATGGCATTGCTGTAGGCTTTGAAGAAATTTTCTGTTTTTATTTCAGGAAACACATCGTACAAGTGCTTCCCTAGTATTTCCTCGCGCTGAACATGGAGTATTCGCTCAGATTCTTTGTTCCAATAAGTGACAACCCAATCCCTGTCTAATGTCAAAAATCCATCGGTGATGCTTTCTAGAATAGCATTTTTTTCTTCAAAAGAAGCTTGAATTTCCTGTTCTACCTGCTTTCTATTATTAATTGACCTAAAAAAGATAGAAATCCCATCATCTGTAGGATAAAAACTCTCTTCATACCAACTTGAGAATTGGTCAAAGTATATTTCAAAATGAACGGGCTGTTTTAATTCAAGTGATTTTTGAAAATTCTCATAGAATAATCCTTCTTTAAGAAATCCGTAGATATCAAAAATATTTTTCCCAATTAGTTCATACGCGCTTCTTCTTAATAATTTTTGGGCAGGGCTATTTACATAGGTGAAATTCAGCTGATTGTCCAGCGCATAAAAACAATCCGAAATACTTTCCAGAATATTTTCCCTTTCCAAATCCATTTTTTTCTTCTCGGTAATATCTTTTGCTACAGCAAAAATAACACCCTCTTCTTCAATAGGTACAGACGTCCATGACAGCCATTTTATTTCACCTTTTTTGGTAATATATCTATTTTCAAATCCATACAAACTTTCGCCTAAAATAATCTCTTCCCGCTTTTGCATTACGGTATCTTTATCTAAATGATAAGCAAATTCTTCAATTTTTCGTTCCATCAATTCTGCCTCAGTATATCCCAATAAATTGCAAACTGCAAAATTAATTTTCTTGAAATATCCATCAAAACCAGCTATACAAAGCAAATCTGGGGATAGTTGAAAAAACCTATTCAACTCATCTTCAGTCCTTGACTTTTGAATATCTGCACCAATTTGTTTGCTTATTTTATCCATTAATTCAGACTGCAGCTGTTCTTGATGAAATGGCTTGTCCAAAAAGAAGTTAAAAAAACCAATTACTGTGTCATTAAAGAAAATAGGCATTGCCAAAACACTTTCCAACCCAGCCAATAATGCGCTTTCCTTTGCCAAGAAATTACTTGTTTGAATATTAGGGATATATATAGAAGACTTCTGCTTCCAAGCCGTTCCCATCATACCTATCCCTTTTTGAACATTCTCTAGTGGCATATTTTTTCTAAACAGAGCACTAGAATCCCCCTTAGCCCAATTGGCTTTATACAACATCTTTGACTCGTCAATATTAATAAGCCAAGCTTCCGCATAGGAAAAACCTAAGTATTCGCCAATCTTTTGAATTACTATACTCATGGCAACTTCCAAGTGCTTGTTTCCATTAATCACTTGTAATAATTCATAGAACAGTTCTTTTTCTTTTTCTTCACGCTTTTTTAAAGTGATATCTTTTTGAATTGAAATCCAATGGGTAAAATACCCCTTTGAATCCGCAACAGGTACCATAGATAGGTTGGACCAAAATTGTTCTCCGTCTTTTTTGTAATTCACAATTTCTACTTCACATGGCTGCCAACTATCTAAAGCTATTCTTAGCCTATGCAGTTCCGAACTATCACTTTCTGGTCCGTGTAGAATGCTTGGAGTTTTCCCCAAAACCTCATCCCGTTCATAACCTGTCATCTTAGTGAATGCATCATTAACATAAATGATTTTGGGTCCTGATTGATTAACAGGTTCAGCTTCTGTTATCAAAACAGCATCAGAAGAATTTGTAATCACAGACTTGAAAAGCTTTAATTGCTGTTCTTCGCTTTTCTGTTCTGTAATATCTTGCATAGCACCTATCATCCTAATGGCCTTTCCTTTCTTATCTCGGATTATTATTCCTTTATTTCTTACATGAGCCATTACCCCATTAGCCTTTTTAAACCTATATTCTTCCACCCAATTGCTATTTTTACTTTTAATAAGCGTATTAATACTCAGTAAAACTCTTTGTCTATCTTCTTCATGTATATGTTTATACCAGCCAACAATATCCCCTTTATTATTTTCGGTTTTATGGCCAAATAGAGTTTCAAAACCTTCACCCCAGTATAGATCATCATCTACAAGATTTAAGTCCCATATTGCATCAAAGGTTGCTTTGGTAACAAATCCATAGCGTTCATTACTTAATTGTAACTCACGTTCAATATGCAGTTTTTCGGAAACGTTATTGCAGATTTCAATCATACAAGCCTTCCCATTGAAAAGAATACAATGGCCTGTCTTTTCTACATGTATAATGCTTCCGTCTTTCTTAAGATGTCTACAGATGCCAAAATGAATGGGACCCTTTGCCAACTTATGATACTTAATAATTTCCTCAAAGGATTGCCTGTCCTCCGCAGGTCTCAAATCCATGATTGTCATACTCAATAACTCTTCTCTAGTATACCCATAATTTGAGAGCACGCTGTCATTGACATCCCTAATCTGGTAAGTATCCATCTCATAAATCCACATGGGAGATGGACTGGCAAAAAACAACATCCGGTATTTTTCTTCCGAATTTTGCATTTCTTGCATAGCATGTTTGGCTACTGTAATATTTTTGGCAAAAATAGAAACACCAACTTGCTTATTGAATTCATTAAATACAGGATTGACTTGAACTTCAAAATAAGTATCAAGCCCCTGTTTTGTAATCTTATCGTCAAACTTAACAGAAGTAGAAGATTTAATATGTTCCAAAAGCCTAAAAAGCTTTGTTGAATCCTTTTTTTTAAATATACTGCTTAAGTTAAGTCCAATTTCTAAATCTTGACCAAAATAGTCCTTACAAACCAGCTGACAAGCTTTGTTAAAATAAGTCAGGTTCATGCCCATATCTACAGTATAGATAATGTCAGGCATATCTTCCAACAAACGGAATACGTGGCTATGTAAACTTAAATTAGTAGTATCAGAGCCGTTTTCCATTCCTTTATCTTTAAATGTAGTTTCTTTCTTCAATGGAATACAAGGATTGATGGCCAAAAAGAAATGAAATGGGTATTCATATATATACTCTTAAATATACGAAAAACTAATGTACTATGGCTTACAGCTTTTTCCCATTTGAACAACTGCATCTGTATGAACAAAATCTCGAATAATGGTTTTTGCATAGGGATTACCAAATTATCCATATAAAGATAGAAAACCATCAGTTTTAATGGGCTCAAGATAGATTAAAGGTTGACAATAATCCATGGCAGAGTCATCATTATTAATTATTATTCCTATACTGGCTTTATTAAATAATCCCAATTTGGGAATAATTGGCTTGAACTTGGATTTATTCAGCTAAAAAAAGCCTCTTAAATAGAATTGGATGAATGATTTTTCTAACCGTACTTTGCCTATATAGGTTACTTAATTCCTGTAATCAAAGCTTATGATTCCCATTGCGATGTGTATAGATGACGACCCCATCGTTTTGATGTTGAATGACTTAATTCTAAAAGAACTTTTTTTTTGTGATCAACTAATCAAGTTGGACAAAGCGGAATTGGCTTTGGACTATTTTAGACAACAGGCCATTTTACCTCCATCCAATTGGTCATTACCCAATATTATTTTTCTTGATATTAATATGCCAATCATGGATGGTTGGGAATTTCTAGAAATTTTTACCAAAGAATTTACTCAGTTTCATGACAAAGTAAAAATAGTCATCCTTTCTTCAAGTGTAAATCCTGCCGATTTAGAATTAGCAAAAAATCACTCATTGATTATTGATTTTATTCCAAAACCTATTGGTGAGACAGAATTAGAAAATCTTAAAAAGCACGAAAGTATTGCTGCTTTTTTTGAATCCTGCTAAATAATTTTAAAACCATTATTTTATGCGCACCTATTTCTAATTTTCTCACTAAAGATTTGAATACTCTGATAAAAGCTTTATGAGATCTTACTTATTGATCATCAGCCTTCTATTTTCAACCTATCTGGTAAAAGCACAACAATACTTACCCGTAGACAAAGGCAGTAATATTACCTTTAGCATTAAAAATTTTGGATTTTGGGTAGAAGGAAGTTTTACCGGGGTCAGAGGTTTTATCCAATTCAATCCTAATAAATTAGGGAATTCCCGTTTTGAAATGACCATAGAAGTAACAAGTATTAATACAGATAATAAAAAAAGAGATCGGCATTTAAAAGAGAAAGACTATTTCTATTCAGAAAAATATCCTACTATTTATTTAACCAGTACCACCATTAGCCGTTCTAATTCCGATGGATTTTATGTGTTTGAAGGCGAAGTTTATATTAGAGGTATTTCAAAAAAAATAAGTTTTGAATTCAGTGCCAAGCCAGCAATCTCTGGATACTTATTTCACGGAGAATTTAAATTAAATAGGAGCGACTTTAGAGTAGGTGGATCAAGTATCACTCTTTCTGACCAGGTGAATATTAGCCTAAATATTTTGACTATTAAAAAATAAAATGGCATCAAATTAGATTGAAAGCCCCTTGCCTAGATATTTAAAAAAACGCTCCTTTAGAATGGATACCCAATAGCAATATTAAATATCAAGTTTTGTTTTACCCATTCATCTTCGCTAAAGGAGATTTTATTAAAAACCCAACGGTTGCCTTCTGGCAAGAATGGTTTTCTAACTGGTATTGAAAAGTCTAGACGAACTACAAAATAACTAACGTCTAAGCGAAGCCCCGTTCCAATACCCACAGCAACCTGTTTTAGAAAGCTACTAGTAAATTGAGATCCAGGTCTACTGGTATCATTACGGATTGTCCATATATTTCCTGCGTCTACAAATAGGGCACCATACAAAACTGAAAAAATTTTGAATCTTAATTCTGAATTGAGTTCCAACTTCAAATCCCCGGGTTGATCTGGCAAAGAAACAGTGCTAGTGGCAGCATTACCTGCATAATAAGAACCTGGGCCAAGTGACCTTGCCCTAAAAGCCCTGATATCATTAGTCCCCCCAGCAAAAAACGCTTTCACAAAGGGCAGATTGGCACTATTTCCATAAGCGTACCCAATTCCTCCAAGCATTCTACTAACAAGGGTATTGCGTTTACTCAATTTTAGATAGTGCCTGAATTCCAATTCTGTTTTTACATACTGTGAGAAAGGAATACCAAGGAAGTTTTTTTGAATGCCATTTTTAACATTGGCACCTGTAACAGCACCAAGTATATTTCCTGAAAGGTCAATATTCCAATTAAAATAATAGTTATTAGGTCTATTATTAGCAACAATTAATGAGTTATAATTATAATTATAATTAGGACCAATAATAAATTGTTTTTCTATACTCCTTGCCAATGTAATATTAGTATCTAGCATTAGCTGGTAATCAGGATTTATATAAGTTGGCTGGACTAAATTTAAAGAAACAATATCCAAGCGATGTTCCTTTGTAATTTCTTTTTTCCAGATATAACCAAAACTCAATTTGGCAGAGTTCATAGTATACTGGGTATTTCTTTCAAAGAACTCATATCCAAGTGTAGACTTGGTTTGTGGTGTAAAATCCCCTTTAGATTTAACTTTAAAAGGTCCAATCATTCTAGGCGATATTAAATTTAACTCTACCCCAAATCTGTTGGTTGAAATAGTAGGTTGTTGAGAATAAACTTGCTTTTCAGATCCACCATAAATTTTAGCAGAAAACTGTTCAGCCCCTCTCAATAGATTTCTATGCCGCCAGGTCAAGGAAATTTCTGAACCAGCGCTATTATTAGACTTAGTTAGCCCAGAGACCTCTGCTCTAAATGATTTTATAGGCGCTGGTGTTAAATAATAAAAAGCATTTAGCGACGGCTGTTGACTAGTATCCGTTTCTTGGAATCTAGCTTTAACAAATTTGTACATACCCAAATTAACCAATCGCTTCAGCGACTGGTTGTGCATTTCTCTGCTATATAAATCTCCTGGTTTAAATACCAATGCCCTTTTGAAAACGGAAGTCCTAACCTTGTGTTGAGGATCATAAATATGATACCCGCCTGAGAACCTAGATTGCTGTTTTACTACTTGCATACTAGTATCTGTATCGGCGGTATAGTCTGCAAATACATAGACTTCATTTAACCTATATTCTTGTTTGGCTTTTGCTGGCGTCTCCTTCTTGAGTCTTAAAAACATGTCTACTTGATGCCCTCCAATAGCTGAATCAACATCGGCAATAATAAAATCAGGATTGAAAAAATACATGCCCTTCTCTTTTAGACCTGCATCAATTCTTGCCCTTTCTGATTTAATCATGTCTAGGTCATACCTTGAACCCTTTTGTAAGAAACTAGCATTAGCTAATTCATGTATGTTTTTCCCAATTACAGATACCGAATCAAATCTAAATTCAAGATTACGAATTTTATATGCAGGCTGCACTAGTGCTTTATAGACAACATGTAATTCTTTATGGTTCTTAGTAGTATCTATAGTTACAGTTGATCCAAAAAAACCTCTATTCTCCAATCTGTTTTCAATTATGGCAACATTCTTATTAATGTCAATAGCACTACCCAGTACGGGTGGCTCTCCTATCTTATTTTTGATCCAATAACTTAGTCCCGTCTCTTTGGGCTCACCCATTAAATTATAAACAGCTAATTTATAGGGATATCCTAAAATTTGAGCGTTGGTTTTTTTTCTTATTAAAGAGGCCAATTCTTCCTTGGTATCCTTAATATTTAGATTCATACTATCCTGCGCTTTAACTACTTCAAATTTGGAACCTTTGTACAGGGTTTCATTATCAGGAAGGTTCTTTGTCACATTGCAAGAAAGCAAGAACAGAAACAGCAAAAGCAACCCTATTTTATTCAATTCTTTCATTGCTTGGATGCTATTTTTTTACCAGATTGTTTCTTGTTCTTTTCAGCCTTGTCTAACGCAGCTTTCTTTTTAAAGATTTCTCGCCAGTGATCATATTCTAGGGTTATCACAAAAGTAAGCCCGGTTTCAATAATCTGACCTTCAATAACTCCCTCATAACTATTTTTGCTATAAGTACGTAGCATATACCTTCCATCCTTGCTCAATAAATAATCTACGGTAACATCCCCTGCAATTACGGATGCATTGGGTGCACTATTTCCACCTTCTAAGGGAACATTGGTTCCAACATTAACCTTAATCCTATCATTTTTCATAGTTCTGGATAATCCAACGCGCAAATCAGTTCTAGTTTGTGCAGTTCCAGAAGTATAATCATCCTGAGATTCAATTCCAACATTAATGTCAACGCCTTTTATAAGGCCGCTAGCCACTTTGTTTAGTTGATCTGTAAGAATTCCGCTTACGCTTTGTCGCATCATGGTACCAGTAGACGTTGTGCCCGTATTATTTTGTGTAATGTCTTCTCCTATAAACCTACCCAAAATCAATAAAGCAAAAACCTGTTTGTTTATCTCAGATTCATCCAAGCGTAATTGACTCAACTTATCTTCTACCACAGGCCACTTAGACGCTTCTGGTTCAGGAATAATAACATTAAATGAAATTTGCGGTTTAAGCAAATCGCCTTTCATAATCAGATACACTTCTACAGGTAGTCTCTGTTTATATTTATTTAACTCTGTATTGGTCAGTCCACCCAATTCGGATTCAACCAGGTCAATGGGAGAAGCCTTAGTTACATACATGGCTTTTATATCTACTATAGCACTCATGGGGTCTCCAGTCCAGGAGATAGTACTACCCTTTACAATTTCAAATTTCTTTTTGAGTAAGTTGAAAGACAATTGATAGGAACCTTTTTGGACTTCGTATAAACCTGTTAAACTGAATTTGCCACTTTCATCCATTCCTGCAGAAAGAGTAGATTTTCCCCTTACAGTTAGTGCATCACCTGTTCTACTGTCAATAATCAGGGTAAAATTGGCAGCAGTATCCGTTTCTATAATAGTACTTAAATTAATTCCCTTCATTAAGGACAACTTCTGCACTAGGGTATCTGAAAAATTGACCAGTAGGATGCTATCTGATAAATGTTTGGTATCTATAAAGTTCACCACCCCTTCTCTACTTTGTAGTTCTGGATCACTACTAGGTAGTACTATACTTAAATTAGTCAATTTATTGGCCCTAAGCCTTGCATTCATATCCAAATGCTCCAAACTCCCTTTAAGCTTAATGTTGGCATCCATATTTAATTTGCCAAAAAACAATTGATTATCCGCTTGAGTAGCATTAACAAGATTAAAATCCTTTGCATCTAAACGCAAGTCCAAACCAACATGACGTAAATCGGTGGTTTGTACAGTGCCATCCAATACTGCTGTCTTACCTAAACTATCTTTAAGTGTTACATGGTCAAATATTAGACCATTGTCTAACACCAATAACTTTTCATTTTCTAATTGAAATTTCTGACCTAACATGGCCGGTGTTATGAAAGCATTTTCAAATAGCAGATCACCGTTTAGTTTAGGCTTTTCTATTGTTCCTTTCAGATGCAGCTTGGCTTGAAAATTTCCGCCTGCGTCTTTAATTTGTCCAGCTGAAAATGGAATAATAGTAGACAAATTCATACTATCCATTAATAGCTGCAAGTCCATTAATGTAGCTTCAGTATCATAGTATCCTTTGATACTCGCGTGGGTTCCCAGTCCGTTTAATTCAAGATTAGCTTTAAACCTATTGGCAGTTTCATTATCCACTTTTAAATTAAGGTCTCCAATTAGTCTCTTTTGATAAGCTACGCCAGCAATATTAATATCAGAGGTAAATACAGGCCTCGGTGTTACATTCATAATAACAGCACGCCCGTTGACAATGCCTTCTGCGCCTATAGAATCTTGCCTTATCATGTCTGTAAGCGTTCTAATACTAAAGTTTTTAAACAATAAGTCAATAGGAGAAATGGGGGTATTAGCTCTATTGTTAACCAAAATGGACTGATCTTTGTATTGTAAACCAAGATTACTAAACACAATTCCAGATGAATCATAGAATATACTATTCAACGGATTAACCTGCCAAGTTTGTCTATTGAGCAATAAACTATCTGGATTGAGGTGGAATTTCAATCCTTTGTTTTGCTGTTGCATAGACAATGAAAGCTGGTACAATTTTTCAGATAATTTATTTCTGAAAATAAAATTTCCATAGACTGTATTTTGTGAAATTTCTCCATCGAGTGATCCATTATTTAATAGCAGACTTTTGACAGCCGCATTTTCAATATTAACTTTATACCTCATTGCTTTTTCACTAGTAGTAATTTCAGCATACAATTGCTTAATCCTATTTCCATCATACTGAACCAGGGGGGCATTTAACTTAAATTCCAAGATATTTCTATCAGATACAAAATGCATGTTGGCCGCCATGGTATCTGTGCCTTTTAACTCTGGGATAAATTGTAAAACAATGGGGGATGTTCTAAATTGAAAGCTAGCCTTCCAGTCTTGAGGAACAAATACACTGTCTTTAAAATTTTTTAATTGATAGTATTGATTAAAATGACGCTGCAATGCTGTTGACAATTCCGTTACCCTATATCGCCCTTTAATGTCCGCAATAAGGGGTTTAGAAAAAAAGGTTAGATGGTTCTTATCATCTACCATTTCTGCTTTAATTCTTGCAGTGTCAGTTGAAAAATGGTGACTTCCGCTTGAGAACCTAATTTGACTAACAAATGCTTCTCCTATTAAAGAATCTGGATGGGTATTGGAAAAATTAACCAATATGTTACTATGCAATGAAAAACTATCTTCTGTTAAATGCAAAGCTTTAAAATTCAAAGTATCTACAACCATGGATAATTGTAAAGCCGGATAGCCTTGTTTTAAAACAGCTTTAGCATTCATATCAAAAGTCAAATTAGAATCAGTCAATCCGGCATTTAATTGCAGGTTTCCATGATCTATTTGAGCATTTGCAATAAGGTTTTGATAGGCATATCCTTTAAATTCAAATGTTTGAACTGTTGCTTCTACGTCTGCTTGTAGGGTTTTATAGTCATACCCTACTCCTTTAACTTTAGTATGCATACTGAGTTGTCCTAATAGGCTGTCCTTCTTCAAAAACTTACCTAATTGAACTTTGTTTAAATCTATTATAGCGTCATACGTTTTGTTCTTTAAAAACATGGATCCATTAAAGGCAATACTTCCCATACTAGTAGCGGCAAACAATTTTGTTTCAAATGCATCTATTGTTCCGTTGAAGCTCCCTTTCAATTGCATGGAGGAAGGAATACGAATAGCGTTTGGTATAGTCTTAGGAGGCAACAATGCCAATAAATCATTACTGGTAGTCACCAATTGCAGTGAAGGCAATTGAAATTTTGCTTGATTCATATTTGGCAGCCCAACAATACGACCCTTTACTTTCAACAAGGTTTTTCCAAATCCATTTGCGTAAAAATTTGCAATATCTAGATCCGCAATTTTACCTTTTACTACTGCTCCTACATTGATAACAATGTTTTGCTGCTTTACCAATTGCTTTCTTAAATCTGGTACTACCATTAAAAGATCAGAGATAGCAAACTTACTATCTTTCAAATTCAAATCAACATAGCTTTTTCCTATTTGCTTAGACAAGGTAGCTGGTGAATTGTATTGTAAAATAAGGTCTGTTTGAATATGACTTTTATTGGTTTTTAAATTAAATCCTCGCAAAACTGTTTCCTTTTCAGAGTATGAAAAACGAGTACCCATATCTAATAAAGACAACCCAGATTGTTCCTTAAAATGCAATTTCTTTATTTGGCCATTATAACTACTTACAGAAAAGTCTACACTATCTGCTTGCAGAACTAATTCCTTTACATTGAGATGAAAATAATCCAATCCTGTTTTTTGTTTAGGATACTGATCATCATCAAATTGAATATTTACGTTTTTGAAATCAATGTTACTAGCCAAGAGTCTCCAAAAAGCAGCTTTTGAAGTATCTGTTTTATGTACTTGTGAAAATTGTTGCAATTGACTTAGTTTACCAATCCTTACGGCAACATCAGCTCCATCAATTTTAAACTGCTTAACGGGAATTACTAAATGTTGAAGATTTATCTCAGCTACCTGTAATTTCAAATCCTGCGCTTTTACATATGCAGTTAAAGCAGCTATTGAATCTTGATAAGACACTAAAACTTGATTGATTTGAATAGGACCAGATTCATATTGAGAAAGTTCCGGTACTATTTTTTTGAGTTTCGTTTTGAATAGCCCAAGAGAAACCCTAGTATCAATCCCCACTAATTGGTCCTTGAATCTAAAATGAATATTTTTAAATTGCAAAGCCCCCATTTGAAAGATCATTGGCGTCGAACTGTCTTTGGGCATTTTGGGTTTCTCTGAATTAGACGCAAATGCTTTGGCTATATATTCAAAATTAAATACGGAATCAGGTCTGTTCCTCAAAATATTGGCGTGCGCATTTTCTAGTTCTATATTACTTATAGCAACGCTGTTATTGAGTAAATTCAACATTGAAATGTCTATCAATAACCTTTCTCCAGATAATAAGGTATCTTTTTGACGGTCTTCAAAATAAAATTTCTTTAAAATAATCCTATTGGGGAAATCTATACTAAGACCTCCAATAGAAACCTTGGTGCCCAATTTTTGATTCAAATAAGTTACTGCCTTATCCTTGGCAAAATCCTGAACAAATTGAAAACGAATGAGTATCCAAATCAAAATTAATATGCCAACAAGGGAAATAGCCACCCCAAAAAGGGACTTAAGAACAATTCCCAGGATCTTTTTTAAATTGGCTTTGTACATTTTTTACAGAAACTAGCCCCAAAAGGGTGTTGTCTATTTCTGTGAAGATAGCAAAATTAACTAGCAAAGCGGCAGCCATAGTATCATCGTTGGCCTTTACCCAGGTCACTTTCAAGGATAAAAAACCAGTTTAAAGGAGATTTATTTGCAAACGGCTCAAATCTACTTCTAATATCTTAGCCAATTGACTCATAGAATCCTTATAATTATACCTTCTCTCAGCAGAAAGAATTAAAGGAAATGCATCAGTGTGTGCAAATGGTCTTATTTGTTGAAATGTCCATTTTTTCTGTTTTAATAGAAACGGCATTAGAGCGTCAAATGCCGTTTTTAAAGTTTTACCTGATGCTGTTTTTGTTTGAAAATAATCTACCCCAATTTCCTCAGCTAATTCTCCAAGAACTGTAAAGGCGTTTAAAATAAAAACAGAATAATGCAAAGAAGTTGTTCGCTCCAACTCAAGTGGAAAAAGACCATTGGCATCCATTTGCTTGTCTAGTCTTTCTATTGATCCAGCAATAATTTTTTTTGCCAACGTGAGGCTATCAATATAAATAGCCATTGATAGGGCCTGTGCATCAAACCAAACAGCATGATTATTCTTAGCATTCATTTCATCAATTCCAATCTTACTGCTGTATAGCCAGTGAAGAAATTTTGACATCCAATTTTTCAATCCTTTATCATCTTCAGCAGTCCAATGCTTTGAACCCTTTAATAACTTGACAGCATCTATTGCATATATAAACTGTCTTGTATCAATTAAACCTTCAGCCCTACCATCAGTGATCCCTTTAACTGCCTGACCAAAATTCAAGTTTGGATTCATCATTGTTTCCTTATCTAAAAACCAAACCCGCAACAAATTTGAAGCATGCTTGGCATAGGCTTCATTTCCTGAATAAAAATATGCCAGAGAAAGTGTATTAACATTTTCGCAAAGCTTGGGCATTTGTTCTTTGTCAGGATAATTTTTTACTTCGGGATTAACTACTCCATCTCTCCGAATATATGGTAACCTATTAGGCTTACTAGGGTCTGGCCACCAATAAGGTGCCAAACTCATATAATCATGTTTATCGCCACTAGGAGGAATGTCTTTTTTTTGCATGACACTCACTGGCTTATAAGACAACACACTATCTGCATCATGAAGCAATTGCAAATAAGCCTTGCTTAATAACCTATCATTTGTAAAATCTATATTTTTTTTACTATTAAGAACTTTAAAGTTCCATTTTACCATATCTGTTTTAGAAAGCAGAACAGCTGTTTGGGCATTTAAACCAAAAGAAAATAAGAAAAATGTGAAACAGTAAGCAACCTTCTTCATAACATATATTTTATCCAGCTGTTTTCATAAAATGAAGCAGCTTAACCTAAGCATTTCAAAAAAACAATACATTGGTAATAAATAAAAAAATAATTCAACACTTTTTAACAAAATAAAAAATCTAATCCCCGTCTGCTTTATTCACATTTTTTTTCTTTTTGCCCTCATTTTCTTGGGCATTTTTCTTTGCCTCTCTTTCCTTTATTTTTGAACCATGCCTACCACTACCATCTGCATCATCTAGTATACCTGCACCTGGATTTAATTGAGCCAATACCGCCTTAAGTCTATCATGAGCTTCAGTTGCTTCTTTATTATTAGAATAATTGCTGACGAGTTTTTCTTCAAATGGCGAATTAGACATATCAAATAATTCATCTTCTCTATTCAATTTCCATTTAGCTTCTCTAACAAACCATTTATTACCCAGTTCACAAAAAATCCAGTCTCTAGGTTTACCTTTATTACCAAGTAATTGGGGTAAGCAACTTTGCCCATCAATTACATTTTTGGTAGGTATTGGTGCTCCAGCAACTTCTGCAAATGTGGGTAATAGGTCACTAGCATCAATCAATGTATTTGTCACTTGTCCTGTTTTAATCATTCCAGGCCAATTAAAAATAGCAGGAACTAATCCTCCACATTCTAGCATTTCACCTTTTTTACCACTAAGTGGTTTACCTCCAATGGTAGCTCTTTTGGCATACTGACCAGCTGATCCGTTGTCACCCATAAATACAATCAGCGTATTTTCTCTCAAATGCAAACTATCAAGTGTCTTTAGTAGCTTGCCAACAAGCTTATCCATGTAAGCTATATTATCTGCATATAAATCACTGCCGGGTTTACTTTCTGGTGTAGGTTGAATAAGACCATGCACTTGAACAAGCGAATAATATAAGAAAAATGGCTTGTTCTTATTTGCAGAAATCCAATTAACCATATGGGTATGCATTAAATCAGGCATATAATTTTTCCCTAACTCTTTGTCAACGCCATTTTCAGTATAAATTTCTGCTTTGGCTTTTTCTTTACTCCAATAAACCCCACTTCCTTTAAATCGTATATAATCATCAAACCCAAAGTCAGACGGATTTAATGGAAGTTGCCCCCATTTACCTGTCATTGAAGTAACATATCCAGCTGATTTCAACACTGATGGAATCATTACTTCATCAGTGGGCTTTAAATTCCCACACATGTCTTGATTTACCGCACCCGTTCTAAATGCATACCTGCCTGTTAAAATTAATGCTCTTGATGGCCCACATAAAGGCGCGGTATATGCATGATTAAATCTCATTCCAGTTTTAGCCAATTGATCAATTACTGGTGTATGATTACTGTCTGAACCATAGGCGCTTACATCTCCAATTCCCAAGTCATCTGCAAGTATGTAGATGATATTGGGTTTTGATTTTTTTGAATTAGCGTTATTAGATTTTACATCACCTTTAGAATTAACTTGACTGTTACTATATAACATACTAAAAAGTAAAATCAAAAACAGGATACTTCTTTTCATTACTATTAATTTAAAACTAATCCTAAAAAAATACAGATTTATTTATTTGACAACTGAGAGGAAAAATAAGCCAACATTTTACTATGCAGCTCTTTACTAGTGGTAACATAGTTTTTGTCATTGACAACATTATGGGTTTCAAGAGGATCCTTATTGTAGTCAAATAACTCAGTTCCAATAACTAATTTTGGATTAAATGGTTGTGTACTTCTATAACCATCTTTCAACCAAATAGTATATCTATATTGATTGGTTCTAATGGAATATCCCATAGCGTTTGCATCAGCATAACCAAGTCTTTCATTTTCAGCAGAGGCATTACTTCTTGGGTATTGACTTACGGAATATTCCTTAACAGTGGTATTGGGATTTTTCATTAGTGGCAGTAAACTTTTACCATCTAATTGAGTAGGAATATTAACAGAAGCCAATTCACATAAGGTTGGAAATATATCTACGTGTTCGGAAAGTGCCTTAGTGGCTGATGGCTTGAACCCTGGTGCAGCAATAATTAAAGGTGCATGAGTTGCCTCTTCAAAATTAGAATGCTTGCACCACAGGTTATGGTCACCCAAATGCCAACCATGGTCTCCCCATAATACAACTATCGTATTTTTGGTAAGCCCAAGAGAATCTAGCGTATTTAATAACACACCCACATTGGCATCTGTGTAAGATATTGCTGCATAATATCCCTGAATTAATTCCTTTTGCTTGTCTATAGGTAAAGTTAGGCCGTAGGACTTTTGATCTGTAAAAGATAAAAGTGGAGGAATGTCTGAATACCCTCTTAATTCACCTGCATTGTGATAAGCCACATCTACAGGATTGGATGTTTGCTCTTGAAATTTAGCAATGGGCATCTCCTCTCTTTTGTATAAATCCCAATACTTTTTGGGAGCAACAAAAGGCAAGTGAGGCTTTGCAATTCCTACAGCAAAGAAAAATGGCTGATCGCTTTTACTAAGTTTTGCCAAAATATCTTTTGCTTGCAAAATATTAGCTCCATCGTTATAAGCATAATCAGCTACATCTGCATTTTCAACTGCAGGTTTGATTTTTGATTCAGCATATTGATTGGCTTCTGCCTTTGTTTTACCAAGAGCAAGATATTCGTTTACATATTTTGCTGCAAGCGCTTTTGTTTCAGACAATTGATACCTTCCCTCAGCTGGTTCTCCGTAAGAACCATAGTATTTGCTATCTGTTTTGTAAAAAGGAACACTCCAAGAAGGCTTGTCAATATCTTTGTCAACACAACGTGGATCATACACTTTGCCTATTCCTTGCGTGGTATACCCTTGTGAAATTAAATATTGTGGTAAACTCAAAATATCGGGATTTACATCACGCATTTTTGTTTTAAGGTCCCAAATTTTGGTATAATCCGGCCTTTTTCCTGTCATCAAACTAGCTCTTGTAGGGCCACATACCGCTTGTTGAACATAGTTATTCAAAAAAACGGTTCCCATTTTTGCCAGTCTGTCTATATTAGGAGTTTTAATTTGACTATTCCCATAGCATCCTAAAATGGGTTTTAAGTCATCAATAGCAATAAATAGAATATTTGGCTTTGTCTTTTGCTGAGCAATCAACAAGGAACTAGTACCAACAATAAAAAATGAAATTAGAAATATACTTTTCTTCATTATCTATTTTTTTACTTGCGCTTTAAAAAATTCGGTCATTTTAGCTGACATTTCTTTTGATATTGCCGTATAATTTTTATCATTAACCACATTTACTTTTTCTAAGGGGTCTTTCACATAATCATACATTTCAGTTGCATAGACTTTCTTTTCATTAAACTCCTCTTTACTAGTAAAATCATTCATCCAAATGGTATATCTGTACTTATCCGTTCTCAAACTATAGCCCATAATTTTATTACTCTCATAACTACTTTTTTTCATTTCATCTTTATTCAGCTTTCTGGGATATTGACTTACTGAATATTCTTTAACCTTCTCTTGCTTATTTTGAATTACAGGCTTTAAGGACTTGCCATCTAACCAAGTTGGAACTGAGACTCCTGCTAGATCACAAATAGTTGGAAAAATATCAACGTGCTCAGATAAAGAATTCGTATAACCTGGTTTCATTTTAGGCGCTGCAACTATTAAAGGCGCTCTAGTAGCTTGTTCAAAGTTAGTATGCTTCTCCCATAGGTCATGATCTCCTAAGTGCCAACCATGGTCGCCCCATAACACAATAATTGTGTTTTCCAATTCACCTAATGAATCTAATGTTTTCAACAATACTCCCACCTGAGCATCCATATAGGATATGGCTGCAAAATATCCATGAATTAATTCTTGTTGTTTTTCTTTTTTTAGACCAATTCTGAGTAACTCGGGAGCCATTGTTGCATTTTCAGGAATATCTGGGTAATTCCTTAATTCTCCTGACTTGTGATAAGCAATAAGTGGTCCATCTTTTGAATGTTCTTGAAATGGCGCAATAGGCATCTCTGCTCTATTGTATAAGTCCCAGTATTTTTTGGGTGCTACAAAGGGAAGGTGTGGTTTATGAAAACCTACAGCCATAAAATAGGGCTTATTCTCTTTAGAAAATTTAGTAATCTGTTCTTTAGCTTGTAGCGCAACAACGCCATCTTCATAAGCGTTGTCTGGTACATCAATACATTCAGTAGATGGTCCTTTTACGGTAGTTGGGCTTTCATCATCATCATCTGTTTTTTCACGTTTTACTTTTTCCTTAGTTGAAAAAGATGCTTTTGTTTCAGGCTTTTGATAAGACCTGTTTGCTGGCTTACCCATCCCGTTTGGATAATCTTCATCAGTATCAAATAAATAAGGCGTGTTCCATGATACAGGATCAATCTTTTTAATGGCACTACTTGGATGAAAAATTTTACCTACACCACAAGTATTATAACCTTGCGTAATTAAATATTGAGGAAGTGTAACAATATCTGGATTCATGTCTCTCATCTGTGTCTTTAAATCCCAAATTTTTGTAACATCCGGTCTCATCCCTGTCATCAGACTTGCTCTAGTTGGGCCGCATACAGATTGTTGACAATAATTTCTTTGGAATACAGTACCCATTTTGGCTAAACGGTCTATATTAGGCGTTTTGACCATTTTATTACCATAACTACCTAATTCAGGTTTAAGGTCATCTACTGCAATAAAGAGAATGTTTGGCTTTTTATTTTTCTGAGCTAATAAAGCTATAGAAACCAAAAAAAACATTACAAATAAGAAACTTAACTTTTTCATACCAATTTTTTAAAACTTTACGGACGAAGCAATACCATGTGATGAGACTAAGGATAGTAGAAAAAGTTACATGAGAAATCTTAATTTCTTAAAATTCCTCATGCACTTTACAATCAATTTAATATCCTGGATTTTGCGGTATCACTAACTTAGTATTATTATCAATTTCTCTTTGAGGTATTGGTAATAATAATTTATCGTTTGTAACATACCCTTGAATAGTAGCTAAAGGAGGTGCAGGACTTGGATATCTACTATAGTGGCTAGTGAACATAAATGCAAAATTTGACTTTAGTCTGGCAACTGTATTTTCGGATTGCTGTGGCATTGTAACATCAAATCTGAGCAAGTCAAACCAACGATGATTTTCAAAAGCAAATTCAATTCGCCTTTCCTTTGATAAGGAATCTGCAAATGCTTTGTCATTGGGCACATTGACCGTTGTTAATGGATTTGAACTCAACCCTGCTCTTGTCCTAGTTTGATTAATCAAGGTTAAACTTGCTGGAGAATAACCTTGGGCCTCCGCTAACATCAAAATAACATCAGCATATCTAAGTACTACCCAGTCATTTTCACCATCGTTTGTTAAAGTAACAGACGTAATATGCTTTTTGGGATATAATCTTCTATTATTACCTGTTGACCAAACTCCTAAAGTAGCGGCTTTTCTAGTGTCGGCAGTTGCGTATAGACCTTCCAGTTCAATTGTACCATTATTAAATCCACTTCCGTCACCATTTACAATGGCAGTTCCACTTAGTTCAGGAGCAAAATTATTGGGCCATGGAGATCCAATTCCTAATCCGCCAGCTTTATAACGTACGGCAAATAAAATTTCCTTATTCATCTCATTACTAATTGAGAAAATATCAGCATATGGAGCAGATCCAGCTGTTACCAAACCATATCCACTATTTGTAATAACATCATTTAGTAGAACTATAGCATCAGCCTTTCTATTCAATGTCAAGTAAACCTTTGCCAATAATGCTTTTGCCGTCCAAGCATTCACTTTTCCTAAATTATTCCCAGAATTTGATGCAGCAAAAGCTGTATAATTTAAAGAATTACCATTTGAGGAGGCATAAACTAAATCTGCAATAATTAATTTATAAATATCGCTTACGGGAGATCTATTCATGGAAATAGCCTGTTGTCCATTAATAGGCTCATGAACTAAAAAAACACCACCATACAATCTTACCAGATTAAAATAGTGATAAGCACGTAAGAACGCAGCCTGAGCTGACAAATCTTTGTAATCATTATCCCCAATAACTACCGTTGTGGCACCCTTAACTAGCGTTCCAGCAGCAGGATCATAATTCAACTCTAGGCTGTTCAATAGTGTGTTTATATTTCTGATATTAGAATAAACACTTGACCAATAAGTATAAATTGCTGTAAGTGATGTGCTGGGGACAAATAAATCCAAATCACTTTTTTCCCTATTGGGTATTGAAGTGCTTCCGGCATTACCCATAATTGAATTATCACTTCTTAATTCTGTCATTTGCCACTCTTCTACAAGTGTATTTCTCAATGCCCCATAACAACCAGTAAGTGCTGTTTGAATCTCCGATGTAGTATTATAATAATTTTCAATAGAAACATTGTTTTGTGGCAGTCTTTCAATGTTTTTATTACATGATGCCAACATAAATATGCAAGCAAAAAGTAGTTTATAAGAATTTTTCATATTGCTATTTTATAATTGTATTAATTAAAAATTGATGTCAATTCCAGCCATAAATGTTTTTTGAATTGGAAATGATCCTCGCTGATATCCATCAATTAAAACAGAGCTATAAGGTCCATTTTTAGATCTACCTTCTGGATTAATACTCCTATAATTTGATGCCGTGTGGAAGAATAAATTCTGTGCAGATAAATAAACTCTAATGCCATTTAAATGCAATTTTTTATTCAAACCAGATGGTAGGGTATAACTAAGATTAACTTCTCTTAATGCCCAATATGAAGCATCTTCTACTACATAGTCAGTTAACATCCAGTTAAATCCAGAGCCCCTATTAAGCGGAGTTTTACCATCTCCTGGAAAACCGGCACTAACCCATCTATTAGTATTGTAAACACGCATGGTTCTACCAGATTCATTGTAATTGGGGTCTCCATTAATTAATTGACCTCCATGACTACCTTGCAATAAAAAGCTAAATTCAAATGACTTATAATTAAATGTATTGGTAATACCCCAAATAAAAGCAGGATATGGATTGCCAATCACTACTCTGTCACTATTATCTAATTTGTTATCTCCATTAACATCAACAATTTTCAAACCTCCAGCCGTGAGCGCTGCAGAGAGATTTGAAGTAAGGCCTTTTGCTTTTGCTTCATCAATTTGAGCTTGTGACATCCAAACACCATCTGTTTTGAAACCTAGGAATTGAACCAGGGGGTCACCAACTTGGTTTCTATAAACTTCAGAACGCTCCCCTTGATTTAACAAATAAGCTTCTGTTCCAAGTTCAAGAATTTTATTTTCATTATGGCTTAAGTTAGCTGATGTAGACCATCTAAAATTCTTATTTTGAATATTTTTTGAACTGACTTCAATTTCAAAACCAGTATTTTGAAGACTACCTAAATTATTCCAAAATTGAGGAACACCTGTAAAAGACATCACTGATTGTTGTAGCAAAAGTTTTTCAGTTTTTGACTTATAAATATCTAATGATAGGCTTAACTTATTTTTAAATAGCGATAAGTCCATTCCGAAGTTTGTTTGGAATGTTCTTTCCCAAGTAATAGATGGGTTAGCTAAAATAGATGAGGAAGTAATCAAACCTGCATTACTAGTACCATTAGCCGATCCATATGGGTAGTTGATACCATATAATAAATCTAACCAGGCATCTTCAATAATTCTATTATTTCCTGTTGCACCATAACTTGCTCTAAATTTCAGGTTTGTTAACCAATCAATATTATTGAAAATGCTTTCTTTACTTGCTACCCAACCTACAGATACTGCAGGAAAAGTGCCCCATTTATTACCAGGTCCAAAATAAGAACTACCATCTGCTCTTAAACTGGTAGAGAATAGATATTTACTCTTATATGCATAAGATATTCTACCCAAAACAGAATTTAAACCAATTGTAGATTTTGTTCCAAATGTTCTTGGCTTGTCTACTTGAGCGGCACTCGCCAGTGTTCTAATTTCATCACTTGGAAAATCAAGTCCAGTTGTTTGTTGTCTAACTACATCCGTTCTCTCTGAAGTAAAACCAACAACGGCTGAGATATCATGGTCACCAAGCATTTTGGAATAATTCAAAGTGTTTTCAGTTAACATGTAAATATTGGAGTTGTTAGTAAATGCTCCTGAATTTAGGTCTCCGTCCCTACTTGCATTTCTTGCTGCATAATTCAATCCATTTACATAGGTCAAATAGCCACTTAGAAGTGATTTAAAGTTTAATCCCGGTAATAAATTGATATTTAATTCAGCAGAAGATTGCAATCTATATTCATTAGAATTAATATCGGTCCTATCTACTTCAGACCTAGGATTTTGTTGTGCTGAGCCACCTGGAGAACCAGTTCCTGTCCAAGCTGAACCATCTGGCATGGTTCCAGTATAGGTTAATGAACTAAAATGACGTTGGTGTGCATAATCACCTGCTACAATTGAGCTATTTAATGGATTGGTTCTTGCCAAAGCCGCACTGGCTTCTGTATGCCTAACTGGCAACCATCCTGGCATTCTCCAAAAATTTGTATAATTCTGTGAAGGCGCTTCTTTTTTAGTATAAGATGGATTAATGTTAAAAGTCATTTTTATCTTCTTACTAAAATCAATGTCCATCTTTGCCCTTACATTGTATTTTTCAAAATTGCTTTTATTCATCAACCCTTCTTCACCTTGATAGCCACCAGAAATATAATAGCGCATAGTTTTTGTACCTCCAGACACCCCTAATTGAATATTATTAGTCATAGCAGACCTTAGAGATTCATTTTGCCAATTAGTTGCGTTACCATTGAGAATTTGGTTTTCTAAAATATAAGAAGCCCTATCATTTGCCGCTACAGTATTAGTAAGTTGATTTACGGTTGGATCTGTTGCCTTGTTTGCCATTTCATTGAATAGCATTCCAACGTATTCAGATGTAGTCATCACATCGTATGTTTGGTAAGCCTTTCTTTGTCCAACTGAATACTTGAAGTTATATTTAGGTTTATCAGCAGACCCTTTTTTAGTTGTAACAAGAATGACACCACTTGATCCTCTTGAACCATATATTGCTGCAGAAGCCGCATCTTTTAATACTTCAATGGATTCCACATCAGCTGGGTTAATAAAGCCTAAACCATCTGGGGTAATTTGTCCATCTATTACTACTAAAGGATTAGAACCTGCATTAATTGAAGTAACACCTCGAATACTAATTTTGGGCTCTGCACCAGCTTCTGATGAAATATTCTGAATTGAAACACCGGCAATTTTACCTTGCAATGCCTGGTCTACCCTAGAAACGGGCACTTCATCAAGCTTATCATTTTTAAACTTTGCAACCGCACCAGATACGCTGGATCTTTTCTGTGACCCATATCCAATTACTACCACCTCACTTTGAATACTAGTTTCTGGCTTTAAGTTGACAATTAAAGATGTCTGGTTGTTAATCTGTACAATTTGACTATTAAACCCAACATAAGAGAACATGATAGATTTAGTATTCCCGTTTAAACTAATACTAAAAGTACCATCGTCTTTACTTGCAATACCTGCAGTTCCTTTATTAGCAAGAATAGACACCCCAGCTAATGGAGTTCCATTACTAGCATCTAAAACCTTACCGGTTATTGTACGTTTCTGTGCTGAAACTAAAGCTGCCATGAGCAACATTGGCATTAGCATAAGGAGCAATCGTTGTTTTTTCATAATGCATGTTTATTTGTAAAAAGTTTTAAAATAAAAGTTTCGTAGGAAGAGATGACTTGTTAGTTATATAGAATTTGTTCAAATAATTTTTACATTTCTCGCAAGAATATTGTAGCATTCCAAAATTCAATACTTCAACTCCTTCACTAAAATCAAATGATTTTATTTGCTGACCATCCCAGTTTTTCTCTTGATATAAGTAGGGCGCAATTTCATTGAATGAATTTTTTAAAGATTGTCCTTTGGAGCCCGAATAATTCCACAAACCTGTTTGGGTGAATTCACCCATTTTGGCAATTTTCATAAAGGCTTCTACTACAAATAGGGAATAATGTAGTGATGTTGTTCTAGCCATTTCTAATGGGAAACGCATGTTTGCATCTAGTTGACTATCTAAACGCTTTTGTGCATTTAAAACAATCTTATTAGCCAATTCCTTTTGATCTGTAAATAATGCAATGGACAATCTTAACGCGTCATACCAAACACCATGGTTGTTTGGAGCTTTCATTTCTTCTTGTCCATTCTTACTAGTTTGCATCCAATTTAAATAGCTGGAAAACCAAGTTTGCATCAATTCAACATCTTTTGCTGGTGCCATGGATACCTGATTCAAAATACCTATTGCTTCTATTACTTTTATTAAATGTCTGCCGTCTATTAAACCAGCTCCTCTTCCTGTATTTTCGCCCTTAATTGCTTGACTAAAATTCATATTCGGATTCATTTTAGTCAACGAATCCAAAAACCAAACTCTAATTAGCTTTAATGCATGGTTTGCATATTTGTCATTATCAGAGTAAAAAGATGCGAGCGAGAGGCTGAAAACCTGATTGCATAATTCAGGTAAATATTCTTTGTCTTTATATAATTTAACTTCTGGATTGGTCTGACCATCTTTTCTAATATAAGGTAAACCGTCTTTGGTGTTGGGATTTGGCCAATGATACGGGGCCAAACTCATATAATCATGCTTATTGCCACTTGGAGGAAATTCTTTTTTATCCATTACAGAAACAGGACCATAATTCAGCGCCTTTTTCGCATTTGCTAAAAGTTGCAGATAGGCTTGTTGAAAGTCCTTATCATTTTCCTTTATTTTATTTTTGACCTTTTGCAATTGAGCTAGGTCATAAATTCTTGGCATTACCTGTGCATGGAGTGATACTTGTATTACAAGAAAGCAGAAAAGGAAAAATTGATATTTCTTAATTAGTTTAATCATTCATTGGTGGTGTTTAATTGCGCAGTTTCCTTTCTAGTTAAAAAATATAAGCAGCACCAACCTAATGGCACCAACATTGCAGCCATAACAAAAAAACTGTGATAGCTTGTTTTTGAGATATAGGGAACCAATAATGTTATTCCAATAGTTCCTAATACTGCAGCGGTTCCACCCATTCCAGATACTGTACCCACATTTTTTCCGCTGAAGTAATCTGAAGGCAACGTTTGCAGATTATTGATTAAAAATTGAAATCCAAAAAGGGTCATGCCAATTAGGAATAAGGCTAACCCTATCATTTCTTTTAAACTATCTAAATAGAACAAGATACCAAATAATGACACCAGCATAAAAACGCATCCAATAGCAATTGCTTCTTTTCTTGCTTTGGGAGCATTCACTCCATTTCTTACTCTAAAAGAAGAGTAGAAACCACCTGACAATCCTCCTATTGCTGCAAACAAATAGGGCAACCAAGCAAATGCACCAACCTGTTTAATATCAAAGCCCATTTGGTCTTTTAAAAAAGTTGGCAACCAGGTTAAAAACATCCACCAGACTGGATCAAGGAAAAATCTTGCACTAATGATTCCCCAGCTATTTTTAATTCTCAACAAATCTTTCCAACTCAATAATTTATTGGCATCTTGACTTTGAATGGGGCTATCGGATTGTATATGATTTAGCTCATTTTCAGTAATCCATGGGTGTTTAGAGGGAACATTTTTATTAATCAACAACCAAGGTAAAATCCATAGAATTCCTAATACACCAATGCCTACAAATGTGGCACGCCAACCAAAAGCCAAATATACATAGGCAATAAAGGGAGCCGCTACAACAGAGCCCAATGAAGCACCAGCACCAAAAATGCCTTGAGCTATAGCCCTTTCTTTAGAGGGAAACCATTCTGCATTGCTTTTGGTGGCACCAGGCCAGTTACCCGCCTCACTAAATCCTAACATGGCCCTAAATACGTTAAAAGAACCAATGGTTCTAGCAAAAGCATGCAGCGCAATGGAGACACTCCATGCGCTGATTGAAGCAACCATACCCAATCTAGTACCTATGGCATCCATCATTCTACCCGTAAACATTTGACCCAGCGCATAAGTAATCATGAAACAGGTAGTAATTAATGCCAAAGCTTGTTTGCTATCAACATCGGCAATACCAAATTCTTTATAGATATAGGGCCACATGATATTAATAGCACTTCTATCAATATAATTGATAATAGTTGCTATCGCAATCAGTCCAATAATCCACCACCTAAGCCCTTTGACTTTCATATTAGTTTGGTTATTTAATAAAATCTTCCCGCATAGGACTAAACACATCTATCAAAACCCCTTTTTCTAAACATATTGCACCATGCAAAACATAAGGCGGAATATAAAAAGCGTCTCCTGCTTTCAATATTTTTTTAACACCATCAATTTCCACCTCAAAAGAACCGCTTTCAATATGCGTAATTTGAGAATGGGGATGGCTGTGTAAAGTCCCAACTCCACCTTGATCAAAAAAGACTTTCACCAACATTAATTGATCATCATAAGCCATGATTTTTCGGTTAACACCCAGACCTACTGGTTCTAGTGCAATTGACTTGTCTTCAATATGCACTTGTTGTTCTTCATTCGTTTTCATACCCTTCATTTAAAAAGTTCCACCTTATAATTTTCTACCATTATAAAATATAGCATAAGGGCCAATCCATTCAAATTTCTGGCCGCTTATTTCAAATTGATGTTGACTCGTTTTTTCTATATTATTTCTACTTTCACAGATTAGTAAGTATTTGTCATTGATTAATACCCTTGCAATAGTCAGATCCTGATTATCCAGTAATAGACTAATTTGTTGTACAGCAGCATTACCACCAGAAGAAGTTTCTATAACTGGATCATATTTTCCATGAATCTCCAAAACGTTTACAAAAGTTTGGTTATTCGCATTTTTTCGAATCACAAAGACAGGATCGTGTCTTAAGTTGAAGTCTGAATCATTGGCGCCAGATCTAGCAAAAAATAATTTTGCAGAGTCTTGGATTAAGCTAGATAGGCTGTAAAATGTTTTGCCATTCATAAAACTAAACTGAACCGTAGTATTTCCTACACTCGCTTCAGCTTCCTTCCATAAATATTGATACCCATTTTTCTTACCTAAGATATTCATACTAGTCTTACTAGATTGATAGCTAAAATTTGCATGAATAAATTGACCCAAATAATGAAAGGGTAAATCATATTGGTGCTGGCTAGCAGAACTTACCTTAAACAAGTCAACCATTAATTTTTGACTAGTGGGTAATTGCAAAAAATAAATAGTTCTATCCATTTTTACACCGGCTGTAGCATTGCTATCAAAAGCAGATGTAACCAACAAATTTGGATTGTCTAAAGCAGAAAACCGTTTAACCGGAGCATAATTTTCAGCAATTTTTTCTTCCCCTTTAAAATGACTAGTCTCATCTACTACCAAGGTATTGTGGGCAATAGTCTGAACCGCATATTTTCCATTTTCTGGCAAATACCTTCCCCCATATTTTTGTTCAACGCCAACAAATCTGGCAGACCCGTAATCCTGTAAGATTTCTTTTCCTGCGTCAAAGAGATTGATATTGAGTTTGTCAAAATGCCCATGTGACAAACCATGAGAAGTATACTTAAAAATTAAACTAGCTAATTCAGCTTTATTGCCCAATCGGAGTATATCTAATCCGCCTTGTTTCCCTGTTGGTCCATCTGTATTTTCTATACTTGTATATGGAAACCATTGGGGAATAGCATGTTTATCTACCATGGCTTTAGCTAATTGAACACCACCCTTACCTAACAGAACCTTTCCTTGCTTTTTTGCAACAAATAAATAAGCAGGTTTAACACCATAGGCCTTTGTGGCTACATTTAAAGCCATCAACATTTCACTTGTAGTATAATCCTTGTCTTTAATAGCGTCATTCATAGGAAAAAACATTCCATCGGTATTCGTATGTTGCAAGGCCGTATTTAGCGCTTTTTCAAGAATGGAATTTCTATATTGGAACAAATGCTGTTCAGGAAATTTATTATTTAAAGCATTAGCAAAAATCATAAAGGGCAATAATGCATACCTGGTATAATACGGGCCTTCTGTATAATAACCATCTGGAGAAAATAATTGGCCCATCAAAGCATAAAACCCGGTATTGCCATTCCGTAAGCTGCCTTTTAGGGCCAATTGAATATAGTCATCATTATCAGTAGCAATTCCAACTAAACCAACAGCAGCAGTTGCCCATACTGCGTGATTATGAATAAGGTTAAACCAAGATTTGAGGTCTTGTGTTATAAAGTCAACTTCTGGTTTAAAAACTTCAGAGGTAATGATATCCCTATCTGATTTTTTTAACCCATTATATACCATATCATAGGCCATGGAAGTATATACTAACCAATTGGCATCGTTCAAGGCTTGCCAGAAAATTCTACCAGGAGAACTACTTGTGGCCTGAGGATGATTTTTCAATCCTGGAATTAACTTGGCATATTGCAATAATACTCTTGCTACTAAATTGGCGTAAGCCTGTTTACCTGTTATACTGTACAAAATGCCACTATTGAATAATAACAAGTAATTAGCTTTATGCTTTTCATGTGAATACCCACCAGCTGCGTCTTTGGGCAAGGGCACATCTACGGCTTTATCCAACCAAGGATCAGTTTCATTTTTTAGGGTTTCTAAAGATTGCTGTAAAAGGGCATTACCTTCCATATTGGCTTTCACATAGTTCAGATCCACTTTACTATAAAAGCCAACCGGATGCTGTGCAAACAGACACCCAGAAATGAGAAAACCACCTATAACAGTTAACAATCGATACATGGCAAATATTTCAAGCAATCCATTTAAGCAAAAAAGGAACCGCCATTAATTTCCACACTTTCACCATTAATAAATGAGGCCGCATCACTTAGCAAATAAGCTACTAGGTCAGCCACTTCACTAGCCTCCCCCTCTCTCTTTAAGGGAGTTGCTGCCGCTACATTTGAGCGAATTTCTGGTTTTGTAAATGTGTCATGAAATCCTGTATTAATCATACCAGGAGAAACTGCATTCACACGAATGCCCTTGGGTCCCAATTCCTTGGCCAAACCCCTGGTTAGGGTTAAAACAGCCCCTTTTGATGCAGCGTAGGCCAATGCGCCACCACCGCCGCCGTCACGTGCTGCCTGCGAAGAAAAATTGACAATGGCCGCCCCTGATACCAAATGCGGTAATACTGCTCTGCAAACAAGATAAACCGATTTAAGATTCACATCAATTACGGCATCCCAAAATGATTCATCTAGTTCCGCAAGTGGTTTTCTACCTAGAATACCCCCAGCTACATTCACTACATAGTCAATTTGATTACCAAAGGCTGCAGTTGCAGCATCTATCAATCTTTTAACATCCTCAGACTTGGTCATATCGCCTTGAATTGCAATGGCATCGCCACCGGTAGCCTTGATCAAGGCCAGGGTTTCATTGGCTTGATCAACACTACTGAGATAATTAAAACATACTTTAATTCCGGATGCGGCTAATTTCAAAGAAACAGCCCTTCCAATGTCACGGGCGCCACCGGTTACAATGGCAACTTTGGTTGCAGTAGCATTCATGGCAATTATTTTGAGTTGTTACAATCGAGTTGAATACCATAAACCTGGTATTTGAAACGTAATGCTAACATTTTATACTGCCATGGCGATTTTTACAAGCATTGAATAATATCAAATTTTTGATTGTTTTATTAGATATTATCTATGATATATGGCATTTTATTTCTGTTTTTAGATTTTATCCATTCCGACAACGTTACCGGCAAGGATGCCGGTATTCTCGTATTTGTTTTGCTTGTAGCTTTACATGCAACAAAGCCGAATGGAAAAACCTGCCACCATAAAAGACATTGCCAAACGATTGAACATTTCATTGTCAACCGTATCAAGAGCCCTACGCAATGCATCAGATGTAAATCCCGATACTAAGAAAGCTGTAATGGCATTGTCAGAAGAATTAAATTATCAACCAAACAAACTAGCGTTAAGTCTTAGGCAGAAACAAACACATACCATTGGGGTAATTGTACCCAACTTGGACTATGTACTGTCCTTAATGGTAAGAGGCATTGATGAAGTTGCATTAGAAGCAGGTTTTACTGTTATGGTTTGCCAGAGTAATGAATCTTTTGGAAGAGAGATTTTAAATACTAGAAGATTATTAGAAAGTTTGGTAGACGGTTTTATTATTTCAGTTTCTAGTGAATCAAAATCATTTGAACATTTTAAGAAAATACAAGAAAGAAACTTGCCGGTAGTTGTCTTTGATAGGGTAACCCCGCATTTAAAGGCCCCAAGCGTACGCATAGACAATGAAGAAGGTGGTTTCATAGCTACAGAACACTTGATAGAACAGGGCTATAAAAGAATTGCGGTTCTAGCCGGACCAGAAAACCTAGGAATTAGTAACAGCCGAATGGATGGCTATTTAAACGCACTCAAAAAATATAAAATCAAAAAAGATCCAGCATTAATTGTTCATTGTGACTTTAATCAGGACTACGCCTATTTTGCTACCCTAGAATTACTGGCTATGAAAAAAAGGCCGGATGCTATATTTACTATCAGCGATAGAATGGCCATTGGCGCCATGTTGGCCATCAAGAAAAAAGGGTTGCGCATGCCAGAAGATATTGGACTAGTAGGTTTTAACAATGAACCTGTAACAAGCTTAGTAACACCAAGCTTGTCTAGTATTGAAATGCCCTCGTTTGAATTGGGAAAAGCTGCAGCCAAATTATTCATTGAAACCATGCACAATAAAGAGAATATGGATCTTGAAGAAAAGGTCTTAAAGCCAAAACTCATAATCAGAGAATCATCACAGAAATCACCCATCAAAAATTAATCGTTCATTAAAGACAGCAACATGAAGAAATTAAGCATCCTTTTTTGCTTTTTCCTGTTTATTTCATTGACCAAATTACAGGCAAAAACCTGGACGGTTACTAATGCAGCAGCGTTAATGCAAGCAGACAAAAACGCATTACCCGGTGATTTAATTCTATTACAAAAAGGGGATTGGATAAATGCAAAGATTCAACTCAATGCTTTAGGAACTGCCGATGCGCCAATTACTTATCGTGTTGAAAGCCCAAGCTTAGTATGGTTTTCGGGGCAATCCAGTTTGAGCATTGGTGGTAGTTGGCTGGTGATTGATGGGTGGCATTTTAAAGATGGCTATGCAGGAAAAAAAGCAATCATGAGTTTTAGATCTAGTATAACACAATTGGCCAATCATTGCAGGATAACCAATTCTGTAATTGATGGATTTAATAACCCCAAAAGAATGGATGAAAACTATTGGGTAGAACTACACGGAAGAAATAATAGAATTGACCACTGCCAATTCAGAGACAAGCAAAATATGGGCGTCTTATTAGCTGTTATTTTAGATACTGATTTGAGCAGACAGAATTTTCATTCCATTGACCATAACCATTTTGGCTTTAGAATTCCGCTTGCGTCTAATACCGGCGAAATGATTAGGGTAGGTGTTTCAGAACACTGTGAGTTTAATTCTAATACACAAATCACAGATAATTATTTTGACAATTGCGATGGAGAAACAGAAATCATTTCCATCAAATCAGGAGCCAATACCATTCGCGGTAATCTTTTCAAAGAGTGTCAGGGATCTGTAGTATTGAGACATGGTAATAAGAACTTGGTTATGGATAATTTGTTTTTGGGTAATGGTAAAATAGGTACAGGTGGTGTAAGAATCATCAACGAGGGTAATTGGGTGTTAAATAATTTTTTCTATAAATGCAGGGGTGAGGGATTCAGAGCCCCATTATGCATCATGAATGGCGTTCCCAATTCTCCGGCAATTAGATACCTTCCTGTAAAAGACGCCCTTGTTGCAAACAATAGTTTTGTGGATTGTGCACCCATGGGATTTTGCGAGGGTAGTGATACCGAAAGAAGTCAAGCACCAGCAAATGTACTCATGGTCAACAACCTGGTTCTGAACAAAACAGACAAATCTGTATACTTGATATTTGATAAAATCAATGGAATTCATTTTTCAGGTAACCTTGTAAACAATCAACAAACACAAACGCTAACAGCAGGTTTTGCAAAAGCAAATCTTATCAATAGCAATATAGATTCTATTTCAGTAAGCAAAGAATGGTATGTAAATACTAATCATTGGATAGATAGTATTGGCAAAGCCAATCCTGAGCGTAGCGAATTAGCCTTAAACAACAAACCAGGGTTTTCATCAACCAAATTGCTTACTAAATTAAGGCTCCTAGCAAAAGAAGGAACAGGTACCAATTGGTTTATTCCAAAGTCAACATCGATTATGGCAAAAACGGTAGATTGTGCAGATAGCAAATCTTTTGTTCAAATCTTAGAACAACATAAAGGGACACCACTAATCATCAACTTAACAGGAAGCAAATATCAATTTGAGCAATCTGTTAATATAACAAGCAATCTAATACTGACCTCTAGGCAAACTACACCCATTCAAATAATTGCAGCAAAAAATTTCTTTTTGTTTCAAATCATGTCTGGTTCAACCTTAGCAATTAGCAAACTATCTTTTGATTTGAGTAATATGCAAGCCAACTCGTTTATTTCCCTTGATAGTTCAGGAAGCGTAAAACATGTTTCTTTTACCATGAATCAATCCAAAGTCTTCAATTACAACGGAATATTTTTTGATGCCACAAAGACTAGTGTAGCAGATAGCATCTTTATTACCCAATCTAGCTTTGAACAAGGCAGTGGTATCCTATTCAAAATGGATCAGGAATTAGGCAAAAAAGGATATTATAATGTGGAGCAATTAACCATTTCTAATAACCAATTTAAGGATTATAAAGGACAGGTATTGGACCTAATACGCACCGGAAATGACGAGAGCACTATGGGACCCATTGTTAAAATTGCCAACAATAGTTTTAGCAATATGCAGTCTATTGCTACAGACAAACCCATGATTCATTTTGCTGGGGTACAAAAAACACTTCTAGAAAATAATCGATTTACAAATTGCCATCAGGGTCAAACCATGATTCTATATCAAGATGAAGTAAAAGCAGCACACCGTCTAAAAGGAAATCAAACAACAGCATCTGGATTAATTCAAACCAATAAGTTTTTGGTAAAAGAATAAAATTTAAGAACAGCTCTAATTAATAAACCCTTCCTAAAGTATCACATACCGCTTTTAACAATGACAACCCATCATTTCTGTCTTGACCTTTTTCCCACATCATGATGCCATTACCCATTGATTGAGCAAGCTTTGCTTTCAGCTTTACAGTGGGTAATCCATTATAATAAACGGTATAGTTGGTAAACCCACCGGCACTTACCACAGCAGAATCCAACAGAGCAGATCCAGAGCCACTAGTGATGGTATTATAAGTTAAAACAGTTCCAGTTTGCGTAATACCGCTGGGTCTTCCATAAGCTGGAATACCCAAAACTGCTTTAGCAGCAGGCATACCTCTAGTATTAACCCAATAATTCAAACAGGTTTGTGCCAATGCCAAATCACTATGGTGTTTAAAAGGAACCGTAGTACTAAAATCATCATAAGCCATAATATTAAAAAAGTCTACTGTATTGTTGGTCCATAAACTACTATTAATGGCATCGCGAATTACACCAGCATATTTTCCAGCTGTAATAGCAGTAGATAAATAATACTTAGCGTCCGTATGACAACTATCACTTAGTTCTTTCATAAACGCGGCATAAGTTAGATCAGTTCCATCATCCGTTCTAGGAAATTCCCAGTCCACGTCTACCCCATCCATCCCATAGAGTCTAACTACTTGCATAATATTTTTCACAAATGCATTTCTTCCTGTAGCAGTAGCAGCCATATTTTTAAAATCAGCTGCAACACCAGATATACTTATGAATATTTTTGAATTATTAGCTTTTGCTTTTACAGCAACAGCAGATAATACAGTGGGGTTAGCAACAGTCAGTCCGCCTGTTGCGGTTACATTGGCAAAGGCATAATTCACCACATTACACATCCTGAATTTTTGGTCAGTAATGGTAGCAGGATCTCTATAACTAGGAAAATAGCCAACAACATAAAATCCAAAAGCTTTTGGGGGACTAATAGTTTGCCCTCCCGTTGGTGGTTGCACAATGGTTGTTGTAGTTTGATCTTTTTTACTACAAGCAGCCAGTATGAGTATCATTCCCAATAAAATGAGATACTTAGTCTTATTGTAATCTTTTTTCATATACACAAAATAATGAATAAATTATTAAAAGACCCGTTAGAATTTTTCCAACTCCGTAAACTGATTTCCCGATTACATAAACGAGATCATTGGCGTTTCAACACCTTGCATTCTAATTGAAGCAAATGAGAGAAAGATATTTAATATTGGTGATGGCACTATCCTTATTTAGTGGAATAAAAGCGCAAATAACACAAAACCAATATCGTACCGACACGTCGCATTTAAAGTATTTGCCAGATGTAACAGTAGTTGGAACCAATAGCAAGAGTGATTATCAACCAATGCCAGAAGTGGTTGGTACTAATATATATGCTGGTAAAAAAAATGCCCTTATTATATTGAATAATGTACAGGGGAATATAGTAACCAATACCATGCGGCAGGTGTTGGCAAAAGTTCCTGGCATTCATATTTGGGAGAGCGACCCCAGTGGAATTCAGATTGGGATTGCAGCACGTGGATTAAGTCCTAATCGCAGTTGGGAATTCAATGTAAGGCAAAATGGTTACGATATAGCTGCAGATCCATTTGGATATCCTGAAGCATATTATAATCCACAACTCCAAGCAGTACAACGCATAGAAATTGTTAGAGGGCAGGGCTCTCTTCAATATGGTCCTCAATTTGGGGGTTTGTTAAATTATATATTACGCAATGGCAAAGAGATGGAGAAGCCATTTGAGTTTGAAACGCAACAAACTTTGGGTAGTAATGGCCTTTTTAATAGTTACAATGCAATAGGAGGGAAAAAAGGAAAAGTCAATTATTATTCCTTTTTTGACCATCGCAACGGAGATGGATGGAGACAAAATAGCAGGTATTATACAAATGCGGGTTATGCAACGGTTACCTATTCCTTCAGTTCAAAATTTACTTTAACAGCAGAATTAATGCGCTCGCATATCCGCAGCCAGCAACCTGGTGGGTTAACAGATACACAACTGAAACAAGATACACAAGCGAGTTTACGAAGTAGAAACTGGCTAGATATTATATGGACTACTCCCGCATTAATAGCCAATTTTCAAATCAATGAGAACACCCAATGGAATACAAAACTATTTGGGACAATAGGTGATAGAAACAGTGTTGGCTTTCTACAACCAATCACTACAAAAGACAGTATTAATGCCAATACCCTTACTTATAATAACCGAGTGGTGAACCTAGACCAATACAGAAACTATGGTTTAGAAAGTAGATTTATTACAGACTACCATCTAGGAAAAATGAAACATACTATTTCTGCTGGTATTCGATTATATACAGGCACTACAAACAGGCAAGCAGATGGAAAAGGAACTACCGGATCAGATTATGATGTAACAGTTGATGGCAACTACCCTAGGAATATATCATTTCATTCAAAAAACGGAGCTGCTTTTTTTGAAAATATTTTTCGAATCAAAGATAAGCTACTAATTATTCCAGGTTTACGGTATGAGTGGATAGAGGGTTCCGCTTCAGGTAGAAATGGATATACAACTGGAGGAACAGAAATAATTTTACAAAACATCAACCGTAGTCGCAGTTTTGTTTTAGCAGGATTAGGTACAGAATATCATATTACAAAAACTACCGAAATATATGGAAACATTTCACAGGCCTATCGCCCTATTCAATTTGCCAACCTTCAAGCACCACCAACAACTGATATTGTAGACCCAGATTTGAAAGATGCTACAGGATATAATGCAGATCTTGGTTATAGAGGTAAAATAAAAAACTTTATTCAATTTGACATTAGTGGTTTTTATTTACAATACAATAATCGGGTGGGCACTATCTCAACAAGTAGTACTACCCGATTAATTACCAATGTTGGTAATAGCACAAGCAAAGGATTAGAAGCATATATAGAATTTAATCCAATAAAGGCATTTGCCAAAACTAACCATGCAGATCTCCTGATTTTTGGTTCCTATGGTTATACAGACGCTAGATACAGCGGTGACCATAAAGATGCCAATACAAAAGGAAAGCAAGTAGAGAATGCGCCAAAGAATATTTTTCGTGGCGGAATTTCAGCAGGAAATAAGGGCGTTTTATTTACCGTTCAAGTAAGTGCGGTAGGGGAAGCTTTCAGCGATGCTAACAATACTGTTCTTGCTGCTACAAATGGGAATACAGGATTAATACCTGCTTATAGCGTTACGGATATATCTGCTACTTATAAATTTAAAAAAGGCCTGAATTTTAAAGCTGGTTTAAATAATTTATTTAATGAAACATATTTCACCCGCCGTACAGGCGGATATCCAGGACCAGGCGCGTTGCCAGCAGATGGAAGAACATTCTTTGTTTCAATCGGGGCAAAATTTTAAATCATTTGTTACTATCCCGCCTTGCGGGATGACCTCGCTGCGCTCGGTCACTTTCCGATACAAAACTTAGAAAAAATAAAATCGAGCTGGTCTTCGTTGGTGATCTCACCAGTTATTAGACCCAAATAGTGCAGACATTGACGAATGTCTAATGCAAGCAAATCTCCAGTAATATGCATGTCTAATCCTTCTGCAACATCATGAAGCGATGCCGCTAATTGCTTGAGTGCATCATGATGGCGCGCATTGGTCACAATGGTAGCTTCTGCATTTAACTCTCCGTGTATAGCTTTGCTTACCAATACTTTTTTGAGTTGGTCAATACCATGACGCTGTTTTGCAGAGATAAAAACAATTTCTGGCACTTGGCTAAAAGCCGCTATATAAGCGGGTTCTGCCGCGTCAGACTTATTGGCAATGAGCAAGTATTTGATGCGTTCTTTTTTAAAAACGTCAACCATTTCTTCCAACTCAATTAATGAAATCTCATTTTGATCAAATAGATATAAGACCAAATCAGCCCCGCGCATTTTTTCAAAACTCTTTTCAATACCAATGGTTTCTATACTATCGGTACTATGTTCTCTAATACCAGCTGTATCAATTAACCTAAAGAGAATACCATCAATATTTAACACCTCTTCAATAGTATCGCGGGTGGTACCCGCTAATTCACTTACAATAGCTCTATTCTCATTTAATAGGGTATTCAACAAAGTAGACTTACCAGCATTGGGTTTGCCAATAATGGCCACTTGCACGCCATTCTTAATGGCATTACCTAGCTGGAAGGATTCTAAGAGTTGGTTAGTAGAACTACTCAATAATTGAATGAGTCTTACTAGCTGATCTCTATCGGCAAATGCTACGTCTTCTTGAGAAAAATCCAACTCCAATTCTATAAGTGCAGAGAACTTGACCAATTCTTCGCGCAATTGGTGTAAGGCAGATGAGAATCCACCACGCATATTATTCAGCGCGGTTCTTCTGCTAGCTTCTGTATTACTGGCAATCAAATCTGCCACAGATTCTGCCTGCGCCAAATCAAGTTTGCCATTGAGAAAAGCGCGTTGGGTAAATTCTCCTGGCTTGGCCATACGTACTCCTCTGGCATTAATGGTCTGAATTACTTTTTCAATAATATAGGGAGAGCCATGCGTACTAATTTCAATGGTATCTTCTCCAGTATACGATTTAGGACCTTTAAATAAGGAGAGTACCACTTCATCCAATGCATTCTCTCCCTCTTTCAAATAACCAACGTGCAGGGTATGAGATGCTTGTGACTCTAAATCTTTTGATGGAAACAAACTATTCATGACTGGAAAAGCCTGTTTACCACTAATTCTAATCACGCCAATAGCCCCTATTCCTGGAGCTGTTGCAAGCGCTACAATGGTATCATTCCAACCTGAAAATTTTGAAGACAAAGGAATTGTTTTTACAAAAATAGTGTTTCAAGGCAAGATGAGTGGCATTCTGACAAGATTTGATTTATCAAGTCAGGCGACCATTAGCTTTAGGTGTAATCTAGTTTTTACAGCATCTGTAAAATCTTTTCCCATTGAATTTTCCGCTGGTACAGCAGGCAAACCCTTACGGAGACTGAGTTTCGGAAAATAAAAAAGCCCCGCTCAAAAGAGCGGGGCCGTGAAATTTATCGGAAAGAAATTATTCTTCAGATACTTGGAAAGTGATGCTTTGTTTGTGACGATAGATTACGTTTCTACCGTTCTGAACCGCAGCCTTCCATGATGGTCCTTTTTTGATTACACGAACAGCTTCTTCTTTGGTACCATATCCGGGATCGTTCTCGGCTTGTACTTCAGAAATACCACCATTCTTGTCAACGATAAAAGAAACCACTACGGTGTATTTTCCGGGAGGCGCTCCATTGTTTACAGGTAAGTCCCTATTCAAGTTACGTTCCAAATACTTAGTCCAAGCTGGCAAACCACCGGGGAACTCCGCAGGAATTTGTACCACGGTAAATACTTTATCGTAGTCTTCTTCTTGCTTGGGAGCTTCCACTTTACCAGTACCAGACTCTACAGGAGGAGCCACAATACCTTCGTCTTTGGTTCCTTCCTGGTTTACGGTACCAATCTTGGTATCTTCCAGTTTTTCTACTTCTTTAATTTCATCTTTTTCCTTCACTTCTTCATCCTTCACAATTTTTGGAGGGGTGAATTTGGTGATTTCCACTTTAGGCGGTTCTTGCTTTGGTGGCGGAGGTGGCGGAGGTGGTTCAGGTTTTTTCTCCTCCTGTTTCATGTTCTCAAGATTTACGTCTTGAGCAATCACTTCAACAGCTTTTTTCTTGGAAGAATTTGCTACCACCGAGCCTATTATCAGCAACAGACAAACTGCTACAGTACCTATCAAAGCGTAAGTGATACGCTTATTATAGGTCTTACGCAGGTCGTAAGCGCCGTATGCCTTGTTTCTACCCTCGAAAATAATATCGAGGATATCGGCTTTTAAAATTTGGTTTACATCCATGATTCAGTGTCTTTATTGGTAATATTCCAATTGTTTATTTTGCTGGAGCAGCTGCGTTTGCTGCTTCAGATACTTTCACCAACTGTGATTCAACTGGTGAAATATCCACCAGTGCATAACGCTTGCAAACATTGATGGCCATCTCATCTAGAATATCCACTACGTTGCGGTAAGTACACTCTTCGGAGGGTTTTAACACCACTACCAAATCCTTTTCAGGAGTACGAGCTTTCTTATCTAAAATAACATTGCGAATTTCTTTGAAAGTTGTCGATTTAAAGTTAGAAGCGCTATTGTCCAACTGTCCTTCATAGTAAAAAACGTTGTCGTCTTTTCCTAAAAGGATGGTAATAACACCCGATTCTTTGGCCTTGTTCTGATCCTCCGGCTTGTCCGCATCTTTGGGCAAGTAGAGTTTCATAGCGGTAGGCTGACTCATGGTGGTGGTGAAGATGAAGAAAGTGATTAACAGGAACCCTAAATCTACCATTGGGGTAAGATCCACACGGGTACTCAGCTTCTTACTTTTCTTGACACCTGGTCCTTTTTTATGGCCACCGCCACTCGAGGTATCCATTTCTGCCATGTCGGAAGAATTTATTTTTTTGAATAATCTTGTTTACTTCTGTTCCTTATTCTGTCCGCTTCTCACCCTTCATAGCACTTTTCCATAGTTCAGTACCAACTGGTACGCTTTCTGGATTGGTGATCATCTGGAATTTCAAAATATCGTTTTTCTTGAATGCATCAATAACACTCTTGAAAGCTGGATATTTAGAGGCATTATCGCCTTTCAATTGAATGTTAGCTTTCTGACCAGCGTAAGCGCTAAGAACTAAGCCCATCCAAGTGGAAACTTCATTGTTTGAGGAATCTTTACAAGGAATACCTGGTAAGGCATTGCCCTTGCGTCCTTCCTCAGGAATGGCAAGAAAAGCAGACAGCCCGCTAAATGGTGCACCAAAGAAACCTGCTTTCTTGAACTTTTGAACGTCTAGGTTCAGGTTTTTGGTGGTATTCAGCGTATTTGCGATGACTTCCTTTTTGGATTCATCGTCCATGGAAATAAATACCTTACCGTCTTTGTCGATGGTAATTAACACTACGTCCTTTGTTTCAGCAACTTTAGCTGCAACAGAACTAGGTGTAGTTACTGCAATGGCTTCCGCGGGTTTGAACTTTGTTGTCAAGATAAAGAAGGACAACAAAAGGAACGCCACGTCACACATCGCCGTCATGTCGATATTGGTACTTTTCCGTGGTAATTTGGCTCTACCCATTGTTATTAATTTAAGATTTCACTAATTAGATTCAAAACTGTTTGCATTCCACAAATAATCAAGGATTATTTATAGTTAGCAGCAAAGCTTTGAGTCAGGGTGAAACCAGATTCGTCAATACCGTAAGTGATACCATCAATACGAGTAGTAAATACGTTGTACATGATGATGGCAACAGCAGAAGTACCAATACCCAAAGCCGTGTTATACAAGGCTTCAGAGATACCTTGAGACAATTCACGAGCAGCTTCTCCACCACCTTCATCACCTAATTTAGAGAAAGAACGGATCATACCCATTACCGTACCCAATAGACCCAATAGGGTTGCTACTGACGCGATAGTAGACAAGAACACCAAGTTCTTTTCCAACATAGGAAGTTCCAAAGCAGTTGCTTCTTCTACTTCTTTTTGAATATTCAACACTTTTTGCTCTGTAGCAAGTTCTGTGTTGGTAATCATTTCTTTGTATTTTTTCAGACCTGCTTTCATTACGTTTCCTACAGATCCTTTTTGCTTGTCGCAAGCAGCAAGAGCCTTGTCAACTTCTTTGTTAGCCAAGTGAAATTGTACTGAACGTACAAATTCAGCAATGTTTCCAGTTCCGTTTGCTTTGGTAATGGTCATAAGACGCTCAATTACAAAAGAAACCACAATTAATAAGCAACCAATCAAGATTGGTACAATAATACCACCCTCATACATTTTTGCTAAAGCACCCTTAGGTCCTTTATGGTTAGGCCAAAAACCACCATTTGGATCAGGAGTAGTGAAGTTGCCGTCGGAACCAATGGCAAAACGCCAAAGAACGTAACCGAGAACGATACAGGCAATAGGAGCGATAGTTGCAACCAAGTTGCCGCTCTTTTTGGGTTGAGCGGAAGATGCGGTTTTAGCAGCCGCTGGTGCAGTTGGTTTGATGTCAGCCATGATTCAATTGATTTTTGGTTTTAAAAATTACAGTTGATTTAAAAATTGATTTCGCAATGCTACATAAAAAATGTTTTGAAAAAACAAATCCTTCCAGACATTTTTTATTAGGGCTTACAAATTAGGTATTTTATTGAAACAGAAAACAAGAATGGAAGAATCTTTTTTTGTTTTTTTCCACCCCTGATTGGATTTTAGCCGAAAAAGCCGAGATATTGCATTGGTAGCGCATTTCACCGATTTATTTTTATTATTTTACCATTTATCCAAACCTTTCCAATTTTTTGAATGTTGAATTGACTGGAAAGCTATCTTTAATATATCATTAAATTTTAAAACTACTTATGAGAAGGTATTTTCTTTCACTGGCGTTGCTTGCAACAACTGTTAGTTTTGCCCAACGACCACAGACACCAACACCTAGTCCTACGCCGGGCACACCCGGAACTGGAGCCCCAGCCATAACCGGTATCCCGGGATTTGGAGCAGGAGCAGCACCAAGAACGGCGCCTAGACCTTACAAAGACATCATTACTGAAAAAGCAGTTACTAAGAAAGGGCTTTTTACGGTACATAAAGTTGAGGATAAATATTATTTTGAGATTGCAGACTCTCTTTTTGGCCGAGAAATACTATCAGTTGTACGTTTTATTAAAGTACCTGCTGGTGCAGGTTATGGTGGTTCAATGGCCAATGGTCGTGGTCAAATGATCAGCTTTGAAAAAGGGCCTAGCAATACTATTTTTTTAAGAACTGTTACCCTTGTAAATACTGCGGATAAAGACCAAGACATTAATAAAGCAGTAGACCTTTCTAATTTAAATGCTATTGCAAACGCATTTCCAATAGCTGCATTTAGCAAGGATTCAAGCGGTGTTGTGATTGACGTAACTGATTTTTTCAAAGGAGATAATCAAGCGGTTGGAATCAGCCCAAATACTAAAAGAGGTTTGAACCTTGGTATGCTAGCTGCAGACAGATCGTTTATTACTAAGATTTCTACCTACCCCATTAACACAGAAATAAAATCAGTAAAGACATATACTGCAACCCCTTCAGTAGGCGGGTTTGGCGCACCTAGTTTTCCAGGAGCTCCTACTTCTGTTCAAGCTGCCAATGAAGCTGGTGCCGTTACAGTAGAATTAAACACTTCATTATTACTTCTTCCAAAAGATCCAATGGAGAGAAGGATTTCCGACAAAAGAGTAGGATTCTTTACACGCAATTACGTTCGTTTTAGTGATTCGCAACAAGAAGTAGAAAGAGTTGAATTTGCCGTTCGTTGGAGATTAGAACCCAAAGATGGTGAGTGGGAAAAATGGCGTAAAGGAGAATTAGTTGAGCCTAAAAAGCCAATTGTATATTATGTAGATCCTGCCACTCCAAAGCAATGGCGCAAGCATTTAATTGCTGGTGTTAATGATTGGCAAGCTGCATTTGAAAAAGCAGGTTTCAAAAATGCCATCATGGGTAAAGAATGGCCTGAAAACGATACTACCATGAGCATGGAAGATGCCCGTTTCTCGGTGATTAGGTACTTAGCATCTGATATTGAAAATGCATCTGGTCCAAATAACAATGATCCAAGAAGCGGAGAAATTTTAGAAAGCCACATACAATGGTATCACAACGTGATGAAGTTGGTACATGATTGGTATATGGTTCAAACAGCTGCAGTAGATCCTGGTGCAAGAAAAATGAAATATGATGATGATTTAATGGGCGACTTAATTCGTTTTGTATCATCTCATGAAGTAGGACATACATTAGGTTTATACCACAACATGGGAAGCAGTAGCAAAACACCTGTTGAGAAATTAAGGGATAAAGCATGGGTAGAAGCCAATGGCCATACTGCGTCTATCATGGACTATGCTCGTTTTAACTATGTAGCTCAACCAGAAGATAATATTGGCAGGAAAGGATTGTATCCAAGAATTGGAGACTATGACAAATGGGCTATGAAATGGGGTTATGGTTATATTCCAGGAAAAACTGAAGAAGAAAGAAAAACCAATAGCAGTAAAATGATTACTGCTGCATTAAAAGAAAACCCTCGTCATTGGTTTGGTTCTTATGAGCAGGGTAATAGTGCAGATCCAAGAAGTCAAAGCGAAGATTTGAGCGACAACGCTGTAAAAGCTTCTGAATATGGTATCATGAATCTAAAAAGGGTTTTGAAAGGGTTGCCAGAATGGACCAAAGAAGAAAATGATCAATACGAAAACATCAGTGTTATGTATGGTCAAGTATTAGGTCAGTTCAGAAGATATATGGGTCATGTAACTGCCAATGTTGGTGGTGTTTATGAAACATTTAAAGTAGCTGAACAAAATGAATCTGTTTATGAAATAACCCCTAAAACGCGTCAGAAAGAAGCGGTTGCGTTTTTAAATAAACAAATATTTGAAACACCCAATTGGTTGATTGATCGTGAACTTTGGAACAAGTTCAATAATCCAGTTTCGAATGATCCAATTATGTCTACACAAGATGGTGTATTAGGTAGTTTAATCAGCCCTTCAAGATTGGGTCGTTTACAATTATCGAGCAACCGTTTTGGAGCTGAAAAAGCATATAATGCAATGGAGTTATTGAATGATGTTCAGACTGGTTTGTTCAGTGAATTGAGCTCTAAAAAAACCATTGATCAATACCGCAGATTATTACAAATGAGTTATGTTGATAAATTGGTAGATATTCTCAATCCTCCTTCTGCTGCTGGTATAACAATTACTATTGGTGGAAGAGGTGGCGCTTCTTTAGATATTAATAAAAGCGATGTACCTGCAATTGTAAGAGCACAATTAGTTGCACTTCGCGCTCAAATTAATAGTTCAGCTGCTGGTTTTGGAGATAAATTGAGCAAAATTCATTTGCAAGACTTATCTGAAAAAATCAAACAAGGTTTGGACCCTAAATAATCCAGAATAAATAGTTAAAAAACCGTCTCGTTAAACCGAGGCGGTTTTTTTATTGTTGGTATACAAAGGCTCTATTTAATAACTTTGATAAAATGAATCGGATGAAACCCTACCTGCTATTAGTATCACTTTTAATTCTAACAGGAGTCAACGCTCAGAAAAACAAACCTCTAATTGGTTATTTGCGAGATAGCATCACCCATGCTCCTGTGGTATTGGCTAGTATTAGCAATAACAACACTGGACAAATAGTAATGACGGGTAGCACTGGCAGATTCAAGCTCAATGTAAAGCCCAATGATATTATTTCTTTTGCCGCAGTGGGTTATCATTTTGACACGGTACAATTAACCCGTAGCTTCTTAGAAAAAGACAGCATTGATTTATTTGTTTCTCCCCTATCTCATGACCTAGGAAACGTTACCGTTACCTCAAAAGGAATGAGTGCTTATCAAATGGATAGTATGGAAAGAAGAAATGATTTATTGCACGATATGGTCTCTTATAAGAAACCAACGTTTGCCTTATCCAATAGTGGCGCAGGATTGGGCATCAGTATTGACCGATTTTCCAAACACGAGAAAAGCAAAAGAAGAGCCTTGGATTTTTTTGATAAAAACGAGAAAGAAGCCTATATCAATTACCGCTATTCACAACAACTAGTAGCTGAAACAACGGGTTTTAAAGACGATACCCTAAGACAGTTTATGCAACAGAGTAGGCCCTCTTATGAATGGTTAAGAAACAATCCAACAGATGAAGACATCAAATACTATATCAACGATCAGTTGAAACAATTCAAAAAGGAATAACTAATCTTACTCGTAACGCAATGCTACAATTGGATTGAGTTTGGCAGCTTTCATGGCGGGATAAATACCCGCAGCCAAACCTACCAAGGAACAAATCACTATTCCAATAATTACCCAAGCCCAAGGAACCACAAAACCGGTCTTGAGGATAATGGAGAATAGGTTCCCTACTAGTACACCCAAGATGATCCCGAATAACGCACCCAACAAAGAGATAATCATGCTTTCAAACAAGAATTGCTGACGCACATTCTTGCTCTTACCACCAATGGCTTTAATTAATCCCACTTCCTTAGTACGTTCATTAACTGCTACCAACATAATGTTCATTAGACCAATGGCTGCACCAATTAAAGTAATCAAACCAATAGCACCAGCTGAACCGGTAATACTACTCAAGAAGCCAATAAAGAGTTCGGCAAACTTGTCGCTTTTTTCAATAACAAAATTATCATCATCCACCGGATGCAATTTTCTTACTGCACGGAAAACAGATGTAGCTTCACCAGAAGCTACATCCAATTCTTTTACATTACCTACCATTACCCCCACTAAATAAGAAGGACTGCTGTTGGCAAATCTTCTAAGGTTAGTATAAGAGGTGAAAATCATATCGTCCTGACGCAACATGGCGCTAGAACCCTTGGTCTTCAAAAGCCCAATAACCCTATAAGGAACTGAACCAATGCGAATGATTTTTTCAATAGATTTTTCTGGTTTGTCCCCAAATAATTTAGTAGCTACATTGGCCCCAATTAAGCAAACATTTCTGCCACTTTGAATATCTAAGCCATTCAGGTTTCTACCTTGTGCAATGCTATAGCCATTTACTTGTAAGTAATTCTCGTCTCCACCCCATAAAACTATTTGTGGGTTGGTTTTCTTTTCTTGGTAATGAATTTCTTGTGCTCCAGGCCCTCTTCTATAAATAGTAGTGATGGATCCAGGATAAGCAAATCCTGCTTTAAAATATTCCGCGTCTTCTTTGCGAATAGGTTTACCCAGATTGGATTTTTTTTCTTTTTTACCGCGTTTGGATTTTCCAAAATCGCCATTACCTCTGCCGCCGCCACCCATACGTACATTAGATTCCTTATAGCGAATACTAAAGGCATTGGCACCCATGGAAGAGAAACTCTCTTTCAGGCTCTGGTTCATGGCTTCAATGGCGGTAATAATACCAATTAAGGCCATAATACCAAAAGCTATAATGGCTACCGTAATACTGGTTCTGAGTTTATTACTCTTCACCGTGCGCCATGCTAAACTAAAGGAATCAAGTGTGGTCATGCAGTATAAATTAATCTATCAATACCTTAAAGGTAATTGAGATTGCCCGTTTCAGGGAAACTGCCTTAATAAATATGAAGAGCGGTTAAAAATAGAAATAATTGAGCAATACAGAGGGTAGCAGACCAATCAAAACTATTAAACCAGCTACCAAGAGCAACCCAATTTTAAATCCGCCAGTGATTTCTGAGGTCTCGGCAGCACCATCTTTAAAGTACATGGCCTGTATTACCCTAAAATAATAATATACACTTACCGCTGCAAAAAGAACGGCTACAATCACTATCCAAAGCGCACCACCTGCTTTAACCACAGCTGCCAGCATATAATATTTGGCAAAGAAACCTGCGGTTAATGGAATCCCTGATAATGACAGCAAGCAAATTGTAGTAGCCAATGCCAAAACAGGTTGGGTTTTGGCTAAACCATTGAAACCGTCAAGGGTATAATCCTTCATTTTAATCAATACCGCAAATACGCCAATAGTAGCCAAACTATAAGCTGCCGCGTATAATAGAATCCCTTCTTTGGCCAAATCATTACCTGCATACAAAGCAAATAACATAAAGCCTGCTTGAGCAATACTGGAATAAGCCAGCATTCTTTTTACGCTCTGCTGAAATACTGCAGTAATATTTCCTATTAATAAAGTAGCAATTATGACAAAGGATAATAAGATTTTCCAAGTAGCTCCCATTAAATCGCTTTGCGATTCAAACAACCGCATAAAGGCAAAAAATCCTGCGGCTTTTACCACAGTTGCCATAAAGGAAGTAAACACAGATGGGGCTCCATCATAAACATCTGGGGTCCAGAAATGAAAAGGCGCAGCCGATACTTTAAAACACATGGAAACAAATAATAGTATCAAGCCTGATACCGTTAGATAAGATACTTTAGGAATACCACCAACTGTCAATTCAGGTGTTCCTGGATTAATTCCAAAGCTTCCACTACCACCATAGATTAAGGCAATTCCCATGAGCATAATACCCGTAGAGAAAGAACCCATCAATAAATATTTTAAAGATGCTTCATTACTTTTCAAATTCTTTTTATCGGCACCAGTAAGAATGTACAAAGGAATAGACATGATTTCTACGCCCAAGAATAACATTAACAAACCATTGAAAGAAGTAAGAATAGTTACACCACAAAGTACAAAGAACACTAGGGCAAAATATTCTGCAGGATGCACGCCTGTATTTTCAATATCCTTACCACTTAGCAGCACATAAATCAGCGTAGCAACAATGGCAATGGTGTTGAAGAAAATACCAAACTGCTCAAAATGCAACAAATTATGCGTGTCTACCTGAATCACATACTTGCCATAAGACTGCAGTAGGTTTGCTACCAACAATAAAATAAGACCGGCAGCAGCCAGGTGCTTCATTAGAGATTTGTTCTGAAAGAGGATGCCACTTAACATCATCACTACCCCCATTAAAGCCGAAACAATGATTGCGTTCATAACTATTTATCTTAAAAGCTTTAAAAAAGCCCTATTCATTTATCGTTGTACAAAAATAGCGTCTACTGTATCCTTGGTAAGATTGATCATTGGTTGAGGATACAATCCCATCACCAACACCAATACCACCAAAATGCCCAATGCCAATTGCGTATTAAAACTAAGATCTACGGCGTTGGTTACTTTCTCAGCAACCTGACCATAGAATACTTTTTGAATCATATTCAGGGTATATACCGCTGCCAAAATAATGCTGATACCAGCAATGGCAGTGATCCAAACATTGTATTGGAAGAGGCCGTTAAACATTAAGAATTCACCTACAAATGCATTGGTTAAAGGCAGGGCCACATTGGCTAATGCCATCAAGACCAACAAAACAGCCAATACTGGGGCTTTCTGCGCAAGACCACCTAATTCACTCATCTTTCTAGTACCTAATTGTTGCTCAATCACATCTGCTACAATCCAAAGTCCAATCACATTAACGCCGTGGTTAAACATTTGAATCATCACCCCTTCTAAACCAATACGGTTTTGAACAAAAATGGCGGCACACATTAAACCAATATGCGCAATAGAAGAATAAGCAATTAATCGCTTGATATCGTCCTGTCTAATAGCAATTAAAGAAGCATAGATCATGCCCGTTACAGAAAGTATGATGACAAACATGGCATGACCACTAACTGCATCAGGTACCATGGGTAATAACCAACGGATCACCGCATAAATCCCCATTTTCACCATTACCCCACTCAAGATCATGGTGGTAGCCGTTGGCGATTGCTCATAAGCATCAGGCTGCCATGTATGCAGTGGGAAGATGGGCATTTTAATAGCAAAAGCCATAAAGAACAAAGCAAATACATAAGCTTGTTCCTTAGCCATCAATTTTACATGATAGAAAGATGCTAAAGCAAAACTGTGGTCGGCTGTTTTGGAATAAACAAAAAGTATCCCTATCAACATTAACAAGGAACCTATAAACGTATAAATAAAGAATTTGAAAGTAACAGCAATTCTACGTTCACCACCCCAGATAGAGCAAAGAAAGTAAACAGGGATTAAAGCCAATTCCCAGAAGAAATAAAACAACAATGCGTCTGATGCTAAGAACACACCCATTAACCCAGCTTGAGTCAAAAGCATCAAGCCATAAAAAGCGCCTGATTTTTGATAGCTATTGTTATAAGTAGCTGCAAATACAACGGGAAAAGAAATGGCAGTTAGTAAGCAAAGCATTTTTGCCATACCGTCTTGCATTAAACTAAACCTGCTTCCCAGTGCTGGTAACCAAGCTGCATCATAATGAAGTGCACCTTTGCTAAAAACTGCTACCAAGGCCAATGCCAGTGTTGCAATAGAAGATACCAGGGACAAAGCCTTGGATGCTGGCGAATCTTTTAGCAGCAATACTGCTAGTCCGCTGAGTAATGGAATGGATATGAGTAATAGAGGAATCATATTATTTCTTTAATGCTACTAGGCCATTTTAAATAAACGAGTCAGATAATAAACAATGGTAAGGTCATTGAACCAAATCAAAATAAATACTACAATGGCCAATACCATGATGATTAAGTAATTACCTACTTGACCACTTTGAATTAAACGCAATTGACGAGAACCATAACCCACCAATCGGCCAACGCCATTTACCGCACCATCAATCAAGTTTTTCTCAATGATATTTTTGAAGAACCCAGCAAGAAGATGCAGTGGGTTTACAATAACAGCATTGTATAATTCATCTATATACCATTTGTTTTCTAGCAATTTGGCCACATCTGAATTTTCAGCGCCATCCGTTTGGTATTTTTTAAAGCTATTAATGGCATATACAATAACTGCAATAATCAGTACAGTAGATACCCCTAACAAAATCCATTCTTGTGAAGCTTCTACATGATGCGCTTCTGCAATAGCTGTAGAACCAGCAAAAATAGGAGCCAAGAAATGTTCCAAACTATGGGCGTCTTTGGCAAATAATTCTGGAATTCCTATTAGCCCACCAACAACAGAAAGAAAGGCCAAAACAATCAATGGAATGGTCATAGCTGCAGGGCTCTCGTGTAAATGCTGTTCTTGTTCCTGGGTACCTCTAAACCCGCTCAAGAAAGTAAGGGTATACAAACGGAACATATAAAAAGCAGTCATGAGTGCACCACCTAATCCCACATAATAATAGAGTGGATTTTTTCCATAAGCCGCCATCAAGATTTCGTCTTTAGAGAAGAAACCAGAGAATGGAGGAATACCTGCAATAGCCAAACAAGCCAATAAGAAAGTAATATGCGTAATGGGTAAGTGTTTTTTCAATCCACCCATTTTGCGAATGTCTTGTTCGTGGTGCATGGCATGAATCACAGAACCCGCTCCTAAGAACAATAAGGCTTTGAAAAACGCATGGGTCATTACATGGAATACGGCACCCGTATACGCTCCAACGCCTAATCCCAAAAACATATAACCCAATTGGCTAACAGTAGAATAAGCCAATACCTTTTTAATATCGTTTTGCTTGAGCGCAATGGTGGCTGCAAAAATAGCAGTAGCCAAACCTACAATAGCTACCAGTGTTTGTGTGCCAGGCGCCATGGTGTAGAGGATATTGCTACGTGCAATCATATAGATACCAGCAGTAACCATGGTTGCAGCGTGGATCAAGGCAGAAACAGGTGTAGGACCGGCCATGGCATCGGGCAACCAAGTGTACAAAGGAATCTGTGCACTCTTACCCATGGCTCCTACAAATAACAAGGTAGTGATGGCGGTAATGTCAAAGGCCGATAATTTAGCCAGACTAGCTGCACTAAACACATCTGTGTAAGTAGCGGTACCTAATTTGAATATTAACCAGAACACCGCCAATAAAAAACCAAGATCACCAATTCGGTTCATGATAAAGGCTTTCTTAGCCGCGTAGTTATAGTCATTGTTTTTAAACCAATATCCAATCAACAAATAAGAACAAAGACCTACACCTTCCCAACCAATAAACATGATCACATAATTAGAACCAAGAATCAATAACAACATAGAGAACACAAACAAATTCAAGTAAGCAAAATACCTACCAAAGTGCTGGCTTTCTTCTTGGTGCATATAAGCAGTAGAATACAAATGAATCAGAAAACCTATTCCTGTTATGATTAACAAAAATAGAGAAGACAATTGGTCTACCTGAAAAGCAAATGGAATGACCAAACCCTTAACATCAATAAATGGAAATAGGGTTACTACCGAAGCTCCATTTGTTTTAACGTCTAAGAACACCAATACACTTACCACAAAGGAAGCCAATACAGCTCCAGCGCCCACAATGCCAATCAGGGATTTGGACAGGTTCTTCCGGCTCAATCCGTTGATCAGGAAACCGAGCAGGGGAAACAGCGGAATCAAATAAACTAGTTTGCTCATAATATCTTTCTAGCGAGATCAACCTACCCTATGCAGTAGGCCATTCCCTGATTTTAGTTTTTCAATCTGTTCAAAAAGTTAATATCAACTGAGTGCGTATTCCTGTACAACATCACAATAATGGCCAGACCCACACTTACTTCTGCCGCTGCCACCACCATGATAAAGAATACAAATAACTGTCCGTCTGTTCCAACGGTTGTAGCCAGTTTGTCATTGGCCATTGCAAACGCCAAGTGCATTTTAGAAAATGCTACCAACAAAAGGTTTACAGAATTCAACATGAGTTCAATGCACATAAAAACAATGATGGCATTGCGTCTAGTTAGTACTCCAATAATCCCAATGCTAAAAAGGACTAAACTTAAATAGATATAATATTGTATTGGCATGGTCGCTATAAATTACTGCGTTGCTGCAGGTGAATGAATTGTTTCTTTATCCTGTTATTCTTTTTTACCAATGACTATGGCACCAATCATGGCACTCAAAAAGAGTACGCTGGTAATTTCAAATGGCACTACGTATTCATTAAATAGGAGTTTACCTAGATTCTTAATCAGACCAATATCTCCAGTGGTGGTCATGGCTTTTTTGGCATTCAAATCAGTTGCCTGACGCACCAAAGAAACAAAGACCATTAAAAGACATCCACCAGATATTACACCAGCCAATTTCATCCACAAATTTTTCTGTGGTTCTGTTTCTGCATTCAGGTTCATCAACATGACTACAAATAGGAATAATACCATAATGGCACCTGCATAGACAATCATGTTCACAATGGCCAAGAACTGCGCGTTCAATAAGATATAGTGACCAGAAATGGCAAAGAAAACCCCTACCAACCACAACACAGAATGTATTGGGTTCTTGCTAATCAACACCATGATGGCGCTAAAGATAGCCAGCGCGCTTAGGAAAAAGAATAATATTTCAGTTGTATTCATTGCTTGTGAATTAGTCATTAACAGCGGTAATCCGCCACCAATCTCATTTCATTTGTTGATCAGTTATTTCTTGGGCTTCCCTTTGCTTTTGCAAATCCTTCGGGGTCTGTTTTAACGTTAGGGATGACCATATCATCTTTTCCATAAATAAATCCTTTGCGTGTGTAGTTAGCTGGCGCAAAAGTTTCACTTAAGTAAATGGCATCTTTAGGGCATGCTTCTTCACATAGACCACAGAAAATGCAACGTAGCATATTGATTTCATATACCGCAGCATATTTCTCTTCTCTGTACAAATGCTCTTCTCCTGGTAGTCTTTCTGCAGCTTCCATGGTAATGGCTTCTGCAGGACATGCTACGGCACACAAACCACAGGCAGTGCAACGCTCCCTTCCTTCTTCGTCACGGTTGAGCACGTGTAGTCCACGGAATACAGGACTAAATTCACGGCGTTGCTCCGGGTAACGAATAGTGGGTTGCTTTTTGAAAATATGGCTAAACGTGATGCCCATTCCCTTGAAAATAGCGGGAAGGAACAAGCGCTCTGCTAAGCTCATTGGCTTACGGCTCACTTGTGCGGATCTACTGGTTAATGCCTCCATGTTTCTAATAATATTTAAACTATGTTTTGCACGCCAAGCATGCTACTAATTACAATTTTGCTAAAATCCAAGCGCCTGTGATCAACATATTTACCAAGGCAATTGGAATCAAACTTTTCCAACCAAGGTTCATCAATTGGTCATAACGGAAACGTGGAATGGTCCAACGAATCCACATGAATATGAAAATGAAAATCACAATCTTTATCAACAAGGCGCCTACGCCCACCAGTGCCGCAATATTTTGTGGCAACAACGCTTCATTAAAGAAAGGAATATCATAACCGCCAAAATACAGAGAAGCCATTACTGCACTACTCATAATCATATTCACATACTCACTAAACAAATAGAAACCCAATTTCATAGAAGAATACTCTTGGTGGTATCCAAAGTTCAATTCATTCTCTGCTTCTGGAAGGTCAAATGGCGTTCTATTACACTCTGCCATGGCACAGATAAAAAACAACAAAAAGCCTATTGGCTGATACGCAATATTCCACAAATGACCTGGCGCCATTTGCTGTTCTACAATGGTTTTCAAACTCAAACTACCAGTAGTCATCAACAAAGCAATTAGGGCAATACCCATGGCCAATTCATAACTGATGGCTTGAGAAGCACCACGCAGTGCAGCCATTAAAGAGAATTTATTATTAGAAGCCCAACCACCAATCATAATCCCATAGACCCCCAAACTCACTACCCCAAAAATATACAAGATGCCAATATTCACATCAGCAATTTGCAAGTCAATAGTGCGGCCAAATAATTGAACAGAAGCCCCCCAAGGAATCACTGCGCAGGTCATCAGTGCAGCCGTCATAGCCAAACCAGGACCCAAAATAAAAAGCGTTTTGTTAGAAGAGTTGGGAGTAATTTCTTCTTTCATGATCAATTTCAAACCATCGGCAAAAGGTTGAAACAATCCAAATGGACCCGCCCTTTCCGGACCTGGTCTGTCTTGCAGTATTGCCGCCACTTTGCGTTCAGCAAAAGTGGTGTAGAGGGCAATACCCAAGCTAGCAAAAACAATGATGGCGATCAACACCAATTTTTCTATGATCAACAGCCAGTCTAAAACAAGTAGTGTCATGATTTCCTATTAGTCGTTATCAGGATTAAAATTGTTGGAATGGGCAGGACCATTGATCTTGCTCAATTCAATCTTGGGTCTATTTACTTCACTCACCTCATGTATGTCCATCAACAATTTTGGTTTTCTGCCATTTAGCACAGCTTCAATGGTTTCAGTTGGCATATGGGTACCCACCGTACCCGCATAATGTCCTTGTGAAATAACAGAATGCCTATCAATCAATCTTGGCCCTTCAATGGTCCAGTCACTTGATTGTTTTTTCTCAAAACGGCATTCGTTGCAGATCCAATCTTCTACCTCACCCCACTGGTCTTTTCTTGCTGTAACACGGAACACTTCTTCTCCCCTATTCCACAGCGTCACTTTACCACTACAAGTAGGGCAGTCACGGTGTGCGTTCATAGGTTTAAGAAACCATACGCGATTTTTAAAACGGAAAGTTTTATCGGTTAGAGCACCTACTGGACAAACGTCAATCACGTTGCCAATAAAATCGTTTTGCAAATTCTTTTCAATCATGGTAGCAATCTCAGAATGGTCACCCCTATCCAAAATACCATGTTCCCTTTTTCCTGTCAACTGATCAGCCGCAAATACACATCTGTAGCATAGAATGCAACGCGTCATGTGCAGCTGAATGTATTTACCCAAATCATGTTTTTTAAAGGTTCTGCGTTGAAATTCATAACGCGTACCTTCTTTACCATGCTCATAGCTAAGATCTTGTAAATGACATTCACCAGCTTGGTCACAAATAGGACAATCCAAAGGATGATTGAGCAACAAGAATTCTACAACCCCTGCTCTTGCATCAACTACTTTGGGGCTGGTAATATTTTTTACTTCCATACCATCCATCACGGTAGTGCGGCAAGAAGCTACCAGCTTAGGCATGGGGCGTGGATCTTTTTCAGAACCCTTGCTCACTTCTACCAAACAGGTACGGCATTTACCACCGCTGCCTTCCAGCTTGCTATAATAGCACATGGCAGGAGGAGCCACATCGCCACCAATCATCCGCGCTGCGTTTAAAATGGTGGTACCAGCAGGCACATCTATACTGATGTTGTCAATGGTAACTTTGAATAATGTTGTATCGGACATTTCTTAAAAATTCAAAAGTCAAAAGTCAAAAGTCAGCATCCTGACCCTTTAAACATTTCTAAATTAAGCAGGCACGTGAATAGGATCTGAGTAATGAGCCAATCCAAAATTCCTGGTCTGCGCTTCTGCTGCATGGCTTACATGCCATTCAAATTCATCCCTAAAATGACGGATCGCAGCGGCTACGGGCCATGCTGCAGCGTCACCCAAAGGACAAATGGTATTTCCTTCAATCTTGCGTTGAATATCCCAAAGCAAATCAATATCACTACTCTTGCCCTCGCCTTTTTCTAAGCGATACAATAGCTTTTCCATCCAACCAGTTCCCTCACGGCAAGGAGAACACTGACCGCAACTTTCGTGTCTATAGAATCTTGCCAAAGAATAGGTATTTCTCACCACACATTGGTCTTCATCCAATACAATAAAACCACCAGAACCCATCATGGAACCAGTGGCAAAACCACCATCGCTCAAGCTCTCATAGTTCATGTAACGTGTTTCACCCTTGGCTGTTTTAAGCATCAGGTTAGCAGGTAAAATAGGTACCGATGATCCACCTGGAATACAGGCTTTTAATCTTTTGCCGTTGGCGATGCCTCCACAATATTCATCACTATAAATAAATTCTTCTACCGAAATGGTCATGTCAATCTCAAAGACACCAGGTTTGTTAATATTACCGCAAGCAGAGATGAGTTTGGTACCAGTAGATTTACCCACACCAATCTTAGCGTATTCTTCACCGCCTTCATTGATAATAGGAACTACAGAAGCCAAAGTTTCTACGTTGTTTACCACCGTAGGTCTACCCCAAACACCCTTGATAGCAGGGAATGGAGGTTTGATTCTTGGGTTACCTCGTTTACCTTCTAAGGATTCAATTAAGGCAGTTTCTTCACCGCAGATATAAGCACCAGCACCGCGTTGAACATAGATCTCACAGTCAAAACCAGTACCTAAAATATTCTTGCCCAAGAAGCCGTTTGCTTTGGCTTCCGCGATGGCCTCTTCTAAGATATCTGGAATCCAAGCGTATTCACCACGGATATAAATATAAGTGGCATTGCTACCCAGTGCAAAACTGGAAACAATCAAACCTTCAATCAATAAGTGAGGAATAAATTCCATCAAGTAACGATCTTTAAAAGTACCTGGCTCACTTTCGTCTGCATTGCAAACCAAGTGACGTGGAACGCCTTCTGGTTTTGCAATAAAACTCCATTTCATACCTGCAGGGAAACCCGCACCACCTCTGCCACGTAGACCACTCTTCTTCACTTCTTCCACAATCTCTTCAGGAGACATGGTTTTCAAAGCCTTTTCCACGCTGCGGTAACCACCTTCTCTGCGGTAGACTTCAAAACTGCGAATCCCTTCTACATGCGCTTTTTCTAGTAATAGTTTTCTTCCCATATATTAGTTGTTCGCGGCTGCAGCTGATCTGCATTCCGCAATGATTGCATCCACTTTTTCTTTAGTCAAATGTTCTCTATAATGTTTGCCCAATTGCATCATGGGAGCATAACCACAAGCACCCAAACATTCCACTGTTTTCAAAGTGAAAAGTCCGTCAGTAGTAGTTTCTCCTGGTTTAATGCCCAAGGTCTTTCCTATATAGTCAATGATATTGTCGCTGCCATTTAACATACAAGGGCCAGTTTGACAAACTTCAAACAAATATTTACCAACTGGTTTGGTATTGTACATGCTGTAGAAAGTTGCTACTTCATATACTTCAATGGGAGTGATCTGCAAGAGTTCAGCCACATAATCCATGGTCTCTGCGCTCAACCATCCGCCAAAACTGTCTTGTGCCAAATGCAATAAAGGCAAGAGTGCACTCTTCTGCTTTCCTTCTGGATAGCGAGCAATGATCTGGTTCACTTTTGCCATCTGCGCTTCTGAAAATTGTACCATACGGTTATCTCAATTTCAATGATTCAAATTAATACCAACTATTAAGCATCCAGCTCACCTGCAATCAGGTTTAAGCTACTCATGACCACAATGGCATCGCTTAACATACCACCTACTACCAGTTCAGAATAAGCTTGGTAATAGATAAAAGAAGGTCTGCGGAAATGCAAACGGAAAGGGGTTCTACCACCATCGCTGATTAAATAGAATCCAAGTTCACCATTACCACCTTCCACTGCTGAATAAACTTCACCTTTTGGCATTTCAACCTCTCCCATGACTATTTTAAAATGCCAGATCAAAGCTTCCATCTTGGTATAGACGTCTTCTTTTTTAGGCAAATAATATTCTGGAACGTCTGCATGAAATACATCGGCATCAGTGCCCTTAAATGCTTGTACTTTTTGATAAGCTTGATTAATGATGCTCAAGCTCTCCCACATTTCTCCATTGCGCACCAAGAAACGGTCATAGCTATCACCAGTAGTTCCTACAGGCACTTTAAAATCAAAGTCTTCATAGCTGCTATAAGGTGTGTGAACACGAACGTCATAGTCAACACCAGCCGCGCGTAAGTTTGGTCCGGTAAAGCCATAATTCAAAGCACGTTCTGCACTAATAGGCCCCGCACCAATAGTACGATCCATAAAAATTCGGTTGCGTGTAAATAGGTTTTCCAATTCACGCAAAGCGGCCGGATATTCCTTTAAGAATTTCTCGAGTTTCGTAAATGCCGTATTTGAGAAATCCCTTTCAAAACCGCCAATACGCCCAATATTAGTAGTAAGGCGGGACCCACATACTTCTTCATATATTTCATAGATTAATTCGCGGTATTGCATGATGTACATGAAACCTGTATAAGCACCTGTATCCACACCCATGATGGAATTACAAATCAAATGATCCGCAATTCGGGCCAATTCCATAATGATGATGCGGAGATAATCTACACGCTTAGGGGTTTGTACATTCAGGAGTTTTTCACAGGTCAAGTGCCAGCCAATATTATTAATAGGGCTACTACAATAATTCAATCGGTCTGTGATAGGAGTAATCTGGTTCAAGGGTCTGCGCTCAGCCAATTTCTCAAACGCACGGTGTATATAACCCACGGTTTGTTCAGCTGATACAATCCTCTCTCCATCCAATTCCATGATATTCTGGAATACACCGTGAGTGGCAGGGTGTGTAGGCCCCATATTTAGCGTAGTAGTCTGCTTTTCTATGGATCCTTCCGGAAGTTTAATATGGTGTTGATGATGCTCTGTCATATAAGTCTATTTTATCCTCTGCCAAACATTTGATCGTCTTTGTCAATACGGGTTTGGTCTTCCAGCGGAAACTCTTTTCTTAATGGAAAATAATCCATTTCGTCTACGTTCAAAATCCTAATTAGGTTGGGGTGACCTACAAAATTCACTCCAAAAAAGTCATAGGTTTCACGCTCCATCCAGTTGGCTGCTGAATAGAGTTTGGTAGCAGTAAATACATCGGGCTGTGCCACGGGTGCAAAGACTTTAAAGCGAATGCGAAGATTGTCTTTTAGGTTGTGCAAATGATACACAACAGCCAGTTCTCTTCCAGGCTGATCTGGATAATTGACTGCACATAAATCGGTCAAGAACTGAAAATTCAAGTCCGCCTCATCGTGTAGAAATTGCAAGACTTTTAGGTTCTGGTCTTTTTCAACTTCAAAGCTGAGCATGCCATAGGGTTCTTCAAAATTAGAGACCAATGCTCCAAATTTTTCTGATAGTCTTTGTTGTACGTGTTCGTTTCTTAATGCCATTTCAATCTGATTACCTTAAAAAGGATTATTCAATTCCATAACTGTTCATCAGGGCCTTGTACTGGTCACTATTTCTTCTGCGAATACTTTCTTGACCAACCAATTCTTGCACTTTCATAAAACCATCCAAAATGGCTTCCGGACGTGGAGGGCAACCTGGAACATATACGTCTACGGGAATCACTTGATCAATTCCTTGCAATACACTATAAGTATCAAAAATACCTCCACTACAAGCACAGGCGCCAACAGAAATCACCCAACGGGGTTCCGCCATTTGTAAATACACTTGTTTGAGTACTGGGCCCATTTTCTTAGAAATAGTACCCATAACCATGAGTAAATCGCACTGGCGAGGAGAGAAACCCACCCTTTCAGCACCAAAGCGGGCAAGGTCATAGTGAGAAGCCATGGTTGCCATGAACTCAATGCCACAGCAAGAAGTGGCAAAAGGCAGGGGCCAAAGAGAGTTTTTGCGGGCTAGACCCACCACATCGCTCAGCTTAGTGGTAAAAAATCCTTCTCCTGCGTATCCATCTGGTGCTTCGGCAACAGAAACCGCATCAGAAATATTGGCCTCAATGGGTGTGATATTGAATCTTACCGGACGTGACATATTTTCAAATTAAAAAGTCAAAATTAAAAGGTCAAAAGAACTAGGATAATAACCAGTTAGCATCCTTTAAGTTCACTGACCATTGGTTCTATTCAACCAATCCTAGTCTTCCCACTTCAATGCGCCTTTTTTAATAATATAGATGAATCCTACAACAAAAAAGCCCACAAACATGAGTAGGGCACTAAAACCGCCCCAACCTAGTTCGCGAAAATTAACCGCATAGGGATAGAAAAATATCACTTCCACATCAAATAGTACAAAGAGGATGGCTACTAAGAAGTACTTGATAGCCATTGGTTGGCGGGCATTGCCATGTGAAGCAATTCCACTGGCAAATGTTTCCAACTTGTCAGTAGTTTTACGTTTGGGGCCCACCCAAGCGGATAATCCAATCATAGAAGCCACAAAACCCGCAGCAAAGATTAATTGAATGCCAATTGGCAAGTAATTGGCGGCGGTATTTGATTCGTTAACATCCAATAAAAAGGTCAGCCAGCTCATGCTTTTATTTTAAGTGCTGCAAAAATAAGCGTGTTACGCTGGATATAAAAGAAAAACTCCCCAAAATGGGGAGTAATTTCTTATGATTTTTTAGTATTTGACCTCTTTGAGGTTGAAAATTACTTTTTGCCCTGTGGCTTAGTGTAATAGTCAATGTTTTTCTGCAACTCAGCTTTTACACCTACAGCAAATTTGTTGTTATCATCCGCTGCATCTGGGTATAAAACCAACATACTATCAGCCACAGCCAGACCTTTTTGGCAATTATCTAGGAACAGATCCACTACGGGAGTCCTAGTACCATCGCTTTTCACCTTAAAGTCAGGGCTTTTCTTCAGGCTATTTGTTTTATTAATATAATACAAAATAGCATAGTACTTATTCAAGAAAATATCTTTTTTGTATTTGTCTTTGTTTACTGCTTCATACACAGAATCCAAATATTTCAAAGCTTCAACACCTGAACCAGAAGTAGTATCTGGGTCAGAACCAATAGCTGCCCTTTTATAGAAGCTATAAGGTTGTGGCTTTTCAGGGAAAGCTGCCATATACTTTTTGGCATAATCCATGGTTTGAGTAAAGTCTTTGGCGTTCAATGCAGCGAGTGTGGTGCGATAATAATCACCTTCACCCATGCTACCTTTTGCAACCATTACTTTATTCAACCAAAACAATTGCTCTTTGTACATTTTTGCCTTACCATACAAATCAGCCGCCTGATTCATATAGTTCAGTTTGTTAACCCTAGAGGTATCGTTTCCAATAGCTTGCTCTAAATAACCCACGGTTTGCGCTTCTCTACCTGGGAATTTAGACAAGAGTTTCACTGCCAATTCATAGTCTTGGCTTTGAATATCTAATTTGGCGTCAAAGAATTTGATTACGTTGTCGCGAGCTGCAACACTATCTAGCAAACGGTCATAGTTATACGCATATAACAAGCTCAATCTTGGCGCAGCAGCCAAACCAGCAGAGGCTTCAATTTCTTTGGCTTTGGCCAATGACTCTGAATATTTACCCGCACGGAACAAGTATTCTGCATAGAAGAAATCGTTCAAAGGATCTTTATCAGCATATTTTAAGAAATCGTCCAAATAACTTTTGGCTTTAACCACGTCTCTGTTAGAATAGTAGTTGAACAATTCTAAATAAGGCGCTGGGAAAGTTGGATCAGCCGCAATAGCATTATTAAAATATTGCTCCAAAGATTCTTTGTTGTTTTGGCTTTGGTAAACCTTGCCAATACGCCACATAGCCCTAGCATTTTTAGGGTCACGGTTAATAGCGTCTTGGAAAGCTTTTACCGCTTCTCCCCCATTTTCACCACCCGTTTTCAGGTAGCAAATTCCCATATTGGTCATAATATCCGGATTGATCAAATCTATGGCAGCAGCTTGTTTCAGCTTCTCAATACCATACATTGGATCACCAATAGTAGAACTACCCAATGAATTGGCAAATCCAATGGCATTCAAGATAGCAGCACTTGGCTTACCCTTGTTTTTACCCTTGGTTTCAGTAGTAGTAGTAATGGCTTGCTCAAATTTTTGTTTGGCAGCATTCATATTGTTAGACTCCAAGATATCCATGGTTCCTTGACCCACCCAAATTAACGGATCATTCACTCCGTCTTGTAATGCTTTTTGGTAAATGGCCCTTGCGGCAGCAACACCATCAGCAGACAATACTTCACGGTTCTTAGCAACATTTGCAATACCCAACCAGTAGATTGCCTGGGGGTCCTTAGGATTGGCATCATAGGCTTTTTGCAGAACATCTTTTGCAGTTTTGTTCTTGTAAACGGCCTGTAACAATTTGATGCCATCTGGTATAGATTGTGCCATAGCGCACTGTACCATAACCAAAGCTGTTAACATCAGCGATACGGTCTTCTTCATTTGTCTTTTTTTTATCATTGTTCTGTTAATCTGACTCTTTTATTTTACCGGAACGTTTGTTGAAATTCATTTTTGCAGGAACCAATAAGGCTCTTTTAAAAATCAACTGTCCCCTTTCTAAACTCAAAAAATTCATAAATCCGGTACCCAATCCCGCTGTATTCTCTTTTACTATATAGTATAAGGGTCTGGGAAGCGGGTATTGCGCGTAGGCGATGGTTGCTTGAGAAGGTTTTGCAAAGAATCCTTTCTCTACACACCTAACACATTCTACCAAGGCCAACCGAATAGATTTGAGTTGTTCCTGTTGTTTGGGATCATAACTATCTCCCACCCAACTCAAACCTACAAATCCAACCACGTTTTCATTTTTTGAAACAATATCTATAACGTCAGCACTGTTTTTAGAAGCCACTACATTGGCTCCAAAGGAAGTTCCTTTTAAAATGCTGTCTTGCAAAAAGCGAACAGTACTGGTGGCATTTTTTCCATCCATTACGGCTATCCTTTTGCTTTTTCCGCTGAGCATATCTTTCAAATCGGCAATGCTAAACACGCTGTCTTTAGAAGCTTGGTTAACAATAACCGCCACCGCATCATAAGCCAAAATGGCAAACTGCGGCTGAAAACTCAATTTTGATTCAAAGAACGCTGTTTCATTTTTAGTTAGCCCTCTGGCTATCAAAATCATTCTAGTGCTGTCATTTTGCAGGTCTTTCAAACACTCTACTTCTGGTTTGTAAGACACAATAATCTTAGTATCCGGAAAAGAAGCATGATGCACTTTAATCTGTTCTTCCATCACCGGTTTAAAGCTCTCATCCACACTAATCCGAATAGTGCCCTTGTTAGGCGTATCCCGATCATCCACTTGATTTGTTTTGGTTTTGCAAGCACCCAATAGGGCAATGGCAAACAACATGATCAAGTTTGTTCTGTACTGCTTCATATCAATAATCCCGCTTTATCCCTCTGTACAACCTAAATCCACCATATAGAAGGCAAATACCACCAAACAGATACCTGAATCCAAGATCTGCCTCTATAATTTGCTGAATGTTGAACTTTTCAGCAAAAAACAAAATCACTGCCATCCCAAGGATTAAAATACCCATGGTTAAGTCATATGTCATGCGCATCAAAGTATAACTTTTCTGCTGTTTTTCTCTGAAACGGTCTTCCATTTAACAATCTATTGAAACAGGGTTGGCAATTTAGTTAATAATTTGAATGAGAAAAGCAAAAATGCTAATCAATTCAAAACAAATTCCTTTGTTTAACTATAGATGCGGGATTTATCGGATTCCATAATCACTCAACCGATTGGAACCTAATGGTTGTTAGCAAAAATAGGTCATATGACTATTATTTTAACTTGGTTCTTGCAAGCAATTATTTTTACTTGAACCTATCTTTGAAAAATTCCTAATTGATTAAAAGAAATTGGCTGATGAAGATCCTCATGATTTGTTTGGGCAATATTTGCAGAAGCCCATTAGCAGAAGGCATACTTCAGGCAAAAGCGTCTGCGGCGGGTTTGGACTGGACTGTAGATAGCGCCGGTACGGGCGGATACCATAATGGAGATGCCCCGCATAAATTATCTCAAAAAGTAGCCAAACTCAATGGAATAGATATTTCTATACAAAGGGGCAGAAAATATATTGCTGCCGACATGGATGCATTTGACCGCATTTATACCATGGACCAAGACAATTATTCAGAAGTAAAACGCATTAGCGGACGCCAATTTAAACCCGAGAAAACAGACCTGATTTTAAATAGTCTTTATCCTGGTGAAAACCGCTCTGTACCTGACCCCTGGTATGGAACCGAACCCGGATATCATGAAGTTTTTGAACTCTTATCAAAGGCCTGTGACCGCATTATTGCAGACTATCTACAAGTCAGCACCTATCGCCAATAGGCAAAGCAAGTTCCCTTACTTATCTTTGCGGCCATTGAAGCAATTATGAGCAAACCCAGTTTACCACAAGGCACCAGAGATTTTAGCGCATCAACCGTTAGAAAGCGTCATTATATTTTTCAAACTATTCGTAGCGTATTTGAATTGTACGGATTCCAACCACTGGAAACCCCGGCCATGGAAAATCTGGATACCCTCATGGGTAAGTATGGAGAAGAGGGAGACAAACTCATTTTCAAGATCCTGAACAATGGATTGGACAATCCAGCCAAGTTGGATCAAATTCAACAAGACTTTCAAAAAGTTTTGGAAGGAAAAAATACCAAGGGCATTACAGAACGTGCTTTGCGTTATGATTTAACCATTCCTTTTGCCAGGTATGTGGCCATGAATCATGGACAATTGACCATGCCTTTTAAACGCTATCAAATTCAACCCGTATGGCGTGCCGATAGGCCTCAAAAGGGCCGCTACCGCGAGTTCTATCAGTGTGATGCAGACGTGGTAGGTTCTTATTCTTTGCTCAATGAAGTAGAACTAGCCAGCATTTATGCAACCGTGTTTGAACAATTGGGTGTATCGGTGACCATTAAAATTAATAGCAGAAAAATCTTGGCAGCACTAGCAGAAATCTGTGGCGGGGCCAATAAAATGGTAGACATTACCGTGGCTATTGACAAGCTTGACAAGATTGGTTTAGAAAAAGTAAAAGAAGAATTGTCTCAGCGCGGATTAACAGAAGTTCAGATTCAAACCATTGAACAATACCTGTCTATTGAAGGAGACAATGCCACAAAAATGGCAGCATTAAAAGCCCTGCTGGGCGATAATGAAACTGGGAACAAAGGCATGGCAGAATTGGAATGGCTGATTAGTTATCATGCAGGCACCAACACGGGCAAATCCCTGCAAGCCGATTTTACTTTGGCGCGCGGATTAAACTATTATACCGGAATTATTTTTGAAGTAAAAGCCACGCAAGCTCAAATGGGCAGTATTGGTGGCGGTGGCCGATATGATGACTTGACAAGCACTTTTGATGTTCCCAATATTCCAGGGGTGGGAATCTCTTTTGGAGTAGACAGAATTTATGACGTAATGGAAGAGCTACAACTCTTTCCATCCGAAGTACAAACAGGCACCAAGGTCTTGTTTTTTAACCTGGGCGATGCAGAAAGCAGGGTAGCATTCCAACTCATGCAGCAACTACGTGCCAAAGGTGTTGCAGCAGAACTCTTTCACGAGAACGCCAAGTTTGACAAACAGTTTAAGTATGCTGATAAAAAACAAATTCCTTACGCCGTGATGATTGGCAGTAAGGAATTGTCTGAAAAGGTGTTGGTCTTGAAGAACCTAGCTACAGGTGTTCAAGAAACATTATCTAGTGAAGGACTCTTGGCCTTTGCTTTTTAGCAAATATTTTCTATCCAAAATAGCAACCGTTTTATCCTTAGTTCCTTCTAAGTGATATCCCATTACGTCTATGACAACACCCGTTATGGCTTTGTCTGCATTGCGTACAAATTTGCCTGTGCCTTGGTATTCTGGAATGGCAAAAGAATCTACAGCTACTTTTTCCAATGAGCCAGAACCCTTATCAGAACTAAATACCAGCTTACCGCCGTCTATAGAAATGCTTACATAAGAGACTAGCCCTCCCTCTGGAAAAGTAAACTTACCAATGTATTGTTGCAAACTATCGGTCTGGGCTTGTGCCATAAATCCGAATCCCATCATTGCCATTAAAAGGAATACCATTTTTTTCATAGTGCTACTGTTTTATTGTTTTTTGAGTGAGCCAAATTAAGGGTTATTTCAAGCAGTTTAAGAACCGTTCAAAAAATAATCTATTCTTAATCAATTGGCTCAACGCTAATTTTTATAACCCTTCATAAATCACCGCCGCACCCTGACCAACACCTACGCACATGGTAGCCAAACCATATGTTGATTTGCGTCTATACATCTCGTGTAACAGTGTGGTACTAATTCTAACCCCACTACAACCCAGGGGATGACCCAGCGCAATGGCTCCTCCATTTACGTTCACTATGTCTTGGTTCAAATCCAATTCCTGTATGCAGGCCAGACTCTGAGAAGCAAATGCTTCATTGAGTTCCACTAAGTCCAAGTCTTCTAGTTTAAGATCGCCCCTGAGCAATGCTTTTTCAGTGGCTAACACGGGCCCCATGCCCATGATGGCGGGATCAACCCCAGCTACGGCCATGCTCACTACCCTACCAATGGGTTGTAGGTTAAAGAGTTTCACGGCTTCTTCACTGGCCAATAACATGGCTGCAGCGCCGTCATTAATGCCCGATGAATTACCCGCTGTCACAGAACCATCTTTGGCAAAAGCAGGTTTAAGATTTGCCAATTTTTCCAAACTTGTTTGTCTGGGATGCTCGTCTTGGTTAAACCAGGTTATTAAGCGGTCCTGCTCCATTTCTATAGCAGCCAACTCATCTTCCCACCTATTATCGGCCAGCGCCGCAAAATATTTTTCTTGAGAACCTAAGGCAAAAATGTCCTGTGCCTCACGGCTGATCTGCCATTGCTTGGCCACATTCTCTGCGGTCTCACCCATGGTAAATGGGTGGTGCATGGCAGCCAATTGCTTGTTGACAAAGCGCCAACCCATGGTGGTGTCAAAGCTTTCCAGCTTGCGGCTAAAAGCCCCATCGCTCTTGGCTGTAACAAAGGGTGCGCGGGTCATGCTTTCTACGCCTGCAGCAATATACAATAACCCTTCGTTGCATTGAATGGCCCTAGCTGCATCCATAATGGCTTGCAAACCAGAAGCGCATAATCGGTTCACTGTATTCCCAGCAACGCTTACGGGCAGACCTGCCAAAAGCGCGGCCATTCTGGCCACATTCCGATTGTCTTCACCAGCCTGATTGGCGGCTCCGGCAATCACGTCTTCAATGGCAGCTGGGTCAATACTAGGGTTGCGTTGCAACAAAACACGGATCACATGGGCCAATAAATCGTCTGGGCGATAGCCCGCCAATTTGCCCCCATAACGTCCAATAGGTGTTCTTACAGCATCAATAATATAGGCAGTTTTCATGTTCTTACTGTTAAAATCAGGGCATAAAACCCGTCACAAGATATTATTTGTGCATTAAAATTACCCCTTCCAAGCCTCAAAAGGTATCTTTGCCGCATGAAGGAGACCTTAAAAAACATACGCCACCTGAGTTTGGCCGAGTTGGAAAGCTATTTTGAAACCATTGGAGAGAAGAAATTCAGGGTAAAACAGGTGCATGAATGGCTCTGGCAGAAACACGCGCATAGTTTTGATGATATGACCAACCTGAGCAAGGACCTTCGCCAAAAACTGGCCCAGGAATTTTCCCTGCCCGCCCTCAAAGTAAACCTGACCCAGGTAAGCGATGACGGTACTATTAAAAGCCGCTTTAAAACCCATGACGGGTTTATGATTGAAGGGGTCTTGATTCCCACCGCCGAGCGCAAAACCGCCTGTGTATCTAGCCAAGTTGGATGCAGCCTTACCTGTAAGTTCTGCGCCACGGGTACCATGGAGCGCAAACGCAACCTGACATTTGACGAGATCTATGATCAAGTAGTGTTGATTAACAAAGAATCTGAGCGCGTTCACGGTCAGAAGCTTACCAATATTGTGTTCATGGGTATGGGCGAGCCCCTACTCAATTATAACAATGTGCTCAAATCCATTGAACGCATTACCGCGGAAGACGGACTGTTCATGAGTCCCAAACGTATTACCGTTTCTACAGCTGGTGTGGCCAAACAGATCAAGCAGTTGGGTGATGATAAAGTGAAATTTAAATTGGCTGTATCACTTCACGCAGCCAATGACAAAAAGCGCAATGAGATTATGCCCATCAATGAGACCAATCATATTGATACCTTGATTGAAGCCTTGAATCATTTCTACAAACAAACGGGTAGCGAAATCACGTTTGAATATATCCTCTTCAAGAATTTTAATGACTCATTAAAAGACGCAGAAGAACTGGTGAAAATCTATAGAAAGGTTCCAGCAGATTTGATCAATATTATTGAATACAATCCTATTGAAGCTTTCCGTTTTACCAAACCCGATGAAGCTACCACCGAAGAGTTTATGCACTACCTAGAAAGAAATCGTGTGAACTCCCGTTTGCGTAAGAGCCGCGGTAAAGACATTGACGCCGCTTGCGGACAGTTGGCCAATAAGTCGGTGAATAAATAGATTAATTGATATTAAGCTTCATTTTATTAATCTCACCTAACATAAAATCATTCTCAATAGTTTTAAATTTAATTGGACTTTTAAGTGCTATGTCTATCCATTTTAATTTGCTTTTTTCAAGTTTTAACTTATCATGAAAGCTCCCCCTAAGTTCGGCCAGTTAAAGTTAAGGTTAACAAAAGTTTCCTAATATTTTTTGCTTCTGGAAAAAAATTCATAGACTCGTTTAAGTTTTGAGTCATTACTTTATTTAATAGTTGTCTTTAAATTAATTTTTCCATAGTTAGGGTGTGTCATCTAACCTTGGCTACAACACTTAAATATACGTTTATCAAAAATTGAATATTCAAATGAACTGAACAGATTGGAACTACTGCTAGGTTCATTAATGCTTAAAAAAATATTCTACAATCTTATAAATATAGCTATTGATAAAATACAACTTATTATTTAGTCTCCAAAACAGTTTTATTCTCAATTACTTTAGTAATATATTTTGTAACCAACCAAGCACCTACACAGAGGTTTAAAAAATTCACAACTCCATATAAGCTTGTTGCGAAAGCAAAAAAAATAGATCCCATAAAGCAAAATGTTATAATAATAAAAACAAATATCCCTCCACGTTTTTTATAAAATTTCATATACTTTGTACCAACCAATAAAGCGTAAAAACAGAGGTAGAAAAAAGCCGTTCCGCAAACGACCAATAAAGATATGAATGCATTTGTATACCAAGTGTTGCTTATATAAATTGCAAATGGCTCATTGTATTTAATATTTTCTTTAAATAGATAATCAGTTACAAATAATAATATAAAATCAATAAGACTTACAAGAAATATGACTAACAAAATCTTTGCTATTTTCTTTAACATCCCAACCTCCTTTTTAATTCATTGAAATCGATTTGATCTTTTAAAACCATTTCTACTTCATCCCAATTAGGTCTCGCTTTTATGTTTTTGGGTGAATAAAATTCAGCATTACCACCATTTGCAATGATGAACGATACCATTTGTTCTTGAATTCTAGTCCAAAGTTTATCAGCACGTTCATAGCCAATATTAGCTTTACCAGCAATAGTACCTAAAATATCGGTAACTCTATCTACTCCCATAGTATAAAAAGCATACTCACCTGGATATCTTCCATCAGCAAATATTCCAAATTCTCTATTACCCGATACCGGATGGTAACCATTAAGAGGTGCACTTATTGTAGCAAATTTGAACCTCGCTTTCTCGTCACCTAAAATATCGCTGGTATGATAATCCGAAACCACCACTGTGGCATTTACACCAATCAAAATAGGAACCATTTGGTCATGAATACTTACAATTGAACCTATTGAGTTATGATATGGGCTATTATACCAATTGGTGTAGTTTACTAAATTCAATAAATTGAATGGTGAAAATACAACATTAGATTTGTCTAAAAGAGAGTTAGAAGTTACCAAACTTATGAGCACAGACAAAGCAGATAAAGAAATTGCATCAAATTTAAAAAATATCCCCAAAAACAATAGAAAATATTCGTGTTAGAATTTTTGAAAAGACCGGTTCTAAAACAAGAACCGAGGCAGTTTTGTTACTAATTTCAATGGGAATAATTAATATTAACTAGGCGATTAATGTCTTCATAAACTGTTGCTGCATCTATTTCAAGTTCCTCAGACCAAGCAATGGAATAACCAGTGAAATAGGGTTTTGAAAATTTGTCTTTGTCTTTTAATACCTGAAAGATTCCTTTCTCAACAAGATCAGTTAGGTCCACAGAACCTACAACCCCATCAGTAAACTTGACTTGAATGGTATAATCAGATTGATAGGTTACTTCTTGCAGCTTCATGATACAATTTACTTAGTTTTCAATAGAAAAACCCAGTTTAAAAGGCTAAAAATACCCCTTTATTTTTTAAAGCCTACCTTTGCTCCTCCTGTTGAAAAACAGCAAAACAAGTAACATGCAAAAACGTACAGACAACTTTGACAAGTTTGGCCAGAAAAAAGGTAGTGCCGTAAAGGAAGAATACCGTCAGGCAAAAAAGAAAATCAAGGCAGAAGCCCGCGCAGCCGGTGAAGCCATGAGACTAAAAAAGAAAAATGCCAAATTGGGCATTGTTAGTGAAGAACCCAAAAAAGAGAATCCTCGTTTCCCCAAAAGGGCTCCTGGTGCTAGCAAGGAGGAATACCATCAGCGCAAGGAGAATACCAAAAATATAGGCAAGCCAGTTAGACCAACCCCTATCAAAAAAGGTGATGATGCTGATGAAGCTGCTCCAGAAGCACCCCGTTCTAAAAGAGCCGGTGCTAGACCTCCCAAAGCCGTTCGTGCTGCCGGAAAAGGTGCTGCGCCAACCAGCGATGGTGGCAAACCCGGATTTAACGGAAGACCTGCTGCCAAGAGCAATCGCGATAGCGAAACCATTGATAGCAATGACCCAACAACCATCATGCCTTTGAACAAGTTCATTGCGCATTCAGGCGTTTGTGGAAGAAGAGAAGCCGCTGAACTGGTGAAGGAAGGAAAAGTAACCGTGAATGGTGACAAGGTTTTTGAACCGGGTTATAAAGTATCGGGCCGTGACAAAGTGATTGTGAAGGGCAAAGAAGTATACCTACAAAAAAACTCTGTTTATATACTGCTTAACAAACCCAAGGATTTTATCACAACCGCTTCTGACCCTCAGGGTAGAAAAACCGTGATGGATATTGTCAAGTCTGCCACTACCGAACGCGTATATCCAGTTGGAAGATTGGATAGAAATACTACGGGTGTGTTGCTATTGACCAACGATGGTGAACTTGCGCAGAAACTGACCCACCCTTCTTATGAAGTAAAGAAAGTTTATGAAGTAACGCTTGATAAACCCGTTGCTAAAAAAGATATGGAAGCCATTTTAGCGGGTATTACTTTGGAAGATGGTTTTGTGGTAGCGGATTCTTTGGCTTACGCCGATCCTAAAGACAAGACCGTGGTAGGGATTGAAATTCACTCTGGTAGAAACCGCATTGTGCGACGCATTTTTGAACACTTGGGTTATGACGTTAGAGGTTTGGACCGTGTGATGTTTGCCAACCTCACCAAGAAAAATGTAGAGCGTGGTAAATTCCGTTTCTTAGCCGAGAAAGAAGTGCGCTTACTAAAGTTCATGAACAAATCCTTTATTCGCAAATCCAAAATTGCGCAAACAGACCTACCAGAATAATTCCATGCATCTAACTATCATTTTTGAAAACGAGGCATTGATTGCCATCAACAAACCCTCTGGCTTGTTGAGTATTCCAGACCGCATGGGTCAAGAGATTTCTTTGAAAGACCTGCTGCGTCAGCGTTTTGGAGAGATTTATACTGTGCACCGTTTGGACCGTGATACCAGTGGTGTTATAGTTTTTGCCAAAACAGAAGAAAGTCATAAAGCATTGTCTGCCTTATTTGAAGGAAGAGATATGCAGAAATTTTATTTGGGTTTGGTCTATGGCAATATGATGACGCCTGCCGGAACCATTGATGCGCCCATTATGGAACATCCTGGTAAGACTACCAAGATGATGACCCATGCCAAGGGCAAGGTCTCCATTACGGATTATGAAGTATTAGAATCTTTCCGATCTTTTTCTTGGGTACAGTTTCAAATTCACACGGGCCGTACCCACCAGATTCGCGTACACATGCACCATATTGGGCATAGCATTGTTTGCGATGAGCTCTATGGCGATGGCAAACCTGTTTTATTGTCTGCTTTAAAAAGAAATTTTAAACTGGCCAAAGCGGCAGATGAAGAAAGACCCATTTTAAATAGATTGGCCCTGCATTCGCATCGTCTTCAATTTAATTTTGATGGTCAGGACTTTTTACTAGAAGCCGAAGTTCCAAAAGACTTACGCGCGGTGTTACAACAACTGCGCAAATGGAAGGGATAAAAAAGGCCCCGATAGAGATCGGAGCCGGATACAAGTACGAAACTGTTATACGAAAAACTTATTTATTAGGTTGTGGTGTGTAACGCAAGTAAGGTTTTACAATATTCAAACCTTTGGGGAATTTGACAAGTGCTTCTTCTGTTTTTACAGCAGGCACCACAATTACGTCTTCTCCTTCTTTCCAATCTGCAGGAGTGGCTACGCTATGATTAGCAGTCAATTGCAGAGAATCAATCACGCGTAGTACTTCAACAAAATTTCTACCGGTAGACGCAGGGTAAGTGATAAATAATTTTACTTTTTTATCAGGTCCAATAATGAACAAAGAACGAACCGTAAATGTCTCTGACGCATTGGGGTGGATCATGTCATACGCATTGGCAATGGATTTATCCAAGTCTGCAATAATGGGAAATCCTACGCTTACATGCTGTGTTTCATTGATATCGTTGATCCAGGATTGATGGCTTTCTACAGTGTCTACGCTCAAAGCCAAGACCTTTACATTGCGTTTGGCAAATTCTTCCTGCAACGCTGCTGTCTTTCCCAATTCAGTGGTACATACAGGGGTAAAATCTGCTGGATGCGAAAAAAGAATTCCCCAGCTATCACCCAAATACTCATAGAAATCAATGGGTCCAATACTGGTCTCTGCTTTAAAATTGGGAGCAAGATCTCCTAAACGTAAACTCATGGTTTTTGAATTTGAAAAACAAAAATAACTATTTCCTACTAAAAAAGTAGACTAATAGATAATTTATTTTTTGACCGTTCTTGCTTTTTGCAACAAGCCCTTCCCAAATTGGTTTTTGACGGAGTCGATGGCTTTGTAGAGGTTATTCTTTTTCTCCGCATCGTCAAACAAACTGCCTTGCATGGCGTGGTTGGTGAGCTCACTCAAACGCACACCCAATAACCTAACGGGCTGTCCATTTCTATAGAGTTTGTGAAATAAGTCAATGGCAACGGGAATCAATTCATCATCCCGAAAAGTATAGTCAATGGTAGTTTGTTTAGACGTGGTTTCAAAATCTGGGTAGCGGATTTTAACCGCAATACAACCAGCTAGCTTCTCATCCTGACGCAATTCATAAGCCACTTTCTCTGTCATGCGCACCAGTTCTGCTAAGAGAAACTCTATATCAATTTTATTCTCTTCAAAAGTGTTTTCTGTACTAATGGATTTTGCTTCATGATACGGATGCACTTCACCATGATGAATACCAAAAGACTTACGGTGCAGGTCTGCTCCGTATTTTCCCAGTCTTTTTTCTAAAACGGCTGGCTCCATTAAACTCAATTGTTCAATAGTAAAAATGCCCATCTCTTTAAGAATCTCATGCGTGGCGTCTCCTACACCAGAAAATTTGTTTACGGGTAGTGGTGCTAGGAATTGTTGTTCCATACCAGGCTCCACAAATAAATAACCATTGGGTTTGGCTTCATCCGTTGCAATTTTAGCCACCATTTTATTGGATGCTAGTCCAAATGAAATGGGTAAACCTGTTTTTTCAATGATCTCATTGCGCAGGTCAATGGTCCACTGAAAGGGATCAAAGAATTTGTCCATTCCCGTGAGGTCAATATAAAATTCATCAATGGATGCTTTTTCAAACAGGGGTGCTTTGGCCGCAATAATTTCTGTAACCATTCTGGAATAACGGCTGTATTCTCCTCGCGTTCCCCTAACTAATGTAGCGTGTGGGCAAAGCTGCATGGCTTTCTTCATGGGCATGGCTGAGCGCACTCCAAACTTACGGGCCTCGTAACTACAAGTGGTAACCACGCCCCTATCTCTGGAACCACCAACAATTACGGGTTTGCCCTTGAGCGATGGGTCATTCAAGACCTCCACGCTTACAAAGAAGCTATCCAGATCCATATGGGCAATATAGCGTTGGGGCTGCATCTTGCTAAGTTAAGCAACAGCCCTATTGCTAATTCAAACCTGAATAAGTAGTAGTAAGGATTTAATCAAAGACAGCTTTAATAGCATCGTCTATGCGGCGTGGGCGGCCGGTTTTTCTATCTAAACAAATCCAGGCACTTTTAGAGCTGATGATTTTTTTGCCATCGCGCACGCGTACAATTTCACAGTGTCTGTCCCAAGCAACAGTAGACAGGGCACCCGTATAAGTTTTAACTAATAACTCGTCTCCCAATAAGGCAGGCGCATGGTAATCCACTTCATGGCGCTTAACCACCCAAACAATTTCTGCTTCCATTGCGGCAGGCACAACTGATGCCCAGTGTTCAATGGCAATGTCTTGCATAAACTGCAAATAAATTACATTGTTTACGTGATTCTGATTGTCTAAATGCTCCGGTAAAACAGTAATGGTATGTTCAAACTGGTGTGCCATGCAACAAAATTAACTGGTATAAATTTCTAACAAACCATCGGGCAGTGTTACGTGTACTTGTTTCTTGTCATGATCAATACTATCCAATGTTTCTTCGTGCAAAGGAATCAATACTTCCTTGCCTTCTAAGGTAATGCGCAAGAGTACTTGGTGTGGTTGATTGATCACTTCTTCTATTGGTGCTAGCAAATTTCCATCGTCAAATAATTGATAACCCAACATAGCAATGGGTGCGGTTTTACCCACCAATTTTCTAAAGTCTGTATCAGCTACCCAAGCATTTCTAGAAACCAGTCTGGCCGCGGATTCTTTGGTATTTAAACCCTCTAATTTAATAGTGGTTTCTTCTTGGTTAGAAGCCTTAGAGTTTTCAATAAAATAGGGCAGATAATTTCCTTTTGTTTCTTCTACAAACAGCACTTCAATTCCTTTGAAAACGGTCTTTTTTCCCAACTCGTGTTTGAGAATCAGCTCACCCTTTAGACCAAAGCTGGCTACTAGTTTACCAATATGTATGAATTCACTCATGATGTTTGATTGGAACAAAAAGTCCCGGCAAATGCCAGGACTTAATCAGTTTACAGAATTGCTTTTGTAAGTCTGTATTACACTAAGCTTCAGGCTGGCTTTCGGGAGCAGCTTCTGTGGCAGTTTCTACTTTTTTAGCTACTGGAACATACACTTTTTTTGCTCTTTGAACCTTCTTGTGCTCGTCATTTCGACGGGTAATTTGTGCTTCATGTTCATTGTGCCATTCCTGGAACTTTGTCATGGCTGTAGCATCATCAAACAGTCCCAATTTAACACCACGTAAAAGGTGTTTCAGGTACAATACGCCTTTGAAAGAAAGGATACGACGAACAGTGTCGGTGGGTTGAGCACCTTTGTTCAGCCACTCCAAAGCTTTTTGACGGTCTAATTGAATGCTTGCAGGAACTGTAAGCGGGTTGTAAGTACCCAATTTCTGGATGAATTTTCCATCTCTGGGTGCACGGGCATCGGCCACTACAATAAAGTAGAAAGGACGTTTTTTGCTACCGTGTCTCTGTAATCTCATTTTTACTGCCATGTTAAATAGACATTTATAGGCTTTAAGGAAATTTGTTAATCCAACTAAGAATAGTTGGGGGACAAAAGTAATAGTAAAACCATTTCCTACCAAGTTTGTGTGTAAAGGATTTATTAGAATCCGGAAATAGGTTAAAATGGTATTTTTTAGTTTTTATCGTTTCATACCAGGTAAACGACCTCCCATGGGCATGTTATTCATCATTTTCATCATTTGTTTCATTTGCTCAAATTGTTTCATAAAAGCATTGACTTCATTGATGTCTTTACCAGAGCCCTTGGCAATTCTTGTTTTTCTGCTGGGGCTTAACGCGTCTGGATTGGCTCTTTCAAAGGGGGTCATAGATTTGATAATGGCTTCAATACCTTTGAACGCATCGTCATTAATGTCTACATCCTTGATAGCTTTGCCCACACCAGGAATCATGCCCATTAGGTCTTTGATATTCCCCATTTTCTTGATCTGCTGTAACTGATCTAAAAAGTCTTGAAAATCAAACTGGTTCTTTCTAATCTTCTTCTCCAGTTTCTTGGCTTCCACCTCATTGTACTGAGCCTGCGCTTTTTCTACCAAGGTAGTGATATCGCCCATACCCAAGATCCTTTGAGCCATACGCTCTGGATAGAATACATCTAGGGTGTCCATCTTCTCACCAGAGCTGACAAACTTAATGGGTTTGTTCACGGTGTACTTGATAGAAAGGGCCGCACCACCTCGGGTATCACCATCTAATTTGGTAAGGACAACGCCAGTAAAATCTAGTCTATCATTAAAAGCTTTGGCCGTGTTCACAGCATCTTGACCCGTCATGGAATCCACCACAAATAAAATCTCCGCTGGATTCACCGCAGCCTTTACATTGGCTACTTCTGTCATCATCACTTCATCAATGGCCAAACGGCCGGCAGTATCAATGATGACTACATTTTTGTTAGTAGCTTTTGCTTCTTTAATGGCGTTCTGAGCAATGGAAACCGCGTCTTTATTTTCTCTTTCACTATAAACGGTCACGCCAATTTGTTCTGCCAAAACAGTCAACTGATCAATGGCCGCGGGGCGATAGATATCACAAGCCACCACCATGGGAGACTTGCCTTTCTGCGTTTTTAAGTAGTTGGCTAATTTACCCGTGAAAGTGGTTTTACCACTACCTTGTAAACCCGCAATGAGGATAATGGCAGGGTTGCCAATGATATTGAATTGGGCTTCAGATCCACCCATCAATTCGGTTAATTCATCCTGCACAATCTTGATCATTAATTGACCAGGACTGATAGCATTGATTACTTTTTCTCCAACCGCTTTGTCCTTCACTTTGTCAGTGAATTCCTTGGCTATTTTAAAGTTTACGTCGGCGTCAATCAAAGCCCTACGGATATCTTTTACCGTATTGGCAATGTTTAGGTCATTGATCCTGGCTTCTCCTTTAAGGTTTTTAAAGGCCGATTCTAATTTTTCACTTAATGAATTAAACATGGTTGCAGTTCTTTCAAAACATTCAAAAAAAAACTGAACTTAAAAGCTCAGTTTAAAGAGTTGCAAATATAGTATGTTCTGTGGTTCAACCTAAGTAAACCCTTAACTGCTTACATCTATTGGTAGAGCGGAGTTTGGTAATGGCTTTATCCTTGATTTGACGCACCCTTTCTCGGGTCAGGTTATAGCGTTCTCCAATATCTTCTAAACTTAAAGGATGGTCTACTCCAATGCCAAAAAAATAGCAAACCACTTCTTTTTGGCGTTCGGTGAGGGTGCGCAAACTGCGCTCTATTTCTGTGCGGAGCGATTCAAAATACTCCAGTTTCGCGTCTGTTTTAACCGCATTGGGGTTTTCCATTAGATCCATGAGGGTACCGTCTTCCCCGTCTGAGAGCGGGGTGTCCATACTAACATGGCGGAAACCCACATTCATGGTGGCGGTTACTTCATCAATACCCAAATCCAATAATTGGGCCAATTCTTCGGGGCCGGGTTCTCTTTCAAATTCTTGTTCTAATTGCTGATATGCCTTACTAATCCTATTGGTAAGCCCCACTTTATTGAGTGGCAAACGTACAATCCGGCTCTGTTCTGCCAAAGCCTGTAAAATGCTCTGCCTAATCCACCAAACGGCATAAGAAATAAACTTGAATCCCCTGGTCTCATCAAATCGCAAAGCGGCTTTAATTAAACCCAGATTGCCTTCATTAATCAGGTCTGGCAGGGTTAATCCTTGATTTTGATACTGTTTGGCCACAGAAACCACAAAACGTAGGTTAGATTTAACCAATCGGTCCAAAGCCCGTTGGTCTCCGTTCTTGATTTTCAACGCTAATTCTACCTCCTCTTCAGGCCCAATCAGCTCTACCTTTCCAATTTCTTGCAGGTATTTTTCCAGGCTTGGCGATTCTCTGTTGGTAATAGATTTTGAAATCTTGAGCTGGCGCATACTCATAATGGCATGTTTTATTGGGTATAAGTATCCAAAAAGTTCTGACTACGGTTGGGGGAGGGAGGGGCTACAGATTCCTTTTTCAATGTATGCTAGAGCAATTTAACAAAAAATTGAAACTTCTACAAAAAAATAATTTTATACAATTAATTGAATTTCAATTGATTAGATACTTATATTTTCAATCCATCCCAAACAAACCCTTGAATTGCCTATTCAATTCAAAAAAACATTTGCATGCGAAGGATTATTTAATATTATTGCACAACTACGATTGACCTGCGCTAAATAAGATTTAATGAGCAAGAAGCAACTATTCACCATTGAGTTCCCTGTAAGATGTTCCCCCGGTATATTGTTTGAGTTTTTGTCAACGCCTGCTGGTTTGCAAGAATGGTTTGCAGACAAGGTAGACGAATGGGAGAATGTTTACAGTTTCTCATGGAGCGGAGGCGCACCCGACAAGGCAGAAGTAATGGATAAAGATGAAGACAAATTCATTCGTTACCATTGGCTACATTCTGAAAAAAACGAGTACTTTGAATTTCGGATTGAAAAAACTGAAATTTCCAATCAAACCATTTTGATCATCAAGGATTTTGCTGAGAAAAACGAGATTAAGGATCAAAGTCAGTTGTGGGAATACCAAGTAAAGGAATTATTCCACCGTTTGGGCGCTTAATCCACTAATACAACTGCTTTTTATACCATATTAAATGGTCTGATTGCCCAATAGAAACAGTATGTCCTTAAAAGTTTGTTGTAAAAAGAATTCCATATCATCCCACTCATCCAGTGGGATTTTTTTTGCCAACTTGATAAAGGGTAATTGAGAAAATGCGGCGGCCGGAAACTGTGCCGCTGGCAAATAATTATCTTCTCTAAAATGGTGTTGCCAAGGGTCTTCCGGGTTTACGCAAACATACCAGGGGTGTTGTGCGTGTGGATTTCCCGCTCTTAGAGAAAAATATTGTTGAATAGCATTGCTATAAAAATGCTGGTATTTGCCTTGTAGTTGCAATGTGATGCTCATTTGATTGCCCCACCAGAAGAACGTTCTAATAGCAAAAGCGTCTTTAATGCTAAATACCCTTGGATAATCTAACATGACCCAGGGTAGCCCCTCATATTGTTCCCCTTTTGAAATCTTTGGTGCAATGGCAAATACGGGGTCATTGGCCAAAATGAGATTGGATTGAACCGCTGCTTGGTAGGTTTCACATATCTGACCAAAAAAGGTATAGACCTTCTGAATAATGGCATTCTTTGTTAAAATCCAATCAGCATTCACTACCAATTCCTGTTCCTTTGCCGAAAGCCTTACTTTTGCTTTGCTCATTTGGCAATATTAAGTAAGGACCGTGATAAAAAAACTGGATATTCTCATAATACGATCTTTTATTGGCCCCTTTATTGGGGCTTTTGCCATTTCCGTATTTGTACTCACCATGCAATTCTTCTGGCTCTATATTGATGATTTGGTGGGTAAGGGACTAGATATGTTCACTGTATTAAAATTGGTTGGTTTGGTCACCCTTTTTTGGATTCCTACCGCCCTACCCCTGGCCCTACTTTTTTCTTCCATCATGACTTTTGGAAACCTAGGAGAAAGTTTTGAACTGGTAGCTATTAAGGCTGCGGGCATTCCATTGCTACGCTTTATGCGGCCGCTATTAGTGATTAGCCTTTTTATTAGTGGCTTGGCTTTTTTGTTTGCCAATAATATTATTCCGGTAACTCAATTAAAACTGGCAGCACTCAAGTATAATATCATTGTGTCTAAACCGGCCCTTGATATTAAACCTGGTGTGTTTTATGATAAAATTGATGGCTATGTTCTTAAGCTAGGAAGCAAAGAAAAGAACGATAGCATAATCCATGACGTGGTCATTTTTGAAAAAAATGCTGGTTTGCAAGACCACCTAATTATTGCCCAAAGTGGTGTCATGCGCATTAGTAAGGACCAACAATTTTTGGAATTTATTCTCAGAGATGGTTGGCGCTTGCAAGAGCGCGGACCACGTGGCACTAGCAACACAGAATTTATTCGCATGGGCTTTAAGTCATATAAAAAACTCTTTGACCTTAAGAGTTTTCAGATGAATAAATCGGGCGATAGCTCTTTCTATGATCCAAAGATGTTGAGTATTCGACAATTGAATACGGCTATAGATTCTATCTCACATATAGATAGTATCTACCTCAAAAAATCTAATGCAGAAGTAAATCCGTACTTAAATTTTACACGCTATGCCGATACTGGTTGGGCTAAAGTGAATCCTAAACAAATTAAGAAAGCCAGCAGTTTTTCTAAACTCATTCCCGATAGTATTAAATCTATTGTGCTTGAGAGGGCTGAGAACCAATTAACCAGTATTAAAGGAAACGTTGGGGTAATGGTAGAAGACTATGCTATAAGGGTTACATCACTTCGTTTACACGAGATTGAATGGCATAGAAAGTTAACACTGTCTGTTGCCTGTTTGGTTTTATTCTTAATTGGTGCACCCTTGGGTTCCATTATTAGAAAGGGAGGATTGGGTACCCCCTTGGTATTTGCCATTATCTTTTTTGTGGTCTTTCACCTATTTAACACTTTTGGAGAAAAATTTGTGAAGTCCAATGCCACTTCTCCTTTAGTAGGCATGTGGCTATCTACATTTATCCTAATTCCTATTGGTATTTTTCTAACTTACAAAGCCATGCGGGATTCGCAATTGTTCAACCAGGAATTCTATTATAGATCTTTCAAGGAACTGCGCTTATTTATTGCTAAATTTAGACGTAACCGTCAAGAATAACCATAAATCAATCAATATGGAAAACAAACAACATAGCCGCAGAGCTTTTATTGCCAATACTGGCAAAGCAGCCATCGCTGCGGGTTTTACCCTTAGCGCATTGCCAACTCTAGCAGGTATGGCCAATGGTTTTGCTGCTAATCCATTTGTGCAACAACCACTTCCCTATGATTATAAGGCCTTGGAACCAGTGATTGATACCATGACCATGGAGATTCACTATAGCAAACACGCTGCTACTTATGCTAAAAATTTGGCCGATGCGGTAGTGGCAGAAAAAGTAGATACCAATGCCACTAGTTTAGAAAACCTATTGCGTGGCGTTTCAAAATACTCTACTAAAATGCGCAACAATGCAGGTGGTCATTATAACCACGAGTTGTTTTGGCAGTGTATGGCTGCTCCTGCCGGTCAACAACCTCAGGGAAAATTAGCCGCTGCCATTGCACAATCTTTTGGTTCCGTTGAGGCATTTAAAACACAATTCACAGACGCTGGTAAAAATAGATTTGGAAGTGGTTGGGCATGGTTGGTGCTGAATGCTGATAAAAAATTGGTAGTGGGTTCAACTCCCAATCAAGACAATCCTTTGATGGATGTATCTGAACTAAAGGGTAGTCCCATTCTTGGTTTAGACGTTTGGGAACACGCTTATTATTTGAAATACCAGAACAAACGCCCTGAATATATTAATGCATGGTGGAATACCGTGAATTGGCGTTTTGTAGAAACTAGATTTGAATCCCTTTAATCTTTCTTATGAAAATAACAGCAAACTGGGTAGACGCGTTGGCTTTTGATGCCACATCAGATAATGGTCATACAGTGAGAATGGATACCACCCTAGAAGGCGGTAGTATGGATTCTGGCATGAGCCCCAAAAAAATGGTATTAGCTGGTCTTTGTGGCTGTAGTGGCATGGATGTAGTAGACATTTTGAAAAAAATGAAAGTAGATTTTAATAAGGTAGAAGTATCTGCAGAAGCGGAGCAAACTGACGAACATCCAAAGACTTTCACATTCATCAATTTGGTGTATCGTGCAGATGTAGCTGCAGAAGATTTAGATAAATTACAAAGGGCTGTTTCTTTGTCTATGGACAAGTATTGTGGGGTCTCTGCTATGTTGGCCAAACACTGCCCCATCAACCACCGTGTTGAGTTGATCTAGTTCAGCCCAAACAGCATTATGCAATCAGCACAACAAAATTTGAAACTGCAGAAATGGATCACCCTGCTAAGTGTGGTACTCTTTGTGCTGAAAATTACTGCGTATTATTTTACGCATTCCATGGCCATCTTAACCGATGCATTGGAAAGCATTGTCAACGTCATTGCTGGTTTTATTGGACTCTATAGTTTGTATGTTGCTGCTAAGCCGCGCGATATTGATCACCCTTATGGACATGGTAAAGCAGAATTTGTTTCTGCTGCTGTAGAAGGCGGTTTAATTGTAGCAGCTGGAATCATGATTTTGTATGAAACCATTCAGAACCTGATTCATGAAAATCCCTTAGAAAGCTTAGACACTGGGTTAGTCTTGATTGGCATTACGGCAGTCATTAATTATGTAGCGGGTGCTTATTGCATCAACCTTGGTAAGAAGAATAATTCCATGGCACTGATGGCTAGTGGAAAACATTTACAAGTTGACACCTATTCAACAGCCGCCATTATTGTTGGATTGGGTATGATGTTACTCACCAAATTATTTTGGTTAGACAAAGCCATAGCTGGTGTTATGGGTCTGTTTATCATTTACAATGGCTATAAGATTATCCGCTCTTCTTTAGCTGGTATTATGGACGAAGCCGATACGGAATTACTGGATAAATTCATTGCCGTACTCAATGATAAAAAACAGGAAAACTGGATAGACTTACACAACCTGCGCGTGATCAAATACGGCAGCCTTTTGCACGTGGATTGTCATTTTACCGTGCCTTGGTACCTAAATGTACACGAAGCACATAGAGAGATTGATGCATTGGCTAGCTTGATTCAAGAAGAATTTGGAGACCGAATAGAACTCTTTGTGCATACAGATGGTTGCCTACCTTTTAGTTGTAGCATTTGTAGTAAAACGGATTGCACAGTAAGACAGCATCCCTTTGAACACAAAGTAGCTTGGACCATGGAAAACTTGGTCTCTAACAAAAAACACCAATTGGAACCATTGCTATAATTTGGTTTACCAATAAGACTTAATTTTGTCCTTCAACCATTTAAACAATTGATTATGCAAGTTTGGAAAGCATACCAAGATCAACATAAAGAAAGGTTTCTCCATGAATTATTAGAACTCTTGCGCATTCCCAGTGTGAGTGCTAGAACAGAAAATAAAGCGGACATGTTAACCTGCGCCCAAATGGTGCAACAGCGTTTACAAGAAGCTGGCGCAGACACGGTAACCATTTATGAAACGGCTGGCCACCCCATAGTGTATGGAGAAAAAATCATAGACCCTGCTAAGCCAACTATTTTGGTTTATGGCCACTATGATGTACAGCCTGCTGATCCCTTGGATCTTTGGAAAAGCGGACCATTTGATCCAACCATTATTGATGGAAAAATCTTTGCGCGCGGCTCCTGCGATGACAAGGGTCAATTCTATATGCACGTGAAGGCTTTGGAGACCATGACCCAAACCAATACCCTTCCTGCCAACGTGAAATTCTTGATTGAAGGAGAAGAAGAAGTAGGTAGTCCTAACCTGGCCACGTTTGTAAAAGCCAATAAGGAATTATTAAAGGCCGATGTAATTTTGATCAGTGATACTTCTATGCTGAGCATGGAAAATCCTTCTATTGATATTGGTGTTCGTGGTCTTAGTTATATTGAAGTAGCAATTACAGGACCCAATCGTGACCTGCATTCTGGCGTTTATGGCGGTGCAGTAGCCAACCCCATTACCATGCTGGCCAAAATGATTGCTTCTTGTCATGATGAGAACAACCATATTACCATTCCAGGTTTTTATGATGGCGTTATTGATGCAACTCCTGAAGAACGTGCCAAAATGGCCAAAGCTCCTTTTGATGAAGCGGAATATAAGACCGATTTGGGTGTGAGTAGTCTTTGGGGTGAAAAAGGATATACTACCCATGAAAGAACGGGTATTCGTCCAACCTTAGAAGTAAACGGAATTTGGGGTGGATATACTGGCGAAGGTGCTAAGACGGTATTACCTTCCAAGGCATTTGCCAAAATATCTGCGCGCTTGGTACCCAATCAATCTTCTACGGTGATTACGGAGAAATTGCTGAACTACTTTAAGTCTATCGCGCCAGCTGGTGTAACCGTGAAAGCAGAAGAACACCATGGTGGTGAACCTTATATTACGCCTATTGATTCTGATGCGTATCAGGCTGCAGCAAAAGCCATACACGCCACATTTGGCAAAGATCCTATTCCTGTTCGCGGTGGTGGTAGCATTCCCATCTGTGCTTTGTTTGAAAAAGAATTGGGATTAAAAATTGTATTCATGGGATTTGGTTTGGACTCTGATAACCTGCACAGCCCTAACGAGAAATTTGATATTTTTAATTTCTACAAAGGCATTGAAACCATTCCTTATTTTCATCAGTTTTATACAGAAGGAAAATAATTGCCGTGGAAGCAAAAGACAAACTGCGCGTTGACAAATACCTCTGGGCCATCCGTTTGTTTAAAACCAGGAGCCAGGCGGCAGACGCCTGTGACAATGGCAAAGTAAAGCTGCAAGGCACCAATGTTAAAGCGTCTAAGCCAGTAAATATGGGAGATGTGTTTGACGTAAAAGCAGAAGGCAGAAAATGGGTGATTCGAGTAACTGGTTTATTAGAAAAACGCGCTGCTTATCCAGAAGCCATTAAGCACTATGAAGACATTACCCCACCAGAAGAATTAGACGTGGTTAAATTTCAAGCGGCTAGTTTCCAAACCGGTAAACGCTTGAGCAAAGTGGGAAGACCTACCAAGCGAGACTTGAGAGATATTAGAGGATTCATGGGAGAAGAATAAATTTTTATACATGCATATTGATATTATTACGGTAGTGCCAGAATTGCTAGATAGTCCTTTTGGACATAGCATTATGAAGCGTGCCCAAGAAAAGGGCTTGCTCACGGTGGTCTGCCATAACCTACGCAAGTGGGCCATTAACAAACATATGCAGGTAGACGATTACCAATTTGGTGGAGGTGCTGGTATGGTCATGATGCCCGAACCCTTGGCCAATGCCATTGATGAATTACAAGCGGTTCGCAAATACGACCAGATCATTTATATGACCCCTGATGGTCCCCGTTTTAACCAACAAAGCGCCAATCAATTGTCCATGATGGAGAACCTACTCATTATTTGTGGTCATTACAAGGGCATTGATGAAAGAATTAGACAGCAATACATCACCATGGAAATCTCTATTGGCGACTATGTGCTCAGTGGTGGAGAACTAGCAGCCGCTGTAGTAGTTGACGCCCTAGGGCGATTGATTCCTGGTGTGCTCAATGATGAAACCTCTGCCCTATTTGATTCCTTTCAAGACAATTTATTGGCTCCCCCAGTTTATACCCGGCCTGCCGATTTTAGGGGCAGCAAAGTGCCAGAAATTCTCACGCAGGGCGATCCTAAAAAGGTGGAGGAATGGCGCTATGAACAGTCCTTAGAGCGCACCCGTGAACGTAGACCAGACTTGCTTGATGAATAAAAAGCAGTCTAGCTACCATTTATCCTTGATTTGTAACGTTTTCAATTGTTCAACGTTCCTAGCAAACAAGAAAGCTTTCTTTTGTACAAAATCCTGTAGCAACAGGGACTAAGAATTTATGTCTATCAAAACCGCATTATTACTTACGCTAATGTCATTGGGCTTTACTGGACTCTTTGCCCAGGAGAAAAACGGTGAGCGTTTTCAAAAAGACTACCAATACCATCTTCAAAAAACTACGGAATCCATTAAAATAGACGGAGAGTTTACAGAAGCCATTTGGGCCAAGGCCGATACCATGTCTGCTTTCTGGCGCAAATTTCCTACCGATGGTGGAAGACCCCAAAGACAAACTTCTATCAGAATCACACACGATGACAAGTTCATTTATTTTGGGGTAACGGCTTTTGATTCTGGTAAAGCTTTTATCAGTTCTTTAAAAAGAGATATTGGTCATGACGGCAGCGATGGTATTGGCATTGTATTAGACCCCACTAACCAGCGAACCAATGGTTTCTTTTTTGTGGTTAATGCCTTTAACGCACAAAGTGAAGACCAATTACCATTTGCCGATGACGATAGTGGCCCTTCTTGGAGCTGGGACAATAAATGGTTTTCAGCCACCAAGCAATACGCAGACCGTTGGACGGCCGAGATTGCCATCCCATTCAAAAGCATTAGGTATTCCGCAGAAAAATTACTCTGGGGTCTTAATATGGTGCGCATTGATACCAAGGCCAATGAATATAGTACCTGGACCCCTATGCCACAGAATTTTAAATCCATGGACCTAGGTTATACCGGATCGCTTGTTTGGAAAACTCCACCACCAGCAGCAGGAAGTAATATGGTGCTGATTCCCTTTGTTACCGGAAATCTAACTGGTGATCAAGAGAATGGCGTTGCTGCAGCCGCTTCTGGCAATGCTGGTTTTGACGCTAAAATGGCATTGACTTCTTCTTTGAATTTAGACCTAACGGTTAACCCCGATTTTTCACAGGTAGAAGTGGACCAACAGGTAACCAACCTAAGTAGGTTCAATATCTTTTTCCCAGAACGCAGAACCTTTTTCTTAGAGAATGCAGACTTGTTTTCTCAATATGGCATTCCACCCATTCGCCCTTTTTATTCCAGAACCATTGGACTAGATAAGGATGGCAATAAAATTCCCATCTTGTTTGGAGCAAGGGTTTCCGGAAATATTGCCAAGGGAACTAGGCTGGGTTTGATGAATATTCAAACGGGAAGACAGGGTAGCTATGCACCAGAAAATTATACAGCTGCCAGTATTAGCCAAAGGGTACTCAAACGTTCTGTGATAAAAGGATACTTTTTAAACAGAGAGAATGGCATTTCTGAAGCTGAGAAAAAACAAAAACCATTAGATGCTTATGGCCGCAATGCGGGTATGGAATTTAATTACAATAACCTAAAGGGAACTTGGAGTGGATGGGCAGCTTATCACCATTCTTTTAAAGAAGGTATTCAAACAGAGAATGCTTATTACAATGCAGGTGTCAATTACAATGGAAGAAATTTTAGTGCAGTCATTGATATGGGTAATTTGGGTACCAATTTTTATACCGATATGGGGTTTGTGGAACGCATCAATAACTATGACGCAGACCGCGACACTTTAATTAGAATGGGGTTCAAACAGGTCTTCAATAATTTTAGTTATAAGTTGTTCCCAAAAAAAGGAAAAGTAAATCAACATAGTTTACAACTAACCAATTTTCTAGTATTTAACCCTGACAATTCACTCAATGAGCGTTCCAATGAATTGGAGTACCAAATTCAATTCAAGAACACTGGTTTTCTTTTTGTAACCGGTTCTATGAATGAAACCAATTTGTTATATGCCACTTCTTTTACAGATGCTAAACCCATTCCAAAAGACAATTATAAATACAACCAATTTGGATTTGGCTATCGTTCTGATTTTAGAAAGAAAATCAATATTATGGTACGATTGAATGGAGGTGGATTCTACAATGGAAATTATCAAGGAATCAGCACTACCATTAATTTGCGCAAACAACCACATTTGAATGTAGCCCTGCAATTGAACTATAACCGTTTGCAATTCCCTGAGGGATATGGCAGCAATGAACTTTTTTTGATTGCACCAAGGATTGAATACAATTTCAATACCAAATTATTCTGGACTACTTTCTTACAATACAATACCCAGCGTAATAATTTTAATATCAATAGCCGTTTGCAATACCGCTACAAACCGATGAGTGATTTCTTCTTGGTATACACGGATAATTATTTTACTGATCCGCTATTCCGGAACAAGAATCGTGCGATAGTCTTCAAGTTGAACTACTGGCTCAACTTGTAATCATTCTCTGGTAGAGGTGTTTTTAGTGAAGAACGAAGAGTGAAGAGTGAAGAATGCACAGTGATCTCTGTAAACGAGTTGACCTAGGCTGCGCCTAGGTTTTTAGTGAAGAACGAAGAGTGAAGAGTGAAGAATGCACAGCGATCTCTGTAAACGAGTTGACCTAGGCTGCGCCTAGGTTTTAGTTATTAGTTATTTATTAAAGCTCATTCAAAAAAAATCCCCTCGAGCAGTCGAGGGGATTTTAAAAATCATAGTCGCAAAACAATTCAGCCTGCACTTTTCACTCTTCACTCTTCACTTTCTTCCTCCTCTCTTCACTCTTATCTCTTCACTTTCTTCACTAAATCTTCTCAAAAAAGAAAATTACCTCACAAGTAAAAAGCTCCTCCTTATTTAATTCCTATCACCGGAACTTGCTTTTCATTGATCATTTTGTTATAAGACTTCAGGTCTTGGGTCAAAATCTTTTTCAGCTTAGCCAATTGAACATCGGCCTGACCGCCAAGGTCTGCTAGTGTTTCAATGGCTTGTTTGCTTGGCGCATTCTGACCACTTGATGCAACCCCATACAAACCAGCAAGCTTGTCATTAAGGCGAATAGGGAAGTTCAATACGTCTTGGAAGCTCTTGGCCTTGGTTTGGTACAAAGCTTCTTCAATAGCGGTTAATTGCTTATTAATGCTATCTCCCATTTGCTTGAGTTCCTTGGTACCATTGCTATCTAGTTTGGCATTAAATTCATTTATCTGTGTGCGAACAGAACGAAGATTCTTGATGCCTTTTTGAACTTCATTGAACTTATCACGCACTTGTAATAAGAAGGTTACTTGCGCGTCATAGTCTGCTTCTGTTGCTTTGTAATTAGGATTGTTCTTGATTACAAAAGGAACATCAACACTGTCTTTTCCATAACGGAAACGAGCACTGTATTTACCCGGAGCTGCTTTTACGGCACCAACACCACCATTCCAAAGAATCATGCCATCGGTTTTTTCACCTTCAGGATAATTTTGATCCCAAGCAAATTGGTTCAACCCATCGTTTACTTCTAATTTATCAGCAGCGTCTTTTGCCTTGGTACTAAATGTCTTGATCAGTTTTGATTGTTTGTCATAAATACTGATAGACAATTTAGATGAATCATTGGCATTTTTCAAGGTGTAGTTAAACACTACTCCACTCAATGGATTTTCTCCAATATTTTGGATGGTGCCACCACCTCCGCGGTTTCTTCTTCTACCACCACCTTCAGAGCGGTAAGCATCATTCACCGTAAATACGTGCAAATTATTAGCAAGTCCAGCATGGTCTTTTTCTTGCAAAACAGTCAAATCATCCAATACCCAGAAAGCCCTACCCTGTGTAGCCACAATCAAATCATTTTCTTTGATGGTCAAATCAGTTATAGGAACAATGGGTAGGTTTAACTGAAATGGTTTCCAGTTGCTACCATAGTCATAACTGATATACATACCATATTCGGTACCAGCATACAATAATCCAGCACGCTTATGATCTGCACGAAGTGCACGGGTAAAATGCATTTTGTTAATGCCATTGGTAATAGTGGTCCATGTTTTACCATAGTCTTCAGACTTGAAAAGATATGGTGTAAAATCGTCTGATTTGTACTTGGTACCAACCACATACACGGTTCCTTTTTTGAAAGGGTCTGTTTCAATACAGTTCCACATCATCCATTTGCCAGCAGCTGGAGGAGTTACGTTTTCCCAATTCTTACCACCGTTTTTACTCATGCTCAAAACGCCGTCATCGCTACCAATCCAAAGTAGGTCTTTTTCTAAAGCAGATTCCGTACCGGTGAAAATGGTGCAATAATATTCCACAGATGTATTGTCCTTAGTAATAGGTCCCCCACTAGATACTTGTTTGGTTTTATCATTGGTAGTCAAATCTGGACTAATGGTTTCCCAACTCTGTCCTTCATTTTCGGTTACAAATAAATGGTTACCACCTGCATACAATCGCTTGGGATTGTGTGGAGAGAAGAAGAAAGGAAAATTCCATTGGAACCTATATTTCAACACATCGGCGCCAGCCCCCATGGGATTATCAGGCCAAACATTAATAGCGCGGTTCTCACCAGTTTTGTGATCCAATCTAGACAAATAACCGCCGTAGTTTCCACCATATACAATATCTGGATTTGATGGATCAGCTATTACATAACCACTTTCAGCACCAGCTGTACCTTCCCAGTCTCTTTCTGTAATACCAGCTCCGTTGGTACGGCTCTTCATTCTAAATGTGCCATTGTCTTGTTGTGCGCCCAAGATATTGTAAGGAAAAGCGTTGTCTGTGCTAACGCGATAGATCTGCGCAGTAGGCTGATTCATCAAACTACTCCAATTAGAGGCTGCGTCATAACTAATTTGTGCGCCACCATCATCGGCTACAATCATTCTATTGCCGTCTTCTGGGTCAATCCACAAATCGTGGTGGTCACCATGTGGCGTGCTCACACTGGTAAAAGTTTTACCACCATCGCGGCTACGCATAAACTCTACGTTAGGGCAGTATACCAAGTTTTCATTTTTTGGATCTACATAGACCTTGGTATAGTACCAGGCGCGTTGACGAATATTGTTGTCGCTACAATTCAGGTTCCAGGTTTCGCCACCATCATTGCTCACAAACAACCCACCATTGGCATTTTCAACAATAGCAAATATTTTGTCCGTATTTGATGGCGCAATGGCTACACCCACAATACCCCAAACACCTTTTGGAAATCCTTTATTAGTAGAAATATTTTTCCAAGTTTCTCCACCATCTACTGATTTATAAATGCCACTACCTTCTCCACCACTTTCCATACTGTAGGGTGTGCGAATCACGTGCCACATACCCGCATACATTACATTGGGATTGCCTGGTTCCATCACTAGGTCTGAACAACCTGTTTGATTATTGGCATAGAGCATTTTTTTCCAGGTCTTTCCACCATCGGTGGTTTTGTAGACACCACGCTCTTCATTGGGTCCAAATAAATGACCCATCACCCCTACCCAAACGGTATTGGGGTCTCTTGGATGAATGATGATGCGGGTAATATGACGGCCGTCTTTCAAACCCAGGTTACGCCAGGTTTTACCCGCGTCATCTGAACGCCAAATGCCGCCCAAACCTTCGGCAACATTACCACGCATGGTACTCTCTCCTTCACCCACATACAAAATATTTTCATCGCTCTGCGCCACGGCTACTGAGCCAATACTGCCGCCAAAATATTTATCCGAAATATTTTTCCAGTTGCTACCACCATCTGTGGTTTTCCAAACACCACCACCGGTGCTACCAAAATAAAAATTCATTTTGTTTTTGTAACTACCCGCTACGGAGCCACTACGTCCTCCTCTAAAAGGACCCATTTGCCTAAATTTCACTTTGGAAAAAAGGGCCGAATCGGCGTTGGTTTCCACTGCGGGACTAGTACTAGTCTTGACTTGTTTTTTTTGTGCTACCAGACCGGTCAATAACAGACAGGCACATGCGGATAGCAGGATGCTTTTTCTCATACTTGTAGAATTGGAGCATCAAGTTACAAAGCATTCCTTCCTATTCAAAAAATAATTGAGCAACATATAAAAGACCTACTTCAATTTGGGGGTAATGGCTCCCGCTATTTGGAATTCCGGTAGAACATTTTATCAATGGGTTGGTTAAATTGAACAGATTGAATACTGATTACCGTTTCAATGGGTCCAAAACTAATCACCTGTTCCATTGGAAAAAGCACACCGCTGATAGTCATATATTTTCTATACTGAATGCTTGTCTTTGCCTTTTTGCCCCTGCCATTACCCATCATTTTCATAATGGCTGCAAAACCTGTGAGATTGCCTGCCATATCGCCCACGGCACTTACCTGCAACACGTGATAATCTGCGGTGCTAATCAGGTATTGGATAAACTGTCCTGACTTTAATGTGAGCTTGATATTGTAACAATCCTGTTTGTCTAATTTCTCAATACCCAATAATTCAGCTTTGTTTCCTTTGGCTGCATAATCTACCAATGGGCCAAAGGGTCCGGAACAATCCATCTCAAATTGTTGACCCAATAATTCTTCTGCTGTCATTTTTTGAAGGGCCGCCTTTGTGCCTTCAGAACCACCAAAGGAAGGCAGAGATGGAATATAGGCCCATCCAGCAGTATCAGTTACCAGTGTGTAGGAAGAACCCATCCCCATAATGCCTGCCATATCTCTGCGGAACAATTTACCATTCTCTTTAACCGTATTTAAGTTAATCTCCAAGGACTGACCCATCAGGTTCAATTTTAAAACAGATTCCATTTGCATGGAGCTCAATGCCTTTAATTTTTCTCTGCCACCATAGGTTGCTTCAAATTTGTTGATCACGGAATCCAAATTTTGGGCTTGCACTTGGATTAGTAAAAAGCAGTTCAAGACTAGGAGAGGGAAAAATTTCATGGGTCTGTTTTAGATATGTTCTACCTTCAAATTTAGTATAAGAAAACCATGGCACAAACAAGTTTCAAGATTAGCGGAAATCTAGTGGACGTTTGGAGAAAATCTATTTACCATGCCTGTTTGGAAATAGTAGATGGAAAGATCCAATCTATTCAAAAAACTGGCGAACCTATTCAACCCGGCAACTATATTTTACCCGGTTTTGTAGACGCCCATGTGCACATTGAAAGCAGTATGCTCATTCCTAGTGAATTTGCTAGATTGGCCGTAGTTCATGGCACGATTGCCACCGTGAGCGACCCTCATGAAATTGCCAATGTTTGTGGTTTAGAAGGCGTAGAATACATGATTAACAATGGCAAGAAAGTGCCTTTTAAATTCAATTTTGGCGCACCTAGTTGTGTGCCTGCTACTATTTTTGAAACAGCCGGTGCTAGCTTAGACGCTTCTGCTGTTAAAGCCTTGCTGGAAAAGCCTGAAATAAAGTACTTGAGTGAGATGATGAACTTTCCTGGCGTACTAAATCAGGACGAGCATGTAATGCAAAAAATCAGGGCGGCACACGCCCTCAACAAACCCATTGATGGGCATGCACCGGGGCTCAGAGGCGCCACCGCCAAAGCCTATATTGAAGCAGGTATATCTACGGACCACGAATGTTTTACTATAGAAGAAGCCTTAGATAAATTGGAACACGGCATGAAAATCATTATCAGGGAAGGTAGTGCTGCTAAGAACTTTGAAGCCCTGATTGAACTGCTAGAAGACCATCCCAATTTGATCATGTTCTGTAGTGATGACAAACACCCCGATAGTTTAGAAGCGGGTCATATGAATCAGCTTTGCGCGCGCGCGGTGGCAAAGGGAATTGATTTGTTTATGGTTCTTCGCGCGGCATCCGTGAATCCTGTACTTCACTATGATCTTGACATGGGACTTTTGTGTGAAGGAGATGATGCAGACTTTATTGTTACAGATGATTTGATCAATTTTATCATCAAACAAACTTATATCAATGGTCAATTGGTGGCAGAGAATGGCAAGAGCTTAATTGCATCTGTTCCTGAAATAGCCATCAACCAATTTGACTGTGCAGCTATTGCAGAAAAAGACTTGGTCGTTGCAGCAAATGCTTATCCATCTATTGAAGGAAAGATTCCCGTGATGGAAGCATTGGATGGTCAGTTAATCACCAACAAACTTTGGTTAGAACCAACTATTGAAAACGAATTATTGGTCATTGATACCAACCGAGATATTTTAAAAATGGTAGTGGTAAACCGATACCATGCAGCCCCCATTGCCAAATGTTTTATTCAAAATTTTGGATTTAAAAGAGGTGCCATTGCTTCTTCCGTAGCTCATGATAGTCATAATATTGTAGCGGTTGGTGTAGACGATGCTAGCTTGGCCAAAGCCATTAATTTGGTGATTCAAGAAAGAGGTGGTGTGAGTGCGGTAGATGGTCAATTGGAATCAGTTTTGGGCTTGCCTGTTGCTGGACTCATGAGTACAGATGATGGCTACCAAGTAGCAGCTGCTTATACCAAAATAGACCGCATGGCCAAAGACCTAGGATCCAGCCTGCAAGCGCCTTTCATGACCTTGAGCTTCATGGCATTATTAGTGATCCCTCACCTGAAACTAAGTGACAAGGGATTGTTTGACGGAGATAATTTTAGCTTTATACCCTTGGTGCAGGATCAAGCTTCTTGACCAATCCAAACGGCTCCACCAATGCTACTTCTCTTGGCACCAGTAACACTGTGTAACACGGTGTTTTCTTCACGCCAACGTAGTACAGCTAATAAGCCCATGACTAGTGCTTCTTTAAAGTCTATCAATTCTTGTTCTGGAATGGCAACTGCAATACCAAGTGGTTTAACTGCTGCTGCAATTCTTTCAATTAAGAAATAATTATGCGCTCCCCCACCCGTAATCAACATAGAAGCTTGCTCCTCAATTTTTCCTCCTTGTAATGCATTAATAGCATAGCCAATTTGCATGGCAATATGTTCCACATAGGTTCTCAAAGCATCTGGAATAGACAATCCATAAGAAGCAATCAGCGGATACACTTGGTCAGTTCCAAAATCATTGGCCAAGGACTTGGGATAGGGTTGCTTATAATAATCCAAGCCATTTAATTTGGTCAATAATCCTGTGTGCAATTGTCCGCTCTTGGCTATATCGCCACCGGCATCATATTCCTTTCCAATTTGCTCACAGAAAATATTCATGACCCTATTGGCGGCACAGATATCATAAGCCAAATAACCAGTGGCCCGATTGGCTGTAATATTGGCAATACCTCCTAGGTTTAACAGATAGGCATATTTATCTAGTAATAATTTTTCTCCCATGGGAACAATAGGCGCGCCTTGACCACCCAATGCTACGTCCATGATGCGCAAATCACTCACGGTATTGATGCCCGTGGTTGCGGCAATGGTAGCCCCACAACCCAATTGACCTGTCATCCCTAATTCTGGTACATGAAAACTGGTATGACCATGAGAACCTATTAATTGCACTTGGTGTTCCAAACCAAATGCTTGGATAAATCTATTAACGCCCTCTCCTAATAATCTACCATAATTAATATGCAACAACTGATACTCATAGGCTGAGAGGCTGGTGGCATTTTTTAATTGATTTTGCCATTCAGCACTATAGGGATAACAGGCAGAGGCCTTGATGCTATATTCCCAGTTTCCAGCTATTTCTGTGAACTCGGCAAAAAGCAGGTCTAAACCGTCTAAACTGCTACCGCTCATGAGTCCAATGGCTTTATAAAACATAAATTTCCTATTACAGTGGTTTGATTTTAGTTTTGACATCCCAAATCTAAGTTCAAATACCTATACCATGATTGTAAATTTAAGTGAACAACATAGCCTAGTAAGCAACTGGGTATCTGAATTAAGAGATGTGAATGTACAGGGAGACCGCATGCGTTTCCGTAGAAATCTGGAGCGAATTGGTGAAATTGCCGCCTATGAAATTAGCAAGGAATTGCCTTGGAAAATTCAGGAAACGCCCACCCCAATGGGCATTCATGAGAGTAAGGTGCTGGTAGAACAACCCGTTCTGGCAACCATACTTCGCGCAGGCGTTCCTTTACATCATGGCATGATGAACTATTTTGACAAGGCAGACAATGCCTTTATCTCAGCTTATCGCAAGCACCACCGTGACGGTAGTTTTGAGATCAACCTCCAATACATGAGTAGTCCTAGTTTGGAAGATAGGATTGTGATTATCAGTGACCCGATGCTAGCAACAGGTGCTTCCTTGGTAAAAACCATCCAATATATTAAAAACGAAGGCAACCCTAAAGCCATTCATATAGTAGCTGCTATAGCTTGCACAGTGGGCATTGAATTTGTTCATCGCGAAGCTGGCAACCAAATCAAGATCTGGTGTGGCGATATTGACGACGAGCTAACTGCTAAAGGCTATATTGTTCCGGGCTTGGGCGATGCTGGAGACCTGGCATTTGGCATAAAACTGCAGTCTTAACCCAATTGGGCTCTAAGAAAAAGTTAATACTGGGCAATTTTTTCCTGATTGCTTCAAGCTAGCAGGCTTTGGCTTACATTTAAATCGGTGATGGATAAAATGAAAATCTGTTTTTTGGTAGTTAGTCTGTTTTTGCTGGGTAATGCCTCGGCACAGGACCCCCATTTTTCACAGTTTTTCTCTTCTCCACTTACTTTGAACCCCGCATTTACGGGTAAATTCTTTGGAACCTACCGAGTAGCGGGAAATTATAGAAACCAGTGGCCTACCATCAATAACGCTTTTACCACCACCACTGGGTCTATTGACTTTCATATTTTGCAAGACAATATTGCCCCAAATGATACCTGGGGGGTGGGGTTTGTGGGCTATAATGACAATAGTGCCAATGGTGCCGTTAAATTCAATTACGGGTCTTTTTCCACTGCCTACCACAAGGGTTTGGACGAGGATGGCAACCACCAAATAGGAGCCGGTTTTCAGGTTACCTATGCCAATATGCTCATCAATACGGCCAACCTAAAATTTGAAGACCAATTAACTAGTTCTGGCTTTACGGGAGTTACTTCTGAAGTGTTTAACAATACCAGTTTGCAATCCAATTATATAGACGTGAATGCCGGATTCTTGTATAATGGAAGTACCAATGAAAGGAATAATTTTTATTTTGGCTTGAGCCTCTATCATATTAACAGACCCAAGCAACAATTTACAGGTGCTGTTTATAATTTAAATCCAAGAGCAACACTAAACGCGGGCGGCTATTTTCCATTGGGCACAGCTACTACCATGCACGTAAGTGCTTTACAAATGTTTCAAGGAGGTGCATCAGAAACCATGGTAGGAGGGGCTTTGCAATTAACGGCTGATCCTGATGCTTATACCCCAACCAGTTTTTATGCGGGTGCCTGGATCCGTTTCAAAGACGCCATTATTCCATATTTAGGCATGGAATACCAAGACTTTAGATTGGGTCTGAGTTATGACTACAATAGTTCTGCATTGAGCACGGCTTCTCAAAACCGCGGTGGTATTGAGTTATCGCTGATCTATATAAGAAGACCCAATACCGATAGACCTGTGAACTGTCCTAAGTTCTAATCAATCCTTTGAATCCAGAAAAGGATTTTTTCCTGTCCATTTGGAATGAGCATTGTCTCTAATTTTCAAATAGCGTTCCAAATTATTTTGATACCCAATCACGTCATTGTGTTGTTGATGGCTGTAAATAAACAGAATTCGATTATTGATTAAATGCAGGTTGGTCAAATCTTGTTCATCTATTAAAACAGGATTCAAATTCCACTTGTTTTTTAATTCCTTAGCTACCAACAAACTATTGTCCAACGTACCTCCATCCTTGGTATAGATATTAATCAATCTATGCTTCTCACTAGCCGCAATCCATTTCATATAATTCTCATTGCCTCCATATAAAGCATCAAATAATAATACCTCTTCAATATTGGCGTAAGCAATGATTTTGCTGATGACCCTATAAGCACCACTATGCCCTGCAAGGGTAATTTCCAAATCTTTGGCCAAGGGCAGTTGTTTTTTCTTGAGTATTTTTTGACGCTGAAGCGATGCTACAACCTCTTGCACCAATGCATCAAAAACACCGGGCTGTTCCAACTTTCCGCCATAACTATCTGGTGCATTTTTGGGACCTTCTGGAAACACCAAAATGGCATTCCTACCACTGGCTTCAAACTGTTCTGCCAAACGGAAATAAGCAGTAGCGCTATCAATATTATTATACCATCCATGAAACCAAAACACCAGTTCAAATGGCTTTGTTGGCTTAAAATGGGCAGGAATATGCACCCATACAGAACTGTCTTGGTAGTGCAGGGCAGCAGGAAAAGATTTTCCTTGATACTCATGACCATTTGCCCTTGCCGTATCGGGGAACATGGCATTTATAGCCTTAAATTGAAAACTGCTCCCAGATTGAGCCCACAAACAAATGGGCATTAACAATAGGAGGCAGCAAATAAATTTCTGACCCATAGTAAATTGATTGCTTAAAACTACTGTATTCTATGCCCATTGTTCCTTTTTGCCCTATTCCATGTTAAAACTTTACCTTAGTTACTCAAAAACTCCCACGTGCTCAAAGAAATGATCTTGGCCATACAGGCTTATTTCCAGGCCCACCGTTTTATTAAGGAACACAAACTGTGGAAATGGATCCTGATTCCTGGCATTTTATACGCCGCGCTATTGATGGTGGGTGCCTATTATTTTGGGCAGACTTCAGGGGAATTTATTACCTGGTTGAGCTTGAAAACCGGTTTAAAATCTTGGTTAGACAAATTGAATTCTGGATTCTTAGGGTTCCTATTTACCATGGGTGGATTACTGCTCTGGTTAATCTTATTGCTCTTCTATTTCTCTTTGTTTAAATACGTTTTCTTAATCATCGGCTCACCCCTATTTGCCTATTTGAGTGAGAAAACAGAAGCTATTATTGAAGGAAAGGAACTACCCTTCAATTTTAAACAAATGCTCAAAGATATGCTGCGCGGCATTAGACTGGCTGCTAGAAACAGTCTTTGGCAAACGGTTTATACCCTTTCTATTTTGCTACTGAGTTTAATTCCCTTGGTGGGTTGGTTCACGCCCGTAATGGCACTAATTATAGAATGCTATTATTATGGATTCTCCATGTTGGATTATAGCATGGAACGCCATAAAAAAACACCCGCTGAAAGTATTTTCTATGTAGGAACCCATAAGGGACTGGCCATTGGAAATGGATTGGTATTTTATATCATGCACCTCTTACCTTTGGTGGGATGGATTCTGGCTCCTGCCTACGCAGTAGTAGCAGCCACCCTTAGCATGTATCCCCTGAAACAAAAAGAACAATAATGACCCTTGGTAAATTATACTTGATTCCAACCGTTTTATATGAGGATGCTTTGGAAACTATTCCTGCTTATCTGTTAGATGCCATCAAAGACTGTCAGGTTTTTTTTGTAGAAAATGACAAGACTACTAGGCGATTTTTCAAAAAGCTTTGGAGAGAAATGGTGATTGATGACTACCAATGGTTTGTCATACACAAAGCAGAAGCAGCAGTAAAAGCACAGTTCTTACAACTACTCAAATCTGGAAAAAATATTGGGATAGTGAGTGAAGCGGGATGCCCTGGTGTTGCCGATCCTGGTCAGGCACTTGTTGCTGCTGCTCAAGAAGCAGGCATTAGCGTGAAACCCTTGGTAGGGCCAAGTTCTATCTTATTGGCACTCATGGCTTCTGGCATGAATGGTCAGATTTTTCAGTTTCATGGTTACCTTCCCATTGATTCACTTGAGCGTAAAAACAAGATTCAGCAATTAGAAGCAGATGCTCAAAAAAGGTCCTGCTCACAAATTTTTATAGAGACCCCTTATAGGAATAATGCTATTATCAAAGACCTCTTATCAAACTGCAAAGAGACAACCAAGATTTGTATAGCGGTAGATATTACGGGACCAACAGAATCCATTCAAACCAAAACAGTCAAACAATGGAAACAAGCCATTCCAGACATTCACAAACGCTTGGCCATTTTTATTCTATTCGCCGAATAATTTTTAAATGTTGGGCATAAAAAAGCTGCTGCAGTTTCCTGCAACAGCTAATAATAAGATTGAGTTTATTTTGGTTTGATGGTAGATTCTACAACTGCTGCAGGAACACCATGAATGGCATAAATACTGTCTACAATATAACTCTGCACCCCACGCCAAGGAAGTGACCCAAAGTAACGCTTATAGTGCAGCTCTACTTCTCTTCCAGCATTTTGCAGTAACTGTTCTGCTATTCTTTCATTCTCTACACTAAATTCAAATTCATTACTCTGCACATTAGCCTTGAACCCACTTTGAATAATCTTACCCTCATAGGTTTTAAAAACAATTCCTTTCTTTTGGAAAGTATTCAACTGACCCGCTTTAGTGCCCTCTGCAAACACAAAATAAAAACGCCAATAACAAAAAGCTATCAGTGCAATTATCAGCACTGTTAGAAAGGTCCAGAGGATTTTTTTTGCATTCATTATAGTCCGTATTGATCAACAAGGTAAATCAAACCAGCCATATTTACTGCACCTAAGAGCAATTCCCTTTTGTGTACATTTTCAAAGACGTCTGAACGCGCGTGGTGAAGGTCAAAATAGCGTTGTGCATCGGGCACAAAACCAGAAAGTACGGTACCAAAAGCCCTGTTCAAAGGACCTATATCGGCCCCGCCGCCACCGTCAATGATGGTTTCTGTACCATAGGGTTTTAAAAGCGGTAACCAAGACTGAAACTTGGCCAACTGGGCTTTGTTCTGTGTGGTGAATCCAAAACCGCGAGGAGTAAATCCGCCCTCATCACTTTCCAAAGCAAAGATGTGTTTTTCATTCAATTGCTTGGCCACTTCTGCATATTTGGTACCACCACGCAAACCATTTTCTTCGTTAGCAAATAAAACAAAACGAATACTATGTTTGGGTTTGTAACAAATGGCTTTCATGGCACGTAAAATTTCCATAGTATGTACAATACCTGCACCATCATCGTGCGCTCCTTCATTTACGTCCCAACTATCTAAGTGACCACCAATGGTAATAAATTCATTGGGGAATTCACTACCCTTTAATTCTGCAATCACATTGTGTCCAATGGTATCGGGCAAGAATTTTCCGTTGGTGCTCAAAGACACTTTAAAGCCCTTTTTCAAATACCATAAATAGTCTGCATCCCTAGGCCCCACTGCAACTGCGGGAATCTTGGGTAAGCTATCGGTATAAGCCATAGCACCTGTGTGTGGGTCATTGGCAACTGATTCTGTAAGCGAGCGAATGATTACTGCAACGGCCCCATATTTAGCAGCCCTACTTGGTCCAGAGCGTCTATAGATACCCGCTTCTCCATAAGAAACAAAGGGTTGAATATTGGTGGGGTTAAAGGAATTGTTGTAATAAACAATCTTACCCTTGATCTCATTTTTACGCTTTTCCAATTCGTCAAAATCAGCTACGGTTATGACTTCTGCGTTAATGGTTTTTCCAGCACTACCCAAGGAATTACCCAAGGCCAACACATCCAATACACGATTGGCTTTTTTGTTGTTGATTTCTGTAATTACCGCTTTGTCCTTGCCGCCTCTTACCCAATGCGGCACCATGCATTCTTGCATCCAAACCTGGTCAGCACCCAATTGCTCCAAAGTCCGCTGACCCCAGATTTCTGCCTTGACCATACCTGGAGAACCCGCTAAACGGCCGCCAATTTGTTTGGTCAACTGATAGAGCAAGTCATAGGCTTTACCATTTTGGAGAATTTCATTGGACAATTTCCTAATCATCAAAGAGTCATTGTTCTGTGCCAGAAGCATTCCGGGCAAGATGGTCAATAGGAAAATCAGTTTTCGCATAGTCTTGGTTTTCTTTTTAATTATAGAAGCTGTAAGAAATAAAGTTAACCAATTGTTTTGTTTTGCCAATAAGGATGAATGGGTTTACACATTGGAGAAATAATTGTTACTTGCAGTTAATTCTGGGCCCCATTCCGGGTACAAGTACTAAATTAACCATGGTATGCGCATAGGTATTGTTTGCTATCCCACATTTGGGGGAAGCGGGGTTTTGGCAACGGAACTGGGCAAGGCCCTAGCCGATGAAGGTCACGAAGTACATTTTATCACTTACCAACAACCGGTAAGGCTCAACGTTTTCAACGCCAATATTTTTTATCATGAGGTTCGGGTCCCCACCTATCCACTGTTTGATTATCCACCTTATGAAGTGGCATTGGCCAGCACCATGGTAGACGTAATCATGAACCATGACTTAGATTTATTGCATGTACACTATGCCATTCCACACGCTTCTGCCGCCTATATGGCCAAGCAAATTGTAAAGCAAAAAAATGGTAGAAATATTCCCGTGATTACTACTTTACACGGAACCGATATTACACTAGTTGGAAAGGACAAAACCTATGAACCCGTAGTAACTTTTTCCATTAACGAATCTGACGCCATTACCGCGGTATCACAGAATTTAAAAGACGAGACTTATAGATCCTTTGCCATCACTAAAGAAATTGACGTAATCTACAATTTTGTAGACGTGGCCAGGTTTAATAAAAAACCCATTGATGCCTTTAGAAAAGTAATTGCCCCCAAGGGAGAAAAAATTCTGATTCACGCATCCAACTTTAGAAAGGTAAAACGTATACAGGATGTGGTCAGCGTTTTTGCAGAAGTACGCAAAGCCATGCCCGCCAAATTACTCATGGTAGGTGACGGACCGGAAAGACCCGCTGCGGAAGAACAAGCCAGGGAATTGGGTATTGAAGAAGACGTGAGGTTTCTAGGCAAGCAAGAACAGATGGAAGACATACTAGCTGTGAGCGATGTATTCTTATTGCCTTCGGAATACGAGAGCTTTGGTCTAGCAGCCCTGGAAGCCATGGCAGCCCGAGCGGTAGTGGTGAGTACCAATGCAGGTGGATTGGCAGAAATTAATATACAAGGTAAAACAGGTTTTATGACCAATATTGGCGATGTAGCTGCCATGAGCAATTTTACCATTAACCTGCTCAAAAACGATAGTGCTTTAGAACAAATGAAACAAGCTGCTTATGAACAAGCCTGTTTGTTTGACATTAGCAAGATCATCCCTGTTTACGAAAAATTGTATAGCCGTTTTTGTAGGATGTAATGGTCTTAGCCAGTTGACCAATTCATTCCAAATCCGATGTAGTAAATTAAATATTAGGTAATAATACAAGTTTTATACCCTTTTTGGTATTATTTCTTGTATATTTACCTATATGAAGCAGTTTCAATCATATCGACAATTGGAACGATTTCTTGATGAAATCCAAGGAAGTGGTAAATTTTATTTCAGTATAGATGATATAGAACAACATTTCCATCTAAAACAAACTTCAGTACAAAAGCAAATACAGCCCCTACTAAAACTTCAAAAAATTGCATTAATTCGGAATGGTTTTTATGCAATTGTTCCAGCAGAATATAGAAATCTCGGAGCTCCGCCAGTAACCTATTATATTGATGGAATGATGCAATCATTAAATCGACCTTATTATATTGGCCTTTTGAACGCTGCAGCATGGTATGGAGCAGCGCATCAACAACCGCAGAAATATGCAATAATTATTCCTCCACCTGTTGTACCTGCCATTAATAAACCATATGCAAGTATTCTATTTGTTTATAAAAATAAATGGGATGAGAAAGCTCTTGAACAAAAACATACAAACGCTGGATATGTAATGGTTTCCTCTCCGGAGTTAACCGCAATTGACTTATGTTATTATACTAAGCATGCAGGAGGTATTAATCATGTGGCAACTGTTTTGCAGGAATTAGCTGAAGAAATTGACCCAATTAAATTACTTGAAGTTGCAGAACATTATAATAGTTTAATGGCTGTTCAACGATTGGGGTATTTATTGGATTTTTTAGGCTTTTCTGAAAAGACAAAATTTTTAAAAGATTGGATTAAAAAGCAAAAATATCATGCAGCATTTCTAGAGGCCGGAAAGAAAAATCAACAATCAAAAATTACTGGTAATTCTTGGCGTGTAATAGTTAATACTGAAATTGAAACTGATATATGATTCCAAAAGCTTACATAGATGAATGGAGGCAATTTGCACCTTGGCAAGATAACTATCAAGTAGAGCAGGATTTAATTATTAGTAGAGCCATTAATGCAATTTACGCTGAAAATAATTTAAGAGAAAAATTGGCTTTCAGAGGTGGCACTGCACTACATAAGTTATATATTCAAAATCCAGCAAGATATTCTGAGGATATTGACTTAGTTCAAATTCAATCAGAACCTTTTGGACCTGTAATGGATCAGTTAAGAGATTGTTTATCTTTTTTAGGTACACCTACTCGCAAGCAAAAAGAGCACAACAATACAATGATCTATCGTTTTGAAAGCAACGAAGGATTGAAAATGAAACTGAAAATAGAAGTCAATACTAGGGAACATTTTACAGTTTTTGGATACCAACAAATACCCTTTGAGGTTCCTTCTTCATGGCATAGAAGCAAAGAATCCATAACAAGTTTTACTTTGGAGGAATTATTGAGCACTAAACTAAGAGCATTATACCAGAGAAAAAAAGGTAGAGATTTATTTGATCTTTGGTATGCAATAACACATCTATCTTGCAGGCCAGAACTAATTCTAGAAAGTTGGAGAAGGTATTTGAATGAAGAAAAACATTCTATCACTAAAAAAGAATTTGAATCAAACCTAGATGCAAAAATGCAATCATCTCAATTTACCTCCGATATGAATTTTTTAATCAGAAAAGGAATTGATTATAATGTTTCAACTGCAATGGATGTAGTTCATAAAACACTTATTAAATCAATATAAAGATTCTGCCAAAATTTCATCAATTGACTGCAAAATCATTTTGCAGATGCGCTCTAATTCCTCCATGCTGGTGATTAACGGTGGTGCTATGCGCAAACGATCTGGCGCAAATAAAAACCAATCTGTGATTAAGCCATTTTTCACGCATTGATGCACAATGCGCTGATTGAGTTCGGGGGTGGCAAATTGCAAAGACATCCAAAGACCAGCGGTATTAATATGTTGAATGGCAGGATGTACTAGGGTCTTTTTAAGGAATGCTTCTTTTTCAAAAGCAGCATCTATCCATTTGCCTTCTAACAAAACTTCTAAAGCTGCTTTGCCCGCTGCACAGGAAACAGGATGCCCACCAAATGTGGTAATATGACCCAGCACAGGATCATGGGTTAAGGTGTTCATCAAAGCCTTGTCTGCAATAAAAGCACCAAGGGGCATGCCGCCACCAAGGGCCTTTCCCAAGAGTAAAATGTCCGGTACAATGCCATACTGTTCAAAAGCCCAGAGAGAACCCGTTCTTCCAAAGCCTGCTTGAATCTCATCCAAGATCAAGAGTGTGCAGGTCTCCTCACATTTTTTAGCCAAGGCTTTGATCCATTCCGGATCCGGTTTATTGATTCCAGATTCAGCTTGCACAGTTTCTAGAATCACACAAGCCGTTTTTGCATCAATGGCTTCAATGGCCAAAGAGCTATTAAAATCTTCGTGCAAAATATCTGGCAACAAAGGTCTATACGCATTGCGCCAATATTCATCTCCCATCACACTCAAAGCACCTTGGGTACTGCCATGATAAGCATTCTTAAAAGCAATGATTTTGGTTTGCCCTGTTACCCGCTTGGCCAGTTTCATGGCCCCTTCTGTGGCTTCAGTACCACTACTGGTAAAATAAACACTGTTCAAACTGGGCGGCAACAAATCAGTGAGCATTTTGGCATATGCCACTTGGGGTTGCTCAATAAATTCTCCATAGACAATCAAGTGCATATACTCCGCAGCCTGATCCTGCACGGCTTTAACCACTTTAGGATGGCTATGCCCAATATTGCAAACGGAGAATCCTGAGATCAAGTCAATATATGGCTTGCCATCTGCATCCCAGAGATGAATGCCCGCCGCTTTGACCATTTCAATGCCAATGGGTTTGTCTGAGGTTTGCGCCACATGGTTCAGGAATAACTGCCTATTTGATGCCATGGCTGCAATTTACAAAGAAGCAAAGCTTTCTACCCAAAAAAGCAAACTTGTTTTAGCTTTGTACAAAATTGACCCATGGCACTGATCTTACCCGTACAAGGAAAATCTCCCTCATTTGGTGAAGACTGTTTTATTGCACCCAACGCTACTATTGTAGGGGATGTAAACATGGGCAACCAGTGTAGTGTCTGGTTTAACGCCGTGATTAGGGGCGATGTGAACTCCATTAAAATAGGCAACAAGGTAAACATACAAGATGGTGCTGTTATCCATTGCACTTATCAAAAACATGCAACAGAAATAGGTAATAATGTTTCCATTGGTCATCAAGCCATGGTGCATGGTTGTACCATTCATGACAATGTATTGATTGGCATGGGTGCCATTGTCATGGATGCCTGCGTGGTGCATTCCAATGCCATTATTGCTGCAGGAGCCGTTGTATTAGAGAATACCATTGTAGAAGCAGGAGCTATCTATGCAGGCGTTCCCGCCAAAAAAGTAAAAGAGGTTTCAGAAGCTTTGATTAGCGGAGAGATCAATAGAATCTCTACTAATTACGTAACTTATGCTTCTTGGTTTGCGGATCACAATGACGCACCAAAACCTTAATCATCAAACATCAACAATCCATATTAGCATGTCTGTTTGCTTGCGCGATGGTACTCTCGTTAAGCTCCTGCCGATTATTTAAATCTAGGGGCAATGATGCTTATGACAATACCCAAAAATCAATTAGAGGCAAAGAAGTAGGGGCAGAAAAATTATTGCAGGCCGATGAAAAGACCTTGAAGAAAATGCCCAAATACAAATTGCAAAAACAATTGAAATACGATCAGTAATTGATCTCTTCCATCTTTTCTAAAATGGTGCAGTAACTCACGTATCGTTCAATAGAAACTTGGCCAGTATTCACGGCCTCTTTGATGGCACAACCCGGTTCATTAATATGCTGACAATTATTGAACTGGCAACCTCCAATCAGGTCACGCATTTCTGGAAAATAATGAGATAGTTCTTGTTTGCCAATATCTACAATGCCAAACTCACGCAGACCGGGGGTATCAATGATTCTGCCACCAAAATCCAAGTCAAACATCTCCGCAAATGTGGTGGTATGCATTCCCTTACCACTCCAGCCACTCACTTCTTGGGTACGCAGGTTAAACTGAGGAAAAACGGCATTGATAAAAGTAGACTTACCCACCCCACTATGACCACTGAGCAAACTGGTCTTGTCTTTGAGTAATTCTTTTACTTCATCCACGCCAACATGATTCTGTACACTAGCAAGGATTACTTTGTACCCAATGGCTTCGTACATATTTTTTAGTTCCTCAAAAATGACCATTTCCTTTTTCCGGTAGAGGTCAGACTTGTTAAACACAATCACGGCAGGAATATGATAAGCTTCACAAGAAACCAAGAATCTATCCATGAACCCTTGCGAGGTTTTGGGGTCTCTTAAAGTAACAAACAAGACGCATTGGTCTAGGTTAGAAGCTACAATATGGTGCATGCGTTTGTTATGTGGAGAGATCCTAGCCACATAATTGCGTCTGGGATAAATCTCATGAATCATGGCCGATTCTTCTTCCACGTCTTCAATGTCCATCTCTACCTCATCGCCTACGGCAATGGGATTGGTAGAAGTAATGCCGTCAATCTTAAATACCCCCTTGATCCGGGCATTATAGACCTTTCCATCGCCATTCTTGGCAATATACCAGCTACCAGTGGATTTATAAATCAGTGCTCTCATGCGCAGCAAAGATAACAGGCCCTGCCCCAAATGGGAAAAAATTGCTAAAACTCCGCTCTTTACAGTGGGCTTTGGGCCAAAGCGGTTTCCCGCCCCAACTAAATGTAATATCTTCGCAGCCATGGCAAAGTTTGCACACGATCAGATAGTTCCCAATAAGGAGAGTGAACTGGAAAAAAAGGCGCAGGTGGCAGAAATGTTCAACAAAATCGCTTTCAAATACGATTTTCTGAACCATTTTCTGAGTGCGGGTATTGACAAAGGATGGCGTAAAAAAGCCATCAATGAGCTTAGGGCCCTGCATCCAAAAATGATCTTAGACGTAGCTACTGGCACGGGCGATGTGGCCATTATGACCCATAAAATGCTGGCGCCTGAAAAGATTATTGGGATTGATATTTCAGAAGGAATGTTAGATTTTGGCAGAAAAAAATTGGTTGATCTACAATTGTCTGGTGCCATTGAATTGCAAACTGGCGATAGTGAGACCATTCATTTTGAGAACAACCATTTTGACGCCATTACCGTGGCTTTTGGGGTGCGCAACTTTCAAAACCTTGAAAAAGGATTGTCAGAAATGTTCCGGGTATTAAAACCAAATGGTAAATTAGTAGTGTTGGAATTTTCAAAACCCAGTTCTGCCCCCGTACTAGGTTTCTATCAATTCTATATGAATGTAATTGGACCAAGTATAAGTAAGTTATTTGGCAGTGACAAAGCTGCTTATCAATACCTCAACGATAGTGTACAAGCATTTCCTGAGGGACAAACCTTTTTAAACCTAATGAATGAAGCAGGATTTACCCAAACTTATTTGAAAAAACTCAGTCTCGGTTTATGCACCATTTACTGCGGAAGCAAAGTCTAAGGGTATTCCTGTTTTCCATGCTCCTGCTTGCCTTTCAACAAGGCAATGCGCAGCGCGTACTATATCGTCAAGACCATGACGACCTACCCTATTATTTTGGTCTTACCTTAAGTTATAATAGTTCCAACCTGCACCAAACCAAGAGTAGTAATTTCTTGGCTTCAGATAGTATTAAAGTGGTAGAACCTGTTGCCAGTGGTGGATTCGCGCTAGGTTTATTGGGCACCATGCGCCTTGATGACCATTTTCAAATTAGGATCAATCCACAGTTAATCATTGGTGGATCCAAGTACCTTTCTTATACCTTGGGCAGCACCAATCCAGGCGAGGGAACCTACCAACAACAGATACTCCCCAGCAATATTGTTAGTTTTCCGCTGCAATTCAAATTTAACTCAGACCGGATTGGCAATTTTCGATCCTACATGATGGCTGGTTTAAAATACGATATTGACTTAGCTAGCAATTCCACTGCCCGCAATGCAGAAGACGTCATCAAACTCAAAAAAGGAGACCTTGGTTATGAATTGGGTGTTGGTTTTAATTTTTACCTACCCTTTGTGACCATTTCTCCTGAAATAAAAATCAGCAATGGGTTTAGCAACCTGCACCAAGTAGACCCCGCATTGAAGTATTCCAGCAACCTAGAAAGAATTCTTTCTAGAATGGTGGTGTTCTCTGTTCATTTTGAAGACTAAGCTGTTTGATTTTTCAACATTCCGTTCCAGTTTGACTAAATTGCAAGTCATAAATAGCAACACATGGAGCAATACCTGATTAAGAATACCACTATCGTTAATGAAGGCAAACAAATTCAAGGAGACTTACTCTTCAAAGATGGTAGAATAGTCAAAATTGGCGGCATTATTGAGCCCAAGGGTAATACACATGAAATAGACGGCACTGGCAAACATTTGATTCCCGGTGCCATTGATGACCAAGTACATTTTCGCGAACCTGGTTTAACACATAAAGCCAATATTGCTAGTGAAGCAAGGGCAGCAGTAGCTGGAGGCGTTACTAGTTTTATGGAAATGCCCAATACCAATCCGCCCGTATTTACCCAAGAATTACTAGAAAACAAATACAGTATTGCGGGCGAAAGTTCCATAGCCAACTATAGTTTTTTCATGGGTACTTCAAATGATAATCTTGAAGAGATTTTAAAAACCAATGACAAGAAAAATGAGGTATGCGGAGTCAAAATATTTATGGGCTCTTCAACTGGTAATTTATTGGTAGATAATCCGCTTGTTTTAGAAAGGGTTTTTGAAGGTTCTGAATTACTGATTGCTACACACTGTGAAGAAGAAAGGATTATTAAAGAAAATTTGGCAGCAGCCATCGCCTCAGGCAAAACCATGGATGCTTCTTGGCATCCCACTATCCGTAATGAAGAAGCTTGTTTTGAATCTTCTTTTAGAGCTATTCAATACGCAAAAAAATACAATACCCGTTTGCATATCCTACATATTAGTACGGCTAAGGAATTGCAATTGTTTACCAATATGATTCCGCTCAAAGACAAGCGCATCACCTCTGAAGTTTGTGTACACCATTTGCATTTTACCAGCAATGACTACGCCAAACTGGGTAATCAAATCAAGTGTAACCCTGCTATTAAAGCACCTGAAAACAGAGACGCTCTTTGGGAAGCTTTGTTGGATGACCGCTTAGATGTAATTGCTACCGATCATGCCCCACATACTTGGGCTGAAAAACAGGAAGATTATTTACACGCTCATGCTGGATTGCCACTGGTGCAACACTCCGTTTTGCTCATGCTACATTATGTACAACAGGGTAAGATTAGCCTTGAGAAAGTAGTATCAAAAATGAGCCATGCGGTGGCCGATTGTTTTCAAATCAAAGAACGTGGCTATATTAGAGAAGGCTATTATGCAGACTTGGTGTTGGTAGACCTCAACAAACCATCTACCGTGTCAAAAGAAAAAATCCATTACAAATGCGGTTGGAGTCCCTTAGAAGGATTCCAATTTCCAGCAACCATCAACAATACTTTTGTGAATGGGCATTTGGTTTATGGAAATGGTAGCTTTGATGCATCACAGCAGGGAATGAGATTACAATTTGAACGATAAATAGCGGCCGTGCAAGTAGACAAAACCACACTAACTGATCTTTCTATTTTTCATAGAGACGAGGAACAGTCTGTGTTTCACCACTTAAATTTTACCCATACCAATGGGGGTAGGGAGTATTTCAGGTATCTTTTGGGCACTCCCTTGAATAGTATTGCCAGCATTCAAGACACGCAGAAAACCATTCAAATTTTACAAAGTCTGCAAGCTGCATGGCCCCTAACCCAGGTAACCAATGGAAGTATCATGGTATTAGAAAAATACTATGAAACACCTATGGAGGAATACCCCAAACAACCCTCTTTTTTTAATAGTCTGTTTTACAAATACATTCATTCACCTGACTATTCTATTACCAAGTATACCGTAGAACATACCATTGAATTCCTAAAGGGGATGGACAAAATTGTGCAATTGTTCAGCGCTATTCCCTTGAGCAAGCAATTGCAGATCTGGTATGAAAGCATGGAACACTTGCTGAGCAAAACCAGTCTCAAAGACATGATGCAAGTGGCAAAAGGTACAGAACTGAGCCCTCAAAGGATCTTGGAATATGGCATTTTTTTACGCCACCATTTTAAAAGAGCCTCTAATGATTTGATTGAGACTTTTTTTAAGCTGGACGCCTATATGAGCATGGCCATTGCCTGTGAAAAATTTCAGTTTAGTTTCCCAACATTTGAAGCCAGTGAACAACCCTTTGTAGAAACCAGCGGACTCTATCATTTGCTATTACCAACACCAGTGGCTTATGATACAAAGCTTGACATTAGTAGAAATTTTATCTTCTTAACCGGCGCCAATATGGGCGGCAAGAGCACTTATATTAAAGCCGTTGGCCTATCTGTTTATTTGGCCCATTTAGGCATGGGCGTTCCTGCTAGAAACATGCGCTTAAGCCTCTTTCACGGACTCTTGAGCAATATACAAGTAGAGGATAATCTCTTCAAAGGAGAGAGTTATTTCTTCAATGAAGTACAACGCATTAAAAAGACTTTGGAGAAAATCAGCGATGGCAATAATTGGCTAATCCTCATAGACGAACTATTTAAAGGCACCAATATTCAAGACGCCATGAAGTGCAGCACGGCCGTGATTGAGGGGCTGCGCAAAATGAAAAAAAGTCTCTTCATTCTCTCTACCCATTTGTATGAAATTGGGGAAGGGCTAAAACAATACCCCAATATTCAGTTTCGCTATTTTGAAACCAGCATGGAAAATGACCAATTAGAATTCTCCTACCAACTCAAAGAAGGCATTAGCAATGACCGAATTGGTTACTTAATTCTCAAACGCGAGGGGGTCACCGATATTCTGGACAAATTATAATATCTTGACGCTAAAATAAGCGGCATGCCCTTCCCCAAGGTTTTATTGATAATATTATTCAGTGGCTTCTTGGCCCTATACCAACAGCCCTTATTGGCCCAATCCATATCCATTCCCACCCAGAATCTAAAAGGTCAGGTTTTGGACAAATCCATTAAAACACCCTTAGTAGGTGCAAGCATTGAATGCATTGACCTACCTAATTTTAAAACCACTAGCACAGAAAATGGACAATTTAAAATTGCTGGTATCCCAGTAGGCAGACATAGTTTTAAAATCAACTATTTGGGCTATAAAACGGCTAATCTCGCTAACCTCTTGTTAGAATCCGGAAAGGAATTGGAATTGGTGGTAGAGATGGATGAACAACTTAATACCCTTACGGCCATTACCGTAAAAAGCAGCGCCAATAAAGTAAAACCCATTAATGAATTTTCATTGGTAAGTGCGCGCAAATTTAGTGTAGAAGAAACCCGCCGATTTGCGGCTGGCATCAATGACCCCTCACGCATTGCCATGGCATTTGCTGGGGTGCAAGGCAATGGCAATAACAATTCCCTGATTATACGTGGTAACGCCCCCAATGGTTTGTTATGGCGCATGGAAGGAATTGATATTCCCAATCCCAATCATTTTGCAGCAGTGGGAACGTCTGGCGGTGGCATTTCTATTTTGAGTGCACAGTTATTGGCCAATTCCGATTTTATGACAGGGGCCTTCCCTGCTGAATACGGCAACGCTTTGGCGGGTGTTTTTGATATACGATTAAGAAAGGGAAACAAAGACAAAAGAGAACATACTTTTTCTGCCAGTACTATTGGGGTTGATTTTGCCACAGAAGGTTATTTCAAAAAAGGCTATGAGGGTTCTTACTTAATCAATTATAGATACGGTTTCCTAACCCTAATGCAGCAATTAGGATTGAATATCGGCGAAGCCAATACCAAGTTCCAAGACCTCTCTTTTAACCTTTATTTACCCGTTAAAAAATTTGGAACCTTTACCGTCTTTGGATTTGGTGGTCTCAGCTCACAGAATAGTGAAGTTACCAGAGACTCCCTTATTTTTTTAACTGACCCAAGTAAAAGGTCGGCCAGCTTTACAGGGAGTAATACTGGTGCATTGGGATTCACGCATAGCATTCAATTGGGTAACAAAACCTTACTCAGAACCATTTATAGCATCAATGCCAATAGCTATAACAAAGAGAATACCAGCATTGCTAAATACAATAGTCCCTTGCTCACCAATAGAGATAATGAGTTTCAAGAAAACAATGCGGTCTTGAGCATGACATTGACCCACAAATTCAACAAACACCATTTATTAAAAACAGGATTTTACACTACGGGCAAGGGTTTTGATTTGCACCAACGAGAAGCTGTTGCCAATGTGCTCAAAGACAAAATAAAAATAGATGGTACTACTAGACTAAGTAATGCTTTTGTTCAATACAAATATGACCCCAATAATCAATGGAGTTTTCAAGCAGGTGTACACGCGCAATATTTTGCGCTCAATCAGGGTAGCGTAATAGAACCAAGAGCCGGAATTAAATACCAATTGGGCAAGAATCAATTTATATCGGCAGGATTTGGGTTGCATTCACAAATTCAACCACTGGGCAATTATTTTGCGCGCATTAAAATAGGCGCCGACACACTACAACCCAACACAGGATTAGACTTTAGCCGATCAGCCCATTATGTATTGGGTTATGCCATACAATTTGCACCCAATTGGAATTTAAAGACTGAATGGTATTATCAATGGCTGTATCAGGTTCCCATTACCGCAGGAGCAGCTACTAATTTTAGTGTGCTCAATATGGATGATGACTATGCCATTGAAAGACTCAATAATAAGGGCAATGGAAAAAACTATGGTATGGAAATTACGGTTGAGCGTTTTTGGAATGACCAGTTTTATTTGCTGACTAGCTTGAGTTTGTTTCAATCTAAATACCTGCCATCAGATGGTATTTGGCGCAATACCCGATTCAATACCAATACCAGTTTTACACTGGCAACGGGCAAGGAATGGAACTTGCACGGTAAGAGAAGTTCCAGTATTGCTACAGATTTAAAAGTATTGTATAGCGGAGGCCCAAGGGTTACCCCTATTGACTTAGCCAAATCTATTGCGCAGAAAAAACAAGTAGTAGACAATAACCGAATTTATGAAGACCAGTTGGCAGCTTTTTTTAGGGTAGATTTTCAAATAGAATGGAAGACGCAGTACCAGAAAAGAACGGGCACGGTAATCTTGGGTGTTCAAAATCTATTGAATAGAAAAAATGCCATTAGTCAAAGTTTTGACGCTGGAACTAACCAAATCAAATACAATTATCTACTGGGTCTGATTCCTGTTTTGGGTTATAAGGTAGATTTATGATAACTTGAAAAAAATAAGCTACATGAAACAATTGCTGACGGCCATAACCACTTTGCTATGCGTATATACTATGGCACAAACCCAAGTCTTGGATTCCAAAGTATACACTTATGCAGCTGCAAAACCGGCAGACAAATCAGCCAATACAAAAGCGGTTTTTAGTGGCTCTGGAGCCATTTTAGCATTACACCAATTAAATGCCAACCTAGTTAATATTGGAGCCGCCGTTAGCTTTAAAGCTGGCTCAAAATATGAGCGTTTTATTATAGTGCAACAAGGCATGTTACGCGTCAATTTTAAAGGTGTTACCAAAAACTTAGAAAGAGGTTCAGTTTTATTCCTAATGCCAAATGAAGAAGCATTTTTAGAAAATAGCAGTGGTGCCCAAGCCATTTTTTATATGATGCAATACCAGCCTAAAACCGCATCCATAGTGGATTCTGTAAAAAGAACCGAATCAGGTTTTATGCTAGACTGGAAAGACATTAAATTCAAAGCCTCAGAAAAAGGAGGTGTACGCCAATATTTTGACATTCAAACACCCATGCTACACCGTTTTGACATTCATGTAACCCAACTCAATCCGGGTTTAAAAAGTCATGACCCGCACACCCATAAAAATGAAGAAATTATTTTAATGTTGGATGGCAATGGAGTCATGCAAATTGGAGAAAATCAGCAGGCCTGTGGCCCCAATGATGCCGTATTTTTGAACAGCATGGTACTACATAATATTACCAATACAGGAACAGTGCCCGCTTTGTATTTTGCCATTCAATGGAATTAAGTAGCGCGATAGCTTAAAAAATTTCAGCCTTAGTTTCGCAGACTCTTGCTGCAAGCGCTTAACTTTCCAAGCAAGAATAAGCCCATGTTAGTCAAGACTTTTGGTAGCGCCGTTTATGGAGTAGAAGCCATTACCATCACCGTAGAAGTGAATGTAAGTATGGGTCAGGGCTATTCTATAGTGGGGCTACCAGACAATGCGGTGAGAGAAAGTTTAGAAAGAACAGAGAGTGCTATTAAGGCCAATGACTATTATATGCCGCGCACCAAATTGCTGGTAAACCTGGCTCCCGCCGATATTAAAAAATCAGGATCCGCATTTGACCTACCTATTGCCATTGCCTTATTGGGTGCTAGTGAACAATTGCCATCGCCAGAAAGATTACAGGATTATTTGATCATGGGAGAACTGGGTTTAGACGGAACTGTGCAACCCATCAAGGGCGCATTACCCATTGCCATTCAAGCCAGAAAAGAAAATTTCAAGGGGCTCATTGTACCCAAGGCCAATGAGCGAGAAGCGGGTATGGTAAGTCAATTAAAAGTCTATGGCGTGTCTCACTTAAAAGAGCTGGTGGCCTTTTTTAAAGACGCGTCTTCACTCAGTCCTGTGCAAGTCAATACCCGAGAAGAATTCTTTTTTAGCCAATATGAATTTGACATTGATTTTGCCGATGTACGCGGTCAGGAAAATATCAAACGCGCACTAGAAATTGCAGCAGCAGGTGCACACAATGCCATCCTGATTGGTCCACCTGGAGCGGGCAAAACCATGTTGGCCAAACGCATGCCTACCATCATGCCGCCACTAACCTTGCAAGAAGCTTTAGAGACCACCAAGATTCATAGTGTGGCGGGGAAATTACCCACCAATGCCTCTTTGATCAATAGGCGTCCCTTCCGTTCACCCCACCATACTATTTCTGATATGGCCTTGGTTGGCGGAGGCTCTAGCCCGCAACCCGGAGAAATTTCTTTGGCACATAATGGGGTTTTATTTCTTGATGAATTACCCGAATTCAAGCGCTCGGTGTTAGAAGTCATGCGCCAACCCATGGAAGAAAGAAAAGTGGCCATTTCAAGGGCCAGAATGGCCTTAGATTTTCCCGCTAATTTTATGCTACTTGCTTCTATGAATCCCTGCGCATGCGGTTATTATAACCATCCAGAGAAAGCCTGCACCTGCCCTGCGGGAGCCGTACAGAAATATTTGAACAAGGTATCGGGCCCATTACTAGATAGGATTGATTTGCACGTAGAAGTAACACCTGTTGCATTTCAAGAATTAAATGAGTCCACCCCAAAAGGAGAAAGCTCAGACATGATTCGCGAGCGCGTGATCAAAGCCAGAGAAATCCAGTTAGAACGCTATGCATCCCTACCCGGTGTCTTTGCCAATGCACAGGTCAATAGCAATTTGCTGCGCGATATTTGTCAACTCAGCAAAGTGGGAGAAGCCTTGCTTAAAAAAGCCATGGAGCGGCTACAACTCAGTGCCCGAGCCTATGACCGAATTTTAAAAGTCAGCCGCACCATTGCAGACCTCTCCGGCTCCGCCGATGTTAAACCTGAGTACTTGGCAGAAGCCATTCAGTACCGAAGTTTGGATAGAGCATCTTGGGCGGGGTAATGATTGATTAAACGCCAAACGGCCCCGATAAATCGAGGCCGTTTAATCAATATTAAAAAGTAAAAATTAAAAAGTTTGCTCTAACACCAAGTCTTTGATTTTGCTGATCAAAACCCTTTCTTGGGTCATGCTATCGCGGTAGCGAATTGTAACCGTATTGTCTTCCTTGGTCTGGTGGTCAATGGTTACACAGAAAGGGGTACCAATAGCATCCTGGCGGCGATAGCGTTTACCAATAGCGTCTTTCTCTTCATAGAAGCACTTGAAATAAGGCTTGCACTCATTCATCAAATCACGCGCAATCTCGGGCAAACCGTCTTTCTTGGTCAATGGCAAAATGGCTAATTTAACTGGCGCTATCTTAGCTGGAATATGCAAGACCACCCGGCTATCGGTGGTTCCGTCTTCTTTGTTAATGGTTTCTTCTTCGTATGCATTTGATAAAATGAGTAAGAACATCCGGTCTAACCCAATAGAAGTTTCAATCACATAAGGCACATAGTTCTGATTGATCTCTGTGTCAAAATATTGCAATTTCTTCTTGCTATAAATCTGGTGCTGGGTCAAATCAAAATCGCTTCTAGAGTGAATCCCTTCTACCTCTTTGAATCCAATAGGGAATTCAAATTCAATATCGCAGGCTTCCTTTGCATAGTGCGCCAATTTTACGTGGTCATGGTAGCGATACTTGTCTGCACTAATCCCCAAGCTCAAATGCCATTGCAAACGGGCTTCTTTCCAGTATTGGTACCACTGACCTTCTGTGCCAGGGCGTACAAAGAATTGCATTTCCATTTGTTCAAATTCGCGCATGCGGAAAATAAACTGACGGGCTACAATTTCATTTCTAAATGCTTTTCCGGTTTGTGCAATCCCAAAAGGAATTTTCATCCTGGCGGTTTTCTGCACGTTCAAAAAGTTCACAAAAATGCCCTGTGCTGTTTCTGGACGCAGGTAAATGGTATCCGCGTCTTCTGCTACCGAACCCAATTGGGTAGAGAACATGAGGTTGAATTGTCTAATATCGGTCCAATTGCCCGTGCCACTTACAGCACAAACAATCTTGGCGTCTTTGATCAATTGACCCAGACCAGCAAAATCGTCCTTGGCTAGTAAGGCATCCATGCCGTCTAACAAAGCTTGGGCTTCCGCCTGCTGACCTGCTTCTTTCAAAGCATCGGCCTTGGCCTCAATCAAATGGTCTACCCGATAGCGTTTTTTGCTATCCCTATTGTCAATCATGGGGTCAGAGAAATTGTCTACGTGACCACTGGCCTTCCAGGTAGTGGGGTGCATAAAAATGGCACAGTCAATACCCACAATATTCTCGTGCAATTGGGTCATGCTCTTCCACCAATAATCGCGGATATTCTTTTTTAATTCTGCCCCATAAGGACCATAATCGTATACGGCGCTTAGTCCGTCATAGATCTCACTGCTAGGAAATACAAATCCATACTCTTTGGCATGGGATATAATGGCTTGGAAAATATTGTCTTGTTGCGTGCTCATAAGAACGCAAAAATAGGATTTTGAACTTGCTTAGCGAAAACCAGCTTCTAAAGCCCTATTGCAGCTTCTCATTATCTAAGTGACGATTGGCGTCTCTCAGGTTTTTTTTCTGAAAATTTTGTTCTAAAGCAGCCGTTAAATTAACCCCTGTCTGGTTGGCCAGACAAATGAGTACAAAGAGTACATCGGCCATTTCATCGCCCAGCTCCCGCCCCTTGTCTGATTCCTTAAAGGATTGCTCCCCATATTTGCGCACCATTAAACGGCTTAGCTCTCCCACTTCTTCCATGAGTACACCCAAATTGGTGAGTTCATTAAAATACCTGACCCCAACGGTTTTGATCCATTGGTCTACGTCTTGTTGCGCTTGCTGAATGGTCATTGTTACTAATTTGAATGATATTATTCTTTGTTTTTTGAATCCATGACAATGGTCACAGGACCATCGTTTAATAACCGAACCTTCATATCTGCCCCAAAAATCCCGGTTGCCACGGGCTTGCTCAAGTCTTTACTCAATTGGGCAATCATGCCTTCATAAATAGGAATGGCAATTTCAGGTTTGGATGCCTTAATATAAGAAGGTCTATTTCCCTTCTTGGTACTGGCGTGTAGGGTAAACTGACTCACCAAGAGAATGCCACCGCTAATGTCCAGCACCGATTTATTCATCACCCCGTTCTCATCATCAAAAATGCGCAGATTCACTATTTTGCCACTCAGCCATTCCAGGTCTTCCTGAGTATCTGCGTCTTCTACCCCCATCAAGACCAATAAGCCCTTTTCAATGGCCCCCGTAACCTGACCATCTACCGTTACTGATGCTTCCACCACCCTCTGAATAACCACTCTCATGATTCTGGTAATTTTTTGAATTAACTTTACTCGGTGAAGATAAACATTCAAGAGGAGATCCAGTTCCAAACTGCGCGTAGTGGCGGCAAGGGCGGACAAAATGTAAACAAGGTAGAGACCATGGTAGAGGGTCGTTGGCATGTGGCATCCTCCGCATTATTGAATGAAGAGCAAAAACAGCGCATTACAGAAAAATTGGCCAATAAGATTCATGCAAACGGCATGCTCTTAGTCAAGAGTCAAGCAGATAGAACACAATTGGGTAACAAAGCCTTGGTCATAGAAAAGATGCAGGACTTAATTGAGCAAGCCCTGCACCAGAAAAAAGCCAGAATGGCTACCAAGCCTTCCAGAGCTTCTCAAGCAAAAAGAATGGAATCTAAAAAACGCAATGCCACCAATAAATTGATGCGTAGAAAGTACAAATCAGAAGATTAATGAAAAATTTATTAAAATACTTACTCCTCTTGCTCTTGGGGCTTTCCGCGTTCTGTGTAGCTCAGACACAACAAAGCATCAGCTTTCAACACATGATGGGTAATCAAGCATTGGTCTTGGAGGATAGTCTGCAAAATAGTAATGGAGAGAAACTGGTGGTTAGAAGATTCAAATACTATATTTCCAATTTGGTATTGATAGACGAACAGGGCTATAAGCAAGCCTATGCCGATATTTATTATTTGGTCAATGAAGCCGAACCCAGTTCCAAAAAAATTATACTACCCAATGCCAATAAAAATTACAGCGCCATAGAGTTTGTATTGGGAGTAGATAGTGCCCGCAATTGTAGTGGTATTCAAACAGGTGTGTTGGATCCCATGCAGGGTATGTTCTGGACTTGGAATACCGGCTATGTCTTTGCCAAACTAGAAGGTGCTGCACCAAGTTCAGCTTTACCCGCTCATGCATTTACCTATCATATTGGCGGATTTAAAACAGGTGAAAATGTGCTTAAAAAAATTCGCCTAGAAATACCTGAAAAGAGCCTGCCTAAAGACTTACAGGTAAAAGTTGACATTAATACTTGGTTTAGTGGAACTAATACTTTGCTCATTGCTGAAAGACCTGTTTGTCATTCGCCTGGCGCATTGGCCATGAAATTTGCTACCAATTATGCTCAAATGTTTTCAATTATTCAACCATGAAAAAAGCGGTCATTCTTGGCCTTGTGGCAATGGTTTTGCTGGTGATGATTAGCTGGATGAACGCACCCCCAAAACCGCATCCCATCAAATTTCCTATTCCCAAAGGTTGGCCCCAACCCGTTTATGATTTTAAAAGCAATCCCCTAACAGAAGAAAGTTTTGAACTAGGTAAAAAACTTTTCTACGATGGCAGGCTGAGCAAAGACAATCAAATTTCTTGCGGCACATGTCACCAACAATTTGCGGCATTTACCACATTTGACCATCCCTTGAGTCATGGCTTTAATAACCAACAAACCACACGCAATGCGCCTGCTTTACAGAACTTAGCATGGCAGCGTAATTTTATGGCAGATGGGGGAATCACCCATTTAGACCTACAACCCTTGGCACCCATTACGGCAGAAAATGAAATGGCTGAAACCCTAGAAAATATCATTGCCAAAATCAAGAAAGACAAGGAATACGCAAATATGTTTCAGGCTGCCTACGGCGATGCCACCATCAATACCCAACGCATTGGAAAAGCGTTAAGTCAATTTATGTTGCTAATGATTAGTAGTAGTAGCAAGTATGACAAAGTGATGCAGGGATTCGATAGTTTTAGTTTGCCAGAAAAATTGGGCTATGGCATTTTTCAGCAAAAATGCGCTAGTTGCCATCCGGCACCACTGTTTACAGACAACCAATATCGCAACGCGGGTCTATCACAAGATGAAGTATTAAAAGACTTAGGTCGCATGGGCATTACCAATAACCCAGCCGATTCCCTCAAGTTTAAAGTGCCTAGTTTAAGAAATATCGCCCTAACAGCACCCTATGGCCATGATGGCCGTTTTTTTGCTTTGAGCAATCTCTTTGAACACTACCGCAAACAAATGGTCTTGGGGCCAACCACAGACACGCTGTTTAGCAATAGACTGGCGCTAAGCAATTTTGAAATTGGCCAGTTAAAAGCCTTTTTAACCACCTTAACAGATAGTGTTTTTATTAGTGACCCTAGATTTTCCGAACCTAGAATGGCTGCCAGTACTCTGAATCATGGGCATTAGTCAAGGTTTCGTTACTTTAGCAAACGGTTCAGGCGGGTAGCTTGTTAAAATCAGCAATACATTGAGTGGTATCAAAAAATTAGCAGGTCAAACAATTTGGTATGGGGTCAGCACCATTGTGGCTAGATTCATCAATTACTTATTGTTACCCTATTTGACACTCAAACTAGCTACTTCCGTTTATGGCGAGTTCTCCCTAGTCTATTCCTTTATTCCCTTTATGAATGTGGTGTTTACCTATGGCATGGAAACGGCTTATTTTCGTTTTTCCAATGCCAATGATAGAGACGCAGTGTTTAATACCACCAGTATTTCTCTAATTGGTTCAACGCTTTTATTAACAGTAGTCTTGGTCTTATTAAGAGCACCTATTGCAACAGCTTTGTCTGTTGGTGCGCATCCCGAATATATTTTGGTAGCGGCTGGTATTATTGCTATTGACGCGCTTTGTGGTATTCCCTTTGCCAGACTGCGTCAAGAAGGAAGACCTGTAAAATTTGCATTGACTAAAGTGGGTGGCATTCTAGTAAATATTGCGGCTACTTATTTATTACTCAGTACCATTCCGCAATACCTGGCCCTTCACCCTGATCATTGGTTGGCGCAATATTATGATCCTAATTGGGCTGTGGGTTATTTGCTATTGGCCAACCTGATTCAAAATGCTGTAGTATTATTGTTATTGAGCAAAGAGTTCTTTGGTTTTCACTGGAAATTTGACGCAGCTCTTTGGAAAGAAATGATGCGCTATGGCATGCCACTAATCATTGTTGGTTTTGCGGGTATGGTCAATGAAACTTTTGACAGGATCATGTTGCAATGGTGGGCACCTGTAAGTAATGCTACAGAAGCTAATGCGCAGGTGGGTATCTATTCCGCTTGTTATAAATTATCTATTTTAATTAGCCTTGCCGTGCAAGCATTTCGTATGGGAGCTGAACCCTTTTTTTTCAAACAAGCTGCTGATAAAAATGCGCCCAAATTGTATGCAAGGGTGATGAAGTTTTTTGTAATCACGCTTTGTTTTATGTTTTTATTGGTGGCACTTTACTTAGACGTTTGGAAACAGTTTATTCGAAAAGAAGAAATGTGGGTTGGCTTGAAAGTTGTACCCATACTTCTCTTGGCCAATATGTTCCTAGGCATTTATTACAACTTAAGCGTTTGGTTTAAGCTAAGCAATAATACCATGGCAGGTGCTTGGATAACTTTAGTAGGTGCCAGCATTACCCTTACTATTAATTATTTCTTGATTCCTTATTTTGGCTATATGGCCTGTGCCTGGGCTACCTTTTGTTGCTATGGCAGCATGATGGTGATTAGTTTTATCTGGGGTCAAAAAGCATACCCTATTCCCTATGCATGGAAAAAACTCTTGGCCTATATGGCTATTGTGATCAGTTTTTTTCTGATTCAAAAAGGCTTATTGTATTTCTATAGCCCCCTCTGGTTTCAATTAGTAACGGGCAGTGTCTTATTCTTTGTCTTTACCTGGTTTATTCTGCTAGTAGAGAAAAAAGAGTTTCAGAAAATACCCGTCATTGGAAAATACATTCACTAATTATTTTTCTGCCAGCAAAGCCTTTTTAACTTTTAACAATGTGGCTTGGGTCTCTTTTGATACAGTAGGATATTCCATCTTCAATTTATTAAACTGCTCATAAATGGCTAGTCCTACCAGAATTCGCATATACCATTTATCATCTGCTGGAATTACATGCCATGGCGCATACTCCGTAGAAGTTTGGCTAAACATTTCTTCATAAGCTGCTTGATACTGATCCCAGAAAGCTCGTTCTTTCATATCTGCCAAAGAGAATTTCCAGTTTTTCTTTGGATCTTCAATTCTATCTAGAAAACGTTTTTTCTGTTCCGCTTTTGAAACATGTAAGAAAAATTTCAGGATGATGGTGCCATTTTCAGCAAGGTTTTTTTCAAAGCGTTTTATTTGTGCATATCGATTTTCCCAGAATGACTTTTTGATGTCTTTGACAGTATTGATACCCGGAATATTTTCATTGAGAATATATTCAGGATGTACTTTGGTTACCAATACATTTTCATAATAAGACCTGTTGAAAATGCCAATCTCTCCCCTAGCAGGTAATTCTTTATAATGACGCCAGAAATAGTCATGGTCTAATTCCGAAGAAGAGGGCGTTTTAAAACTGCTCACTTTTACCCCAGTTGGATTTAGCCCACTCATCAAGTGTTTAATAGTTCCATCTTTACCAGCGGCATCCATGGCCTGAAAAACAATCAAGACACTGTATTCATTGTTGGCATACAACATGTCTTGCAAATTGGCTAATTCCTGAATACCCCTGGCCAATAATTCTTCGCCCCTTGCTTTTTCAAGTGGTTTATTTTTAGTGGCTGTGCTAAATGATTTGAGTTTTATTTTTTTTCCAGGTTTTACCAAGTATTCGTCTAGGTTAATCAACTTTTGTTTGGCCATTTGTCTGGATTTTAATAAAACAAAAGTTACTGAATAATCCCTACTTAATCCAAGGCTTTTTTGTAGACCCGGAATCGCTTATACACTTCTCCCCCAATTCGTTGGTATTCGGCGCACATGGCCTGATTAGTTTCTAAGACCAAATGACTATCCATGGTCTCAAAGCCCCGCTGAATAGCGGTTTGTAACAAAGCAGTTCCCATTAATGCTGTTAGGCCAATGGATCGATAGTCATTACGAACAGCGCCTAACAACAAATCCAATTGTTTGGACTTTTTGGCAGCAGCCAATATATGTAGAAACCCAAAAGGAAATAATTTTCCCTTTGCTTTTTGAATACCCAAACTCATGTCAGGCATGGCAACTACAAAAGCAATGAGTTCTTGCTCTTGATTGAGCACCAGTTTTACAAATGCAGGATCCAAGATGGGTAGGTACTGCGCTGCCATGCTTTTCATTTCTGCTTCTGTCATGGGTACAAAACCAAATAGATCTGAATAAGTTTCGTTGACCAATCTAAATACTGGAACAATATAGGGTTTCAATGCTTTCTTGGTTTTGAATTCCAAGAGGTGTACCTGGCTATTTTTTTTGATTCTATCCATCACTTTCAGATATAGTGTTGGAATAGTTTTGGGTACTAATACGCTGAATGAAACACAGTCTATGTGTTTTACAAATCCAGCTGATTCTACCAAGCCCTTTAAATAAGCTGGATTGGTTGCTGTGGCAATCACGGGTAAATATTCCAAACCCTCTATTTGTAAGCCTTGTGGATCTTTGTCTGAAAATCCAAAGGGGCCAATCAATTGTTGCATGGATTGTTTTTGAGCCCAGTTAAATATAGCATCCAATAAGGCTTTGGCTACAGGTTGGTCATTGATACAATCCAATTGAAAAAACCTAGCTGTCTTTTCACCATGGGTTTCATTGTACTTGTGATTGATAATGCCCATGACTCTACCCACTAATTGATTATTGCGTTTAGCCAAGAATCTGATCACCGTTGCTTTACCAAGCGATGGATTTTGTTTGGGGTCATGAAACTTCCACTCATCCATATAAATGGGCGGAAGCCAATTGGGCTGGTCTTGGTATAATTTTGCTGGAAGAAAAATATAATCGCGCAAAGCGGATTTACTACTTACTTCCAGAATGCTAATTGTCAAGGAATCCATTTGTCAAATTTACAAATTTTGAACAGGTCTACAACCGCTTTCAAAAGCCATTATCTTTGTGCTATGGCAGAAGATTTGAAGATAGCACAAGGCAGCAAGCAAGAACAATATTTGGAACTGATTCCACAGATCAAAGCTTTGTTAGATGGGGAGCCTGACTTGGTAGCCAATTTAGCCAATACCGCAGCCGCACTCAAAGAACAGTTTGGCTGGTTCTGGGTTGGTTTCTATTTGGTAAAGGGCGATGAACTGGTACTTGGCCCTTTTCAAGGACCAGTGGCCTGTACCCGTATTAAAAAAGGCAGAGGCGTTTGTGGTAGTAGTTGGTCCCAGTCCAAAACTTTGATTGTTCCCGACGTAGAAAAATTTCCGGGTCATATAGCGTGTAGCAGTTTATCCAAATCAGAAATAGTAGTACCCTTATTGGTCAACGGAGAAGTTGTTGGTGTTTTAGACGTTGACAGCGCTGAATTGGACCAATTTGACCAAACAGACCTAACTTACTTAGAACAGATTGTGGGATTGTTAAATCTTAGCTAATCCAATTGATAAGCAGTTGATTATCAGGTACACTTACCACCTTAACAAGGCATTAAATAATTTTACCCTAGCTTTGCAGCATTCATATAGGCTCTCTATAGACTGATCATTTACTTCCGTGACAAAGTTCATCAAGTCATTTCTGGAAAGGTTATATACCACCTGAGCATTTTCAGGTGTTCATTTTAAATTATTTACATTTTGTTATTTGAACAATTAAGCCTCATTGAGCCCATTTTAGATGCGCTCAAAACAGAAGGCTACACTACACCCACACCCATTCAGGAACAAGCCATTCCTATTATTTTAGAAGGCAAGGATTTATTGGGTTGTGCGCAAACCGGCACTGGTAAAACGGCCGCATTTGCCATTCCTGTTTTACAATTGCTTTGCAAACAAAAACTCACCGGCCAGCCCCAAAAAGGTGGTATCAAAGCATTGATTTTAACGCCTACCAGAGAATTAGCCATTCAGATTGAAGAAAGTTTTGCCGCTTATGGTAGAAATCTTGGTCTAAAACAATTGGTCATTTTTGGCGGAGTTTCTCAACACGCACAAACCATTGCCTTAAGAAAAGGAGTGGATATTTTAATTGCCACACCCGGGCGATTATTAGACTTAATTCAACAAAAATTCATTCGACTTTCTGACGTAGAATTTTTTGTACTAGATGAGGCTGACCGTATGTTGGATATGGGTTTTATTCATGACGTAAAAAAAGTAATCACTTTATTACCCATAAAAAAACAAACCCTGTTTTTCTCTGCTACCATGCCTCCTGAAATTAGCAAGTTGGCCAGCAGTATTTTGCATAATCCCTCTAAAGTAGAAGTAACTCCTATTTCTTCAACTGCAGAAACCATTCAACAGGCGGTTTATTTTGTGGAGAAAGAAAACAAGAAACTCTTGTTAAGCCATTTGCTCAAAGACGCCGCTATTAAATCTGCCTTGGTCTTTACCAGAACCAAACACGGGGCGGATAAAGTAGTGAAAGACTTACACAGAGGTGGTGTTAAGGCAGAAGCCATTCATGGTAATAAATCACAAAATGCCAGACAAAGGGCTTTGTCTAATTTCAAGTCTGGAGAAACCAGGGTATTGGTAGCTACCGATATTGCTGCACGCGGAATTGACGTTGACGACCTTACCCACGTGATCAATTTTGAATTACCCAATGTTCCAGAAACCTATGTGCACAGAATTGGACGTACAGGCAGGGCTGGTGCAAGTGGTATTGCCTTTAGTTTTTGTGATGCAGAAGAAAAAGAATTTTTGCGCGATATACAAAAACTGATTAGCATTCCAGTTCCAGTGGTCACAGACCATCCTTATGCCATGTCAAACACGTCATTACAAAACAGCCCATCCATTAAACAAAAACCCGTTCAAAGACACCATCAGGGTGGAGAACGCAGGTCTTTCCGCGGTGGCGATAGTAGAAGATACGCTGGCAACCAATCTGCAAGAAGGGACTAAACCTAACATAGCATTAAAACCGTTACAGTCAAAACTGTAGCGGTTTTTTAGTTGCCTAATTTAGAAAACTATTAAGCTAAGAACTGTTTATCCATCCTAAAAAAAACTAATTTTATACCAAATCTGAAAAATGAAAAAAACGCTTCAAAGCGGATTGGCAGCAGGTTTAGTATTGTCCATGCTTTCTTATGGTGGATTGTTCCTGGCAGTGAACAGCACATTATTCAATTCATTTTTTGCAGAATACTTGAGTAGCGTATTTGTATCTGATAGCTCCAGAGATTTTTTATTCTATACCCATGCCATGGTCATCAGTTTTGCACTTGCTTGGTTTTGGGAAAGATTTAAAAGCTTGTTCAAAGGCAACTATTTAATTAGAGGCATTGAATTTGGGGCTGTCTATACCCTTGTGGCTTTATTACCCATTCTCTGGATGACTTATAGCCAAATAGACGTTTCCGTATTAATGGTATTAAGCTGGTTGGGATTTGGGCTATTTCAATCCACTGTGGCTGGAGTAATTTTTGCCAAAATCAATCCTTAATCATCTGCTAACTTATTGGCTTTAGATTCAATTTAAATTCTACCAATAATTCATCCTTTGCCTTAATAACGCCACCTAATTTACTTGGTGGATTTAAATTAAAATCAGTGAAGGTTATAGCCCTATCTCCCTTCAAGTGTACTATATTACTATTATCAACAGTAAATACATAATTAATATCGTATCGTTTCACAATACCTGCTAGACTTATATCTACCATACCAGTAATCTTGTTAGGATTTTGAAAACTGGGAAAACTATTAATAGAAATAAACTTGATCATTAATTTGGGAAATTCTTTGTACTTCAAAGTCTTCCTTAAATCACTTGTCATCATTCTATTGTGACAATCAAAAGATTCAATGTCTAATTTTAATTTACCAGTCATTGGCAGGGTCTGAGTCTTTGCCGCTTTAACACATGTTATAGTATCGGGCAAACTATAGTCCGTAATATCACACTGGAACTTGTTTACATTGGTACTTCCATTTACAGTTAGGCTACTGCCTTGCATCACCACCCAAGTTGCCGCAGGGTCTACAGGATAATAACCACTGATCAGCAGGTAAACAGCCACAAATAAGGTCCATCTAATCATTATCAGCAAATTATATAAAAGAATAGCCGAATGAAATTAATTCATCCGGCTATCTTACACCATAAAAAAACCAATTTCTTAGAATCCTACTATGGCTTCAATTACATATCCGTTGAATTTACCACCCGCGCGATAGTCAGTATTCACAAAGTCAATGTATTTCTGATTCACAATCTCCGCTTTTAGCAACACATTTTTAGTCATGAACCAACCAGCAGCAAAAGCGGTTCTATCAATTTTAACATCATTGGTATATCCAGCTAAACGGGCGGTAACAGTATTGTAACGAGCACCTACAAATAGGCTCTCTTCTTTACCAAAGCGATAAACACCTTCAACAGCTAACTGAGTTGCTTTTCTGTCAGCAGTTTCTGTTTTAGTGCGTCCTTTAGAACCTTCATAAGTACCAAAGAATTCAAATCCATATACTTTTACAAAGGCATTGATCATGGTTGCAGAAATCTTTTTGCTAAAACCTGGGTTAAACCGGCCAGAGAAAGCAACTGCAGTAGAAGCAGGCAAAGCACCAGGTGCGCCTTTTTCCATAACGTTTTGATAGTTAGAACCGGTACGGTCACCACCAAATATTGTTAAACCACTTCCAGCTTGGCTGCTATTGGTGTAAAAGCTACCAGATAAACGTACACGTACATGCTCATTCAATTTTTTATCAAACCCAGCTTTTAAATAAATAGAAGGATTTCTATTAGTGTTGGGGTCTGCTGGAGTAGCATAAGTAGAGTCAATATGACCTTTGATCATACCACTGGTTAAACCAACCATACCAAATAAACCATCTTTTTGCAAGTAAACTTCACCACCAATTTCAGTTGCAAATTCATCCATAATATAGTTGTCCATAAATGGATTGTACAAAGCTTGACCACCATCAGTTCTGCGGAAGTGTTGATCACCATAATTTACTTCAAAGTGACCAATTTTAATGGTAGCAAGTTTCATCACATCGCCCCAGAATTTGCCTTTGAATGGAACTTTGTCAAATTGAATGTATCCACCTTTTACCCAAGTTTCATTGTGGTGCCTAGCACTCAAATAAGAAGTTACATTTAATTTAATCCCATCAGCCAATTGCACATCCATGAAAAGGTTGGCTTGAGCTGTCATGAAACCATTTTGCAATGGGTATAGACGGTTAGCACCTGTTCCGGTATTATTAATAGCATCTGGATTCTCGTGTTTTAGGTTTTGAAACTGCTGCGTAAAACCAGCACCCCATCTTACTTTCAATCCTTCAAATGGAACGGTGTCAGACTTTAAGGTTTCAAACATGTTGATACCAGTCTTATCATAAGGACGGAAATTAGAAATTTTTGGTTGCTGTGCAAAAAGGGCTACAGGTAAAGCTCCTGCCAACAGCAGCATTGCAATTTTAAATCTGTTCATTTGAATTTTCATAAACTTTTTTTTAGGTTGTTAATAGTGCAGAATGGATTTAAATATTATTTGGTCAATTTCAAGTCAAATTTTAAAGTAACCTCATTACCGGTTTTGATGGTTCCCATCATAAAGCTTGGAGGAGTCATCCCAAATTCTTTCATACTTATTTTTTTTGCACCAGTAACAGTAATGCTTTTGTCTGCATTAATTTTTCCAGTTGCAACTATTTCAGCATCAAGACCAGCACCAGCAATATTCAACTTACCAACTGCTTTTACGGTAAAGTCTGTTGCATTGGCAACCGTAACAGTAGCGGAAGCAGCAGTAAAACTGATATTGGGGTTTTGGTCTGTTTTCAATGCTTTATACGCATTTTTGTCCATGGCTTCTTTTTCACTTTTTAATGCAGTAGCAGGCGTTGTGAAACTTAGACCAGTGATACCCGTAACAGCGCCAGCTGCATTGAAAGTGAAACTTGCATCAAAACTTCCTTGGCTAGATTTCATATCCCAGTCATGCAAAGTTGATGTTCCGCTAACTACCAGATTCAAACCATTTTTATTATTATACTTTACTTGCGCAAATGCACCAAGTGTGAACATTAACAACAGTGCTAGAAGTCCTGGTTGGAGGAATTTTGTTGGATTTTTCATGTTTGTTTTTTATGTGGGCTTAAAAAATATTTTTGTTCTTTATCACCGGATGATAGAACAAAGCTAAAACGGCAAAAAAGCGCAAAGAATGATAGTAATCAATTGGTTTAATGATTCATCTCAGTTAATCAACTGACTAAAATCATGTTTATGTTGGTGGGTGATACTATTAAAATACTTGGGAGTTACAAACAGACATTTTACTAAACGACTCAAAAGCGCGGATGTTGTTTATTGGTATTGTACTCAGGAATTATGCAATTCAGTAGCGTAATTTTGTAAACTCTTGCAGCATTTGTACAAAACCCCTACTTTTGCGCTCGCTTGACTGTTCGGATTCCTAAGGCCTCAGTTATAGAAGCAACCATTCAATGCGGATGTGGCGAAATTGGCAGACGCACTAGACTTAGGATCTAGCGCCGTGAGGCATGCAGGTTCGACCCCTGTCATCCGCACTGATTAGAAAGACGTGAATTTCACGTCTTTCTTCATTTATAGCCCTCTACCAGCCTTTTTATAGCAGGGCCGGAGGCAGCTTTTAAAGCGTAATAGATTGAAAATTAATAACTTATATTTATACGGGTCAATTTTAACCCTGGTATATAGAATCTATGAACAGCATTTAGGTCAATCCCTTACCTTTGCAACCCAAAAAAACAAGTATAAAAAACACAACTATGGCTACAATAACCCGCGAGAATATTGGCTTGCTGCATGACAAGCTCATTGTGAAGTTGAACAAGGAAGACTATTTTGGCAATTTTGAGAAAACCCTCAAAACCTTTGCCAAAACTGCCAATATCCCCGGATTCCGCAAAGGAATGGTACCTGCAGGTTTGGTTAAGAAAATGCATGGCCCAAGTATATTTCAAGACGAAGTGCTGAAAACTGTTGAAAAGGAAATGAACCAATACTTAAATCAGGAGCAATTGGACATTTTTGCACAACCCATTCCTTTGGAAAATGAAGGCAGCAAGTTGGATATGAATAATCCAAGTGAAGTGGAATTTGCTTTTGAAGTTGGTCTGAAGCCTGTATTTGATGTAACTGCTTCAACAATTAATGTGACCAAATACAATGTGATTGTAACCGATGAGATGGTCAATGAAGAAGTTGAAAGGTTACAAACACGCAATGGCAATATGACTGAGCCTGAAACCGCTAGCTCAGAAGACCATGTTTTGAATGTGACTTTCACTGAATTAGACGCTGATGGCAATATGCTTGAGGGCGGCATTAATAAAGCCAATAGCTTATTGGTCAAGTATTTTGCGCCTGCATTTAGGGCCCAATTGATTGGCAAGAAGAAAGATGAGGTAGTTGATGTTCATTTGGCTAGCGCTTTTGAAGACAAGGAAAGAGAAGTAGTTCTTTCTGACCTTGGCTTGAATAAAGACGAAGCAGGTAGTGCAGACATAACTTTCAAAATGACCATCACCAAGATTGGTTTTGTTGAGAAATCAGCTTTAGACGCAACTTTCTTTGCTACCGTTTACCCTAACAACGAAATCACTACAGAAGAAGATTTCCGCGCTGCCGTTAAAGCTGAAATTGAAACCCATTTTGCCCAACAAACCCGTAACCAGATCCACGATCAGATTTACCACCATTTATTAGACCATACCAACATGGCGTTTCCAGAAACCTTCTTGAAGCGTTGGTTACAAATTGGTGGTGACAAACCAAAAACTGCCGAAGAGGCAGATGCCGATTATCCAGGTTTTGTAAACCAATTAAAATGGACCTTAATCAGCAGCAAATTGGTTACTGATAATAAAATTGAAGTGCTTCCTGAAGATATCCGTGATTTTGCTAAAATGCAATTGTTCAGCTATATGGGCGGTCAATTAGGCGCTTTGGGCGATAACCAACAGTGGGTTGACGATTATGCCAACCGCATGATGCAAGACAAGAAATTTGTTGAAGATAGCTACCATCGCATTAGCGCAGACAAATTATTCAGCACCCTTGAAACTCAGGTTGCTGCTACAGACGAAGCCATTAGCATGGAAGCTTTTGCTGAGAAATTGCATCACCACAACCACTAAGAAAGTGAAGAGTGAAGAGTGAAGAGTGAAGAGAGGAGGAAGAAGTGAAGAGTGAAGAGTGAAGAGAGGAGGAAGAAAGTGAAGAGAGGAGGAAGAAAGTGAAGAGATAAAAGTGAAGAGTGAAGAGAGGAGGAAGAAGTGAAGAGTGAAGAGAGGAGGAAGAAAGTGAAGAGATAAAAGTGAAGAGTGAAGAGAGGGGGAAGAAAGTGAAGAGAGGAGGAAGAAGATGAGAAAGCTTAATTAGTGAAAAGATAACCTGAAAAGGGGCAGTCTAGGAAAAGATTGCCCTTTTTTCTTGTCATTTATCGCAAAAAACAAAAAAATCAACTGACTGATTGTCGTTGAAACCAAGTTTGCACAGTATTTGAAGCATCACGGAGAAAGGAAAAGGCAAAACACTTATCTTCAAAGCGAAAACAGTCTTATATGAACCTAGGAAAAGAGTTTGAACAATACGCAGTAAAACATAGGGGCATTAGCAGTGCCACCCTGCACAATTACCAACAACACGGATTGCATGGTGTTACCAACCTGACTCCCTATATTATTGAAGAACGCCCCATGAACGTGGCCAGTATGGACGTGTTTAGCCGTTTGATGATGGATAGGATTATCTTTTTGGGAGAAGGCATCAATGATTATGTAGCCAATATTGTTACCGCACAATTATTGTTCTTAGAAAGTGTTGACCGTAGTAGGGATATTCAAATGTATATCAACAGCCCAGGAGGCAGTGTTTACGCGGGTTTGGGTATTTATGATACCATGCAATTTATTAGCCCGGATGTAGCCACTATTTGTACTGGCATTGCTGCAAGTATGGGAGCTGTTTTACTTTGCGCTGGTGTTCAAGGAAAGCGTACTGCTTTAAAACATAGCCGCATTATGTTACACCAACCAAGCGGTGCCATTGGTGGACAAGCAACTGATATTGAAATTACAGCTCGTGAAATAAAAAAGCTGAAAACAGAATTGTATGAGGTAATTGCCGAGCACACCAATAAATCTATTGAAGTGGTGGCAGCAGATTGCGATCGGGATTTTTGGATGAAAGCCATTGAGGCCAAAGAATATGGTCTGGTAGACGAAGTATTGTTAACCAACCCTAGAAAACAGCGTAAAGACTAATTAACCGTAAAAATTTAGACAAATGATCCAGTCAAAATATATTATCAACCCTTACCTGATGGAAGACGAGGAAGCGGATGAGCCAAAAGAGGAAAAACAGGAACCAATGGGTGGCGTGATGCTCAAGAAAATGGAGAAACTCTTTTTTGAGAGAAGGGCCGTTTATTTATGGGGCGTGGTAGATGACAAATCTGCTCGTGACATTGTGAGCAAATTACTCTTGTTAGACGCTGATAAGCCAGGTGAAGAAATTAAGTTTTATATCAATAGTCCAGGTGGTGTAGTCACTAGCGGTATGGTTATGTACGATACCATGAAACTAATTAGCAGCCCTGTTACCACTATTTGCATGGGATTGGCTGCTAGCATGGGTTCTATTTTACTGAGTGCTGGAACCAAGGGCAAAAGATGTATCTATCCCCATGGAGAAGTGATGATTCACCAACCAAGTTTGGGTGGTTATTTTCAAGCCACTTCTGCAGACATTGAAATTCAAGCCAATCAGATTCGAAAAACCAAGGAATTGGGTGCTAAAATTCTGGCTGAGAACTGTGGTAAAACCGTTGATCAAGTTATGGCCGATTTTGACCGTGACTATTGGATGGATGCCAAAGAGGCCGTGGCTTATGGCATAGTAGACCAGATTTTGGAAAAAATCTAAGCCAATCGGGCTTAATAAATATTGAAATTATTTCATTTGTACTAGTTTTTTCCCGAAAAACGGGGAACTGTGGTACATTTGCATCCCCCAAGGCCACAGAAAACTAGGTTTTACTGTCCGATGTTTTGGGTCAAAACCTTTTTATGGCTAAACAAGCGCAATTACATTGTTCCTTCTGTGGCAGAAGCCGCGACGAAGTGAAGATCCTGATTGCAGGACAGGAGGGGCATATCTGCGAGAACTGCGTAGAACATGCACAAGAAATTATTGTGCAAGAATTGAACCTAAAAAATGAAGCTGGTGTTGGCGGCAACAGCAATTTTAAATTGAGTGTTCGCAGACCTGCTGAGATTAAAAAATTCTTGGATGAATATGTGATTGGCCAGGACGATGCTAAAAAAGTATTGTCTGTAGCCGTTTACAACCACTTTAAAAGAATTGTACAGAAAGTACAACCCGACGATATTGAAATTGAAAAAAGCAATATCATCATGGTGGGTGAAACCGGAACTGGTAAAACCTTATTGGCTAAATCCATTGCGCGTTTACTAAATGTACCATTTGCCATTGTAGACGCTACCGTGTTTACAGAAGCTGGTTATGTGGGAGAAGACGTTGAGAGTATGTTAACCCGTTTGTTACAAAACTGTAATTATGACGTGGCTTCTGCAGAAAGGGGTATTGTATATGTAGATGAGATTGATAAAATTGCGCGCAAAGGCGATAACCCTTCCATTACCCGAGATGTTAGTGGTGAGGGTGTACAACAGGGTTTATTGAAAATGCTAGAAGGAACTGAAGTATTGGTGCCGCCTCAAGGTGGTCGCAAACACCCTGAGCAGAAAATGATTAAAGTAGACACCAAGAATATTTTATTTATCTGTGGTGGGGCTTTTGACGGCATTGACAAAGTAATTGCCAGAAGAATCAACACCAATGCCATTGGGTTTAGCGTCAACAAAGATGAGCAGGAACACCAGCGCAAGAACTTACTTCAATTCATCAATGCTACGGATTTAAAATCCTTTGGATTGATTCCTGAATTACTTGGTAGGTTGCCCGTGGTAACCCATTTGAACCCACTGGATAAAGAAACATTGAGGAGCATTCTAACCAAACCCAAGAATGCTTTAATGAAACAATATACCCGTTTGTTTGAACTAGAGGGAATTGCATTAACTATTGACGAAGCTGTTTTGGACTTTATGGTAGACAAGGCTTTGGAATACAAATTAGGCGCTCGTGGTTTAAGAAGTATTTGTGAGAGTATTCTAACTGATGCCATGTTTGAATTACCTGGAACAGAAACTACGGTTTTGAATATTACCCTTGACTATGCAGAAAGCATGTTTAGTAAGAGCAAACTCTCTGTCTTGAAAGTAGCATAATCAAAACACACATTTTTTAAAAACAGTGGGCATAAGTTCCTACTGTTTTTTTTTGTGCCTACCCTAACTTGCAGCTAGGAAAAGTATAAAAACATTAGAATATGAACGAACTGATTGAACGCCTGGTTAAAGAAGCAAATCTTAGCACAGAACAAGCTGGACAAGCCGTAGCCACCATTGCAGCATTTGTAAAAGAAAAATTTCCCATGTTGGGCGGAGCTGTTGACCAGATTTTTTCTGCCGGCAATAAGGAAGACTAATTAATTGGGCAGCTTCACTGTAAAAGTACTGCCCTCTCCTTTTGTACTCTCAATCAAAAGAACGCCACCTTGTTTTTGTAAGAGGTCTCTACATAGAATCAAACCAAATCCACTACCCTTTTCTTGAAGGGTGCCTATTCTGGTGAAGTATTTTTGTGCATTTATTTTTTGCATGATTTCTTCACTCATACCAATTCCAGAATCCTTTATTCGAACGTAGGAATGGGTATCATCTTGAGTATAGGAAATTTCAATTCTACCATCTAATGATGTGAACTTGATGGCATTGATAATCAGGTTACGGATTATAATCTTGATCATTTCTTTTTCAGCCATAATGTTAGCATCAGAAGACGTATTGTTGATGAACTTGATACGCTTACGCATGAGTGCCATCTTTTGTTCCAAATGCATTCCATTCATTAAATCGTAAACATTGATGTCTGATTTCTCTAACGCTTTTCCAGTAATCTGACTCTTTAACCAACCCAATAAATTATCTAATAGACCAGTGGTATTAATATACTGTGTTTCTAATTGCTCTAACAAGGTTTTAGATTCTTCCTCTGTTAAAGCCCCTTTATTAATCAGGGATAAGATGGTTTGTGTATTGGTAATAGGATTGCGCAAATCATGAGAAATAATAGATAATAATTTATCCTTGGTCCTATTGTCTTCTTCTAATAACTGGTTTTTGGAATAAATCTCTTTATTCAATTTATCCAATGAAGAAGCATTTTCCTCAATGATGGCATTCTGTTTGGTCAAACGCTGGCTCAGGTATTTCTGTTTGCGATAACTCATGAAGGTAAAAATCACCAATAAGGCCATTACCACCAACATGAGACTACCTCCCGTGATAATCAGCAACTGACCATTTGCACGTTTGTTGGCCGTTTCTTTCTCGCTTTCTGCAATTAATTTCTGAGACTCTTTGTCCTTAACTATTTCTATAAAATTACTGGCATACTGTGTCTCGTTTTCATTCTTAGTAATCAATACACCAATGAGTGTATCCTGCCATGCAGAAGTATGTTGTAAATCACCCGAACGCTGATATTGTTGTCTAATTAGTGTGGCTGTCTTGGTCATTAAATGATACGCCCCTGATAAAACTGCGCAGGAATATGCCAATTGGGCTAGCTCTATGGCTTCTAATGTTCTTTCTTGCTCCACCAATATTTCTGCCAATTGAATATGATTAGACGCCATACCATAGTGGTCATTCAACAGCATATCAAGAGAAAGCGAGTTTTGAAAATAAGCCCTTGCAGTAGCCGTATCATTCTTTACCCTTGCTAATAAACCTAGGTTATAAAATGCTTTTTTCTGACCGTAGATATATTTTTCTTTTAAGCTAATCTGAAGTGCTTCTTTTAAGATGGATTCGGCCCTTGAATAATGCCTTCTTTTGGTTTCTATAAGACCAATACTATTTTTGATATTGGCAATTTCTTTTTTGTTGCCCTTTCTTGTAGAGATTTCTAATGATTCCATGTCTAGCATCAAAGCTTCATCAAGCTTTCCTTCCTCAGCAAAATAATTTGCCAACTGAATATTGATTCTAACCAAATTGAAACTGTCTTTGAAACGACTACTATTTTCCAATGCCATTTGATAAATACCCAAGGCTCTTTTGGAGAAACCATTCTGCTGATAAATACCAGCTTCGTTAAAATAGGCTGTAGATAGTCCCTGGTGGTATTGGTATTGGACAGAGAGATTCTTAGTGGAATCTAAGAGTTTGAGTGCTTGATTCACTTTAGACCGCTTCATAGTAAAAGCGGCATGGTTCAGAGAATCTATATGATAAAAAATAGTATCACTGCTATTGTCTAAAAGCTCCATTTTTTGGGAAAAGAGCAGGTAGGGAATCAATGTCAAAAGGACTAGTAAGTGCACCCTGCGGTTTTTCATCAAAAAATGCTTAACCACTAAGATACTCAACTTTCAACTACAATGGACTCAAGAGAAAATCATGATGGAATAATACAACTATCTTAAAATTTCTCTGGCAATAACCAGTTTTTGAATTTCTGAAGTTCCTTCCCCAATAGTACAGAGTTTGGCATCCCTATAAAATTTCTCTACAGGAAAATCTTTGGTATAACCATATCCCCCAAATATTTGAATTGCGTCATTGGCAATTTTAACTGCCGTTTCACTGGCTTGGTACTTAGCCATGGCTCCTTCTTTGGTTACCGGCAGATGTCGCATTTTTAAATCACAGCATTGGGCAATCAATAATTCTGCAGCCATGATTTCTGTGGCCATATCGGCTAACTTAAAACTAATTCCCTGAAAATTACAAATAGGCTGGTCAAATTGATACCGCTCTTGGGCGTATTTTAAAGCGGCTTCGTAAGCGCCTTTGGCAATGCCTAGGGCAAGGGCCGCAATAGAGATTCTTCCTCCGTCTAAGATTTTTAAAGACTGTCTAAAACCATCGCCAACGGCACCCAATCTGTGGCTATCTGGAATAAAGCAATCCGTGAAAATCATTTCTGTGGTTTCACTAGCGCGCATGCCTAATTTATTCTCTTTTTTACCCGCATGAAAACCTGGCCTTCCCCTATCTACCACAAAAGCAGTGGCATTACCACTTGTTCTTGGTTCACCCGTACGGCAAATCACCACCGCCAAATTACCAGACATGCCATGGGTAATCCAGCACTTAGTGCCATTTAAAATCCAATGATCCCCATCTTTAACGGCTGTTGTTTGCATGTTTCCAGCATCGCTACCCGTATTGGGTTCAGTTAACCCCCAAGCCCCAATCCACTCACCAGTTGCCAATTTGGGCAACCAAAGCGCTTTTTGCGCTTCATTCCCAAAACTGAGGATATGGTTGGTGCACAAAGAATTATGTGCCGCCATACTAAGTCCTATGGAACCACAGACTTTGGATATTTCCTGAATGGCTACATTGTATTCAAAATAGCTCAAGTCAGCTCCACCATATTCATGGGGAACCAACATACCCATCAAACCCAGTTTGCCCATTTCATGAAATAGGCTGATAGGAAAGGATTGTGATTCATCCCATTCCATTACATGGGGTGCAATATGTTTTTTGGCAAAGTCTCGGGCAGTAATTGCCACTTGTTGGGTCATTTCATTTGCGGCAAAGTTCATGGACAGGCTTTAAAATAGGTGAAGGTTGCCGAAACCAAGCAATCGTTATCCGGCAACCTTCTAAAAATAAACTATCGTTAGTTAGTTTATGTGCAAATGTAGGAGATTTTTAATTCCATCAAAAATTTAATCTTTTTTTGGTGGCACTTGTTCTAAGATTAAGAAAGGCTTCATTAATTGAAATAGGGAATCCTTGATTCCATAAGTTTTTCCTACCTGATCAATAGTAGTGAATCCGCCTATCTTGTCTCTGAACTTAACAATTCTAGCTGCCAATACTTCTCCAATACCTGGAAAACTCATCCATTGTTCAGGGCCTGCCAAATTAATGTCAATGGGTCTGAGGTTCCAGGATTTCCGTGGATAGTTTGTTGCAGAACGCAAAGGATTAATGGGATCAAATGAACTGAGATTTGTTCCTGTAGCAGCCTGATTGGGTAAAGTATCGGGCTGCTTAAATACCTCCTTATTTAATTGCCAACGATTTTCCAGTTTTTTACCTGCGGCGATGCTGGCTGGAATTTTTACATAAGGAATCAGCGAATCTGCTTCTACTGGCTTTAATCCCCAGATTTTCCTAAGGTCTTCCGGCTTTCTGAATTGGCCTCCTTTTTGGAGATAGTGCTGAATGGTCAAGATGGTCTTGTCTCTTACACCCAGTTCCCGCCACTGTTGGGGGCTTGCGGTATTGGGATTAAAAGAAAAATAATGCGCTACCCTAGGGGTTTTATCTGAATACCGCTTATAATAGGGCGTTGCAACACCTGACGGTGTATGACTTGCAGGTGCAGCATCGCCATAAGCAAAGCCATTTACCCTTGGTTCAATGGGTTGCGGCAAGGATATCTTAGGCGGTTTCTCAGGAAAAAACAGCGGAAGTGTCCAGAAAATAACCATCAGCAAACACAATAGCAGGATAGCCAGTCTTTCTCTACTGGTGAACCTGAAAAAAGATTTCAGCTTTTCCATATGTCCTTTTATTTAAAAAAAAGGCTACAAACGCAGTTCTAGGCCATCATAGGCCAATTGAATATGGGGGGGGAGTTCTTGATTAATGGTTTCATCCAAACCCAGCTGATGACTAATATGGGTAAAATACACTTCTGGAATTGCCAATTCGGTAGCCATGTCAACGGCCTGTTGCAAGGTGAAATGCGAGATATGGTCTTCTTTTCTTAGTGCATTTAAAACCAATACTTTTGAACCCCTGATGAGCTGTTTTTGGTCTTCTTCAATTCTATTGGCATCTGTGATATACGTAAAATTGCCAAACCTAAAACCAAAGACGGGCATCTTATGGTGGTAGACTAAGATGGGCTGTACAGGAATATCTCCAATCACAAAAGGGGTTTCATCAATGGTATTTAAGTTTAGTTCAGGAACACCTGGGTATTTCTTGTCTGCAAATGCATAATAAAAATCCCTTTTCACTGCTTCTTCGGTGAGTGAATTGGCATAAATATCCATGGGCTTTTGAGTAAAAAAATTAAACGCTCGGATATCGTCTAGACCCGCCATATGGTCTTTGTGGGGATGGGTAAACAGCACCGCGTCTAACCTTCGCGTATGCGTTCGCAACATTTGATATCTAAAGTCTGGGGTGGTATCTACAATTAAACTGGTCTTCTGGGATTGTACCAAAATGCTACTTCTTAACCGATTGTCCTTGGGATTTTTGGAAGTACAAACCGTACAATCACATCCAATCATAGGAATCCCAGTACTGGTACCTGTTCCCAAAAATTGTATGTGTAGTGCAGGAATAGACATGTCCAAATCTAAACCATATTCTGCAGCTTTATAAATAGCTGAAATAATTTAGTCAAACAGTTGAAACAAAAGCTGTGTAATTCAAATCAGTTTCTGATTCGTTTTGACTTTTGACTTTTGAATTTGCAACCTATTCTCCAATGGCAGCAGATTGCTTAATCAAGGAATCATAGAGTTTCTGTGATTCCAATGTGAGTTTATCGTAGTCAATATTTAATTGGGGAATCAATTCTATCAAAGTGTTGATCCTACCTTCCGTATTGAGGAACTTATTTAGCACTACCACTTTGCGTGCTTCTAATAAACACCAGCCACTTTGGAAGGTACCACGCTCATATCTAACCACATAGGAGGATTCACCCAGTATGTCTTCCAGTTTGTCAACCGTTGATTGTGTGTATTTCATAGTTTTCTCCTTGACCCCTAAAATTGGGTAATTCAAAAATAAGTCAGTGCCTGCTGCCAAAGGTTTTCAGTTATCCACAACCGGTGGCAAAATCATCCCAAATCAGCTTATTTGCTCTCCATTTTGATTACCGGTACAATCATTTCTTCTAAACTGACCCCACCATGCTGAAAACTATTCTTATAATAGTTCACGTAATGATTGTAATTGTTGGGATAGCAGAGAAATCCGTCTTCTTTGGCAAAAATAAAGCTGGAATTGATGGTTGGAATGGGTAATCCCGCTTCTTTGGGGTCTTTAAAAGCCAAGACATCCTTGGGTTCAAAATTGAGATTCCTTCCGTGTTTATACCTTAGGTTGGTAGTGGTTTGTTTATCGCCAATGACTTTATGCGGCGTTTTTACCCGCACGGAGCCATGATCTGTGGCCAATACCAATTTCAATTTTCGATCAGCTATTTTCTTTAAAGCCTGGTTCAAGGGACTGTGTTCAAACCAGCTACGCGTGATGCTTCTATAACTTACTTCATCACTGGCCAATTCTTTCAAAACTTCCATTTCTGTTCTGGCATGAGAGAGCATGTCTACAAAATTGTAGACAATCACATTTATATCGTTCTGCAATAAATTATGAATATTGTTCACCAATTGTTGGCCATCTTGGTGGTTCACAATTTTATGATAACTGAATTTTAAATGATCCTTTTTTAATCGCTTAAGCTGTGCCCTAAAAAAGTCTTCTTCGTGCAAATTTTTACCACCCTCTTCCTCGTCATTTTTCCATAGTCCCGGAAAGTTTTTTTCTATTTCTAAAGGCATCATACCTGCAAAAATGGCGTTGCGGCAATACTGTGTTGCAGTGGGTAAGATGCTATAGAAAGATTCTTCTTCTTGAATGCGAAAATTTTCTGCAAAAATGGGCTCAATAGCTTTCCACTGATCAAAGCGCAAATTGTCTATGAGTATGAAAAACAAAGGGGTTCCGGGTTCAGCATGAGGCAATACTTTAAACTGAAACAAGTGATGACTCATGATGGGGGAATCAGCCGATTTTGGATTGACCCAAGATGCATAATGCTTGGAAACAAATTTGAAAAAAGCCGTATTGGCTTCTTGTTTTTGGGTGTTAAACACCTCTTGCATTTCTGGACTATTACTCTTCTCCATTTCCAATTCCCAGTGCACCAAACGCTTATAAATTTCCATCCACTCATGGTGGTTGGGATTGTCACTCAGGGACATAAACAATTCCCTAAAATTCTGTTGATAAGAAGTAGTAGTTTTCTCAGCTACCAATCGTTTATTGTCTATCAGTTTTTTCAAACTCAACAATACTTGATTGGGGTTAACTGGCTTAATTAAATAATCGCTGATCTGACTCCCAATGGCTTCATCCATCAGGTTCTCTGTTTCATTCTTGGTTATCAGCACAATTGGCAATTGTCTATTAATGGCCTTGATACGGGTAAGGGTTTCTAAACCCGTAATGCCAGGCATTGACTCATCCATGAGCACCACGTCTACATAATTTGACTTAACATATTCCAGCGCGTCAAAACCGTTGGTCATGGTCACCACCTCGTATCCCTTATGTTCTAAAAACATTTTTTGAGACTGTAGGCTTTCTATCTCATCATCTACCCAGAGTATCTTTGCTACCAGCATAATTCAAACTTATTGAGTAAAATAATTTTATTATAGAGCCCTAAAACTATTTGAATCTTTTGATTAGTCAGGGTATTTGTACTTTTGCTAACTGCCCAGGCAGTTGATTTAACAATTCGGCAACAGCATGAACCAGATTAAAAGAAAAATCATCAATGATCCCGTCTATGGTTTTATTACTATTGACCATCCATTGATTTTTAACATATTGGCCCACCCCTATTACCAACGCTTGCGTAGGATTCAACAAATGGCCATGGCGCAACTGGTCTATCCTGGTGCCGTACATACCCGTTTACACCATTCTTTAGGTGCTTATCACCTCATGTATAATGCCGTTTCAGAATTGAGGGCAAAGGGAGTGGAGATTACAGATGCAGAAGCTGTTGCTGTAAAAGCTGCCATTTTGTTGCACGATATTGGTCATGGTCCTTATTCCCATGCACTAGAACAAGTCTTGGTTTTGGGTACACATCATGAAGTATTGTCTATTCGCATTATGGAAGAAATGAACCAAGGAATGGACGGGGCATTGGATCTTGCTATTCAGATTTTTACTAATAAATATCCCAAGCCATTTTTACACCAACTAATCAGTGGTCAATTAGACATGGACCGCATGGATTACCTAAGCCGCGATAGTTTTTATTCCGGGGTTAGTGAGGGCGTGATTGGTTATGACCGCATATTAAAAATGCTAGTGGTACACCATGGACAACTCATGGTTGAAGAGAAAGGCATTTATAGCGTTGAGAAATTTTTAGTGGCACGTAGACAAATGTATTGGCAGGTCTATTTACACAAAACCGTCTTGTCTGCTGAAAAAATGCTGGTGAAAATCATTGAACGTGTAAGAGAAATTTACCAATCAACTGACCTGGCTTTACAAACACAAACAGCACTGGATTTTTTTCTAGGCAGTTTTAAGGGGGGTATGGATCTTGACGCGCTAGAACAATTTTGTTCCCTAGATGACCATGACCTAATGCACGCCATTAAACACTGGAGCAAGCACCAAGACCCTGTGCTTTCTTTGCTCTGTTCGCGTTTTCTCAATAGGCAATTGTATAAATCCAGAATTCAGTCTGAGGATTTTGAACCCCTATTTCTTAAGGAAAAACAAGACGCTGCGGCCAACAAATTTGGAATCAACCCTGCAGACGCCCACTATCTCTGTTTTACAGGAGAAGCTTCCAATACCATGTACCAAACCCTTGACGAGCGGATCAATATTCTCTTCAAAGACGGCATGGTCAAGGATATCTCAAAGATTGACAATGCCTTAATACAGCAAAACCTTTCTGCTCCTGTCAAAAAATTTTACATTTGTATGCTGACCTGATTTAGGCAGCCCATATTCAATTTAGGCCCATGACATTTACCGCAGCGCAAATTGCTTTAATGATACAAGGAAAGGTAGAGGGCAACCCTGCAGCTGCCGTTGGTGCATTTGGCAAAATTGAGGAGGCTAAAGAAGGAGAATTATCCTTTTTGTCTAACCCCAAATACGAGGAATACCTTTACCAGACCAAGGCTTCTGTGATCATTTGTAATGAATCATTAGAACTCAAACAACCCACATCAGCCACGTTGATTCGAGTGGCAGATGCTTATTCTGCTTTTGCCATTCTGCTGTCTAAATACCAAGAAATTATGACCCAGCAATTGGTAGGTATTCAACAACCAAGCTTTATATCGCCCAGCGCAAAAATTGGAGAACAGGTTTTTGTGGCTGCATTTTGCCATATTGGTGAAAATGCAGTGCTAGGTAATGGCGTCAAACTCTATCCTGGTGTAGTTATTGGTAATGGCACAAAGATTGGAGACAATGTGATTTTGCACGCGGGCGTGAAAATTTATCATGATTGTATCATTGGCAATAGCGTGATTATTCATAGTAATACCGTAGTTGGCGGAGACGGCTTTGGCTTTGCGCCCCAAGGCGATGGGTCTTATCATAAAATTCCCCAAATTGGCAATGTAATCATTGAAGACGACGTAGAAATTGGGAGCAATTCAGCCATTGACCGAGCCACCATGGGTGCTACTATTATTAGAAAAGGCACCAAATTAGATAACCTAATTCAGGTAGCACACAACGTAGAAATTGGCTATAATACCGTGATTGCCGCTCAAGCTGGTATTAGTGGTAGCGCCAAAGTGGGCAATGGGGTCATGATTGGAGGGCAAGTAGGCACGGCTGGCCATATTGTTATTGCCGATGGCAGCAAGATTGCTGGTCAAACAGGTGTAACAAAGAGTATTAAAGTTCCTAATAAAACCTATAACGGTACCCCTGCCTTGGAATTCACCCAATCCTTGCGAATTCAGGCCCATACTCGGAATCTCCCTGAATTGGAAAAAAGACTCAAAGAATTGGAGAAAATTGTGGCGGAGCTACTTCAAAAACAGGCTGAAGGCGCTTAGAAAACGGATTAATCCATTATTCGTATTTTTGCAACCCCAACAAAGATTAACACTACCAATAACCTATTTAAGATATGGACAGCAATTTCAACCCTGACAAACAACATACCCTCAACAGTTCTATTAGCATTAGTGGAACAGGCTTACACACAGGGGTGTTGGTAGACATGATCCTTAAACCGGCCAATCCTGGATTTGGGATTCAATTTCAAAGAATTGACATGCCCAACCAACCCATTATCAAGGCTGATTGTGATTTGGTTACCGATACTAGCCGTGGCACAACCCTTCAGGTGGGTGATGCCAAAGTAAGTACCGTAGAACACGTACTAGCGGCCCTAGTGGGTATGGGTGTAGACAATGTGCTGATTGAGTTGAACGGTCCTGAGATTCCCATCATGGACGGCAGCTCCATGCCCTTTATTGAATTGATTGAAGAAACCGGTGTTTTGGAGCAAGAAGCTGCTAAAGCTTGGTATAGCATTGATGAGAATATTTACCATTATGACGAGGATAAACGCGTAGAAATGGTAGCCCTGCCCGCCATGGACTATCAAATTACTACGCTGATTGACTTTAATAGCCCAGTTTTGGGTACCCAGCACGCAGGTCTGAAAACCATTCGTGATTTCAAATCAGAAATTGCCCCCTGCCGTACTTTCTGCTTTTTGCACGAGCTGGAAGCCCTTTTGGATCATGACCTAATCAAGGGTGGTGACATCAATAATGCCATTGTGGTAGTGGACAAACCCGTTACCGATGCAGAAATGAGCCGTTTGGCCAAAGTTTTCAAAAGGGAAAAAATTGAAGTAAAAAGTGAGGGCTATTTGAATAACTTAGAACTGCGTTTTCCCAATGAACCTGCTAGACACAAGCTCTTAGACGTAGTGGGAGACTTGGCCCTCATTGGCTACCCGATTAAAGCTAGAATCATTGCCAATAGGCCTGGACATAGCACTAATGTGGATTTTGCTAAAAAGATCAAGCAATATATTAAACGGAACAAACACGTGAAAAACGTGCCGGTCTATGACCCTACCATTCCGCCAGTTTATAATCTGGAAAAGATTGAAAAGACCCTTCCTCATAGACATCCTTTCTTATTTGTAGACAAGATTATTGAACTAACCGATACCTATATTGTTGGTATTAAGAATGTCACGTTCAGCGAATATTTCTTCCAAGGTCATTTTCCGGGTAATCCGGTAATGCCCGGGGTATTACAGATTGAAGCGCTGGCTCAAACGGGTGGAATTCTTTGTATTAATTCCATGCCAGAAGGTGATTATGACACTTATTTTCTGAAGATTGACAACTGTAAATTCAAGCAGAAAGTGGTTCCTGGCGATACCATGATCTTGAAAATGGAGTTGATTTCACCCATCCGCAGGGGCATTTGTGAAATGAGGGGTACGGTATATGTTGGTGGCAAAGTTGCTACTGAGGCAGACCTAGTTGCCCAAGTGGTAAAAAGAACTTAAATCTTAAAAAAAAGCCAATAACCCTATTTTTGTGATAGGCCGAGCAACTTTGGCATCTTTTTTATACTCATAGTGCATGATGAATGCACTGATCAACGCAAAACCAACTGAAAGGATGACACATCCATACACTTATATTGATCCAAACGCAAAGGTAGCTCCTAACGTAAAGATTGACCCATTTACAGTGATACATGGCGATGTTCGAATAGGGGAAGGAACTTGGATTGGTTCAAATGTGACCATCATGGATGGAACCCGAATTGGTAAGAACTGCCGCATTTTCCCTGGTGCTGTATTGGGTGCTATTCCTCAAGACCTGAAATTTAGTGGTGAAAAAACCACCGTTGAAGTGGGTGATAATACTACTATCCGAGAATTTGTGACCATCAACCGAGGTACAGAAGACAGGGGTAAAACAACCGTTGGAAATAATTGTTTGATCATGGCTTATAGCCACTTGGCGCATGATTGTATTATTGGTAATCATTGTATTTTGAGCAATAGCGTTCAAGTGGCAGGTCACGTAACCATGGGAGACTGGGCCGTTGTGGGGGGTGTGAGTGCTGTGCACCAGTTTGTACAAATAGGCCAACACGCTTTTGTGGCGGGCGGCTCCTTAGTTAGTAAAGACGTTCCTCCTTATATTAAAGCAGTGCGTAACCCATTGAGTTATGGTGGCGTCAATAGCGTTGGTTTAAAAAGAAGGGGATTCCCATTACAACAAATCAATCATATTCTAGACGTTTATAGAACCATCTACAACAAAGGTTTTAATATATCGCAGGCATTGGAGTACATTGAAGAAGAACTTCCCGCAACCGATGAAAGGGACGAAATTGTTACTTTTATTCGTGAAAGTGGCAGGGGTATTATCAAGCGTTTTACCAAGGGTGCAAATGACGAAGACTAGTATTTTCCAAACAGGTAGTCAACATTGAATTTGAGGTGCCGATAGACCTCTCTCTCTCAACAGACTGATAACTGGATGACCACTTTCTCTCCACCTATTCCTTTTCATGGTACTGGGCTCTTCCCAACTGTTCTCTTGGTCTAACAAAGACTTGAAAGACCTATAAAACATACCCTTCCCTTTTTTCTGTAAAAAAGACATCATCATACTGTATTCAGTAACATCTCCTTTTACCCCTTCTTTATACCTGCCAAACTTTTCCAAAAAATCAGCTCTTCTCAAATGAGGATGGTCACTATAGCAATAGAATTTTTTATACCCCAATTTCCAAAAGCCAAACAGCATTTCTGAGAACCCGTACTTATAATCTTTTAAATAAGGATAGTTGAAATAGGCATAGAACCTTACCATATCTAAATCTGGCCGTTCCTGCATGATTTCTAAAGCATGTGTCAAATGCGTTGCAAAATCTGCAGCTGGTACAAAGTCTTCTTGTATATACAGCGTTAAACCAGTTTTCACTGCATCCTGACCCTTATTTAAATTATTTCCCAAGCCTTTATTTACCGGCCCCGTTACCAATACAAATGGGAATTTTTCTTGCAAGTCCTTAAGGTACCCTTGTTGCTCAGGTTTGCTACAGTCATCGCTTACTACAATAGATTCAAAACGCATATTCAATTGTTCAAAAGACAACAAGAGTCTTTCTAAAGAAAGGCTTCTGTTGTAATGCGTAATCATCAATGTAACATCCTTGAAATGACTGGTCTCCATGCTTCTATAATAACCTTTTGATGGTCGTTGGGTTGGTTAAAGTTACGCTAACTGAGTCTAACCCAAAATGTGTTAGGCTTATTTGAGAATTTTTTTTGCCGCTTTTCTTTGCTTACTTTGCCCCCCATGGCTAAGAGAACGCATACGGTAAAAGCAACTAATTACTCATTAAGTGGTATTGAATTAACAGGCGCAGGAAAACGTTATAATAGAGAATGGATCTTCAAAAGTTTTAGCCATCTATTTTCACCCGGCACTTATTATGCCATTACCGGCCCAAACGGTTCTGGCAAAAGCACCCTTTTACAAGCCATTGCAGGAAGCTTACAATTGAGTGAGGGAACTATGGAGTGGAGAAATGAAGCGCCCATTGATCCCGAACAAGTTTTCTTACACATGGCCATTGTGGCGCCCTATCTTGAATTGATTGAAGAAATGTCTGCTAGGGAATTTTTGCATTTTCACGCACAGTTCAAGCCTTTAATACCAGGTGTCAGTATTGATGAAATACTTCAAATTATTGGATTAGAAAAAGCTGCTACTAAACAAATTAGATTCTACAGCAGTGGCATGAAACAACGTGTGAAATTGGCACAGGCCATTTTTGCGGATGTTCCAGTAATTCTATTAGACGAACCTTGTACCAACCTTGACCAAACGGGCTATGCCTTGTATCATCAATTGATTCAGGATTACGCCAAGAATAAACTAATCATTGTTAGTAGTAATGACCTACAAGAATATGATTTCTGCACAGAGATCATCAATATCAAGGATTATAAATAGCAGTTTGCATTTTGGGAAAAACCGATTAATTTTCTTATCACAAATCACCTTCCTAAAACTGCATCATGAAAAAAGACAAGATCATTTATTGGACAACCACCATTCTCATCTTCTTATTTGAAGGCGTTATACCAGCTTTAACTTCCCAAACTGAACTAGCCAAGCAAGGTATTAGTCATTTGGGATATCCGCTTTATTTTGGCAATACCTTAGTGGTTTTTAAAGTATTGGGCACACTTGCATTAATCATACCTGCGGTTCCAAAAAGGTTCAAAGAATGGGCTTATGCTGGCTTCATCTTTGATTTTATATTTGCCTCTATTAGTCATTTTGCAATAGATGGACTAGGTTTTGAAGGATTTTTCCCATTAGTTGTTTTGGCAGTACTGATGGTTTCCTATACCTATTACCATAAATTGCAGAAGACCTAGCCTATTGATCCCTATAACAATTGCTTGCCTGGGAGAAATAAAAATTAGTGAATTATTCCTACTGTTTTAGTAGACTTTTATTAACTTGAACAACAAATACCATTTCATGAAAAGAAAATTATTAATCAGCTTCCTTTTTGCAGGTTCCAGCTTATTGGTAAGCGCACAACCTAATGACCCCGTTCCAAAAGCCAATCTTGACTTAACGGCAGACCTGAGTAGTATTCAACAGCCCTTGAGTAAGATTTTTTTATCTTATTACAATAGCAGTACCAAATTCAGGTTTAATGATAGTGTTGATTTGAAAAATAGCAAAATCGCTAATTTTAAATTGAATCTATCTGAACCCATTTTAGCTCAATTGAGGGTGGTTCCCGATAGAACGGGCGATACTAGTAGGCGAGCAAGACAAGCTGCTGCCAAGGATTTTCTAAGCGTGTATTTAGAAGCTGGAAAGATAACAGTCATAGCCAAAGATTCTCTCAGCAACAGCAAAGTAACAGGTTCTAAAGCACAGGATGCATACGCTGCTTTAAAGTCCAATGTTGCCAGTTATGACCCCTCATTTACGGCGCTCTATGCTAAGTATTCAGAGGCAAGAAAAAGCAAATCACCTACTGATCAAATTGAAAAATCGATTGACTCATTAGATAACTTGGTCAAAGAAAAAGTCTACTTGAGTTTTCTAAAAGCACCAGCCACTAAGAACTCACCTGTGGCTATTTATGCTTTGACGCAATATGCTGGCTATGCCATTAATCCAGTAACAACTGAACCCATTTTTAAACAACTTGGTTCAGTTCCAAGAAATCTACCTAGTGGTAAAATTTTAGAGGAAAGAATTGCCCTTGCTAAAAAATTAGAAGTGGGGCAATACGCCATTCCTTTCTCGCAGGCAGATACAGCTGGTAAAGTTTTCAGCCTTGCCTCTTTAAAAGGCAAAGTAGTCTTGGTAGATTTCTGGGCTAGTTGGTGTGGTCCATGTAGGGCTGAAAATCCCAATGTAGTTAGTGCTTTTAATAAATATAAAGACAAAGGGTTTACAGTTTTGGGGGTTTCTCTTGATCAACCTGGTGCCAAAGAACGCTGGATGAAAGCCATTCACGATGATGGATTAACCTGGAACCATGTTTCAGATTTAAAATACTGGGACAATGAAGTGTCAAAAGCTTATGGCATTCAAGCCATTCCTCAAAACTATCTTTTAGACAAAGAGGGAAAAATTATTGGGAAAAATCTTCGTGGAGAAGCATTGCAATCTTTCCTGAAAAATTTGTTTGAGACTAGTAGCGGTACTAACTAATCAACTACAACATAAGTTATTTAGCAAGCCCTTCCTCGGAAGGGTTTGTTTTTTTCTGCCACTTACTTTTGATCTTCCTAATAAAATGAGTATTTTCAGTTTCAACCTTATTGCATGATTCGTTTAGTAAGAGAAAATAGTAGTCATCCAGATTTTTAGATTCTTGGTTGCACTATTGGACCAAGACTTAGCATCCTGAGTCCTTAAAATGGGCAAACAAAATAGTATTGGAAACAGGCAATAGATTGGTGCTGTTAATATGATACCATTAGTTAAGGATTTGGTAAATGCTTGGGGGCCATTAAACCAGTCTTTTTTCTTGGAATCAGAAGAAAAACACCTACCATGAGAAAGACCAAAATCGTTACCTACAGTTTTCTATTGATTCTAGCGTTGATGCTGGGTTGTTCCAAAACTGAACCAAGCATGGTTACTGAATCCTATGCGGCCATTAAAGCTAGTTTTGGCAATAATATAGACTTGAGTAGTCTGAGTAATTATAGTAAGCAACCTATTCCTGCATATATTCTTAAAGACAACGGAACAGCCAATCCCATTACTGATGCCAAAGCTACTTTGGGCAGGGTTTTGTTCTATGACAAACAACTCAGTATTGACAATAGTATTGCTTGCGGATCTTGCCACAAGCAAGCTTTTGCATTTGGTGATACAGCCCGCGCAAGTAATGGTGTTGCCGCAGGCAAAACAGCTAGACATTCCATGCGTTTGGTAAACACCCGATTTTCTGATGAGATTAAATTTTTTTGGGATGAGCGTGCTGCTAGTTTAGAAATACAAACCACAAAGCCTATTCAAGACCATGCAGAAATGGGTTTTAGTGGCTTAGAAGGCAGACCTGGCATTGCTGCTTTATTAACCAGACTTTCCGGAATTGGATATTACAAAGAATTGTTTCAATCTGTTTATGGTGACCAACAAGTTTCTGAACCAAGATTGCAAGAATGCCTTGCTCAATTCATTAGAAGTATTCAATCTTTTGATAGCAAGTTTGACGCAGGAAGAACCTTCGTAAATAATGATAGAGCTGCTTTTCCCAATTTTACCGTTAGGGAAAATGCGGGTAAAGACTTGTATTTAAATAACCCCGTTTTTGACGCAAATAGCAATCGCGTTAGTGGTGGACTGGGTTGTAACCAATGTCATAAAGCACCAGAATTTGATATTGATCCCAATAGCAGGAATAATGGAATTATTGGAACCATTGGTGGAACTGGCCTAGACATTAGCGTTACAAGGTCTCCAAGCTTACGCGATTTAATGAATCTTTCAGGAGTTGAAAACGGCCCCTTTATGCATACCGGAAATCTGGTGGGTATTCAAACCGTGATTGGACACTATGGCAATATTAATCAAGCCCCTGGCAATAATAATTTGGATAGGAAACTCTCTCCAAATGGTGCTGGACAACATTTAATCCTAACCGCAACAGAAGTAAATGACTTGATTGCATTTTTGAAGACCCTTTCAGGTAATAGTATTTATACAGACAAAAAATGGAGCAATCCTTTTTTATAAATCTTTTTGTAGATTGGGAAAAATATTTGTCAACCAATATCTATTAGCAGAATAAAATTCCTTCAATAGAGGTAATGCTGGAATCCTATTTTAAAAGCCATCAAAGAATTGATAGAAGCATAACCATGTTAAAAAATAGTAAGGGTCAGCATCAATGGCGCATTCAATCCATCCTTGGTGGTTCCGTGGGCAACCTAGTAGAATGGTATGACTGGTATGCATATGCGGCATTCTCCATTTATTTTGCCAAACACTTTTTTCCAAATAGCAACTCAACTGCACAATTATTAAATACTGCAGGAATCTTTGCTGTTGGTTTTTTAATGCGCCCCCTGGGTGGATGGCTGTTTGGAAATATTGCAGACAGTAAGGGCCGCAAAAAAGCCATGACCATTTCTGTTTTACTCATGTCATTTGGTTCCTTGCTCATTGCTTGCTTACCCAGCTACAAGCAAATTGGTTTATTAGCACCTGTATTTCTATTGCTTGCGCGACTGCTGCAAGGACTCAGTGTGGGCGGTGAATACGGCATCTCCGCTACTTATTTAAGTGAAATTGCTTTAGAAAAAAACAGGGGGTTCTACTCCAGTTTCCAATATGTAACATTAATTGGGGGGCAATTATTGGCACTTGGTTTACAAGTATTACTTCAGCGCGTATTTCTATCAGCTGAAGAATTAGCCCAATGGGGATGGCGGATTCCTTTTGCAATAGGTGCCGCTTTATCATTAATTGCTTTTTATCTACGCAGTAGTTTACACGAAACTGATGCATTTGAAAAAGCAACAATGGTGCAACAAAAAAAAGGTGGATTAAACGCATTATTAAAACATCCAAAAGCCATTGCAACAGTAGTGGGTTTAACCTTGGGTGGTACCATTGCCTTTTATACCTATACTACCTACATGCAAAAATTCTTGATCAATACGGTCAAACTAAGCAAGGATGATGCTACCCTTCTATCATTTTGTTCGCTTTTTTTATTTGCCTGCTTACAACCCATCTTTGGTTGGGTTTCCGATCAAGTAGGCAGAAAGCCTTTATTGATAGGGTTTGGTATTCTTGGTACAATTTGTACGGTTCCAATAATGAATGGATTAAGCCAGGCAACTAACCTGAGTTTTATCTTTGTTTTAATGATCTGTTCCTTGTTAATTGTTAGTGGCTATACTTCAATTAATGCCGTGGTTAAAGCAGAACTTTTTCCAGCAGAAGTTAGGGCATTGGGTGTAGGACTACCCTATTCTTTAACAGTAGCTATATTTGGAGGAACGGCAGAATGGTTGGCACTATATGCAAAAAATATTGGACATGAAACCTGGTTTTATTGGTACGTAACTGCCTGTATTTTTATTTCTCTATTGGTGTATTTGAAAATGAAAGACAGTAAATATCATTCCCTTATTTCTGAATCTTAATCAATGAAAGACCTAGGTTTTTTATAAAAAATGGGCTACAATTCGGTAGCTTTAAAAAAAACTTGACATGAAAACCTTTACCATAGAAGCCATCAACGAAGTGTTGCAGGGAAACCTTGTTGGTCATACCAATACCGCCATTATTGGACCAGAGCAATTAGAAATGGCGCAGAGCAACCATATTAGTTTTATTGGCAATAAAAAGTACCTGAAACTATGGGAGGGCTCCAAAGCTTGTGCGGCCATCGTGAACCAAGAATTTGAACTAGCGCCTGGCCAGAACAGGGCCTTGATAAAAGTGAAGAATGCAGACCTGGCTATGGCCAAGTTATTAGAAATGTATGTTCCTGAATCTCCCGTTTTTGATGAAGACATTCACCCTACAGCAGTAATACATCCTACAGCCATTATTGGCAAAGGATTGAGAGCTGGTGCAGGCGCCTATATTGGAGCCTATTGTAGTATTGGAAAAGACGTAACCCTGTATCCCAATACTACTATTCTAGACCATTGCCATATTGGAGATCATACCACTATTTGGCCTGGTGCCGTGATTAGAGAAAGATCCGTGGTTGGTCATCATTGTATTATTCATGCCAATGCTAGCATTGGGTCAGACGGCTTTGGGTTCAGACCCAGTGACGATGGTAGAGGCTTGGTTAAGATTCCTCATATTGGCAATGTTGTCTTGGGTAATTATGTAGAAGTAGGATCCAGTACTTGTATTGACAGGGCTAAATTTTCTTCTACCATTATTGGTGACGGAACTAAATTAGATAACCTTGTTCAAATAGGTCATAATAGCAAAACAGGCAGGTACTGTTTAATGGCTGGCAGTAGTGGACTGGCCGGTTCTGTAACCATTGGAGACGGCGTAATTATTGGAGGTGGCGTTTGTGTATCAGACCATGTAACAGTTGGAAATGGCGTGTTGATAGGCGGTATGTCTGGTGTGATCAATGACGTGGAAGACGGCAAAAAAGTGTTGGGCTATCCCGCAGTAGAAGCACGGGATTGTTTAAAACAATGGGCATTCCTGCGCAAAGCAGTTGCTCCAGCAAAATAAACTTACCCATCATCTCTAAAAAAAGCCGCCCAATTGGACAGCTTTTTTATGCCTACTAATTTTAAAAACTATCTGCTGCGCGATAGGCTTTCATCAAAGCTAATTCTCCATCTTTTCCGGGTTGAGCATTACCATGCTCCATCCCATAGATACCTTTGTATCCTTTGTTATGAATAAACTTAAAAATATTCTGATAATTCATTTCTCCTGTACCTGGTTCTTTTCTTCCAGGGTTATCGCCAATTTGAAAATAGCCAATCTCATCCCAGGTCTGTTCAATATGTTTGATAATGTCTCCTTCATTGCGTTGCATATGGTACATATCATAAAGTATCTTACAAGAAGGAGAATTAATAGCCCTACAAATAGCAAAAGTTTGATCACTCCTACGCAAAAAGAGTTCGGGTGTATCACTCAGTGGTTCCAAAACCATGACCAATCCATGTTTCTCAAGTACTTCTGTTCCGGCGCGTAACATGTCAATCACATTGGCCATTTGTATATGCTCGGTGAGTTTTCTTTCATAATTACCGGGTACTACCGTCATCCATTTGGCGTTACAACGTTTGGCAACTTCCACCGCGTCCTTGCAATATTGAACAAATTTGTCTCTCCATTCTTTTTTACCAGTAGTCATGGAAACCTGTAAGGGCCATTTATCAAATTCAATCACAAAAACACCCATGGACATCCCAAGTTTAGCAAGGATCTCTCCAATTCTAGCTTGGTCTTCGGGCTTTCTACTCATCATACCATTGTCTTCAATGGCTCTGAATCCCATACTATAACCAAATTTGATTTGTTCCACAAAATCAGGTCCTGCATGGTTTTTGAACATACCATCGTGAAACGCATAATTACATTTAAAAGGTTTGGCTTCATCTACGAATGCTGAAGCGGAAGCGGTAAGCCCAGTAGCTGAGCTAACCAAGGCGCCACCGGCTAATAAACTTTGTTGCATAAATTTTCTGCGTTCCATGAGATTGATTTATCACTAAATTTAACAATACAAACAATACCATGCGTCTGGTCTTTTTTTTTATTTTAATTCTTTTTCAATTGGTGCTAATTCTTCCTGTTGCAGCTCAGGTAAAAAAATACCATTTTAGCAGTTCTAAAATGGGCTCTCCGTTCAACTTAGTATTTGTTGATTCAGATTCAACACATGCATCACAAGTAGCCAAAACGGCATTTGATTTGGTAGACTCCTTGGTCCATATCTATAGCGATTATGATAGCAGTAGTGAATTAAGCCGTTTGAGTGAACAAGCTGGCCTGGGAGCCATTCCTGTATCTAAGGGACTCCTAGAAATCTTATTAAAAAGCAAAGAAGCGTATCAGCAAAGCCAACACAGTTTTGATATTACTATGGGACCTTTAAGCTTACTTTGGAGAAATGCAAGAAAAACAAAACTCTTTCCTGATTCAGCAACAGTAGCTGCTACAAAATCTTTGGTGGGATTTAATCTGGTAACTATTGACGCCAACAATGAAACTGTTTCATTGGCAAAAAAAGGGATGCGCTTAGACCTAGGTGGAATAGCCAAAGGCTTTGTGGCTGAAAAAATTGTCCAAAGACTAAGATCACAGGGCGTTGTCTACTCATTGGCAGATGCCGGTGGCGATATTGCCATGGCTGAAGCACCTCTTCAAGCAAAGGGATGGGTAGTGGGTATAAATGCTCCAGAAGAGGCCGAAGAGTTATTAGACAAAAAGCTACTATTAAAGAATATGTCAATAGCCACATCGGGCGATGTTTACCAATATTTCTTACACCAGGGCAAAAAATATGCGCATATCACCAATCCCCAAACCGGCTATGGGGTTACCTTTCAACGAAATGTTACTGTAATTGCAAATGATGGCGCCACGGCAGACTGGCTAGCCACCGCTTGTAGCATTTTACCCATTAAAACCGCTTTGACCATTGCAGAAAAACAGAAAGCTTTTGTATTAATTACAATAGTAGAAAACAACCAAGTCAAAGCATTTAAAAGCAAAGGATTTGACCGATTCTGGAAAAAGGATTAACTTACTGTTTCCAAAATTTTCAAGGTGAAACAATTGCTTTTAACTGCTTGCTCCTGCTTTCTATTGCTATTATTGCAAGCCCAGAATTCTAGCTCAAAACAACTATCGCGCATTCAACAAATACCCGGCTCTTCCCTGTCATTTAAATTGCAATCCATTCCTGCGGGGACTTTTTTAATAGGTAGCCCAGCCTCAGAAAAAAATCGTGAAATAGCAGAAGGCCCCCAGAAAAAAGTTCAGATTGCGGCTTTTTGGATGGGGGTTTATGAAGTAACCAGGGATGAATTTGATGTGTTTTTAAAAGACGATCAAACTAGCCAAAATATAGACCTAGACGCCATTACCAGACCCAGTGCCCAATACGTAGACTTCAGTTTGGGAATGGGAAAAGAAGGTGGGTATCCAGCCAATAGTATGAGCCAGTTTGGTGCACTCATGTATTGTAAATGGCTCTATCAAAAAACGGGCATCTTTTTTAGACTACCCACAGAAGCCGAATGGGAATACGCTTGTAGAGCTGGCACCAATACCACTTATTATTTTGGAAACGATTCAAAGCAATTGCCTCAATATGCATGGTACTTAGATAACAGTGATGAAAAATACCAGAAAGTGGGTTTGAAAAAACCCAATGCCTGGGGCTTATATGATATGTTGGGAAACCTAATGGAATGGACCTTGGATCATTACGAGCCAGAACACTACAAAGAACTTGCCGACAATACGGTTGAAAAAATCATAGTCGCCAAAGCAGCAAAATACCCAAAAGCATTAAGAGGTGGTTCCTTTGAAGAAGCTTCAGAAGCATTGCGCGTGGCTGCGCGTTATCATTCTGATCCTAGTTGGAATAAACGAGATCCACAAATCCCCAAGAGTAAATGGTGGTTAACAGAAGGGAAAAATGTAGGCTTCCGTTTATTGCAACCCGTTGAACAACCAACAGCCGCAGCCATCAACCAATTTTTTATCAATTATCTAGGAAAATAAAAACACATAACATGAACGATGCTTCTAACCATCCCTCCAGAAGGGATTTTGTAAAATCCGCTTCGCTGGTTGCTGGCGGATTAATAGCTAGCCCTTTTTTAACAAGGGCCAACTTTTTCTCTGGCGCTAGTGATACAATTAAAATTGCTTTAGTGGGTTGTGGCGGACGTGGAACAGGTGCTGCCATGCAAGCTTTGCAAAGCAAACAGAATGTACAACTGGTAGCTATGTGCGATGCCTTCAGAGATAATGTTGATACCTGTTATAAAAACCTAATGGCCGAAGCCAGCAGTGATGGCAAGGGTTTAGATAAAAACATACAAGTACCCGAAGAAAGAAAGTTCAGCGGTTTTGATGGTTATAAACAAGCCATCGCTCTAGCCGATGTAGTCATTCTTACAACTCCTCCCGGTTTTAGACCCATTCATTTTGAAGAAGCCATTCGTCAAAATAAACACGTGTTCATGGAAAAGCCTGTAGCTACCGATCCTGCCGGTATTCAGAAAGTATTGGCTACTGCACTGATTGCCAAGCAAAAGAAATTGAATGTGGTAGTTGGCTTACAAAGACATTATCAGAATTCCTATCGTGAGTTATATAACCGCAAAGATATGATTGGAGACATCACATCGGCGCAGGCTTGGTGGAACAATGACGGTGTTTGGGTTAGACCTAGAAAAGCGGGTCAAACAGAAATGGAATACCAAATGCGTAACTGGTATTATTTTAACTGGCTTTGCGGTGATCATATCAATGAACAGCATATCCATAATATTGATGTGATCAATTGGTTCAAAGGTGGCTATCCTATTAAGGCACAGGGAATGGGTGGCAGACAGGTAAGAAAAGGAAAAGAGCATGGAGAAATCTTTGATCATCACTTTGTAGAATTCCATTACGCAGATGGTTCTATACTGAATAGTCAGTGTAGACATATTCCTGGAACCTCTTCAAAAGTGGATGAACTATTAATAGGAACAAAGGGTAAGATCATGGCAGGAGCTGCAAGAATATTAGACGCAAAGGGCAATACCGTGTATCAATTCAATAAGAAAACGGAGAACAATCCTTATCAAACAGAACATGACGAACTGTTTGCGGCCATTGCAAAAGGTGAATACAAATTTGCCGATGCAGAGAATGGTGCTTATAGTACCATGACTTCAATTTTGGGAAGAATGGCAACCTATAGTGGGCAAGTGATTGAATGGGATAAAGCCATTAATTCTGGTATTGATATTCATCCAAAAACCTACGCATGGGATGCAACGCCACCCATTGTGCCCGGTGCCGATGGATTCTACCCTATTGCCGTACCCGGTGTTACCAAATACTTTTAATTGATAAGATGCATATGAAAAAAATAAGCCTACTGATTGCCCTTGTATTAATCTTACAAGTTGCACAAGCTCAGAAAACAAAACTATTCAACGGCAAGGACCTTTCAAACTGGACTATTCATGGAACAGAGAAATGGTATGTACAAGACGGTGAAATGATTTGTGAAAGTGGCCCAGACAAAAAGTATGGTTATCTGTCTACCAATGCTAAATACAAAAACTTTAAACTCACCTTGGAATTCAAACAAGAAGCCAATGGAAATAGCGGTGTATTTTTTAGATCTTCCATTGAAGGCGTAAAGATCAGCGGTTGGCAGGTAGAAGTGGCACCTCCAAAATTACATAGTGGCGGCATTTATGAATCTTATGGGAGGGGTTGGCTAATCCAACCCAAACCAGAAGACGAACAATGGCTCAAAATGGGTGAATGGAATACCATGCGCATTCAAGTTCAGGGAGATGATGTAACAACCTGGTTAAATGGTCATGAAATGATTCATTTAAAAGACGAGAAAATTGGAAAAGGCGAAGGGTTTATTGCCCTTCAAATACATGATGGTGGTGGTATTAAAGTACTCTGGCGCAATATTGTATTGGAATCGCTTTAAACAGATGCACCATTTTTCAAACCAACAAAGAACCCTGACGCGTCAGGGTTCTTTGTTACAGCAGTTTTAGATTTTCTCAGTCCATTCTTCACGCTTCTAAATTCCCCTACCACTTGTGGGAGGGGTGCCCGAAGGGCGGGGTGGGTCATTCTTCACTTTTCACTTTTCACTCTTATCTCTTCACTTTCTTCTTCCTCCTCTCTTCACTCTTCACTCTTCACTCTTCACTCTTCACTTTTTTCTTCCTCCTCTCTTCACTTATTTATTCGCATACGCAATCATGGCTGAAAGTTCATCAACTAAATAAGCCGTACTTCCATTAAAACCCTTAGTCCTAAACTTAATATTCCCATCTTTTCCAATGACAACTTTGGCAGGAATCAACTCTGCCTTATATTTCATGCCCACCAAATATTCATAAGGATTACCCCTAACCCTCTCATCCATTAAAATTTGAAAAGGATAATTGTTTTCCGCCAAAAAGTCTATCACCTCTTTTCTTCTAACTTTTTCAGTTTCCTGTGTTTCCCAAGTATCAATAAAAAGAAAAACAACGTGTGAACTGTCTTTGAATTTTTCAACAGCTGCTTTCATGGCAGGAAAAGACGCTTTACAGGGACCACACCAAGTGGCCCAAAAGTCCAAGACCACTACTTTTCCTTTTAGAGCAGAGAGGCTAACCGTTTTACCTGTTATATCTTTTAATTTAAAATCGGCTGCTTTCTCGTTAACAGCCTGAGCAACTAAATTTTCTTTCTTGAATTCAGGTGCTTGACGCTGACCAATAACCAAGCAATAAGAGAACATGCATATAAAGAATGGCAGCAACTTTTTCATCATGGCTTAATTTAAGACCTTCAAGATAGAAAAAATGACAACTGTTTGGATTAAATCATTGGCTTATTTGAAAAATGTAGACACCCCTTCCAAAAGTCCCGTCATTAGAGTCATTCCATTTTAGGTCATGAGTTAGACTAAAAGCCAATTCCTATTTCTTAGGCAATTCCCAATCATACTCATTTACTACAGTAGCACCAGTTTTTCAAATTTATAAGCTATTTTTAACCCAGTTATTGCCCACTACAAACCCAATCCATTGAATAGGCAAATCAAAACCATATTTGGCATCATATTATTTGTGCTTGTTTTTGCAGGAACCATGCAGTATTGCAAACCCTCTGACAATGATGCTACTGCATTAGTAGCTTTACCCAATGCCTATATTGGGGCTGAAAAATGCCAAAGCTGCCATGCAAAGGAATATACCGATTGGAAACAATCTGACCACTTTAAGGCCATGCAGGAACCAACGGATGCTGCTGTTTTGGGCAATTTCAATAATGCTTCCCTTCAAGCTGATGGTGTTTCTTCTCGTTTTTTTAAAAAAGAGGGTAAGTACATTGTCAATACCCAAGGAGAAGATGGCTTAAATCATGACTACACCGTTAAATATGCATTTGGTCATTATCCCTTACAACAATACTTGATTGAATTTCCAGATGGCAAAATGCAAGTGACCAGACAGAGTTGGGATAGCCGTGATAAAAAATGGTTTCAGCAATATAAAGGTCAGCAAATTCATTACAAAGATTGGTTGCACTGGACAGGAAATGCACAAAACTGGAATACCATGTGTGCCGAGTGCCATAGTACCAATCTGAAGAAAAATTATGACCTAGAAAAAGATAGCTACCAAACCAGTTATGACTTACTTACGGTTAGCTGTGAAGCCTGTCATGGTCCGGGTGAACAACACGTAAAATATATTAATGGCAAAGACTATCAGGCAGGAAATAAACAGCCCAATTCCCTATTATTGTTGGCAAAAAATAGCAAGCAATTAGACCAGATCAATGCTTGCGCTCCCTGTCATGCTGTTCAAAGCAATGTGGCAGCCGATAAGATAGCTAGTAGTGAATTATTAGACAACCATATTCCTACAGTTCCAAATACAGAGCGTTTTCACGCAGACGGGCAGGTCAATGAGGAAGATTATAACTATGCTTCTTTTTTACAGAGTAAAATGTTTGCCCGAGGTGTACAATGTAGTAGTTGCCACAATTCACATTCTGGAAAATTAGTCTTGCCTGGTAACCTAACTTGTTTGCAATGTCACGCCAAGACCTTTGATGAACCATCACATCATTTTCATACCGTTAACACAGCTGGTGCTGCTTGCGTTAACTGCCACGCCCCTGCAAAAAACTATATGGGTAATGACAGTAGGCATGACCATAGCTTTAGGGTTCCCAGACCCGATATGAGTGTACAATACAGTACGCCCAATGCTTGCAACAATTGCCACCAAGACAAACCTGCTAAATGGGCTGCAGATGCCGTAGTTAAATGGTATGGGCCAAAAAGAAAATACAATTATGTAGAAGACCTGATTCCAGGCAGCCGTTTGAACAATCAAAGCGAGCCACATTTGTTGCGCTTGTTACAAGACAGTACTACCCCTAATATTATCAAAGCTACAGCTATCAATTATTTGGGTGGAACAGCCTTTCCTAATGGCATGAGTGCATTAATGGAATCCTTGCAATCCCCCGATGCTCAAATTAGGTATGAAGCTTTAAGAAGTTTGCAAGCCTATCCCAAAAACAATATGAACTTGGGTGCTATTGCTGCTATGCTCAAAGACAAAGTAAGGGCAGTGCGTATTGCTGCAGCTGACCTAGTGGGTGGCATGGGCAAGAACGTTCAAGTTCCTGAAGAATATCAAGCAGCTTACCAATCTGCAAAAACTGAATTGGAAAAAAACTTGCTACACCAAGCAGATTTTGCACACGGAAATATTGGTATTGCTGATCATTACCAAAGAAGCGGGGAATTTGCAACAGCAGAAAAATTCTATTTGAGGGCTTTGAAAAAAGACAGTTTGGCCAACCTAGCAAGACTTAATTTGGCTGTTACTTATAACTTGCAGGGCAAGAACCAAGACGCCATTCAAGTATTGCAATTAGCCGTTAAAACAGATCCTAAAAATGACAGGGCTTGGTATAATCTTGGTCTACTATACAATGAAATTAAAGACAATAGCAACGCGGCTATGGCTTTTGAAAAAGCCATTCAATTAAATAGTCAGAATAGTAGGTTATATTATAATTACGGATTACTCCTACAACAAATGGGCAAGGGCGATAAAGCATCATTGACATTGGAACAGGGCTTGAAATCTTTTCCTCAAGAAGAATCCTTGCACTATGCTGTTGCCTATGTTTATCTGCAAAACAGTAGGCCAGACAAAGCCAGAACGCATGTTTTGTTTTTAAAACAAGTAAATCCCAACAACCCAGAATACCAACAACTATTTTCTGGTTTAGGAATCAAGTAAGCTATCGCCTAGAGGCAATGAGTAGGTTTAGATCTGTAAATTTGAGGTTGAATTTTTGACTGATATAAATATCGGTTAGTGAGCCTTTAAATAGGTAAATGCCTTCTCTTAGGTTGAAGTTATGCCAAACCATTTCTTCCAATCCACCCTCGTCACTCACTTCTAAAATCAATGGCATCAACACATTGCTAATGGCTTGACTAGCTGTGCGTGCAAAGCCACTAGGAATATTGGGTACACAATAATGGATGACGTCGTGTTTTAAAAAAGTAGGATGTTCATGACTTGTGAGCTCACTGGTTTCAAAACAGCCACCCCTATCTATAGCTACGTCTATAATAATGCTTCCTGGCCGCATAGCTGCTACCATTTCTTCACTCACCACCACGGGAGCCCTTCCATATTCGTTACTCAGTGCTCCTACTGCAACTTCACAAGTTTTTAATTGCTTGGATAAAATTTTAGGCTCCAAAACAGAGGTCCAAATTCTTTGTCCCAGATTATTTTGCAATTGTTTGAGGCGGGTGACATTGTTGTCAAAGACTTTAACAGAGGCCCCTAGGGCCAGTGCATTTCTGGTAGCAAATTCTCCTACAATTCCAGCACCTACAATCACTACCTTGGTTGGAGGAATACCACTAATACCCCCTAACAATACCCCCTTTCCTTTATTAAAACTACTTAGATACTGACCTGCAATCAACATGACCGCACTTCCAGCAATCTCACTCATACTGCGCACAATGGGATAGGCACCACTATCGTCTTTGAAATTTTCAAATCTGAGTGCTGTTATGCGTTTAGACATCATGTGTTCAATATGATGTTTTTTGAGAGCAGATAAATGTATGGGAGAAATAATGGTTTGGTTCATTTGCAAAAAGGGCAGGTCTTCTTCTACGGGTGGTGCACTTTTTACAAGTAAAGGCGCTTGATACACTTCTGCCTTGTCATAGACAATCCTAGCCCCTGCTTCAGCATAATCTTTATCAGAATAATTACTTCCCTCACCCGCCTTGTGTTCAACAGTTACATGGTTGCCATTGGCTACCAACACCCCAACAGCATCAGGTGTGAGTGCTATTCGATTTTCTTGAAAAGCTATTTCTTTGGGCAGTCCAATAAACAGTTTTTCTCCTGGTGCTTTCACATCCAAGGTTTCTTCCATGGTTTCGTATAAAAAAGAAGCACTGATGGAAGGTTTTGAAGTGGCCATAAGTCAGGTTGGTTGTATGAACGGGTTAATTGGTCTGATTAAAATTACTCGTTTTCGGTGTATAGACGTCGCATTTTCTGGTCCAAGACCTCCATATGCAATTCAAAACAGTTCTCTGGCAATAGCCCTTCTGCTTTTTCAGGCCATTCTATCAAACATAGATTTCCTGAATCTAAAGCGTCTTCTACGCCAGCTTGAATGGCTTCATCCTCGCTTTTGAGTCTATACCAGTCCATATGATAGATAGTTCCAGCTTCCTCACTTAGGTATTCATTAATAATACCATAACTAGGGCTACTGACCATGTCTTCTACACCCAATTCTTGACACAATGCATGAATAAAACTGGTCTTGCCAGTACCCATGGGTGCACGGAAAATCCAAACCTTGTGTTTTTTGCCTTCTTTCCATGCCGCTTTGGCTACCGCTCCAATTTGTTCCAATTCAAAAATTGCATCCATGATTCAAAGATAAATACAAAGAATTTGACACCATGATGTAAAAATATTCATCTGCTTTTGAAAGCAGACCCCTTGCAGTTACAGTACCTTTGCAACTATGATACCAGCCGAAAAACAATCCAGTATGGAAAAAGTGAATTGGAAAGTAGCAGGAATGAGTTGTACCAATTGTGCGCTTACTGTAAACAAATACCTAACGGGCAAGGGCATGCAAGACGTTCAAATTAATTTCATGGGAGGTGATTTGAGTTTTGACTTGGCAGACGGTACCAATAAAAAAGAACTAGCCAAAGGCATTGAAGGATTAGGTTATCATGTAATTACCGGAGAAGAAACAGATCAGCAAAAACCAAGGAAACTATTCCAAAACCATTTTCAAAGATTCTTATTCTGTATTGTTTTTACCGCTCCATTGCTGTTGCATATGATACCCGGTATGCCTATTCATTTTTTGATGAATCCCTATGTACAATTGGGTCTAACCATTCCAGTTTTTATTGTGGGTATGGATTTTTTTGGAAGAAGTGCTTGGCATAGTTTACTGAAAGGTATCCCCAACATGAATGTGTTGATTACCATTGGTGCTATTGCTGCATTTGGCTATAGTTTATATGGTACCATTATTGGAGACGCAGCCAATTATATGTTTTATGAAACTGCCGCCTCCATTCTAACCCTGGTTTTTTTGGGTAATTGGATGGAAGATAAGTCAGTAGAAACTACTCAAACAGCACTTAAAAAATTGGTAGTCTCTAAAAAGCAAATGGCCAATATGATTGCTTATGATGACCAACACCAAGAACATATTTTTCCAGTAGAAACAGGCACATTAAAAGTGGGGGACTTGGTATTGATTGGCAATGGAGAAGCCGTACCCATGGACTGCAAAGTCTTGTGGGGAGATGCTTCTGTAGACGAGTCCATTATTACAGGAGAAAGTACTCCCGTTGAGAAGAAAATGCACGATATGCTTATTGGAGGTTCTATAGTGTCTTCCGGAACCTTAAAAGCATATATCACAGCTGTTGGTGAAAATACCGTGTTGGCCAATATTTTAAAACTTGTCAAAGCAGCACAAACAGATAAACCACCCATTCAACAACTTGCCGATAGAATCAGTGCCATTTTTGTACCTGCTGTTATTAGTCTTGCCATACTGACCATCCTAGGTAATTATTTTATTGGAAATCTCCCTTTTTCTGAAAGCCTATTAAGAGGCATTGCTGTGCTAGTCATTTCTTGCCCTTGCGCCATGGGGCTTGCCACTCCTGCAGCCATTGCAGTTGGTTTGGGAAGGGCGGCACGCAATGGGGTCTTGTTTAAAAATGCCAAGAGTTTAGAAATTTTTAAACAGATCAAACAAGTTGTCTTTGATAAAACAGGTACTTTAACTACAGGTCAATTTAGCGTAGCTGGATTCAAAGCAATTGAAAATATAGCCGATAATGACGAATCCCAATTTAAAAGAATTGCTTTTTCACTTGAAAAATATTCTAACCATCCCATTGCCAAAAGCATTAGTAAGGCATGGAAGGTAAAAGAAGATATCCGCTGGGCTAAGGTAGAAGAAATAAAGGGTTTGGGAATGCGTGCCATTGATAAATCCGGCAATGAATACCAAGCTGTATCTTTTAAAGGCCTTTCTAATATACATCATGACCATAGCCATAATGTATATATCACTAGAAACGGAGAGCTCTTGGGTTGGATTGATGTGGTAGATGAAATTAGACCAGAAGCTGCCGAGGTAATAGAACAATTGCGTGCTGCTGGTATTAGAACCATTTTACTCAGTGGTGATGGAAAGGCCAAATGTGAGCAAGTGGCCAACACTTTACATATTGACGAGTGGTTGGCAGAACAAAGCCCCGAAGAAAAATTAGAAGCTATTGCTAATTTTAATAAACACGAACCTACTGCCATGGTGGGTGATGGCATCAATGACGCACCTGCCCTTGCAAAAGCAACAGTAGGTATTTCACTGAGCGATGCTTCTCATATTGCCATGCAAAGTGCGCAAGTTGTCTTGATGAACCATGGATTAAAAAATCTTCCTCTTGCACTAGGCTTGGGTAAGCATACGTATAGGACTATTCAAGAAAACTTGTTCTGGGCACTTATCTATAATATAGTTGCCATACCAGTAGCAGCTTTGGGATATTTGAGCCCAGGTTTTGGTGCCTTGGTCATGGGCTTGAGCGATGTGGTTTTAGCCATCAACAGTATCCGTCTTAACTATAAAAAACTAATGTAGATGCAGGTATCACCCTTGGAAATCCTGCAAGAATATTGGGGTCATAACCAATTCAGACCTACGCAGGAATCTATTATCCAAACTGTACTTGCCAAAAAAGACGTCCTGGCTTTATTGCCTACTGGAGGAGGTAAATCCATTTGCTTTCAAGTGCCTGCCATGTTACTGGAGGGCATTTGTATTGTGGTAAGCCCATTAATTGCTTTAATGAAAGATCAGGCTGAAAACCTGAGTAATAAAGGAATCCCTGCAGCCACCATTCATAGTGGCATGAATTATCACGAAGTAAATATGGTTTTACAGAATGCAGTGGATGGCGATTATAAATTTTTATACCTCTCTCCTGAAAGATTAGAGACAAAGATTTTTAAAGAATACCTAGCCCTGATGCAAGTGAGTTTATTGGCCATTGATGAAGCACACTGTGTTTCACAATGGGGCTATGATTTTAGACCTACTTATTTACGCATTGCTACAATTAGAGAATCCTTGCCAGGAGTCCCTTTAATTGCACTTACCGCATCGGCAACGCCTCTAGTACAAAAAGACATTTTAGCAAAGCTAGAAATGGTTGAAGCAAAAGTATTTCACCAGTCTTTTAACAAAACCAATCTCTCTTACAGTGTCTTTAAAGTAGATAGCAAAATTGCCAAACTAATAGAGATTTTGCAAAAAGTAAATGGGTCCGGAATTGTTTATTGCAATAGCAGAAAACAGACAAAAAACATTGCTTATCTATTAGGCTTACAAGGAATTGAAGCAGACTTTTATCACGCAGGTTTGGACGCAGAAGAACGAAGTAAAAAACAGGATGATTGGATCAATAATACAACCCGAATCATGGCTTGCACCAATGCATTTGGATTGGGCATTGACAAGCCAGATGTGAGAACCGTAGTGCATTATGACGCACCTGAATGCTTAGAAAACTATTACCAAGAAGCTGGTAGAGCGGGAAGAGATGGACAAAAATCCTATGCCATTTTATTGCACCAAACTGAAGACCTTCTTGTCTTAGCAGCCATGCCAGACAAGCGGTATCCACCTATTGCCAGCATTAGAAAAGTGTACCAAGAATTAGCCAATTACTTGCAGCTGCCCGTTGGCTTGGGCGAGGGACAATATTTTGATTTTGACCTTAGTAATTTTTGTAGCAATTTTCAATTAGACAGCCATTTAGTAACTGCTGTTTTAAAAATTTTAGAACAGGAAGGACATTGTAGTTTTTCAGAGAAGATTTTTTTACCCACCCAAGTTCAGTTTACAACCACCAACCAAGAACTTAGAGAATTTGAAGCAACTCATACAGCATTGGAAGCGTTGATTAAAATATTACTAAGAACCTATGAAGGGATTTTTAGTTTTCAAACCAGTATCAATGAAAATAAACTTTCTGTTTATTTGAGGATACCAGTTGCTAGTATTCACGAACAATTATTACAATTAAAAGCATTTGGTATTATTGAATATCTGCCCAAAAAAGAAAGTCCACAAATTCATTTTTTACTCAACCGCGCTTCGGCTGAATATTTGTTGATTGACCAAGATCATTATTTGGCTAGAAAAGAACAGTATAGAAAAAGGCTAGCTGCATTTATAGATTATATTCAAAAAGATCAGGGTTGCAGAAGCAATAGCATTACCCAATATTTTGGAGAAGCAACAGACCAACCATGTGGCATTTGTGACAATTGTTTGAACAAGAAAAAAAACAAGCTGAGTAAAAAACAGTTCACTGAAGTTGAATCCTTGATTAAATCCTTGTGGTCCAATCCTTTTCCAGTAAATCAATTAATGCTAAACCAAGACAGCACCAAAGAAGCACAAATCTGGGAAGTTTTACAATTTATGATAGCCGAAGGGCTAATCAAAATTGATGAACAGGGACTGGTCTACAAACGTTAATACTTTCTTTTACTGGTTCTACCTCCAAGACCCAAGGCACCCAATAAAGACCTAGTGATCATTACTGCTGCGGTTCTACCAACTGACTTAACAATTGGATTTTCAAAGAAACTTACTTCTTTGGCTGCAGCTTTTTTGGGTTTTTCTGCTTCCACTTCTGCTTGCTTTTCAGCAGCTTCTGCTAATTTGGCTTCTAGAATTTCATACGCACTTTGAGCATTCACAGCTTCCTTGTATTTGGGCACCAACTTACTTTTGCTAACCAATGCGTCAATCTCCGCATCTGTTAATACATCCATTCTACTAGAAGGAGCGCAAAGCATGGTATGTACCAAGGGAGTTGGAATACCTTTCTCATTCAATAGTGTTACAAAGGCTTCGCCAATACCCATTTGAGTCAAGAGCTCATCCGTTTTATAAAAATCCGATTCAGGGAAATTCTCAGCGGCTTGTTTAATGGTCTTTCTATCAGCTGCTGTAAAAGCCCTGAGTGCGTGTTGCACTTTTAATCCCAACTGCCCCAAGATGGCTGCAGGAATGTCTTGCGGATTTTGCGTACAGAAAAATATGCCAATGCCTTTTGACCTAATCAGTTTGATCACAGTTTCTAATTGCTGCAATAATGCATCAGATGCTTCCTGAAAAATTAAATGCGCTTCATCAATAAATAAAACCAATTTGGGTTTATCCAAGTCTCCTTCTTCCGGACTACTGGCGTATAACTCCGCCAACAACTGCAACATAAAAGTAGAAAATAGTTTTGGTCTGTCCTGCATATCAGTAACACGCAAAATATTCACCATGCCCCTGCCATCATCACTGATGCGCATCAGGTCTTCTACCTCAAAACTTCTTTCGCCAAAAAAAACATCTGCACCTTGTTGTTGCAATTCAATTACTTTACGAAGAACAGTACCTGTAGATGTAGTAGAAATTTTTCCGTACGATTTTTCTAATTCTGCCTTCCCTTCATTACCCACATATTGCAATACTTTAATAAAATCTTGCAAGTCTAATAGTGGCATTTGCTGGTCATCACAATATTTAAAAATCATAGCCACTACTCCGCCCTGTGTATCATTCAAACCCAAAATCTTGCTCAGGAGCACTGGACCAAATTCTGTAACGGTAGCGCGCAAACGAACCCCTTTTCCTTCATGGAGGGTCATTAATTCAGTGGGATATGCGGCGGGTTGATAACTGATATTTAACTTCTGGCATCTATCTGCCAATTTATCATTGAGTAATCCTGGAGCAGCAATGCCACTTAAGTCTCCCTTGATGTCCATTAATAAAACAGGTACACTATTATTGCTCAATATTTCTGAGATCACCTGCAGCGTCTTGGTCTTTCCGGTACCGGTTGCTCCTGCAATGAGTCCATGTCTATTTAGGGTTTTTAAGGGAATAAACACATCGGCCCCAGCCACAACTTCACCATTAAACATACCAGCACCAATCTTAGCGTGCTCGCCTTTAAATTGATATCCTGCTTTTACCGCATCTAAAAACTGTGATTGATCTGCCATAATACCTGTTTAATTAGGCAAACAAATTAACCAATGCAACTGATTGATAAAAAAATATTTACATGACTATCGGGCAAGTCAGGTACTAGATACCAGCTCAATAGTGTCTTAAGCAATGATGCAGGATTCTTTCAGAACCTGCCAGTTCCTTAGAAACAAATCATTAGAATACCAACAAATAAGCGGAACTTGCTGTAGAAGCTATTAGAATGCTGCGCTATGAAAGCGTTTTAACAAAAGATTGCGGTGAATTGGCCGTAAAATGGGTTTGTTTTATCTTTATTTGAGTATAAATAATTTGTTATGGAAGACAAAAAAAGCAAAATTCTCTTGTGCGAAGACGATACCAACCTTGGTATGGTGCTCAAGAATTATTTAGAGTTAAACGATTATGACGTAACCCTGGAAAGAGATGGCCGATTGGGTTTGGCAGCTTTTCAGCGTGAAAAGTTTGATATCTGTTTGCTAGACGTGATGATGCCCAACATGGATGGATTCAAACTAGCTGAAGAAATCCGTGATGTAGATCCAGACATACCTTTATTTTTCCTAAGTGCTAAAACCATGAAGGAAGATATTATTCAAGGATACAAATTGGGTGCGGATGATTATATTACCAAGCCTTTTGATTCTGAAGTATTGTTGTTAAAAATAAAAGCTATTTTAAAACGCAATGAAGAAGACAACAAAATCAGCGATAACCTTGAATTTGATATGGGTAAATACCATTTCAATCCAAAATTGCGTGAGTTAAAACACGACGGCACTACACAAACACTTTCTCCAAAAGAGAATGAATTGTTGAAGATGTTGGCTGAACACAAAAATGATTTGTTACCAAGAGAAAGAGCCCTGAAAAAAATCTGGGGTAGTGATACTTATTTCAATGGTAGAAGCATGGATGTGTATATTGCCAAACTACGCAAATACCTAAAAGACGATACTGATATTGAAATTGTGAACATACACGGAAATGGATTCCGCTTAGTGGCACCATAATCAATCAAGCACTTAATAAAAAAACTCCTGTAAACAACAGGAGTTTTTTTATTAGTTAAACAGACTGGGAGATCCGCCCCTGTTCGGGGTTTCACGGCCCAAGTGGTTATAGGCTTTAAGGGTAGCCTCCCTACCCCTTGGCGTTCTTTGTAAGAATCCCTCTTGAATTAAAAAGGGTTCGTATACTTCTTCAATGGTGCCTGATTCCTCACCCACAGCGGTTGCAATAGTGGTTAAACCAACAGGACCACCTTTGAATTTATCAATGATGGCGGCTAAAATACGATTGTCCATTTCATCCAATCCATGCTCGTCTACATTTAATGCCTTAAGCGCGTGTTGGGTAATCCCAAGGTCAATAGTACCATCATTGAGTACCTGAGCAAAATCGCGCACGCGGCGCAATAAGCCATTGGCAATTCTAGGCGTTCCCCTACTTCTTCTGGCAATCTCTCCAGCAGCATCGGAACTGATTTCTGTATTTAGTATGGCTGCACTTCTTTCAATAATTTTCTTGAGTGTATCGGCTTGATAATATTCCAATCTAGACTTGATGCCAAACCTAGAAAGCAAGGGGGCCGTTAATAAGCCGCTCCTAGTGGTAGCGCCTACCAAGGTAAAAGGATTCAAATTAATTTGAATACTCCTAGCATTGGGGCCGCTATCAATCATGATGTCTATTCTAAAGTCTTCCATAGCTGCATAGAGGTACTCTTCCACCACGGTGCTTAGCCGATGTATTTCATCTATGAATAAAACATCATTGGGTTGTAGGTTGGTTAACAAACCAGCTAGATCTCCGGGCTTCTCTATAACAGGCCCAGAAGTCTCCTTAATACTTACCCCTAATTCATTGGCCACAATCCTACTCAAAGTAGTTTTACCTAATCCTGGAGGGCCGTGAAATAAAATATGATCCAACGCTTCTCCTCTAAGCTTAGCAGCTTTGATAAAGATGGTCAGGTTTTCAATTAATTGGGGTTGGCCGGAAAATTCATCAATTTCCTTTGGCCGGATAGTATTCTCAAATTCCTTATCTGCAGGACTGAGGTTTTCTGGTGCGTTATTCAAATTATCGTTGGCCATACTCCTCAAAACTACAAAATACATTTTATCATAGCTTTGGTAAAAATCAAGCTTTGCAAACTAAATCTGCCCTAGTCATTGGTGCTACCGGTCTAACAGGATCTTTGCTCCTAGCATTATTATTGGAATCTAGTGCATTCCATATTGTTCATGTGTATGCTAGAAGAACCCTAGGCTTGCAACATCCCAAACTTCAGGAGCATCTTATTGACTTTGACCAATACCAAGGAACGGTTCAAGCTGATACCCTGTTCTGTTGTTTGGGAACTACCATCAAAAAAGTAAAAACCAAGGACGCTTTTAAAAAAGTAGACTTGGAATACCCCATTAAATTTGCCCGTTTACAATTTGGAGCCGGAACAAAAAAAATGATGGTGATTAGTGCTATGGGGGCAAGTGCTAATTCCAGTTTTTTCTATAGTAGGGTAAAAGCTGAGATGGAAGCAGCTTTGCAAGAAATTGGTTTTGAACAATTGACCATTTTTAGACCCGCACTGATCACGGGCAATAGATTAGAACACCGTTCAGGTGAAAAAATAGCCATTATCATCTATGGCTGGATCAATCCTTTTTTGGTGGGAAGCTTACGCAAATACCGCTCCATTCCTGCAGCCCATATTGCTCAGTCCATGGTAGCCCATGCCCTATTGGAAAATGAAAAAGGAACTACCATTTTATTGTCTGATAAAATTTAATCTCAATTGGGGCAATCAACATAAAGAATTTGGTTAGAAAACCGCTACCCACTTAATCAAACAGGATTATTGCTTAACTGATAAAGGGGGGCATATTGTAATAATTGCAACAGCAAATCTGGATCAGGACAATTGGCTAAATAGGTGTTTCTTTCACTAAACCTACAGACTCCCGGATAGTCTCCCTCTCTTCCTTCCATATCAAACATTAATTGAAAGTGTAAATGGGGAGGCCATTGTCCATTCTCTTCCGGTGGGCCAAAATGGGCTAATAAGGATCCGCCTTGAACGGGTTGACCGGGCTCTATATCATGCAAGTCTTTCAAAGAAAGGTGTCCATACAAACTATAAAATTCTAGCCCCGCTATTCGATGAGCCAAAATAATAGTTGCCCCATAATCGCCATAGGCTGCATTATTGGCAATGCTATGAACGTAGCCATTGGCCACTGCAAAAACCGGGGTGTCTACTGACCCCCATATATCCATCCCTAAATGCAATCTACGAGGCTCAATGCCTTCTGCGCTATCAAATACCTTACTCCTACTATACACTGTTCTATGTTCATCATAGCCACCAATACCAAACTTAGCATTGGCATTTGCAAGTTCTTGGCTCACATAGTCACTAAAACTTTCTGTGCTTGCTAATACCTCAGCAGTAATACTTTTATTAGAAGCAGTAAAGTCCATGAGCAATAGATGCTCTTTAGCAAGATCAAACCTTACCACTGGAAAAAAGGCGGAACGGTGATTGGCTACCAGGGATGCAAACAAATTTCCATTACTCATTCAAGAAATTTTTGCTAAAATAGGAAATGATAGTTCAAGGTCCTGATTCATTTATTCACCAGAATCATCTTCTAAACCATTGTGTTCATCTCCCCCAATACTATAATAATTATTCTCCTCGTCTTCACTGCCAATGGCTTCATCGGCGTCATCCAATTCAGCACCTGGAACGTCCAAGTCTGTACTGTCTGCATTGTTGTCACCAAGAATTTTTAATACAGGATCTTCGGGTTCAATATTTACCACGCGCGTACTTTTTTTGAAAATGTCTTCTGCTGGTGGATAATTGATTAAATGATTGGGATCGGTAATACTATTGTTATCCATGATTGGTTTTTCATAAAGCTCCAACTCATACCTGAATAAACCGATACAGGATTGAAAGTGATTCTTACATCATTCACAGTAACCAATTTTTGGGATTGGTAAAACTAAAAATGCCCCCATTAAGTGTCTAACTTTTGGGGGCATTTTATTAATGGAGTCCTTTCTTAGATAGGATTCAATTATCTCAACAAAGCTTTTGGAACAGGTTTTTCTAACAAATATTTATAAATGAATTTGGTTTTCAAATTGGCAAAATGATTGCCCTTAGCACCACCCCAACCATGACGTCCACCAGGATAGAGCATGAATTCAAAATCCTTTCCCTTGTCTTGTAATGCACTCACCAACTGAATGCTATTTTGCATATGCACATTATCATCCATGGTACCATGCACTAATTGCAATTGACCTTTGAATTTGTCTACATAAGTTAGTACACTGCTAGATTTATACCCTTCTGGATTCTCCTGTGGTGTGTCCATAAAACGCTCGGTATAATGACTATCATACAAACGCCAATCAACCACAGAACCACCTGCCATGGCATGGGTAAATACATCAGAACCATAAGTCAATGCATAACAACTCATGTATCCACCATAACTAAATCCAGTAATGCAAACTTTGGTAGGATCTGCCTGTCCATTGGCAATAAACCATTTAGCCATGGTCTTATAATCTTCCATTTCCCAATAACCCAGGTTACGGTGCATATAGTTCACTCCGGCTTTCCCAAAATGGCCACTGGCACGATGGTCAAAAGCTACTTGTATCACTCCTTCTTGTGCATAGAACTGGGTATTGGCAGACCATCCCCATTTATCCATTACCGTACCTGCATTGGGACCACCATAGATACTCACCAACATAGGATATTTTTTATTGGGATCCATTTTTGCAGGCCAAGTAACATAAGCTGGCAAATCAAATAATCCGTCCGCACTTTTAATTCTAACTAGTTCTGTTTTAGCCAACTCATATTGGTCCATGACAGCCGATTTGCTATCACCCAACTCACGAATGATCTTACCGGTATTGTCTACCAATGTCATTTTAGAAGGCGTGGTTGTACTGCTATAAGTTGTGATCAAATATTTGCCTGTTGGAGACAAGCTAGTATTGGCGTGATTATACTCGCCAAAAGTCAACCGCTTTAATCCAGTGCCGTTGAATTTGGCCACGTATACATCCATTCTAGCGCTATTCTCGCGGCTTCTGGCCGTAAAATAGACTTGGCTATTTTTCTCATCAATATACTTGATTCCTGTTACGGTATAGTTACCTGTGGTGATGGCATTCTTTAACACCCCATCGCTACCATAGAGGTATAAATGGTTCCAACCCGTTCTATCACTTTGCATGATGAACTGGGTATTATTGGTAATAAAATTCACCCTTCCACTAACACGGTCTTCTAAGTCAATCCAAGTTTTTTGTTTCTCGTCGTAGATTTCTTTTTTCTTTCCTGTTAGCGGATCAACGTCATACATTTTCATATTGTCTTGACCACGGTTCATCCAATACACCAATAAATTGCTGGTACCCGGTTTCCAAACAGGCCATCCAAAATACTGGTCATCCTTTTCGTTAAAATCGGCCCAAACAGTTTTACCACCATCAGGGCTTACAAAGCCCAATTTCACTTCTGGATTTTTGTCTCCAGATTTGGGATAACGGGTTTCTTCTACAAATCCATGCGCGCCTTCACTATTGTAAATAGGGAACATGGGAATCATGCTCTCATCAAAATGCATATAAGCCAATTGCTTGCTATCGGGTCTCCACCAATAGGCACGGTAGCGGGTGGATCTTCCAAAAATCTCTTCAAAATATACCCAGCTAGCATAGCCATTTAAAGTAGTAGCAGTGCCATCCGTGGTTAGCTGGTTTTCCTTACCTGTACCCAAGTTTACCGTGAATAAATTATTGTTTCGCGTAAACGCTACATAATTGCTATCGGGCGAGAACATAGGGTTCTTTTCTTCTGCCTTATCATTGGTGATTCTTTTTTCAACCCCAGCTGTTTTTACAAACAAGTCATTGTCTTTGGTGATGATTTGTTTAGCATAGGGCGATGCCATTCCTGGCCCACGGCTAGGAAGCCCTCCCTCATTCTTAAGGTTTAATGCCCCTGTTTTTACCTCCATGGTATAGGTTCTATAGGGAGAATCCGGATGTGCTTTCTGATACAATTCAACGTGTTCGTCATCTACCCATTTTACAACCTGTGGAAGGGAATAGGAAAAATCCTTGGGCAGTTTTCCGGCCAATAGTTCTTCTTGACTAAAGGTTTTCTTCTGGGCAATGGCTACTAAAGTAGTAGCACAGATACTGGCTGTAAACAGCAGTTGTTTGAAATGCATAGTTGGAATTTTGGTGCAGCAATGTAATAAAAGGTCTTTGAATTTGGGCGATTTTTACAGAAATGAAAAAGCCCCAGTTCAAGAACCGGGGCCAATATTTGAATTTCCTTTAATATAGCTTAGATAACCAGGTTAATCATCCTACCCTTGACAAAAATGAATTTCTTCAAAGGCTTGCCTTCCACCCATTTTTGTACCAATTCATTGGCCAAGACTAATTCCTGTACTGTTGATTCTGTTGCGTCTAAAGAAATAAGCAGGTTGGTTCTTACTTTACCATTGATGCTTACGGGATATTCTTTGGCAGATTCAACCACATGGGCCGGATCAAACACTGGGAATGACGCGTCTAATATAGAACTGGTATTACCCAAAGCCTCCCAAAGCGCTTCTGCTACGTGAGGCGCATAAGGGGTAATCAACACCAAAACTGGTTCCAAAATGGCGCGTTTATAGCATTTTAGATCGGCCAATTCATTCACGCAAATCATAAAACCACTCACGGCCGTATTAAAGCTAAAACGCTCGGTATCATCCTGGATTTTCTTGATGGCTTTGTGCAAGACTTTTAATTCTGCGCCGTTGGGCGCGTCTTCATTCCAAACCCTTCCCTTGAGCTCATCAAAAAATAAGCGCCAAAGTTTTTTGATAAAACGGTGCACCCCTTCAATTCCCTTGGTATCCCAGGGTTTGCTCTGTTCTACGGGGCCCAAGAACATTTCATACATGCGGAAAGTATCGGCCCCAAATTTTTGAACCAATTCATCCGGATTCACCGTGTTGAATTTAGACTTAGACATTTTCTCTACTTCTGATCCGCAGAGATATTTTCCGTCTTCTAATTGAAAATTAGCACCTGCATAGTCAGGCTTCCATTTATTGAAAGCTGCTGTATCTAGTTCTATGCCATCCACCATATTTACGTCTACATGCAATTTGTCTACTGTGTCAAAATCCTTGATCAAACCATAGGAAACAAATTCCTGTGTGCCTTTCAGGCGATAGACAAATCTAGAAGAACCCTGAATCATTCCTTGGTTCAACAACCTCTTAAAGGGCTCGTCAAAACCAATATGGCCTAGGTCACAAAGGGCCTTGGTCCACATACGGCTATAGAGCAAATGCCCTACCGCGTGTTCGGTACCACCAATATACAAATCCACTTGGTTCCAATAATCGCTTACAGCCCTATCACAAAATGTTTGGTCATTGTGGGGATCCATATAGCGCAAGAAATACCAGCTGCTACCGGCATAACCTGGCATGGTATTGGTTTCTAATTCTTTTGAAACCCATTCAGGAATATTGGCCAAGGGACCTTCTCCTTCAGGACCTGGAGAGTAGGTATCTACCTCGGGTAATAACAAAGGCAATTCGGTTTCAGCCAAAGGATAGGCGGTACCCTCCTTCCATTGAATGGGAAATGGTTCACCCCAATAACGCTGTCGACTAAACGCCGCATCGCGCATGCGAAAATTGACTTTTGATTGACCAATGCCCATTTGCTCCAAACGCTGATTCACAATGGTAATGGCATCACGCATAACCACCCCATTTAAGAAATCGCTATTATGCAATTTGGCATCCTTGGTAGCATTAGCTTCCTCACCATTAAAAGCATCACCCAAAATATTGGTAATAGGAATATTAAAATGTTGGGCAAATTTAAAGTCCCTATCATCGCCGCAAGGCACCGCCATAATAGCTCCTGTACCATAACCCGCTAACACGTATTCAGAAATCCAGATGGGGATTTTTACGCCGTTAAAAGGGTTAATGGCATAAGCACCAGTAAAGCATCCAGAGATTTTTTTCTCCGCCTGACGTTCACGTTCACTACGGCTTTTTACATAAGTACAATATTCATCCACTGCTGTTTGTTGTTCTGCAGTAGTAATGGTATTGATCAATTCATGCTCTGGTGCAATGACCATAAAGTCTACGCCAAAAATGGTATCTGGTCTGGTAGTATAGACTTTTAATTGCTGACCAGTTGTGGGCACTCCGGTTATTTCAAAATCAATTTCTGCACCATAACTTTTCCCAATCCAGTTGGTTTGCATTTCTTTCATAGAATCGCTGAACTCCACGCGCTCCAAGCCTTCTAGCAAACGGTCTGCATATTCGGTAATGCGTAAATACCATTGACGCAATTTCTTTTTCACTACTGGATGACCACCTCTTTCACTAACCCCATTCACCACTTCATCGTTGGCCAATACGGTACCCAATGCCTCACACCAATTCACTTCTCCATAACCACAAAAAGCCAGTCTGTAATGCATCAGAATTTCCTGCTGTTGTTTTTCAGAAAAGCCTTTCCAATCATCCGCACTAAATTGCGCTGGTTGATAATTTACTGCTGCAGGAAATACATGAAGGGTATTACCCTCTTTTGCAAAGCTGGCTATCAATTCAACAATCGGCGTTGCTTTCTGTGTATGTTTATTAAAAAAGCTATTGAATAACTGTAGAAAAATCCATTGGGTCCATTTGTAATAATTGGGCTGACAGGTTCTGATTTCGCGCTCCCAATCAAAACAAAATCCAATATTGTCTAGTTGCTTTCTAAACGTATCAATGTTCTTGTCGGTGCTAATGGCAGGATGCACACCGTGCTCAATGGCATACTGTTCAGCGGGTAAACCAAATGCATCATATCCCATGGGATGCAATACATTGAACCCCTGCAAACGCTTAAAGCGGCTAAAAATATCAGAAGCAATATAGCCCAACGGATGCCCCACGTGCAACCCTGCTCCACTTGGGTAAGGGAACATGTCCAACACATAATATTTAGGCTTATTGCTGTTATTGCTTACGCGATAAGCGTGCTGTTCACGCCACTGCCTTTGACGCTCCTTTTCAATTTTTCTGAAATCGTATTCCATTGTTCTAACAAATCTTTAACCCTATTAAGGCCCGAAAGCGGTAATTTGGGCTGTAAAAAACCTTTTTGAATGGCTGCAAATGTAAGTGTTTAACGCTCAAAAGCCTACATTTGCCCATCGGGAACCGTTTTCTAGTATTCGGTTTCAATGACAAAATTCTGAACTATGGCAGCAGTTGGAAAATCATCTATGAAACGCAGTAAACCCAATTATATCTATAGCATTGTAGGGGTTGCCCTGGTATTGCTGATATTGGGTATCATGGGTTGGTTCTTCTTGAACATTAGTTCAGTGGGCAATGCCTTTAAAGAAGATATTCGCTTGAGCGCCTATTTGCGCACCATGAACAAAGACACCATTGGCCAAATTCAGCAATTTATTGCCTCTAAGCCCTATGCCAAAAACGTAGTATATGTAGACAAAGCCAATGCCAAACTAATATGGAATAAGGAAAATAATGAAGACTGGGCAAAGATTCTAGAAGTGAACCCACTCCCAGAAAGCATTGATTTTTATGCCAAGGCCAATTATGTCAACAAAGACAGTCTCTCTAAGCTCTCTGCAGAGTTAATGGCGGTTTATGGCAACCAAATAACCGAATTGCAATACCCCCAGAGCCTGGTAACCAACTTAAATGAGCGTGCCAGTAAAATTGGCCTAATCTTTTTAGTGGTGGCCATTATTCTTTGTGTGATTGTTATTTTCAGTATTGATAATACCATTCGTTTGGCCATGTTTAGCAATCGTTTCCTAATTAAAACCATGCAAATGGTAGGAGCTACCCGTGGATTTATTGCCAAACCCATGAATATTAAAGCTGTGGTAAATGGACTAATCAGTTCCCTTGTTGCCATTGCCCTTCTATTTACCTTGATTGGTTGGGCGGAAAGCCAGTTTCCCCAATTACAAGCCATTCGCGATGTACAACTGACCCTGGTTTTATTTGGCGGTATGATGGTAATGGGTGTAGGTATTTCTGTTTTCAGCACACATCGTTCCGTGTTGAAATACCTTAAAATGAAACTGGACGATTTGTATTGATTCCAATTTTTGAAACCTTAACTTGCAAACCTTATAACTACTAATTGATGAGTGAACAAAAGAAAATGGCAGCATTGTTTGCCAAGGATAACCTGATTTGGATGCTGATTGGCGGTGTAATTATAGCATTGGGATTCTTCTTAATGAGTGGTGGCAAATCTGCCGATCCAAAAGTATTTGACACCAAGGAAGTTTATGGTACGGTTAGAATTACCGTTGCTCCCTTGTTGATTGTATTGGGATTGTTGGTAGAAATTTATGCGATCTTCAAAAAATCCAAATGACCCCGGTAGCATCCATCATTATTGCAGTTGTAGAAGGCTTAACTGAATTCCTGCCGGTATCATCTACCGGGCATATGATTATTACTAGTAGAATCTTGGGGATTGAAACGGACGAGTTTACCAAACTCTTTGAAGTGGCTATACAGTTAGGCGCCATTCTTTCTGTGGTGGTCCTTTATTGGAACAAGTTTTTCCCTTTGAACCGAAAAGGGTTCTATTTAAAATTGCTAGTGGCAGTAATTCCTGCTTTAGTTCTGGGATTTGTATTTTCAAAAAAAATTGATGCTTTGTTGGAGAGCCCACTTACGGTAGCCATTACCCTATTGATAGGGGGAGTCATTCTTTTATTTATTGACAAGATCTTCCAATCAAATACCATAGAAGAAGACGAAGACATTACGCTTAAACAAGCTTTGATCATAGGTTTTTGGCAATGCATCGCCATGATTCCTGGTACTAGCCGTAGTGCAGCCAGTATTATTGGTGGGATGCAACAAAAATTGACCAGAAATCTAGCAGCTGAATTTTCATTTTATTTGGCAGTACCTACCATGGCTGCCGCTACTGGATACAAATTATTAAAAGCCTATTTAGACACACCAGAACTGCTAAAAAATACAGATAACCTACTAGCCTTATTAGTGGGAACTATGGTAGCATTTGTAGTAGCCATGTTGGCCATTAAGTTCTTTATTGGTTTTTTACAAAGAAATGGGTTCAAACTATTTGGCTGGTACCGGATTATTGTAGGTATGGCTTTATTGGCACTTATTTATACTGGCAAATTGTAGGCTCAGACAATCCCGCTTTCTCCTATCTTTAAGCACAAAACTGATTGCATGCAAACTGCACCAAAGAAAGTGATTAATGGATGGGCCATGTATGACTGGGCCAATAGCGTCTATAATCTAGTAATTACCTCTACTATTTTCCCCGCCTATTATGAAGCCGTAACCGGCGATGGCAATGACGCAACCGCCAATGATACGGTGCATCTATTTGGAAGGGAATACGTGAACACTTCTCTCTACAACTATGCACTAGCCGTGGCCTTTATGATTGTGGCTTTGATGTCTCCCCTTTTGTCTTCAATTGCAGACTATAAGGGCAATAAAAAACAGTTTCTCTTTTTCTTCTGTACCATGGGAAGTCTGGCTTGTTCAGCCATGTACTTTTATGACAAGGATAATTTGGCCTATGGATTAGGCTGTTTAATCATTGCTTGTATTGGATTTTGGAGTAGTCTTGTTTTTTACAATTCCTATTTGCCAGAAATTGCCGCTCCAGAAGATCAAGATAGGGTTTCTGCCAAAGGATTCTCCATGGGCTATATTGGAAGTGTGATTTTACAAATCATCTGTTTTCTATTTGTATTAATGCCAGACAAATTTGGCATCAATACGGGTAAAGCCTCTCAGATTTCCTTTTTATTGGTAGGTATCTGGTGGTGGGGGTTTGGTCAATTTGCCCTGAGCCGATTGCCAAAAGGAAGGCCTGCAGTGGACAAACCAGAAAAAGGAAACCTATTTACATACGGCTATAAAGAGTTGAACAAAGTATGGAAGCAATTGAGTCATACGCCAATTTTAAAACGTTTTTTAGCCGCTTTTTTCTTTTACAATATGGGCGTTCAAACCGTGATGCTTGCGGCTACATTATATGGAAAAAGCGAACTCAATATTCCAACCACCAACCTAATTATTGCTATTTTAATTATTCAATTGGTTGCAATACCAGGTGCTTTTCTAATTGCTAGATTATCTAATATGATTGGCAACTTTAGGGCCCTGATGTTCTGTGTGGTTTTTTGGATTCTGCTATGTATTGTTGGCTACCTACTTCCGCGAAACGGCATCAATGAATTTTATTTATTGGCGGTATTAGTAGGTTTTGTTATGGGTGGTATACAGTCCTTGAGTAGGAGCACCTATGCCAAACTAATGCCTGAAACAAAAGACACTACTTCTTATTTTAGTTTTTATGATGTTACAGAAAAAATAGCCATTGTGATTGGTATGTTTAGTTTTGGATTTATCAACGAGTTAAGTGGTTCCCAACGAAATTCAGTGCTTGCCTTGGTTATCTTTTTTGTGATTGGTTTAATCCTACTTTTCACGGCTCAAGCAAAACAAAAAAAATCATTCGCTTAAAATGAAACTCCATAGTATATCTGCAGGTTATTTTAAGTTAGACGGTGGTGCCATGTATGGTGTGGTTCCCAAAAGCATGTGGAACAAACTCAATCCAGCAGATGAAAATAATCTTTGCAATTGGGCATTAAGATGTCTCTTAATTGAAGACGGTAACCGTTTAATCTTAGTAGACAATGGCGTGGGTGATAAACAAGACCAGAAATTTTTTGGGCATTACCATTTAAGTGGTGAAACTGACATAAATAAAGCCCTTGCTGCCAAAGGATTTCATAGCAGTGATATTACCGATGTACTATTAACGCATTTACATTTTGACCACTGTGGGGGAAGTATTAAAAGAGTGGGTGAAAAACTAGTGCCCGCATTTGAAAATGCCATTTATTGGAGCAATCAGGACCATTGGAAATGGGCTACTGAACCCAATGACAGAGAAAAAGCCAGTTTTCTAAAAGAGAACATACTACCCATACAGCAGTCTGGGCAATTACAATTTATTGCCACCCCAGAACAGGGTTTAAAAGAAACAGGAAAATTAGGCAGCACCGCATTTAGTGAAAATATCAGTATCCGTTTTGTATCTGGGCATACCAATCAGATGATGTTACCACAAATTAATTATAAAGGAAGCATCCTAGTATATATGGCAGATCTACTTCCTTCTACTGGGCATATTCCGCTACCCTATGTAATGGCTTATGATATGTTCCCACTAACTACTTTAGAAGAGAAAAAATCTTTTTTACAGGAAGCACTTGAAGGAGACTATAGTTTATTTTTTGAACACGATGCTTTTAATGAGTGTTGCAAATTACAGCAAACAGAAAAAGGAATCCGTGCAACGGAATCCTTTACCCTTGATTAATCTTGTCTAATTGTAATTCAAATTGGAACTGAGCGGATAACGCAGGTTGCGGTATTGCATCATGTCTACCTTTACGCTACCTACCACAATGGGGCTCTCAATTCTAAGTGGAATATGGTTGGGATCATCGCTTACCCAAACCGTCATTTTTTCTCCGCCTGCAAACATAGTTCCCTTTACTAGTAAGGGTTTGAAGCGAATAGCCCTAAATTTTCCGTACTTGGTTTTGATGGTTTCTTTTCCTTCATATTTGATGTACAAATTATGTACTTCATTGTCTAGAAACATATTAAAAGGAATCTTGTCTTCCGGTTTATATTTATTAAAATCAATATTGCGTGCATAATAAATAGCACTCAAAACGTCTTGAATACAACCAGGAACTTTAAAGGAACCAGTAGTGGTAACAGCTGTATTGGTTTGTAGATTAAAGGTTACGTCTTCATTGTGTTTAAACCCGCCCTCATTAACACTTCTAATAAATTTCAGGGGCTGTAAATTGGCCGTATCAAAATAAGTTTCATAACGGTCTCTTACTTTGAAAATCCAATCATAACTAGGATTGGAATTACCTACTCCCACTACATGGTAAACAGGCTTATTATTGAGGTATTCTAATTTGGTGGTAAAATTGGCATCACCGGCATTTACATATAACCCAATCACATTATAGAATACCACAAATGAGATGCTTTCTCCGTCCTGAAAAGAAGTATTTCGAATGCCACAAAAATCATCCCCCGCTGTTAAAGGCCTATACATACACAGCAAGAGGAATACTAATAATATTTTTTTCACAGTGCCTATTGAATAATCTTTATAAAGCTAGCAAAAATGCCTATTATGACTTTTGTTCTTTTTGCTTGAACAACCTCAATCCCAGTAAAAAGACCGTCCCAAGCATGGCAGGGACTATCAGATTTACCACCCAAATTCCTGCAGATGCGGCCAATACAGACAGCTGCTGGGTAGTGACCAAACCAAACAATTCCAGACTTAGTTTACCCCTAATCCCCAATTCTGCCAATGCAATTGTGGGAATCATGGCCATCATCATAAACAAGACAGCAATCAAGCATAACAATATTTGCCAACTAGCTACCACCCCAAATATTTTTAAGAACAACATGTACTGGACAACAAATACAACGTACCTAAGTAAAGAAAGTAATAAAATTCTTGTTAAATCTTTGTTGTGAAGGTTCTCCATTTTCTCCAAAAAGAATTTGTACTTGTTCACAAAGGGTATCCGTTCTATCCACCTGATAACCAATGCCACATTAAAATAAAGTACGCCAAACAATAGAATCCCGGGCACCAACACAATTAGCAGCGCGTCTAACCAAAAAATAGACAAGCCTAGCAATATAGGTTGGTTATCTAATAAAGTAAACCTGAGTATCATAAGTGATATAAACCCAATGCTAAATGTGACTAAAATTTGACTCATAGATCCTATTAGGGATAAGCCAACCGCTCTTAACCTATTGCCCTCTTCTAAATACAAAATTCGTCCAATAAAATCGCCAGAACGGTTGATGGTATTAAACGCAAATGCCTGACCCGATAAAATGGCCTTATAGGCACCCCAATAAGAAATAGGCTGAACTTTACGGGCTAATAACTGCCATTTTCTGGCTTCCAAACCCCAATTCAGCAACATCAAAACAAATACCAAGGCAAAAACCATCCACCCTTTTTGAATCATCGCATGCTTAATTAGTTCCCAGGATTCATCTAGGTCATTGTGGTGTTGAACTTGCTGATAGATGGAATAAGCCAGCCATAGGAACAAGACTGGACCTAGCACATAATTCAAGAATATTTTAAATTTCCTAGACAGTGCCTAATTTTTGGGTACAAAGAACGGCTATCGTAAGCAGAATGAGAAATGCTCACTGCTTTGGTTTATTTTTACCAGGATGAGCAAAAAACCTGAGATCATATTGGGAATTGACCCTGGCACCACCGTCATGGGATATGCCTTATTACGGGTAGAAAACAACCAACCCCGTGTCTTGCTGATGGATGTATTAAAACTGGCACATGAAAAAGACATTTATGCTAGACTTGAAATGATTCATACCAAGGTAATGGAACTCATTAGTCTTTATCATCCTTCAACCTTTGCCATTGAAGCCCCTTTCTTTGGCAAAAACGTTCAGAGCATGCTCAAATTAGGAAGGGCGCAAGGTGTGGCCATAGCGGCAGCTATGCAGGCCAAATTGGGTGTTACGGAATACTCTCCTAAAAAAGTGAAACAGTCCATTACAGGAAACGGTAATGCCGATAAAGATCAGGTTTGGAAAATGCTACAACGGGTTCTATCTATTGCCGAACAACCACAGTATTTTGACGCTACGGATGCACTTGCTGTGGCCTTATGCCATCATTATCAAACTTCTTCCGTTTTAGGAACTGCCGTCAAAGGCTTGAAGGGTTGGGATGAGTTTATTGCCAAAAATCCAGGAAGGGTTAGTAAATAAACTTATAAGGCAGCCAAAATAGCTTCCTGAACCGCTTTGAATTCTTCTGGAGATAGTTTCAGTTTTCCCCTTGTAAAATTCAAATCATCTGCCTCGTTAATGGGTACCAAATGCAAGTGAGCGTGTGGCACTTCTAAACCCACAATACTGATACCACAACGGTTACAGGGAAATGCTTGCTCTATAGCTTTGGCAATGGGTTTTGAAAACAACAAAATTTCTGAGAGATAATGGTTATCCAAATCAAAGAACTGATCCGTCTCTGTTTTGGGCACCACTAGTACATGACCTTTCACTAAGGGAAAAATGTCTAAGAAGGCAAAAAAAAGTTCATTCTCTGCAATCTTGTAAGACGGAATTTCACCCGCAATGATTTTTGAAAAAATAGTCATGCTATTTAGATGCTGATATTTTCCACCTTGAATTTAATAATACCATTGGGTGCTTGCACTTCTGCAACCTCACCTATTACTTTTCCTAATAAGCCGCTTCCAATAGGTGAGCTGGCAGAAATTTTACCCAGTTTCAAATCGGCTTCTTTTTCACCTACAATTTGATAAGTTACCGTTTTCTTAGTGGCCAAATTGGTAATGGTCACTTTGGTCAAGATAGTTACTTTACTAATATCAATAGTACCGGGATCCACAATTTTTGCATTGCTGATCACGCCTTCTAATTGTTTGATTTTTGCTTCTAGCATGCCTTGGGCTTCCTTTGCTGCATCATATTCGGCATTTTCCTTCAAGTCACCTTTTTCCCTTGCCTCGGCAATAGCTTTGGATGCCGCAGGGCGTTCAATAGACTTCATACGCTGCAATTCCTCACGCATCTTGTCAAAGGTTTCCTGTGTTACATAGTCACTCATAGTCTTGCTGTTTAGAAGCGGTAAAAAAAATACAACGCCACGTTTGACTGTAGCGTTGTAGATCTGCAAAAATAGGAAATATTTGCAAAATCAAGTAAATGTAATTTCTCTAAGCCAAGCCCAGTTTGTCCAAAACCAGTTTGGCCATTTTAAAATAGGCTTCTTGGCTATACCCCGCAATATGGGGTGTAATAAGCACATTGGATTGAGACAATAACCATTGAAGGGTTTCTTTCTCTGCTTGATTATAGCTGTCTAAGTTTTCATTTTCTAATACATCTAAACCCGCAGCCCTAATTTTACCGCTTTTTAAAGCCTTTTTGAGGGCAAGGGTATCTGTTACTTTTCCTCGGCAGGTTGTTAGAAAATAGGGCTTCTGCTGGAGCATCTCAAAGAAAGCATCATTGGCCATATGAAAGGTTTCTTCTGTTAGAGGTACATGCCAACTAATCACATCTGCTTCTTGCTGTATTTCTTGCAAAGTAGCTTCCTGAACATTAGCTGAAGTGAACCCTTGTTTATACTTATCATAAGCCAGAATTGTAACAGCAAAGCCAGAAAGGATTTTGGCAAAAGCTTGTCCTGTATGACCAAAACCAATGATCCCAACGGTTTTACCGGTAAGCTCTTCTCCCCTGTTCTCGGTTCTGATCCATTTACCATCCTTTATTTCTAATGCACTGCTTGGTATTTTATTCATCAAACCCAAGAGTAAACCCAACTCATGTTCTGCTACTGCATTACAATTGCCTTCTGGGCTGCTCACACAGAGAATCCCTTTGCTTTGCGCATAGTCCGTATCTATGAGTTCCATGCCACTACCTAAACGGCCAATCCATTTGAGTTTGCTCGCTTTTTCCAATAAGGCTTTTTTCAGAGGTCGGGTGGTAACTATTAACCCTTCAAGATCTATAATGGCTTGTTCCAATGCCAGATCTCCAATACCAGGAATAAAGACCACTTTAAAACCTAATTGCTCCAAACGCTCCGTGAGATAGGGATGGGCATTGGCGGTTATCAATACTTTTCTTTCCAATTTGGTGGTATTAGCGCATATGAAAACTAAGTTCAGCAAAATCTTCTATGCTTAGCTGTTCTGCGCGTTTATTGAAAATGGGATTCTCTAGAAATTCTGGTTCAAACAAACCCCTTACAGCGTTTCTTAGCATTTTTCTGCGTTGGTTAAACGCCGCTTTTACCAGGGCAAACAAGGCTTTCTCAGACTTCATGGAAACCACTGTTTCCTTTCTTCTTAACCTTATCACCCCACTCATGACCTTGGGTGGTGGATTAAAGCTTTCCGGAGGAACGTCAAACAAATAGGTTACTTCATAGAAAGCCTGCACCAATACGCTCATGATTCCATATACTTTAGTATTGGGTTTGGATGCAATTCTTTGAGCCACTTCTTTTTGAAACATCCCAATCATCACAGGCACTTGGTCTTTCCATTCCAAGACTTTGAACACAATCTGCGTAGAGATATTGTAGGGAAAATTACCCACAACCGTAAAACTGCCCTCAAAAGGTGCCTCAATCTGTAAAAAGTCTTGGTGTATGATTTTGCCTTGAATGGCTGGATAAGTCAGGTTCAAATACACTACTTTTTCATCATCCAGTTCTACTGCTTTAAAATCTATGCCTTTCAAAGGGAGCAAATACTTGGTTAAAGCACCTGCACCAGGACCCACTTCTACCAATTGCTTAAAGGGCTCGGATTCCAAAGCTGCCACAATCTGTTTGCAGATAGATTCATCTTTTAAAAAATGCTGACCCAGTGATTTTTTCAGGCGATAGTCCATTGGCACGAAATTAGGTTTTTTAAGGTTCCCGCAGTTGCGGGTAATAATCCTTATTTTTACCCATAATTTACTTTCATGAGCTACGAATTACAAAAGCCAGTTATTGGATTCACCTGCGGAGACCTAAATGGCATTGGTATAGAACTAATTATCAAAACATTATCAGACCATCGTATTCTAGAAATTTGCACACCGGTGGTTTTTGCTAATAACAAATGCATCAATTTCTATAGAAAGACCCTGCCTGAAAACAATTTCAGTTATGCCAATGTGAAAGAACTGAATAGGTTAAACCCAAAACAGGTCAATATTTTTAATTGCTGGGAAGAAGAAGTGGTGATTACCCCAGGTCAATTAAATGAAATAGGTGGCAAATACGCTTTAGAATCTTTAACACAAGCAACCCAGGCACTCAAAGAGGGATTGATCCATGGCCTAGTTACTGCACCTATTCATAAGAAGAATATTCATACAGAAGCATTCCCATATACCGGACATACCCCCTACTTCAAAGCTTTCTTCAATGTGAGCGATGTGGTGATGTTTATGGTAGCAGAAAATATGCGCGTGGGACTAGTTACTGAACACGTAACGGTTGCTGATGTTTCTAAACATATTACCAGAGAAAACATTCTGTTGAAATTGAAAATCATGCACAACAGTTTGCAAAAAGATTTTGGCGTTGATAAACCCAAGATTGCTGTACTAGGTCTGAATCCACACGCCGGAGATGAAGGATTGATTGGAGCAGAAGAAGAAACGATTATCAAACCCGCCATTAAAGACGCCAAGCAATCCATGTTGGTGTTTGGACCCTATAGTGCCGATGCTTTTTTTGCACGTGGACAATTTGAAAAATTTGATGCCGTACTAGCCATGTACCATGACCAAGGATTGATTCCCTTTAAGTCACTAGCCATTGGCGAAGGTGTGAATTATACAGCAGGACTGCCTGTTATCAGAACCAGTCCTGATCATGGAACTGCTTTTGACATTGCAGGTAAGGATAAGGCCGATGCCAATAGTTTTATTGTAGCTGTTTTTGAAGCAGTAGATATTTATAGAAGCAGGAACGGATACAAAGAAATGCGCACCAATCCACTTAGAAAAATGAGTGCAAGAATGCTGGCTAACGCGGTTGATGAACGTATAGAGGAAAACGAAAGATAAAATCAGTTTCATGTTTACCCTTACTAATCAGGAATTAACTGTAACCGTTAGTGCACTAGGCGCGGAATTACAAAGTATTTATAATAAGACCACGGAATTAGAATATCTCTGGGATGCCAACCCCGCATATTGGTCAAAGAAAAGTCCTGTGCTGTTTCCCATTGTAGGAGGATTGAAAAATGGTCTTTATACTTTTGACGGGCACCAATATCCTTTAAGTAGACATGGCTTTGCCAGAGAATCTGTTTTTAGTGCGGAACAGCAAACAGCGTCTAGCGTTGTATTTAAATTGGAGGCCAATGAAATTACCAGGGCAGTGTATCCTTTTGAATTTAGTTTCTCCATTACCTATCGCTTAGCAGAAAACAAATTATACGTGACTTATTTGGTTGAAAATACGGGTGACAAGCCCATGTATTTTTCTGTAGGTGCACATCCTGCTTTTAAAGTTCCACTAATAGATGGTACAAATTATGAAGACTGGTATTTGGAATTTGGAACAACAGAAACAGTGGGTGTTCATCCACTTGACGCTAAAGGGTTAGTAGAACCAATTGCGGTTCCCTATCTAGACAACTCTAGCCAATTGCCTTTAAAAAAATCTTTGTTTTATGGAGACGCTTTGGTTTTCAAAAACCTAGCAAGTCATAGCATTGGGATTAAGAGTGATAAAACCGCACATGGTCTTACCCTGCACTACGGAGACTTCCCCTACATGGGCATTTGGAGTGCCAAAGAGGCAAACTTTGTTTGCATAGAACCCTGGTGCGGCGTGGCCGATAATACGCTGACTGATGGGCAAATCAGCAACAAAGAAGGCATTCACCAATTAGCAGCAGCTGCACTGTTTGAGAGAGAATGGTATGTAGAACTCTTCTAAGGATTATTTGAAAAAGCTATCAGCAATTCCCTTGTTCACCACATAATTGGAATACGTAATTTCTACCCTTCCCTTTTTGTTTTTGAGTTTCTGTGCTTCAGAGAGGGGCTTCTCATTATCATCAAATTCCAAAGTGATTCCCTTGGGTAATTTGTAGTCCTTGGTATTAAAACTAAATACCACTTTCTGAGGCAAACCATAATTGGCATAAGCCCCGTAACTCATTTGCATTTCATAAGTACCATTTTCCTTGGTAGTGGTAATGGCTTTTCTCACCAACAAATTGGGCTCATCTATGTATAACGTAGTAATCACAATTTCACTAGCTTCATTGGAGGGAAGTAGTTTTACAATCTTGGTTTTAAAACCATCAATTACAGCTTCCCCAGCTGCCAATGCCACAAAATCACTTGTGGTAATAATGGTGCTCATGTTCACCGATACACCACCCTTGGGTAACAGTGAAATACCTCCCTCTTTTTTCAACCTAAACTTATTAGGCTTTTTAAAATAGACTTTTACTTTTCCAATAGGTGCTTTAATAAAACTAACATCGGTCTTCATATTGCCCTCTGCTTCATAATCATTCACCTGATCAAGTTTGGCTTTCACCTTTGTCACAAGAGCTGTCATGTCTTGTGCCTGAATGCTGGAATAAGAAATTAGTAAAGCAACAATGAATAGGAAGCTCCTCATGGAAAATATTTTAATACTTGAAATTTAATTAGCTCAACACGTCTTTCTTTTTAAAGATCCAAATGCTACCACCTACAAAACCAATAATATGCAAGACCAAGACCAAGGCAGAATTGACAATCTTTTGTGGATGCTGAATACTACCCACAATGGCTTCATTGGCGTCATTGACTTGAATGTCAAAAAACTCCTTCCAACTAATCATGTGTGTAGTAAACAGGTAAGGTTTTAAGGCATTGAAGATGGGAATATTCAAAGTACTCAAGATGGTGAAAAATACAATCACACTCATGGTAGCCACAATGGGCCCAATACTGTTTTCTGCAAAAATGGACAAGAAAAAACCAAGGGCAGCTACTGTTACCATGGCCAGTGCAGCAAAGACAAATGCACCTGTATAACGCCAGAATACATCGTTTTCAGAAAGCAAGACCACATAACTACTCTTCATCAAAAACATATCTCCCGTACCAAAAATCCACATACTCAAAAACAGGGCCAGTATGGCCAACCAAACCAAGAGTAATAAAGTGTAAACGGTAGATGCAAAAAATTTGGCTAGCAATAATTCTGTTCTACTAAACGGTTTTGAAATGAGTAAACGCAAAGTACCCATATTGGCTTCGCCCGAAATCATATCAGCGGCAATCAAAGCTACCAATAAAGGCACGTGCACCAAGAGCAATTGCAACATGATATAGCAGATCAAATAGCCATTGAGAATATTGCCATCAATTTCCATGGTGCCTCCAATATCCTTCATCAAAAAATCGGCGTAGCTTTTACCATCCAGCTTTAACCCAAATTGGATAATGATAATCAGTGCTGCTACAGCAATAAAAGCAATATAAGTCCGGGGTCTGCGGAATATCTTGTATAACTCAATTTGTATAAGTGTCCACATGTTGGTTGCCGGAGGTTATTTGTAAGAAAAAGTCTTCTAAGGAATGTCGAGGTTGTAAAGACAATAATTGAATTTGCATAGCTGCTAAATCTGAATGCAAGGAAGGGATTTCAGTTCTATTCAACTTGAGTAAAATGGCTGTATTGCGCTGGGCTTGTAGATAAGCGGACCAAGGGCTTGCTTTCAATTGCGTCAATGCAAAAGCGTTGTCCATGGTTTGTAATTCAACAATGGTTTGTGCAGGATCAAATAATTCAGCCGCATTTCCTTCTACTAATTTCTGCCCCTTATCAATAATCAACACACGGGTTGCTACTTGTTCAATCTCACTTAACAAGTGGGAAGAAACCACAATGGTTTTTTTCAAATCACGGCTTAGGTGCAATATCAAATTTCGGATATCAGCAATCCCTTGGGGATCTAAACCATTGGTAGGCTCATCTAGAACAATCAATTGTGGATTATGCACCAAGGCAATTCCAATACCCAGTCTTTGCTTCATTCCTTGTGAAAAGGTCTTTACGCGGTCGTTTGCCCTACCCGCCAGACCCACCATTTCTAGTTGGTCCATCAATATTTTCTTACTGGGCTTGATGCCACTCAGACGGGCAAACAATTCCAAATTCTCGTAAGCGGAGAGATATTTGTAAACATCAGGTTTTTCAATCACGGCTCCCACATTACGCAAAATTTCTCTGCGATGACGCGCCAAATCCATTCCAAATAACTCAATTTGACCACTGGAGGGTTCAATTAGGGTGAGCATCATTCTAATGCTGGTGCTCTTACCCGCGCCATTCTGACCCAGAAAACCATACACATCTCCTTCATTTACAGAAAAAGACAGGTTGTTTACCGCGGTTAAGTTTTTAAACTGTTTGGTAAGGCCTTTAACACTAACTATCTGTTGCATCTGTATCTATAACATAAAGGTAGAGAAGAGGTTCAAGTAAATAAAGGATTTACTTGAAAAATGCTAGAAAGGCAAGTTAATGTTGTCTCTCAAGAGGTTATCATAAAATAAACACTGCAAAGACTCAAAATGTCCATTGATTCGGTTGCACGAATTTCACAAAATCAATTGTTTTAGTTAAACAATCATTAGCGTTTAGATAATTCTCGTCTAAATAAACAAAATAGAAATCAAGCCACTATCACGTTTTCGTAAATAAAATTCAATATTATAATCACAGGATAGACATTTTAAGACAATTTGCATAATTAATCATTTTTTAATTTTTCAATAAATAGATTGCTATGCTATTCAGAAAATCACTTTTTCTGCTCATCTTTTCTGTGCTTGGATTATCAAGTATTGCCCAGTCTAGAAAAATTACTGGTAAAGTTGTATCCTCAGACGGAAACGTTTTAAGTGGGGCTACCGTTACAGTAAAAGGGCAACAAAAAGCACAACTTAGTAATGAGTCAGGTTTTTTTAGTATTGAAATCCCATCTGGGGCCAATACCATTTTAGTAATTAGTTATGTTGGCTATGTGAATGCAGAACAAATTATTGCTACCCAATCTGATTATACAGTTGTGCTTCAAAAAGAAGACAATAGTTTATCAGATGTTGTTGTGGTTGGTTATGGTACACAAAAAAAACGTGATGTAACTGGTGCTGTAGCATCCTTGCCAAAGGAACGGCTTACACAATTACCCAATACCAATATAGCCCAAGCGCTTCAAGGTGCAGTACCTGGTATTCAAATAAATACCAATGGTGGTGGCGCAGAAGGCAATGATGTTTCCATTGTAATCAGGGGTAGAAAGTCAATCAGCGCATCAAACGGACCATTAATTGTTTGGGATGGTATTCCATATGATGGGGGCATTTCTGAGTTGAATCCAAATGATGTAGAGTCAATTGAAATTTTAAAAGATGCTTCTGCAGCAGCTATTTATGGCGCAAGAGGATCTAATGGCGTAATCATTGTCACAAGTAAACAAGGTAAAAAAGGAAAGCTCAATATTACCTATGATGGTTTTTATGGTACACAAAGCATTATCAATAAACCTGAATTACTAACAGGAACTGAGTTTTATGAATTCAAAAAGAATAGACTAAATGCCCCAAATGTAATATCTCCGGGAGAACAAGCGGTTTATGATGCTGGAAAGTTTGTTGACTGGTATGACTTGGCTACACAAACAGGAACTAGATCACAACATTCAATATCTGTTGCTGGAGGCTCAGACAAGGTTTCTTTTTATTTAGGTGGTACCTTTTTGGATGTTAATGGTGTAGCTATAAATGACCGATTTAAAAGATACTCATTAAGACCAAATTTAGATATCAAGGTAACACCTTGGTTAACCATTGCATCAAGTACGCAATTTTCACTGCAAAACAGAGATGGATTGCCCGTAGAATTTCAAGATAGCAGAAATACAGGAGGTGGTGCAAATTTCTTCAATCCATTAACTACACCATATAATTCAGATGGTTCAATAGCCATCTATGCATACGCTGACTATCCACCTGCAAGAAATCCTTTATCCTCTTTGCTTGTAAAAAACAGCGACAATTCATACAGAGTTTTTACAACCAATAGTGTAAAAGTTGACCTCCCATTCCTAAAAGGGCTTTCTTATAAATTGAATACCGGTATTGAATATGAAAACACTTCTAGAAAAACATATTCTGGAAGAAATGTTGCATCTGGATATGAAACAAATGGATTAGCAACTAATTACTCTGCAATCAGTAAGAATTATACTGTTGAAAATATTTTGAACTATTCTAGAGAATTTGGTAAACACTCAATAAATGCAACTGCTCTTTACAGTAGTCAGAGTAATGAATTTGACAGAGACCAATTAGAGGGACAGGGTTTTCCAAATGACGTGCTAACTAATTATCAAATGGTTTCTGCCACATTATTAACCCCTTCCGCGGTTTATTTTAAACAAAACCTATTGTCGCAGATGGGCAGAATAAATTATGGTTATGATGGCAAGTATTTGTTAACGCTTACTGCTAGAAGAGATGGTTTTTCTGGTTTTGGAGCAACTAAAAAATATGGCGTTTTCCCTTCTGCTGCTATAGCTTGGAACCTTCATAAAGAATCATTTATTAGCAAATTATCCTTTGTTAATAATTTGAAACTCCGGGTGTCTTATGGATTGAATGGCAATCAAGCTGTTTCATCTTATAGTTCATTAGCAAAATTATCTAGCTTCCCATACATAACTGGAACAACTGTTCTTCCGGGTTATGTTCCAAGTAGTTTAGCAAATGAACAATTAGGTTGGGAATCAACAAAGACACTCTCGCTTGGATTAGATTTTGGTATTCTAAAAAATAGAATACAAGGTTCTTTAGATTATTATTCCTCTAATACAAGTGACTTATTGTTGAACCGTGCAATACCATCCGTTCAAGGATTTACTAGAATTTTACAAAATTTAGGAAAAACAGCTAATACTGGTGTTGAATTAGGCTTGACCACTATCAATGTTCAAAATAAAAATTTCACATGGTCTACCAATTTAAATTTATCGTATAACACAAATAAAATTGTTGAATTATATGGTGATGGTAAAGATGATATTGCCAATAGCTGGTTTATTGGCCAGCCAATAAATGTGATTTTTGGATTACAAAATGCTGGAGTTTTTAAATCTCAAAAAGAAGTAGATGAGTCGGTTCAAAAAACAGCAAAGCCAGGATGGGTGAGAGTGAACAATGTTAATGGTGACACACTAATTAATGCCAACGACAGAACAATTATTGGTAGAGAAGATCCAAATTTCATATGGGGTATGACCAATACCTTTAAATACAAACGCTTCTCTCTTATGATTTTTATACATGGAGTATCCGGTATTACAAGAAGGAATCCATTTGAGGATGACAATGTGTTCACTGATACTAGAAGGAACACTACCAGAAAAGATTGGTGGTCTACAACCAATCCAAATGGTAATCATTTTGCCAATGATGCCAATGCAAATCCTTTTGGTGTGAACTTTTATGAAAATGCTTCTTTCCTGCGTCTAAAAGATATATCACTTGCTTATGATATACCTGCCGATGCATTTAAAAAACTAAAAATTAATTCTTGTAAAGTATATGTTTCAGGAAGGAATATGGCTACGGTTACCAAATTCACAGCATTGGATCCTGAGTTAACAAATCAATACGGTTTGCCTTTACAGAAAGAAATTGTATTTGGATTAACAATCACTTTATAAAGAATTTGTGAAAAATATTAATATGAAAAATATAATAAAAATATCTAGTTTCTTCTTTTTACTTATTACTAGCTTTTCTTGTAATAAGTCATTCTTAGAAGAGAGTCCACTAGCACTTATTGCGCCGGATAACTTATATGTAAATAAAGCGGGTTTTGAATCAGGGCTATATGGATTATATAGCCAATGGCGAGAAGAAAGAAAAGGAATTAATGGTTCGTCAAACGATATGGCTATTACTGCTGCTATGGTTGGCGTTGATAATGCTTATAGCCTTAGACCAGCCGGAAATGCCCCAGAACAGGTTTTTAATGATTTTGGTGTTCGTTTAAATTCAACTGACGCATATGTAAGAAGAGTGTGGGAATGGCTATACCGAATAGTAAATGGAGCAAATACCATTATTGACCGTGCAGAAAATCCATCCATCAACTGGACTGATAAAGACAAAAAACAAATAGTGGGTGAAGCAAAACTCATTAGGGCTTGGGCATACAGACATTTAACATTTTTATACGGAGACGTTCCGTTAAACCTAACGGAATCAAAAGGAAGTTCAATTAGAACAGATTGGGACAGGACTCCTGTAGCAGATGTTAGAAAAGCTATGGAAGCAGATTTATTGTATGCAGAAGCCAATATGAGCGATCTGCCTTTAGTAGAAGGCAGAGCTAGTAAAGTAGTAGCGCAACACTATTTAGCTGAACTGTATTTAACAACTGGTGATTTTGCAAAAGCAAAAGAAAAAGCTTTAGCAGTTACTCAAAATACCAATTACAGTTTAATCACTGCAAGATATGGTACTCAAGCAAGTTTACCAGGCACTCCATTTACAGACATGTTCTTAGATAGAAATTCAAATAGAAGTCAAGGTAATAAAGAAGCCCTGTGGGTAGTTCAAAATGAATATCTATCAACTGGAGGAGATGCAAATATTATGCGCAGGTGGTGGGTTAATAGATACAATGATATTCGTGTTGGAAATCCATTAAGGAATCCACTTACCTTTTCTCAAGAATATGGAGGTAGAGGATTAGGTCGTTTTGCAATAACTAAATTTGCATTGAGTTTATATGGATCAACAGACCATCGTGGCGGTTCTTTTGCATATCGCTTTTTCTATTTGATGAACAATTCCGCTTCTTTGCCAAGTAACGCGAACATCAATAGTGCTGCAACCTGTGCTACTCCTGGGTATACTTCTGGGCCAACCGGAGGAAGAATAGGGATTGATACTATTCGTTTAAGCATTAACTGTGATGAACCAGCCCCAAATGCAACTGCAGCGCCAAACTGGCCGAGTATTCGTAAATGGGATTGGGCGCCTAGCGATACCGCAGATGTACAAAATTCATCCAATTATAATGATCAAATCTATTTAAGATTAGCAGATACCTATTTACTTTTAGCAGAAGCTCAGTTTAGATTAAATGATTTAACAGGCGCAGCTGCAACAATAAATATCATACGCGCAAGGGCAAATGCAACCCCAATTACATCAGCCCAAGTAACATTGAATTTTATATTAGATGAAAGATCAAGGGAATTAATTACAGAAGAGCACAGGAGATATACATTATTAAGAACAGGTACTTGGTATACAAGAACACTTCTAAATAATAAGTATGCTGGCCCTAAAATTGTATTAAGAGATTCTATTTTGCCAATACCACAAAGTGTAATTGATGCAAATCTGACCAAGAAAATGCCACAAAATGCAGGTTATTAAGAATTAATTTTTGTTGAAATTAAATTATGGGAGGACTAATTACCTCCCATAATTTAACCTTATTTAATCCAGTAAGAAGTCTTATGAAAAAGTTAGTTTTTATAATTTCATACCTAATATTTAGTCAAAATATTTCAACAGCCCAAAAGCTGATTTTTAAAGATTCTATACTTGTAGCATCTAAAATTTGGAGTAGGGATAGCAATAGAAACATACAATATTCAGACTGGAAGAATTTTTCATCTCATACTATTGAATTCATTAAAGACTTCAAACCAACAGGTGTATTAAAACTTAATAAATATGGTGGGGATCTTAATAACAAAATAGTTTCTACTGGTTTTTTCACTACCACTAAATTAAATGGAAGATCATGGGTTATTGACCCTGAAGGAAATTTTTTTTATAATATAGCTATTAATGGTGTTAGACTGGGTAAATCCCCAGACAACGTAGCCGCATTTGCAAAGAAATATGGTAGTACTCAAAACTGGATTGCTGAGTCTAAGCAATTAATTGATCAAAATGGATTTAATACCACTGGATCTTGGTCTGACATAGATGCTATTGTTCAATTTAATAAAGAAAAAACTAAGCCAATTGTTTATTGTACCCAATTAAGCTTACTAGGAAGCTATTCACAAAATCAAAAAAATAAAAACAAAGAACCTGACTATCCTGTATTAGCATACATCTTTGATGATGGTTTTAAAAAATGGTGTGACCAAAAAAATGAACTACTTATCAAGAGTAATAAAGATCAAAACTTATTTGGTCATTTTTCAGACAATGAACTTCCATTTCAAGATAATCTCATCACTAATTTTCTAAAAATAAATAAGCAACAGGATCCAGCTTATCAATTGGCAATCACTTGGGTTAAAGAAAAACAAATAGATACTTCAAAAATCACCAAAGATCAAAAAGAAGCCTTTAGTGGATTTGTGTGCGAAGCCTATTATAAAACTGTTGCTTTATCCATTAAAAAATTTGATCCCAACCATTTATTTATTGGTAGCAGGTTGCATGCAGCGGCAAAAGTCAATCCTTATGTTTTAAGCGCTGCTGAATCCTATTGCGATATTATTTCAATAAATTATTATGGAAATTGGGAGCTAACCAGTACGCATAACCAACAATGGGCAGAACTGAAAAAGCCATTTATCATTACAGAATTTTATACAAAAGCAATGGATTCTAAAATGGACAATATTACTGGAGCTGGCTGGCTGGTAAAAACCCAAGACGACCGAGGAATACACTATCAGAATTTTTGCTTGAATCTATTACAAAACAAGAATTGTGTTGGTTGGCACTGGTTTAGATACCAAGATAATGATCCCAATGACCCAAGTGCTGATCCTTCAAATAAAGACGCGAATAAAGGCATTGTAAATACATTTTATGAAACCTATAATCCCTTGCTGGATAGGATGAAAAAAATAAATGAAAATATTTATCAGTTAATCAAACATATTGATAAATAATGTTATTGAATATTTTCGTCGAAAAAGCCCAGTGTAACAACCAGAAAAGGTATTATGAATTCAAGCAAGTATTCAATTGATTTCTTTTTATGACCAGGATGATGGGGATGGTGAACTTCCATAATATATTAAACTTAATTTTTAAAACAACTGCACATTCTGCATTTATATTCAAATACCACTATTCAGATTCTCCCGCTGTTCTTTTGTAATAAATTAATAAATTTTTTGCTTGTTCATTAACTATCAAGGCTGTTCGCATACTAGCTGACATCAAATAGGTTTTTCTTGCAATTACCGGAATTAATTCATTTTTCATTTTTTCTAAAGACTCCCCTTTAAGTAAAAATATTTTATTGTCCACTTTGTGGTATAGTTTATGCATTAAAGCCTTATCATTCTCATTTTCCAGCATCGTGGAAAACGCCTTATTGGTAACATAGGCAGTTGCATGTCTTTTTGCAGCAATCTCCGGTGGCATCCAGTTCTGCATTGCCTCTGTGTACTCATGGGCTACATATTCATATTCCTGGGTAACACTCCTAAATTCTGCTGATCTTGAAGCAGTATTATAATTAATAATCATCCTTAGTAGAATGGTATCTTTTATATATCTGAGTGAGCCAGAACTCCGCATTTGATCATAGGTATCATTATTATTGAGATAACGAAAGCTTCCCAGTGGAAAATAACTATAAAAGCTATCAAGACTTATTTGCTTGTTTTCTAAGAGATATACCATTGAGGAATCATTCTTGATAAGCATTTTCCTGTTGCTCTTGAAAAGTGAATCTGTAAATGAAACATTACTTTCAACATCTTTAATGAAACTATGCAACAATTCATGCGCCCTTTCCTTTTCAATAAAATGTTCACGTATATTCTCTGCAAGAAATCCCAGGCTCACTGCCAAGAATAACATAAAAAATTCTAGTATGTGTTCTTTAAACTTTTTCTTATGAGAACTATGTTGGGAATGATGATGAACTTCCATTTTGGAACTTTGTTATGAATTATTAGATTTATTTCTATGATGGCGCCTAAACAAAATAATGATTACTGCCAAAATGCCAAATAAAAATGGGTATGTCATATTGTGTATTTCAGGATAATGAAATGTCCTACTTTATTTCAAAATAAAACAAGCATAAAGTAGTAATTATTCGTCTATCTACCTCAAAATAAGAGCATAAGTATAAAAATAAAACTCGAAAATAATGAAAATTTATATTGGAAAATAGACTTTTATGTTATACTAAAAGACGATTAATTTTTATAAAATGCAATACAATTTTTAAAATTAAAACTGCAACTTTAGGCTTAGATCAGTGCTAGAAAGAACTCTATTTTTAAGATGGATAATTAAAACTAAAAATGAATCAAAATATGCTGGGACGACTGCTGCTTTTCTGCTATTTTTTAACTTTTATTGAGGGGGAGATTAGTGCTCAGCCTAAACTACATTTAAAGCCTATAGGATTAGCAAAATTAGACAGTGCAATACTATACTCAATACGCACTAAACAATTACCAGGTGCTGTTGTATTAATTGCTCAAAATGGAAATATTGTTCATTTCAAAGCATTTGGCGAATCTGATATTGAAAATCACAAACCAATGACAAAAGATGCCATTTTTAGATTGGCATCAATGTCAAAAGCCATAGTAACCCTTTCCTTATTAAAACTTTGCGAGGAAGGTAAATGCAATACAGAAGATCCCATATCAAAATTCCTTCCAGAATTTTCACAACCAGAAATTCTTCTTTCTAAAGACAGTTTAGATGGTTCATATATTTTGAAAACCTCAAAAGCAACACAACCAATATTAATTAAACATATACTAACACATACTGCTGGATTTGCAAGCCAATATGGTGGCAATATGCAAGAAATTTATACCAAACTAGCAGCCAATCAATACAATTATTCAATTAACGAATTTTCTAAAAAATTAGCCAAGCTTCCTTTAACTCATGAGCCTGGTCAAGGATGGATTTACGGACCTGGAATTTTAATAGCTGGAAGAATTATAGAAGTAATCACAGGTAAACCTCTAAATATATCATTAAAAGAAAGCATATTAGATCAAATGGAAATGAAGGATACCAAGTTTTTCTTAGATGAAGTAGATGCAGCAAGATTAACAACCCTCTACAAACCGGGAGCAAATAATTCCCTAGAAGTATCCGACCCTGGTTCTATAAAAAGCAATAAAATATCGGGCCAAAAAGTATTTTTTAACGGCGGGGGTGGATTAAATGCTACTATTCTTGATTATTATAATTTTTGTCAAATGATATTAGACAATGGCGTTTTTAAGGGAAAAACAATTGCTAAAGCTAGTACCATAAATTTGATGAAGACAGACCAAACCCCTATTACAATTGAAGCTGATATTTCCCCAAAGGATAATTTAAAGAATGAAGGATTCACTTTTGGCTATCAAATTAAAAGAAAGGATAATCCTAATGATCCACTTCCTAAGGGTAGCTTAAACTGGTCAGGTGCAACTGGCCCCACCTATTTTATAGAACCTACAAGTGGAATAATTGCCATTCTGATGTTACAAGTTCAACCAAACTCTCAGATAGAGTTAAGAAGAGATTTCAGAAAACTTGTTATGAATAGTTTTACCAAATAATTAAAATGGAAGTACATCACTCACATCACGCTACGCATAAAAAAGATTTTAAAGAATATATCTTAGAATTCTTAATGCTTTTTATTGCAATTTCTCTTGGATTCTTTGCAGAGAACATTCGAGAACACAAAGTTGAAAAGGAAAGAGAAATAAAATTTTTACAAAACATCCATTTTGATTTAAGAAATGATTTAGTAGAAATTGACAAAGTTATTCTAGCTAATAAAAAGAAGCAGATTTTGGGGGACTCTTTGCTCAATGCATATGCTGATGGAACATTACTAAACAGATTGCCGGATTTCTATGTATTCGTTAAAGCTATTACACTAAGAAAGCTTTTAGAAAATTCTAATAATGGTTTTATCCAACTAAAAAATGCTGGTGGATTACGTTTGATTGAAAATAAAAAGGTTATACATGATATTCAAGAATATGAAAATTTAATTTCTAAAATAGAAAAGCTTGAATCAATATCTGAAACAACCTTTCAAAATTTTAGATTTAAAGCAGCTTCTATTCTAGACGTTACAACAAGTACAGAAATGAATAAAGTACAAATAATTGGCAGCATTGATAGTATCGGATTTTCTAGGTATAAGAGACCTGAAAACCCCAAACCCTTACATATTAGGGATATGGATCAAATTAATGAATTGCTTAATTTAGCTTCATTTGCTTTAAACACAAATACCTATATCCTTAGAAGTATTAATGATTTAAAACAAAAAGCCATAGAACTTGATGAAAATATTCTAAAAGAGTACGGAGATAAATTTGATTAGTTTCTAAACCAAATACAAAAAATGGAAGTACACCATCCACACCATCCAAATCATAAAAAAAAATGGAATGAATATCTACTTGAATTCCTAATGTTATTCTTTGCTGTAACCTTAGGTTTTGTAGCTGAAAACTATAGGGATGTTTATATAGAAAAAGAAAGAGCCCACGAGTTAATAATCCAACTAAAAACAGATATTAATAACAATATCCACTTGATAGATTCTGTTGTTAATAGAGATAAATTGATTGGTCAAAAATTTGACTCTGCAATGGTCTATTTAGTTACTTCAACTACAATTGATACAGATAGTTTATATCAGAATCTACCATCTAATATTTATAGATTTCTCAGTAAAAACGATATCTATAATCAAATGAAAAGTTCTGGCTCGTTGAGGTATATTAAAGATGAGATTTTGTTAGATAAGATACTAAATTATGCAAGTGCTTGTTTATCGGCAGAAACCAGAAGCAGCGACATGGAGGGTGATTTTGTTTTAAAAGAGTATAATAATGCAATTGGTGCTTGGATGCCAAGAACAGAAGCCGTAAGAAGATATGTGAGAGACAGAAAAGGAAGAGAAAATACAATTGGCAAAGAGAACGCTTCTTTAATACTAGTAACAGATGAATCTATCAATTTTATTAGCCAATTAAATGGGTACAAAGAAACGAATCTTTATCAAGGTCCAAAAGCTCAACTTCTTAAATCAGCCTTGCTGCCTATTATAACAAGAAGATATGGACTGCTAGTAAATACTGTCAGATTTATGGGAAGGGCTAAAGAAAGTGGCTTAGACTTATTAGCATACATTGAAACGAATGAAAAATAAATATGGAAGTACATCACCCACACCATCTTTCACATAAAAAGAAATGGTCTGAATACCTATTGGAATTCTTCATGTTATTCTTTGCTGTTAGTTTAGGATTTTTAGCAGAAAACTTGCGAGAAGGCTATATTGAAAAAGAACGTTACCATGAACTTGCAAAAATGTTGGAAACAGATGTAAGAGATGATCTTAAAAAAGCCAAAGCTTATGTAGATGGCAGAACTATTAGAATCAACAACCTTAAAAAGTTAATGTCTTCAATTGACTCAATTGGAATTAAAGGAGATGATTTTTACCAATATGAACTGTTTGCAAAGGTAGCAATGAAATGGTCCTATTTTGAGCCCAAAACAGCCAACTTAGATCAAATTGTCAACTCTGGCTCTTTACGCTATTTTAAAAAAAATGGACTTACAGATAGCATCTCAAAATATAAAGCAAGTCTAACTAATTTATTAAACAGAGAGGAAAGAGAAAAAACCTATTATTATTCATATTTACAACCTTTTGTACTTGAAAATATGGACTTAAAGCCCATGGATCCATACATGATTTCATTTAATGTAAGTATTGATGAATTATTTGATAAAAAGATTAATAATCAACCTTCTAAAAATAATGGCAATTTGATTAGCGTTCCAACTGACCCCCGTCAAGTAAATAAAATAAAAAATATTTTTAGGTACTATTCTGGAATACTTCAAAATAGCAATCGTGCATATATTGGAGCTTATATTATACAAGGAGAATCTCTTTTAAAAGTTCTTGAAAAAGAATTAGAATAAATATGCGGTATCTAATCTTATTAATAATCTTTAGTTTGGTATTAAATAATTGTTTTAGCCAAACAATTGATTCAAAAGAGCGCAGTTTTTATTTAGGTAATTTTTTATTGGAATCTGGCGTCACGCTTCCTAATGCATATATTAAATATGCAACTTATGGTTCTTTAAACAAGGATTCATCCAATGCCATATTACTTCCGTCTTCTTATGGCTCCGATTATAATGGATATAACTTTCTAATTGGTAAAAATAATTCATTAGACACATCAAAATATTTTTTGATTCTACCTGAACTTTTTGGGAATGGTCGTTCTTCTTCTCCAAGTAATACGCCTCCACCTTTTCATGGTCCAAATTTTCCGGTTACTACTATTAGAGATAATGTATTAGCTGAGTATCAACTTATTTCTGAACAGTTTAAAATAAAGAAGCTAAAATCTGTGATAGGTTTCTCAATGGGTGCGCAGCAGGCATTTCAATGGGCTATCAGCTATCCTAAAGTAGTTGAAAGCTTAGTTGCTTTTTGCGGAACTGCAAAAACATATCCCCACGGTTATGTAAGATTAGAAAGTGCCATTTCTACTCTAGAAACTGATAGCAATTGGAATAATGGTAATTATACTTCTCCCCCAATAAAAGGTTTAAAGGCATGGTCACTTCATTGGGCTTCTTGGTTTTTGTCTCAAGACTGGTTTAGACTTGAGAAGTACAAAGAACTTGGTTTTGAAACCTTATCAAATTTTATTCAAAATAGAATAGATAAAGAAAAGGCTATTGACGCCAACGACAGAATATCTCAAGCTAGAACTTGGGAGTTCCATGACATATCTAATAACAATGTTTTTAAAGGAAATATTGAACTTGCCTTGGCTGCAATTGAGTGTAACACACTCTACATGCCTTCAGAATCAGATCTCTATTTTCCATTATCAGAAGCGCTTTATGAAAATAAATTCATTCCAAAAATACAATTCACTCCAATTAAATCAGTGTGGGGGCACCTTGCTGGTGCAGGCCTGAGTCAAAAAGATAATGAGTTCTTAAATGCCACAATTAAAGCATTTTTAGATAACTAATTATTGGCTCAGATTGGATAGAGATCAATTTTCAATTCCGTCCCCACCTAACACTACTCATAACTTTAGATATTCCTGTAATACTTTAACATAGGCTTCAAAAGCTTCAATGCCCTAGGGTGTATCTTACAAGTAATTTGGGGATAATTGTCTTTGAACTGTTTGACGAGGCCTTTAACCTCTCTACCGGTTGCATCTGTAGCTGTATCAAAAGGTATAGAAGAGGTTCGGTGCTAAAAAAAACAAAACTTAGGTTAGCAATTAAATATAATCATGTTTCATTATATCATCCTGCCTTCCGATTGATTTAAAGCTTTTTAGGATAAAAACTAGTTAAGGGTTTTCACCAACTAAAAGCAGCATCAATTGAATTTGAAATTCAATACGACATCACAGGACTATTTGATTCTAAAAATTATTTAAATGCCTCTGCAGTGGCTGAAAAGGCTGGCATAAGTAAGGGAATGATGCGACAATATACTTCTGGTAGAAAATTTCCAACTTTTGAAAGGGTCATGCAAATTCAAAATACAATTCATCAATTGGGTAAAGATCTTCAACAAACAAAAGTAGCCTTACCAAAAAGTTCCCGCTATGCAAAATAAACCGCGGGTTGGCACAAAAAAAGACCCCGATTGCTCGGGGTCTAGTATAACCAGTTTGAATGGATTATTTGTACTGAGGCATGATGCTCTTAGCCAGATCAGTCATTTTAGCGATGCTTGCATCGTTCAACTGACCTTTCTTAAATTCTGCTAAAACATCTGGTAATTTGTTGGCCATTTCAGTTAAGAAATGTGCTTCAAATTCCTTCACGTTTTTCACTGCTACTTCACGCAACAAACCTTGTGTACCCAAGTAGATAATAGCAACTTGGTTTTCTACGGTCATTGGAGAATATTGCAACTGCTTCAAGATTTCTACGTTACGTGCGCCCTTGTCAATTACAGACTTGGTTGCAGCATCAAGGTCACCACCAAATTTAGAGAAGGCTTCCAACTCACGGTAAAGGGCCTGATCCAATTTCAAAGTACCTGCTACTTTCTTCATGGATTTAATCTGAGCGTTACCACCCACACGGCTTACAGAGATACCTACGTTGATTGCTGGACGAATACCTGCGTTGAACAAGTTTCCTTCCAAGAAGATCTGACCGTCAGTAATAGAGATTACGTTAGTAGGAATATAAGCAGATACGTCACCCGCTTGTGTTTCAATGATGGGCAATGCAGTTAATGAACCACCACCTTTTACCAAATGCTTGATAGAAGCTGGTAAGTCATTCATGTTTTTAGCAACGTCGTCATTGGCAATCACTTTAGCAGCTCTTTCCAATAAACGGCTATGCAAATAGAATACGTCACCAGGATATGCTTCACGTCCTGGAGGTCTTCTCAACAATAGAGAAACCTCACGATAAGCCACCGCTTGCTTTGACAAATCGTCAAATACAATCAATGCTGGTCTACCGGTATCACGGAAGAACTCACCAATGGCAGCACCCGAAAATGGTGCGTAGAACTGCAATGGAGCTGGATCAGATGCAGAGGCACTTACAATAGTAGTATATGCCATAGCACCAGAATCAGTTAAGGTTTTCATTACACCTGCAACGGTAGATGCTTTTTGACCAATGGCTACATATATACAATATACAGGCTTACCTGCATCAAAGAATTCTTTCTGATTGATAATAGTATCTACGCAAATGGCAGTTTTACCAGTTTGACGGTCACCAATCACCAACTCACGCTGACCCCTACCAATTGGAATCATGGCATCAATGGCTTTGATTCCAGTTTGCAATGGTTCTTTTACTGGTTCACGATAGATAACACCCGGTGCTTTACGCTCCAATGGCATTTCATATAATTCCCCAGTGATAGGGCCTTTACCATCAATGGGTTCACCCAATGTGTTGATAACGCGACCTACCAAACCCTCACCCACTTGAATGGAAGCAATTTGACCGGTTCTTTTTACTTTGGCGCCTTCTTTGATGTCTCCGCTCTCACCCATCAATACCACACCCACATTGTCTTCTTCTAAGTTCAAGGCAATGGCTTTAACACCATTTTCAAAAACTACCAGTTCACCGGAGCGTACACCATTCAGGCCGTACACACGGGCAATACCATCCCCAACCTGCAATACGGTACCAACTTCTTCTAGATCGGCACTCACATTGAAGTTGCTGAGCTGTTGTCTCAGTATCGCGGAAATTTCATCGGGTTTAATGTCAACCATGATTATCTGCTTTTATTAATGTTTGTTATTCAATTCTTGTTAATACTTGACTAGATCTTTTCTACATAAAGATTTTGCATAAACTGTTGCTTCAACACTTTCAAGTCATGCAAAATACTTGCGTCAACCAGTTTATTGTTAAACTCTAATACAAAACCGCCAATCAATTTTTCGTCAACGGCAGTTTCTAATTCAATACTTTGGAAACCTTGGTTAGTAGACACTTTGGTTTCAATCACTTTGCGTAACTCCTCACTAATAGGTGCCGCAGTACTCAGCTTTACCACGTGGATGCCTTTTAGTGCATTATATTGTTCTACAAAAGCCACAGCAATTTCGGGAATGTCTCCCTCACGTCCTTTTCTTACCAATAATTGATTAAAAGCAGCAGTGAGCTCGCTGATCTTACCTTTGGTGATGGCATTGATAATGGCATTCTTTTGGTCATTACGAACAATGGGGCTGCGCATCAAATTCACAAATTCCCTGCTCACCTTGCACAATTGCTGCAAGTATTTCATATCAGCATAAACCGCTTCTAACTGACCCTTTTCAATGGAAAGGTCAATCAAACTTTTTGCGTACCTGCCTGCTAAACGTGGATTGGGCATTTTAATTCTTTTAGTTCATGTTCACAACTTCTGCAAGACCCTTGATATAGGCTTCTTGCTCTGATTTATTGGCCAATTCCTTGCGCAATACTTTCTCAGCAACTTCAATCACCAATGAACCAACTTGGTTTTTCACATCGGTTAATGCAGCATTCTTTTGTTGCGTAATGGCAGATTGTGCATCAGCCACAATTCTATCATATTCGGCACGTGCTTTTTCTTTGGCATCAGCAACCATTTTGTTGGCAGTTTCTTTTGCTTCCTTAATTAACACAGCGCGTTCTTCACGAGCCTGAGCCAATAAAGCTTCGTTCTCATTTTTCAGAGCGGCCATTTCAGTCTTGATCTTATCAGCTGAAGCGATGGCTTCTGCAATACCAGTTTCCCTTTCTTTTAGTGTTTCCAGAATGGGCTTCCAGGCAAATTTCTTTAGGAGAAAAAATACCAGTAAAAACGCAACCAGCGTCCAAACCAATAATCCTAAACCGGGTGATAACAATTCCATAAATACTATTTAATAGGTCAAGATTCTTTTAAGATAAAAGAATCACTGCATCCATTGCCCTTTGCTTTGGATGCAGTGATAAAGTTTGTGCAACTAGGCTTTCAATACAGCCAAGATACCAGCGATAACCGCGAACAGGGCAACACCCTCTACGAACGCAGCTGTCAGGATCATGTTAGCACGGATGTCGTTAGACGCTTCTGGTTGACGAGCGATGCTTTCAACAGCACCTTTACCAATTTGACCGATACCGATACCAGCACCGATTGCAGCTAAACCTGCACCAATAGCACCACCTAAATGGCTTAAACTAACATCCAACAAATTCAAAATTGCAGACATACTGTTTGTTTTTGTTTGTGAAAAAAAAGATTAATGATGTGCATCATCATGGGCTCCCTCTCTAGACTGACCAATGAACACAGCGGTCAGGTTGGTAAAGATGAAAGCTTGTATAAAGGCAACCAATATTTCAATCAAGTAAATAAACACGGTAAAAGCAACAGACACGGGAGAGAAACCCCAACCTGCTACTTGGCTCATGGCACCAAAGATGAAGATTAACATCACAAAACAAGTGATGATAATATGACCTGCCACCATGTTGGCAAACAAACGGACAATCAAGGCAAATGGCTTGGTGAAAATTCCAATGAATTCTACCGGAACCAAAATAAACTTAACCAAAAAAGGAACTGGTGGGTTAAAAATATGCGCCCAGAAATGTTTGTTGGTGCTAAACACAATCACAAAGAAACTAATCACACCCAATACCACGGTAAAAGCAATATTACCAGTTACGTTTGCCGTACCTGGAATCAAACCCACAATATTGTTGATTAATATAAAAAAGAATACGGTTAATAAGTAAGGCATGTACTTATTGTAAGCATGACCCAGATTGGGTTTGGCCACCTCGTCTCTTACAAAAGTAATGACGGGTTCTATTGCATTTTGAAATCCACTAGGAGCAGTTTTAGCGCCACCTTTTTTGTATTTGTTGGCAACATTAATCATCAACACCACTAATAAAGTCAGTGCCAAAAACATTTGCACCACGTTACGGGTTAAACTGAAATCATATAAGGTAACGGCTTCGTCTACTTTGCCTGCTGCGTCAACTGCCACAATCTTCCCTTCTTCAGACTTATAGCCATTATAAGCTTCGTGTCCATGGTGAAAATTACCATAAGAAAAAGCAGCTAAGCCACGCTCTTTAGAGTAAACAATCACGGGTAAAGGAATAGAAATTTCGGATTCTCCTAGCGTAAAAAAATGGAATTCATGCGCGTCAAGGATATGCTCCATGATTAGTTCAGCAGGGTCAAATTCCCCCTCCTTTTTTTCTTTTCCGCTTTGTTCCGTGCCGTGACCTGCTGTTTCAGGTGCATTTTCTGCATAAACTGCAGTGGCCAACAACATAGAAACAAGGCTGAATATGAGTACCGATAATGATTTAAAGCTTCTAGACACCATGACTCTCTCCAAATTTGCGGCAAAGATAGGGGTAAGGCGGCTAAAAATGACAGCAAAACAGCAGAAAATATTAAGCTTTTGCGTCTTAGGCCAGAATCCCCTTTTTCTTGTCAAACTGCATCTCGTGCAGCTTGGCATAATGCCCCCCTAAGGCCAATAATTCCTCGTGGTTGCCCATTTCTATGATTTGTCCCTTATCCAACACAATAATTTTACTGGCTTTTCTAATAGTAGAAAGTCTGTGGGCAATAACAATAGATGTTCTACCAGAAATAAGGGTGTCAATGGCTTTTTCTATCATTTGCTCACTCTCCGTGTCAATGGAAGAAGTGGCTTCGTCCAGGATTAGGATGGCGGGTTGATATAATAAGGCACGAATAAAAGACAACAATTGGCGCTGACCTAAACTTAGGGTACTGCCTCTTTCCATTACATGGTAATCATATCCCCCTGGTAAACGCATGATAAAATCATGCACCCCAATCATTTTGGCGGCAGATTCCACCTGCTCCTTAGTTATAGCCGGATTTCTTAAGGTAATATTGTCCATGACAGAACCGCTAAATAAGAATACGTCTTGCAAAACCACCCCAATATGCTGGCGTAGATTATCCAAATCATAGTCTTCAATACGGATTCCATCAATTTCAATGCTACCCTTTTGAATTTGGTACAACCTATTTAATAAGGAGATGATACTGGTTTTACCACTACCGGTATGCCCCACCAGGGCCACGGTTTCACCAGCTTTAACTGAAAAGCTGATATCGTTTAAAACATAATTGGGTTCATTATAGGCAAAACTCACGCGGCAAAAGTCTATAGCACCATCCATATGGGCTTTTTTCACCGCATCAGGGGCAGAAGGAGCTGTAAAATCAGAATTGTCCAATACTTTGAATACCCTTTCCGCGGCAATCATGCCCATTTGGAGCACATTAAACTTATCTGCAATTACCCTCAAGGGTCTAAAAATCTGGTTCAAGTAGAGGATAAATGCCACCAAAAGCCCCGCGTCCAAGGCCTGACCGGCAATCCACCAAACCAAGAGACCCATACTCACGGCTAACACCACTTCCACAATGGGAAAAAATACAGAATAGGCAAAAATGGCGTTGATATTGGCATTTCTGTGCTCAGTATTGATTTTTTTAAACTTCTGAAATTCCCTTTCTTCCGATGCAAAAGCCTGAACCACTTGCATGCCCGTAATATGTTCCTGCACAAAAGCATTCAGGGCTGCAACGGCATTTCTAACCCTGATAAAGCTCTTGTTTACGGACTCCTTAAAATAATAAGTAGCTACAATCATGAGCGGAAAGGGTATCAAACTAATCAGTGTCAGCCGCCAGTCCATCCAAAACATGGTGGCCAGGGTAATGACAATGGTGAGTAAATCCGCAATAATGGGAATTAGTCCATCAGAAAAAATATCATTAATACTTTCAATATCATTAATGGTGCGGGTGGTAAGGGTGCCAATAGGTGTCTTATCAAATTGGCTAAGATTAAGACCCACAATTTTCTCATAAACCGTCACCCGCAAATCTTTCACTACCATCTGTCCCATCCAAGCCGTGACAAAGCTGAACAAGAATCTCACCGCAGACTCCACCAAGAGAAAAAAGACTTGAAATAAGGTAACGGCAATAATAAACCTGCTTATATCACTTAAATCTCTTCCAAAAAGCACCCATTTTACCCAAGCGGGTAAGTGTAAAGACTTTCCAGTGGCACTATCAATGGTTAATTGAATGAGATAGGGTCTTACCGGTGCAAATAGGGCCATGACTATTGCCAGCAGAATACTACCGTAGAAAAATCCCGAATAGGGTTTTACAAAAAGGAATATCCTCTTGAAAAGGGAAAAATCAAATACTTTCTTCTGTGGGGTAGGTTGCATGTGAACCACAAATGTAACAACATTGTTTATATTCGTAGAGTGATGGAGCAAGCATTGGACAAACAACAGGTAGAAGCGGCGCTTCCCAAATATAATCTGAACGCGGAACAGGAGAAAAATGAGATCCTCCGGCATTATCGCGCCCTTTTGCGCTGTCTTAGACCCAAACTAAAAAGGAGAGACAAGGAATTGGTGCGTACGGCTTTTGAAATGGCGGTTGAAGCACATAAATCCATGCGTAGAAAAAGTGGTGAGCCCTATATCATACACCCACTAGAAGTAGCCATGATTTGCGTAGAAGAAATTGGCTTAGGGGTGCGTAGTACCATTTGTGCACTGTTACATGATACGGTAGAAGATACCGATATTACCCTTGAAGACGTAGAACGCGAATTTGGTTCTGAGATTGCCAAAATTGTAGACGGGCTTACTAAGATTTCCAATGTCATTGATACCAATACCAGTCAACAGGCAGAGAACTTTAAGAAAATTTTATTGACCCTGACAGATGACCCAAGGGTAATCCTGATAAAGCTAGCAGACCGCTTGCATAATATGCGTACCCTAGACAGCATGAAGCGCGAGAAGCAACTCAAGATTGCCTCTGAAACTGTTTGGGTATATGCACCACTGGCACATCGCATGGGATTGTATAGCATTAAGACAGAATGGAAGACCTGTCTATGAAGTACATGGAGCCAGAAGCTTATAGAGATATTGCCAAAAAATTGTCAGAAACCAAACGTGAAAGAAGCCGTTATATCAATGAATTTATCCGCCCCTTAAAAGAAAAATTAGAAGCGGGTAGTTTCAATTTTGAAATTTACGGAAGACCAAAAAGCATTCATAGTATTTGGAGTAAGATCAAGAAAAAATCGGTGAGTTTTGAAGAAGTCTATGACCTATTTGCTATACGTGTCATTCTAAATTCTACACCCGAAAAAGAAAAGGAAGATTGTTGGAAAGTGTATTCTTTAATTACAGATGAATACAACCCCTCACCAGAACGCTTGCGCGATTGGTTGAGCAACCCCAAGAGCAATGGCTACGAGGCTTTACACACAACGGTGATGGGGCCTCAAGGTAAATGGGTAGAAGTACAGATACGCACCAAGCGGATGAATGAAATTGCAGAAAAAGGTTTGGCCGCGCATTACAAATATAAAGAGGGCGGTGGCGATGAAGACCGTTTTGACAAATGGTTTGGACAGATCAGAGAAGTATTAAGTACGCCTGATACTGATACGGTAGATTTTCTACAAGATTTTAAGACTTCCTTTTTGGCAGAAGAGATATACGTGTATACGCCCAAGGGCGATGTAAAAATGCTTCCAGTAGGCAGTACGGCATTGGATTTTGCCTTCTCTATTCACTCGGCCATTGGAACCAAATGTATTGGTGCCAAAGTACACCACAAACTAGTTCCCATTAGCCACAAATTGCGCAGTGGAGACCAGATTGAAATCATCACTAGTAGCAAACAAAAACCATCGGAAGACTGGTTGGGAATTGTGGTTACCGCAAAGGCCAAGAACAAGATCAAAGACGCTTTGCGTGAAGAAAAGCGCAAAATTGCAGAGGACGGAAAATATACTTTGCAGCGAAAGTTAGAAGGCATGGGTGCGGCTTATCACCAACACAATATTGACGAGTTGGTGCATTTTTACAAAGTACCTTCTTCCCTAGACCTATTGTATAAAATTGCCACTAAGTCTATTGATCTACGTGAATTAAAAGACTTTCATTTGTTGGGAGACAAATTGGAACATCCTAAACCAAAACCCGTAGTACAGGATATACCTACAGACCACCGACAACACAAAAATTATAACAAAAAAGACTCAGAGCTCATCATTTTTGGAGAGAGCAGTGACCGAATAGTATATACCCTAGCAAAATGCTGCAACCCCATTCCGGGAGATGACGTATTTGGTTTTGTAAGTACGGGAAAAGGATTAATCATTCACCGAACCAATTGTCCCAATGCCACCCAGCTCATGGCCAATTATGGTCATAGGGTAGTAAAAACCAAGTGGGCCAAGAACAAAGAAATTTCTTTCTTAACCGGTTTGAAAATCATTGGAATTGACGACGTAGGGATTATCAATAAGATCACCAATGTCATTAGCGGTGATATGCGGGTAAATATTGCCGCCCTAACCATTGAGTCAGCCGAAGGGATATTTAAGGGAACCATTAAAGTTTTTGTACACGATAAGGAGGAATTGGAAGAATTGGTGGCCAAACTTAGCGTACTGCAGGGAATTCAAACAGTTGATCGTTTTGATACCGAAACCCTTACCTAGCAAGGGTTTGCAGATTTACTTGAAAAAACAATACAATAAAATCAAATCATTGCATTTTTACTGATGGTCAAGGCTTATTTTTGTCCCTGATTCAAAACAAAACATATGGTTGACGTTATTTTAGGTTTGCAATGGGGAGACGAGGGCAAGGGTAAAATTGTGGACTATTTTGCCCCTAGGTATGATATAGTAGCAAGGTTCCAAGGCGGGCCCAATGCAGGACATACCCTCTATGTAGACGGAAAGAAACAAGTCTTGCACCAGATTCCATCTGGTATCTTTCACCAAGACAAAGTAAATATTATTGGAAATGGGGTAGTATTAGATCCGGTAACCCTAAAAAGAGAATGTGACGCAGTAGCGGCATTTGGGATTGACGTAAAAAAGAACCTCTTTATTTCTGAGCGTACCAATATTATTATTCCAACGCACCGTGCTTTGGACAAAGCTTCTGAGATGTCTAAGGGAGAAAGCAAAATTGGCTCTACCCTTAAAGGAATTGGACCAGCTTATATGGACAAGACCGGAAGAAATGCTTTGCGCGTGGGCGATTTATTAGACAAGAGCTTTACCACCCAGTATATTAAACTGCGTTTGAAGCACCAGAAATTATTGGATAATTTCCATTTTATTGAAGACATTTCTGCTTGGGAAGAAGAATTTTTTGAAGCATTGGAATTCTTGAAAACACTGAACGTAATCAACTGCGAATATTTTGTCAACGACCAAATTTCTAAAGGAAAGAAAGTATTGGCAGAAGGCGCACAAGGATCTATGTTAGATATTGACTTTGGAACCTTCCCATTTGTTACTTCTTCTAATACCATTTCTGCTGGGGTTTGTACCGGTCTAGGTATTTCACCCAAACAGATTGGAGAAGTAATGGGTGTTACCAAAGCTTATTGTACACGCGTAGGTGGCGGACCATTCCCAACCGAATTATTTGATGAGACTGGTGAGGAGTTGCGTAGAATAGGCAGTGAATTTGGCGCAACTACTGGCCGTCCACGCAGGTGCGGTTGGATGGACTTAGTAGCCCTACACTATACTTGCATGATCAACGGGGTTACTCAGGTGGTGATGACCAAGGCCGATGTTTTGGATGCTTTTGATGAATTGTCTATGTGTACTTCCTATGAGGTGAACGGCGTTCCAAGCAAGCAGGTTCCTTTTCAAATGGCCAAAGCCCATATTAAACCTATCTTGGAGCAATTCAAGGGTTGGAATACAGACACTACCCAGATAAAAAATGCAACAGATTTGCCAGCTACTATGCATGAATACATTAAATTCATCAATGAATATGTAGGCGTTCCAGTAAAGCATGTTTCCAATGGTCCGGGTAGAGATCAGATAGTGCATTTGTAAAATATTTCCCATTTCAGAAAAAAATGGAAAATATTTTTGGTGAATACAATTTTGAAATGAAATTTTACGCAATAATCTTATTAGAATATGGCAGCGAAATCTGATAAGGATAGCAAATCCTCTTCACCCAAAAAGACCCCCGCTAAAAGCGATGCGGCAAAGCCTTCTCCAAAAAGCAAAAAGCAATTGGAGGATGATGACGATGATTTAGACGACGATGAAGAACGGGATACTCCGATAAAAAAATCTGCGTCTAAATCAAGTTCCAAAAAGTCTAAAGACGATGATGACGACGAAGCGGACGAGGTAGATGACGATTGGGAAAAATCAGAAGAGGAAGACGATTGGGATCCTGATTTTGACGAATTTGACATTCCCAAAAGTAAAGGAGCTGCCAAGAAATCACCTGCAGGCGGTAAGAAAAAAGCTGATGAAGATGATGATTTCAAATTGGATGAAGATTTCAAAGAGTTTGACTTATTCAATGATAAGGACAATGGATTTGATGATGATGACGATGATTATTAATCACGCTCATGCTGCCTAAATATAGCAGCCAACATACTATCCCCCAACCTGAAAAATTTAAAATACAAATGTTGATCTGGGCCAACCAGTTCAACATTTGTGCTTTATTGGATAACCATCAATACCATTCCCCGCATCAAAACATTGATTGTGTAATGGCCGTTGATGCTGTAGATGCATGTTTGCCCACGGATCAACATTTGCAGCAATTGAGCCAATGGATAAAAGGCAAAACAAAAAGGGTTTTTGGGCATCTTTCCTATGACCTAAAAGAAAGCATTGCGGGTATTGTATCAACCCACGAAAACCTAGTAGGATTCCCAGAGCTCTATTTTTTTGAACCAGACACGGTACTTGAGCTAAAAGGAAATATCCTTGAAATTAATTCTCAAACATTGGCTGCGCAAGAAGTCTTTGAATCAATCTCAAGTATTGATCCATTAATGATCCAATCATTGGTTCATCGGAATCCTGTGCAAATGCAAGCTCGTATGTCAAAAGAGCAATACTTAATAAAGATTCGCAGCATCCAGGAACATATTAGAAAAGGGGACTGTTATGAACTCAATTTTTGCCAAGAGTTTTTTGCACAAGAAGCAAGTATTGATCCCATTGCAGTTTATTTTGCACTCAACCAAGTATCACCCAATCCCTTTGCTTGTTTTTATAAATGGAACCAACATTTTCTACTCTGCGCAAGCCCAGAAAGGTATTTGCAGCAAAAAAACAATCGTCTAATTTCTCAACCCATTAAGGGAACCCTGAAAAGAGACCTTGAAAATCCTGAACAGGACCAATTCTTAGAAGACCAGTTACGAGGTAGTGTCAAAGACCAAAGCGAGAACGTGATGGTAGTAGACCTAGTGCGTAATGACCTAAGCCGAGTATGCAAACCAGGTAGCGTAAAAGTGGAGGAACTATTTGGTATTTATCGCTTTCCACAAGTGCACCAAATGGTGTCCACTATTGTTGGTGAACCAGCAGCCGGAATGGATCTTTGTGCCATCCTGAATGCCAGTTTTCCCATGGGGAGCATGACAGGTGCACCCAAGTTCAAAGTGATGCAATTGATTGAACAGTACGAAGAAAGTAGAAGAGGTTTGTATTCAGGAGCAGTAGGTTATATTGAACCCAATGGAGATTTTGATTTTAATGTAGTTATCAGAAGTATTCTCTATAACCAAGAAACAAAATACCTGAGTTACCAAGTTGGGGGAGGGATTACTTTTTATAGTGATGCAGAAAAGGAATACGAAGAGTGTTTGGCCAAAGCTGGAGCCATTATGCAGGTCTTGGGTTAGCCATTGGGTGTGGCAGCTGTTCCCTCAATCAATAAACGAAAAGACTCCATCAATAACTGTTGTTTTCTGGCTTCAAAAACCGGAATCTTGTCTTTTGGCAAGCGCATGCTGTATTTTCTACCCTCGGCCAACGCCTTATCAAAACCGGGGTTCAACCTATTGAACTGGCCAATATCCATGACCAATCCGTTGGCAACTACCATGGAATGATATCTGCCACTGAGTTCTATCAAAGAAGTATTGGCCTGTTCTACTTCATTCAAAGGCACTTGGTTGTTATTTTTAACCATGGAAGCTTTTACCTGTGTAGTTTCTTCTGCTGTAAGTGTGGTCCATCCCCCCCCACCTTCCATGGCATAATGGGTGCCAATGAATTTTTTTACGTGGTTACGAGTTTCTTCTGGTAGGTAATATTGTAGATCCCAGAAATCCCTGCTATTGGCTTTTCTAATACACTGACGCACCCTTCCAGCACCACCATTATAGGCGGCCACCACCAAGAGCCAGTCACCAAATTCTGCATACAATTCTTTCATGAGTTTGGCCGCCACATGGGTGCTTTTGTAAAAGTCCATGCGCTCATCGCCCATCCCACCAACGCGCAAACCAAAACGCTTTGCTTCATAGTCCATGATTTGCCAAGGCCCAACTGCTCCAGCCCAAGAAACCAATCCAGCTTGTAAATGACTTTCAATCACGCTGAGGTATTTCATTTCTTTGGGAATCCCATAGGTGGTTAAGACATTGTCATACAGGTCAAAATAGGGCTTACCCCAACCTTTCATACGTTGTAATTCCTTACCCTGTTTGCGAATATATTCCTGAACAAAAGACACTGCCCTTGGATTCAGTTGGTCAATATAGGGTTTGTTGGCATTGAACTGATTGGTCTTGAATAAAGACTTAAACCCGTATTTGTCCTGGGTGCTATCCGTTATTTGTTGGTCTTTAAAACTAAAATCCGTTCTAAAAGAAAGGGTACCAATGGTTCCTGCCAAACAGGCAAATCCTACCAGCCAAGCGCGGGTAAGGGAGATGCGGTTTTGTAAAGAAATACCATACCATTTCATGAATGGGACCAAATTGATGAACCGCAAATTTAAACTTTAATTACTTAACAGTTTGTGAAGGCTTGGCCGCCATTAATTGGGCGGAAAATTGCAGTAAATCGGTTTCTTTAAAATGGCTACTCATCAGCTGCAATCCAAAGGGCATACCATTAGAATGTTGGAAAAGGGGAATAGAAATGGCCGGAATGCCCACCAAATTGGCAAAAACTGTATAAATATCCGCCAAAAACATAGCTACCTGGTCCTCAGACTTCTCACCCAATTTGAAGGCCGGGGCCGGAACAGTAGGAGAAATGAGCAAATCATAATCCGCAAATACCTCGTTTGCCTTATTCAAAAGTATGCGTCTGACTTGCTGAGCCTTAGTAAAATAAGCATCAAAATAGCCAGAACTAAGTACAAATGTACCCAGTAAAATTCTTCTTTGTACCTCTTTGCCAAAACCCTCGGTCCTAGATGCTTTGTATAATTGGTTCAGGTCTACCTGTTGGATACTGGTTCTATGACCATATCGCACCCCATCAAACCTAGAGAGATTACTGGAAGCTTCGGCAGTAGTTAACACATAATAAGTGGGTACTACTTGGTCAAGTAAATTGAATGCTACTGGATCAACCTGCATTCCCTGACTGCGCAATTGCTCCATCAATGCCTCAATAGCTATTCTAATTTCGGGGTCCAAGCCGGGATGTTCTAAAGCCTGTTTAAAATAGGCAATTTTATAAGTTTTGGGTGGTACTTGAGAGATGGCCCCAAAAGCTGGAACATCCTGCTGAGAAACCGTACTGTCAAAATTGTCTTTACCTGAAATCACTTCCAGCACTAGCGCTGCGTCATCAACCGTTTGGGCAAAAATACCTATTTGATCAAAAGAAGACGCATATGCTATTAAACCATACCTAGAAATGCGTCCATAACTGGGTTTGAGCCCCACCACACCACAAAAATCTGCGGGCTGTCTCACTGATCCACCGGTATCTGAACCCAAACTCACCATGCATAAACACGCCTGCACACTTACGGCAGAACCACCTGAAGAACCACCTGGAACACGGGATTCATCCAATGCATTTTTTACTGGACCAAAGGCCGAATTTTCACTAGAGCTGCCCATGGCAAACTCATCGCAATTCTGCCTCCCAATAATAATGGCTTCTTGGTCCAACAGCTTTTCAACTGCTGTGGCGTTATAAACACTAGTAAAATTTTCTAAAATCTTGGACCCTGCGCTAACTGCGTGACCCTTATAACAAATGACATCTTTGATACCAACTACCACCCCATGCATTTTACCCATGGCTGCGCCCTTGGCGCGATGTGCATCTAAATGAGCCGCTTTTGCCAAAGCTTCTTGTGCAAAAACTTCTAAATAGGCATTCAATCCCGGTCTTGCAGCAATGGCATCAATATAATAACGAACGGCCTCCACACAGGTGGTTTGGCCGTTCTGTAATGCATTGTGATAGTCTTTGATGGAGCTATAGCTAAACAAAGGCTAGAGGAATTTTAATAGTAGCAATTAAGGCTGAGTAGTAGGAGTACTATCCTTTTCCTTCATACCTTCTTCCAGTTCTTTCTTCACGTTGTTTTTGGCATCGTTAAATTCACGAATACCTTTTCCAAGGCCTCTCATGAACTCGGGGATCTTACGACCACCAAACAAAACCAACACCACAACAGCGATGAGTAAAATTTCTTGAAATCCTAAATTTCCCATAAAAATTGATTTGAGGTGGTCAAAGTTAAGGCAAAAGAAATGCTGAGCAATTAAATCTGCCTAAGCTTGAGAAGTTTTAACGAAAAAGCGGAAGAATAGCATGGCTACTCTTCCGCTTTTCTTATTTTCAACTAGAAAATTAGAAACGTTTTTCCTTAATACGAGCACTCTTACCACTGCGCTCACGCAAGTAATACAATCTAGCTCTACGTACTTTACCAGTTTTGTTTAACAAGATGCTGTCGATGTTTGGAGACAAAATCGGGAACAGACGCTCTACGCCTACTCCGTCAGAGATCTTACGAACGGTGAAAGAAGCAGTGGCACCATTGCCTTGCAACTTGATCACATCGCCACGGAAGCTCTGGATACGCTCTTTACCACCCTCTACAATCTTATAGTTAACAGTGATATTATCACCTGCCTTAAACTTAGGGTATTCTTTCTTAACGGTCAATTGTTCGTGTACAAACTGAACTGCTGCGTTCATAACTTTAATTTTTAACGGACGGCAAAGGTAGGGGATAAAAGATAAAATTTACACTAAAATTAGAATATTTTTTATCTAGCTACGTTTACAGCTCTTTTTTCTCTGATTACGGTTACTTTAATCTGACCTGGATAAGTCATGTCTGTCTGGATTTTCTGGGCAATTTCAAAGCTTAGCTTATCGCTATCGCCATCGGTTACCTTTTCTGCCTCCACAATGACCCTCAATTCCCTACCCGCTTGAATGGCATAGGCTTTTTCAACGCCTTGGTAAGCCATGGCTAGATTTTCTAAATCCTTGATCCGCTGTAAGTATTGTTGCATGATCTCCCTTCTAGCACCCGGCCTAGCACCACTGATGGCGTCACAGGCTTGGATAATAGGAGAAATCACGTATTGCATTTCCATTTCATCATGGTGGGCGCCAATGGCATTAACTACCGCAGGGTTTTCTCCATATTTCTCAGCTAACTTGGCTCCTAATAATGCGTGGCTTAATTCGGTTTCTTCATCTGGAACCTTACCAATATCGTGCAATAAACCGGCGCGTTTGGCTAATTTGGGGTTCATCCCTAGTTCAGCAGCCATGATACCACATAAATTGGCAGTTTCCCTACTGTGCATGAGCAGGTTCTGACCATAAGAAGAACGGAAACGCATTTTACCAACTATGCGCACCAATTCTTTGTGTAGGCCATGGATACCCATTTCAATCACGGTTCTTTCCCCAATCTCCATCACTTGCTCTTCTAATTGACGGCGGGTTTTTTCTACCACTTCCTCAATTCTAGCAGGGTGAATTCTACCATCGGCCACCAAGCGTTGCAAGCTCAAACGAGCAATCTCTCTGCGTAAGGGGTCAAATGAAGACAGGATAATGGCTTCGGGCGTATCGTCTACAATTAAGTCAACACCGGTTGCTGCTTCAATGGCGCGGATATTCCTACCCTCTCTACCAATAATCTGACCTTTAATTTCATCTGTTTCCAAGTTGAAAACGGTAACGGTATTCTCAATAGTAATTTCGGCCGCGGTACGCTGAATAGACTGAATCACAATCTTACGGGCTTCTTTGTTGGCTTTAAGTTTAGCGTCTTCAATAATTTCTTGTTGTAAACCAAGGGCTTGAGAATGTGCTTCCTGTTTCAGACTTTCAATTAATTGAGCCTTGGCTTCTTCAGCACTCAGGTTGGCAATTTTTTCTAGTCGGCGAATATGCTCTTCTTGGTGCTTTTCTAGCTCGGTACGCTTTAGGTTCACTACTTCAATCTGACGGTTCAGGTTTTCTTTGATAACGTCATTGTCCTTTCCCTGCTTATCCAGATTGGCTTCTTTTTGATTAATGGAAACTTCTTTCTGCTTGATGCGATTTTCAGCTTCACCCAATTTGCGATTACGTTCATTTACCTCTTTCTCATACTCACTTTTCAATTGAACAAAGCGCTCTTTAGCTTCTAGTTGCTTTTCTTTTTTAACGGTTTCGGCCCTTAATTCGGCTTCTTTTAAAATGGTTTGGGCCTGTAATTCGGCTTCTTCCACCTGTTTTTTGGTGTTCTGGTTAAACAAAAGTTTACCCGAGACCACACCCACAATTAGTGATACTGCACCAATTATAATAGATAAAATCATTGGATCCATGTTCTTGGAAATTTTTTAAAAAAGTTCAGAATCGTTTTTCACTGGTCACATCTCATTTTTTCATAATGAACAAATGACAATAGGCGAAGATAGTCAAATAATCAAAGTGAAATGACTAAGCTAAAAGGCATTACTTATTTTCTTGGAGGGCTTTGTCTAACTGCTTTTCCAATCCCCCTAATTGCAGGGCCAGATCGTTCCATTTAACCAATAGATTTTCAGACTGAGACTGTTCTGTGGCAAACCATAGCAGGGCCATAGAAACATAATCCTGCATGTCCTTGCCCGCAAAATCGGTTTTGAATTCAGTGATCTTATCATTGATCAAACCGGCGGTTTTGCGCACCATTTCCTCGTCTGAAACTTCAATTTTCAGTCTATAGGTTCTATCTGCAATGACAATATTTACGGGAATCAGTTCTTCCATGTGCTTAATTGTTCAGTAATGCCAAGCATTTTTCAATTTCCTTCAAGTAAACGTCTATCCGTTTTTCCATTTGCTGTTTGTCAGCAGGACTCCATTTTGCCCCACCAATAGCAGCGCTTTCCAATTGCTGTTTCAATCCTTCCAGGAGGGAGTCCTGTCCATCTTTGTCTGTCAGGGCTTTGTCCAAATCCTTTTTAAGGCGTTGGTTCTCCTTTTGCAACAACAATTGTTGCCTGAGCAACAATTGTAGCTTATCCTGGATTGATTTGAGTTGTAAGGAAAGGTCTTCCATCCATCTAATTTATACATTAAGCAGCATACCCATGTAAAAGCTGGTCATTTTTTAACCGCTACTTACGAATCTCTGCTCCTAGTTCTTTTTCAAAATTTTGCACCAATCTAGCTACCATACCGTCCACTTCTTTGTCCGTTAGGGTTTTTTCCTCGTCCACAAAAGTGAAACTAACGGCCATGGATTTCTTGTTTACACCCAATTTATCGCTTTCAAAAATGTCAAACAAACGCATTTGTTGCAGCTTAGACAAATTAGACTTACGAACTTGTTGGTCAATCAGGTCAAAACTCAAACTCCTATCTACCACCAAGGCCAAGTCACGCTGCATAGCAGGGAATTTGCTCACTTCTTTATACGTAATTTTTTTCTGAGAAGCCAATTCCAATAACCTAGCAAAGTTGATATCAATATAGAAAACGGGTTGTTTAATATCAAAAGCTTCCAGTTGTTTTTTGGAAACTTCTAGTACAACGCCAATTTCTTTTTTACCTGATTTAAGTATGAGTTTGCCAACAGCGTCTTCTTGTACTTGAAACTGTGCAGCATTCAATCCACAGAGTTGTAATATGGCTGCGGCCACACCCTTGGCTTTGTACATATCAACCGCCCTGCTTTTTACTTGCCAGGACGGATCTTGGTCTACTCCTGTAAAGTACAATGCCAAATGTTCTGCTTCTGAATAAGCTCCTGGTGCACTGCTTTGATAAGTCTTACCTAATTCAAAAAACAACAGGTTATTATTCCTCCTATTCAAGTTATAGGCCAGGGTTTCTAAACCCGTTTCCAACATAGATGGGCGTAGCATGTCTAGATCTGCACTTAAGTTGTTGATCATTTTAACCGCAGTAGCCAATACCTCTTCTGAAAAATATTTGCTATTGGTGATACTATTGGTCAAAATCTCTACAAAGCCCTGCCCTACTAGGTAATTAGCAATTTTGTCTTTTAAATTTTCTTTGAAAGCAGTTGCATCCGTTGCGGGACTAATGGTAATGGTAAACGGAATGTCAATATTGTCTAAGCCGTCAATTCTAATAATCTCTTCTACTATATCGGCCGGCAGGCTAATATCTGGTTTGCTTCTTGGAACCGCCACTCTTAATTCATCCTGGCCTTCTTTTAAAATTTCAAAACCCAGGCTACTCAGAATTCTATTTACCGCATCTGCATGATAGTTTTTACCACTCAATTTCTTGAGATAATGGTGCTTGAGCGATACTTCTGTTTTGGGTTGTGGTGCTGGATAAATATCAACTACTTCACTAGAGATTTCTCCTCCAGCCAATTCCTTGATCATCCATACAGCCCTTTTGAGCACTTGCACGGTATTGTCAATATCTACGCCTTTTTCAAACCTGGTGGCCGCGTCTGTTCTCAGACCATGGTGCACCGATGTTTTACGAATTGTGGAAGGATGAAACCAAGCACTTTCTAAAAAAATATTTTTGGTGCTAGTGGTAACCCCAGATTTCTGTCCACCATATACACCTGCAATACACATGGCTTCAACAGCATTACAGATCATCAGGTCTTTGTCACTGAGTTTTCTTTCTTTACCATCTAGTGTGATAAATAAAGTATCCTTAGCCAAGTTTTTGACAATTATTTCTCCGCCAACAATGGTATCAGCATCAAAAGCATGAAGGGGCTGACCCGTTTCATGCAAGATAAAATTGGTGATGTCTACAATATTATTAATAGGTCTAAGACCAATAGAAAGTAACCTGTTTTTTAACCACTCGGGTGATTCAGCAACAGTAACCCCGCTAATACTGATACCAGCATACCTAGGACAATCCGCCCCATTCTCAACAGTTACTTTAATGGGTAAATTGGTATTGTCATGCTTGAAGCCATTGCTAAAAGGTGTTTTTACCCTAGCGTCTTTTTGGTGGTGTGTCAAATAAGCACAAACATCTCTAGCCACTCCAAAATGACTCATGGCATCCATTCTATTTGGGGTTAACCCAATTTCATAAATCCAATCGCTATAGGGTTGAAAATAAGATGCAGCAGGGGTTCCTGGAATAGTCTCAGGGCCTAGAATGATAATGCCATCATGGCTACCACCTAATCCAATCTCGTCTTCTGCACAAATCATACCTTGACTTTCCACCCCACGAATCTTGGCCAATTTCATGGTCATGGGTTCTCCACTCAAAGGATAAATAGTAGTACCCACGGTTGCAACTACTACTTTTTGACCAGTAGCTACATTGGGTGCGCCACAAACCACTTGCAGCGGTTCGCCAGCACCTATATTTACAGAAGTCAGTTTTAGTTTATCAGCATTGGGATGTGGTTGGCAATCCAAGACTTCTCCAATCACCAAGCCTGCTAAGCCCCCTTTGATGAGTTCGTATTTTTCAAGGCTTTCTACTTCCAATCCAATAGAAGTGAGGATTTTGGACAATTTTTCAGGATCCAAGACCTCAGGAAGGTATTCACTCAACCAATTGTAACTAATTGTCATGTTTCAAATCCATTTTCGGTTGTCAAAAATAGGTTATAAAAGCGGGATAAATGCCTAAAAATGCTAGGGGAATACCATTTGAGTTAAGTCATTTTCCGGATTTGAAGGTTCAAAACCAGAAAAATCTTTCTGCACAAGGATCTGTGTATATTTCTAGAAAAAGGTAGGAAAACTTTTGAAATTGGTGGATAACAATGGACATTTGTGTGAATAGCCCCTGTTTTCATGTGAATGAACATGGAATAACCTGTGGAGGAAAATTGAAGCAAAAATATTTTTACAACCCGATTTCTTAACTCATATTCGCTCCCCCCATGAATAAAGACTTTAGCGTTTTTAGCTGGGCTAGTAACTTAAAATAGGATTTTACCAAATAGAAAGCAAGTAACAATGGACCTTACCAGTTTGAACAAAGACCGAAAAAGAAGAAAGACCTCAGTTGACATGAGCACCATGCTCTATGGTAAGGTTCCCCCACAAGCCAAGGAATTGGAAGAAGCCGTTCTGGGAGCCATTATGCTTGAAAAAAGTGCTTTTGACACCGTTACTGAAATTCTAAAACCAGAGTGTTTTTATGTAGAAGCGCATCAAAGCATTTACAAGGCCATGCAGGGTTTGCAGCAAAAAAGCATGCCCATTGATATTCTAACCGTGGTAGAAGAATTAAAAGTTCGGGAACAATTAGACGTGGTGGGTGGCCCTTATTTTGTGACTAAATTGACCAACTCGGTAGTTTCAACTGCCAATATTGAAGCACACGCCAGAATAGTTTTACAAAAATTTATTCAGCGTGAATTGATTAGAATTAGTGGTGAAATTATTGGGGATGCTTATGAAGACAGCACCGATGTATTTGACTTGTTGGACGAAAGTGAAACCAAGATGTTCAACATCACCAACAACTACTTAAAAAAGAATTTTGAAGAAATTACCAATGTGTTGGCAAAGACCATCAACCGAATTGATGAGTTAAGAACCAAGACAGAAGATATTTCAGGGGTACCTAGTGGATTTGCCACGCTGGACCGCATCACTTATGGCTGGCAGCCTACGGATTTAATTATTTTAGCGGCAAGACCTTCTGTGGGTAAAACTGCTTTTGCCCTAAACCTAGCTCGTAACGCGGCTTTGCACCCCACCAAACCTGTAGCAGTTGGCTTCTTCTCTTTGGAGATGAGCGCCTCGCAGCTGGTGCAAAGGATCTTGAGTGCAGAAAGTGAAATCTTAATGGAAAAAATTAGCCGAGGCAAACTAGAAGAACATGAATACCAACAATTATTAAATAAGGGCATCAAGAAATTAGAAGTAGCGCCCATCTTTATTGATGATACTGCCGCACTGAACATTTTTGAATTCCGTGCCAAAGCCAGAAGGCTGGTAAACAAACACAAAGTTGGCATTATTATCATTGACTATTTGCAGTTGATGAGTGGCTCCAATGACAAGGGTGGTAACCGTGAACAAGAGATCAGTAATATCTCTAGAAACTTAAAAGCATTGGCCAAAGAATTAAGTGTTCCCATTATTGCACTGAGTCAGTTGAGTCGTGCGGTGGAAACCAGAAAAGAAAGCAAAATGCCTCAGTTGAGTGACTTGCGTGAATCCGGTGCTATTGAGCAAGATGCGGATATGGTTATGTTTATCTATCGTCCAGAATACTATGAAGTAAAGAGTAATGAAATGGGAGAATCCACCCATGGAGAGACCCATATTAGAATTGCCAAACACCGTAATGGTTCTTTGGAAACCGTGAAACTACGGGCCAACTTAGCCATTCAACGTTTTGAAGAATGGGAAGAAGGGGGTGGTGGATTCCCTGCTCCGGGTAGCAATTTCAAATCATTGGGTGCAGCTCCACCAGCAGCCGGAGGCGATGGTGCCAAATTCTATTTGCAAAAAGGCAGTAAAATGAATGAGGCTGATTTTGACCAAGGTTATGAAACAGAACAACCTTTCTAATGAGTGTCCCATTTTTTTATGAGCCCAATATAAAAGCGGGTGCTAGTACCTTTGAACTGAGTGAAGCCAGTAGCCGTCACTGCATTCAAGTATTGCGCATGAGAACTGGTGGGCGCTTGCTTATCACCAACGGAAAGGGCCTCAAGTTTGAGGCCAGCATCTTAAGTGAAGACAGAAAAGCGGCCGTGGTTCAACTAGTTTCCTCTGAAGCTATTCCAGCAGCAAAGCGCAATATCAGCATTGGCATTGCCCTACTCAAAAACAGCGACCGTTTTGAATGGATGCTGGAAAAAATAACAGAAATAGGCGTCACCCAAATCTATCCTTTGAACAGTAAGAGAAGTGAACAACACCGCTTCCGTTTTGATAGATACCAACAAATTGTCATTGCAGCTATGTTACAAAGCCAACAATGTTGGTTACCCATACTACATGAGCCAGTAGCTGTTACAAAATTGATAACAATAGCAGACCAAGACTTGAAATTAATAGCACATTGTGAGAATGATCAAAAGAACCCTTTACAACAGGTTCCTACTGCGCAAAACAGTTTGATTTTAATAGGACCAGAGGGTGATTTTAGCAAAGAGGAAATTGAACTAGCGCATCAAAACAATTTTATAGCCGTGAGTTTAGGTGAAACCAGACTTAGAACAGAAACCGCAGGCGTTGTGGCCATCACCCTATTAGCCAATCCTTTTAGTCCCTTGACTTAATTCAGTATCTTACCAATATGAAAAGCAAGCACTTAACCATTGCAGTATGTCTGCTAATGCTTTTTGCAGCCTGCAAAAACTTCAAAAAACAAAAAAGAGCCGTGGTGCGCGATACCAGTATCACCAAAACCACTTCTTTTAATAACCTATTTTTTGATAGTCTAGGCATCAACCATTTTTTAGAATCACATCCAGACCTTCAACCCTTTGAAGAGCAATACCAAGACTTTTACAAAGTGCGTAATTTTCAATACGCTTGGTTTGACAACAAGGGGATTACGGAACAGGCCAATCATTTTCTAAACCTGTTGAATACAGCTGTAATTGATTTACAGGATAGCAGTTTAATCAATCCTAGCCTGACTAGTTTTTATGCATCTATCGTAAATGATAGCCTGCATAAAATGTCTGCAGACAGCATTTTAAAAACAGAGTTATTATTTACCGGCCAATTTTTCCAATACGCTGCCAAAGTATATAAGGGAAGTGATTTAGACGCTGCAGACCTAGGCTGGTTTATCCCTCGTAGAAAGCTAGACCTTGCAGCATTATTAGATGCATCTATCAAGTCAAAAGCGGCTGATATTGCTTCTTATGCTTCCTTTAATCCGCAGTTTCAAAAATTGCAAAGTCAATTGGCACGCTATTACGAATTACTAAAAACTGGTAGTCCGGATAGTATACCCATGCTCAAAAAATCATTGAAAAAAGGAGACAGTTCAGATGCCGTTTTGTTGATCAAACAAAAACTATTTGAATTAGGAGACCTCTTACAAAAAGACAGTAGTAGGGTCTTTGATAGTACTTTATTTGTTGCAGCAAAGCAGTATCAAAAAAGAATGGGCTTGTCAATAGATGGTAGCATTGGATATAAAATGATTCAGTCTTTAAATGTTCCTATTACCAAACGTATTGAACAGATTTTGGTGAACTTAGAAAGACTGCGTTGGATGCCACCACAAACCGATAGCAATTATATCTTGGTGAATATTCCAGAATATCGATTGCACGTGTATGATAGTGGCAAAAATGTGATGGATATGAATGTGATTGTTGGCAAAGCGGCAAACGGTACCGTCATCTTTAATGGCAAATTAAAATATGTTGTCTTTAGTCCTTATTGGAATGTACCAACCAGTATTGTTAGAAAAGAAATAGTTCCAGCCATGGAACGTTCTAGCAATTACCTAGATCGTAATCATATGGAGATCACGGGACGCAGCAATGGATTACCCTTGGTGCGTCAAAAACCAGGTGAACACAACTCCTTGGGCCTGGTCAAATTTCTATTCCCTAACAACTACGATATTTACTTGCACGATACACCCAATAGAGACTTGTTTAGCCAATCAAGTAGGAGCTTGAGTCATGGTTGTATTAGGATCAGTGAGCCCAAGAAAATGGCGGAATACTTGCTGCGCAATGATAAAACTTGGAACAGCCAAAACATAGACTCTGCTATGCATTTAGCCAAAGAGAAATGGGTGACACTTAAAAAATCTGTTCCGGTATACATTGTTTATTTTACGGCATGGGTAGACAAGACTGGCACACTTAATTTCAGAAATGATATTTATGGTCATGACCAAAAAATGTCTGAAAAGCTTTTTACACGTAAATGATTTTTTCTTTACTAGTACATTTGTAAAAAATAGTTGGATATGCATTTGAAGGAAGTAGCAGACAAAGCATCAGTGAAAGCTTTTCTAGAAGTGAATGTTTTAATGAATGATTCCAATCCCGCTTATATTAGAGCTCTGGACAATGAAGTAAATGAAGTCTTTGATCCATCCAAAAACAAGTATTACAAATACGGTACAACCAAACGTTGGGTCTTATTAAATGATGCGGGTGAACCCATTGGCAGAATTGCCGCATTTACCAATGACAAATACATTAATAAGGGTACTGATTTTATTACTGGGGGAATTGGTTTTTTTGATTGCATCAATGACCAAACTGCCGCCAATCAATTATTTGATATTGCCAAGCAATGGTTGCTAGAACAAGGCGCAGAAGCCATGGACGGTCCCATTAATTTTGGTGACAGAGACAAATGGTGGGGTTTATTGGTGGAAGGATTTGATTCTGAACCTATGTATGGCATGTCTTTTAATCCTAGTTATTATCAAAGCTTGTTTGAGAACTATGGTTTTCAGAATTACTATAACCAATACTATTATTACATGAATGTGGATGATCCTTTACCGGAAAGATTCACAGAAAGACATGCCAAATTCAAGGCCAAACCTGGCTATGAAGCCAGACATGCAGACCTAAACCAGTTGGAAAAATATGCCCGAGATTTTGCTACCGTTTATAATGCGGCTTGGGCCCAACATGGTGAAGCAAAAGAAATCACAGAGGAACAGGTGATCAAGCTTTTCAAAAAAATGAAACCCATCATGGATCCAAGGACGGTTTGGTTTGCCTATTTTAAGGAGGAACCCATTGCCATGTTCATCAATATTCCTGACCTGAACCAATATTTCAAACATTTTAATGGACAGTTTGGATGGATGCAAAAACTGCAATTACTCTGGATGAAATGGAGGGGTACCAACAAACGACTCACGGGTCTTGCCTTTGGGGTTATTCCCAAATACCAAGCCTTAGGCATTGATAGTTTCCTCATCAAAGAATGCGGCTTACTCATTCAAGGAAAGGGCTGGTACTTTCAATATGAGATGGGTTGGGCAGGAGACTGGAATCCCAAAATGGTCAATATCTACAAAAGCCTAGGTGGCAAACAAAGCAGAAGGATGATAACTTTCCGTTATTTGTTTGATAGGAACAGGGCTTTTGAAAGACACCCAGAAATGGATTATAAATAGTGTTTAGCTGTAGCCGCAATTCCTGCTTCATAGCTGGTGGGCTTTACGTCAAAATGTTGTTCAAACTTACTTGAATCAAACAAATAAGGAGCCTCATTTTGATACAACATTTCATAGGATTCCTTAATGGGTTTTACAAACAAACCTGCCAATCGAACCATCAATTTTGACAAGACTTTTAACTTTGTTTTTTGATGCATGGCTTGGGCCGCAATGGCTACAAATGCTTCTCCTGTTAGTGGATTAGTTTGGGTAGGCAAGTGCCATGTCTGTCCAAAAGCCCTTGCGTCTATTGCCAAAAGGTATAGCGCTTTTGCAGCGTCTGGAACATAGGTAAATGCATGCGGTACTTTTGCGTTGACCAACCACTGGGCGGTTTTCCCTTTTGACAAATTGGAAAAAACCATGGTATTTGCAAAAGAAGTTCTAATAGATTTGGTGCCATAAAAATCTGCACTTCTGGCAATCAATGCTTGAAGGCTTCCATTAGCCATTTCTGCCAACAATTGCTTGGCAATAGCTGCTCTTATTATTCCTTTTTGGGAACAGGGTTTAAAGGGAGTTTCTTCCGTCATATAACCCTCCACTTTCCCATACATGTACACATTGTCAAAAAAAATCAGTTTGGCCCCTGCTGCTTTGCAGGCATTGATGGTATTTGTCATGATCTTGGGCCATTTATCCGCCCAAATTTTGCTGTCATAATCCAACCCTACCAATAAATACACAACGGAAGAACCTTGTACGGCAAAATGGGTCTGTTCATAGTTTTCCAAATCAGCCGCTACCGCATCAAGACCCATTTGTTGTTTAGGATGCCTAGCAACAATTCTAACATTTTCTTTATTGGCCAATAAAACGGGAACCAACTCATTGGCAATCATGCCTCCAGCTCCTAAAATGGTATGTAATGACATATCTCGGTGGATTTTAATGAATAAGGTTTTTTATTGGCGGGCATTGGGAAAATAGCACCGTTTTTTGGATTAACCATAAAATTCCTAAATAAGCTGTAAAAAAATGGGCGAATGCTTACTTTTGAACGAGTTCAAAAAGCCATGGATAATTTTGTAGTATCAGCCAGAAAGTATAGACCCCAGAACTTTAACACAGTTGTGGGTCAATTGCATATCACCACCACCCTCAAGAATGCCATCAAAAATAACCAGCTGGCACATGCTTTCTTGTTTTGTGGTCCCAGAGGAGTAGGGAAAACAACCTGTGCTAGGATTTTAGCAAAAACCATCAATTGTACCAATCAGACCCCAGAAGGAGAAGCCTGCAATACCTGCAATAGCTGTGTTTCTTTTGACGCGGGTAGTTCTATGAATATTCACGAGTTGGATGCTGCAAGCAATAACTCGGTAGATGATATTCGCACACTGGTTGAACAAGTACGCTTTGCACCTCAAGCGGGTAAATACAAAGTGTATATAGTAGATGAGGTACACATGCTCAGTGCATCGGCATTCAATGCCTTCTTAAAGACATTGGAAGAACCACCACCCTATGCCATTTTTATTTTGGCTACAACAGAAAAACACAAGATTCTCCCAACCATTTTGAGTAGGTGCCAAATCTTTGATTTTAAGCGCATTACCAATAATGATACAGTTGAACATTTACAAGAAATAGTAGACAAGGAATCTATTAAGGCAGAGAAAGCTGCACTACAAGTGATTGCCCAAAAGAGTGAGGGTTGTATGCGTGATTCACTTAGTATCCTAGATAAGATTGTCAGTTTTACCAATGGCACCCTTACCTATCAGAATACTTTAGAGCATTTAAATATCTTGGACGATGATTATTATTTCAAACTCCTAGAAGCCATGCAGCAACAAGACCTTTCTGCTGCTATGTTACTATTTGACCAAATTAATAGAAAGGGTTTTGAAGGAGACTTGGTACTCAATGGCTTTGCAGAGTTTATCCGAAACCTATTGGTATGTAAGGACCCTAAGTCTGCTGCTTTATTGGAAGTAGTAGAGGGATTACAAGAAAAATATACAGCCTCTGCACAAAAGGCTGGTGTCTCTTTTCTGGTGAGTGCGCTCAATATTTTAAATGAGGCCGAGATCAATTATAAGATGGCCAGGAATAAACGCCTGCATGTTGAGCTGGCTTTGATTAAATTGAACTTTTTACAACAAGCCATTGAACTCAGTGCAGATGGTGGTCAATTAGTAAAAAAAAAACGACTTGATCAACCCATAGCTTTTCATACCAAAGCAGTACCACCTATTCAAATGGGAGGATCCGCAACACCGCCTACACCTAGTAAAGGACCAGCTACTGATTCTAAACTCTATATTCAAACCCCAAAACCTGCGGCTCCAGCTATTGAGCAACCCGTTAAGCAAGTAAGCCCAACCAATACAAGTGCTGCAGCACCTAAGCCTACGGCGCCTGCTACTGCAATTACCCTAGCTACAGGCCCTTCTAAATTAATTCCACCAGCAACAACTGGAGCTGGCAAAAAAGGTTTGTTAGACACACTACGTGAAAAATATGGTGACCAATATGCTATTCAAGAAGTTCCAGATGCAGAACTGCTCAACATGGATAAATTACAAGCCTGTTGGAATGCCTATACCAAGACCTTGGAGCAACAACTCAAACATTCTTCAGCGGGCACTTTCCGTATTGCCAGATTGACCATTGAAGATGAGATTCATTTTAATGTACTAGTGGGGTCACTTACTTCTCAAAAATTTGTGGAGCAAGAAAAAATGATGCTATTAGAGCATATTCAAAAAGCATTTTTCAATCCAGGTATCATGTTCCAAGTATTGGTAGAAGCTGGTGAACAGGAAGAAGTGCCTGCGCATCTACGCATGAATAGCCGTCAGAAATTTGAGCGCATTGCGGAACAATTCCCCATGGTCAAAGAACTCAAAGACCGTCTAAAACTTGAAATAGATTATTGATTTATTTGGATTGCGTGTAACCGTTCTTGATTAACCAGGGCAATACTTTCAAGCGTTGATCGCCTTGGATAATTATTTCTGCATCTTTGGCCGAACCACCGGTACCACAAAAATTTTTCAACTGTTTGCCTAGTTTTTCTAGGTCTTCTTCCTTGCCAATAAATCCGGTAATCAGTGTGACGGCCTTACCCGCTCGGTGTTTGGTTTCTAAACGAATCCGCAATTTTTGTTGTGCAGCTACTAGTGTTTCAACTGCCTCATCTGCAGGTTGAAAAGAAAAGTTGGGATCCGTGCTGTACACAAATCCTTGCACATCGGGTTTATTTTTCTTTGACATTTTCCTTTATTTAATCAAAACTGCTTTTAAACTTAAATCCAAGCTTTGGGCTTGGTGAATCAATGCGCCTACACTTATATAGTCTACCCCTGCTGCTGCATAAGATTGAATATTCTCTAGATTAATTCCACCACTTGCTTCTGTTTCAAAAGCACCATCAATCATAGTTACGGCTTGAGCAACCATGGCCGGACTAAAATTGTCTAACATGATCCTGAAAACCTTTCCCTTGGCTATTTTGCACACTAGGGCAACGTCTTTTAAAGACCTAGTTTCTACTTCTATTTTTAAGGGATGGGGCAATGACTGTGAATAGTCATAGCTTTTGTTAATAGCCGCTTCAATGCCTCCGCAATAATCAATATGATTGTCTTTGAGCATGATCATGTCATAGAGGGCATAGCGGTGGTTTACACCTCCACCAATTCTTACCGCTTCTTTTTCCAACAACCTAAAATTGGGTGTAGTTTTTCTGGTATCTAAAATCTTAGTGGAATACCCTTCTAATAAGGCACTGTATTTTTTAGTTAGGGTAGCAATACCACTCATGCGTTGCATGCAATTCAAGACCAGTCTTTCACAAGAGAGAATGGTAGGAACAGCGGCTTCTACTTCAAAAGCAATATCGCCCAATTGCATGCTATCTCCATCCTTCATCTTTGGCAGAAATAATGCCGCTGGCTCAACCCATTTGAATATGGTTTCCGCAACCTGCATACCGGCGAGGATACCATTTTGTTTGATTTTCAAAACAGCTTTGCCCCTTGCAGTTTTGTCAATAGATCCAAGGGTAGAGTGGTCTCCATCTCCAATATCTTCTGCTAAAGCATCTACAATTAGTTTCTGCAACAATTCATCATAATTCGGCATGGTACAAAACTAGGCGCTTCCTGTTGATTGGGAAAGAATCTGATTATTATTCCAAAAAAATGGCTGAACCTTAATTGATGCGCATGGTGATAATCTGGTGTTTACCCCCTTTTGCCTTGAGCATCACCGTTACATTATAGGCTTTACCCGTACTTGTGAGTTTTCCGGTAATATAGAGGGTATTACCTATTTCTCTATCAGAGCTCTTGTCAAATCCCTTGATACTATTTTCATCAAAAAAGTTCTTCAGTGCTATAGTGGCCTGGTTGCGACCCATATTTTTAACCTCATCCTTGTCTAGAAATTTGAGGTCTATATAATCGTCAAAATAACGTGCCACTTCCTCTGCATTGGCCGTTTTAAAAGCCTTGACCACTGCATCCGTGTCTGATTGCTGTGCAAATCCTGCAAAGCTGAACAACAAGCCTATTAATAAAAGAATCTTACGCATAATGTGGTATTACTTATAAACAGTTCGCCAAAAACATGCCAAGTTTAATAACTTACACCCGGAAAGCTAAGTTAGCTGAAAATAACGTAGTTAACCACCAGGATTTTAACAAAAACATATGAGCAAGAAAGTGATTTTGGCCATCATGGATGGTTGGGGGCTGGGCAAAATAGCCAGTGCAGATGCCATACAGCAAGCACATCCCGCTTTTGTGAGCAGTTTGTACCATCAATATCCCAATACTACTTTGGTAACCTGCGGAGAAGAAGTGGGTTTGCCAACTGGTCAAATGGGCAATAGTGAAGTGGGGCACTTGAATTTGGGTGCAGGTAGAATTGTATACCAAGAATTGCAACGCATTAATGTAGCCATTCGTACAGGCGAGTTGGCGGATAATGAAGTGCTCTTAGCGGCCATCAGTGGAGCAAAAGCAGCTAACAAACCTTTACACTTATTGGGTTTGGTTAGTGATGGCGGTGTGCATTCACATACCAGTCATTTAAAAGCCATTTGTGATGTTTGTAAGTCAGCGGGTTTAACGCAAGTATATATCCATGCTTTTACGGACGGTAGAGATACCGATCCAAAAAGTGGTTTGGGCTATATCACCAAAATAGAAGCCTACTTGAAGGATTCTGTTGGAAAAATTGCAACAGTGAGTGGTAGGTATTATGCCATGGATAGAGACAAGCGCTGGGAAAGGGTAAAACTGGCTTATGATGGTTTGGTGAACGCAAAAGGATCCACTGCCTCCAATGCCGTTGAAGCGGTTACAGCTTCTTATGAAGCGGGCAAGACCGATGAGTTTTTATTGCCTACTGTTATTTTAAATGACAAGGGAGCCCCTGTTGCCAAAATCCAGTCAGGAGACTATGCCATCTGTTTCAATTTTAGAACAGACCGTTGCAGAGAAATTACAGAAGTGCTTACACAAACAGACTTTCCTGAATTTGACATGAAGGCATTGGATTTGCACTATACTACCATGACCCTATATGACCACAAATTCAAAAACGTTTCTGTGATTTTTGAAAATGACAATTTGGTGAACACATTGGGCGAGGTATTAGAAGCTAATGATAAAAAGCAAATCAGAATTGCTGAAACAGAAAAATACCCCCACGTTACTTTCTTTTTTAGTGGTGGTAGAGAAGTACCATTTGATGGAGAAAGCAGGATCATGGTGCCTTCTCCCAAAGTGGCTACTTATGATTTGCAACCAGAAATGTCTGCTGTAGAAATCACGGATAAATTGATTCCTGAAATTGAAAATGAAACAGCCGATTTTATTTGCTTAAACTATGCCAATACCGATATGGTGGGTCATACAGGTGTATTCAGCGCGGCCATTACTGCAGCTAAAACAGTTGACGCCTGTGTAGAAAGAGTAGTTACAGCCGCACTAGCGCATGGCTATACGGTGTTTTTAACAGCTGATCACGGCAATGCCGATTTCATGATCAATGAAGACGGTTCAGCTAATACGGCACATACTTTAAATCCTGTTCCATTTTTTATTATTGACAAAGACTGGAAAGGAACCATACAGCCTGGAAAATTGGGAGACCTTGCGCCTACTATCTTAAAAGTAATGGGCATGGATATTCCAAAAGAAATGACAGGCAATACACTTATTTAAAATCAAGTTTATGAAACTGTTTAAAAAAGTCATGTTGGCATTATTGGTAATACTACTGGTGATGCAGGCATTTAGACCCGCCAAGAATCTTTCTGCTAATACAGAAAATGATATATCGGTTTCCTATGCTGTACCAACTGAGGTGAAAACCATTTTGGCTAAAGCTTGTAATGATTGCCATTCTAATAAAACGGAATATCCATGGTATGCCAATATACAGCCAGTAGCTTTTTGGTTAAATGACCATGTGGTAGATGGAAAGCGTCACATGAATTTTAATGAGTTTAACAAGTATCGGATTGCCAAGCAATACAAGAAATTAGAAGAATGTATTGACGAGGTAAAAGAAGGAGAAATGCCCTTAGAATCCTATACCATGATCCATAAAAATGCCATTCTTACCGAGGAGGAAAAAACAACACTGACCAATTGGTTCTTAACCATTAGAGATAGTATTAAAGCCAAGTATCCAGCAGACAGTTTGGTACTTCCCAAAAGAAAATAATCCATGGAAATCACATCGGCCAAATATAATATTTCATCTGCATTGGTTACCCAGTGTCCCAAACCGGACAGACCTGAGTATGCTTTTATTGGCAGGAGTAATGTGGGAAAATCATCTTTGATCAACCTGCTTACCAAGACCAAGAATCTGGCCAAGACATCGGGCACGCCTGGTAAAACCCAGTTGATCAACCATTTTGAGATTGAAAGCTCAGGCAATATGAAAGGGGCCAAAGAAAAATGGTTCTTGGTAGATTTACCAGGCTATGGTTATGCAAAAAGGTCTATCTCTGATAGGAATAGATGGGAACAAATGATTGATGGATACTTGCGCAAAAGAGAGAATCTGGTGCAGGTATTTGTGCTGATTGATAGCCGTCATGGACCACAGAAAAACGATTTGGAATTTGTGAATCAATTAGATAGTTGGCAAGTGCCTTTTTCACTAGTGTTTACCAAATCGGATAAGGAAAAACCTGGCGTGGTGGCTAGAAATGTGCAAGCATTTTTAGATAAGCTTAGAGAAACCTGGCAATTTTTACCCCGCCATTTTGTAACCAGTGCTGAGAAAAAAGAAGGCAGAGAAGAACTCTTGCAGTTCTTGCAATTCATGAATAACCAAGTAAAGGAAAACAAAGAACCTTAGGATTAGGGGGGCATACCAATTGGTTTTTCAACCAATAATTTTTATGTTCCATGGACCATTAGTTGCAGATCTTGTCTGCACAGCAACTGCTGGCAAAAGCTTCTGGCTTGGCTTTAAAGGCAAACCCCATACCCAGTATATAACCCATGGCTTCTTTTAAAGCATCATTGCTTTTAAACTGTGGATTGGTATTGATGTCTGCGTGTACTTCCATTTCTACATGGTGCTCAATAAATAGATCACAGAGCTCATAAGCAATCTCAATACTTTTGGCCACTTCAACCAACATCCTTTCTTTTAAATGGTACTTGGTCTTGGTCTTATCATTGTGGATGTACATAAAGCCCCCATTATGTTCTCTCAAAAACACAATCACGGTAGCAAATTCCGTGTCATCCCCTTTTACTTGACTGTCTGTACCAATACAGACTTTGAGTTTGATTCCCTTTTCTGTTTCCAGAACTATGGCATCTGCCACGGCCTGTTTAATGGGAAGGTCAATTGATTCGCCGTTGAATTTTCTCCAATACATAGATAAGTGGTTTTTGTAATTTACCAATTAAAGCCCGGCAGACTGCCATTTTCAGGTTATCTAATTGTCAACAGCGGTGGAAAACCCCATTGGCTACAATTTCAGACAGGCTGGGCCCTGCAAATGGAAACTTTGTCATATTTTAACAACTAGTACGAAAATTGGTATACCCTAGACCCCAACAATATCTGATGAAAATATTACTTACTTATCTTAAGCCGTATAAATGGCATGTTGCGCTGGCTTTGCTTTTAGCCGGTATTAATCAAACCTTTTCCATGTTTGATCCTATGATTTTTGGAAAATTATTGGACCAATTTGCCAGTCATCCCAAAATTGGACCGGATGGACTGCCAAGGAATGAGGAAGCCTATATTAGGGGTATTTCTAGCATGCTGTTATTATTGGTTGGAACTGCCATGGTGAGTAGGATTGCCAAAGCCTTTCAGGATTATACGGTAAACGTGATAATCCAAAAATTTGGCGCTAGAATTTTTACTGATGGGCTCAAACACAGTATGCGTCTTCCCTATCAGGAATTTGAAGACCAACGCAGTGGAGAAACATTGTCTATTTTATCCAAAGTAAGAACCGATACAGAGAAATTTATTGGCTACGTCATCAATGTATTGTTTGGAATCATTGTAGCAGTAGTATTTGTTTCTATATATGCCACAAGACTGCACTGGTCTATTATGCCCATCTATTTAGGAGGGGCTGGATTAATTGCCATGGTTACCAATTTATTGAGTAAGAAAATCAAAGTCATTCAAAAAACTATTGTTAAGGAAACAACTTCTTTGGCGGGCTCTACCACAGAGAGTTTGCGCAATATTGAACTGGTAAAAAGTTTGGGGCTCACAGAACAAGAAGTAAAACGCTTGAATAATAACACTTATAAAATTCTTGGATTAGAATTGCGTAAGGTGAAAAATATACGCTCCTTGAGTTTTATTCAGGGAACCATGGTAAATTTTTTACGCCAAGTAATCACTTTTACCCTCATGTGGTTAATGTTCAAAGACGTATTAACTGTAGGTCAATTGATTTCTTTGCAATTCTATAGTTTCTTCATATTTGGCCCTTTACAAGAAATTGGAAGTATTATCATGAGTTACCGTGAAGCTGAAGCTTCTTTGACCAATTTCCATAACCTGATGTTGAAGAAAGTAGAACCCAAACCCATTGAACCAACATTGGTTGGAATGGTAGAAGAGTTAGAATTCAAGAATGTAACTTTCAAACACCAAACCGCTACCTACAATGCGCTAGATGGCATTTCATTTGATGTGAAAAAAGGCGAGACCATTGCCTTTGTTGGACCTTCAGGTGCGGGCAAAAGCACCTTAGTAAAACTTTTAGTGGGATTGTATAGAACCAATCAAGGCAACATTGAATACAACGGCATTAATGGAAATGACATGGATTTTGATGAGCTCCGCAATCAAATTGGATTTGTAACACAGGACACCCAACTCTTTGCTGGTACTATTCGTGAAAACCTCACATTTGTTTGCCCCAATGCCACTGACGCAGACGTACTAGATGCTTTACACAAATCCAGTTGTGATAATTTATTGGCCAGGGCCGATAATGGATTAGACTCCATGATTGGTGAAGGAGGTTTAAAATTGAGCGGTGGTGAAAAACAAAGACTCAGTATTGCTAGGGCGCTTTTGCGTCATCCGCACTTGTTGATTTTTGACGAAGCCACTTCTGCGCTTGATAGTATTACGGAAGAAGAAATTACCAATACCATTAGAACCATTTCTGCAGAGAAAGAACAAATTACCGTGATGATTGCCCACCGTTTGAGCACCATCATGCACGCAGACAGAATCTATGTATTGGAAAAAGGGCAGGTGGTAGAAACAGGAAGCCATCAGCAATTGCTAGAAGAAAAAGGATTGTATTATGCCATGTGGCGCCAACAAATTGGTGAGCGCAAACTTTTGGCAACTGCTTAGGAATAAGGTATTATTCAAATTTCTTTTTGATGTATTCCAATACGGTAGGGTCTTCCAAGCCTTCCATATCGCTCAGCTCTAGTTCTAAAGCTCTGTTGCTTAAACTGATTTCCAAAAGTGAGATGCAGAGCGAAACTAGGAACGCCAATAAGCCAAATGCAAATAATACATGCGCTATTTCGGTACTTTCAATATAAATCAGGAATATGCAGAAGATACAAGTGATGATGGAAATCATCCCCAGCATCTGCATATTCCTGATTAATTTTAGTCTATACCTAATGCTTTTAATTTGACCATGAAGCACTAGGTCATTGACTCCTTTTTCTAAATATTTATCATGCAGATTACGGATCCTATTGGCTAATGCCAAATACCTATTAGTATAAGCCAAGAGCACCAAACTAATGGCAGGAAAAAGCAATGCGGGCGTATTAATTGAAATATCCATACTGCAATATAATCTAACTTGCCTAGGATGCCACTTTGAAATTTAGTGGGATATTCAATTTCAAGCTTAGATTTCTGCCCATATTAAAAACGCCCATTCTACCTGTTAGCGCGTTGGTATCAGTATATTTTAGTCTGTTTAAATGGTTTTGATAACTCAGATTTGTCAAGTTATTAAAAGCCAAGTTTATACTAAATAAAGTCCTGCCTTTAGACAATACTTCTGTTCCAATACCCAGATTCAATAAACTATAACCAATTGTAGGCGTTTCCGTATCATAGCCAGTAAAGACCCTATTTTGAGTACTTGTATTATCTAACTCCAGTTTTACATAGGCATTACTCAAGCGCTTTCCCATTTTAGTAGCATTGGCCCTTAAAACACTTAACAACCTTGGGGCAGGTATAAAGGGCAGCTTATTGGAACCATCAAAACTTTGAGAAAACTGACCAGCCACAAGTGCAAAACTATTTTCAAAATGCAACCAATCTAATGGGTGTGGGTGTAAATCCAATCTTGCTTCTAATCCGAATAATGCAGCATTAGCTTGCCTAAATTTAAAAGCGCTTAGATCAGTACCTCCCAAATTCACCAGAGAATCGCCTCCTGCTACAGATGACAATTTGCTATAGAATACATAGTTCTGAATAGCATTGTAAAAAGCAGACACTGCAAAACTTAGATGGGTTCCATTGTATTCTACGCCTATATCTGTTTGAAGAGACGTTTCTGTTTTCAGGTCAAGGGAACCATATTCATATCTATTAGTACCCTCGTGCGCACCATTGCTGGCTAATTCTGAAACAGAAGGAGCGCGGTAACCTCTAGCAATATTTAATTTCCAAGTCAATTGTTCACTAGGACTATAACTCATACCAATGCTGGCACTGAAATCAGAAAACTGTTTGTCAAATGCTTGGAATTTCACATCCGTGCCTTCCCTAAATTCTTTTCCGGTTACTTGTCTTATATCATAACGCAATCCACCACTCAAAGTGATTTGATTTGAAAATGTTTTCTTGCTATAGAAAAATCCACCTATGTCAAATTGATTGTACTCAGGAATCAATACCTCTTCTGCTAGATTCCTGTTTTGCTGATTCATGCCTGAAACTCCAATAGAAGTTTTCCAACCTTTGTTTTCTGCAAAATGGAATTGGGTATTATAGGTAATGGTTTGCAAATTAAAATGGAGTGCGGGCAGGTTCCTGTTGTCTGGATCCCCAAACTCTCTCCGTTGGTTTTGTTGGTAACCAATATTCAGATGTAACCTACCAGTACCTAAAACAATATTATTGTCGGTGGCAACTTTAAAATGATTGATTCCCTGATAAGGGGTATACAGGTTTCTACTGTCTAACTCAGATTGACTAGCAACATGTTCTTGTGCGGTTTCTGGAAACACCAAGAACCTTCCAGATGCTAGGTCTCTTGCTCCTTCTACCATACCAATCTTCTGATTAAAATTACTAATCAACAAATGGCTATAACCCCATGATTTGTTAATACCCAAATAGGCCCCAAAATTTCTTTCATTGAATCGGCTATTAAACACTTTGCCATCATACTTATTGCTATAATCGCCGGCGGATTTATAAGTACCATATGCGTTCCAACTAAATCCATTTATCAAGTGCCCAGCAAGGTTGGCATTGGTACCATACAAACCATTATTGGTATTATAGGTTCCCAAAATATTTCCTTTAATAATTCCTTTTTCAACCGGTGCATTGGTTATTAAATGCACTACCCCAGCCATAGCATCAGACCCATAAAAAAGAGATGCAGGCCCTTTAAGTACTTCTACTTTTTGAATACTATACTCGTCCACCTCAATGCCATGTTCGTCTCCCCATTGTTGACCTTCTTGTCTCACACCATCATGCACCGTTACAACTCTATTATATCCCATTCCTCTGATCACGGGTTTTGAAATAGCAGGACCAGTAGAGATGGCAGAAACCCCTGGCACCAATCTACTTATTGCATCAATGATATTTCCTGCAGAAGATTGGAGTAAGTCTACTTTTTTTATAATTGAAATGGGTTGAGAACTGAGCTTTGTTCTAGTAGCAGAAGCAACACCCGTTACAACTACTTCCTCATGTTGCGCATAGGCTTCAGTTAAGGCAAAATCTTTAGTTAGATTCCCACTGATCTCCATATTTTCAATAAGGGTAGAAAAACCTTGAAAGCTAATTTCTAATAAATATTTACCTGTGGGGATATCAGTAATCAGAAACTTACCACTAGCATCGGTAATGGCACCCATTTTAACTTCGTGCAAATAGATACTGGCACCTACCAATGGTTTATTGGATTGTTTGTCTATTACTAATCCAGAAAAGCTATTCTTAGCATCTTCTACAACATTAGATATAGGTAAAGTTTGTAATTGTAATTGGGCATTTAATGGAAGATGGAAAACCACCATCACCAATACACCAAAAGCTATTGCTATACGCATGATTCAATTTTTATAGTTACAAGGAAATAGGGTACCCAAGGGTACTTCTGCCAACATTCAAGTCTTTAGACAAATGCCGGCGGTCCTCTTAAACCATAAAAATGTGTTTGCTGAAATTGGGGGTTTTGACTTGTTACTACATAGTAATTAGCAGGAACAAGAGGAGAGGCTAATGTCAAGCCAATAAGTATCCCCAAAAAGGGAGATTCTGCCACTTGTAAATCACAGGCGCAATGAATGACTGTCTTATGCAGCTGTTCCCCCTTAGCACTATAATCATAACTGGGTTTCTTTCCGTCCTGATGGGTTGCAATCAGGTCATGCCAGGACTTCTTAGGGGTAATGCTAATAGCAAACACCAAGAGAAGCAGGAAGGCAGAAAGGGTTTTTATGATGGGTTTACAGTGCAATTATAATTGTTACGTTGTTGCAAATATATGCGGAAATTCATTTTCACCTTCTAGTATGCCCCCTTTTAACGTTTTTTTGGTCATGAAATTGCCATAAAAACCAGTTAGGATGCAGCATTTAAACAACTATTATGTCCTATATTTAGGGTGTATCATAATACCCCCTCATGACCGAACAGGCAATTATCGCGGGATGTTTACAAAACGACGTTGCAGCTCAACGGGAGTTGTACAACCGTTATAGTCCAAAAATGCTGAGTGTATGTTACCGATTTGCTCAAAGCAGAGAAGACGGTGAAGACATGTTGCAGGAAGGATTTATAAAGGTGTTTACTCAGATGCATACATTCCAGAACAAGGGTGCTTTTGAAGGATGGATCAGGCGAATAATCGTTCACACCTGTATCAACTTTCTGAAAAAGTACAAGAAGTTCAATGAAAGTGTTGACTTGGCTTATGCTGATTATATTCAAGTGAAGGAGGAAACAGTTCCGTCCATCATGCAGGCTAGGCAAATCATTGAATGTATTCGTTTGTTGCCACTAGGTTATAGAACGGTATTGAATTTATATGCTTTGGAAGGATATAGTCACAAAGAGATAGGACAGATGTTGGATATTGAAGAAAGTACCAGCAGAAGCCAATATACTAGGGCAAAATCCATGTTGGAAAATATACTGATCAGGAAACAGATCATTGAACAACCAAAAACAGAATTCAATTGGTTGGCCGGTTTGAAGAAATAATTGATGGCTGCTACTGCTGTATATGGGAAATGATATGTACCAAGACGAACTTGAACAGTTTTTACAGGATGAGGTAAAAGACCATCGCATGTACCCTTCAGACAAAATCTGGAGGAATATCAATGCGGAGGTCAACGGTCCTCAGCGCTGGCCTGCTTTGGGTTTCATTTCTTTGTTCATCATTTCTGCTCTTACTGTTTCTACCTTACTCAATATTAATCCATCTCAGAAATTACTAAAGGCAAATAGTTTAAGACAGATAGAACCTCAAAAACAACCTTTACAGGATTTAAAACATACGCTGAACGATTTTAACGCTACCGCGCCATCAGACCTTACAGCCAATACCATTGCCAATCTAAAAAGAAAGAGCAACCCATTGGAGCCTGAGTTGAGTAGTCCGGAAGAGACCCCATTGGTGGCTATGAATTCTTCAAATAGAGCCGAACCCATTTCTGTGATGAACAATAAACAGAACATGCATCCAAGCAAGCCTGCATTCTTGGATGAAACGGCCATTGTAGTACCCATGAATCATTGGGCTTACAAAGAATTGAGTCCTGAGAAATTGAACTTTATTACAGAAATGAACGAGCAGTCTACCATGTCTGCTGGCTATAGTAAACCAATAGTTGAGGAAAATCAAGTTTCAAATCAACCAATTGAAACTATCGTACCTCCTGCAAGTGAATCAAAGGAGCAACTTGCTACGGATAAATTTTTGGAAGATTTTGCCTACACTCCACCAACAAGGACTGAAAAGGGGAAGAATTCTAAATTTGGATTTGGCTTTTTTGTTACTCCTTCTACCAGCTATCGTAGATTAACGGATGATAAGGCTAAAGACCTTTTAGGAGCCGCTCCTGTATCTGCACCAGTGGGCTTGAACTATACCGCTAATGTCAATAATATTGTTAGGCACAAACCAGCGGTAGGTTTGGAATTTGGATTTGCAGTTTTATACAATATGAGCAATCGTCTAAAATTCAAAATGGGTATTCAATTCAATACAAGACAATACCATATAGAAACTTTCCAAGCTAGTACCGATATCACAACCATTTCTTTGGTGAACAATCGAGGCGTTGAAAATATTTCCGTCTTCTCTCCGTATAACAATAATAATGGCTACAAGAGTACCCAATTAGACAACAAAATGTACCAAGTATCTATTCCTATTGGTTTTCAATATGACGTGATTCAGGGCAGGAAATTAGGGATCACTGCAGAAGCTTCCATACAACCAACTTTTACGCTGAACAAAAGTCTATACCTACTTTCAACCGATTATAAACACTATGCCGATGGTAATAACCTGATGCGCAAGTGGAATATCAACAGCGCAATAGGAATAAACCTAACCTACAAAACAGGTGCTTATCAGTGGTACTTAGGGCCACAAGCTAGGTTCCAGCACTTACCTACTTATTCCAATAAATACCCTATTACGGAGTATTTGATGGACTATGGCATTCGCTTAGGTTTTATCAAGCAATTGAAATAACAAGATCCTTAACAGTTTTGAAACGGATTCATCAGCTCCTATTTTGTGCTGATTGAATACATTTGCGTATGAAAAATTTTTGGTTACTACCATTGCTAGTTTTGAGCTTGTTTTCTTGCAAGAGCAAACCAAGTTCTATTAGCAAAAAAGCTACCCCAGACAGTAGCAAGTTCTATCCATTGGCCAATTTTATACAAGAACAGATTGCGTATGTAGACCTTCGGGATTTTGAGATTTATCAAAAGCATAGTGTTGCAAATAAGACAGATTCAAGTATCATTAACAAAGACCAATTCAAACAGTTAGCTACCACTTTTTTAACACTAGATATTAGTAAACGCAACCAACAACAATTATATACTGAAACCATATTTCATGATTTAAGTACGGCAAGTTATACCATCAATTATAAAGCCAATCAACCCTCTTCATTGGTAAAAAGCATGGACATTTTGTTAGACGAGCAAACAAAACTAGTCAAACGGGTGTTCATTGTCTCTGAAAGACAGAGCGCCGATAGCAGCATTATGGAACGCCATAGTTGGACGGCCAATAAACAATTTCAAATTACAAGAACCTTAGAAACGACCAATGGTAGAATCAATGAAACCACTACCGTTTATTGGATTAGAAAATAATTTTTGGCCCAGATGAATTCCAGTGAATTTCAACTCCTAGCGCATACCATTCCTCACCAACCTGGTATTTATAAATACTATGACCAAGAGGGGGTGTTGCTCTATGTTGGAAAAGCCAAGGATTTGAGAAAACGGGTAGGATCCTATTTTTCCAAAACCTTTACTACCTATAAGACGCATGAATTGGTGCAAAGAATTGTAACCATCCAATTCACCATTGTTGATTCAGAACAGGATGCATTTTTATTGGAAAATTCTTTAATTAAGGAATACCAGCCCAAATACAATATCAACCTTAAAGACGACAAGACTTATCCTTATATAGTTGTCAAAAAAGAACCCTTTCCTAGAATATTTTTAACGCGTTATAAATACAATGACGGTTCAGAATATTTAGGGCCATTTACTTCTGCTGGTAAAGTGCGGGAATTGATAGATTTTATCAAACAGTATATTCCCTTAAGAACCTGTAAGCTCCCCTTGACCGATACTAATATTCAAAAAGGCAAATTTAAAGTCTGTCTAGAATACCATTTGGGTAATTGCAAGGGACCCTGCGAGGGATTACAAGACAGCACAGATTACAATGAAGGTTTACAGCAGGTTCGCAATATGCTCAAAGGAAATTTGGGTGCAGTAACTGCTCATTTTAGTAAAGAAATGCAAGCGTCAGCGGCAGAAATGCAATTTGAAAAAGCGGCCCTGATTAAAAAGAAAATAGAACACTTAGATAGTTATAGTGCCAAGTCTGTGATAGTAAGTAAGCACTTGCAAAATTTAGACGTATTCTCCCTAGTTCGTGAAGCACAATGGGCCTATGTAAACTACTTGATGGTACAGAACGGAACCATTGTTCAAACCCATACCGTTCCATTAGAAACCAAATTGGAAGAATCTGATGAAGAAGTGTTAAGCTTTGCCATTGCGAATCTTAGATCCAGTTTCAATAGTTTATCTCGTGAACTAATCCTCCCCTTTGATCTAGACTATCCAGAACCAGATATTCAAATCACCGTTCCAAAAGCCGGAGACAAAAAGAAACTATTAGAACTCTCAGAAAAGAATGTGCAGTACTTTAAGGAATCCTTGCACAGAAAACAATTGCTACACTTAGAGGGCAAGACAGATATAGAACAGAAGCAAGTGCTCTACCAATTGCAACAGATGCTGCAATTGCAAGAAGTACCCACCCATATTGAATGTTTTGATAATAGTAATTTTCAAGGATCCTATCCGGTATCGGCCATGGTCTGTTTTAAAAATGGCATGCCTAGCAAAGCTGATTACAGACACTACAATGTAAAGACCGTTCAAGGTATTAATGATTTTGCCACCATGACAGAAGTGGTTTATAGGAGGTATAAGCGCGTCTTGGATGAATCCCTTCCTATTCCTCAATTGATTATCATTGATGGCGGAAAGGGGCAATTAGGCGCTGCTATGCAGAGTATTCACCAACTAGGCTTGCATGGTAAAACTACGGTAGTGGGCTTGGCAAAAAATATTGAGGAATTATTTTTCCCTGGTGATACAGCATCCATTAAACTACCTTGGGATTCAGACAGTTTAAAACTGGTTAGGCGAATCAGGGATGAGGTACACCATTTTGGCATTAGTTTTCACAGAAACAAACGATCAAAAGGTAGCCTAGCCAATGAATTAGAAACCATTAAAGGCATTGGAAAGCAAACAGCAGATCAGTTGTTGAAAAGCTTTAGGTCCGTCAAAAATATTAGGGAGCAGGATGTAGCAAGTTTGGCCAAAGCCATTGGTGTTCAAAAAGCAAAATTGGTGTATGATTATTTTCATTCCATTGAGAATCAAAGCGTAAAAAAGGGGCCAGGATAAATATCCAGCCCCGTTTTTAAAATCCAATATCCTATGAAAAACCATGCCTAAGTTAGGCATTTGTTATTATATCCACAAAGAGAAACTATCTATTTTCCGTCATTTCTTGACGATTTTACCAAAAAAAGGGGCTAAATAGCCCCTTTTTTGATTTTTTTTTGAGTCTTTTTATTAATAGCTCCAGAGATCCTGCTCGTAGTTGAAGATCTTGTCCTTGATATTCTGTCCTTCTAACAAACGGAATAAGGGATCTTTAATTAAGGCATTTAAGTATTTATCACCTGGATTATTGATGGTAGATTTAATAATATAAGAGGAGAAGAAACGACTTTCAAATAACTCTTCCCAGGACATCCTACCCGCAAAATTCTTTGGATTGTAGACATCAAATTTAACCAGGGTTCTGCGAATATCTGGGTAATGCACCCAGAACAAGGTACGAGGCTGAGATTTACCAGCAACTACTTGTTTGGCAATTGGAGCAATACCAATAATCCTGCAATACATACGGCTAGATTCTTTGTCAAAAATCCACTGTTCTTTTAAACGGAAGGTATACACAGAATCAGGACTAAATTTTGGTCTTCTGGTTATCACTTTTTCTACAGAACCAGAAACAGGATCTGCTACTTCTACAGTGTCCAAACTTCCAGCAGTCAGGTTATTCACTTGGTCTGCTGTTAAAGGCGTGCGGAACATATCATTGTCTGGAGAGAAAGCAACAACACTATCATTTTTAATGGCACTCAACAAAATAGAGAAGAAACGTTGGTCTCCATTATCATCCTTACCAGGATAAATAAAAGACTGATTAATTTTTTCTCTTGCGTCAATTTCTTCCCAAACAAATTGGCTCCAGAATTGATCGTCTTCCCGAATATAATCGTATTCCAAGGGCTTGCGATCCTTGATCAGGTTTCTTTCAACTGCATAGTTATTACGCAATGACTGTTCTACTTTACCATCAAACCCACCAGCAATAGTAGTGTCATACCGCACTGTTACATTAGCCGTTGTAGCAGGGGTAGTTGCTGGATCATTAGTAGTGGTAGCAGCGGCATCATTGGTAATAGTAGCAGCTCCACCATTATTCAGATAACGAGAAGTTCCCGTTTTCTGATTAGCCGCAGGCTTCTGTTGTGTGGTAGCAGGAGCAGGCGTTGCTGCCGGCTTAGTAGCAGGTGCCGTTGCTGGCTGTTTGGCCGTATTTCCGGTCTTATACTTAGATTGGGCATTTGCCAAACCCAAGGATCCCATACAGATGACCAAGCTTTTAAAAATAATTTGTCTCATACTCCTATTATTGAAGTGTAAATGAAATATTCTGATCCAATTGTCTTGATCCACCTGGACCAACCACTTTAATTTCGTCAATCACCACGGTAGTTCCTGGTTGGCATCTTTTCAACAATGCCTGTGCTTCTGGGGTAAAATAAGCCCCAGTTACTTCTGCCACGCCAAGGCCTTCTTCAAAACCCTTACCCGTACAGATTAAGGTAAATGAAGTTACATTGTATTTTACGCCATCAAATACAAAGTCACGCAATTCTGCAGCAACCCCTTTTTGAACACGGAAAACATTGGCTCCAATAGGTCCACCTGCTTTTCCACCAACAGTTGCCAACGGATCTGGTACGCGCTTGATAGGAATGGTGATTTTCTGATTATTCTTTCCATCACTAGCTGTAACAATGGCCGAACCTAGATTTTGACAAGAAACAATATATAGTCCAGCACCATCTTTTCTGCTACTAACGCCTGGTCCTTCTACAGATACATTTACTTTCTCGTCTCCACCTCCACCAGTTACACTCAATGGATTTTCTAATCCCTGATAGAATACACGGGTTTTATCGGTAGACACTACCAGACCACTTGGTACACCCACGGTATACTTTACCTCTTTTTCAACGGTAGCAATGGTACCATCCGGTTTGGTATAAGAGATTCTTACTTTCTTGGTGTTAGACCCTGAACTACTCACATTAGTTTTGTATTCTGCAGATCCGTCTTCTTTGACAGCCACATTTGCTCCGTCAATAGAAATAGTTGGTCTTGCCGCCTTACTAAAAGCACCAATACCGGCAGTAATTACTAGTTCTTCCCCTGGCATCAAATACTGTGAGTTAGTTCCAGCAAATGCTGCAAATTCATCATAGATTAATTCTACTTCGCCAATTTCTTTATGACAATATTCCACTACCTGTGCCTCAGAATTCTTCACGTCATTTTGAAACTTGCTCAAAATGGTGATAGCCGCAATGGTTGGCGTCATGTGAAAATAGAGATAGGGAAGATCGTCTTTTACGTTTTTATTGGTAGTTGGTGGCGCCGTTAAATCCAGTGGAAGTGTAGGTCCAACTTCTTTGGCAATATCTGGATGAATAGCCATCAATTGGTCTTTGAATGACTTTAATTTGTCAAACAATTCTTTTCCTCTTCCTTTTCCAGATGGCGCTGGTTCTACAAACAAGCGAGTAGCTGCATCCAAATTATCTTCTTTGTAATCTTCTACCCCATCAACCGTTGTTAACCCGCTCTCTTTTTTAAGTTCTAATTTAAGAGATTCCAGGTAATTGAAAAGGTTATCTGCCAATTCTTTGGCTTTCAGCGCATTTGGCATCCAGATGGCTGCCTTTTCCTTGGTCTTGGGGTCTTCCAATTTTTTCTGGAAAGACTTGAATATATCTACGTTCTTCTTTTCAACTATTGAACTGGCAGTATTCAAACTGTTGTTCACAGTCTTGAATGCGTTCAGAATCTCGCTGGAAACATTTAGTGCCAATAGTGCGGTAAGCACCAGGTACATCATGTTGATCATCTTCTGCCGCGGCTCCTTAGGTAATGACATGCTAACTTATGTTTAGAAATACGAATGTTGGTTTGATTAAGCTTTGGTGATTACCTGCCTTGCATAGCAGTTAACATGCTGCCATAAACTTGGTTTAGTTTACCTAAGTTATTGGCCAATGCTGCAATCTGTTCTTTGGCTTTGATTGCATCTTCAGCGGTTCCAGTCATGGCAGCTGATGCCTGAGACAGTTTGCCGTAGAATTGATTCAAGGCTTTCAAGTGATTGTTGCTTTCTTGTAATTCCAATTCGTAAATGGTATTCAAAGAAGATAAATTCTTAGTCAATCCCTGTACTTGCTCATGGAAATCCTTGGTAGCTTCTGAAGCGCCTTGGAAACCAGCTAGTGCATGACTAGCATGGGTAGTAGCGTCTTTAATAGCTCCCAAAGCAAGGGTTGCTTCCTTGGTTTTTGCTGTAAAATCACCAGTTGATTTTACCACATCGCTAATCTCACCCATTTTTTCTACGGTGCTTCCCAATTTCTGGAAACCAGCGCTCAATTTAGAAAGATTGGCAGGAGTAATATCGGCTTCAGCCAACATTTTTTCCATGGTTTTCAATGCAGGATTACCTGTTTCAGCTGGAGCAGCTGCTACAGCCGGGCCCATATCTGGAGGAGGTAGAATGGCGTATACCAAGAAAATCAAGGCTTCCGTAGATAAACCTATTTTCAAAGCCCAATCCGCCCAAGACAGGTGCAAGATTTTTGCCATTGCACCAATGATAACTACTGCTGCACCTACGCACACAACAACGTTAACTAGACGATTCACAGTTGGAGAAACACCTGAAGCCATAATGTTTGCTATTTGATTTTTATTGAAAATTGTGATGAAAACGGGGTTAAGCCCATCTTCAAATAAACAGTTAATTAAATTTAATTATTTACGCATTTTGGGAGCCAAGTCAATCACACAACGGAATCCTATATAAGATTTAGCCGTGTCTTGGTATTCAAAGTTGCGGGTACTTACTTGCAAGAAATAGCCAATGTCTTTCCATGAACCACCTCTGACTACTTTGCGTTTCATGCGTGGAGGATCAGAATCCTTAGCGTCTAACCTAACGTCAGGACTCATATCACTCACAAAGTTGTACGCACCTTCATAGAAATAAGAATTGGTCCACTCAGCCACATTACCACTCATATTATACAAGCCATAATCATTTGGCCAGTACCCATCGGCACGAACGGTATAGAAACCACCATCTTCTGCGTAATTACCACGGCCTGGTTTAAAGTTGGCTAATAAGCAACCCTTTTTATTACGCAAGTAATAGTTACCCCAAGGATACATAGAATTGCTTCTGGCACCTCTTGCAGCGTATTCCCATTCTGCTTCTGAAGGCAAACGGAAATCACTTTCAACTGCTAATTTTTTCTTTTCTAAATAAGCGTTCTGAATATGTGAGCGCCAATGACAGAAAGCCACCGCTTGTTTCCAAGTAACACCTACTACTGGATAGTTTCCAAAAGAAGGGTGTGAGAAATAACGTTTGGTCATTGGCTCATTGTAAGAATAAGAGAAGTCTCTCATCCAAACCAGGGTATCAGGATATACTTTCTGGTCTCTTTTGACCATGAACTCTTTGCGGGGATGCCCTGCATTTTCTCTTTTAGCAGCAGCAGGAAGGTCAAAATATTCTATGCGGTACACCAATTTGTCAGGATCCACTTCTGGTTTGCCATACAAACGATTATCCGGTGCTAAATTTAATTCGTTTAATTTTTCAATGGTATTTCTGTCATATTTAATGGCAGCCACTTTTTTCCAATCAACCGCTGTAGTATCAGCGTCTTTATTAATGCCCTGACCATACAAAATCTTGAAAGCCAGAGAATCCCTAGTCCAGGTTACAAATTGCCTGTACTCGTTGTTGGTAATTTCAGTTGCATCCATCCAAAATCCCGGAATAGACACTTGCCTGTTACGCGTAGTAAAGTTGTAACTGATGTCTTCATCGCTAGGTCCCATATGAAAGGTTCCAGCAGGAATATACACCATGTGCAGGGGTCTGTTCATGCTTTGTCTAGCCGTTGGAGGAAGGCCATGCAATTGACCATCATCAGGAACGCCAGACTTTCCCTTGCCCCCCTTTTTCAAAAAGCAGGAGCTCAAACTTAGCATGAATGCCCCCAATATCAGTAATGTTAGATACCCTTTCATCTGTTCAGAATGATTTATGACAGTGACAAATATATGTTTTCTATTGGGTCAAAAAACTCATTAAGATTAAATTGCCAATAAAATTTGAACGTGTAGAAGTCTACTTATGGGATGCATTTAATGTGGAACAACTAATTTCCGATACCGGGTACTGCTGTCATTGATAGCAAATTAAGCCATAGTTTGTTACACATTTGCTAAAAAATCGGCGATATTGAAATTTGGTGATTTACAACTATAGTCCTTACAGATGTAAAAAGCCGCATCTTTATTGCTCTCCCTGCCCACCAATAACGGAAAAATTGCCGAATTAGTTTCCCCCCACTGAATTATTTTATGGGGAATATAGGCTTGGAGCACTTGGGGCACTTGAAATTGCCAATTTTTTCCGGTAATGGCTAGTTCTAGCACCCCCATTGTTTGTAATTGTAGTTGCCCTGCCCATACCCCAAAAGAACCCGGATATTTGATAATGGCACCTTCCAATGCACCCATCATACCCATGGCCCTTTCCTTGAATTCGGGTTGATCAAAGACCAAGGATAAATAGAGGAGATTAGCGCACATAACCGCATTACCACTAGGTGTTGCACCGTCATAGACTTCTTTTTTCCTCACCAATATGTCTTGCTGATCCTGATGGGTAAAATAGAAAAATCCGGTTTCTGGTTCAGAAAAATGGGCACAAACCCAATCAGTCAGTTCTTTGGAACGGAGCAAATAGTCCGAATTTCCTGTAATTTCTTGTAAATGAATATAGGCTTGAATTAAATAAGCGTAGTCATCCAAAAAAGCGGGCAATTTGGCTATCCCGTTTTTATAGGTATGATGCCAAGAGCCATCCGCCTGCCGGAGTGCTTTTTCCAGAAAAACCATATGGTTAATAGCCTGTTGGCGATAGGACTCGTTTCCAATAGCTGCATATGCTTTGGAATAGGCCGTATTTAAGAGCGCATTCCAGCCCAATAGAATTTTATCATCCAAACCCGGACGAATGCGCTCATCTCTAGCAGCCATTAAAATATGGCTGCAATGGTCTAGTAAATGCTGAAATGAGGCAGGCTCCAAACCTTGGGAAAGGGCAAACTGCGCTGCTGTTTCCTTGGTCCAAAGAATATTGACATGCTCCCAGTTTCCGGCTTCCTCCACTTGGTAGAACTGACAAAACAAGGCTGCGTCCTTACCCAATAGATCCTCTATTTCTAACTTGGACCAGGTATAAAACTTGCCTTCTACGCCCTCACTATCTGCGTCTAGGGCGCTATAAAAGCCGCCTTCTTTGTCTACTAGTTCTCTTTCTAAAAAGCCAATGGTTTGATTAATCACCTTGGCATAAACTGGATTTTGGGTTATCTGATACGCTTCTGATAACACAGAAATTAATAAGGCATTGTCATACAACATTTTCTCAAAATGGGGCGCCAACCACTGGTTATCTGTGCTATATCTGGCAAATCCCCCACCCAATTGGTCATAAATTCCCCCCTGAATCATTTTGTCCAGGCTTAATAAAGCTTGGTCTAGTGCTGCTTGATCCTGATAGAAATGGTATTGTCTGAGCAAGAATTGAATGGAAAAAGTTTGAGGAAATTTGGGGGCTTTCCCAAATCCACCCCACTGCTCATCGCCCTGGGCCAACAAATTTTCTGTAATGGTTGCCAATTGCTGCGTTCCACTACTTGGCTCCCCTGTTTTGGTTTGAAAACCAAATAAATTAGAAGATTGTAAGTGCTGGGTTAAATGATTGGCCTGGGTTTCAATCTCCTCCCTTCTATCTTGGTAACCCTTGCGTATCCCTTCTAAAACTTCTGTCCAACTGGCTCTATTAAACGCTTTTACAGGAGGAAAATAAGTACCCCCATAAAAGGGTTTTCTATCTGGCGTTAAAAAGACGTTTAAAGGCCAGCCCCCGCTCCCCGTCATGGCTTGTACCGCATCCATATACAAGTGGTCTAGGTCTGGGCGCTCTTCTCTATCAATTTTAATATTGATAAAATGCTGATTCATGATTTGAGCCGTGGCTTCGTTTTCAAAACTTTCCCTTTCCATTACATGGCACCAATGACAAGCCGCATAGCCAATACTCACCAAGATGGGCTTGTCTTCGGCAATTGCCCTATTTAGCGCTTCTTCACCCCAAGGATACCAATCTACTGGGTTTTGCGCGTGTTGCAATAAATAAGGGCTGGATTCATGAACAAGTCTATTGGTATGCATCTAAAGGCGTTTGAATCTATTACAAATGAAAAGCCCCGCGGTTGCGGGGCTCTATAAAAAATCTTGGTTAATTATTTTTTTACGGGAGTAGCCAAGGCCAAATATTGGTCTAGGGCTGCTACCATACTGGGTTTTTGAGGAGAAGGCACTTTGAACTCCAGATTCAAACCCGCATCCTCCACTGCTTTAGAGGTATTACCACCAAAAGCACCAATAATGGTTCCGTTCTGTTTGAATTCAGGATTATTATCAAACAAGCTCTTCACACCGCTGGGGGTAAAAAGGCAAATCACATCATATTCCTTGTCTAATAAATGCTTGATATCATTACTAATACTTCTGTACATAAAGCCTAGCTGGTATTCACATTTGTTGTTCTTCATGAAGCCACAGATCTCGTTGTCTTGCTGGTTTTCACTGCAGACATAGAGGAATTTTTCATTCTCCTTGTGCTTGTTCACCACGTCAAACATGCTTTTATTGGTACCATCGGCGCCATAAAACACTTTCCGTTTTCTGTACAGGATAAATTTTTGAAGATACAATGCAACAGCCTCTGTAATACAGAAATACTTGGTATCCTGACCAATAGCAATTTTCATTTCTTCACAGGTTCTAAAGAAATGATCAATAGCATTTCTACTAGTGAAAATGACTGCTGTGAACTGCAGGATATCAATTTTCTGTTTTCTAAATTCTCTAGCTGGAATGCCTTCTAGTTTGATAAAGGGATGAAATACCAGTTCTACCTGGTGCTTCCGCTCTAAATCAAAGTAAGGAGACTTTTCACTTTCCGGCCTAGGTTGGGAGATGAGGATCCTTCTTACTTTCTTGACAGTACCCGAATTTTTTGTCCCGCTTTTTGCCATGCTAATACGCTATAAAAATAATGTATGATTAGATACGCCCAGTCAGGTTATCGAGTAACAGTTTGTAAATCAACACCAGTGGGAGTAATTCAACAGCGCAAAGGTACAAGAAAAAATGTAAGGGGCTAACTTTCAAATTATTCCGGATAGCTTCTAATCCAATCAGGTAACGGTAAACAAAAAGAATGGAACAGATGCCCAAAGAAATGGTGGTAGCCACTTGCACAATGGGTTCTGGAGAATAGTTTAAAACCAATACAAATGGAACTAGTAGAATTCCCAGCACTTTATTGACCAAGAAAACAATAAAAGTATAGGAATTGGTGGCATCACTTACATTAAATACCCATCCAGAAAAGCTCAAGAAAAGGAATTTACCCAGGTAAACTACTAATAACAATAAAGAACTATATAAAATCAATTGATAAAGAGGAAGATTGACCCAGTGTTTGTGCTGTACCAACAAACTCAGGTACAATCCCGCACTGGCCAAGAACAGAACATTGAGCAGGATAGAAGCCAGGTTATTTTGAAGCAATTGTTCCCTGGTCTGTTTTTGCCTAGCCGATGATTGCATCAATAGAGAGAATAGGTTTTTAAAATACTTGGGGAAGATCAATCTTATGGCTGCTAGCATTCCCACAAGTGCGCTTAAGGCATAAAACAACAATTCCTGACTGTCTCTTTTCCTTTCTTGGCTAAATTGCTGTAAAGGAGTACCCTGAAAAGGCAAGTATTTGCTGTACAGGTATTTGGTATAAGTACCCGTATCTGGTCTAGAAGCCATAATCTGTATTTGCAAGGCTTTTTTGATAGCATCCAATTGTAAACTATCCAAAACGCGTTGTTTTGCTAGACTGTCATTGAAGTTAGTACTGACTTTGAGACTAGTACTGTCTTTGAAGCTAGTACTGACTTTGAGACTAGTATTGTCTTTGAGGCGAGTACGTCCTTTGATGCTAGTATCAGCTTTGATGCTAGTACGGCCTTGTTGAATCCGAACAGTGTCTTTTACCAAACTGCTATCCTTTTGGGCAGGTAGCACCAACTGCATCAACAGCAAGAAAAAAACTAAGAGGAACTGCTTCAAACGGTTGGGTTTGAAGCAAAAATATTGAACTGCCACCACAATCCCCACTTGAAAAAGATAATCTTTCGGAATCCATGATGGGCTGCTTAGTTTTGTCAGATGGCGGGACTCTATATTCATATTCCATTTTGCAGAAAAGCCTGTCACTATTGTAATTTCCACTTTTCTACTACGCATCACCAATTACCAGCCATGTTGGCTGCTATGGAAAAGGAAATTGAACTCCAAAAGGATTACATACAAGGCCCTTTAGAAACCATTTATCTGGGCGGTGGAACGCCTTCGCTGATTCCCATTCCAATTTTAGAAAGCTTATTTCATAAAATCCGTTCAGGTTTTCAAATTATACCGGAAGCAGAAATTACTTTAGAAACCAATCCAGACGATATTGACCAAGCGGCACTAGCCTCTTGGAAGGAACTTGGCATTAATCGACTCAGTATTGGTATCCAGTCTTTTGTTGATGAAGACCTACAATGGATGAACCGGGCCCACCATGCCCAACAAGCATTAGATAGTATTCGGCTTGCCAAGCAAGCTGGATTTGACAACCTCACCATTGACCTGATTTATGGCACTCCTACTTTGAGTGATGAAGCATGGAAGCAAAATGTGGACATTGCCATCGCCGCAGGCATTACACATCTATCTTGTTATGCACTAACCGTTGAGCCCAAAACTGGATTGGAAAAAATGATTGAGAAAAAAGAATTGGAAGCCGTTGACCCCGAAAAGCAAGCACGTCATTTTAGTTTGCTCATGCAGTGGATGGAAGACGCTGGTTTTGAACACTATGAGATCTCTAATTTTGCCCTGCCTGGTCATAGAAGCAAACACAATAGCAGTTATTGGAGTGGCAAAAAGTATTTGGGCATTGGCCCATCGGCACATTCCTTTAATGGACATAGCCGTCAATGGAATATTGCCAATAACAGTTTATACATTCAGGGATTGGAAAAAAACAACCTCCTTTTTGAATTGGAAACATTAACTGAAGAACAACAGTTAAATGAATATATCATGACGGCTCTGCGCACCATAGAAGGCATTTCTTTGAATAGGGTTTCAACCACCTGGGGTGCTTATAAATGCGAGCAACTATTGTTAGAAGCCACTAAATTTATAGCCCGTGGCGATGCTTATCTAGCAGCAGATTTTTTAATCCTGACTAAATCAGGAAGGCTCTTGGCCGATGGCATTGCATCTGATTTATTTTTTTTAAGCAATGAGAACTAAACCAAATACCCTTCAATTTTTTTGAAACCATCTTCAGCGGGTAATTGCTCCCATAAGATTTGATAGATGGTATGGGCTATGGGCATTTCAGCCTTTAACTGCTCATTAATTTTTTTAATACACTTACTAGCGTTATAACCTTCCGCTACCATATTTAATTCAAGTTGCGCCGCTTTTACAGAATAACCCTTGCCAATCATATTCCCAAAGGTTCGGTTTCGGCTATAAAGAGAATAACAAGTAACCAATAAGTCTCCCAGATATACTGATGCAGCGTAATTAATTTCTGGATTATCCTGATTGTTGGCGGGCATTAATGCGCGCAGAAATCCTACCATTTCATTGGCAGCATTGGCAATATACACACTCAAGAAATTATCCCCATATTCCAACCCATGTGCTATACCAGCTCCAAGTGCATAGATATTTTTAATTACGGCTGCAAACTGAACGCCAAGCACGTCATGGTTAACCAAGGTATTCAAATACTCTGTTTGAAAATAGCGCGCAATACCATAAGCTTCTGATTCTTCTACACCGGAGAAAGTAAGATAAGACAGCTTTTCTGCCGCCACTTCTTCAGCATGACAAGGACCAAGAACGGTAAAATAATCTTCCAATGGTAATTGAAATTCCTTAGCCAAGTATTCATTGAGTAATTCATAAGAATCAGGTAAGATTCCCTTAATAGCAGAGACCACTTTCTTAGCTTTAAAAGCAGACTTATCCAATTTTGACAAGGCATCTACAACATAGGCCGATGGAACGGCAATTACCAATACGTCTGAATTTGCCACCACAGTAGCTATGTCTTGGCTCATCTCTAACTGGTCCTGATTAAAATAGGCCCCACTTAAGTAATGCGCATTGTGTTTGCGCTTTTTCATTACCCTGATGGCTTCCTCGCTTCGGATCCACCAATAGATTTTGTTGCCATTATCTGTAAGGATCTTTGCCAGAGCAGTAGCCCAACTTCCACTTCCAATGATACCAAACTGCATGCAATAGGATTATTAGAGGGCAAACATACGAAAGGCATCTGTTAAATGAAAAAGGCATCGGAATTACCGATGCCTTTTCGTGTAGTTGCTATAGTTTTAGTCTTTTTTCTTGTCGTCGTATAACTTGTCTTTGGCTACCACTATTACTTTGGCACCATCTTTCAGTGTTTTACTGACAATGGTATAAGGGCCTGTAACCACTTCATCCCCTTCTTTTAATCCTTCCAAAATTTCAATATTATTTAAATCTTGTACAGCGGTTTTTACTTTTACCTTTTTTACGGTACCGTCTTTTTGGTAAACAAATACTACTTCTTCAATGTCATCATCAGCGGAAGTTGATTTCACTTCAGTTGCTTCAGGTTTTTTGTCATCTTTTTTATCTGCAGACTTGATATCACCATTTTTGTCACGTGTAGTAACAGCATTCAAAGCAATAGACAAAACATTGGCCTTGGTCTTGGTTTGAATATCTGCACTAGCGCTCATACCCGGACGGAAAGGAAAACTCTTTTTGGGCGTAATCAAATCAGCATACGACTCAGGCAATAAACGAATATGCACTTTATAATTGGTTACATCAGAACTAGAACTTGCAGAAAGACTATTACCTGTACTTGGATTGGCAATTTTGTAAACCAAACCTTTAAACTTACGGTTAATATAAGCATCCACTTCTACAATGGCGGTATCGCCAATCTTTACTTTTGGAATATCGTTTTCACCAACGTCTACCCTTACTTCAATAGAACGCATATCAGAAATGCGCATCATTTCCGTACCTACGTTAAAGCTATTACCTGCTACTTTTTCCCCTTTTTTAACACTCAATAGGCTTACTAATCCATCCATAGGGGCGCTAATCACGGTACGGGATAAGTCTTTATCTGCCCTATTCAACTGAGCCTGCGCTCCTTGAATATTTGCTTCACCACTTTTCAATCCTTCTTTGGCAGCATTATAGCTAGCTTCAGCTGAACGATAAGCTTGTTGGGCATTTTCAAATTCTGCTCTAGAAATTACTTTTTCATCCACCAGTTTTTTCTGACGATCATAAACAGCTTTTGCATTATCCAAGGTAGCTTTTAAACCAACTAAGTTTGCGTTGGAATTAGACAACTGTGCTTTTGCTTGGTTTACACCAGCAGCTACTTGATCACGCTGTGTTGAATAAATATCGGCATAAATTCTGGCTAGAATTTGACCTTTTTTTACGGTATCACCTTCGTTGACAAACAGCTCCGTAATCTCACCACTAATATCTGGGCTTACTTTAACTTCTACTTCTGGGTAAACCTTACCACTAGCATTTACGGTTTCAATGATATTGCGTTTAACCGCTTTTTCCGTGGATACTTTGGTGCCTTCTTCTTTGCCAATGATACCGGCTTTTTTTAAGCCAATCAAAACGCCGATGACCACTACCAATCCAACAATGATCCAAATCAATTTCTTGCTCATATTAAACAGTGTTTCTTTGTGTGTTAATGTTTGGTATTCTTATAATTTAATGCCTAGACCTTTGTAAAACTCTAGCACTTTTAATTTGAAAACGTATTCATAATGATTGCTCAATTCAGTAATCTTAGCAGTGAACACATTATTACGAGTAGTAATCAAATCCAGTGTTCCTAGCAATCCCACGTCATATCTTTTTTGTGCATAGTCTAGGGCCTTTTCTGATACCGCAACGCTTTTCTTAGAAGCGTTGTATTTCTGCAAAGAAGAATAGGCGTCTTGGTATGCATTATAAATATTGGAGCGTAGGGTTTGTTTTTCTTGATCGTCTTGTAATTGTGTTTGACGCACGTTAATCTTAGAACGTTCCCATTGGGTTCTTGCTTGGTGCGCATTAAATAAGGGCACGCTCAAATTCAAGCCTAATGATTGACCAAAATAACGATTCAGCTGGGCTCCAAAAGCTACTTTGTCAATACCTACTACACTATTCAAAGGGGCATAAACAGGATATTGTTTGGTATTATCCAAAGCGTATGCACCCGTATTTCCTACAATGGGTTGTGTGCGATAATCGTATACGTTATTGGCAAATCGAGTACTCAAAGTACCAGAAGCCGATAGCGTAGGATACATGGCACCCCTTGAAGCTGCTACCAGTCTTTGGGCTGCTTCAATGCGCAATGCTGTTACTTTTTGTTGTGGCTGATTGGCAATAGCCAAGTTATAAACTGACTCAGGTTGTAAGTCTAATAGATTTTCAACTGGAATACTTGCTACATCGGGATAAACAATGTCAAAGCTAGTAGCAAAGTCTAGGTTCATAATGGCTTTCATATTAATCAAACCCTGTTCCACACCAGCCAATGCTTGTATATAGGTTGAACTGTCCCTTTCTACCTGTGCTTCAAATTGAATGGCATTCAATTCTGGTTGGCTACCCGCCGCTACCAGTTTACGGGTATTCAATAATTGTTCTTGAGACTGCTGTAATTGAACCTTGCTCACATTGGCCTGCTCTTTACGCAACATCACTTGCAAGAACGCATTGGCTACCGTAAGGGCTAGGTCATTCTTGGTTTTCTCAATATTCATTTGATCGGCCCTGGCAGAAATGGCATTGGCTTCAATATTGTTCTTTCTAGTATACCAGTTGAAAATGGTATAACTGGCTTGGAACCCAATATTACCACCAGAAATGTCTATGTTTTCAAAGACGTTGGTGGTAGGGTTAATGTTTAAGCCGTGCTGATAGGTAGTGGTTACGTTGGCATTGGCATTGGGCAAACGGGTCATTCTAACCTGATCGGCCTGTAATTTTGACAAACGTGCTTGCACATCCGCCTGTTTCACGGAAATATTATTTTGTATGGCATAGTCCACACAACGGCGCAAATCCCATTTCTCCTGAGCAAAGGAATGAAGGGTAGCTGTTAAAGCAAAAAGGGTGAATAACTTCTTCATATAAAACAAAAATACGGCAAAGCCCTGCTCCTGCAGAAAAATTAGACAGACGGAAAGGAATTAGACTAAAAGCGTCAAAAAATCTTATGAAAGGTCTTGAATAGCTAAAAAAGCCTGTTCCAAGTCCTGAATCAGGTAATCCGCAGACTCTAGTCCTACATAGAAGCGGAGTAACCGGTGTTCTGGGTTATTAGCATCAAATGCCGATGGTTTCATGCCAGCACATTTTGGTATGATCAAAGACTCATGCCCTCCCCAACTAACGGCCATCAAGACATGTTTGAGGGAATTACAAAAGGTTTCAATAGTATGGCAATCCTGGGCCTTAATACTAAAAGTGAGCAGTCCACCAGCGCCAGTCATTTGTTTTTTAGCCAATGCATACTGCGGAAAAGCCGGATCCATCGGATAAATCACCCGATCAATCCTAGGATGGGTCTGTAAATAAGGTAATACCTGAAGCATAGTTCTTTCAATTCTTTCCAATCGAGCTTCCAAGGTTCGTAGCCCTCTTATCAGCAGCCAGGCATTAAAAGGTTGGATCCCTGAGCCAATATTCATGTACTCACTATTGAAAATCCTTTCAATCATGGTTTTGCTACCACTTAGCACACCCGCCACTACATCACTATGTCCGCTAATATACTTGGTGGCCGATTGTAGCACTAGATCAATTCCCATAATAAACGGCTGTTGATACAGTGGCGTGCAATGACTATTGTCTATAATAGTTACAATACCCTTGGCTTTGGCAAGCGCAGCAATCCCTTCCAGGTCTTGCAATTCATAGGTCCAGCTATTGGGCGATTCCAAATAGATGACCGTGGTATTGGCTTGAATGCCATTTTTAAAATTGTCCAAGTCTGTTCCATCTATATACGTATGTGTCACTTGAAAACGGGGCAGGATCTCTTCAAACATTTTCTTGGCCCAGGTATAGGGATTCTTCACGCTTAAAATATGGTCACCCGATTTTACATTGGCTAGTACTGCTGCAAAAATGGCGGCGGCCCCACTATTGAAAACCAAACAGTCTTCTGCTTTATCTAAAGCAGCTAGCTTTTTTCTCAGAATATCCACCGTTGGATTCAATCCCCTACTATACAACCAAGTACTGTATTCGTCTTCAAATGCCTTGCGCATATCATCCACTGTCTTAAAGGCAAAATTGCTGGTCTGGACTATTGGCGGGGCAATGGCTCTAAAATAATTATCCCTTTCCTCGGCAAATTCGTTGAGTATATACGATAGTTCCATTAGTCAAGTTCTTGATGGGTAGATACAATGGGGTTTTTTGAAAATTGCTGCGCTATAAAATATAAAATCATAAAGGCGGCTAATACACTAATTCCTATGAGGGCAATACTAGGCGTTTGTAAAGTAATGCTTACCCCTACAAATAGATAAGCACCCATAAAAATCAATGGTAGCAGTGGATAGAGCTTCATTTTATAAATACCTGTACCGTCTAGATGTTTGGTTCTTTTGCGCAAAATAAAAATGGTGGCGGATGATGCTACCATGCCAAAGCAGTCTAAGAAAATGGTAAAGTTGAGAATTTTTTCAAAGGTTTGAGCAAAGAATAAAATGACCACGCACATGCTGGCAAAAATGGTCAGAGAGAACACCAACACGTCATTTTTTTCAGATTGCTTACCAAAGATTTTGGGTAGGGCTCCTTCTGTACTCATGGCATACATGACCCGAGGATTACTCATGAGTAATGCGTTTACATAAGCTAGTACCCCAAAGAATAGGAAGAAAGAAAAAATATCGGCCCCTGTTTTACCAAAGACCTTGTTCATGACTACATAAGCTATTTCTCGCTCCCCTTTCATGTTTTCAAAACCAATAATATAGTAGTAACTCAGGTTTACCAATAAGTATAATCCAATAATAATGGCTATTCCAATAAATATACCGCGGGGAATATTTTTGGAAGGTTGTGCTACTTCGTTTCCAAAATTAATGGTCTGCTGATAACCGCCATAGGTAAAGGATACGGCAATTAAGCTAATACCTAGACTCTGGATCCAACTAATATTGGGTGTAGGAACCGCAGGAGCTGCAATGGTTGTATGCCAACCAGATTCTGGAAAAAATAAAGCCGCAATTAAAACTAGGATCATCCCAATTTTAATGAGCATTAGAAAATTCTGTGCCTTGGAACTAATGCGTAAACCCCGCAGGTTGATCAAATAAAAAATCAAAATGGCAGCACAACTAATCAAAGCTTTGTCTGTATCGGTCCAATTAATTTGGGGGAATAATTTGGTAATATAGCCGCTACCAATTAGGGCCACCCCACTCAATGAAGCTGCGTTGCTGATCAGGATAATACAATTAATGGCAAAAGCTATGCTTGGATGATAAGCATAAGAGAAAATCTTATAATATCCCCCGGTAACAGGGAATCGGCTGCCTATTTCTGCATAAGTGAGTGCCCCACAAAAGGCAAAGAACCCGCCCAATAACCAAGCTGTAAAATAGACCGATGGTTCAATAGCGTCTTTGGCACTAGTGGCTGCAGACCTAAAAATACCCATACCAATCACCAAACCCACCACAATCATGGTGAAGCTAAATAGATTCAATTGCTGTTTGCCTTGCATAATCAAAAAGTAAGTGATAAATGTAGTAAACTTCAACTTAAGAATCATTTCATGGGGTGATTAGGGGAAAATTCCGGTAATTCGCATCATGGAAATCTACCTCATCAGACATACTACCCCCCTTGTTGAAAAAGGCATCTGCTATGGCCAAACCGATTTGGATATCACAGAAAGTTTTGAGGCTGAGGCAGCTGCCATTTTGGAGCGCCTGCCCAATACCATTGAGCATGTATTTAGCTCTCCGCTTCAACGCTGTTCTAAATTGGCTAAACAGCTTTTCCCAGAACATAGCATTAGTCTGCATCCTACCTTAATGGAACTGAATTGTGGTGAATGGGAAATGCAACACTGGGACGCTATTCCCAAACCCGAAATTCAACCCTGGATGGATAATTTTATCAACGTGGTAGTACCAGGCGGGGAGAGCTATCAACAATTGCATGATCGGGTGCTGGCAAAATTTCTAGAGATTTCCAGCACGGGCAAAACCTCAGCCATTGTTGGCCATGGCGGAGTCTTAAGAAGTATTCTGGCACATATTACGGGCATTGAACTAAAAGAATCCTTTAGTGCCTTTCAATTGCATTATGGGGCCGTAGTGAAAATTATTCCATCGGCTGAAGGCTATGAATATGAGCTTTTGCACAATATTACGCCCTCTACCAAGGAACAACATAGACCTTCTTTCACCTAATTAGTATCTTTAATAAAATCAGGTATATGGATTTCCAAATAGACCAACTCTTAACTGTCAGCTTTACCCTTTTTGCGGTGATTGATATTGTGGGATCCATTCCCCTGTTGATTTCCTTAAAAGACAAAATGGGTGGTATCCGCTCTTTTCAGGCCACATTTGTTTCTGGAGGTCTGATGATTTTATTCCTATTTGCAGGAAGACCTTTTTTGAGGATCCTGGGTTTAGACATTAGAAGTTTTGCCGTAGGTGGTTCCATAGTCATCTTTTTACTGGGTTTAGAAATGGTCTTGGGGCACGAAATTTTCAAAGGCGATAAGGATGCCAAGTCTGGCTCTGTGGTACCCATTGCTTTTCCCATTATTGCTGGTAGTGGAACCCTTACTACTATTATGTCTTTAAAAGCCAATTTTGACGAAACCTATATTCTAGCTGGCATCATCATTAACTTAATTGTGGTGTATATAGTACTGAAGTCTTTGAAAATGATTGAACAGGCTTTGGGCGAAGCTGGTTTATTGGCAGTACGTAAATTTTTTGGTGTAATTCTTCTTGCTATTGCTGTTAAAATTTTTAGTTCCAACATTGGTGCATTTGGTAAATAATGGAAAGCAGCATTCACCATATGATCAAATGGATTTGGAAGCGCTTTGAACTTTTATTCTGGTCAGCTGCCCTAATAGCTTTATTTTTTCTACCAGTAAACAAATCAGAAACATCGCTCTGCGTATTTAGTTTGTTGGGTTTTGGCAAATGCCCTGGCTGTGGCATTGGGCATTCCATCCATGACGCGCTCCGTGGAGACTTTTCAAGCGCCTTTCATCACCATCCGCTGGGAATTTTGGCAGTTCTTGTTATATTTAACAGAATAAGGCTACTAATCAAACAAAACAAACATCATGAGCAATATCCTAATTAACTTAATTCCCTCATTAGAAGGTGAAGAACTTGTATTCTTGCAAGCCTTAACAAGGGAAATTCCTGAACACAAAATGCAAAGTTTTATAGCCGTTTACAATGGCAAGAGAAGAAAAACAGACCAAGTATTATTGGGCTGTATACTGGGCTTTTTTGGGGTAGCTGGTGTACAACGTTTTATGGTGGGCCAGAATGGTATGGGTATTTTGTACTTTTTTACCGGTGGTCTTTGCTTAATTGGTACCATTGTAGACCTAGTGAATCACAAAAGATTGACTTTTGAATACAACCAACAAATGGCGCGTGAATCCATGGCCATGATATCTTCATTTTAATGATGAAAAAGCTTTTTTATATTGGCATACTTGGCCTATTATTATTTGAATTAGCAAATGTGTATTGCATTATGCCCATGCCTGGGAGTCAAGAAATGAATAGCTTGGATGCTGCTTATTTTCTTTATGCTTGGCGATGGGTATTTCGCATTTTTTTTGGTTTGCTCTTGGTATGGGGATGGTTCAAATCTTCCTGGCCAAAAGCTTGGCAGGCTTGGGTTCCAGCCCTAGTCTTGGGAGCAGTGGTCTATGTGGTCAATTTTCAGATGGCGGCAGACAGTATGTTTTATCAGCCCGCTAGTCTGCTTATGAAACCGGTTGATGAAAACAAGGTTGATAGTAATCGATTGGTATTAGGAATTGTGGGCAAACAAGAAACCAAGGCCTACCCCATTCGCTTTATTGGTTACCACCATTTGGTCATGGATAGTTTAGATGGTAAACCACTACTAATTACTTATTGTACAGTTTGTAGAACAGGCAGGGTATATAAACCCCTTGTCAATGGATCTGCTGAAAATTTCCGTTTGGTGGGGATGGATCATTTTAATGCCATGTTTGAAGACAAGACAACAGGCTCTTGGTTTAGACAGGCTACCGGTGAGGCTGTAACAGGTCCTTTGAAAGGTGTTCAATTACCCGAATACCCAAGCAATCAAACTAGCTTAGCCGATTGGATTAAATTATATCCAACCACAAAAATCATGCAAGCAGATCCAGCCTATCTAAACAGCTATGATACTAGTCTAAATTACGAATCAGGAAAAAGCAAAAAGAAATTAACAGGAACCGATAGCCTTTCTTGGAATGAAAAATCATGGGTGGTAGGAATTGTTGTAGGCAAGACTAGCAAAGCTTATGATTGGAATAGGTTGGTTAAAGAAAGGATTATTTATGATGCGATAGGCAACAAACCCATCATGTTGGTGATTGGAAAAAACAACCAAAGCTTTTTTGCTTTTGAAAGAAACACTGCTGATGAAAAATACGCTTTGCAGCAGGATAGCTTGTCTGGGCTAGTTCACAAATACCTCATCAATGGCAGATCTATTGATAGTACTGCTCATTTAAAATCCATTCCCGCCTACCAAGAATTTTGGCATAGTTGGAAAACATTCCATCCTGCTACATTACAATATTGACAGCTATTCTTCTTCTACTTTGTTTTTCAAACTCATGAGCAAAGTGTAAGTACCCTTAACTACAAAATCTTTACCAGCTAATTTTTCTGCGTTCAAAATTTCAACAAAACCTTTATCAACGGTACCAATCTCTAATAACTGCATACTATAATTCTTGTCTGCATTTTTAATAAAACCGTATTGCTTACCCTCAAAAAGCACAATAGCTTCTTCTGGAAGTGTATAGGCTTTTGCATTTTTGATAGCAATTTCTGCATTCATATAGGTTCCTGGAATCAAGGTCTTGTCATAGTCTTCAAAATGACAGTGTACATCAGTGCTTCTCTCTTCTGTAATGTCTTTACCAATCAATAAGACTTCACAATCGTGTTTTTTATTGGGCTGGTTATTGGTATAGGCTACCAAGGGTTGACCCACATAGAGCTTGTTAATGTCTTTCTCAAAAATCTTCAATGCCAAATGAATATCCGTTGGGTTGATCAGCTCAAATAAAACTTCTGTGGGAGAAACATATTTACCAATATTTACATTCACTTTAGAAACATACCCATCAATAGGAGAGAAGATATTGATGCTTCTAGAAATACTATTCTCGGTTAATTTATCTGCATTAATGCCAACCAATTTGAGTTTTTCTCTAAAAGCACTAATCAACACCAATTGGGTCTTGTATTCCGTTTCTGCTTGTTGAAAAGCTTTGTCACTAGCTGCCTGTGTTTTATTTAAATCGCGCTGGCGCTCAAACTCTTTTTGCAAGTAATCAATTTTCTCCTTGGTGGTCAAATAGTCTTGCTGCAACTGAATATACTGCTCTCCTTCAATTACAGCAACGGCTTCTCCCTTGCTCACGTGCTGACCAGGTAAGAGTTTGGTGGTTTTTAAATAGCCTCCTAATGGCACACTAATGGAGACCATATTTTGTGGGGGCACATCAATCTTTCCACTCACTTTTAAAGTAGCAGATATTTCTTTTTGCTGCATCAACGCGGTTTGAATACCGGCGCTTTTAAACTGCGCGTCTGTTAAGACCACCTGGTTGGGTATAACCGCTTTTTGACTTGCTTCTGGAATTTTTTTGCTGGAGCAGGCCTGGAGTAAGAGCAGTATGGATAAAATATAAGTTAGTTGTTTCATGACTTTTATTTGTTGCTGATAAAATTCAATTGAATGATGGATTCGTTAAGGTTCCTGATGGCGTCTATATGCTCACTTCTAACAATAGTAGCTTGGTTAATCAATTGAAACCATTCTAGGTAATTGATGCTGCCTGCTGCCAATTGTTGGTTGGCCGTATTGGTAATGACTGTAGCATTTTTGAGTGCCTGATCTTCAAAATACTTAAGCGTTTCCAAATTCTTTTGATACTGAAGGTTGGCTGATAAATATGCGTTTTCCAAACTTTGTACCCCAACTTGAAAATTACTTTCAGCTACTTGTTTGTTCAGCTTAGCTCCAGCAATTCGATTGTTTTGAGACTTGGCAAAAATGGGAATCCCAATCCCCAATTGAACTGCACTAAATCTTTGACCTGCACCATAGAGCAGATTGTCTGCACCCATACCCTTGATACTGGTATTATTGTAACCTACACTTAGTTCAGGAAGCTTTTTGCTTTTCTCCAATCCTATTTGTGCTTCCGCCATTTGCTGCTGCTGTTGAATCAGTTTTAGACTAGGATGTTCTTTCAACATAGCACTGTCTAAGACGCCTTGATAGCTTAAGCGATAGTCTGCTTTAGACGGACTATAAGCCTCGGAACTATTCAACAACAATTGAAACTGCAACAAGAGTACAGACTGATCCTGCACCAACTGTTTTAATTGATTTCCAATTTGTCCAAGTTGGGTTTCTGCACTTGTTTTTTCTAAAAGATTGGTTTCTCCCTTGGCCAAACGCTGTTCCGCTCTTTTATAAAAACTGCGATATAGACTATCAGTGTATTGCAATAGTGCTTGTTTCTGGTCTAAATAAACAATGCCATAATATACTTGGGTCAGTTCTTTTTTAAGCTGCGCTTCTTTGAGTGCCACATTTAACAAGGCAGATTTAAACTCTTCTTGCAACAAGGCTTTTTGCTTGGTGTACACCGATGGAAAACTAAAAGACTGTGACAAAGAGAACTTGGTATCTGTATAAATGCTATTGATCTGCCCCGCTTCTGCCATAAAATTGGTTTGTGGCAGATTAGATGCAGTTCCTATCAATACTTCTTGGTACCTAGCTTTTAATTGCTCATTTTTCACTTGCAGGTTATTGTGCAGTGCGGTATCAATAGCAGCTTTAAGGCTGATGGGTGTTTGAGCTAATAGCGGTTGAGACAAACTCATCCCAGCTATTACCAAAATCATGACTGCAATAGGATCTTTCATCTTAGTTGGTTTTCCGCTTTTTTCAAATAGCAGGTATAGTATAGGTAGCACAAACAAGGTCAAGAAAGTTGCTAGTAATAAACCGCCAATGACAACCGTAGCCAGTGGTCTTTGTACTTCTGCTCCTGCCCCATTACTAACTGCCATAGGAAAGAATCCCAAGGATGCAACAAAAGCCGTCATGAGTACCGGACGCAATCGCACTTTGGTGCCCATAAGCACAATCCTTCTTAAATCTGTGATGCCTTCTTTTTTCAATAAATTAAATTCTGCAATTAATACAATCCCATTTAATACCGCTACCCCAAATAAGGCAATAAAACCAATACCAGCACTAATACTAAAAGGCATGCCGCGGGCAGCTAGTGAGAGAATGCCTCCAATAGCAGAAAGTGGAATAGCTGAGTAAATCAATAAGCCTTGTTTGATAGAATTAAAGGCAAAATAGAGCAACATAAAGATAAGCAAGAGTGATACCGGAACAGCAATCAGTAAACGTTGTTTGGCGGCATTTAGGTTTTCAAATGCGCCTCCATACGTCACATAATATCCTGTAGGAAACTTAAGTTGCTTGTCTACTTTTTGCTGTAATTCCTCTACTATACTTTGTACGTCTCTACCCCGCACATTGAACCCAACTACAATTCTTCTTTTGGCGTCTTCTCTTTGAATTTGGTTGGGACCTTCTTTAATTTGAACATCGGCCAACTGGCTAAGCGGCACTTGGGTACCCCTGGGTGTTGGAATCAACAAACCTTGAATGTCTTGTAGATTTTTTTTCTGTTCCCCACCAATGCGCACCACAACGTCAAATCTTTTCTCCCCTTCAAAAAGCATACCTGTAGTTTGTCCCGCAAAAGCAGTATTGACTACTTTATTAATATCGGCAATGCTTAACCCATATTGTGCAATGGTATTTCTATTGTAATTGATAATAATTTGTGGCATACCAGCAACAGCTTCTACATACAAGTTTTTAGCTCCTTCTACCGTATTTACAATCACACCCAATTTGTTGGCATAAGCCGCCAAGCTATCAAGGTCTTCTCCAAAAATTTTGCAGACCACATCCTGTCTGGCGCCTGTCATCAATTCATTAAAGCGCATTTGCACAGGAAACTGAAATCCAGCAGTAACGCCAGGTACGGCTTCTAATGCCTTACCCATTTTCTCACTTAATTCATCAAATGTCTTAGCCGATACCCACGCTTCTTTGGGTTTTAAAATGACCATCATATCACTGGCGTCCATGGGCATGGGATCTGTGGGAACTTCACCACTACCAATCTTGGTGACCACTTTCTCCACTTCTGGAAATGTTGATGTTAAAATATGCGCTGCCTTCTGCGTATTTTCAATAGTAGTATTCAAACTGCTTCCTACCAATACACGGGTATCTACTGCAAAATCTCCTTCTTCCAAAGCTGGAATAAACTCTGCACCCAGCGTGGTTAATACAAAAATAGCTACCACAAATAAAGCCACAACAGAAGACAGCACTAGCTTTGGATAACCAATGACTTTGTTTAAAACAGTTTGATACAATCTTTCAATTTTTCCCATCCATCGATCTGAAAAATTGGGTTTATGTTTGATCTTCTTACTCAGGAAGAAAGCACTCATCATGGGTATATAAGTCAAAGACAGAATAAACGCCCCTAAGAGTGCAAATGCCACGGTTTGTGCCATGGGTTTGAACATCTTACCTTCTATTCCTTGCAAAGTGAAAATGGGCAGGTAAACTACCAAGATGATGATCTGTCCAAACACAGCACTATTCATCATTTTGCTAGCAGAATGATTGACCTCTTGATCCATCTCAACCTGATTCAATTTATTGATGTTCACAAAATGCTTGCTATGCCCCAGCCTATGCATCACGGCTTCTACAATTATCACGGCTCCGTCTACAATCAAACCAAAATCTAAGGCACCCAAACTCATCAGGTTACCACTTACTCCAAATAGGTTCATCATGATAATGGCAAACAACATAGCCAAAGGAATCACAGATGCAACAAGCAAACCTGCTCTGAAATTTCCTAGGAATAATACCAGCACAAAGACCACAATCAACGCTCCTTCAAGCAAGTTTTTCTCCACCGTACCAATGGCATTATTCACCATCTTAGTTCTATCTAAGAAAGGCTCAATCACAATGCCTTCTGGAACGGTTTTTTGAATTTGGGCAATTCTTTCTTTTACGTCTTTAATTACATCAGAACTGTTAGCACCTTTTAGCATCATCACTACTGCTCCGGCAACTTCTCCCTTATCATTATAACACATGGCGCCATACCGCGTTGCATTACCAATTTTAATATCCGCTATATCTCTAATAAAAAGCGGTGCTCCTCCGTTTAATTCTTTGATAGAAATATTTTCTATGTCTTGTATGCCTCCCAATAATCCTTCTGTTCTGATATACAAAACAGTGGGGCCCTTTTCAATATAAGCACCGCCCGTATTTTGGTTATTGTTTTCCAAAGCTTTGAACACATCAGAAATAGTAATACCATAGCTCTGCAATTTAGCTGGATCAACTTCAATGGAATACTGTTTGAGTTTGCCTCCAAAACTACTCACTTCTGCTACCCCTTTTACCCCTAACAATTGTCTTCTAACTATCCAGTCCTGAATGGTCCTGAGCTCGGTTTCATTGAATTTATTTTCATATCCTTCTTTGGGTCTTACCACGTACTGATAGATTTCTCCAAGCCCCGTACTCACCGGACCAAGTTCCGGAATGCCTATTCCTTGGGGAATAATGGCCTGTACTTTTTGCAGTCTTTCAGAGACCTGTTGTCTGGCCCAGTAAACATCGGTAGCATCGTCAAAGACAATGGTTACAAGTGACAAACCAAAACGGGAAAAACTCCTAATTTCTTTGAGTCCAGAAATATTATTATTGGCTTGTTCAATTGGAAAAGTAATCAAGCGTTCTATATCGGTTGCCCCAAAAGATGGCGCAATGGTAATTACCTGTACTTGATTATCAGTAATATCAGGAACCGCGTCAATAGGCAATTTGGTTACCTGAATGGCCCCATAACCCACTAGACCAATCACAAACAAAGCGATTACCAGTTTATTCCTAATGGAAAATTGGATGATTGCGTTAAGCATTAAAATCTGTTTAGTAATGATGGAATATTGCTACAGCAAATGCCTATAGCAATCTAACCAATGGTTTAGCACCATTAGTCATTTACAAAAAGGATTACTAACAATATTTAGGAGGCTGCCAGATATTGGACAAACAGGAAGACAGTGGCTTGTTATGGTCCAATTCTATATTGTCTTGCTTAATAAAAAACACAGGATATTCCAGGACAATGGACAATTGATTTGGAACAGCTGCACTGGCCATTACAGACACACAATCAGCCGACTTTTTAAAGGGTAATTGCATATCTCTGTCATAGTCTGCGTCTTTGGGACTGCCGTGCATATAATGCATGTCTAGAAATTCCAAAAAGCTAATACTCGTATCTTCCTGTTGGTGCTCTACAAAATGCTGAAATACCACGGGCAACTTTAAAAGCTGGTGTGCTTCTGTAGTAGCTAGCAAGTAAATGCTCAAGAATAATATGGCGATGGGCTTTTTCAGAGCAGAAAGGTACTAAAATTGGATGATTGTATAAACTTCAAAATAGATACCAACAATATTAAAAGAGATTGCTTAACCTTGTATTCATTAGTGCTAATTTTCACAGATGGAGCAGACCTCGCAACCCAATCAACAAGCTATTAAGATTCGCGTAGCCGTTATGGTGTTCTTCTTTATCTCTGGCTTTGTTTATGCCAACTGGGCTTCTAGCATACCTCATTTGCAGCAAAAACTCCATTTATCTGATGCTGCATTGGGTAGCCTATTAATTAGCTTACCAGCGGGCCTCATGCTAACCATGCCTTTATCGGCTTGGTTGATTGGCAAATACAAAAGCAAAAACATTGTGTTAGGTGGTTCCCTATTGTATGTTTTGTTGCTCAGTTTGATTGGATTTGCAGATCAGGTTTGGCAAATGGTCCTTGTCCTATTTGCTTTTGGGGCTTCTAGAAACCTATTTAATATTTCTATCAACACCCAATCAATTGGGGTGCAGCAATTATTTAAGAAATCAATTATTGCCAGCTTTCATGGGGTATGGAGTATTGCTAGTTTGGTTGGAGCGGCATTTGCCTCTATCCTAATTTCCGTTGGTGTGATACCAGAGTTCCGATTGGTTCTGGTTACTGGATTGTCTTTGATTTTGATGGTAATTTTCTGGGGAAACACTTTGGAAACATCAGCCAATAGAGATGCAAAGAAACCGGCATTTGCCATACCGGATAAGTCTTTAATGAATTTAGGATTGATTGCTTTTTGCTGTATGCTTTGCGAGGGCACTATGAGTGATTGGAGTGGTATTTATTTGTCAAAAGAACTACACTTATCCAAAGGTTACGCTAACATGGGTTATGTTGCTTATTTGGGTTGCATGACATTGGGGAGATTAATGGGAGACTCGTTGGCTAATCAATTGGGAAATAAAAAACTGTTGTTGATTTCTAGCTTATTGCTTGGTTTGGGTGCTTTATTGATTGCTAGTTTTCATAGTTTAATACCTGCCATAGTAGGGTTTATGCTTTGTGGATTTGGCGTTTCCTGTGTGGTGCCTTTTTTGTTTAGTCATGCGGGAAAATCTGCGTCAATGTCAAGTGGAGTGGCTATTGCAGCTGTTTCTACCATTGGGTATTTGGGATTTTTAATTGGGCCTCCCTTGATTGGCTTTTTATCTAGTGTAATTGGGTTGGGAAATACCTATTTTTTTGTGGTTGGTTTGGCTGGGGTGATGGCTGGATTAATTGGGAGGATAAAAATGCAAGTAGCCTAAGAATTTATTTTTCCCATTGATTTTTACCTATAATCATTATTCTTTATTGTAAATCTCTTGCATCACCTGCATATGAGGTAAGGTTAATAAGCTAATCAGGATAATCAAAGCGGGGGCTCCAAGATTTTGCCAAACAGAACCAGGTGTTATAGCATATACAGCTACCAACCCTAGCATAGAAAGTAAAGTAAATGGAATTGCTTTTTTCCATAGCTGTATCATTGAATTACCTGAATCAATATAATTTCTGATGTCTTTAAACGCCTGATATCCATGCCAGCCAGAAAAGTAAAATGCAAAGCCGCCTATGAATCCTAGTTGATTAGAGAGAACTAGCAGTAAAATAAATAATACCCATTCTGCTCTTTTACTCTTTACAGGAAAAGAAATGAATCCAGTTACTGCAATAAAGACTAAGGGATTAATCTTAAAAAGAAAATTGATAAGAACAAAAACCGAGTCAGTTTTTGGGACAATTAATTGCAGCCATTTGATTAACTCTACCTGATGAGGCAATAACAACCATGCTGTTAAATTCAATCCTAACAAAAAACTAAGTAATTTATTTTCTTTCCCAAAAAAATGCAAGTCAGTAACGCCAAAGTGGAAAGCAGTTAAAAATATAAATAAGCACAAACTCAGTCCTGGAGCTAACCACCAGATACATCCATATATTAACATAAATGCAGTGTACCTAAAAATAAAATGAGCAAGTGTAAAATTATTTAATTTTTTGTCTGCTGTTTTTTGAGCTACTAGATGATCTATGGCGCCATGAGGAATGCCTGTTAGTACTAGTCCCAAAAAAAGAACTACAATTTCAATATTGAATTGTTTTTGAGGAAACAAAACTATGACGCATTTAAAAAGAAATCCTGTTATTAAAAGAGCCATTAAATAGATTATAGAAGATCTCATACTAGTTGAAAATTCTTTTGATAAATGGGATTGCAGGCAGTTTTTTGAAAATCAACGCTTCTTCATACAAACTTGTTTCTTCATATAAAAACTTTAAAATTTGGGGTATCGGAATTTTTTTAAATAATTTTCCAAAAATGCCCACCGCTTCTTCCGGGTTTTCTAAAATTATTTTTAAAAGGAGTTTGTCATAGAATTTAAACCTTTTGGGAGCATTATTTTTAAGGGGCTTTTTGGAAAAGTAATTACTTGCCAATATTGCTGCTTCAATACGCATCTTTTCAAATCCATAACCAGACGAAGCTTTAATTTTTCCTGAAGCTGTTCCAATTAGTGTTTCGCCTGCCTTTCCTAAAGTGGAATGATTAAAATAAGCCATAGGAATTTTGCCTTGTTCTGTAGCACATATTTGATAGGCTGCTCCATCCAACTTATTAGAGATAAACGCATTTAACTGATTCAAATAATCAGTTTCTTCCCATATTTGAGTTGAAAATGCGGTGATCTCTATTAATGCCTCATTTTTTGAATACGGTAGAATATAAACAAAGTCAAATGAATTGGGTAAAGAACAGCTAAAATCCATGATGGTCATAATATGTTCATCAAAAATGGAATCCTCCGTTTTTATATGCCATCCTTTAAAATGTTGCCATAGAAAAATAGGAGCTGCCTGAAATTCTTTTCCAATGATACTACTGTAAACCGTGTTTGAAGAATAATTACCATTCTTACAAATCACTTTTGACAACTGGGGTGAAGTCTTTTCAATCTGAATTACTTCATCTTTAATAATTGTAATGTTGGAATGTTGAGGTATAAATTGATCCAAAAAATAGTCAAAAAAATCTTCTCCTTTTATAGAAGAGTAAGTATAAGGGTTGATTGCTTGTGTTGTTATAAACTGCTTGGATCCAAATTGAATATTATTCCAAGAACTTGTAATTAGGTGTTGAAGGGGATGATTCCCTTTGTGCCAGAAACACCAAGTTTTTGGTTGGGGTTTTAGCTCTTTTTCAATGACTACTATTTTTAAAGAATTAAATGCTGGATATTGCTGCAGATGGAAAAGCAGTAGCATTGAAGAGCAACCCCCACCGCAAATGATAATATCAACATTTTCTGTTTCTAACATACACTCTAGTAATAAAAAAAAGCATGCTTTGTACATAAAATACAAAGCATGCTTTTAATATGAAGTTGAAATTATGCCGCTTCTTTGCGAGAAAGTGCATAAATAACTAATCCAAAACCAATTTTGTTTACAGCATCACCAATGTTATAAACTATGTCCATTGCATGAGTTGCAGCAGCTGGATCACTAACTAATTGTATTCCAAACAATCCACCTGGAGTTCCCAAGATGTAACCTAATGGATAAATAGCCCAACCAACTAAAACAAACCAAGCCAATGTTTTGGTAGCTTTCTGTACTGCATCACCTGCATTTTTAGCCAAAGCTGCAACTTCACCAAACCATACTAAGTATGCAATGTAGAAGTAAGCTGCTCCGCTTAGAACACCCCATAGAACACTTCTGTCTCTATCTACTGTTTCACCTAAATAACCAGTAACTAACATTACCAAAGAAGCAAAAATCAACTTCCATAATAATCCAATCTTAGCTCCTGCTTTTTTTGTGATCAAATAAAATTCAACACACATCAAAGGTACAGTCAGGGTCCAGTCTACATAACGGAAAAATGTAGGAGAATCTCCTGTTTCTAAGTTGTAACCGCGCATGTAATAATAGTGCACAGCTGCAATAAATGTAATTAATCCAGAAACCAAAACTGAGGTTCTCCATTTAACTGAAGTGTTTTGGATTTCAAAGAAAAAGAACACAGAAGCGGCCATCATGGCCATACATCCAATAAAGAATGTAAACGCTACGTAATTGTCACTCGCAATTACTTGCGCATTTAAAAATGTTAGATTCATAAAAGCAATTTTTCTTTAAAGAACAGTAAATTTCTTTTATGGTTTGCTTAACATAAAAAGACTATATAGTTAGATAATATTCAATATAACTGATAACCAATATTCTATGCTGTTCCAAATAATTATATATACGATTAAATGACGAATTTAAGTTATTAATTGACGAAATATAGCTACATTAAAATATGGTTTTTTGAAAATAAGCATAATTGCCTGCTGGCGCAGGGTACACATTTGCATTGAGTGAGGGTGGCGTGCTGTTTGCCTGCTGGCGCAGGGTACACATTTGCATTGAGTGAGGGGGGGCGTGCTGTTTGCCTGCTGGCGCAGGGTGCACATTTGCGTTGAGTGAGGGAGAGGCGTGCTATTTGCCTGCTGGCGCAGGGTGCACATTTGCGTTGAGTGAGGGAGAGGCGTGCTGTTTGCCTGTTGGCGCAGGGTGCACATTTGCGTTGAGTGAGGGGGGGGGCGTGCTATTTGCCTGCTGGCGCAGGGTACACATTTACAAAAGTTAGCTCAGGGAGGTGCTCGTCAGGGCTGCCTACCCTTGCTGCGCGCGGGTAGTCTGCCTTTCGTTGTGGACTTACTCAAAGCCCTTCAGCAATCTTTGATTGCTGGGGGTTTATTTTTGCTCATCGGCTTACCCAAGCGAGCTTGGGACGCCTCTTCGCAAAAATAAACCCCGGCACTATCGTGCCAGGGCTTTGTGGCCTCGTCAGGGATCGAACCTGAATCAAGAGCTTCGGAAACTCGCATACTATCCGTTGTACTACGAGGCCAATTGAACGAACAGGAAAGTAGATACATCTCGGTTGACGCAAAAGTAATGTTTCAGTACTTTATTGCCGCAATTCAGTAAAAATTAGGTCTACTATCCAATGCGGGATTCAAGCTAAGGGTAAAGATATTTTTCATGGATTGTTTTTAGCGCTGCAATTCTTGAATAGCTGCGGGAAAGAATATTCTAGTTGGCACACTTTTCATGATCTTAAGATCTTCAACAAAGGAAGATTCATTGTCTAAAAATCTGAGCACAGAGATAGGTGGGTTTTTTTCAAAGATTTGGGAGAAGATTTGGTCCCCGTTCATTTTGCGTTTAACCAATACGTTCAACAAGACCGTGTCATAGAATTCGCCCATGATTTGTTTTAGATTCTTGTGGTTAAAATAGGTATGACCTTTTTTTAATCCAGTAATAATTGCTGCTGTTCTTTTTTGAATAAACTGAAAAGCGTAGCCACTACTTCCCTTGATTTGACCACCGGCGCCACCCATTTGTACCAATCTTCCCTCTTGTAAGGAAAAGGATTGATTGGTCATGGGAATAATTCCAAACTCTTCATGAGCAACTTGATATTGTTTGATCTTGAGTTTAGCGCTAATATAATCGCGCAAAGCCTTACCATAAGCCGCTTCTGGCAATAAGGTTTCCGTGAACAAAGTATATTCTACCAAGGCTTTTTTATCTGAAACAGGCATCACATACATAAACGTAGTACCCGCTGATTGATCCACTTGAAAATCCATTAGGGTTGCAATAGATGGGTCAAATATTGGCTCTTCCGTTTCAATAACCCAACCCTTAAAATGTTGCAGCAAATGATACTGTCCTTTTTTGCCAGGAATAATTTTGCTTGATGCAAATGCTGGAATACTATTAAAAACAAAGTCAGCTATGAAATCTCCGGAGGCTGTGCTAACGGTGATAGCGGCACCGCCATCTGAAATTTTCAACACCCTTTCTTGTAAGAAATGAATATTATCAATAAGCTTTGCTTTGTTCAAAACCATTTGATAAAAGTCCAAGCCTTCAATCATTTTGTATTGATAGGGACCCAAATCTAATAGCCCAGAAAAATGATCAGAAGCAAATTGCACTTTAGCCCAACTATGCTTGACAATGGATTCAAACAAACCTGCCCCATTTTCCCAGAAACACCAAGTGCGATCATTTATTTGCTTGGTCGATGCATCAATTAGTAAGATTTGCTTATCCTTAAAAAAAGCATCTTCCATTAGGCGCATAAGTAGACTCAGACCCGCACAACCGGCTCCAGTAATGATATAATCATACCGAGTTTTTGATGAACTATGAGGCTGTGAAGCTTCCACTGGCTTGTTTATTAGGCTTTATTTTGTAATGCCTCGTCTCTGCGAACCTTGTCCCAATATTTTTTGGCCACTAGCAACATGCCAAAACTTTCTCCCTCTTCCTTGCCCAAGTGTTTGTGATGCATTTTATGCGCCCATCTAATGGCTTTGATATATTTATTATTGCTACGGGTAAAGAGTTTAAAGCGTTGGTGAATAATAATTTCATGCACCAGAAAATAAGCAAATCCATAAAGCGCAATGCCAGCCCCAATGGATACTACCCAATAAGTCTGGCTCATACTTCCCAACATAATGCACAACCAACTGGGTATGGCAAAAATGACAAAGAAGGCGTCATTCTTTTCAAAAAAACCATGTCCTTTTTGGTGATGGTCTTCATGTAAATACCAAAGAAATCCGTGCATCACATATCGATGGGTAGCCCATGTAACGGGTTCCATAACCAAAAAAGTAAGTAGTGTAATCAAGACGTAAACTATCATAAAAATGTTCTTAATGCCAGAAAAAATAAAGTCTGTATAATCAACAAATGCATGGCAAATGGATTGTTTTTATTGAATTTCAGTTTGCCAAATAACCAGAGCAAGCTCATACTAATAACAAACCAACAACCATAATTAAAATTGGGTACTAGGTTGTCTTTCCAGTCCCAGAAACCCAGTTTCATGGCAACCGGTTCCATAACCCAGTCAAAAAAAGTAGCTAGAAATGCCCCATCAAACAAGCGGGACAATTTTTCTACCCAACCGGCCATATGAATGTCCAACATTTCATATTGCAAGTGAAGCCAACCATGCAATTGGTGCATGACTACTCCACAACAAAAAACCAAAACAAACCAGTTGATACCAATCAACCAAGGAACCCCATTGAGTTTGGCACCCATGACAGTACCATATTGATAGATCCCAAATAGGTTACCTGTATTTACACCAATCATCTCAACACCCATTCCTGTGATAAAAGCTACTATCAAAAATAAAAAGAAGGATTTACTTTTCTCAGGCTGATTCCAAATTAACAATGCCGCCATCAAGACCAAGTTGAGACTGGTGTTTTTGATAAACCAATCCTTATTGCCGCTCAACAAAATTCCTATTGCGCCACAAAAATGGAAGAGGATGGCTATTCCTGTGGCAATATTTTTTTTATTTAAGACAATGGTCATTTAAACAATCTTATTTCTAGGAATGATGAAAATCTTTTTCAACCATGCTACTCATAATCTGAGCACTTTTTAAACAAAGTGGAATTCCGCCACCGGGATGCACCGACCCTCCTACAAAATACAAGCCTTTCAATTGATCTGAAAAATTGGGATGTCTTAAAAAGGCAGCCATTTTTGAATTTGAACTGGTACCATATAAGGATCCCATATAAGAAGATGTTTTGGATTCAATTTGCACGGGATCTAATACTTCTTCTACTTCTATGAATGATTCCAAATCAAGCCCTAATATCCTATTCAATTTAGTAATAACCGCAGCTCTTACTGCCTTGCGGTAAACCGCCCAATCCTGACCGCTGTTAGCAGGACAATTGACCATCACAAACCAATTCTCCTTGCCCTTGGGTGCTTGCAAACCCGGCTCACACTTACTAGTAATATTTACATAGACCGTGGGATCAGCGTGCATGGTGCCGGTTTGAAAAATGGCTTTGAACTCAGCAGCATAATCGGTAGAGAAAAAGATATTGTGCAATTCCAATTGAGCAAACTCTGTTGCTATGCCCCAATAAAAAATAAAAGCACTGCTGCTTCTTTCTTGTTTCAACACCTGCTTGGCCATTCTAGCATCGTTCAACAAACGTTGGTAGGTAAAATACACATCCATATTGCTGACTACAATAGAAGCAAACAAATTCTGACCATCCACTACAACCCCAGTCACTTTTCTATCCTGCTGAATAATGCGTTGAACTGGAGTATTAAAATGAAATTGCACCCCTTTCTTTAAAGCCAGTTGGTACAAAGCATTGGTAATACTAATCATACCCCCCTTGGGATAAAAAGTGCCTTCATTGAGTTCCAAATGTGGAATCAAACTTAGCATTCCCGGTGCTTTGTAAGGATTGCTCCCATTATAGGTAGCGTATCTATTAAAGAGTTGAACCGTTTTAGGATTTTTAAAATAGCCTGCATTTACTTGGTGCATAGAACGGAACAAGTATTTCCATTTTAAAGTTTTGATAGCTTTAAAAACATTGGATTGAAACAGCGTGGCTTTTTTGTGTAGTGAATAGTTTAAAAAAATAGTAGCTATATGTTGATAGAGTTTTTTGGAATCATCCAAATAAGAAAAAACTTTTTCTTGAGACTCGCCCAATTTTTCCTCCATTTCAGCAGCCAATTTTCCATTATCGGTATAGGCATTGACAATGGTTCCATCCTCATAGAAATATTTAAACGCAATAGGCATGAATTGATACTGAAAATAATTTTCCATGGGCTCTCCAGCCAGTTTAAATAATTCTTCAATATTGATAGGTTGGGTAAACAAACTGGGGCCCGCATCAAATTTATATTCCCCTAATTCAAAAGAACTGAGCTTACCACCTGGAACCTCATTCTTTTCAAAAACCTCAATTGCATATCCTTGAACAGCCAAACGGATAGATGCGGCCAAGCCCGCAATTCCTGCTCCAATAACAATGGCTTTCTTGGAATGTTCCATAGGGATTTAATTAATTGGACGCAAAGTTACGGCTATTCTGATTTTTCCACCAGTCCATCATTTTGGGAAAGATAATTTCAAACCAAGCTGTAAACAAACCTTCCTTAGCATCTAAGGATGCCTGTATAGATTCCATGGTCCTATATTCATATCCATGAACTTCATGCGGATCAGGAACAATAGCCCCTTCATAATGCCCAATCAATACATGATCAAATTCGTGTTCGGTTAAACCATTGCTGAACCCAGCCTGATAGATAAAATCAAAGACCTTGTCTAATGGTGTTTGAAAACCCATTTCTTCCATCAACCTTCTATTGGCAGCATCAGCTACTGTTTCATTTGGTCTGGGATGAGAGCAGCATGTATTGGTCCATAAACCACCACTATGGTATTTACTCAAAGCCCTCTGTTGTAATAATAGTTCTCCTTTAGTATTGAATACAAAAACGCTAAAAGCCCTGTGTAACAAGGCTTTTTCGTGTGCTTCCATTTTTTCCATCAGGCCAATTTCCTCGTCATGTTCATTGACCAATACCACCTGTTCCATCATTGATTGAATTTTACAACATGTTCAACTGGCTTCTAATTCCCGCTTTTGCCAAAATATAGAATTTGCCATAATCAGGAATGCGAACACGCTCTTGCATGATCTTCTGCGGTTGAATCTTTTTAATTTTATGAAAGAGGGAGAGATAATATTTGTAAGCCACATAGACCCCAAAGCGGGCTTTCATAGGTAATTTGCAAATGCCTTCATAAGCGTGTTCAAAATCACGTTGAATATCGGCTTCAATTGCTGCTTTGTCCGCTTCTTTAAAATTACTAAAATCACAACCCGGAAAATACACTCGGTCTAATCCTTCAAAGTCTGCACGCAGGTCACGTAAAAAGTTAACTTTCTGAAAGGCTGCACCCAAACTTTTTGCAGATGGTTTGAGTTGTTCATATTGCTCAGTATCGCCCGAGCAAAAAATATACAAACACATTAGACCAACTACCTCCGCACTACCATAAATATATTCTTCATAACCTGCCCTATCATACTGGCGTTTACCCAAATCTAATTCCATGCTATACATAAATGCTTCTATTAGAGCATGGTCAATCTTGTATTCATTAACGGTTATCTGAAAACTGTGCAGGATTGGATTCATACTCACCCTACGGTCTATTGCTTCATAGGTGGCTTTTTTGAATTCAGCCAATAGTAATGCCTTATCATGTTCATGGAAACTGTCCACAATCTCGTCTGCAAACCGCACAAACCCATAGATATTAAAAATGGGGGTGCGCAGGTCTTTATGCAATAGCTTAATAGCCGAGGAAAAGCTGGTGCTGTATTTCTCGGTGGTGATTCTACTGCAATCCTGACTCACTTCATGAAACAGGTTCATCATGTATTTCCAATTTGTAATGAAAGTTCAATATAAGACAAACAAAGAATTGGACAAAAGGTTGTTGATTTATCTGGCAAAAGCCTTCAACACTTCTGTTGCCACCACTTCTCCGCTAATCAAGCTGGGAGGCACTCCAGGACCGGGAACGGTTAACTGACCGGTATAAAAAAGATTTTTAACTTTCTTACTCTTGCAAGACGGTTTTAAGATGGCGGTTTGCAAAAGTGTATTGGCCAGCCCGTAGGCATTCCCTTTAAAAGAATGATAGTCCTGAACAAAATCGCTATGCGCATACGAACGTTTGTAAACAATGCTATCCTTAATGGATTGACCCAAATGTTTTTCCATTCTGGCAATGATCATGTCAAAATATTTATCACGCAATGCTTCGTCGTCACCAGAAAGACCTGCCGCCACAGGAATCAATAAAAAAAGATTTTCACCCCCAACTGGTGCCGAACCAGGGTCGGTGACCGATACGGCACTTACGTAGAATAGCGGATCTGTTGGCCATTCCTTGCTGGTATAAATTTCTTCTCCGTGCAATTGAAAATCGGTATCAAAAAACAAGGAATGGTGTTGAATACCTTCCAACTTTTTATTCAATCCCACATAGTACAACAAACAACTTGGGGCCATGACCCTGGAATCCCAATAGGCATCGGTATAAGAGCGATATTTTTTGGGAAGTAATGCTGTTTCAATGTGATGATAGTCTGCTCCACCCACCACCACATCGGCAGTATACTGTTTTTGCATGGAAACTCCTTGTACCATGGCATTCGTATGCACTTGGTGAATACTATTGTTCTGAATAGAGAGATGGCTTACCTCTTCTTCAAAATGAAATTTCACACCCAGTTCCACCGCCAATTCAAACATGGCGTCTACAATTTGAAACATCCCTTTTTCAGGATACCAGGTACCACCCTTGATATCGGCATAGTTCATCAAACTATATAAGGCAGGTGTGTCTTCTGGTAGCGCTCCCAAAAAGAGAACGGGAAATTCCATCAACTCTTTGAGCTTGGGATTGCTGAAATGCTTGGCCACATGGGTTTTGATAGAATTAAACACGTCTAAACGAAACAATCCACTAATCAAATCTTTGTCTAAAAATTCTATCAGAGATTGACCTGGCTTAAAGACTAATTTGTTTACGCCTACCTGATATTTGTAAGCGGCTTCGTTTAAAAAGCTTTCTAATTTTTCACCGCTTCCGGGTTCTATGCTTTCAAATAATTGTTTAAAGGATGCAAAGTCTGCAGGAATATCTACAGGACCATCGTTCCAATAAATCCTATAAGAGGGATCTAGTCTTTTTAAAGGATAATAGTCAGAAACATGCTTCCCAAACTGTTTAAAAAAACGCTCAAAAACGTCGGGCATCCAGTACCAGCTGGGGCCCATATCAAAGGTAAAACCCTCCGCTTTGAATTGCCTTGCCCTACCTCCGGGTTGGTTGTGTTTTTCCAATACAGTAACGTCATGACCAGCTTTGGCCAGAAATGATGCCGCGGACAAACCCGCGAAGCCCGCACCGATGACTATGATTTTTTTTTCCAAGAAATTAAGACTAGTGACTATAAAGTTACGCCTAATTAATGACGTTCAATTTGTGATTTCAAGAGTTTTCTAGCAAAGTGAATCCGGCTCTTGATAGTTCCTAGAGGCTCGTGCAACATGTCGGCAATTTCATGGTATTTGTAACCATCAAAATACAATAAGAAAGGATTGCGGAAGATCTCCGGTAATTGGTGAATGGCTTCCTCCACTTCTTTCATGTTTAACTTTGCAATGGCTTCATTAGAAACGGCACCTTGGTTGGTATCTAATAGGAAATCATTGGTACTATTGTCAAATATGGTTTGTTGCTTAGACTTACGGCGATAGTTATTGATAAAAATATTGCGCATGATGGTGTACATCCACGCTTTGATATTGGTACCAATATGGTACTTTTCTTTGTTGGCAAGGGCCCTAAACAGGGTTTCTTGAACCAAGTCCTTAGCCGCTTCATTATCCCTGGTTAAGGTAAAGGCAAAGGGACGGAGGAATTCCGTATTCTTCAACAACATTTGATCAAAATCTGCGCTTGCCATATAATTTGTTTAACTAGATACACGGTAAAGCTAAACAAAGATTTCGAAAACCCCAGCTTTTTTGTTTAATAAATACTGTTAAAAAGTAAAACAAAGATTGTCAGGGGAGTTAATAATCAAATAATTAATAATATGTGATTATTTTGCTTAAAATATGAAAAAAAGTGGTTTCAATCTAGAATTATGGAATCAATCCAATATACTCCATTACTTCAGAAAGGGTTTTCTTGAAATGGGTGTTATTTGGCGCTTTCTTTTTGTAAGACTGGGTAATTTGACCAGAGATGATTATCGGAGTCTCTGCTACACGGGTTTGCATATTGTTGAGGAATTTCTCAAAATTAAAATGGTTGGCTACAGAAGTAAGATGGGTAAAGATTGCGTCTGGCTTTTTGAGTTTTACCACAAAATCCATGTCTTTTAAAGGCACATTGGAACCTAGGTAAATTACTTTAACACCCCTTCTTTTCAGCAGGTAATAGACAAATAACAAACCTAATTCATGGTGTTCGCCTTCTGGCAAAAAGAGTAGAATCTGAGATTTGCTGTTGAGCAGGGTGTGAATACCATCAATACCCACAATGAGTTTTTGACGGATAATATTGGTGACCAAATGCTCTTGAGCAGGATTAATATGATTGGTTAGCCAGAGAATTCCAATTCTTTCCATAAAAGGAAATATGAGTTGGGTAATGGTTTTCTCAATGCCACGCAAACCCACATTTTCATCCAACAATTTTTCAAAAGACTCCACATTTAGGTCTACCATACAGTGTATCATCTCATTGATGATTCGCTCCTGTTGGGCTTCCATTTGGGACAAGGAAAGAATCTTCTCCTTGATATCACTAGTAGACATTCTATCAATATGAGAAATCTTGAACCCGTATTTGTTCAAGAGGGCAATGTTTAAAACGGTCTTTAATTCATCATTGCTGTAGTAACGGATATTGGTATCCGTACGGCTGGGATTCAAAAATGTATAACGCTGTTCCCAAATCCGGATGGTATGGGCTTTGATTCCTGACAGGTTTTCTAAATCCTTAATGGTGAATGCGTGCATGATAGTATTACACCTATAAAAGCATTTTGTTTAAACTTTTAAGGTAAAACATCAACTTTTACAGACTTTCCCTCATTTTGAGCAAAATTTCAGCCGGGAGCCTATTTTTTCAGCCTTCTGAGATACTCACCATAACCGCTCTTGGCGTATTTATCGGCAATCTGGAGCAATTGTTCCTGATTAATAAATCCCTTGCGGTAAGCAATTTCTTCAATACAACCAATCTTTTGGCTCTGGCGTTTTTCAATGACGCGAACAAACTCGCAGGCGTCTGCAAAGCTGTCAAAAGTACCCGTGTCTAACCAAGCGGTACCACGGCTCATGACCCCAACGCTGAGTTTCCCCTGTTCTAGGTATACCCTATTCACGTCCGTGATTTCATATTCGCCGCGGGGCGATGGTTCAATATTCTTAGCAATTTCTACCACCGTATTATCATAGAAATACAGACCCGGTACCGCAAAATTAGATTTGGGTGCCTGGGGTTTTTCTTCAATAGACACTGCAATATTGTTCTGGTCAAATGCCACTACCCCATATCTTTCTGGGTCATGCACTTCATAGGCAAATACAGCCGCACCTGTTACATCGTTAAAGGATTCTACCAGTTTACCAAAACCCGCACCATAGAAAATATTGTCGCCCAAAATCAAGGCCACTTTGTCATTCCCAATAAAATCTGCACCAATCACAAATGCTTGTGCCAAACCATTGGGCACTTCCTGTACCGCGTATTCAAAACGGCAACCAAGGTCCTTACCATCGCCCAGCAAACGCTGGAACTGGGAAGAGTCTTCAGGTGTGGTGATGATCAAGATTTCTTGAATCCCTGCTAGCATTAAAATAGACAAGGGATAGAAGATCATGGGCTTGTCATACACAGGCATCAATTGTTTACTGATGCCCCTAGTAATGGGATATAACCTGGTTCCTGATCCGCCTGCTAAGATGATGCCTTTCATAATGGTAATATTAATTACTTAAAATTGTAAACTGTCTTTGATAGCCGCCAATGTAGGAAGAATCTGATCTTTCTCTGAAATGATTAAACCATCGGCCGGCAGGCCCCAATCAATTCCTAGTGCAGGATCGTTAAACATCATGCCACCTTCAGAAGCCTTATTGTAAAAATTATCGCATTTATAAAAGAAAGTGGCTGTATCACTCAAGACCACAAAGCCATGCGCAAAACCGCGTGGTACAAAAAATTGGGTATGACTATCTGCCGATAATTCAATGGCCAAGTGTTGCCCAAAGGTGGGCGATGCTAATCTTAGGTCAACCGCTACGTCCAAAACCCTTCCTTCTAAAACACGCACCAGTTTGGCTTGTGCGTGTTCCCCGTGTTGAAAATGCAATCCTCTTAAGACCCCTTTGCTTGATTTACTCTGGTTGTCTTGGATAAAATTCACATCCATGCCCGTCTTGTCAAAAAACGTACGCTGGTTAAAACTCTCAAAAAAATAACCCCGATTGTCTCCGAATACGGTATCGTGAATAATCAAGCAATCGGCCAGTTTGGTAGTTTCTATGCGCATTCATTATCTGTTTTCGTACATGCCGTTATAATAATTCTGATACGCCCCACTGGTTACATTTTGCAACCAATCAGTGTTACTCAAATACCAGTCAATGGTTTCACTCAAGCCCTGTTCAAACGTAACGCTTGGTTTCCAACCCAATTCCTTGTTAATCTTAGTAGCGTCAATGGCATAACGGCGGTCATGACCTGGACGGTCTTTTACATAGGTGATCAGCTTTTCACTGTATCCTTTTGCACGGCCCAGTTTCTCATCCATCTGTGTGCAAAGTAATTTTACCAAGTCAATATTTTTCCACTCGTTAAAACCACCAATATTATAGGTTTCACCTTCTACGCCTTGGTGGAAAATCAAATCAATAGCTATTGCATGGTCTTTTACAAAAAGCCAGTCACGGGTATACAAACCATCACCATAAACAGGCAAAGGTTTTTCTTCAATAATATTGTTGATGAAAAGCGGAATCAGTTTTTCCGGAAAATGATACGGGCCATAATTGTTGGAGCAATTAGACACTACGGTTTGCATATGATAGGTTTCTCTATATGCACGCACAAAATGATCCGATGCAGCTTTACTTGCAGAATAAGGAGAGTTGGGATCATAAGCCGTGGTCTCTAAGAAGAAACCTTCCGCACCCAAACTTCCATACACTTCATCGGTAGAAATATGGTAGAAACGGTGTTTGCTATAATCAGCTGCCCATTTTTTGCGCGCGGTATTCAGCAGGTTCACCGTACCAATCACATTGGTATACACAAAATCCAAGGGCGATACAATACTGCGGTCTACATGGCTCTCTGCCGCCAAATGCACCACATCGGTAATGCCATGTTCGTCAAAAGCTGCATCCAATGCATCAGCGTCCAATATATTAATCTTGAGAAAATGATAATTGGGAGACTGGTCAATGTCTTTTAGGTTCTCTAGATTACCCGCATAAGTAAGCGCGTCTAGGTTATAAATGCCATATTCAGGATATTTCTGAACAAACAAACGAACCACATGCGAGCCAATGAATCCGGCGCCGCCAGTGATTAAAATATTTTTTTTCATGTAACCTATTAAAGTGTTGAAAAATTCGCCGCTAAAGGTAGTTACAGTTAGAGGCTTGTCAAAATAATTCTATGTGAAATGGATTGCATAGAGGCAATCCTTATCTTCAAGTTTAAATTCTTGCCATGAACCAACGCTATTACTCCCTTGACGTATTCAGAGGCGCCACGGTGGCCCTGATGATCTTAGTCAATAATCCCGGTTCATGGGGTCATATTTTTGGGCCCTTGGAGCATGCACCCTGGCATGGTTGCACCCCCACAGACCTAGTTTTCCCCTTCTTCCTCTTTGCGGTAGGCAATGCCATGGCATTTGTAATGCCCCGTTTTGAACAGGCCGGACCCGCCCATTTCTGGAAAAAAGTACTAAAAAGAACCGTTTTAATCTATGCCATTGGCCTATTCCTAAACTGGAGCCCTTTTGTAAAATGGGATGGCGAAAACCTGGTGGCCAAGACCTGGGAGAATATCAGGATCATGGGTGTTTTGCAAAGAATTGCGCTTTGCTACTTTTTTGCTTCTGTAATTGTGTTCTACGCCAAAGCCCGTGGGGCATTTGTGGTAGGAGCCATTTTCCTCTTGGTCTATTGGGGTATCTGTTTACTATTGGGCAATCCCGCCAACCCCTATGCCATGACCGGCTGGTTTGGAACCGATGTAGACATCAAAATCTTGGGCATGACCCATATGTACAAGGGAGAAGGTGTGGCATTTGATCCAGAGGGATTAGCCAGTACCCTACCCGCCATTGTGCAAGTAATTTTTGGTTTCTTAGTAGGACAGTATATTCAACAAAAGGGCAAGACTTATGAAATGCTCAGTAATCTTTTGATTGCAGGAATTGTGCTCTGCGTAGCAGGATATGCCTGGGACATGGTCTTCCCCATCAACAAAAAAATCTGGACCAGCAGTTATGTTTTGTACACCAGTGGTCTGGGCTTACTCACCCTTTCTGTGCTCATTTACCTCATTGAATTCAAATCCGTCACCGGAGCTTGGAGCAAATTCTTTGACGTGTTTGGCAAGAACCCACTTTTCATTTTTGTACTCAGTGGATTTCTTCCCCGAGTTACCGCCTTATGCCGATGGGTAGACCATGTAGACGAAACCGGCAAAAAAATCTATACTTCTTTCTTCCCATGGTTTTATGAGCATGTATGCAAAAACATATCAACCGACCTGCGTGTAGGTTCACTGCTCTACGCACTCTGCATGATCAGTTTTTTCTGGCTTATTGTCTATGTATTGGATAAGAAGAAAATCTATATTAAGGTTTAGCTGCGCGATGGGATTCGCATAGTCATTCGCCTAGCCGGATTCCCCGCATAAACCCCGGGTTCGGTAATGTTTTTGGTTACTACAGCACCGGCGCCAATGACAACTTGGTCACAGATGTTTACGGGTAGAATGCTGGCGTTACTGCCAATGGAGACGTTGTTTCCAATGTTAGTGGTTTTCCAAAGTGCTGGATTGCCTGCCGGGCCTCCGGTGGAGAAGGTATCGTTGATAAACATGACGCCGTGACCTATAAAACAGTGTTGACCAATGGTTACTCCTTCACAGATAAAACTATGTGATTGAATACGGGTATGGTCTCCAATCTGTACGCCTTTTTGTATTTCAACAAAGGGTCCTATAAAAACATTATTTCCAATGTTGCATTCATAGAGATTCACGGGTTGTACAATGGTTACATTGTCTCCAAATTGCACATCGCGAATGCTGATTTGTTTTTCTTGGAAACTCATGACTGTAAATTAATGGATTGATGAATGCGTTCAATGATTTCTACTGTTTTCAGTGCTTCCTCGGCCGTGGCATAGTAAGTTTCTCTTCCTTGTAAAGCCGCTACCAGATTGGCATAGATCATACCGTGATTGCTCATAGAGCCTTGATAAGTGCCATATTGATTAGGTACATTTGCAGACTCACTCACCAATAATGGACCAGATTCCAAAGACTGATAAGCAATGGTATTCAAATATTCGCCGCCAATTTTTACTGTTCCTTTTTCTGCTAAAACCGTTAACGATCCTTCTGCATTTTTTGCATAGGCGTTCACGGAGTAATGAATACTGGCAATAGCGCCCGATGCCATTTGCAGTAACACTGCACCCGCGTCTTCTCTGTCAATACTGGTCTGGTGTTGAAAATTATTGGCTAATGTATGAACGGATTGTACATCGCCAAAAAGCCAATTCAACAAATCAATAAAATGACTAAACTGGGTAAACAAAATACCTCCGTCTAAATCTGCCGTACCATGCCAGGAGTCTTGGTAATAAGATCCTGGCCTATTCCAAAAGCAATTGATTTGTATGTTATGAATCTGCCCCAGTTTGCCCGCATCCACGGCTGCTTTTAAAGCTACTACAGGTGGGTTAAACCTATTTTGTACTACGGTAAAAATGGTTGTACCTGTTTGATTAGCTACCTCCATCATGCGTTCACAATCAACAAGCGCTATCGCCATAGGCTTTTCTACCAATACGTTCAAACCCGCTTGCATACAAGCGATGGCATGTTCAGCGTGTAAGCCATTGGGTGTGCAGATGGCCACCAAATCTAAGTCTGGGGCTATTGCCAATAAGCTTTCAAGATTGTGTAATGCTTTTGCATTATAAGTATCCGCGAGAGATTTTGCTTTGGCTTGATCAAGATCACAGACCGCTACTAACTGTCCATGTTGGGCAGCATGCTGTGCATGTCTTTGACCAATATGGCCTGACCCAAGTATGGCAAATCTGGTAGCACTCATGTAGGTTCATTATTAAATAAATAGGGCTTCTGCCTTGACAACAGATTCTGGTTTACCCACGTCTATGAATTTGCTTTGGCTATGGTCAAAACATTGAATGGAATTGTTTTGCATTAGGTCTAGGTATACTTCTACCATGGAAAATTTTCCCTGTTGTTGCATCTTGGAAAAGATACTGCTGTTAATCACATGAATGCCGCTAAATGCTTTTTGTTGCAGTGTTGCATAGTCTGGATGGTTGGCCAATTGCGCTGGTTTCTCTTCTCCTGTTTGCACGTTGCGCCAACCACAGAGTTCCCCTTTTGGATTAAATAAAAAATACCTTGAAGTACTCCGTTCCGTAACTGCCAATGTGGCCAAGCAAGCGCTGCGCTGATGCGCTTCAATCATCTCTCCCAAATGCAGGTTGGTGAGGATGTCTACATTCATCACCACAAAATCAGTTTCATTTGTAAAATACCATCCTGCTTTTTGCAAACCCCCTCCGGTTTCTAAGACCTGATTGGTTTCATCAGAAATAGTAATGGTAGAACCCCATCCCTGGTTATCTGTAATGGCTTGAATTATTTGGTCTGCAAAATGGTGCACATTCACAATCAGTTCCCGAATGCCAAATTGCTGCAAATACAAAACATTGCGTTCCAACAAAGATTTTCCATTCACCGGGGCCAATGCCTTGGGATGCTGATCTGTCCAGGGTTTTAGCCTACTCCCCAATCCTGCTGCAAAGATGATTGCTTTCATGTTGTCAATTTTATCCTAGAAACCAGTTGGCCGTATTGGTATGGGTCAACACCACTTTTAATTTGTATTTGTTGCGCAAGTGACGGGCAGTTTGTTCAGCCGCATACACGCTTCTATGTTGTCCACCCGTGCAACCAAAATTGATCATGAGGTTACTAAACCCACGTTTTAAATAATCTTCTACCGCAATATCTACCAAGTCCCAAACTGAGTTTAGGTATTCATTCATGCGTGTGCGTTGTTCTAGAAAATCTTGCACAGGTTTGTCTCTTCCATTCAAGGTTTTATAATCATCAAACCTCCCGGGATTCAAAATACTGCGCATGTCAAAGACAAAGCCACCCCCGTTTTCAGAAGGGTCTGCAGGTATGCCTTTTCTATAACTAAAACTATTAATCACCACTACTAGTGCGGTATTTTCATCGGCCTGCTGTGGTTCAAAACGCTGAATCATTTCATCAGCTACTACCAAACGCAATACCCTGTCAAACTCAGGTGTAACAATGCCTACACGTTTATGATCCAAGAAGAATTTTAGGTTTTTCAAACCCAATGGAATGCTGGCTAGAAAATGTGCTTTGCGTTCAAACAAACCACGGAATCCATAAGCTCCCATCACTTGTAATAAGCGAATCAAGACATAACCATTGTACTGGCTTACAAAAGTGGTTCTGTCAACTTTCCTATCCAAGATGCGGTCAATCTCATCCATATAGAATTCCAACAAACTGTCTTTCCATTGCTCACTTAGTTCTGCCTTGGCCTGCCAGAGCAAGGAAGCCACATCATATTGCAGCGCACCCTTCATCCCACCTTGGTAGTCTATAAAATGAACCGCATCATCTTTGACAATAATATTGCGACTTTGAAAATCGCGGAACATAAAATACTTATTCTCCGTGCGAGTTAAATAAGTACTTAGCGCGTCAAAGTCATCCAACATGGCCTGCTTGTCATAGGGCAATTGCAGGGTATCTAGAAAATAATATTTGAAATAAAGCAGGTCACTCATGATGGCCTGTTTACCAAATTCCTTGGCGGTTAAACAGAGGCTATAATCTAATCCTGTATCGCCTTTGATTTGTACTTCTGCTAGTGCGGTCAAACTTTTTTGAAACAAACCATAAGCCCTGTCTCCATGACCATGTTGCTCTAATTCATTTAATAAAGAAGCAGTACCTAGATCTTCTTGCAAGTAAATAGTGTCTTCCTCATTTACAGCAAATACTTCCGGAACGGGCAAACCCGCTTTTTTAAAATGCTTGCTAAAAGCTATAAAAGTTCGGTTCTCTTTGGCGTGCAGGTTATAGGTAGCAATAAATGTATCTTCCTGATAATAGATCCTAAAATAAATCCGGTCACTCCCACTCTGGGGTAATTTTTCAATTCTATCGGCAGCACCCTGTTTAAATTCCTGAAACAGGGTCTCAATTGCCGCAATCACTTTGTCCATTGGCTTGGTTTGAAGCGAAAATAAACCTTAGCCATCAAAGACAAATAGATTTACTGCATCAAGCCGGCTGCAACACAAATTTATTCACCTGGGTATAGGGGTCAAATAAGTGTTTTCTGCGAAGGAGTACCAGTTCTCGCACTTCAAACATCTCGTGGAAACTGCGGCTGGAATAGTCCATCATGGCCTTTAAATAGGTATCTGCACCCAGTTTGCGGGCAATGGGCAGGTTGGGTTTGAGATTCACCCGAATGCTGGGGCAATCGCAGGTTTTAATATAGTTATTCAAGGGTTCTAGGGCCTGACCCAATTGTTGAAAGGGCTGTGAACTGGGTACCCGCAGGTAAATAGAATCTGCCGGAATGCCGCTATAATTGCTCAAGGGCACACTAAAAGCCTGTTGGCTAGAAAAAATTCGGTGCATCCAACGCAGGAGGGTGGGCTCCATTTCTTCCTTGGCCTGAAACCCTGCTACTTCTATCTGCAGTTTGGCCTTTCCCTGGTTGCGTTGTTGGTATTGTTGGTCAAAAACCTGTTGTTCAAATAAGATTTTGTCATGGAGCTCCGGAGCCGGCACGGCCACTAATAAGTATTCCGCAAACTGGTTAGCAGGAATAAAAGCGTTGATAGGATATTGCATGGATGCGGTTTGCATGAAGATTATTTTAGCTGATAATTAATTTAGCATAAATTTACTAACTTATTTAGCATTACCAAATTTATTTAGCATGTTCAACGACGATTGGGGCAGTAGTGCCTACAAGGGAAGCAAGGATTTTGACCAATGGGAAGTACCCACGGCCAATGCCACGGGTTTTGGGGCCGCGGCCGATGACTATATGGAAAGAGGGATTGACCTAAACGAGCAATTGGTTCAAAATAAACCCGCTACTTTTTTCTTTAGAATGAACGGTGAAGCCATGACGGGCGCAGGCATTTATCAGGGCGATGTACTGATTGTAGATAGAAGTCTTAAAGCCGCAACTGGTAAAATTATTGTGGCTATTGCAAATGGAGAATTGTTGGTGAGAAGGATGTTGGTGCAGGGAAAACGCGTAACCCTGATGGCAGAAAATCCGGCATTTGCACCCATACAATTAGAAGCCAATAACCAAGAATATGTTTGGGGTGTGGTGGTCTATAATATTCATAAATTATAATGACCTAGTGCATGAAAGCCATCATTGATTGCAATAGTTTTTACTGCTCCTGCGAGAAATTATTTCTGCCGCATTTGGAGGGTAGACCTGTTGTTGTTCTTAGCAATAACGATGGCTGCATTGTTTCTAGAACAGACGAAGCCAAGAAAATTGGGGTAGAAATGGCGGGGCCCTATTTTAAAGCCAAGCCCCTAATTGAAGCCCATGGGGTGGCTACTTTTTCTTCCAATTATAATTTATACGGAGACCTCAGTTGGCGGGTCATGGAAACGCTGAGAACCTTGCTGCCTGCGGGTTGTGTAGAAGTCTATTCGGTAGACGAGGCCTTCTTAGACCTATCGCATATTGCCCCAGAAAATTTAAAAGACTTTGCCTTTCATCTTAAGGATACGGTTGAACAGTGGACGGGCATTCGGGTCTCTATTGGGGTGGCACCCACCAAAGTGTTGAGCAAGGTTGCTAACCGGCTTTGCAAAAAACACAAAGTCATTACCAACTGTGTATTGGTCTTGGATACGCCTAGAAAAGTTGAACAGGCATTGGAAAAAACACCAGTAGAAGATATCTGGGGAGTAGGTCATCAGTACGCCAAAAAATTGCAACTCTATCAAATCAACAACGCTTTGGAATTGAGTAAAAAAGACATTCCCTGGGCCACCAAAAACCTAGGTGGTGTGGTGGGTGCTAGACTGCTTAGAGAATTACAGGGCATTCCAAGTAGAGAGATGGAAGGAGCATTGCTGAACAAAAAAATGATTGCCACTACCCGCATGTTTGGTAGCCCCGTGACGGAATTAGCAGATATTAAGGAAGCCATTGCTACCTATACTTCTAGGGCCGCAGAGAAACTGAGAAGGCAAAATTCCGCTGCCAATACCGTGAGCATTTTTATAGTGCCCAAAGAAACTAGTACGGGTAAATATTTTAGACATGGCCCCTCTTTAAGCAGTTATACCATTCTACCTAGTGCCACTTCATTAACCAATGAACTAATTAAAGCCGCAGTAAAACAGGTAGACCATTTGTTTGAAAAAGGGGGGATTTATAAAAAAGCCGGGGTTACCCTTAGTGGAATAGTTCCAGACAATGCTATTCAGTCTAATTTGTTTGATCCGGCCCCCAATGAAAAAGCTAGGATGCTCATGTCAATGATGGACAATATCAATTTCTCTATGCGCAATGATGTTTTAAAATTTGCGGCATCGGGCACCAGCAAGGACTGGAAAATGCGCCAAGAACTGCGCAGCCCCCGCTATACCACGCGCTGGGAGGAACTTTTTGAAATTCGTTAAATTTCAATATTCAAAAGTAAAAATTCAAAATTCAAAAAGATCCAAGAAAGGAAACCCTTAAATAAAAAAGCGCGATGGTAGCCCATCGCGCCAGTACTATTTTTTAACTAACTACTTATTTTTGGGGCGCAATGGGGTATTTAGCAAACAAGGCCTTCATACCCGCTTTTGCAAGCTCTGGAATTTTGGATTCCTTAGAAGGGAGAATATCCTTAGCAGTTCCTTTCCAAACCATTTCACTAGCGGAAGCGTCTACCAAGTGAACGGTTACAGAACCTTCTTTGTAATAACCCACTACTACTTCTTCACTCTTCCAAGAATAGTTACGCTGACCCATGTATCTATAAGCACCATCGGTACGCCAATCGGTTTCACGAGTTTGGGTTTTCTCAGCTACCTGCAATCCAATATTTACCAACAAATCTGGCTTGCTACTGCTTTGGCTATATCCGCGACTGGTCAATTCACCCGCAATAGCAGATTTTAGTAGGTCCATGCGCTCATTAAATCCTTTTGAAACGGTATCGCCGGAGGCATCTAATTTATAAAAATCAAAGGTTTTGTACTTGGCTAAGTCTGCATTTGGAGCAGCCCCTGCATTGGATATTTTCACAGAAGAGGAACAAGCTACTAAGCTAGCTGCCAATAATAGAAAAAACAGTTGTTTCATATGGAAAGTTTAGGCGGTGAAAATACTTATTTTTTTAAAAACTTGCTTTAAGGTTACTGTATGAATTTATGATTTGAAACAAGGAATAGCGCAACCGTTGTTGTACTGGGGCCGTTCAGGTCAAGCTGGGGGCCAGAAAAAAATAGTTCCATAGAATAAATCATTTTCCTGATTGCATACTATCTTAAGGGTCTAAACCAAGACCATGCTTAGAAAACTGCTATGTGCTACCCTATTATTGGGCGCTGCTTCCTTTTTGAATGCTCAAAAAACCATCGCCATTAAATGCGGGGCGGTGTTGAATACTAGGAGCGGAGAATTATTGAGCAACCAAGTAATCTTGGTCAGGGGTAATCTCATAGAAAGCATCGCGCCAGCAGCGGGCTTTAGCATGAAAACAGATAGTACCATTGACTTATCCGCTTATACCGTTTTACCGGGCTTGATTGACGCGCATACGCATGTGTTATTGCAGGGCGATATTACCAGTGAAGACTATGACGTGCAAGTGCTCAAAGAATCTATTCCTTATAGAACCATCCGCGCAGTAAAAAGTGCCAAACAGAGTCTGCTCAATGGTTTCACTACCATTAGAGACCTTGGAACAGAAGGTGCTGGCTACGCCGATGCCGATATTAAGAAAGCTATTATAAAGGGAGAAATGGAAGGTCCAAGGATGTTGATTGCTACCCTGGCCATCAATACCACGGGTCATTATCCCATTAAGGAATCTGACTATGCATGGGAATTAAAATTACCCAAGGGTTTGCAAGAAATTACTGGAGCCGATGAGGGCAGAAGAGCGGTTCGCGAGCAGATTGCACACGGAGCAGATTGGATCAAAATTTATGCAGACCGCGGTTATTCCAAACTGGCCGATGGTAGTTATAGATCCTTACCCAATTTTACACCAGAAGAAATCAATGCCATTGGCGATGAAACCCTGCGTTCCAACCGCAAATTGGCCGCTCATGCGGTAACCCGTGATGGCATTATTGCTGCTATTAAAGCCGGAGCAACCAGTATTGAACACGGTTTTGGAATGGACGATGAGTGTATCAAGTTGATGGTAGACAAGGGTATTTACTGGTGTCCTACTATTTATGTAAACGAATACGTGGCCGACGGAAGGGCCAAGGCGGGTAGCCCCATGAATAAGTATTTTGCTGAGTCCGAAGGTGGTTTGTTTAAAAAAGCTTTGGCTGCTGGGGTAAAACTGGCTTATGGAACCGATATTGGGGGCTATGACTGGCAATTGCCACAAGCCCGTGATTTTCAATACTTAGTACAGTATGGGATGAGTCCTTTGCAGGCCATTCAAACCGCTTCTATCAATGCTGCTGACTTGCTTGGCATGACTGGCAAAATTGGAGAAATCAAGAAAGGTGCTTTTGCAGATCTGGTAGCCTTTTCTGGCAATCCGCTCAAGGATGTAAAAATCTTAGAATCCGCAAAATGGGTCATGAAAGATGGTCAAGTAAAAAAATAGCGGCCAATTTACCGTATATCCCTAATTTTGCGCAATTTCTACCACATGAACCAAGCACTGAATTCCAACGAATCTATCCCTTCTAAAAGGAAAAAAATAATTGTTTTAGGCAGCGGCCCTAACCGAATTGGACAGGGTATAGAATTTGACTATTGCTGTGTTCACGGGCTTTTGGCCATTAAAGAATGTGGTTTTGAAGCCATCATGGTGAACTGTAACCCTGAGACGGTGTCTACCGACTTTGACATGGCAGACAAGCTCTATTTTGAACCTGTATTTTGGGAGCACTTAAGAGAAATCATTGACCTAGAACAACCCGACGGCATTATTGTACAATTAGGTGGACAAACCGCTTTGAAACTGGCCAAAAAATTGCACGAAAAAGGGATTCCCATAGTAGGAACCAGTTTTGAAAGCATGGATATGGCAGAGGATCGTGGCCGCTTTAGCGATTTGCTCAAAGAACTCAATATTCCTTATCCCGAATATGGTACCGCAGAAGACGCTGACGAAGCGGTGGCGGTGGCCAATAGAGTGGGCTACCCCGTATTGGTGCGTCCTAGCTATGTGATTGGTGGTCAAAGAATGCGCATTGTAATTAATGATGAAGAAGTAGAAAAAGCGGTAATCAGCTTGCTCAAACATATTCCTGGCAACAAGATTTTGATTGACCATTTCTTAGACCGTTGCCAAGAAGCCGAGGTGGACGCCATTTTTGATGGTGAGAATTTTCATATCATGGGGGTGATGGAACATATTGAACCAGCGGGTATTCATAGCGGTGATAGTAATGCCGTTTTGCCTGCGTTCAACCTGACTCCGTTGATTGTGGAGACCATGCAATTCTACAGCGAGAAGATTGCCCGCGCTTTAAAAATCAAGGGCTTGATTAATATTCAGTTTGCCATTAAAGGAGACAAAGTATTTGTAATTGAAGCCAACCCACGTGCGTCAAGAACTACCCCTTTTATTGCCAAAGCCTATCAGATTCCTTATTTGAATATTGCTACCAAAGTCATGTTGGGCGAAGCCAAACTCACAGACTTTGTGATGGAAAACAAACTAGACGGATACGCCATTAAGGAACCCGTATTTAGCTTTGATAAATTCCCTGGTGTGAACAAGGAACTAGGACCAGAAATGAAGAGTACTGGCGAAGCCATTCGTTTTATCAAAGACTTGCGTGATCCTTATTTCCGCACTTTGTACAAAGAAAGAAGCATGAACTTAAGTAAATAGATTTTACTAAAATCTTTTAAAGCCACACTATTACGGTGTGGCTTTTTTATTAGGTTAGTAGCATGCGCCAACCCATTGCAGATCCTTGGAAAAGCTTGCCATTCTTACGTATACTTATTCCCTTTTTGGTAGGTATTTTATTGAAGTATCAGGGGCTTTTAACCATCAAAGATATTCAACTGCTTGGTGTTTTTGGATTGTTCTTATTGGCCCTGCCTGCCTTCTTGAAACTACATCAACAATTTTATTTTGCTTGGCTGCGCGGGCTTGGTATTTATTTGTTGCTTACTTCCATTGGCGCATTTAATTACTATTGGCAGCAACCCGAACAGCAATCCTATGCACTGGGTCAATCGCCGCTGTCTAGCAAGACCATTGTTGAAATTGTTACTGCGTCCGTTCCAACCACCAAACAATGGCGGGTCTTGGCAAAAGCCATTGCACAAGACAATCAGGGTAAATGGGAAAGGGTCAATGGTTTGGTATTTCTCTATAGTAAAAACACCGCATGGATGCAGCCATTGATTCCGGGTACAAGAATCTTACTCAATAAAAAACTACTATTCATTGGCCCACCAAAACAAGCAGGCGCTTTCAATTATCAAGCATGGGCCTATCGCCAAGGCGTACAATACCAAAGCTATCTTGCTGCCCCTCCTATGATGTTAGAACCCGCCCCAAGGGGTTGGCGCAACTGGGTGATGGATGCTAGAGATTGGATTTTACAGGTGCTAGCACAATGGGTTCCTGACAAACAAATCCTTGGGATTGCAGAAGCCCTGTTGATTGGCTATAAATATGATTTAGACAGGAGTTTGGTACAAGCCTATAGCAATACTGGCGTGGTGCATATTATAGCTATCAGTGGTTTGCACTTAGGCATGATCTATGGTTTATTACTCTGGCTCTTTAAACCATTGATGCCCCTACGCTGGATGCGCTGGGTCAGGCCCATCCTAATCTTAGCGGTGCTTTGGGGCTTTGCCCTTTTAACAGGAGCAGCCCCCTCTATTATGCGGGCTGCATTGAGTTTTAGTTTTTTATTATTGAGTCAAAGCCTAGGTTATAGGAACAACCAACTCAATGCCTTGGCGGCATCGGCATTTTTTTTACTATTATTGGATCCTTGGTTAATCTGGGATCTAGGCTTCCAGTTAAGCTACGCGGCAGTGACGGGTATACTGCTCTATACCAAAACCCTCATGCAATGGCTCCGAATAAAAAATCCCTTGCTCAGGGCTATTTGGCAGCTCAATGCTTTAACACTCTCGGCACAAGTGTTCACCCTTCCCTTGGTACTCTATCATTTTCAGCAGTTTCCTAATCTGTTTTTGTTTTGCAACCTCTTGATTGTTCCTTTTTCAGGATTGATCCTCTATTTAGAAATTGCCTTATTAATTCCCATTCCGTTTTTGCAATCCCTTTTGGGCAAAATAATCCAACTGAGTATTGGTTGGATGAATGACTTGGTAGATAGAACCAATCATTTGCCATTTGCAGTTTCTGCGCACCTGGGTATTAGTTTTTCACAGACCATGGTATTATTAGTCTTCCTCTTTGTTTTTTGTGAGCGTGTGAAATCTTACCTTTGCCGCTCCATTCAATCCCGGCAACAGGCCTAATGTTCTAAGCCGGACCAAGCAATCAACATGCAAAAGAAAATACAATCAGCACTTATCTCCGTTTTTTACAAAGACGGCCTAGAACCCATTGCCAAAGAATTACAGGCACTGGGAATTACCATCTATTCTACTGGTGGAACCCAGAAATTTCTGGAAGACCTGGGTGTACCCTGTGTCCCAGTAGAAAGTCTGACCACCTATCCTTCTATCTTGGGTGGACGCGTAAAAACTTTGCATCCTGCCGTATTTGGTGGCATATTGGGAAGAAGGTATGAGCCCCAGGATTTGGCAGAAATGAAAGAATACAAAATTCCAGAAATTGATCTGGTGATTGTAGACCTCTATCCTTTTGAAGAAACCCTGGCCAATACCACTGAAGAAAAATTGATCATTGAAAAAATAGATATTGGTGGCCCTTCTATGATTAGGGCTGCTGCCAAGAATTTCAAAGACTTAGTAGTGATTGCCGCTAAAGAAGATTATGCTTCTTTAGAAAATCTATTGAAAACACAGAAAGGTGAAACAAGTATTGAACAACGCCGGGCATATGCAGCCAAAGCTTTTGAAGTAGTGATGCACTACGATATTGCCATCAGCCATTATTTTAACCCCGGCATTAGTCAGGCTTTGCGTTATGGTGAGAACCCTCACCAATCGGCTGTTTTTCACGGAGACCTAACCCAACTCTTTAGCCAATTAAATGGCAAAGAACTCAGCTATAATAACCTAGTAGACGTTGACGCTGCGGTTCAATTGATCCAAGAATTTCCCGCACCGGTTGCTGGTAAAGGAACTGTATTTGGCATTATTAAGCATACCAATGTTTGCGGAATTGCAGAAAGAAATTCTGTAAAAGCAAGCTGGGACGCGGCTTTGGCGGGTGATCCTGAAAGTGCTTTTGGTGGTGTATTGGTTTGTAATGGCACTATTGCCAAAGCCACAGCCGATGCCATTAATGAAATCTTCTTTGAAGTACTGATTGCGCCTGCTTTTGATGCAGATGCATTAGAAGTTTTAAAGACCAAGAAAAATAGAATCTTACTAGAATTGAAAGCTGGTGTAACTACTTTGAAAACTCCTTCTAAATCATTGCTCAATGGCACCCTAGAACAAGGTGCAGACAAGGGTAATTTTGACAAATGGGAAGAAGTAGGTGGAAGAACAACAACTGAATCTGAAAAAGAAAACCTGGTCTTTGCCAACCTTGTTTGCAAGCACTTAAAAAGCAATGCCATTGCACTGGTAAAAGACAAACAATTGGTGGGTAAGGGTTGTGGTCAAACCAGCCGTATTGATGCACTGCGTCATGCCATTGAAAAAGCCAAACAATTTGAATTTGCATTACAAGGCGCGGTATTGGCTTCTGATGCATTCTTTCCATTCAATGACTGTGTACAGATTGCACACGAAGCGGGTATGGAAGCATTTATACAGCCAGGCGGTTCTGTTAGGGATAAAGACAGTGTAGCCTATTGCGTAGAAAATAATTTGGCCATGGTGATGACGGGTCTGCGTCATTTCAGACACTAATCACCCATAGATTCATGCAAGCCAACAAACAGAAAGCCTATATAGCACTAGCCATCACCAGCATTGTCTGGGGAACCACTTGGGTGGGGTCCAAGATTTGTGTGCGCTATACACCCGCTTTTGAAGTGGCTGCTATTCGGCAGTTTTCTGGTGGCATTATCTATGTATTATTCTTCCTAATCAAAGGAGAAAAATTACCTACCCTCAAACAATTGGGTTGGCTCACCATCATGGCCATCCTTATGTTTGTTTCTTCTAATGGACTAGCCACGGTAGGTCTCAAATATATTCCCAGTGGATTGGGTGCCCTTATTGCGGCACTCTATCCACTGTTTGTGGTCTTGATTGAAATGATTTTTTTCCAAAACAAACAAATCAAGGCCAGCACATTTATTGGATTATTCTTGGGTATTGCGGGCATCGCCGTAGTATTTTATGACAATGCTTTTCACAACCATAAAGAAGGTTTTTGGATTGGCGTAGCCGTATCCATGGTAGCTATGATTACCTGGGCTATGACCACCATTTTTATTGCCAAGAAAAAGTCTGAACTCAATCCTTATAATGCATTGGGTTGGCAAATGTTGCTGAGTTCTTTTATCATGTATGGTATTGCCACTGCTACTGGCGATATCATTCCCTTTGCACAAATTCCATTAGAAACCTGGGCAACACTGGCCTATATGGTTGGGGCGGGATCCATTATTGCTTTTATTGCATTCATCTATTCCATGAAAAATTTGGAACCAGGTATTGCTGCACTCTATGCTTATATCAACCCTATTGTAGCCATATTGGTAGGCTCTTTATTGGTGGATGAAAAACTCACCATCAATATTTTAATTGGATCAGCCATTACCCTCTTGGGTGTGTACTTAGTGAATAGAAGTTTGAAGGCAACTACTCAGCCAGAAACTGCTTAACTAGCAGGCGCATTTTTACGCAACCAGTCTTCGTGTAATTGCGTCCATTCCAACCATTCGGGTTGTTGGGTTAAAAAGTCATTGTGAAAAATGGCCGCCATTTCTCCACCATGCTGCATGACCAAATCGGTTAGTTCTTGTAACTCTTTTGCAGCTTCATAAACGGGCATTCTTTTATAAAATATGGATGTTGCATCCATATAGCAAAAAGGATGAATCAACAGAGAAGTTTTGGTTTCTTTTTCCAAATCATACCAATAAAAAGGTCCTGCAAAAGAAGCCCTAAAACCATTTTGCGAAGCCCATCCCATACTATAATCATCCTTGATCCCAGCTTCCAACAAACTCCTATAAGTATCTGGAAAACCTAAGCGCAAATAATGCTGGCGCGATGCAGTAATGGGTTTGTCTATTATTTTGGATAAATTATTGATTTCAGATAACAATAATGCTGGCGCATCGCCCGATTGCCAAGAAGGATGAATCCCAATAGGGTTCTTTGCTGCCAGCATTTGAATCCTATTTCTAAGCGCTTTATTAGAGGGATGAATATTCTTGTCTACCCCCATTCTTTTGTCTGCTAACAAACAAAAATAAATGGGTTGATAACCCAATGTTTGATGTAAATCTTCCAAGCGTTGAAATTGATCAAAAGGGTCTGCTGCATTTCCGCTTAATACAGATGCCATTTCTAAAAAAGCCTCAAATTTTCCTTGATACAGTGTTTTGAAAAATCCAAAGATCCGTTTAGCTAGAGGCTGGTTTAAATAAGCAAAAGCATTGTCAATATCATAACTAGGAAGCAATTTAAAAGCACTTGACTCCATTCTAAAGCCAGGAAATAAAAGGTGTAATTCCCATCCCAATGCTTTTACCCAACACTGAATAATGGGTTGCTGCAAAAATCCTGCTTGATACGCTAGTGATGCTTCTGCTGGAAACCTCCCGTGCTGGTCTTTTTCTTGGCTTATATATTCTTCATATCGCGATAGCAAATAAAAAGCAGCAGCAAACAAATCAAAGGGAATGATTCCGTCACTGGTTTTAAAAAAAGCTTTGAAACCCTTCCATTCAAAGACTTGAAGTTCCTGTGGTTGAATACCCCGCTCCTCCAATAATCCATGCGGATGGATCCAAAGATTGCGAACGTCTAAGAACTCATGTGAGTAATTAATTCTGGGACCATCGTGCTGTAAAAAAGTCTGTTGATTGGAACTCACCAATGCTTGACCAGCAAACAGTGTTTCCACGGTATAGCTCAATCTTGGGCTAATATTTAGCGCGTAGATGGCTATCACTTTTTATCCTGCCACATTTCACTGAAAGTCTTGTTGCTAAAGTCTAAATCACTTCTATGCGTGGTCCAACCCTTAAATACTTTGTTCACCACCCAGTTCTTTAATTTGGCATTACCCATATTCATCATAGACCTGTTCAGACTAGCTGTTTTCCAAGCCTTCCATGCTAGTCTTTCGGCCAAACTACTATTGCCTTCTTTTACCGCCTCGTGCCTATTGTCTAATAGCAATTCATGTAGGTTAATCCTAACAGGACAAACTTCTGTGCAATTGCCACATAGGGAGGATGCATAACTCAAGTGTTTGTAATCCTTCATCCCACTTAAATAGGGTGTAATCACTTTTCCAATGGGACCGCTATAAGTTGTCTCATAAGAATGCCCACCAATATTTTTGTAAACGGGACAAGCGTTCAAACAGGCACCACATCTAATGCAATACAATGCTTCTCTACTAGTTGGATTTTCCAATAAATTGGTTCTACCATTATCCAGTAGAATCACAATCATTTCTTCGGGTCCATCTAATTCACCAGCCTGTCTAGGACCTGTAACAATGCTATTATAAACAGTTACTTTTTGTCCTGTTCCAAAAGTGGAGAGCAGGGGCCAGAACAAGGCAAGATCATGAATAGAAGGAATTACTTTTTCAATGCCCACAACCACTATATGCGTTTTAGGAAAAGCACAACTTAAACGCGCATTACCTTCATTTTCTGTAACTGCAATAGCGCCAATATCAGAAATAATAAAATTGGCTCCTGTAACACCTACTTCTGCCTGCACATATTTTTCGCGCAGTTTTTTTCTGGCTACTAGGGTTAGTTCTTCTGGAGACAAACCACCTGGCACACCCAATTTTTCTGCAAATAATTTGGCTACGTCTTCCTTGCTTTTGTGCATGGCTGGCGTAACAATATGGTAAGGTGTTTCTCCGTCTAATTGTTGAATATACTCTCCCAAATCCGTTTCTACACTTTCAATGCCTTTTGATTCCAGATAGTCATTCAAATGAATTTCTTCTGTTACCATACTCTTGCTCTTGACCAAGGTTTTGCAGTTGCGTTCTTTGCAAATCTTGCCAATGGCTTCTAATGCCTGTTCTTTGTCTTCTGCCCAGATCACTTTAGCACCTCTTGCCGTAATGCGTTTTTCAAAGTTTTCCAAATGCATATCCAAATGCTCAATGGCGTCCCATTTGCGGTTCTTGGCTTTTTCACGCGTAAGCATCACATCGGTAAACTGCTTCTTACCAATAGGCACTACCGCATTGTACTTACCAATATTAAAATTGATTTTCCTGCGATGATCCAGGTCGGCGGCCTTGATGGTGCTCTTGGCAATAAAGGATGCTGCTTTATCTGGCATAGATTTTTATTTCTTTTTCTTTAATTCTTTGGCTGTGGCTTCCAGTGTTTCATAAAATACTTCTCCGTACTTACGAATAATGGATTCTTTTAAAAACACATAGACCGGCATTTTTAAATGTTTGCCCAAACTACAGGCAGCCGCACAAAGGTCTTCTCTTGGTTCATAATTCAGATACTCAATTTCAGGGTCCTGCTTGCTCTGCTGAATGCGAATAGGAAATAAATGACAACTGATTGGTTTTTTCCAGTCTAGTTTACCTTCATTATAAGCTTCCTCAATACTGCATTTAATCACCCCCCATTTATCTCTATACCCATAAGCACAAATTTGACCATCAATTGTAGGAGTTACCCAACCAAATTCCTGATCAAATAAATATTTACCCTGGCGCTCCACTTCTGCAATGCCTTCAGGAGTCATATAGGGCTTGATCACTTCATAGTTTTGTTTCAGCTTTTCCAGCTCCCATTTTTCCATGGGTGCTCCTGCGTCACCATCTTCACAGCAGCCCCCTTTACATTTGCTCAAATCACAGACAAATTGCTCGTCTATAATTTCCTCACTAATCAAAACATGGTCAATTGCTATCATTGGCTTCAAAATTCCTTCAAAGATAACGCCATTCCGCATTCTGAAGTATTTGGAATATTTGATTATCTTATAACTTGCAATCAGATGATCCGAACTATCAGTACCCTCCTATTGAGCTGCTCCTGCCTTTTAGCGCTTGGACAAAAAAACCATCTTAGGCAAACCCAATACCTAGAGCAACATTTTCCTCTACTAGACAAGATTAAAAAAGCTTGGATCAACCATTAGAAGATCTCAGAGAATGCCTAGACTACTGGTTTTTCCACTTGAAACTATTAATCAAGTGCTTCATGTCTTCTAACAAAAACTGGTTCACAATGCCTAGTGAATCAGCATTGGGTGCAGCATCAAAATAGAGGGCTCCGCGTAGAAAATGCTTGGTAGAATCGGTTAGAAAAAATTGGTTAGCCGTTGCCACATCACCTCCAACGGAGAACATCACCCCATGAATTCCATTCACTGTTTGCATAGTAGAGTCTTCAATGGAATAGGCCTTACTACTATGTTTGCCGGTTAGGGTATATGCGTGTTTAATTAAGGTATCAAAACTGTTTTTCCCAACCTCCTTATAGCTGATATGAATCTTTCCGTTAAAGTCCGGGAAATTGATATTGATCCACCATGGATTCTCCGTGGCTTCTCCAAAAAAACTACTGTCCTTGACTACTTGGGCATAGACCGGATATTCAAATTCATAAGGATATCCAGACTGACTAAAGAGCTGGTATTTTTTCTTTGGAAATCCAATATTAAAATAACCATTGGGCTTGGGTGTAAACACGCTGTTACAGGCTATTAAAAAAACAAGGGCAAATCCTGCCACCAAAATAGAAATACGATTGCTAGAAAACATGATTGGATTTTATTAAGCTATTCTGCTTCCTGTTGTTTGATGGTTACCTTGATTTTGTTAATCCTATTTTTGGCTACTTCCAAAACGGTGAATTCAAAATCGCCAGAACGTAATACCTGTGTGACTTGTGGAATTTCTCCGGCCAGTTCTAAGACTAGTCCTGCCAGCGAATCACTCTCGCCTTTGACTTGGTCAAAAATGTCTGCTTGCAATTCCATCACTTTGCAAACATCGTTGAGCATGGTACGTCCTTCAAAAACATAATTGTAGTCGTCAATTTTTTTGTGGCCAGATTCTTCCTCGTCAAACTCGTCCTTGATATCGCCAATTACTTCTTCCAATATATCTTCTAAAGTAACAATACCGCTAGTGCCACCAAACTCGTCTACAACTACTGCAAAATGGATTCTCTTTAATTGAAAGTCTTGCAACAAGTCTTCAATGAGCTTTTGTTCGTGTACAAAATAGGGTTGACGCATATGAGTATGCCAAGCATAATCATCCGCTTCATTGATAAAGGGAATTAGGTCCTTGGTATGTATCATACCTACCACATTATCCAAGTCTTCTTTATACACCGGCAACCTGCTATAGTGTAAGTCTTTTACAGAAGCAATTAGTTCTCCAAAACTAATTTCCTGATCCAAGCCATGTACATCCATCCGGGTTTTCATGATTTGCTTTACGGTGATATTTCCAAACTTCACAATCCCTTTCAAAATATTTTTTTCATTCTCAGAAGCGGAACTATCCGTAGTAAGGTCAATGGCATGATCCAATTCTTCCAAACTATAAGAACTCAGATTTTTCTTTGCCAGCTTCTTTTCAATGATGTCTGAAAAATTTACCAACCGCTTACTCAAACCTGCTGTAGCATAAGACACGGCTTGAATAATTCCTCCAAAGTCTCTGGCAAAACGAATATTATTTTGAGTAGCCAATACCTTGGGCATGACTTCTCCAAACAATACCAGAATAAAGGAAACAGAAATCACTTTGATCACAAATTCCACCCATACCGCATCAAATTTTTCAAAATTGAACATACCATCAATCAATAAATTAGAAATAATGATAATGGCAATATTAATAAAGCTATTAGCAATTAATAAGGAAGCCAACAGTGTCTTGGGTTCTTCTAGTAAATCTACCACGCGTTTATAGGGTGGTTGCTGTTTAGATTTTAGCAGGTTAATGTCTTTGTAAGTAAGGGAGAAAAAAGCTACTTCTGAACCAGCTAGTACAAAGGATAAAAATAAAAGCACCAATAAAACCATCACCAACACCGTGGTACCCTGTGCCTGAATAGTAGACAGAAATGGCGCTGACAAAAATTGATTCATAACCGAGTGATAATCCAAAGTAGCTGTTTTAATGTAAAATGGGTTAGCATTGACTAACCAGTTATTGCAAAAGTATCAATTCTATGTTTAAAATGGCAGGTTCTCAGAAGGGTCTCCAATAGGTGGCAAATCATCTCCATGGTAACCTTCCATTCCTTCTCCCCCATGACCGGGTCCATCTGAGCGTTTATCTAGCATAATCAAATTGTCTCCCACCACTTCTGTGGCAAATTTTTTATGCCCCTCTTTGTCTTCCCAACTCCTGGTTCTAAGCCTGCCCTCCACATAGATCAAAGAACCCTTGTGCAGGTATTTTTGAGCCAGTTCTGCTAGTCCCCTCCAAAATACCACGGTATGCCATTCTGTTTGAGAAATCAATTTGCCAGACCGGTCTTTATAAGTTTCCGTAGTGGCCAATGGAAATTTGGCAACGCTAATATTGCCATCCAAATGCTGCACATCTGGTTCTTTTCCAAGATTTCCTATCAACATGACTCTGTTAACTCCCCTCATAAAATATTTTTTTAGGTTCGTCCAAATCTTACTGTTCTTAAAATTACCCTTTTTTAAGAAATAAAAGAATCCTCTGTTGATAAATTAACAGGCCTGTTAAAAAACCTACAACCCCAATGAATGGGCCTTCTCCATCCACTGAAGGATGATTTTGGGAAAAGCCAATTGGCTAATGGATTTTTTGTCTATCCATTGACCCTTTCTTAACAAAACAGGTTTTTTAGTCAAGACCACCCGAATAAATCGGGCTTTGATTTGTTGATGCGTTAATTGCTGGACAAGCAGTTCTGAAACCTCTTTTAAAACACCTGTTTGAATGCCTAATTGGTCTTGTAGCAATTCCAAAACTGTCTCATTATTCCACAATACCTGATCGGGTGATTCTACCAGATAGAACTCGTGTAGATTGGCCCAGATATCGCCCTGGGCCCGCTGGTGTATATAAATTTGACCCGCCTGTTCAAAATAGAAATAGTTGAACCAGCGCTTACGCTTGAGTATTTTTTTTTCCTTTACAGGCAATTCATTGACAAGGCCTTTAGCATAAGCTTTACAGGTTTTTTGCATGGGGCAAATACTACAGCTTGCTGCAAATGGTTTACAAACAGTTGCCCCAAAATCCATGATAGCTTGGTTGTAAATACCTGACTGGGATTGATCCAATACTTCTTGGGCCAATTGAGTAAATCGCATTTTTCCAGCTGTTCCATCAATAGGATCGGCAATATTAAAATACCTAGATAATACCCTAAAAACATTCCCATCCACAACAGCATAGGGTAATTGAAAAGCAAAACTAGCTATGGCGGCGGCAGTATAGGGCCCAATTCCTTTTAGAGAAAGGATGGTCTCATAGTCATTGGGGAATATTCCATCATAGGCTTTTACAATGGTTCTAGCTGTATGTAAGAGGTTTTTACACCTATTATAATAACCTAGACCCTCCCATAATTTAAACACATCTTGGTCTTTGGCGGCAGCCAATGCTTCTATATTGGGATAGTTTTTGATAAAGCGCTCATAATAATTCCAGCCCTGTTCTACCCTAGTCTGTTGTAAAATAATTTCACTCAGCCAAATTTTATAGGCGTCTTTTTCTCCCTTCCAAGGCATTTGCCGATGGTTATTGGTTTGGTGCCAATGCATGAGGTTTTTGGTAAATACTTGTTTCATGGGCCTTGAAAATACATGAATTTGGTCTTTTGCATGTTTTCTAATGTATAAACCCTTGATTCACCGCCAAATCCATCTAATGAACCATTTATCAATCAATTGATAACACCTATAAATTTTAAGCTATCTTTCTTGCAGATACCGGATATTTTAACTTATTTTAGATTATAACCCACAATCAAAAGCCTTTTCTATGAGAAAATCAGATCTCATCAATCAAATATCGGACAAGACCGGCATCCCTAAAGTGGATGTGCTTGTCACGTTAGAAACCATGTTCAAAGAAGTCAAGGACAGCTTGGCAAATGGAGAAAACATCTATATCAGAGGTTTTGGAAGCTTTATTACCAAGAAAAGAGCTGCTAAGATTGGACGAAATATCAAAAAAAATGTGGCCGTTGAGATTCCTGAACATTTTATTCCTGCATTTAAGCCTGCAAAAGAATTTGTTAGTGAAGTTAAAAGCAAGCGTAAGTCGGACTAACTTTGTTGAAATTTTTACATGAAGAAACAACAATGGCTCCTCCTATTGGGCGGGGTCTTGCTCATTGCCATCGTCTATTTTGGCACAAGCACAGACACCCCAAAATCAAGCGCTGCACCCAAGAAAGATACGCAAGACACTCATAATCACGCAGTTAACATTGAAGATCTATTAGCAAAAGCCAGACAACGCATTAGTCCGGAGCAGGCTCAACGCCTGGCATTATTGGAACAAGCGGTTGTGCGGGGAAATGTAAAAGACCAAAAAATACATCTTTATCACCAGCTGGCTAGGTTCTGGTCGGACTCCGCCAGAATCTTTGAACCCTATGCATATTATAGTTCTGAAGCCGCGAAGTTGGAAAATTCTGAAAAAAGCCTCACCTTTGCCGCCCAACTGTTTTTAGACAACCTATTAACAGAGGCTGATCCTGCCATGCAACACTGGTTGGGTGAGAACGCAAAAGATCTTTTAGACAAGGCACTGGTCATTAATCCTGCCAATGATTCCAGCAAGATTGGATTGGGTATTTGCTATATGTTTGGCAATATCTCAGATAATCCAATGCAGGGAATTTTAGAGGTAAGAAAAGTGGTTCAGGAGCATCCGGAGAATCTCTATGGTCAGATGGTATTGGGTATGGGAGGAAAGAAAAGTGGTCAATATGACAAAGCCATTGAGAGATTCAACACTGTGCTGCAAAAACAGCCTAGTAATTTGGAAGCTATTTTTAACCTTGCTGAATGTTACGAGTTGAAGGGCGATAAAGCAGGTGCCATAAAATGGTATCAGCGGGCCAAGGAGCTAGTAAAAGTTCCTGAAGCCAAAACCGCACTGGATAAGCGTATTAGTGAATTGCGCAAATAGCATTTATTTTTTAACATATAAAATTACTTGGACATGCCTTGTGGTAAGAAGAGAAAGCGTCATAAGATTGCGACGCACAAGAGAAAAAAACGTTTAAGAAAGAATCGTCATAAGAAAAAGAACAAATAGTTCTTGATTTTACTATGATACAAACCCCGTTCCGTTCCGAACAATCGGGATTGAACGGGGTTTTCACACTTATCTGGATTTAGCCAACCACCTTTCCTACGCTGCAACTTTTACCTTTTCCTTCCTTTTGGTGGCAGGTGTTACGGATTTAGTGTTATTGTTGTATGCTGCTATGCGGCCAACTATTTTGTATCTAAAAGTTGCCATTCGTGAACAAAGAATTAATTATCAATGTTGCCCCAACAGGCGTTGAAATTGCATTGTTGGAAGACAAGAAATTGGTGGAACTGCACAATGAAAAAGCAGACGCTAGTTTTGCCGTTGGCGACCTCTACTTGGGAAAAGTGAAAAAGCTGATTCCCGGACTCAATGCTGCCTTTGTAGACGTTGGGTTTGAGAAAGACGCATTTCTACATTATACTGACTTGAGTCCTTATGCTCGCTCTATTATCAAGTTCACGCAGATTGCTATGAACAATAAGGAAGCGCATGGATTTGATTTTGCCAAATTTCAATCCGAACCCGAAATCTTAAAAACGGGAAAGATCAATGAAGTACTCAATGGCAAACCCAATGTATTGGTTCAGATCTTAAAAGAACCCATTGCCGCCAAGGGGCCAAGACTAAGTTGTGAATTATCATTGCCTGGAAGATTTGTGGTAGTAACCCCATTTAACGAGATTGTTGCTGTTTCCAAAAAAATCCATAGCTCTGAAGAAAGAAAGCGCTTACACAAAATAGTAGAAGCCATTAGGCCAAAGAATTTTGGGGTCATTGTGCGTACTGCGGCAGAGGGTAAAACCACGGCAGAATTACACCAAGACATGTTGAGTTTGGTTGCCATCTGGGAAACCATACAGACTAATCTAAAAGGTGCTGTTGCTCCTGCCAAGATCATGAGCGAGCAGAATAAGACAACTAGTATACTTAGAGATTTACTCAGTGCTGATTTTAATCGCATTGTAGTCAACGACAAGAATATTTATACAGAAATCAGGGTTTACTTACAACGCATAGCACCTGAAAAAGCAGAGATAGTGACCATGCACAATAGCCCTGGTGCTATTTTTGATCATTTTGGCATTACCAAACAGGTAAAATCTGCTTTTGGTAAAACGGTGAACCTACCTAGTGGTGCTTACTTGATTATTGAACACACAGAAGCCTTACACGTTATTGACGTGAATAGCGGTTATAAGAGCGTGAGCAATAACCAAGAAGAGAATGCCCTAGAAACTAACTTAGAAGCAGCAGAAGAGATTGCTAGACAATTGCGCTTGCGCGATATAGGCGGCATCATAGTCATTGATTTTATTGACATGAAGCTTCCTGACAACAAACGCAAGTTACAAGAAGCCATGGAAGGTTTTATGAAAACTGACCGCGCCCGTCATAGTCTGCTACCTATCTCCAAATTTGGCTTGTTACAGGTGACTAGGCAGCGTATGCGCCCAGAAATGAATATTAATACCTCTGAGGCTTGTCCGGCTTGTAATGGTACAGGAAAGATTACTTCTACCCTTATTTTGGAAGACGAGATTGAAAAGCGTTTACATTATTTGGTCACACATGCTCATAAGCGTCTTACACTGACCGTTCACCCCATTGTTTACTCTCATTTAACCAAGGGATGGTTTAACCCCATTATTAGGCAGTGGAAGCGCAAATACAAGATGGATTTAAAGGTTCAGGCCAATACCAATTACCATATTATTGAATTCCGCTTCTTTAACGAACACGAAGAAGAAATCAAGTTCTAAAAAATCTGAAGCAATTTCAGCGTTCAGCCAAATTTTTCAAAGACCCCGATTCATCGGGGTTTTTTGTTTGAAGGGACCCTGATAGTGTGGTCTCCCTTAGTACCTGAGTACCTAATTGCTAGGCCACAGCTTTTATTGTCAGATTACAGTTCTAGGCATTAAAAAAGCCGTCCCGATAAATCGGAACGGCTTGTAATATTATTGATGAAAAGCTTATTGCTTTTGCAAGATCAATTTGTTGAAACCTTGGTCTCCACCATTGTACAACAGACGGATGCTCAAAGAGATCCTTCCAGTACAAGAGAATACCAATCCAGAACTTCCAGCTCCAGTAGACGCGCTTCCTGGATAACCAGTAGCCCAGAATACACCAGCAGGAGAAGCAGGAATAGTGCAAGAACCAGTAGCAGGGTCTACTGTTACTACCAATGGAGTAGCAGTAACATTACCGTATGCTTTATTAGGCCAAACCTGACCGAGGTTGATTTGGTTAGCACCAGGACCATCGGTCACTTTTACAATATCACCAGGAGACCAGTCTTGCCAGTCATCTTGAACTACTTTATAGTTACCAGCCATTGGGGCAACAAAAGGACAAACCACAGATGCAGTCCAACGGAAACATACTCCATAGAAAGATCCACTTTCAAGGGCACTGTTAATATTGCTGATATCATAGGTTTCACCACTTTTGGTAAGTACCTGATTGTAAAAAGTGTAGAAATTACCTGGAGTCAAAGCTGCAGGTGCAACACCCAATGCAGTAGCAACTTCAGCACCAGTGGCACTTAGTTCTGTACCCTCGCCTGCATAGGTAACGGTTTTCACCAATTTCCAAGAAGTTGGGTTAGAATTGGCTCCTTGTACTACATAAACCTTGATTTTATCAACATCGTTTCCGTTGTTGTATTGGTTTACTTTAACACCCACTTTGGATGTTGCAATTTGGGCATAGTTTAGGTTCAGGTTAATATTACTAGCTAAAGTAATATACGCGCCCTTACCAAAATTTGCCACATCTGACAAAGGATTGGAGTTTTCGGCTTTTTTACAGGAAACAGCAAATAGTAGAATTGCTGCAACACTGAATATGTTTAGGATTTTCTTCATGATTGCTGAATTTTATTTGATGAAATTATCAGGGTTGTTATCCCAGAATACTTTGTTTGCAGCAACACCAGGTGTTTTCTGGGTAGGCGCATTCAAGTTTCTGTTAATATACACTGAAGGATAGGTGAAAGACCTCATGAAAACACCTGGACTAGAAGTAGTAACTACTAATTGGATATTATCAGGCTTACCAGTTCTTCTGTAAGAGTTATAAGTTTCAACACCATTACCCCATGCAGCAATATAGTATTCCTTCATGATGATATTCAAACGAGCGTCATCAGTGGTAGCAGCGTCATACTGAGCCAATACAAAGTTTACATAAGTATCAATTTGAGCAGTGGTTGGAACCAACGCTAATTGAGCAGCACTCAATGTATAACCAATTGATGTTGGGAAACCAACAACTTTATTAATAGAAGCATACAAGGCTTTGCTCAACAATGCTCTAGCAGTTCCACCAGCAGTAATACCCAGTCTAAGCGCAGCTTCAGCTTCCACAAAATAAGTGAAAGAAGAGTTCCAAATTGGATCAACACCAGCACCACGGCCACCCATAACTTGCTTAACGGCACCACCAGCACTTGCGTCAAACTCACCACCTGCAGGGTAAACCCCATAAGTAGTTCTAAATGCTCCATCGGGAGGAGTTCCAGAGTTGTCACCATGGTCTCTACCCCAATATCCTGAGTTACCACCTACTAAGCAGAAAGGCATAGTTGCAGGATAGTGTGCAGGATTTGCAACAAATGCACAAGTCAAAGTGGTTTGATTCACGTTTACATAGTTGGTATTTTGACGATAGAAATAATACCTTCTACGTGGATCCAAAGTAGAAACTGTTCCAGTTTTTTCCCTAACAACTAAGTCCATAAAATAAGTACTTAAATACTCACCAACCTGACCATTCACGTTGTAGTTACCAGCATATTTAGGATGACGGCTATCTGGAGAAGAAATGTTAGTACCATATTTAAAGTTGAAATCTTGAGCATCAGTGGTAACCAAGTCATTCTCAGTAACCAATGCTGCAATTTTAGCAGAAGCGGTTGCGTCTACTAATCTTGTGTTCATCAAGAACTTTAATTTCAAAGACTTGGCAGCTTTTTTCCAGTTATCAGCAGAACCACCATAGAATAAGTCATTGGTAGGACCAGCAGCAGCACCTGTTTTATTAAAGTCAGCAATAGCGTCATCTAACAAAGCCAAGGCTTTTACATAAACATCAGCACCCTTGTCAATCTTAGGATTGGTATTGGCCGCACCCTGAACTGCTTCAGTGTAAGGAATATCTCCAAACTGATCAACCAAGGTACCCAAGGTATAAGCTTTCAACACTTTTGCAATACCTGACTGAATGAATTTTTTCTGTGTTGTAGCCACAGGAATCATCGCGTCAGCGTTTACAAAAATGCTAGAATAAGCAGTACTCCACAAACCATCAAAAGTTCCGGGACTGTATCCATTAGCATAAATTGGTCCAAACCAAGATTGTTGGCGAGAAAGTTCTGCACCCAAAGTAGAAGCAGTACCATAGAAGCCTCTAAAGGCCAACTGAATCTGGTTCAATGAAAGGTCCACGTCTGCAGTGGCAGGAGAAGGCGCATTGGGATTATCCAATAAGCTGTCCAGTTTTTTATTACAAGCTCCCAATGTGGTAGCTAGTAATCCTAGGCAGATAATAAATTTCGAATATCTCATATTACTAAATATTAAGTTGTTATTAGAAGGTGATTCTCAAGCTTGCACCAATTCTGCGTGATGAAGGTCCAGTAATAAACTCCAAGCCCTTACCATTGCTCACACCCAAACCATTGGTTTCAGGATCAAAGTTGGCATACTTAGGGAAGTTAGGAGCATTGTACCAGAGATTGGTTCCAGACAATGTGAATGACACACCACCAAATGGTGTTTTAGCCAATAACTTTTCAGGCAGGCTATATGCTAAAGACAATTCTCTTAAACGGATCAAAGTTGCATCATAGATACCTGATTCATCAGGTCCAAATCCGTTGTTAAAGAAGGCTTGTGTAGCAGAAGTCTGAACCCTATTAGGATTTCCGTTTGCGTCAACACCTGGCAACAAGTAAGGAGCAGCACGGTCAAATTCTGTATCTTTTGTAACACCACGAGCAATTAGAGAACGAGTTGTAGAAGAGTACATGTCTCCACCACAAGTGTATTCCCACTGCATACGGAAGCTTAATCCTTTATAAGACAGGTTAGAAATACCAGTCAATTTGTATTTTGGAGTTGGATCACCAATAATACCAATGTTCTGAGAAGATACATAATCACCAGTAGCACTAACTATACGCTGACCAGTTTTTGCTTCACGCTCCCAATAGTATCCTTTGATTACACCCAAAGGTTGACCATTGATAGCAAAGTTACCCAAGGTGGTATAACCAGCATAGACAATTTCTTTCAAATCTTTAGGAACATCAGAAACCATGCTTTGGTTAATGGTCCACAAGGCGTCCACTTTCCAGTTCCAAGCTTTGTTTTGTACAAAAGTGTATCCAAGTCCCATTTCCACACCTTTGTTAGAAACCTGACCTGCGTTGATTTTGATAGAAGAATAACCAGAAGAAGGATCCAAATCTCTGTTCAACAATTGATTTTTAGAAATCCTATTGTACAAAGTCAAATCTAAGGTCAAACGGTTTTTCAAGAATTTACCGTCAATACCTGCTTCAAATTCTTGCTGTAACTCAGGCTTCAAATCTGGGTTAGGTAAGGTACTGCTAATAGCGTTTGAGTTAACCGGTGTGCTTGCTCTATCTAAGAATGTACGAGTTGCAATACCCAATACAGGTCTTGTTTCATAAGCACCTGGGAAACCTGCAGAAGTTGAGTAACCAACACGAACTTTCAAGTAATTGATGTATTTATTATTCTGCAAAGCTGGAATAGCTTGTGTTGGAATAAATGATACACTGGTGCTAGGATAGAAAATGCTACGGTTAGCTTTTTCCAAAGTAGAAGTCCAGCTATTACGTCCACCTACGTTAATGAATAGGTATTGGTTATAACCAAAAGTAGCTGAAGCAAATGCTCCAATTGATTGAGATTTTACTTTATAGTCCATATCAGAACCATTCTCAGACACAATATCGTGCGTGATAAAGTTGGTATGGTCTAACAAGCCATATACCAATTGGTCTCTGCTAAAAGTACCAGTTTGAGAATAAGTGTTCTCTCTAGAGTTAACACCCGCATCTACGTTCAAATCCCAGTTGCTGTTGATATCTGTTTTGTAAGACGCCAAAGCAGTGTGGTCCCAGATATTGTTGTTGCCAGCAGTAGTACGGTAGATACCTGTAGCATATTGTTGACCACCTTTATTCTGCGCATACATTTGGAACTCAGAATAGTTATCAAAACCTACGCGATAGCTTAAGTTCAAACCTTTCAATACTTCATAACGGATTTGTAAGTTACCATAAGCACGGTTTACTTTATCCTGTGTAAAGGCATTGTATGTGGTCCAGATTGGGTTTTGGATATCATTACCAGCACGATAATAAACGTGTCCTTTGGTAATTGGATTCTCCCAAGGAAGACCCATCAAATCAACGGCTGTTGGTGTGTACATGACGTCTCCGAATACAGAGGTTGCCGTTGCACTAGAACCAAAGCTGGTAGAAGTTGGAGGAGATTTTTGATCAGTACTTACATAGTTGAAAGTACCACTCACGGTTACTTTGTTGGTTAGCTTAGCGCTACCACCCAAACCAAAAGTATTTCTGTTTAAACCATTACCGTTTACAAAACCTTGGTCATCTAAATAACCAAAGTTGGCGTTATAGTTTACAATACCAGTTGTACCAGCAACGTTTACAGAAGTATTGCTTACAGTACCAGTTTTAAAGAAATTAGGTACACTATTATAATATTTATACTCGTATGTTTTTCCTTTAAATTCTGGGAATGCAGCATTCAAAGCAGACCTATCATAAGGGTGAGGTACCGTTGCTGCAGGGTTGGTGAATTTTGCTCCCCAGTTAGAGAAGAAAGCCAGACCCAAGCTCAAGTCAAAACCACCACCATAACTTTCGTTATATTCTGGCAGATTAGCAACTGTATTGGTAAACATTGATTGAGAAACTGTGATTTCAGTTTTCTTACGAGCTTTCTGAGTAGCACCATTTTTGGTAGTTACCAAGATTACACCGTTTCTACCCAACTCACCATACATGGTAGTTGCGCTCAAACCTTTTAATACGTCAACACTCTCAATATTGTTTGGATCAAGATCCAAGAAACGAGAAGAAGTTTGGTTACCATATACAAAAGAAGCTTGTGTGTTGGTACCGCCATCAAAAGGCACACCATCCACTACAAACAAAGGCTGTGAGTTACCACTGATGGTATTCACACCACGAATCACGATGTTGGTACCAGAACCAGACAAACCGCTGGTTGCACCAATATTCACACCAGGAGCTTTACCACTCAAAACGCGACCAAGGTCACCTTCTGGACGTAGTTCCAAGTCTTTTTTACCTACAGAAGATACAGCGTATCCTAAGGCTTTCTTTTCACGTTTGATACCCAAGGCGGTTACTACCACTTCACTTAGGTTTTCATCTGCAGTTTTCAAAGAAACGTTCCCAGCTTCAGTAGCAGCAACTTCTCTTTTTTCAAATCCAGTTCCAGAGATAATCAATATAGCTCCTGGTTTCACTGTTAATTTGAAAACACCGTTAGCGTCAGTGGCTGTTCCACCTTTGCTTTTTTTCTCAACCACGGCAGCCCCTTCAATGGGTTTTCCTTTGTCATCTGTTACCTTTCCAGTAACAGTAGTTGTTTGTGCAAGACCTGCAACTAATGCAAAAATCCACGCGCAAAAACTGAGTAGCAGTTTTTTTCTCATGTTGTCGTTTTTGGGTTTGTTAACCTTTTGTCAATTCTAATGACCGCACAAATAACGAAAAAGCTGCTTATTATTTAGATTTTATTAACTTTTTTAATCTTTTTTTAATGTTATTTTAACATTCAAGTCATTTTTCACCTATCGTTTTGGGTCGTATTTATTTTATTTGTTATATTATTGAAAATTTTTTAACACATTATAAAAAATAATTACTGTCATTTTGATTCTCTCATTGACTTTTTTAATGGTTGATTTTTACTTTTAAATTTAATGCGGATCTAAAAATTCAAATTAGTTTTTTATAGTATGCTTTAACCTAGTCAGAACCTATGTTTTAGATGATTTTTTGCCCATTTTAGGGCATTTCAGCTCCCACAATTATGTATTATTAACCAAAAAATTATTTTGTCATCTGACCCATTATCGTAATTTAGTGGAAGAATTTAATGGGTTAGTAAGTAAAAAGGGTCAGCAGCAATGTTGACCCTTTTGCCTTTTAAAAATGCCTGAAATCTTTTCGGTTTCCTATTGACTTGCCCCTCCAATTAACCCAAATCTGCACCTACCTTTACAGCAATGAGTAAGATTAAAAAAGCATTTTTCTGTAGCAATTGTGGTTATGAATCTGCTAAGTGGTTGGGCAAGTGCCCTTCTTGTAATGAATGGAATACGTTGGTGGAAGAAATCATTGACAAGGGTAATCAAAAAGAAATTGAGTGGGACTCTTATCATAATGACAAACGAGCAGTAAAAACCATTGCGCTTAATCAAGTAATTAGCAAGGAAGAGAAACGAATTGATTCCATGGACTCCGAATTGAACAGAGTACTAGGTGGCGGAATTGTTCCAGGCAGTATTATTCTTGTAGCGGGTGAACCTGGTATTGGAAAAAGCACGTTGTTCTTGCAAATTGGCTTGTTGATGAAGCAAGCATCGGTACTCTATATTAGTGGAGAAGAAAGTGAGCAACAAATTAAAATGCGTGCCGATAGATTAAATATTGACAACGAACAATTTTATTTACTCACGGAAACTTCTACTGCCACCATCTTCCAAGAAATTAAAAAGCTAAAACCTCAGATGGTGATTGTAGATTCTATTCAGACACTACAATCTAATTTAATAGATTCATCTGCAGGATCCGTTTCTCAGATTAGAGAATGCGCCGGAGAATTTCAACGCTTTGCAAAAGAAACCGGCACACCCGTTTTCCTCATTGGTCATATAACCAAAGATGGTTCCATTGCAGGACCAAAAGTATTAGAACATTTAGTAGACACGGTATTACAATTTGAAGGTGATAGACATTATGCTTATCGGATTTTAAGAACACTTAAAAACAGATTTGGTAGCACTGCTGAATTGGGTATTTATGAAATGACAGGTGAGGGCATGCGCATTGTTTCTAATCCTTCAGAAATTTTAATTGCACAAAGAGAAGAACAACTAAGTGGTTCTGCAATTGCAGCTACACTAGAAGGCATGCGCCCCTTACTCATAGAAGTGCAAGCGCTTGTAACACAAAGCGTGTACGGCACACCGCAGCGAACGGTGACTGGTTTTGATTTGCGCAGACTGCAACTTCTTCTAGCAGTGTTAGAAAAAAGAGGCGGTTTTCAATTTGGCATGAAAGATGTTTTTGTCAATATTGCTGGAGGCATTAAAGTAGAAGATCCTAGTATTGATTTAGCCGTAATCTGTGCCTTACTTTCTTCTTACGAAGATGTGCCATTGCCTAGTCATATTTGTTTTGCAGGTGAAGTTGGATTGAATGGAGAAATTAGGGCTGTCAATAGAATAGAACAAAGAATTGCAGAAGCAGAAAAATTAGGCTTTGAAAAAATCATAGTTTCCAGGTATAATAAAAAAAGTTTTCAGCCTAAAAATCATGGCATTCAGGTAATTGCACTTTCTAGGGTTGATGAAGTTTACCAACAATTATTTTAGTTCCTTTGATGCTACTATTACTTGTTGTATTTTTTTGAATGCATCAATTATTAGAAGATAGTTTTCAAAGCATTGCACATTTACTTTTCCCGCACTGTTGTGTGGGATGCAATGCAGTTTTAGATCATCGAAAAGAAATACTTTGTTATACATGTAATAGTTTATTGCCCTGCACTTATTTTGAATCAACAGCAGGCAATACCCTAGAAAAATCTTTTTACGGGAGAATACCAATTGCATCTGCCACTGCTGCTTTCTATTTTTCAAGAGAATCTGTCTTACACCAACTATTAGTTTCCTTAAAATACAAACAACACAAAGAAGTAGGTTGGTTTTTGGGAAGACTGTTGGGATATCAATTAGCAAAATCCGAACGCTTTCAAGAAATTGAGCTGCTAATTCCACTTCCTTTGCATCCTGAAAAATTAAAAATTAGAGGATATAATCAGGCAGCACTCATTGCAGAAGGCATTCAATCAGTTTGGCCTAATAAATGGGTGGTAGACGCAGTGATTAGAACCGGGTTTTCTGAATCTCAAACCAGTAGTAATCGGATAAATAGATGGCAAAAAATGCAAGGCGTTTTTCAGCTGTCAAATCAGCAAGCTATTCATGAAAAAAAACTCTTATTGATTGATGATGTAGCAACTACTGGGGCCACTTTAGAAGCCTGCGGTTCTGCCTTAATGCAGGGAAATCCAACATCCTTGAGCCTTGCTACGGTAGCTTACACCCTCTAATGACCTATTTATCTAAAAAGTGCAACTTTTACAGCAAAAAGTTGTTTCTTGTATAAAATCACGCACATGAAATATCTATTAACCATTGCTATTGTTAGCATTTTAAGCGCATTCACAATGCCAGGTGATGGCGGAAGCATTCATAGTTTTAAAGTAAAGTCCATTGAGGGGGGCACCATTGACTTCTCTAAATTCAAGGGCAAAAAAATCTTGGTGGTCAATACCGCGTCCAAATGTGGTTATACGCCTCAGTACGAAGCACTAGAAAAAGTCTATGAGCAATACAAAGACAAATTGGTGATTGTAGGTTTCCCTGCTAATAATTTTGGCGGACAAGAACCTGGATCAGACGGGGAAATTCAAGAATTCTGCAAAGCCCGTTTTGGTGTAAAATTCCCTTTGGCTAGTAAGATCAGTGTAAAAGGGGAGGATATGGCGCCTATTTATAAATGGTTGACTACCAAAACAGAAAATGGCGTTTTAGATGCTTCCATTTCTTGGAACTTTAATAAATTCTTATTGGATGAGAATGGCAAGATGATTGCCTATTTCCCAAGTAAAGTAACCCCTGACAGCGAAGAAATTACCAAATACCTGAAATAGTCTAGTTATATAGTACTGTATAAAAGAAGTTGCTCCTTAAGGGCAGCTTCTTTTATTTTGTGGCTATTCAGTACCTTTCAAGCCAATCAGCGCGCATGTTATTCAAGGAAATTATTGGTCAGCAGGATTTAAAACAACATTTGGCAGAAATGGTAGCGCAAAACCGTTTGAGCCATGCCCTACTCTTCTTGGGTAAGGAAGGTTCCGGTGCGTTGGCCCTAGCCTTAGCTTTTGCCCAATATGTAGTTAGCATTCCTGCCCCTTCTCCAGTGGTGGAAGATTTATTTGGTGGTCAAACTGCTTTAGAACCTACCCCATCCTATATTCACCCAGACCAGATTGACCAACAACCAGCTTATACAAGGGCCGCTCAGTTATTGCACCCAGACCTGCACTTTAGCTATCCCGTAATTACCAAAAAATCTGGCGAGAAGCCTGTTAGTGCCGATTTTATTACGGAGTGGAGGGAATTTATTCAGCAATATCCTTACGGGAATGTCTATGACTGGCTGCAGTTTATTGGGGCAGAAAACAAACAAGGGAATATCACAGCCGAGGAATGCAATGCCATTATCCATAAACTAAGCCTGAAAAGCTTTGAGAGCAGGTTCAAGGTCTTGGTGCTTTGGATGCCAGAATACTTAAGAAAAGAAGGAAACAAACTCTTAAAACTAATAGAAGAGCCCCCTGCTAATACCCTTTTCATTTTGGTGGCAGAGAATGAAGAGCAGATTCTCCCTACCATATTAAGTAGGTGCCAACTAGTGAAAATCCCCCTTTTGGAAGATAAGGATATAGAAACGGCCCTTATGGAAAGGGCCAAAGCCCCCGCTGAAACAGCTGCCCAAATAGCGGCCATCGCCGGAGGCAATTATAGAGAAGCCTTACAATTGCTCCAACACGCAGACGAAGACTGGCAGAGCCTACTCAGGGAATGGCTGAACGCCACGCTCAAGGGTGGACCCGTTGCCCAAGCCAAATTTGTGGAAGAAGTGGCCAAACTGGGAAGGGAAAAGCAAAAACAGTTCCTGCGGTATTTTAACCATTTGCTGGCCCAAAGCATTAGAATCAAGATTTTGGGGCCGGATTTTGCGCAATTACCCGAAAAAGAGAAGGATTTTGCCATTAGGCTCAATAAAATAGCATCGGTAAGTCAACAACAGGCACTAATTGAGGAATTGGACAAGGCCAGTTACTATGTAGAAAGAAATGCACACGCCAAAATGCTCTTCCAAGCCTTGACCATTAAACTCTATCACATCATTCAGAACAAAACCCTAATTTTGGAAAGTTAAGGATTTGACAGTTGCATAACTGCCCAAGTCTGTGTGTAAGTGGGGCTGAAAAATTTTCAGCAAGAAGTTAGGCGGGTTTGAAAAACCAAAGGATTCAGGTTCATCTCTTCATATTCCAATACAACGTGTTGAAAAATGCGTTATTGAACCAATGTATTCCAACAGTTCCCAGCCAACTTTTCCACTAATTTTTTAACCTATTATTACTCATTATATGGGATGTGGATCATGTGGAACAGGCACACCAAACGGGTGTAAGAGCAATGGAGGATGTAGTACAGGCGGTTGTAACCGTTTAAATGTACATGATTGGTTGTTGAATCTTCCTTTTAGCGACCCCGAAAGCTCTTGCAAGGTAGTGGAAGTAAGTTTCAAAAACGGAAGCCGTAAAGACTACTTCAGAAACAATACACTTCAATATTTTGAAAAAGGCGACTACGTAACTGTTGAAGGCGTGGGTGGTTTTGACGTAGGTGAAGTTAGCCTTACGGGAGAATTGGTGCGTATGCAGATGAAGAAAAAATCCGTAGAGGAGTTTAGCCCAGAAATGAAAAAGATTCTGCGCAAAAGCTCCGATAGGGATATTGAAACCTTCAAGATTAGCAAAAGCCGTGAGCAAGAAATGCTATCGCGTTGCCGCGCCGTTGCCCGCACTTTGAACCTGCAAATGAAATTAAGTGAGATTGAAGTGCAGGCAGATGGTAAAAAAGGAACTTTTTTTTACACCGCAGATGACCGCGTAGATTTTAGGGAATTAATCAAAATTTTTGCGGGTGATTTTAAACTAAAAGTAGAAATGCGCCAGATAGGCATCCGTCAGGAAGCCGCTAAAGTGGGGGGGATTGGAAGCTGTGGAAGAGAACTTTGCTGTAGTACTTGGCTCAATGACTTTAAAAGTGTCAATACTACTGCTGCCAGGTATCAGAACCTCTCTATTAACCAGACCAAATTAAGCGGTCAATGTGGCCGATTAAAATGCTGTTTAAACTTTGAGTTGGATACTTATCTAGACGCCCTGCAACAGTTCCCTGATTATGCAGACCAGTTAGATACCGTTATGGGAACTGCTCAATTAATCAAGAAAGATATTTTCAAAAACTTGATGTGGTATATCCTGCCAAATAATAGCAAGCACTATCCACTCACCATACAGCGCGTTAAAGAAATCAAACGCCTAAACCAAGCTGGAACTAGGGTTGACGAATTGCAAGCGGTAGAAGTAGTTTCAGGAAAACCCAAAGAAGTAGAACCCTCATTTGTAGACGTGGTAGGTCAGATTAGTCTAAAGACCTTGGAAAGAAATGACCGCCGCAGAAGAGATCAGGACCGTAGCAATGACCGCAGACCAGACAGCAGGGATCAGCGCGGGCCGCGCGATGGCAATAGAGACCAAAACCGTCCCCAACATCAACAGGGGCAAGGACCTCGTGGACCACAACAAAATAGAGGACCTCAGCAAGGTGGACCTCGCGGGCCACAGCAACAACAGGGGCAAAGACCGCCACAGGAAAATCGTGGACCTGGGCAAGGGCAAGGCAATCAAGGACCTCGTGGACCACAACAAAATAGAGAAAATAGAGGACCGCAGCAAGGACAAGGACCTCGTGGACCGCAGCAAAACCGCGGACCACAGCAACAAAGACAACAGGGACCTCGCCCTCCACAACAACAAGGACCACAAAATCCTCCACCGGCCCCACCGCCAACGGAAGGATAAAACATAAAAAATGCCGCTCAGATTTCTCGAGCGGCATTTTAATTTCAGTTATGATTTCAAATTTTAAACGAGTTATGCATCTGTTTCAATGAAAAGTTGTAGGGTTTGAATTAAGCGTCCGAGTGATTAAATGAAAAGTTCCTCCCATTCTTCACTCTTACCTTTTATCTCTTCACTTTTTCTTCCTCCTCTCTTCACTCTTCACTCTTCACTCTTCACTCTTATCTCTTCACTTTCTTTTCCTCTCTTCACTTTCCTAAATTTTGTCCATTTCCGCAGCTGTAAACTCCATCAATGTTTTAATATGGTTAGGCGATAAATCAAATTTCAAACCCGCAGCTGCATATAAGTCTGGAAGCGTTTTTGTGCCTCCCAAACTCAAAGCCTGAATATAATTTTCCAAAGCTTGTTGTGGATTTGCTTGGTACTGCATCCAAAGACCAATAGCACCTAATTGCGCAATGCCGTATTCAATATAATAGAACGGCACTTCAAACAAATGCAGTTGGCGCTGCCAAGCAATTTCTCTGAAAGATTCCAATCCTGTGTAGTCAATACTCTTGGTAGAAAATTCTTGCAAAATAGCCATCCAAGTACTTGTCCTTTCTTCTACGCTATGTTGTGGGTGTTCATAGACCCAGTGTTGGAATTTATCAATGATAGCAATCCAAGGGAAGATGGTAATGGTTCTTTCTAATTGGTGTTCTTTGGCGCGTTTCAGGTCTTCCGCATTGTCAAAAAATGCTTCCCAATGATTCATGCTAAATAATTCCATGGCCATACTAGCTACTTCTGCAATCTCCATAGGATATTCCTTGAAGGCACTGAGTTCTAGGTTATGTGACAGAAAGGAATGAATGGCGTGTCCACCCTCGTGAACCATGGTAGTTACATCGCTCATTTGTCCTGCGGCATTCATAAATATAAAGGGTGCACCAGATTCTGTGAGTGGGCAATTATACCCCCCGGGGGCCTTGCCCTTTCTACTTTCTAAATCAAAATGATTGAGTTGATCTATCTTGCGCAAACAGTTGGCAAAAAAGGGATTCATGGTTTCAAAACATTGCACCGATTTTTCATACAAATCCTTTCCATCTGTAAATGGTTTTAAAGGTTGAACGCCAGTTGGTTCTGCTTCAGTATCCCATGGATATAATTTGTCTAATTGCAGTTTGGCTTTTTTGCGCGCATAAATTTTTTCAATCAAGGGCAATACGTGCAATTTCACTGCTTCGTGAAACTGATAACAGTCTTCCTTGCTATAATCAAAGCGGCCAAGCTCTACAAATTTATAGTCTCTATAATTGGCAAATCCTGCATTCTTGGCTACTTGATCTCTTTTGCCAATCAAGTTGCTATAGAGCTCATTCATGGCATCCTTGTCCTGCAAACGTCGTGCTTGAATTTTTCGATACACTTCTTCTCTTAAAGCCCTATCATGACTTTCCAAAAACTTACCTGCTTGTTGCAAAGTATATTCCTGTCCACCCACTTCAATGGTCATTTTTCCAGCAATGGCGCCATACTGTTGTTGCAATACACTCAATTCTGCTTGCAGGGGAATATTGGCTTCACGAAACAGGTCAATACTTTTTTTCACGGAACGCAGATAAGTAAAATACTTGTCCTGATCCAATTCCTGGGTAAAAGGAGAATTAACCAGTTTCTTGTTTAGTTGGTCTGCATAGGGCTGTAATTTGGGCTGGATCTCCATGCAGAAATAGGTAAATGCTTCTTCCAATGCCGTATCGGTGGTATCGCAGGTCATTTTAATCTGTCTCCAGCAAGCGTCTTCACTTACTACCGCTTCTACCTCACTCATGTCTTTCATCCACTGTTCTAGGTCTTCTCTTGAATTCAGGGAACGATCAGCTAGGTTTTTGAAAAAAGGCGCTAGCAATTCCCAGGTAGTTACTTTAAAATCTGCCGAAACAAAACTGCGTTCCAACTTCTGAATATCTGCACTTAATACCATATCATTTATTTAAAGGGCAAATTTAGTGCAACAAGGCCGTGCAGATGGCGCAAGAATGCTATTTTTACAAACTTTATAAAAATTAGTGTGCGTGGGGGATATCATCCATTTATTACCTGACAATATAGCCAACCAGATAGCCGCTGGTGAAGTGATTCAGCGCCCGGCCAGTGCGGTAAAGGAATTATTGGAAAATGCAGTAGACGCCGGAGCTACCCAAATCAAACTCCTGGTGAGTGATGCGGGCAAGGCCTTGGTGCAAGTAATTGATAACGGCAAGGGCATGAGCGCGGCTGATGCCAAAATGGCTTTTGAAAGACATGCTACTTCTAAGATCCAAAACATAGATGACTTATTCCGGATTAAAACCATGGGATTCCGAGGTGAGGCCCTGGCATCTATTGCGGCGGTGGCACAGGTAGAACTCAAAACCAAGAGGGAGGAAGACGAGCTGGCTAGTTTTGTTGAGATAGAAAACAGCCGGGTTGTAAAACAAGAAAGTTGTTCTTTTCAAACAGGTACCAGCATTAGCATGAAGAACCTCTTCTTCAATGTACCCGCTAGAAGAAATTTTCTAAAAAGCAATGCTGCAGAAATGCGGCATATCATGGATGAATTTATAAGGGTGGCCATGGCCTTCCCCGATATTTTCTTTTCTCTTACTAGTAATGGGCAAGAAGTATTTCATTTAGAAGCAGGTTCGCTGAAACAACGCATTGTTCAAATTCTGGGTGCTTCTTATAACGCTAAATTGGTGAGCGTTAATGAAGAAACAGATTATATGAATATCTATGGTTTTGTGGGCAAGCCCGATACGGCGCGCAAGACCAGGGGTGACCAATACTTTTTTGTGAACAATCGTTTTATCAAGAGTGCTTATTTGAACCACGCGGTGAATACGGCTTTTGAAGGCATGATTGCCAAAGACAGTTTTCCAAGTTATGTACTCTATATAGATTTGGACCCTTCACAAGTGGATATTAATGTGCATCCCACCAAACAGGAAATTAAATTTGAAGACGAGAAAATTATCTACGCATTTGTTCAAGCTGCGGTAAAACATGCACTGGCACAATTTAGCATTGCCCCTTCTTTAGATTTTACGCTGAATGCAGGTATTCAAAATTTAGACGCCGTTTCTAAACCCTTTACAACAGACAAAAAAGACGCTGTTGCGGGTTCTAATTTGTTCAAGTCTTTTTCGCAAAAAAATCAGGCGCATTTTATTGAATCTTCTCACCAAGCTGGAACAGAATTAAAACACTGGAAGAGTTTTTATAGTGCTGGTGATGATCAACCAAAATCAAGTGAAGGCAATACCCAAGACCCTGTTCAACAATTATTGCATACGCCAAAGACCAGGTCAATTGAAGTGATTCCTGACTCAGTGCTATTGCAATTACACAATACCTATATTATTGCTTCTACCAATAGTGGCTTCTTATTAGTACACCAACAATTGGCACACGAACGCGTCTTGTATGAACGCTATAGCTTAGCGGCACATGGCCAAAAAATGGCCACACAACAAAGTTTGTTTCCTGTGGTATTAGAACTGGCACTTGCAGACGCTGCATTATTACAAGACCTGATGCCAGACTTATTGGCCATTGGATACCAATTAGAAATCAATGATGAACATCAAATAGTGATTCAAGGAATTCCCGCAGATATTCTTCCAGGCAATGAAAAAAATGCCATTGAATTATTGATTGAACAGTTCAAACATTTTAGTGCAGACGTAAAATTTAGCAAGCGCGAAAAATTAGTGCGGTGCATGTCTAGACAACAAGCCATTAAAGCGGGCCGATCCCTGTCTCAAAAAGAAATGATGGCACTTATTGAAGACTTGTTTGGTTGCAGTAGCCCTAATGTAACGCCAACAGGCAGTCCCACTTATTTAGAATTCAAAGAAGATTATTTAGACAGTATGTTTGGGAGATAGTTATTGGTTGGCCATTACATTATTTAAAAACTGTTCTACACTTCTGCGAATATTAGCCACATTGCCAGTATGATTGCTGACCAATACAGAAAATAGTAAGGTCTTTCCTTTTGAAGTAATCAAGTACCCACTCAATGCCACATTATTGCTGAGTGTACCTGTTTTTGCATAGATTTTTCCTGGACTGTTTTTAAAATAACTACCTAGTGTGCCATTACCACCAGAAGCAAAAATATTGGCAATTCTGTTCCAAGCAAATTCATTACGCAGTTTGTCTAAGACCGTAATAAAATCTGCAGGGGTAAAGAGATTATACCTACTCAGCCCTGAACCGTCTACCCATTTTGGTTTCTGTGGTAAGTCTTTTAAACTGGTCTTTAAAATGCTATCAATTAATTTGGCCGTATTCATTTCTCCCAGTAGTTCATTACCAGCCATTAACAAACATTGCTCAGCAAAAAAATTATCTGAGCGATGCATCATGATCTTTAACAAAGAGTCAATGGGTTGAGAATGAATCTTCACAACATCTGGCCACCTTTCTACTTTAAAATCTACTGCTGTGACTGTTGTTTTTAAAGTATCGCGCAGCAACTGGGGCAAGATCTCTTTGTCATCTGTATAAAAAGGAATATCCTCTCCAGTAAAAGCAGTTTTTGCGGGAATGGCAGAAAATTGATTGGCCCCAATTGCTCTTCTGATGGTATAGTTAGCACCTTTGATTGTTGGATCAACTTTTAATAGTTGCTGAAAAAAAGCAGGCGATGCTATTGGACTAGTTGACTTTTTAAATTGCACCAAATTGCCATAAATAGGCATCATGCTGCGCTGGGCCATATAGTCAGATTCATAATCGTCCCAGGACCAACCCATACCCCAACCCTTGGCCTTCCAATTCTGGTGCGTAAGCAGAATAGTCTTTTGCTTTTTCAGAAATTCGTAAACGGGTTGATTGGGGAAATCTGGATGCAGAAAGCTAGGATCTCCACTGGGTTCAATTTCTACTGTTCCATTACCCTTGTCAACATAGCGCAGTCCCACCAAACTATCGCCCAGGTATTTCATGGCCACATAGCAACTAACAATCTTGGTATTGCTAGCAGGAATAAAATATTTATCAGATTGGTGTTGATAGAGATAGGTTTTGGCAGTTGGATCATAAACAGCAATTCCTACATGGGCTCCTGCAAGGTCAGTTGTTTGCAATAAACTATCCATGCTGATCATGGTTTTCACAGTATTGGTTAGCTGTGACTGTTTTGTTGTTTTGCAGGAAAATAGCAATAGGCTTGATGCCGCAATACCAATAGCAGACAGGATTTTCATACATTTAATTTCTACCCCGAATCTAGGCAAAAAGATGGGAATATTAGCTACGTTCTACCGCCCTGAACCAACGTTCTGGAATTTCATTGTTGGAAGCAATCATATAATCAAAATGACTACAGGCTATATACTTACCATCATGCAATTGCATCCACCACCTACCCGTGCGTTTGCTTTGCAAGAAAGTGGTTTCCACTTCTGCAAATGCCATGGTGAATTCATTGAACTCAGCCTTATTGTCTAATGCCGCTTCTTGTTTGCCTTTATGAATCCCATCCATCAGGTACCAAAGCATATGGGATATTTGTTTGGCAGTTAATGCGTGCTCATCTTGTTCTGCTATATAACCATAAATACCAATGCTATCGCAATTATTACTCATACCCGCGTATTGCATTAAGGTACAAGCTTCTTCTCCATTAAATCCATTGGGAGTAAGCCTATTTGCCGGCGCGTGTGCGTGTTGAATAGCGGCAATATCAAAACTGAATAATTCACTATTCCTAATGGCGGGTTCCATTTCTTCTATTCGCTCTTTTACCTTTCCTACCCTATAACAATCAAAGCCCAATTTGTCAATGGTCTCTAACATATCGGGGTGCATAAAATAACTCTGGAATCCAATATGGCTATAGTGTTTTAAGTAATTGGGCATGCCCGTTAGCATTTCTACCAGAAAATTATCTGCCGGTAACACCGAATCCATGTCTAGGTCTATTCTAGCGTCTACACAGGCCACATCTATGATGCGTTCCTTTGTACCATAAGCTTGGTACTGTGCTGTAGTAATATCATGAGACCCTCCTAGAATGACAACTTTCTTCTTCTGTTCCATCAACTCTGCCACAACCGTTCTTAATGCGGCATAAGTATCTTCTAGCGTAGCACCTGATTTTATATTGCCAATATCGGCCACGTTGACCTGGGTATGCCAATGAAACAATTTGTAGTATTCTGACCTAATGGCATCAGGTGCATTGGTACTGGTTAAGCCCACTCCTGCACCTCTCATTTCACCACAACCTACAATTACAAAATCGGCCTCAGAGATATCTGGAAATTCCTCCTCAAAAACAGCAATATGTTTTCCAAGTTGGGAGTCCTTGAACCCCTCATCATTAGAAATCATGGCAATATTAATGGGATCAAGAAAATCTATGATGGATTCTATTTGCAGCGACATAATGACTATTTCAAACTCATCAAACGCTCAGAATAAGCCTTTATTGTATCTGGCCCTGCGCTTAAACTGTGTATTTATACCCAACGCCTCTTACAGAATGGAAATGCTTGGGGTTACGGCTATCCTGTTCAAAATATTTTCTAAAGTTCAGGATGAAATTGTCAATGGTCCTGGTGGTAGGATAGACATTATATCCCCAGACAACTTGCAGAATTTTTTCTCTTGTTACTACTTCACCCTTATTTTCTATCAATAGTTTGAGCAGCATCACTTCTTTCTTGCTCAACTCAATGGTTTGTTGATTGAAAGTACTGGCAGTTTGGGCTTTAAAATCAATATTGTTTTGACCAAATTCATAATGGTCTCCCACACTTTCCTTAACCTGAATTTTTTGGTTTTTTTCAATCAATTTTGAGACCCTCAACAACAGTTCTTCTAGGTTAAAGGGTTTGGTCAAATAATCATCCGCCCCTTTTTTCAAACCCAATACCCTGTCTGAACTGCTATTTTTAGCACTTAGTATTAAAACGGGTACTTCATTGGCATTAACCCTAATGGTTTCAAGTATGCTAATGCCATCCACTTCAGGCATCATAATATCCATGATAATTAAATCAAAATACTCATTCCCAATAGCTTTTAAGGCTTCATTTCCGTCAAAAGCTGATGTAACGGTATAACCTTCCATCTCTAGATTTAACTTGAGCGGTTCATGAAGGTTTTCCTCGTCTTCTGCCAACAGGATATTGGCTTTTGATTCGTTACTCATGGGTGATTAGACATTTTTGAATGAGACCGTAAAAATACAGCCCTGTGGCTGATTGTCTGTCACAGAAATGTAGGCATTATGACCATCCGCAATTTTTTTGCAGAGATAGAGCCCCAATCCGGTACCCTTGGCCTTGCGGGTATTTTCATTGCCTATTCTATAGAATTTGTTGAAAATCCGTTGCTTTTCCGCGTCTTCCACTCCTTTTCCCAGATCGGCCACAGCGCACTGAATAGTAGTTGCAGTTCTAATCAGGCTCACTTTAATGGGTTGATCCTTGGGAGAATATTTGAGGGCGTTTTCAATCAGGTTATTGATAAGCATTTGTAGTAAAAGGCTCTCGCCCTGCAAAAATAGAGATGCTTGAATGGCTTCATCTATGATTCTTTGCGGATACCTGGTTTTGAAATTGTCAATACAACCTTCTACCAAATCGCTCAAATGAATTTCCTGCTTGTTCTGTGTGTGAACACCCGCGTCTAATTGGGCGGCAAATAAAATATTATTGCAAAGCGTATTTAGTCTGTTGGCTTCTTGCAAGGTATTAGAAATGAGTTTTTGGCGTTTATCCTCATCCAATTGCCGTTTTTGCAAGGTTTCTAAATTCAATTGAGCTACCGCGATAGGTGTTTTTAACTCATGCGTTACCGCCATCATAAAATTCTGTTGCTGCTGCGCACCTCTGATCTGTCTGCGGGTAGCCCTAAACACAAATACAGCTCCAACTAAAATCAAGACTAAGAAAGTGCTGCCCTCTCCAATGTATTGAAATGTTTTTCTTTTAGACGCGTTTTCTATAAAAGCAACTTTGGCTAGATAATTGGCGTCTTCTTTTTTTAGTTCAGTTAATCGGATACTGGTAATGAGTTGATTCTGCTTTTCTAGTGCTATAAACCACCATAATAAAGCTGCTACCATATAAGAAAGCAGGAACCAATAGACCACGGTAACCGTTGCCAATTTCCGTTTCTGAGAACCCATCATGATTTGGCTTTTTCTATTCTAATACCCGCGTTTAATACATAGGGCAAGGGATCTTCCCGCATAATCTGTTGCAGGGTAAATTGATAGCCCCCCTTTTTCATGCGAATAGGTGCTGTGGTAATTCTTATGCGATGGTCAAATACGTCATCCATTCCGGAACCCAGCCAGCCCTTGGTATTATTGGCCAATATAAGGTTGAGCTTCTGAGAAATGGGAGGCATGCCTGGACCCTTGGTTTGTACATTCAGCCAAAGGTTGTTATAATGATAGGCGTCTTGATGACGAATCACCACATAAATATGATAACTGCTCAGACTGTCTGTAACTTCAAAATTGAAACTAGGTTGATTCTTGCTATCCCACTCTTGTTTGGGAAAAAATACGGTTTTCTCATAGAGATCCATGGGTCGGCAAGCCCCCAGAAAAACCGCAGCAATAAGTACCATCAAGCATTTTCTCACTGGAATCATTTTTTCAAAGATAAAGAGCTGATTTGTTAAGCCATTACAAAACATTCAAGATTTGTTCCTTAGCTTTTTCTAGTTCATCCTTCATAAGGATCACACATTTTTGCATCACGGCATCATAGGCTTTAGAACCGGTAGTATTAATTTCTCTTCCAAATTCCTGCAGAATAAAAGAGAGCTTTTTTCCTTTGCTGGGTTCTTTTTCTTGCAGAATGTCTCTAAAATATTTGCAATGATTGTTCAATCTAACTTGCTCTTCACTAATATCTATCTTCTCTATATAGTAAATCAATTCTTGCTCTAGTCTATTGGGGTCATAGTTTTCCTTACCCACATTCTCTTCCAACACTTTGAGCAAGCCTTCTCTAATTCTTTGTCTACGCAAGGGCTCTAATTCCACAATCTTGGCTTGTTGGGTTTCAATATTCTGTAAACGCAATAAAAGGTCTGCTTCTAAAGATTTTCCCTCATCCTTACGGTGGTCATTCAAATGTTTAATAGCTTCTCTCAATACGGATTCAAACCCCTTCCATTCATCTTCACTTAGCATTTCTGTAGAAGGTGTAATTACGTCTGGGAGTTTCAAAATAGTACTCAGAATATCACCTGTTTCCAAATTCAATTCAGCTGCCAATTCGGCTACCGGCTGATAATAGGCTTTAGCCAGGTCCGTATTAATGCTCACCGGTTTACTGGCCCCATTTTGTTTAAGGGTAATAATACATTCAACACTACCACGCATGAGTCCCTCACTCAAGATATTGCGCACTTCAAATTCAAAGGGCTTTAACAGGGATGGAATATTCAAACGGAGGTCAAATTGTTTTCCATTTAATGAACGTACTTCTACCAAAAAAGTCTTTCCGTTCACGGTCTGTTCAGACCTACCGTATCCTGTCATCGAGTATAGCATAATTGTGGTTTCGGTGCAATGTAAGCAATGTTTAAAACTTAATGGCCAACCTGCTTGGGCCAAATGGCATAAAAAAAGCGCCCCTTTCATGGGGCGCCTTTTAAAATGGGTTGGTCAAACTATTGTTTTTCCACTTTGTAAGTATAGTAATTGGTATTGTTCAGGAACAAAGTCACTTTGTATTTTCCTGCAGGATAACCCTTGATATTATCCGGACTACCTTCTTCAAGACTTCCATTCGCACCTGTGTCACCATAGTTTAGAGTCCAAGCACCATTGGCCCTGAATTTAAACTCGTCTGTAGCAGTAAGGGTGATAATGGCAGACCAAGAATTAGAACCTGCATCAAAAGTCATATTTACATCAGATCCCCAACCACTTGGCGCAAAACTACCAATGACTCCCCAAGTAGTTTTAGTAGCTGACCATTTGTTGGTGACGGTGTTGGCGTTGATTTTGTAGTATCCAGCACCAGGTACTTTTAAGTTACCACCGCTACCACTCAAACCACCACTGCCTGCATCACCCAAAGAATTGCTCCAATCTGGGGTTTTGTTCAATTTGAATTCAAACGTTCCACCAGCTGGGAAATTGATATATCCTTCAAATACACCATCTGCTTTAGGCGAACCCAATTGAGGAGCAGTTGCCGGATTCCAACCTTGGTACTCACCAGGAACCCAAAGCAAACCGTATTCGCTTACTTTAACTACCGTGAACAATCCGTTCTGGAAATCTGCAGTAATAGTATAAGTACCAGATTTAGCTGGGCCAGGGAAATTGCTACTCAAATTGTATCCAAATGCACCGCCCGCATTCAATCCTGGGGTAGCACTACTTGCAACAGAATACTTATTGGTCCAATCTCCATTTACAGGAAGCATCAAGTATTCCCCGTTACCATTTAAGTAGAAAGTACCTTGGTATGTAACAGAATCCAAGCGATTGAATCTCTGAGCCCTATCTGGTACTGGGTTGCCCCATCCACCAGCAGTAGCGCTACCTACTAAGTATAATTCCTTAGAGCTAGGAAGGGTCACTTTAGGAGGAACCACATAAGGAGTAACTTTCAGCTTAACAACATTAGAAGCTAATTGCTCATTGTTGTTTAAGAAAGAAGAAATAATGCGCACGTCTACGTCATAGGTTTTGTTGAATTCAAAACCCCAAGAACGAGCTATCAGATTAATGTCTTTGTTGGTAAAGGAAGTAGTCAAAGAAGTAACAATAGTTTTGCTAGCCTTAGTACCAAAATTGCTGGTAGAAGGAGACATTTCTATGATAAACTTCTGATTGCTACTATCCACAGAATAAGAAGGTCTAGTCCAAGTAAACACGATTCCTGTTTTATTGGAATCGGCTGGTGCCGCTAAAATTGTTGGCGTAGATGCAGACAAAACCGCACCACCCGCTGCTGGCGCATATACCGGCAATGTTCCAACCTTATCGCAGGAAGCACCAAGAACAATGATGCTGACCGCAACAAAAAGTAGTTTGAATATTTTTTTCATAATCTTTTTTTTATTGGTTTATTGATTGTGGCTGGAACATTATTGTTTGGTTACTGTGAACTTACCCCTTTGGAAGTCTACAGAGATTTTGTAGGTTCCACTAACCGCTGGTGCCATGATGTCTTCACCCTGCCACTGGAAATCGCCTCCATTTACTGCATCAGGATTGTTTTTGATAGCAATACTATACTTGTCATTCCAAGAACCAAAAGTAGACAAGAAGGTATAAGAATTACCCCCTTTTAAGGCAACCGTCAATTCAAACAAGGTAGCACTAACCTTGGTGAATTTTTGAGTTGTTGGCGGGCTATTGGTCCAATCACTAGCCAATGCACTACCAGTAATATACAATTCACCAGAAGTAGGCGGTGCTACTTTAGGAGGAATGGCATAAGGAGTAACATTGAACTTCATGGTATTGGAAACCAATTTAGAAACAACAGATGATAAAGAGGCAATAACTCTAACATCAATACTCTTGCTTACACCAGGAACCAATTGCAATTGATTCAACAAATAATCATTGAATACCCCTTGTGTAAAAGAAACAGAAAGGTCTTTTGCAATAGAAACCGTTTGTTTACCTGCACCTGCAAAATTGTTTCCAGTTACGTCAATTTCCATGGTATAAGTAACGTCTTGTGAACTTACACCAGAAGCAAACTGATAATTAGGATTGGTCCAATTAAAAGTAACAGCGCTTTTATCTTTATCTACAAAAGCCAATGGAATACTGGAAGTAGCATTAGCCGTTAATACAGGCTCTTTACCTCCCAGAAAAGATTCCCTTGCTTCGTCTTTTGTACATGCAACAAATAGGGTAGCTGTTGCGCATATGAAAAACAGCTTTGAGAGTAATGTTTTCATAATTTATGATTTAAATTTTTTGTTAGTGGATGTATTAATAACCTGGGTTTTGTTTCAGATTCACGTTAGAAGAAACATCGGAAGAAGGAATTGGATACAATTTGCGGAAATCACCTACAGATGTACCGTCTTTAACGCCGCCTTTCCAAGGCCAGAGATAATTGCTCTCTACAAATCTTCCAAAACGAATTAGGTCTGTTCTACGGAATCCTTCCCAATACAATTCTCTTGCTCTTTCATCTAGAATAAAGTTCAAGTCAATATCTGCAACATTACCAGAAGTGTTACCATAAGCACGTGCACGCAGGTTATTAACGTAGGTAATGGCAGTTGCCTTATCACCTACCGTAGAACCTCTTAACACTGCTTCAGCATAGTTTAGATACACTTCACCTAAACGGAACAAAGGCATATCAATATCAGCAAATGTTTGGTTGGAACCATTTGCACCAGCACGTGTTTTGTTGATGAATTTGGTAATGGCATAACCATCTGTGAAAGAGGTTAAGTCATTGATTTCCAGATTTTGTCCAGAAGTATAGAACTGTGCGCGTTTATCTTTTGCACCAGTAACATCAGGGAACAACGCAGGTAAGTTTTTGGTAGTACGAATACCACCCCAAGCAAAGTCCAAACCATAATCACCCGCGTTCTGAGAGCCTCCCAATGAAGCATGGCACATGAAAGTAGTACCACCATAACCCTGTGTTTTCAAACCATCATAATTGATACTGAAAATAAACTCACTGGTATTCAAATGATTGTCAGCACGCATTAACCAAGGATAATTGGTAACTAAGCCATAACCTGCATCAATTACTTTTTTAGCATAAGTAGCAGCTTCTGTGAATTTAGGAGTACCAGTAAAAACTGCCGCATTCAAATAAATTCTTGATAGTAAAGACCAAGCAGCAGCTTTATCAGCACGGCCATATTCATTGGCTTTTGCGTCTACTAGTTCTGTTTCAATGGCTTTTAATTCAGATTCTACATAACTAAATACTTCGGAACGTTTTGCTTGTGGAGGAAGAAAACTACCCAATGGGTCTTTTTCTGTTGCCATTGGAACTGGTCCAAATAAATCCATCAAAACGGCATATTGATAGGCACGTAAGAATCTAGCTTCTGCGCGATATTTTTTGATTTTATCGGCATCAGCACCAGAGATGCCCCTTGAAGAAAGGTTGGCATCAGATGCTTGGTTGATAAAATCATTACACAATGTAATTTGGTAATAAGAACGATAATACAATCCCTTTAACATGGGGTTGTCAGAAGTCCAGTTCATTTTGTGAAAATCCTGAATACCTGGGTCACCCCAAGCAACTACGGCTTCGTCAGTACTTAATTCCTGTGCCTTCCAGTAAAGACGGAAGAAATCAGAAGTGCCTTCATCAATACCTTGAACGTCTCCATTACCTGCAGGACCAGTATTACCAGTTAGAGCAAAACTACCATACACTTTGGCCATAGCCTGTGTATAACCCAATGGAGTACTATAAACAATTGCAGCAGTAGTACCATTGGTTGGGGTCAGGTCCAGCTTTTTTGTGCAGGAAACCAGGGTGCCCGCCGCAAAACCTATCACCATTAGTTTTTTGAAAAAATTATGTTTCATAAAGAATTTTTTAATTGTTTGTATTTGCATGGATATTAGAAATCAAGGTTCAGGCTCAATGCGTAGGTCCTTGGTCGTGGATAGAAATTGTTGTCAATTCCACCATTGATTTCAGGATCTGTACCCTTGTATTTGGTAATCACAAACACGTTCTGTACGTTAGCTCCTAGACGAAGGTTGGCTTTGTCATGAAATATTTTTCCAAAATTATAACCCACATAAATATTATCCATTCTTAAGAAAGACGCATTTTGGATATAATAGTCAGATAGGTAGTATTGAGATCCATTACCACTAAAATTAGTGGCCAAAACATCAGTTGAACCATTGCTCAAGAAGTTCAATGGATTCAACACGTTACGAATAGTTCCAGTACTAGAAGCTACGTTATTATATAGGTAGTTATCCAAATGCGCTCTCATGACAAATCCTGCATTCCACTTATTGTAAGTGATATTAGAATTTAGACCTAAGAATACTTTGGGATCTGGGTTCTTGTAACGATAAAGGTCCTTGTCACTCACCAAACCATCACGGTTTCTGTCTGCAAATAAGTTGTCAATTGGGTTACCCGCTTTGTCATAAACTTGCTGATACGCATAGAAAGAACCTCTAGGAAAACCTACTGAGTTAATCAAGATACTATTACCAGTACCACCAGAAATACCACCATACAAATTACCAGGATAATTAGGATCTTCAGAGATAGTCAACTTGGTAATAGTATTTTGGTTGTAAGTGATGTTGAATCCAAAATCCCAAACCAAACTCTTGGTTCTAATTGGAGTAGCATTCAAACTAAATTCCACACCCTTGTTTTCCATATCACCCACGTTGGCAACAATTTGATTAGAGAAATTGGTACCTGCTGGTTGGGTAATCAAGTTTAACAAGTCAGTTGTTTTTCTATTATAGTATTCAATTGAACCGGTTATATTGTTGTTGAATAAACCATAATCCAATGCTAGGTTAAAGGAAGCAGTTTGCTCCCATTTCCTGTTGGCATAGTAGCCCGCTGGGCGATACATTTGGTAGAAGCTATTTCCGAACTGATACTGTGCAGTGGTTTCACTCTTGAAATAATTGGTAATATAGTCATAGTTACCAATACCATCTTGTTGACCAGTGATACCATAACCAATACGAAATTTCAAGTCGGAAATTACGTCAACACCTTTCAAGAAATCTTCTTCTTTCATCTTCCAAGCAAAAGCAGCGGAAGGGAAATTACCCCAACGGTTACTAGGACTAAACCTTGAAGATCCATCTCTACGCAAAGTAGCGGTTAAGATATACTTGTTCTGAATGGTAAAGTTCATCCTACCAAACCAAGAAAGAATGGTATTCTCAGGTTTGTCAAATGCAAAATTAGGATCTGAGTTAGGACGTTTTGTTCCATCAGAACTGTAGTCAGCGTAGTTATAGTTAGTGGTCAAATAGTTATTATATTCATAACCACCCATAAGGTCTAAACGGCTATCAATGGATTTGAAATTCTTCACATAGTTCAGATACAATTGCAAGAAAGTATTTGATACGTCTTGTTTGTAATTATTACTCACACCACTCTTGTACACACCAGCTGCGTTTTGAAAACGTTTGTAAGAAGAAGCAGCACTGTCAGTCACTTTCACGGTTCCTTCACTATGAGAGATGTCATAGCTAGCATTCATTTTCACATGCAAGTCAGGTAAGAAATGTAATTTGTAATCAATCTGCGCACTACCTACACTACGTTGTACTTTACTACGGTTGTCATTCTGCAATAAAATACCCAATGGATTCTTTGGAGAAAGCCCTTTTAATCCACTAATAGAAGTTGGGTCAAGCCATTCCCAGTAACCACCAAAACGATTGTTACCAGAAGTAACTGGTTTGGTAGGATCAAATGTTACAGCTGCACCAATGGCTCCTTCATTGGCAAATTTTGATTTGCTTGAAGTTCCCAACACACTCAGATTAACTGCAAGATGGTCATTAAAGAACTTAGGACTTAGGTTAATTGCCAAACTGGTTCTTTCAAGGTTACCTGATTTTAAGATACCGTCCTGATTTAAATAACCCAAGGATACGCGGTAAGGAATATTCTTAATGGCACCAGAAACACCAATATTATTATCTTTACCAATGGCTGTTTGATAAATTTGGTCTTGCCAGTTGGTATTAGCAGTTCCTAATAATGCAATCTGTGCTGCATTACCATTTTTGTTTACCAAGGCCTTAAATTGATCAGCACTCATTACATCTACTTGCTTGGTTGGCGTTTGAACCGCTAACTGAGAACTGAAAGTAAACTTAGGAACACCTTTAGCACCTTTCTTAGTGGTAATCAAGATAACACCATTAGAACCTCTAGCACCATAAATAGCAGTGGCAGAAGCGTCTTTTAAAATGGTAAAGTTTTCAATATCATTAGGGTTAATCAAAGACAATGGATTAGCTTGACCACTAATTCCATTGTTGCTCAATGGAACTCCATCTACTACAATCAATGGATCATTACTAGCGTTGAGAGAAGCACCACCGCGAATACGGATAGTACTACCTGCACCTGGCGCACCACCATTAGAAGTGATCTGCACACCAGCGGCTTTACCAGCAATCAATTGTTCAGGTGTGGTAATAGCACCCTTATTGAATTCTTTGGCAGAAATGCTAACAACAGAACCCGTCAAGTCTTTTTTACGCGCAGAACCATAACCAATTACCACCACTTCATTAAGTGCGGAATTTGTTTGATCTAGTTGCACTTGTACATTTCCAGTTCCAATAGCCACTTCTTTAGAACCATAGCTCACCGAGCTAATTACTAAGGTAGTTGCAGAAGCAGGAACTTTGAAAGAGAAGGAGCCAGTAGCATCGGTAGACATACCAATGGATGTTCCTTTAACCAATACGGTTACACCAACAAGTGGCGTACCGTCTTTTGAGTCAGTTACCTTACCGGTAACTACTTTGTCTTGAGCCAGAGCAGGCATTACAAATGCCAGCATTGCCGTAGCAAAGACAAATAGCAATCGTTTAATGTTCATAAATCTTGGGTTTTAGAAATAAAAATGGTCATTTGGCAGTTTTCATTGAAACGGTTAATCAACACTCAACCTGGTGCTGGAAACCATTCAATATGTTTGAAGAATTGATTCATGTCTTAATATGTTATGATAAATTTTGTGGTCTGTTGTTTGCCATTAATGGTTAACTGTAATAGATAAACACCAGGTGTATATTGTTTGAAAGAGTTTGTAACTGTATTAATAATTGAGCTATGTGCACCTTTTGATTGAAAGCCTTGAAACAGACTTCCAAGTCTAGCTCCATTCATACCCAATAACTGTAAAGACACTTTACCGCTTTCGGGTAAATGATAAGTCACCATGGCCTGTTCTTTAACCGGATTTGGGATGATTCTTAAAGACATATCAACAGAAGAAACCGTAGGAGCAAACAAAGCAGTAGAAACCGTATTACGCACATCTTTATTGGTGTAAACATAATACTCTCCAGGCTGTAAATTCAGGGTCTCAGTAGATCCAGTAGCCGTTCTACTAGTTCCCGTAAGATAACTATACCAAGTACCAGCATTGGGGAATGCCAGATTAATGGAATTGGCAACAACGTCAAAATTTCCAACAACCACAACGTTCAAACTATCTGTTACTAATTTTAACCACTTGGTATTTGCCCCTAAATCATAGGTAATATTACTAGTAGTAAATGTGGTAAAATAATTAGGCGTTTTCTTTAGCGCTAATAATTGCTTGTATACTTCAAACAATGCCCTTCTTCCAGTTACATTATAATAATCCCATTTAATAGGTTTAGTACTCAATCTACAATTATTGGGGTCTACTAAAACGCCATCGCTACAAGTATTGATAGAAAAATCATAGCCCAACTCTCCAAACTGCCAGATCATTTTTGGACCAGGAATCATGGCCCAAAATGCAGTGGCCATTTCATTTCTTTTTAGCGCAGTTGCTGGGTCCTTAATATTATAAGCCCCAGAACTATTTCCAAAATTAATATTTTTATAATTCAACCTTTCTTCGTCATGGCTTTCCATATACGCCACTAGGTGTGGTTTACTCCAACCCTTAGCACTACTATTAAAAATGGCATTTTGAAAATCAGAACCACTATTATAACCCATGCTAGATTGGTTAAATTGGTAATTGGCATTGCCCCACAACAACATTCCATAATTAGACAATTCAATCTCTTCTTGATTGGCGGCAAAATGTTCTAGTATGCAATAAGCATCCGTAGAATAGGTTTGTAATTTGTCATAAATCCTTTTCCAGATAGCCACCCTGGTTCCATCATAATTGCTCCAAGCATTTACATTATTCAAATTATCTACCTGCGTAAATCCTTTAGAGAGATCCCAACGGAAACCATCTATTTTGTATTGGGTAATCCAGTGCTCCATGACCCTATCCGTAAAGTCTTTGGTAGCCTGAGATTCGTGGTTAAAATCATAACCCACATTGTATGGGTGTTTGGCTACTGGATTAAACCAAGGACTATTGGTAGCAGGTCTGCTATTAGCTGCATCCCAATACAGCTGTACCATGGGAGACTGTCCAAACGAATGGTTCAGTACCATATCCATAATCACTGCAATCCCTTGTTTGTGACACTCATCAATGAATTGGCGTAACACCGTTTCATTACCATAAGCCTTATCAGGAGCAAAATAAAAACTAGGATTATAGCCCCAGCTATTATTGCCCTCAAATTCATTAAAAGGCATTACTTCAATGGCGTTAACACCCAACCTTTTCAAATAGGTTAGGGTATCTTTCACGGTTTGGAAATTTTGTGTAGCAACAAAATCGCGTACCAACATTTCGTAAATAACCAAATTGCGTTTATCGGGTCTTTTAAAATTAGCTACCTGCCAATTAAAAGCAGTCTTACCTGTTTGTAAAATGCTCACAATACCAGTAGTCTTTCCTGTTGGATAGGCTTTTAGATTGGGATAGGTAGTTGTAGTAATAAATGGATCATTAAAAGGATCTAAAATTTTCTCTGTATTATAATCGGGAATTTTTAAACTACCATCCACTATAAATTGATATGCATATTCAATTTCCTTTGTTAAACCGGTAATCCTTACCCAGTAGTTGTTTCCATCTGGGGTTTGATTCATTTGGTATTTACTATCTTCTGTCCAATTATTAAAATCGCCCACCACAGAAACCCTTGTTTTCAAGGGTGCATATAAAACAAGTGTTACAGATGTATCGCCAGATTCATAATTGATACCTTGTTTTACGCCGGTAGGTAATGGTGCAACAACGGTTGTGTTAGCCACAAAAAAATTAATGGTATCCCTCACCGTGCCACTGCCAACTACTGACTCAGCAATGATTACTTGATTTCCACTTGCTGTAATAGTTGGCGTATTACTAATGGTAGTAGCTGCAGTTTGAGTAGCCACCTGAACTCCATTAAAATACAATTTCAAATCTGCAGCAGTAGTACTCTTGGCAGTAATGGCAATGGTTTGACCCAATTTCTTGTTAATGGGTTCAGCTGCTGGAGTATATAGCGGTTGTTTAAATGGATCCGTAATCCGTACATTATTTCCTGCTTCATAGACAGGAATATACATATCAGAACCATCGGCGTTAGTCAATTTAATACTTCCTGATCCAGATCTAAACAGAATAGTAATTTTCAAAATCTTCTCATTGGCATTAGATATGCCAAAAAAGTTTCGCAAGCCTCCCGTGATGGTGAACTTCCATTTGTTATTTCCCAAGTAACTTGTCTGAGCTGCAGCAGCTGTGGTACCCCAGGTGAATTTAGCATATTTCCAATCGGTACTGCTAGTACTTAAATTGGTGATACATCCAATATGCACATACACATCAGAGGTACTTGTATAATCTTTAATGCCTTTGTTTCCATAATTAGCATCGGCAGTAATCTCAATGCTGTTAGATGATTCCAATATGAATTCAGGAAGACTTGTCAGCAGTTGCGCAGCACTGCAGAATACAAAAGAAAAAAACACTAGTATTAAACCAAGTCTTTTCATAATGGCTTTGAAGTTGCAATAGATTGCATGATTCAATAGGATAACAGCAATCGTTTGCGTTATTAATGTGTGAAACTAACACATTGTTGCAAAGTTGTGTATTTTTTACACATAAAAAAATTAAAATTTTTTGTTATGCCCAATTGCAGCGTTTGGGGAGAAAAACGGTCTTAGGAGGTCAGATTTAGGTCAAAAAAGCTAGAAATCAATACCAATCCACTTTCTTTTGCTTTTTTCGTACTTCTCAAAATTGAATTTGTACAATTTGCCTGGACGGTGGGGAACGTCTTGCTCCATCTCATCAATGTCAATGAGCAAGTCCATGGATGCAAATTTCTTTCTGAAATTTCTTCTATCTAGACTCACGGCCAAAATGGCTTCATAGAGGTTCTGCAATTCTCTCAAAGAGAACTTTTCAGGCAATAAATTGAAGCCAAGTGGGTGTTCCTGGATTCTTTTTTGCAACCAACCATAGCATTGGTCCACAATTTCTTTGTGGTCAAAAGCCATATCGCCCAGCATTGATAGACTATGCCAATTCAAATCATTGTCGTGAATTTTCAGCTGGTGGTGGTTAATATTTAACAGTGAACAGTACGCCACGGTAATAACCCTGCCACCAGGATGTCTGTTGGGATGGCTAAAGGTTCTAACCTGGTCTAAAAACACATCGTTCATGCCAGTTCGCTCTTTCAAGATTCGGTAAGCGGCCTGGTCCAATTCCTCATTGTCTTTAACAAAATCTCCCAATAAGGAATAATGATTTTTATAGTACTCCAAGTCACTTTTAATGACTAATACTTTGAGTTTGTTTTCCTCAAATCCAAAAATCACACAATCCACCGTTAGTGGAACACTGGGATAGGCTTGTACCAAGGCTTTGGCGTCCTTGATCAAATGCTCTTCGTGAGGTGTTACAGTAAGTTGCTTTTTCATGGCGCTAATTTTGAAAAAACCAGAGGCTTTTGGCAACTGGTTAGGGAAGGTACAATTTTTTGGAATAATGTGTAAATTTTACATAGTAGTTCTGTTTCAAAGCCTTCCAGCCCCTAACTTTAACCCCCAATCTAAAGGCATGTATTCTAATTCTGAAACGCAATCATTACAATCGGCAGGAAAAGCTATTTTGGCTAACCCTTTTAGCGGCATCACTGATATTTTTCAGTTAACCCAATTAAAAGAGGTATTGCGGTTTCATGAATATCGGTATTATGTATTGAATGACCCCCTGATGTCAGATACGGAATATGACCAATTATACAAACAATTAGAAACTATAGAAAAAACTTATCCAGACTGGGTAACCAAGGACTCTCCCACCCAGCGCGTGGGAAGCAGCCTAAACCAAGGTTTTAAAACCGTTGCGCACTTGGTACCCATGCTCAGTTTAGACAATAGTTATCATGCAGATGATTTAAATGACTTTGACAGAAAGGCAAGAGAACTAAGTGCAACTGAACAGATAACTTATTGCATTGAACCAAAATTTGATGGCGCCAGTATCTCCTTGATTTATGAAAATGATTTATTGATAAGGGCTATTACCCGGGGCGATGGAGTTGCCGGTGAAGACATTACCAATAATATCAAACAAATCAGATCTATTCCACTAAAAGCCAAATTTTCTGAATATGGAATACAATTAATAGAAATTAGGGGAGAAGTGATTATGAGCAAACACTCTTTTCACCGTTATAATGAACAATTAACAGCACAGGGTCTGGCACCATTAGCCAACCCGCGCAATGCTGCCAGTGGTAGTCTGCGTATGAAAGATCCAAGAGAAGTAGGTAATAGAAACCTAGACGCATTTTTGTATCATGTAAGTTATTATCAAACTATTAATGGTCAATCCGTAGAAGAACTTTCTACCCACGCTGGATCCCTACAACTATTATGGGACCTTGGTTTTAAAAGCCCACAAAAAGAAAAACGTATTTCTCAAGGCATACAAGGTGTTATTGATTATTGCTTAGAATTTGAAGGGGTTAGGGATAATCTAGACTATGAAATAGACGGGATGGTGGTAAAAGTGAATAGTCTTGCGCAACAAGAACTATTGGGAATGACATCACACCATCCGCGTTGGGCCATCGCATTTAAATTCAAAGCAAGACAGGCTACTACTTTCTTAAGGGGTGTAGAATTTCAAGTGGGCAGAACAGGAGCAGTTACCCCAGTTGCCAAATTGGATCCAGTGTACTTAGCAGGAGTAACAGTTTCAAGTATCTCCATGCACAATGAAGAATATATCAAGGAAAAAGATTTAAAGCTAGGTGACCAAGTACTGATAGAACGTGCGGGCGATGTAATTCCTCAGATAGTTAAGTCATTAACCGAATTAAGAACAGGAGCAGAAATTAGTATCCAATTTCCCAAAGCTTGTCCTGTTTGTAAAAGTGAATTATTCAAAGAAGACACAGAAGCCGTATGGCGATGTATTAATATAGAATGTGAGGCGCAAGTAGTAGAGCGCATGATTCATTTTGTGAGTAAGGATGCTATGGATATTAAAAGTTTTGGAGAAGCCAATGTTCGAAAATTTTATGAACTAGGATTACTCAAAGACATACCAGGGATTTATAAATTATCTTTTGAGGCCGTTTCTAAACTGGAAGGATTTGGAAAGAAAAGTATGGATAATTTGCAGTCCGCCATTGAAGCTTCCAAACTACAACCCTTACACCGTTTGATCTATGGACTGGGTATTCGTTTTGTGGGTGAAACAACTGCCAAGACTTTGGCCAATGCGGTGGAACAAGTCTATGATTTTCATAGCATGGATGAAGCCGCATTATTGGGCTTAGAAGACGTTGGCGTAAAAGTGGCAAAAAGCATTCACCAGTTTTTCCAGAACGAACAGAATATGCAGATGCTGCATGAGCTTGAGGAACTAGGTCTTCAACTAAAAAATACCAAAAAAGAAAGTACGGGCAAAGACAGTTTGGGTGGTCAGACTTTTTTATTTACAGGAACCCTAACCCGCTTAAAAAGAACTGAAGCCGAACAAATGGTGGAAGAGAATGGAGGTAAATTGGTGTCTGGCGTAAGCAGTAAACTCAATTACTTAGTGGTGGGGGAAGATGCTGGATCTAAATTAGAAAAAGCCAAAAAAATCAATAGCATTCATATTTTATCGGAAGAAGAATTTCTTAGTTTGATAGAACAAAATCAATAACCATGTTAGCCAATAGCTCCTTACAATTCTTAAAGCAGTTAGAAAAACACAATAGCAAGGAATGGTTTGATCAAAACCGAAAAGTCTATGAAGCATGCAAGGCTGATTTTCTGGCATTGGTGAACGACGTGATTAAAGAGACTTCTAAAAAAGATGCATCCATTGCTCATTTAACTGCTAAAGAATGTGTGTTTAGAATCAATAGAGACGTGCGCTTTAGTAAAAACAAAGCACCTTATAAAACCAATATGGGTGCCAGTATTAATAGTGGTGGCAAGAAAGCTTTAACAGCTGGATATTATTTTCATTTTGAACCAGGGGGCAAGAGTTTTGTAGGCGGTGGGTTGTATATGGCCGAACCTGATAAGATGAAGAAGATTCGTCAAGAGATTGATTACAATTGGCCAGCGTTCAAAAAACTATTAAGCCATAAAAACTTCCAACAACAATATGGTGATTTGGACAAGTCTGAGGGAATGAGTTTGGTACGTGAACCCAAGGGATATGAAAAAGACAATCCAGCCATTGAATATATTAAACTGAAAAGTTGGATTGCTACTGCACCAATTGCAGACAAGGAACTAACAGAAAAACAATTGGTGAAAGCCATTGCCAATGCATTTGAAGCTTTGCAACCAATGATTGTTTTCTTGAATAGGGCTTTAGAAGATTAGTGCTGTAAAAAATTAAGACTGCAGCCTTTTAAAGGCCTTGCCTAGTGAGTCAATTACATCAGTTACTAAAAGGCTTTCCATAGATTGATTTTCCAAAGCCAGGTCTGCAGCCAAACCGTGCAAGAAAACAGCTAGACTAGAAGCAATAGTTGCTGTATAGCCCTGTGCTAAAAAAGCGGTGATGATACCTGTTAAGCAATCCCCAGAACCTCCTTTTGCAAGGCCGGCATTACCCGTAGTATTAAAGGTTCCAATGCCATCAGCTGCAATAAAACTTTGATGCCCCTTTAAAACAATAACCCATCCAAATTCTTTTGAAATGGCTAGGGCTTTTTCTCTTCTTTGAGCATCATTTTCAAATGAGCCAAATAAGCGGTCAAATTCTTTTGGATGCGGGGTGAATATAGTATTCTTGGGAACAAGTTGCAAGAGATTTTTATGCGCCGATAAAATGTTTAGTGCGTCTGCGTCTAAGACAAGAGATTGTTTAATTGATTCTAGTAATGAAGCAACCTGATTAATAGAAAAACTATCCATGCCCAATCCAGGACCAATGCCAATGCTTTGATATTTACCATAGTTAATGGATTCCTGCTCTCTGTCAAGAACCATCGCCTCTGGCAAAACTGTATGAAAAATAGCCGCGGTATTTTCTGGTATACCAACCGTTAGTAAGCCTGCACCAGCTCGCAAACAAGCTTTTGCTGAAATCACAGCGGCACCCATTTTCCCATGATTGCCTGCAATCAATAAAGCATGACCATAAGTACCTTTGTGTGAATCTGCCAATCTTGGACGAAAACATTTTTTGGCAGCCACTAGATCAAAAAAAGCATCTGCTCCTTGATGAATATCTATCTCATTGGAAGCTTCCATAAATGGCTTTTTCTAAAGGTACTAAGAAAGCCCCATGAAGTACATGAGGCTTTCAAAAATCACACAAACATTCTTATAACAATCCTTTACTCAATAAGTACTCTGCAATTTGTACTGCATTGGTAGCAGCACCTTTGCGAAGATTATCACTAACAATCCACATATTCAATGTCTTGTCCTGTGTTTCATCTCTGCGCAAACGGCCCACAAATACTTCATCTTTCTCGTGTGCCCACAAAGGCATAGGATAGAACTGGGTAGCATCATCGTTCTGAACAATCACACCAGGTGCTGCTGACAGAATTGACTTTACATCGGCCAAGTCAAATTCATTTTCAAATTCCACGTTCACACTTTCACTATGACCACCAACTACAGGAATACGGACTGTGGTTGCAGTAACCTTAATAGAATCATCTTGCATGATCTTATTGGTTTCTTTCACCATTTTCATTTCTTCCTTGGTATATCCGTTCTCTAAAAACACATCAATCTGAGGAATTACGTTTAAGTCAATCTGATATTTGTAGGCCATTTCTCCCTCAATTCCTTTGCGCTCGTTGAACAATTGGTCAACCGCTTTTTTACCAGTACCAGTAACACTTTGATAAGTACTTACTACTACGCGTTTGATTTTGTATTTTAGGTGCAAGGGTTGCAAAGCCACCACCATTTGAATAGTAGAACAATTGGGATTAGCAATAATAAAGTCATCCGCTGTTAAGACTGCTGCATTTACTTCTGGAACTACTAATTTCTTGGTAGGATCCATACGCCATGCAGAAGAGTTATCAATGACACGAATGCCTGCAGCAGCAAATTTGGGTGCCCACTCTAAAGAAGTACCACCGCCTGCAGAGAAAATAGCCACTGCTGGCTTGGCTGCAATCCCGTCATCCATGCTCACCACTTTGTAAGACTTGCCCTTAAAGACAACTTCCTTACCTACGGACCTTTCAGATGCTACCGGCACAATTTCAGTTACCGGAAAATTACGTTCTGCCAAAACCTGCAACATTTTAGTGCCAACTAAGCCGGTGGCGCCTACTACGGCTACTTTCATTTTTTACCCTCCACCCCTATTGGGGTTTTTAAAGAAATTAAGAATTGGTTCAAATAAAAAGGCCCTCCCATTTGGGAAGGCCTCTAGTTATATCTATCATACACAACGCAGAGTTACCTTCCCGTTAGAGAGGTTTCTTTACACGTTTTGTATGTTTTAATGTCATCATCATGTTGTAAAAATATTATGATTGACTAGTAATGCCAAAAATATTTTAATAAATCACTTAAACCAAGTCAATATCAAAGTTCACTAATTGCACAAATTCTGCCAATCTTGCGTCAATATCTGCCTTATTAATTTCGCGCAAGCGCTGTGTTCCAAACTTCTCTACGCAGAAAGAAGCCATGGCGGAACCCACTATGATAGCGGTTTTCATGTTCTCAAAAGAAATGTCTCTGGTCTTAGCTAAGTGTCCAATAAATCCACCAGCAAAAGTATCTCCAGCTCCTGTTGGATCAAATACTTCTTCTAATGGAAGGGCTGGAGCAAAGAATACTTTTTCTCCATGGAACAACAAAGCACCGTGTTCGCCTTTCTTAATAATCAAATATTTTGGCCCCATTCCCATAATGGTCTTGGCCGCTTTTACTAATGAGTATTCCCCACTCAATTGTCTGGCTTCACTATCATTCACCATGAGTAGATCAACCATGGCAATGGTTTTTTTCAATTCTTCCATGGCAATTTCCATCCAGAAATTCATGGTATCCATGATGATCAACTTGGGTCTGTTTCTCAACTGCTCAATCACGCTTCTTTGCACAGCAGGAACCAGGTTACCCAACATTAAGAATTCGCAATCCTGAAAAGATTCTGGAACTACGGGTTGAAAATTTTCCAACACATTCAATTGGGTGTCAATCGTATCACGGGTATTCATGTCCATATGATACTTACCACTCCAGAAAAATGTTTTCTCGTCTTTTTTAATTTGAACACCTGCTAAATCAACGCCTCTAGCAGTTAATGCAGCCAGTTCAGAATCTGGGAAATCACCACCTACCACAGAAATCTGTTTGATGGGGGTAAAATTGGAGGCGCACCAGGCAATATAAGTACCTGCACCACCAATAATTTTATCACTTTTCCCAAAGGGAGTTTCAATGGCATCAAAAGCCATGGATCCAACTACTACTAAGGACATGTTTTGAGGTTTGTTTTAGGTGTGCGAAACTAGGGCATTTAGGGCAAAACCTGCTGCAAACTAACATCAATAGATTTTTTTGTCAATTTTATCGCTAACACACGTTAGTATGTTATCTTTGCAGCATGGCCAGAATAAAAACAGATAACAACCTTACCAGAAAGGAAGTGATTGTTACAAAAGCTGCCACCCTATTCAGGGAAAAGGGTTTCAAGGCAGCCAGCATGCGTGATCTTGCAGAAGCAGTAGGTGTTGAAGCAGCAAGCTTGTATAATCATATTAAGTCAAAGACAGAATTGTTACACGAACTCTGCTTTAGTGTAGCCAATAGGTTCTTGCATAAAATTGACGAAGTGGAATTGGAAAAAAACAGCTCCGTTGAAAAAATTGAAAAACTACTCCGCTTTCATATCAATGAAATGATTCATCACTATGAAGAAGTGTATGTGAGTGATAGAGAATGGAAGCACTTGAGTGATCCCTATCTATCCAATTTTCAAAATCAAAGAAGAATTTATCGCAAACGTTTTGCTGCTATTATTGAAATAGGTATCAAGAATAAAGAAATCAAATCGATTGATGCGGCAACTGCTGTGTTAATTATGTTACACGCCATCAGTGGAATTGAAAGCTGGCATAGATCTATTAAAAAAATTAGCGCTGAAGAATTGGAAGAAAACATGATTTCTATTTTAGTAGGTGGATTGGTGAACCGATAAAACCGAATTACCTACATGAGATTCCATTCCGTAAAGGTCAAAGACATTAGAAGAGAAACTGCTGATGCAGTATCGGTATCTTTTGACATACCCGAAGACCTAGTTCAAGCGTTTCAATTTATTGCTGGTCAGTATATCAATATTAGAATTAAGATTGATGACCAACTCCAAACACGTTCCTATTCCATTTGTAGCAGCCCATTAGATGCGGAGTGTAGAATTGCTGTGAAACGTTTACCCAATGGGGTTTTCAGTAATTATATTAATACCAAATTGCAAGTGGGTGATTTAGTTGAAATAGCCGCTCCCATGGGAAAATTTCAATTAATTCCCAATGGCCTTGGTTCAAAAAATTATATAGCTATTGCAGTTGGAAGTGGTATTACACCTATTCTTTCCATGATCAAAACAGTTCTTTATCAAGAGCCAAATAGTTCCTTCACATTGATCTATGGAAATAGGAACCGCAAGTCCATCATCTTTAAAGAAGCCTTAGAAGCGCTCAAAGACAAATTTATTCATCGCTTTAGGGTGATTCATATTTTGTCTAGAGAGAAAACAGATTCAGACCTAAATTTTGGAAGAATTGATCAAACAAAATTTGAACAACTAAGCAAAACATTGTTAAACCTGAGTAAGACGGATGCATTTTTTTTATGCGGTCCAGAAGCCATGGTAATCTCTATTAAACAATTACTAGAACAGCTTCTTGTTGATTCAAAAAAAATACATTTTGAATTATTTACAACTGGAAAAAACATCAGCTCCAACCAGGAATCTGATCAGTCAATAAATAGTGCGGGACCAACCAGTGAAGTACAAGTAATATTAGACGGCATTGCATTTGATTTTCCCCTAGCTTCTAATGGGCCAAGCATTTTAGAAGCTGCTATGGCTCAAGGCGCAGACCTACCCTTCTCTTGTAAATCAGGTGTTTGCTGTACTTGTAAAGCCAGACTATTAGAAGGAGAAGTGGAAATGGATGTGGTCTATGGCTTAGAACCCGACGAAATTGATAGAGGGTTTATTCTCACTTGTCAATCGCACCCTAGGTCTGCCAAATTGGTGGTAGATTTTGATTGTAAATAATCCTATTTTAAGCATGCAACCTACCATGCTCCAAGAACTCAGAAATGCTCCTATTAGTAAACAATGTCTAAGCATTTTCTTCTAGCTACAGGAAAAATAGCACAAAGCCTAATACCCTAGGGGGTTGCTCAAATTTTAGAACAAATATTTTAACGCTAACGCGTGTTAGTATTCTGATATTTTAGTTAGATTTGTTCTCTATGGATCAAACAGCAAACCAACTTCAAGACCAGTTCCAGCAAAGGATTGATCTGGAACAAAAGATTGAACCAAGGGATTGGATGCCAGAAAAATATAGGCAGACACTGATTAGACAAATTAGTCAGCACGCCCATAGTGAAATCATTGGCATGTTGCCCGAAGGAAACTGGATTACTCGCGCCCCAAGTTTGAAGCGTAAAGCCATTTTATTGGCCAAAGTGCAGGACGAAGCAGGGCATGGATTATACCTATATTCCGCTGCTGAAACCTTAGGAATTTCTAGAGATGAGATGTATGAACAACTGCATAGTGGTAAGGCCAAATATTCTTCCATTTTTAATTACCCAACCCTTAGCTGGGCCGATATGGGTGCCATTGGTTGGCTAGTTGACGGAGCCGCCATTTTGAATCAAGTTCCTTTATGCCGCACCAGTTTTGGACCTTATGCTAGAGCCATGGTGCGCGTATGCAAGGAAGAAAGTTTTCACCAGCGTCAGGGTTTTGAATGTTTGCTCCAACTAAGCAGGGGTTCTGAGGTTCAACGTCAAATGTGCCAGGATGCCATTAATAGATGGTGGTGGCCTAGTCTGATGATGTTTGGACCCAAGGATGATGAGAGCCCCAATTCCAAATTGAGTATGCAATGGAAGATCAAGCGATTTAGTAATGATGAACTACGTCAGAAATTTGTAGACATGATTGCTGAGCAAATTAAGTTACTAAACATGGTATTGCCTGATCCGGATTTAACATGGAATGAACAAACCAAGCACTATGACTATGGTGCCATCAATTGGGAAGAATTTAAGCAAGTGATTCAAGGAAATGGCCCTTGTAATAAAGAACGATTAGAAGCTCGCAAAAAGGCCTGGACCAATGGTGATTGGGTAAGAGAAGCGGCTACAGTGCACGCCGCAAAACAAGCCAAAAGAAAATCAGAAGCACAAACATTTTCAGCAAAAGAAACGCAATAAACATGAGACTATATCTTCAGAAAAATCATTACGGTGATTATGGTGATGGTCATGCAGGTGGATTAGAACAGGATGCCCATCAAGACCCACAAAAGCAGTGGCCTTTGTGGGAAGTGTTTATGAGAAGCAAACAGGGATTGGATCATAAGCATGCGGGCAGTTTGCACGCAGTAGACGCTACTATGGCTTTGGAAAATGCCAGAGACGTCTATACTAGGCGCAAAGAAGGTGTTAGCATATGGGTAGTAGAAAGCAAGCATATTCACGCCAGTGATCCCAATGCAGCGGCTGAATTTTTTGAACCAGCCAATGATAAAATATATAGGCATCCCAGTTTTTATGATTTGCCAGATTCGCTCAAACACATGTAATTCCAGCCATAAAATCACTTATGTTACAGCAGTCTATTAAAAGTTATATTCAACAAGATTTACAAACACAATACTTGCTGCATTTAGCAGACAATGCATTGATTCTTTCTCATAGAAATAGCCAGTGGTGTGGTCATGGACCCATTTTGGAACAGGATATTGCCTTAACCAATATTGCACTAGACCAATTAGGACAAGCAAGAAACCTTTACCAATATGCTGCTTTGCTCATCACTGAAAAAACAGGCATAGCCACCACAGAAGACCAATTGGCCTATCTAAGAGATGTTGGTGAATTCAAAAACTGTTTACTAGCAGAATTGCCTAATGGCGATTGGGGGCAAACCGTTTTACGCAATTTCTTAATGGGCTCTTACCAATTTTTTCTTTATCAAGAACTGCAACAATCAGCAATTGGACAGTTAAAAGCCATTGCAGAAAAAAGCATCAAAGAAATTACCTATCATGTAAGATGGAGTGCAGACTGGGTATTGCGTTTAGGCGATGGTACTGCTGAAAGTAAAGGAAGAATGGTACAAGCATTAGAATTGCTTTGGGCATATACTGGAGAAATGTTAGAACCCTGTGACTATGAGCTACCATTTATTGCTACACAAAGTAGTTTTATAAAGGCTGCTTGGGAAGCAAAAATTGCATCCGTTTTTTCAGAAGCCAGTTTGGTGCATCCAACAAATGAATGGATGCAATCAGGCGGAAAAAAAGGCATCCATACAGAACATTTAGGATATCTATTGGCAGAAATGCAGTTCCTACAAAGGGCCTATCCAGGTTTGGAATGGTAAAGCAATTTTTATGGAATCAACCTTAGTTATAGACAAAGAAAAAAGCATTTGGGACATACTTGAAACAGTATGTGATCCAGAGATTCCAGTCTTGACTATTATAGACCTAGGCATTGTTAGAGCTGTGCGCTTTGATGAAGCATCCTCACTGGTAACAGTAACAATTACTCCAACTTATACTGGTTGTCCAGCTATGGATTTGATTGGCACACAGATTAGAATGTCATTAGCAGAAGCTGGAATTTTACAGGTGCAGATTCATCAGACGCTCTCTCCCGCTTGGACAACAGACTGGATGAGTGAATCCGGAAAAATAAAATTAAAAGCCTATGGTATTGCAGCACCAGTTGCCCGCGCTTTTAACAAAGAATATTTAGAAGAACTGCAAATGGAATGTCCAAACTGTGGATCAAAAAATACCAAATTGGTTTCAGAGTTTTCAAGCACAGCTTGCAAGGCTTTGTTTCAGTGCAAGGATTGCCTAGAACCCTTTGATTATTTTAAATGTCACTAAGAACTAGCGTGTGTTTTGTACATTTAGTAAGTAATTTTTCAATTCAACCTTAGTATATGTCTTCCATTGTCTTTCATATTGAAAACGGGATTGCCAAAATCCAATTCAACAGACCTGAGAAACTCAATTCTTTCAACCGTGAAATGGCATTACTGTTTCAACACTATTTAGACGAGTCGGCATCTTTAAAAGAAGTACGCTGCATTTTAATCACGGGAGTAGGCAAAGGTTTTTGTTCTGGACAAGATTTGGCTGAAGTAATAGATCCGCAAGGACCTGGCATGGACAAAATCTTGAGTGAGCACTTTAATCCCATCATCAAAAAAATCAGGAATATACCCAAACCAGTGGTTGCAGCTGTAAATGGCGTAGCTGCTGGCGCTGGGGCAAATATTGCTTTGGCTTGTGATATTGTGGTAGCCTGTTCATCTGCTTCCTTTATTCAGGCATTCTCTAAAATTGGATTGATTCCCGATAGTGGTGGCACTTATACCCTACCCAGATTGATTGGTTTACAAAGGGCTTCTGCACTCATGATGCTAGGCGATAAGATTGGCGCACAAGAAGCTTATCAAATGGGTATGATTTACAAAGTATTTGACAACGAAAATTTTGAAGGCGAAACCATTAGTTTGGCCAATCAACTAGCTCAAATGCCCACCAAGGCATTGGCCTATATTAAACACGCACTGAATCAGTCCTATAGCAACAATATGGAAGAGCAGTTGCAACTAGAAGACAATTACCAACAAAAAGCAGCAGCCACTGCAGACTTCAAAGAAGGTGTTGCCGCTTTTTTAGAAAAACGCATACCCTCATTTAAAGGAGAATAATATGGACAATCAAGTGTCAGCCCAAGCTGTGGCAGAAAAAGTTTTTGAGAAAGATTTGTTTAGTCAGTGGTTGGGAATTGAAATAGTATCAATCAAAGAAGGTTATAGTAGGATTGCCATGAGCGTTCGTCCAGAAATGATCAATGGATTGGGCATAGTACATGGCGGAATTGCTTTTTCATTGGCAGATTCAGCCTTTGCCTTTGCTTGCAATAATAGAAATAATCTTTCAGTGGCACTAGATACCAGTATCAATTTCCTAAAACCAGTTCATGTGGGAGATAGACTGGAAGCCATAGCTACAGAAATACACAATGGCAGGTCTACAGGTTTATACCAAATTAGTATTAGCAACCAACACCAAGTAGTGGTGGCTATTTTTAAAGGCACTTGTTTTAGAACGGGTAAAATTATTCTCTAATGATTTATTCCTTTAAGGGTTTTATACCTGTGATCCATGAATCAGCATTTGTGCATCCACAAGCATCCGTTACCGGAAATGTAATCATTGGCCGCAACGTATATATTGGACCAGGCGCTGCCATCCGTGGAGACTGGGGAGGCATTATCATTAAAGACGGATGTAATGTGCAAGAGAATTGCACGCTTCATATGTTTCCTGGCACTACTGTTATTTTAGAAGAAAACGCACATATAGGTCATGGGGCCATCATTCACGGTGCTCATATAGGAAAGGATTGTTTAATTGGTATGAATGCGGTGATCATGGATAATGTAGTCTTGGGAGAAGGATCTATTGTTGGTGCATTAAGCTTTGTAAAAGCGGATGAACAGTTTGCAGCGCGTAGCTTAATAGTGGGCAATCCCGCGCAAAGAATCAAGGCAGTAACTGATGAAATGTTTAACTGGAAGAAAACTGGCACCCAATTGTATCAAGCCCTTCCAGAAGAAATAAGGCAAGAATGGGAGCCGTGTGAACCCTTGAGAGAGATACCCAAGAATAGACCCTCACAGGAAGCATTATATGAAACCTGGAAAATGCTCAAAAAGAATTGAGACTTTGCTACTACTTTAAAAACTACGGTAGGAACAGTACAGCGTTCCTCTAACTATTTTCTTTTACCAAATCTATAGGCAATATTAATCTGGTATCTAAAACCCGCTCCCCACTTATTTAATCGGCCTGATGTCCCAACTGTTTCACTTTCAAAAAATGTTTTCAACCCAGGAAATTTAGTCAGTAAATTTTGGAAGGTTTGATTTTGAATATTGCTTGGATCAAAAGAGAAATTCCCATTTAACTTAGTAGCAATATCATAACTAGAAATAGATGGACCAGCAAATACCATGTCTAAGTTCCATCTATTACTTAGGGCAAATTGATAGCCCATTTCAAAACCAACATTCCAAATTCGAATAGTAGAGTTTATGGTTCCATTTTGAATGAGCCCATTGGTTTTAACGCTAACATTTGTTGCATTATTAAAACCAGTATGTGAAATATATGGGCCAACATATAAGCCATGTGGACTGGCATATTTATTCTCTTTTGCCAAATAAAACCTATACTCTGCACCTACTTTATACCCACTATTGGTGCCTTTACTAATTGCTTTAACGCTATCTGCAAAGCCGCTTAACCCGGATAATTCTTGATAACCAGCAGTCAGAATAAGAGATTGATTTTTTTTAATCATTCTTTCAAAAGAAAAGACAAAAGCATTTCTATATAGCAAGGCAGAAGTAAGTTCCAGTCTAATGGCGTTTTTCCTATAGGCAAAAGAGTCTACAGTTTGAGAATGTATTTGGGCGCCAAATACCAAAAACAAGGAAATTGCAATCAAAACTCTTTTCATAAAAAATGTTTTTAAATATCTTAACTCAAATAAAATTATTGATAAAAAATTAGTGGTCAGGGTATCAAATATGTCAAAAATAATGTTTTATTGGCTAAAAAAATCCTGTTCCACGATGCCAAAAAAGATTGACGTAACTTTACGGTCAACCGGCTAATAGCCACAATCTTCAAATAGTGTCAGAGAAAAACAACTTTATAGATTATATCCGCATTTTTGCACGCTCAGGTCACGGTGGCCCAGGAGCTTCCCACTTAATGCGCAATAAATTAACCGCCATGGGTGGGCCCGATGGTGGCGATGGTGGACGTGGTGCGCATATTATACTTAGGGGGAATAGCAATCTTTGGACCCTTTTGCACTTACGTTATTTTAAAAACGTATTGGCTGAGAATGGTGAACGTGGTAGTAAAAACAATTGCACAGGCAAAGACGGAGAAGATATTATCATTGAAGTTCCACTGGGAACCGTTGCAAGGGATGAAGAAACAGGAGAGATAGAAGCGGAGATTCTTGAAGACGGACAAGAAATAATTTGGTTAAAAGGTGGAAGAGGTGGTTTGGGGAATAGTAATTTTGCCACTCCAACCAACCAGGTTCCAGACCACTCACAACCTGGAGAACCAGGTGTAGAAGGATGGAAAAACCTAGAGCTGAAAGTATTGGCAGACGTGGGTTTGGTGGGATTTCCCAATGCAGGAAAATCTACCCTTTTATCTGTCATAACTGCAGCAAAACCAAAAATTGCCAACTATGCATTCACTACACTAGTTCCACAATTGGGTATGGTTGAATATAGGGACAACAAATCTTTTTGTATGGCCGATTTACCCGGCATTATTGAAGGCGCTGCTGAGGGAAAGGGTCTAGGACATCGTTTTCTGCGTCATATTGAACGCAATTCTGCATTATTATTTTTGATTCCCGCTGATAGTGATGACCATAGAAAAGAGTTTGAAATTCTAAGAAACGAACTATTAGAATACAACCCAGAACTCTTACAAAAAGACTTTGTCATAGCCGTTAGTAAGTCTGATATGCTGGATGAGGAGCTTAAAAAAGAAATTAGTAAGGAATTACCCAAGGGTATTCCTATTGTCTTTATTTCTTCTATTACCAATAAAGGATTAACTGAATTAAAAGACCTTCTTTGGGACAGTTTGAATAAACCACAAAAATAACTGACTAATTAACTAGTTGGATTTCAATAAAAAAACCTGTTAACTTTTAAGTAACAGGTTTTTTATTTTTTGAGATGTTTGGTCCTGAAAAGTTCGGGGCCTTGAATATAATATAGTAAGGTTAGCTTTGAACATCAAAACTATCCAACCGCCTCACTCTGCATACTCTTTGAGCTTTTCTTCCTGTCTTCTTCATTCAGGAATACTTTACGCATGCGGATGATTTTAGGAGTCACCTCAATACACTCGTCTTGTTGAATGTATTCCATGCACTCTTCCAATGTGAATTGTAATTTAGGCGTAATACGAACACTGTCATCACTACCGCTTGCACGGTGGTTGGTCAGCTTCTTCATTTCTACCGCGTTTACATTTAGATCACCTGGCTTAATATGTTCCGCAATGACTTGACCAACATATACTTCCTCACCTGGCTCAATAAAGAAGGCTCCGCGATCTTGTAATTTATCAATTGAATAAGCTGTGGTGGTTCCTTGAAATTTAGAAATCAAGACACCATTATTTCTTCCAGGGATAGGTCCTTTCCATGGTTTATATTCAATAAAACGGTGTGCCATTACAGCTTCCCCAGCAGTATTGGTAAGCATTTGAGAACGCAGACCAATCAAACCTCTTGAAGGAATTTCAAACTCTAAGTGTTGCATTTGACCCTTGCTTTCCATGATCTGCATTTCACCCTTACGTTGGGTAACTAGATCAATAACTTTTCCACTGAATTCAGCAGGAACGTCTACTACCAAATTTTCATAAGGTTCGTGTTTCTTGCCGTCAATAGTTTTAACCAATACCTGAGGATTACCCACGGTTAATTCATATCCTTCTCTACGCATGGTTTCTACTAAGATGCCTAAGTGCAGAATACCACGTCCAAACACCAAGAAGCTATCTGCACTGTCTGTATCTTCTACACGCAATGCCAAGTTCTTTTCAGTTTCTTTCATCAAACGATCACGCAAGTGACGTGAGGTAACAAACTTACCGTCTTTACCAAAGAAAGGAGAGTTGTTAATGCTAAAAGTCATGCTCATAGTGGGTTCATCCACACTAATCACGGGCAATCCTTCTGGATTTTCAATATCTGCAATGGTGTCACCAATATTAAAGTCTTCTAACCCAACAACCGCACACAAATCACCAGAAAGAACTTCTGATACTTTGCGTTTGCCCATTCCTTCAAATACGTATAATTCCTTTACTTTATTTCTTTTGAAAGTACCATCAGCAGCAACCAAGGCAATAGTTTGACCTTCTTTGATAGAACCACGAGTCACTTTTCCAATGGCAATACGGCCAAGGAAAGAAGAGTAATCCAAAGAAGTAATCTGCAATTGTAGGGTTCCTTCATTTACTTTAGGCGCTGGCACGTGTTTGATAATGCCGTCCATTAAAGTTAGAATGTCTTCTGTCTGGGTCAGACTATCATTAAACCAACCATTTTTACCACTACCATAATAAGTAGGGAAATTCAATTGTTCTTCGGTTGCATCAAGGTTAAAGAAGAGTTCAAAAACAGCATCGTGCACTTCATCAGGACGGCAGTTTTCTTTATCTACTTTATTGATCACCACAATTGGGTGAAGGTTCAGGTGCAAGGCTTTCTGTAATACAAAGCGCGTCTGTGGCATAGGTCCTTCAAAGGCATCCACCAGTAAAATCACCCCGTCGGCCATTTTCAAAACGCGTTCTACCTCACCGCCAAAGTCACTGTGGCCTGGAGTGTCAATCACATTTATCTTTACCCCGTTGTAGGTAACGGCTGCGTTCTTACTAAAGATCGTGATACCACGTTCTCTTTCAAGATCGTTGCTATCCATGATCAAATCTCCGGTATCCTGGTTGTCGCGGAATACCTTGGTAGTTTGCAAAATGCGGTCTACCAGTGTGGTTTTGCCATGATCCACGTGGGCGATAATGGCAATGTTTCTTATTTCCATGTAAATTTTTAAGGCTGCAAAGGTACGGCTTTAGTCCCGAGGGGCAATGGGCAACCGAAAACTTAACAGCTTTCCGCTAGACTCTTACATAGATTTTTCGCTTGTCCAAGACCCAACCAACACTCCAACAGAGCAGCATAAAAGAGACAGCAAAGGCCAATGAACCCCAATAATCACCAATATGAATAAATATATTACTATATATCCAGCTGAATAAGTTAGAATTATCACCTGCAGGTAGGATATACAGGAGAATCACCAATATCTCAGACAGGAGATACACAAAAAGGGGATTTTTACCCAACACCTCAAAGAAATAGGCATATTTAGTCCGTTTTTTAAACTCAATCAGGTAGATAATGGCTGCCAAAATCACACAATCCAGCCCTACCGTAATCAAAACAAAGCTAGAAGTCCAGAGTTTTTTGTTGATGGGGAAGCTCCTATTCCAGCAATAAGCCAAGAACAATAACAGGGCACCCACCAATAATAATTTGGCCAATCCTTCAAAATCTTTGCCTTTTTTCTGAACAAACTGACCTACTAAGAAGCCACCCACTACATTGGCTACTGCAGGCATGGTACTCAATAATCCTTCCGGATCAAAAGCAATGCCCTCACCATGATATAAATGAGACGCTCCCAATAACCAGAGGTCCAATTTCTGACCAGCATTACCTGTCATACTCAAGGGGTCAGAGGGTTCTCCAAACCAAACACAAAGCCCCCAATAAAGTAACAGTAATCCAATACTGATGATTAAAGCGAACTTGGGTTTTAGAAATTGAATCATTAAAGCAGCAATACCATAACAAAGACCAATTCTTTGCAACACACCCATTATTCTAGTATCTGAAAAAGGTTTCAACATCCAATGACCTGCTTGATCCATTTGTACAAAGGGAAACCAGTACATAAGATATCCCAGTAAAAAAATCAGTGCTGTACGTTTGAGAATCTTACCTACTATCACAGAATTTGCCATACCCTCCCATCTTGGCATTACAAAACTCATGGCATTACCCACTGCAAATAAAAAAGAAGGAAATACCAAGTCTGTAGGGGTAAATCCATGCCAGGCCGCATGCTGCAAAGCTGCAAAAGTTGGATCACCACCTGGTGTATTTACTATTATCATAAAACAGATAGTCATTCCTCTAAATACATCTAGGGAAAGAAATCTTTTAGAATTACTCATAGGGCAGTTTTGCAGCTAACAATATACTCAATTTATCAAATCAACCCTTACTGATGGCTTGTTCAGAAAATTCAGCTAATTTGACCATGAATAAGTTTACTGATTCAATCACTTACCATGCTAAAAAAGATTGCCTATTGGGCATTGGTTACTTTCTATCTATTTGCAGGTGCCAATCATTTTATGAATCCTGAATTTTATGATGGCATGATTCCGCCCTATTTACCATGGCATGGTTTTATTAACCTAGCGTCTGGTGTTGCCGAGATTGGGTTAGGATTACTATTACTAGTACCATCGCTTAGGTCAAAAGCCGCCATTGGTATTATTTTACTCTTAATTGCTTTTGTACCAGCACATATTTATCATATACAAATGAAGGGTTGTTTAACTGGGCAACCCTGTATTCCTGAATGGGCAACATGGTTAAGGCTATTGGTATTTCAACCCATTTTTATCATCTGGGCTTGGTGGTGTAGAAAATAAAAATCAAACACATGCGATTTGTAAAAATTATCCTAGGCATTTTATTGGTATTGGTGGTTGTCTATTTTGTAGGCCCCCACCCTAGCAAACCTATTTATAATCAGGCTTTACCAACTGTTCCATCAACAGCCACGGAACTGGAACAATATATCAGTCAAGAAGAAGCCAAACACCAAGTAAAGAAAGACAATGAAGCCAAGATTATCTGGGCCGATAGTACCAAAAAGAAAACGCCCTACGCCATTGTGTATTTACACGGGTTTAGCGCTAGTTGGATGGAGGGAGATCCTGCTCACAGGAATATTGCCAAAGAATTTGGTTGCAATTTGTATTTGGCTAGACTCTCTGAACACGGCATTGATACTGCCGATGCGCTGATTAATATGACAGCAGACAATCTTTGGGAAACAGCCAAGCAGGCCTATGCCATTGGCCGACAATTGGGTAACACCGTCATCTTGATGGGAACTTCTACAGGAGGCACATTGGCCTTGCAATTAGCAGCCGCATATCCAGAAGTTGGGGGATTAATTTTGTATTCACCCAATATTGCCATCAATGACCCCAATGCTTGGTTGCTCAATAATCCATGGGGTGTTCAAATAGCCAGAATAGTAAAAGGATCAAAGGATAATATCATTGCTGGAGATAGTACTTATGCCAAATATTGGAATACCAAATACCGATTAGAAGCGTTGGCTAATTTGGAGGAATTATTAGAAACCAAAATGATTGAAACTACTTTTAACAAAATACATCAACCGGTTTTAACACTATATTATTACAAAAATGAACAAGAACAGGATCCTGTTGTAAAAGTAAGTGCTGCTAAAGTCATGTTTGAACAATTAGGAACCAGTGCAGACAAAAAGCGCGCAGTTGCCATGCCATTATCGGGCAACCACGTTTTGGCTTCTCCGATAGTTTCTAAGGATGTAGTTGGTGTAGAGAAAGAGACTGCCAAATTTCTTCAGGAGATCATGCAGCTAACACCCATTAAATAAGGACATTTTGCTGATTTTAAATTCACTTATCTTCGTTTTGTTCTAATTAAAAAGATTGCCATGCCACTTAGTAAAATTGCCGGTATAGGAATGTATGTTCCTGAGAAGGTTGTAACCAATGATGACCTCAAACAATTTATGGAAACCGATGACGCCTGGATACAGGAACGTACCGGAATTAAAGAACGTAGGTTTGCCCATAGAACAGAAGAAACCACCACTACCATGGGGGTTGAAGCTGCCAAAATTGCCATAGAAAGAGCGGGTATTACGCCTCAGGATATTGACTTTATTGTTTTTGCAACACTATCGCCTGACTATTATTTTCCAGGTTGTGGCGTATTGTTACAAAGGGCCTTGAAGATGAAAGAAGTAGGAGCACTAGACGTGCGCAATCAGTGCAGTGGCTTTTTATACGCACTAAGCGTAGCAGATCAGTTTATCCGTTCTGGCATGTATCAAAACATACTAGTAGTGGGTGCTGAAAAACATAGCATGGGTCTTGACTTTAGTACCAGAGGAAGAAATGTATCGGTGATTTTTGGCGATGGTGCCGGTGCCGTAGTATTACAACCAACCACCAAAGAAGGACAAGGCGTTTTGAGTACGCATTTGCATAGTGATGGCGGCAGTGCAGAAATTCTAGCCCAATACAATCCTGGTTCACATGCCAATCATTGGATGGAACAGCCTGTTGCTGATTTTGATGAAGCCGTAATTGGTGAAACATTCATGAGTCATCACATGATTGACAAAGCGCAGTTATTTCCCTTTATGGATGGCCCATCTGTATTTAAAAAAGCCATTGTAAAATTTCCAGAAGTAATTGTAGAAGCACTTACTAAGAATGGATATAGCCCTGCTGATTTGAATATGTTGATTCCACATCAGGCCAATCTGAGGATTAGCCAATTTGTACAACAAAAATTACAACTCAGGGATGATCAGGTATTCAACAATATCATGAAATACGGTAACACCACCGCAGCTTCTGTACCTATTGCACTTTGTGAGGCTTGGGAAAAAGGTTTGGTAAAAGAAGGAGACCTGGTTTGTCTAGCTGCATTTGGTAGCGGATTCACTTGGGCGTCGGCCTTGATTAAATGGTAGCCTGAAGTTTGATGAATCTTATAAAACTCGCATGAACAGAAAGATAAGTTTTCTGGTAAATCCTATTTCTGGCAACACAAAAAAGGACGATTTACTCAAGTTCATCCATGCTGAATTACAAGGAAGAGAAATTGATTTTGAATTCTTGTTTACCAATGCCCATGGAAATTATGATGACGTAGTAGACCGTATTGCTAGAGATGGTATTACAGATATTGTGATGATTGGCGGTGATGGTACTGTAAACCAAGTGGTGAATGCACTCCGTGACCAACCTGTTCGTTTTGGAATCATTCCATTGGGGTCAGGCAATGGTTTAGCCTTAGCCGCTGGTATACCTAAAAAACCACAGGATGCTATCAATTTAATTTTAAAAGGAGAGGCAAAACCAGTTGATGCTTTTACCATCAATGATCAATTTTCTTGCATGCTCAGTGGTATAGGATTTGATGCGCAAGTAGCCCATGATTTTTCTACCAAGGCAAGTAGGGGTTTGATGACCTATACCCAGCAAAGTTTGATCAATTATTTCAAGGCCCAGCCTTATCAATTTGAAATTGTCCTGGAAAATTTCAGTTTCTTTACTGACGCTTATTTTATCAGCATTGCCAACGGAAATCAATTTGGAAACAATGTAACCATTGCCCCAAAAGCCAATCTGAATGACGGATTATTAGATGTGGTAGTGGTACAAAAAATGAATAAAGTGAAAATGCCTTTTGCCATTTTAAAGCAGATTAGGGGCAATAATAAGTTGATGGACCTAGTAGAAAATATGGGAAAAAATAATATTCTCTATTTTCAAACCAATACCTTGACTATTCAAAACCTTAAATATGCGCCTTTTCATATTGATGGAGAACCAGTAGAAACTGCTGCTGAATTTCAGATTAAGTTAATTCCGAGTTGCTTTCAGTTGATCCAGCCCTAACCAAGTAGCAACTGGTAACCAGTGAGAGCAATAGCATCATACCCACTAATTGGTGTAGTTCTGCCATCCACTCAAAAAAGCCCCAATGACCTGAGATAATTCCGGAACTAGAAAGCACTGTAAGAATACCTAATGCCACTTGTAAAAACACCAAGATGCATGGTACGGGTCTAATCCTATGATAGATTTTTGAACCACTTGTTTTATATAATTGAGAGGTCCAAATAATCGTCAATAACAAAATGAGATACGCCAAGCCCCGGTGTACAAAATGAATAAAGATTTTATTGTCAATGGCATTGAGCAAAAATCCATCGGTTACCAAATTAGAAGGAATCCATTGTCCATTGATGGTTGGCCAGGTAGCTGCAATATTGGCCGCTTTATGACCCGCCATGAGGGCGCCATAACCAAGTTGAAGAATCACCAATAATATTAAAACCAGATTCCATTTTCTGGTTTTGGCTTGGTAACTAATGGCCGTTTTTGGAATCAATAATGACAACGCAAACCAATAAGTATAACAGAGCAGTCCTATGGCAAACAGAAAATGTAAGGCCAACCTAGTTGGTTTTACATAAACCGCGTCTCCTGTTAAACCACTGGCAACCATGATCCAACCAATAGTACCTTGTAGAGCACCCAATAAAAACAAAAAGACCAAGGGTTTGATCATGTCTTTTTGAAAATGCTTTTTGAGCAAGAACCAAACAAAGCCAAAAGCAAAAACCAGTCCAATGGTTCTGGCCCACAAACGGTGAAACCATTCCCAGAAAAAAATGAACTTGAAATCCTTGAGCGTAAAATCAAAATTGAGTAATTGAAACTGAGGAGTTTGGCGGTATTTGTCAAACTCAGCCATCCATTGGCTTTCATTCAAGGGGGGTAAAGAGCCCGTAACTACCTCCCATTGCGTAATGGACAAACCGCTTCCGGTTAAGCGTGTAATACCCCCTAGGGCTATCTGTACAATGGTCATTCCCACTCCTAGTAAGAGCCAGGTGGCCACCAATTTATTTGATCTATTAATTGATTCCATAATAAATAAACTACTGCAAAGCTAGGAATATAACAGTGCGTTTGCCGTTTTGTTAATTGAATTTGATGGTATGCTCGGTATTTGGGAATTTTATAGCATGTTAGCTACGCATTTTCAGAAAAAACTACTAGAAGCTGGTTGCGATGAAGCCGGAAGGGGTTGTTATGCCGGACCTGTTTTTGCTGCTGCAGTAATTCTACCTAAAAACTTTTATCACCCTTTGTTGAACGATAGCAAACAAGTAACCGAAAAAAACCGCAATCTGTTGCGACCCATTATTGAAGCCAATGCCCTAGCATGGGCAGTAGCAAGGGTGGAGGCAGAAGAAATAGACCGAATTAATATCTTAAAAGCTTCTTTTCTGGCCATGCACAAAGCCATTGATGCTTTAGCTCAAAAGCCAGGTTTGTTGTTGATTGACGGGAATAGGTTTAGTCCTTATTTTGGCATTTCACACCATTGTATCATTAAGGGCGATGGTAAATTTGCTAGTATAGCCGCTGCTAGTATTTTGGCCAAAACCCATCGCGATAGCTATATGGAAAGCTTAGATAGTGAATTCCCCGTGTACAAATGGATGAAGAATAAAGGGTACGGAACAAAAGATCATCGAGACGCCATTGCCATACATGGACTCTGTGAACACCATAGAAAGAGTTATCGTATTTTACCGGCAGATTAGCCAATATAATAACTTAAAGTGCTAATGGCCTATTTTTCATGTATTGCATGAATGCTACCCTGCGGTCACGCGATACATTGAGCGTAACCTCATTGACCAATGTAACATCATAATATTCGGTAGCAAAATTGGTTACATAGCTACTGTTAATTAAGTAGGATCTATGGATTCTAAAAAAACCTTCCTCTGGGGTTAGCTGGTCTTCAAAGTCTTTGACGGTTTTGCTAACTAACACCTTATTCCCGTCTGTAAAAAACATATTGCAATAACTACCATCCGCTTTTAAATAGAGTATGTCTTTTAATTCTACAAATAAGCTACCCTCACTCAATGGAACAACTATTTTTTTGATAATATATTCCTCTAGATTGCTTTGCAGGGTTTGTAATCGTTCACGAATGAGTGAATTACCATAAATCTTCTCTACTTTCTGCACCGCAGCAGTTAGTTGGTCAATCTGAATAGGTTTTAACAGATAGTCAATGGCACTTACCTGAAAGGCTTTTAAGGCAAACTCACTATAAGCCGTGGTAAAAATGATTTCAAAATCTATTTCTTCAAAGAATTCCAATAACTGAAATCCATTATAACCAGGCATTTCAATGTCTAGGAATACAATATCGGGTTTAAATTTCTGGATGGCTTTAACCGCAGTTGGAATGTCTTCTGTAAGCGCCATAATTTGAACCTCTGGGCAATAATCTACCAAGAAACTTTCTAAGATTCTCCTTGCCTTGGCCTCATCATCAACTATTATTGCTTTCAACATTTTCCAAAAAATATGGTTTGCAACTTCCTTTGTAACTATAAAGCCTCCGATTGCTCAGAGGCTTTAGGATTTCAATTTCCCCCCCGGTTATTGAAACTGACTTGAAAGTAGGGAGAAGCTAGATCACAAAAAAGGGAAAGTTTGTAAAAGGTCGTTACAAGTTTGTGAACCGTAATTTAGACCACAATTGGAATGAATAATAGCACTTTTGTACCCGAATCCTGCCCCCTAGCGTCCTTTAAATCTTCAAAATTGACCGTAATCCTTTGTTCATTTCCATAATTCAACAGTTCCAAACGCCTTAAAGTGGCCCCTGTAGCAAAACTGGTATGTTTTCTGGCCCTTAACTGGTTAATCTCCGCTGATCTTTTTCTGCCAATGCCATTATCCGTAATGATACAAACCAAGGTTTCCTCTTTTTCCAGTCTAAAATGGAGCAATAACTGCTTTTCTCCTTGCTTGTGCAATAAGCCATGCTTAATGGCATTTTCAACATAAGGTTGAATGAGCATGGCAGGAATAAGAATATCTGGGGTGAAAATATAGTCATCTACCTCAATTTTGTATTGAAAATGGGTTTCAAACCTTAGTGCCTCTAATTCTAAATAGAGCAGTAGCGATTTTAGTTCGTCCTCTAAGGTTATGGCATTTTTATTACTTTGGTCAAGCGTAATACGCATTAGGTCAGCAAATTTGCCCAAATACATATTGGCTTCCCGCTTATTATTCATCAAGATAAATTCTTGAATGGAATTGAGTGCATTGAACATAAAATGGGGGTTCATCTGCGCTTTTAGGGTACTGAGTTGTGAGTGACGCATCTGCTCCAAAAACCGCAGTTTTTCTTTTTCTTCTTGGTTCTTTTTTTCTAGGACATTAATTCGCAACATGAAAAAATAAATACCCAACCCAATTACTCCTAATAATAAAAGGAGGATAATCCACCACTTTTTAAACCAATATTCATCAATTTTAAATTGAATGGAAGCAGTTGCATTACTAACTACGCCGTCTTCATTAAGCACCCTTGATTCAAATTGGTATTTTCCAGCAGGCAATGAGGTAAAACGCACTTGGTTCTCTGAAGCCTTTAAACTAATCCAACTACTATCTGTTCCCAACAAACGGTATTGGTATTGAAAATTTCCACCACTTTTTAAAGCCGCTCCCAATAGATTGATGGTAATATTACTAGTGGAGGATGGTAGGTCCAGTTTGTCTGTTTGCGCATACTGTAACCCATCTACCATTAAACTGCTAATAGAAGCATAAGGTCTAACAGGATTTGATGTTTGGATTGATTTTGGAAAAAAAAGAATCCCTTTAGAAGTAGCTAAGTAAACAGTATCCTTCCAAATTTCTAGGTCAAATAATTCCTGTTTAGGAAGGTCAATAGCAATTACAATTTTTGTCAATTTTCCAGTAGCAATTTCATACCCCTGTATGCCATTAGGCATCAGCATCCAAATATATTGTTGATCAGAACAGAGTCCCTTGATTTTATTGTTAATAAGCCCATCATTAATAGTTAAATGCTTTTTAAACGCTCCCTTGTTGAAAAAGTATAAACCCTGGTTAACAGAAGCAATACAAATAGTTCCGTCTGCCAATGCTGTAAAGTGGTGCGCACTTATTAGGTCTCCCGTTTGTGGGTCTTTTAATTTTACCCATTTATCATTTTGGTGATATTGTAATCCATCAACAAAACCAACCCATAATCTATGTTCTTTCTCTTGGTAACATAATCCCCTGTTTCGTTGTTGAAATAAATTTAAATTATAAAAACCCCCACCCGTTTCTTTAGACATAATAGTAGGGTCTAATTGAAACTCTTTGACAACTTTGTCAAAAAGATCTTTCCTTTTTTCCGGAAAAGAGGCAATCAACAACCCACCGGAATAAAAAATTACGCCATCTTTTCGGAACAAATAATCCTTTGCGGAGGCAGCAAACTTGACTTCTGTGAAATGACCAGTTTGAGGATTCAGCTTTTCAGTACTAAGTTTTGATAGGTATAATTGACTAGTAGCAGTATCAAATTCAATGGCTTGAATATTTCTTTCATATTGTTGTTGAAATATTTTTTGTTTGGCAAATTGATGGCGATATTCAAATAATTCACCACCTAATGATGCCGCATAAATAGTGCCTAGCTTTTTATCTATGGACAGATGAGTAACCCCTTCTGTTTTGAGGCCCATTTCAATACCATTAGAAGCATACAATTGTAAATTGGGAATTTGATAGACCCCATTTTTCAAAGTTGCAATCCAGTACCCTCCCTCTCTTCCTTTGCATATAGCCGAGATGGCTTCAGATTTAAGAAAATGATTCATCAAAACATACTTACCTGATTGGAGTTTAAACCAAATCAAGCCATTCTCTGTTCCTATAAAGAGATTCCCTTCATCATCATCAAAAGCAGATAACGGAAACAACCTTCTTTGTTGCAAACAAGCTGAAACAGGATGTACCCGCAGCGAATGCCCTTGATAAGAAAACAAATAGGGTTTTAACTCTGTTGGATTTCTTCTTTGAATGGCAAGCGTCTGTTGTTTTTTAAAAGAGGTATAGAACCTAAACTGATTTAAAATTTTAAACTCTTTTAGGGATTGACCATACTCATTCAAAAATGGAACTTTGATAATAGTTTGTTCTCTTAACTCAGAAATAGATCCCTTATCAACCTGACTAAATAATACAGATCCATCATGCATAGTAGCAATAGCTTCCTTAATAGAACTAGCTTCTAATAATTTGGTCACTGCATGCTTTGCAAGGTTAAACCTATAAATATGATTCAAGTTATTAATAACTAACAATCTGCCCTGTTGATCAAATGTAAATTCGGTGAGTTGATTTTTATAAAAGGGCTCCCATGACAAGAATCTAACCACCGAATCACGGCTGGTATGAAAAATTTGACCGTTAAAATTATGGCACCACATAGCCCCAGTATTATCTTCTAAAATTCCTGTTACTGCATTACCCCTTGATTTAGGATTATTCAACAACAAAAAACTATTACCATCATATCTAACCAATCCTTCAGAAGTACCTACCCAAAGAAAACCCTTGCTATCAATTTTTAAATCATATACTTCATTACTAGGTAAACCTGACCCAACATCAAAATGTATAAGAGAAGGAGTCTGTGCTTGGGCCTGATAATAGCCAAAGATCAAAGAGAATATTAACCAGAAACATACTGCACGAAAAAGCATCCTTAAATCTAAGGAATAGCATTGGATGAACATACAATTGGTTTGAATTAGAATTTAGGAAATAGCAAATTCGGAAGCAATAAAAATCATTCTTCCCAAACACCTGCCCCCTCTCTAATTAATTGGTAAGGCTCTTGGGTACAGTCAACAATCGTAGAGGGAATCATCGCACCAATGCCCCCGTCAACTACAATATCCACTTGATTTTTAAAATTTTCATACATCAATTCAGGATCCGTGTATTCCTCCACCATAACACCTGGTAAGGATGCAGAAAGAAGTGGATGGCCCAATTCATGAACAATGGTTCTTGCTATCTGGTTATCAGGGATTCTTAACCCAATGGTACTTTTTTTACTCTGAAGCAACTTAGGAACTTCTTTGCTAGCAGGAAGGATAAAAGTGTAAGCACCTGGCAAATGTTCTTTAAGCATTCTATACAAGGGTGTACTAATACTCTTGGTGTACTTGCTTAAGTCACTTAAATCATAACAAACAAAACTCAATTGTGCTTTGGACGGGTCAATCTGTTTAATTTTGGCAATCCGCTCAATGGCTTTGTGTTGGGTAATATCACAACCCAACCCATAGATGGTATCAGTAGGATAGATAATGATACCACCTGATTTCAGACAATCAACAATCATCTTAAGGTATCTGGGATTGGGATTAACCGGGTGTACTTGGAGCAACATGGTTCTGAATTCTTAGTTAAAGTTAAACCTATTCCCTGAGTGGCAATAAAAAAGAGGTAGCGAACTACCTCTTTTCGGTTTGTAACCCCCAATGAAACTGTTTACCTAGAAAGGTGTATTGGTAATAGCCAACTGCAGTTTTCAAGAGTAAAAATAGTGTGGGTATTCTGATCTAACAAAGTGAAAATCACTGAATTTTAAACGGTGTTTTAACGGTAATTTTTCAGTTAAAACAACTGCGGAAATATAAAATACTTGTTAGAAATTAGAGTTATCAGGTCTCTATTCTAAAAAATACCCTCCCAAGAACTGATTCCTGTGAATTTTCAACTTTAATGTTGTTCCAATGATTAAAATAGCTTTAGTGGATGATCATCTGCTATTCAGGAGGGGGTTAGCGGTGATCATAAATAGCTTTCAAGAATACAAGATTGTTTTTGAAGCCAATAACGGTAAGGAGTTAACCAAAATGCTATCTCCTCAAAATTTACCTTCCATTATTTTGCTAGACATTACCATGCCAGAGATGAATGGCTATGAAACAGCAAGATGGCTATATACCCATTACCCCAGCATAAAAGTATTAGCATTGAGTATGCTTAATGATGAAAAAGCTATTATTAAAATGTTGAAGAGCGGCGCCAAAGGTTATATTCTCAAAGATTCAGAACCCATAGAATTAAAAAGGGCACTTGATAGCCTGATAGAAAAAGGCATTTATCTGAACGATATTATGTGTTCCAATATTATTCATTCTATGAACCATCAAATGGATGAGGATGAAGATGGGCTTAGAAAAAAAATAGAAATCACAGAAAGAGAAATAGAGTTTTTAAAAAGAATCTGCAGTGACCTTTCTTACAAACAAATTGCAGACGAGATGTATTTAAGTCCAAGGACCATTGATGGATATAGAGATACCCTATTTCAAAAATTACAAGTTTCTACGCGAATAGGCTTGGTGCTATATGCCATTAGAAATGATATTGTCACTATTTAAGCATACCCTTCAGATATTAAGTGCCCATCAAGCTAGTAGCAAAAAAAGAACCCCCGCTACTGCGAGGGTTCCTATATCAATTAAAAGCTTACTGAATTTCCCAAACTTCCTTACCGCGGATCAGTTTGTCCAAATCTCCCTTACCTTTTGTGGTAATGACCTCTTCAATTTGCATGGCCATTTGGTCTTCATAACAAGCTCTTTCAGTTTGATAGAACACACCAAATGGGCGAGGAAAATGTTCTCCACTTTGATTAGGATCATCAAACATACGCACCAAGATTTGTGCTTTGTAAAAGTCCTTCTCGTCATGAATCCATAGATCATCAGTAGAAGCTCCTTCTGCCAAATCAACCACAACGGGTTTTAATCCTTCTAGCTTAATACCAAATTGCTTATTGGCACCGTAAACCAATGGCATGCCATGTTCTAAGTATAAACCTTGGTCTTGTTTGGTTCCTTTTTCTGTGAAAATTTCAAACGCCCCATCGTTAAAGATGTTACAGTTCTGATAGATTTCTAAGAAAGAAGTTCCTTTATGTGCATTGGCACGAGTAAGCATGTATTGCAAGTGCTTAGGATCACGATCCATACTTCTACCTAAGAAAGTAGCATCAGCCCCCATGGCCAAGGCCAAAGGATTAAATGGATGGTCAATTGAACCAAAAGGAGTTGACTTAGTAATTTTATTAGTTTCAGAAGTAGGGGAATATTGACCCTTGGTTAAACCATAAATCTGGTTGTTGAAAACCAACAAATTCACGTCTAAATTTCTACGCAACATATGAATGGTATGGTTGCCGCCAATACTCATGCTATCACCGTCTCCGGAAACAATCCATACACTCAATTCAGGACGGCTAGCTTTTAATCCACTGGCAATGGCAGTAGCCCTTCCGTGTATGCTGTGCATTCCGTAAACATTCATATAATAGGGAAAACGGCTACTACAACCAATCCCGCTAATGATCACAATATCTTCTTTAGCAACACCAATGGTGGGCATTACTTTTTGAACCTGGGCTAAAATGGAATAATCGCCACATCCTGGGCACCAACGCACTTCTTGGTCGGTGGCAAAATCCTTAGCTGTCAGTATGGGAGCAGCTGTTGCAGTTTCACTCATGTACTAATTTTTTATACAACAATTCAAAAGAATGTAAATTATGGGGCTAAAGTTAAGATATTCTAACCTAGGAATGGACCAAAAAATGGGGTTGTCCTGTAAAAATCCCTATCCTTTTATCAATTCTTCCCAATATTCGGCAGCCCTACGGGTATGAGGTATCACAATAGTGCCACCTACAATATTGGCCACAGCAAAAACCTCGTACAATTCTTCCGTGGTCACGCCTAGCTCAAAACTCTTTCCCAGATGGTATTTGATGCAATCGTCGCAACGCAAAACCATACTGGATACCAGCCCCAATAATTCTTTGGTTTTTTTGTCCAAAGCACCTGCTTCATAGGTATTGGTATCTAAGTTCCAAAGGCGTTTCATGACTAAATTATCCTTACTCAGGATTACTTCATTCATTTTCTGCCTATAATCGTTGAATTCATTGACCATTTCACTCATAAATACTGATTTTGATCCCAAAAATACAACCAGCAACGGGTCTTGGCCAATAATTTGTATTTTGAACTTTCAAATAAAACAAATGAAAAAGACTGCGTTTTTATTATTCCTACTAGTTGCACAACATTTGATGGCCCAAAAAGGAAAAGAGCCCATTAAAGTGACCGATATGCTTCAAATTAAACAGGTCCTGGGGGTGAGCTTGAGCCCAGACGGAAGCAAATCAGCTTTTGTAGTCAATCAGATTGAACCCGATGGAGACCTGAAATGGGAATACAAATACAGCAATCAAATCTTTGTTTCAGATGGCAATTCTAATCCTAAGGCTCTGACAGCCAAGGAAAATGCCAGCCAACCCGCTTGGAGTCCCGATGGTAAACAGTTGGCATTTGTTCGCGTGGCCGATGGAAAGCCACAGATTTTTTTACTCTCTTTAGACGGAGGAGAAGCCCAACAATTGACCAAGTACAAATATGGGGCGGGCAATCCCAAATGGAGCCCCGATGGCAACAAGATTCTTTTTTCAGCCTCCGTTCCGCTAAAAGATTTATTAAAAGACCTTGACATAAATCCTGGCAAAACCATTCCAAAATGGCCTTTTGAAAAACCGGGTTTTCCAGCAAACGAGCAGTTCAAAACGGGTATTGCCAAAGCTGATCCAGACGGAAGCCTTGAAGAGGTTCGCGCTTATCTAGAACAAAACGCCAATGACAAAAAAGCCAAGGTTATTAATAAGCTCAATTTTCAAGAAGAGAGCACTACTTCACCAGAACTATCTTTCAACCATTTTTTTAGCGTACCAGTGAACAATGGTATTCAGGTAACGGCACTAACACATGGTTTTTATAGGTATCAAGCTGCAGACTATACACCAGATGGAAAACAACTGATTTTGGTGGCAGATATTGACAGTACCGAACACCCAGATAGGTCTTTGGAAAGTTCCATTTATTTGGCTAACGCCGATGGTAACAATCTGCAATTGTTGCTTGGAGAAAAAGGTAAAATTTATAATAGCGCCAAAATTTCTCCCTCTGGAAAATGGTTGGCTTTTCAATTTGGACTAACTGGTTTTGTAGACGTTCCACAATTGGCAGTAATGCCTTTGAATGGTTCAACCAAAGACATTAGTATACTACCCTTTGACCGCAACAAGGGTGGACTAGTATGGAGTGCCGATGAACAGTGGTTGTATTTTACTGCACAATCTAATGGCGGACAACCTTTGTACCGCATGAATATCAAAAGTAAAAAAGCAGAAGCTTTGAGTGATTTTAGTGCGGGCATCAGCAGTTTTGATTTGCGCAATAACCAACTGGTATTTAGTAAGGTAGAAGTGGCCAATCCTTCTGAATTATATACTTCAGATGCAAATATGAAAAACGCCAAATGTATCAGCCATTTTAACGATGGATGGTTGGCCAATAAATCTTTGAGTTATCCAGAAAAATA